>NZ_JAEDOU010000004.1:0-355788 GCF_017872515.1 Ruegeria sp. HKCCE3926 | reverse complement strand
GCTCGTCAGGCTCATAACCTGAAGGTCGTAGGTTCAAATCCTACTCCCGCAACCACCTTGGTCGAACAGAGCCTCGAACAAGCCGCCTCAGGGCGGCTTTGTTCATTCTGGGCCAGCCCAATCATTGCTGCCAGGGCACCCTCCAGTTCGATCTGCACGCCATCCCGTTCATGTTGGATCGTAACACGTTCGATCAAGCCCCGGATAATCTCCAAGGCTCCTGTACGGATCGACGGATCCGATAACGCCTGTGCCAGATCTGCGACCTTGGAGCGATAGAGTTCGGACAGATTTGGGTGCAGTCGCACCGGTGAGGGCGTAGGTTCTGAGAGCTTCGCCTCAAGATCGGCGATCTGCGCTTCAAGCTCTTCGAGTCTTGCTTGAAGTCCGGTGGTGCGAATGCCCTCGGCGATTGCGTCATAAAGCCCATTCAGTTTGCGCACGGCTTTGTCCCGGTCGGATTGCAGACGGGTCCGGACTTCCTCCGCTGTGCCTGCTTCTGCGTTGGCGGCTTCGCTGAAGGACTTGATAAAAGCGGCCACTGCGTCGGGCTGCATCAGACGCTGACGAAGCAAATCCAGAACGGCGTCTTCCAGGACATTGCGGCGAATGGAGTGCCTATGGGAACAAGTACCGAGTTTGCGGGCGGCAGAGCAGGCGAGGTAGTCGCGCCCGACTGTCGCGAGCGGCCCTCCGCAGGTGCCGCAGAATGCAAGACCTGTCAGAAGGTGCTTCTTGCGCCGCTTCTCCCAAAACTTGGTTTCCTTGATGGCTTTGACGCGGGGATCAGCCTCGATCTCGCCCTGCCGCTGTTTGACCGCCTCCCAAAGTTTATCCCCGACGATGCGCAGCTCTGGGACCTCCGTGATGATCCATTCGGAGGTATCGTTGAGACGGGAAACACGTCTGCCGGTCTCCGGGTCCTTGATGTAACGCAGCCGGTTCCAGACCAGGCGGCCGATGTAGAGCTCATTGTTAAGAAGGCCGGTTCCACGAGTGCGGTGCCCCCGGATTGCCGTGTCACGCCATAATTTACCACGGGGGCCTGGGACACCCTCGGTGTTGAGGCGGCGCGCAATGGCTTTTGGGGAGTGCCCTTCGGTGAACTCTTGAAGCACCCGTCGGACAATCTCAGCTTCCGCTGCGTTGATCACTCGTTCCCCCGTAACAGGTTGGCCGTAGGGCCCGAGACGCCGGACGACGTCGTAGCCATAGCTGTTGCCGCCACCGGAGCGTCCAAGCTCCACCCGCCCGCGAAGACCGCGCCGAGTTTTATCTGCCAGATCTTTGAGGAACAGTTGGTTCATGGTCCCCTTGAGACCCACATGCAACTCACTGATCTCGCCTTCGGTCAGAGTCATGATGCCGACCCCTGCAAAGCTCAGGCGTTTGAAAATCGCAGCGATGTCTGCCTGGTCTCGACTCAAGCGATCCAGCGCCTCCGCCAAGATCAGATCAACCCGTCCTTCCTGGGTTGCATTGAAGAGCGCTTGCAGCCCGGGACGCAACATGGACGCGCCAGAGACCGCCCGATCCGAATAGGCTTCAACAATGGTCCAGCCTTCGCGTTCTGCCCGCTCCCGGCACAGTCGCATCTGGTCTTCGATCGATGCGTCTCGCTGCATCTGGCTGGAGAAACGGGCATAGATTGCGACTCGGGTCATCGACAGACCTTTTTCTTCTGGTTGATCAGATCCGCGTAGTCGCGGCCTGCTTCAATGGTTTGGGCGTGAATGTAGTGATGCTCTGCCGTTCCGAAGCTCGTATGAGCCAATATTGGTCGGATCAGCTTTGCGTGTTCCGGAGAGGAGCGCGCCAATGTCGTTGCGGCGGCATCCCGGAAGAAATGCGGTGGGATGCGGCGACCCGTCAGCTTAAGCGTTTGATCAGCAATTCGGGGGCCTAGCGCGTTTTCTTTGAAAGGTAAGCCAGTTTTGCCAACCCATAGGACATCGTGCTGCTGTTGGCCACGCTCCAAAAAATAGGGGCGGACTTCGTTGACATAACGACGCAAGAGAGGCTCAACACTCTGGGGAACAACAGCCTCCCATGGCTGCCCTGATTTGGTCAGATCCCCGGGGAGCGCGACGGTCAAGGTGTCTGCTGTGACATGCAAGGATATGCCAATCCGAAGGCCGGCAAAGGCGCGTCGCCGCATCGGCATCAAAGCCAGCATGGCAATCATGGTGCCATCCCGCAGGCACATCATACGGCGCAGCGATGTTGGCGCCGCTTCTGCATGACCCGTCGCCAGAATCAGCCCTGCACGGAATAGAACCTCGCTGGACAACACACGCCCAAGTTTGCGATCCCGATCACCCCGTCCTGCGGTGCGCTTCAATCCCGCTTTCAATCTCCGCTGAGCGGACCAGTCCTGTGTCGGGTCAGCCGCGGAGAGGATACGCAAAACGCCGTCAATGAACATCAACCGGGTCATTGGCCGGGTGTGTGAGAGGTCCCGAAGCCAAGCGGACAGGCGCGGCAGAGTCGCGCGTCGAGCCGGAGGCAGTGTGATCGCATTCGCATCACTTGTAGTCAGCCATTGCAGCCATCGGGCATAGCGCAACTCCAAAGTCTTCAGCGAGGTCGCGCGTAGATGTGAGAGCGCGCCGCAATCGTCAAGCGGTCCACCTCCCGCCTGAAGGTTGAGCCACATCTCCTGGTCTTGCGCGGGCCATTCGTCGAGCGGCAGAATAAGGCTCATCAGCGACGTCCTTTTTTGGCATCGACCAGGTCAGCAAAGGCGCGTGTCGCCGACCGTGCCTCAAGACCGGAATACATGTTGATGGTGTGGTTGACCTCCGAATGCCCGAGCAAACGGCGCGCAACCTCGTAGCCGCCGGGATTGGCGTCGAGCCAGTTCATCACCGCGAAATGCCGAAACAGGTGGGCATTCATCTCCAACCCCGTTTCCTTCCGGATCCGTTTGGAGATGCGTGCCGAAAGGGCGTTCGGGTCGATTGGATCGCATCTCTTTCGGCGCGGAAACAGCCAAGGCGTTCCCGCGGGGCAGAGTTCCGGACAGCGAGTTTTGAGATGGGCGTCGATCATGCGCAATACATCCCGTGGGATCTCGAACTCGACAGGTCGCTCATTTTTGGTCTCGCCGCCTTCCAGAACCAGGTAGGCTCGGCCATCGCCGGGACGGTGCAGGTGGCGTTCCAGGTGGATGTCAGCCAGGTTCTTCACGCGAACCGGGCAGACCAGAAGGATGGCGATGGCGAGCGCATCTTCGCGCGCCAGAGCCCAGCCATACGGCTTGGAGGTGCCGCGTGGTCGCGCGAAAACCCGTTCAGGCAGAAGCAGCAGGCGCTGCTGATGCCGGTCCTCCTGCAACACCCGCAGCCGGCTTCGGTTTTTTTGGGTCATGCCATTCTGAGGTTTTACCGCAAGACGCGCGGCAAGCCCCGACAGCGCGTCCCGGGTGTCATCGGATGCATTGAGTATCCGGGCCAGGTTGCGGAGCAGCGCGGCGATCTCGCTGATCATCTTTGTGGTCTGGTTGTTGGTGCGCGATAACATCTGGCGCAAACCCCGTTCAGCCATCATCGGATTGATCAGGATGTCCAATCCGCCAATCTCCGCGATCGGGATACCAGAGTGAACGAGTTCGGAGGCAAACCGAACCAACTGTCTTTGGTATTGGGACAGGGTCGGGGGTCGGAGTGCCCTGTTTTGACCGTCATCTGCCAAGGGGTCTGGATTGGACAGACGATGTATCAGCTTTGCAAGAGCGGTTTGGAAGGGCGCTGGAAACGCGGTCACCGGAAAAGTGATGACCTTCTGGCGCGATTCCAGAGGCAGAGTGACGTTGGGCCATTGTGAAATACGTCGAGCCGCCAGGTTCCAGCCGTTGACAGCGGCACGATGTGAAACATCAGGAGATTTGCTGATCTCGTTATGCTCAAGGGCTACTCGATAGGCTTGAGCATGCTCCTCACAGACAGTGGCAGGTTTGACACCCTGCCGGTTCAAAAAATGCACGAAGCGGCAGAGCGCGGGTTGCAATGTCTTGTCGCCGGACGCCAGTACATTCGCCCAGAGCGCTTGCCAATCGGGAGACAGATCATCGATCCGGTTGAAGCGCCGTTCCACCAGCCCGAAATGCGCGAGCGCAGCCCGTGCATCACTGACCGCGTTTTGCCAGCTCTTTGGTGAAAGACCGAGTGCAGCCGGTGTGACTTTGGAAAGACGGGGCTGCAACCAGCGGCTATCGCAAGGCACATCCTCAGGAGGCAATCCAAGGGCTTTGGATGCACGGCGCAGGCCGGAGATCATATCGCGGCGGCGTCCGTCTGTCAGAGAGCTATCGGAGCGCAGCTGTTCGATAAGCTCGGCAAACATCGGTGTGTCGGCTTTGACGAAGGCTATTGTCAATGGAACGGGGCTCTGGCTAGTCATCGGGTCTGTGTTCCTTTGGACATGTCAGGTCTCGGGTGGACGGGTGTGGACAGGAGGTCCGATTCGGGAAAAGCGTAGCACAGAAAGTCAGAAACTTTCGGCTACACCCTCTTCCCGAAATGCACATAACGCATTGACATAAATGGACATTAATAGACGTGAGTTCCTACCAGCAATGTGTCTGCCGGTAGGCGGCATGAGCTGCCGGATCAATGCGGATGAGGCGTCCGCCGGGGCCCACCCGAATAACCTCAAGCAGGCCTGCCGCAATCGCACGGCGCACCGTCTTCTCCGAGCAATTGTCCAGCTCAGCGATGTCCTTCACCGTCAGCAGCTGGCGGGTTCGGCTCTTCTTCATATCGATCCGTGACATCCTGTTGCGCCTCCTTTTGGTCAGAGGCGTTCCGGCCCAGTTCCCGTACTGCCTGGGCAGCCAGCAGTCGAACTAACTGGTCAATCGCAGTCTCAACCTGCTGGTGCGCGTGGTCGTTAGAAGGGGATAGGGAAGGAACGCTTGTCATGCCGTGACCATGACAACGCGGGCTTGCTCCTTCTAAGTGTATTGATTGGCCAATTCCGGCGGCGCCCAACGCTCTTTCTCTTCACGCTCAAGCTTGCCGCGAAAATCGTCTATATCCACGCGGATCGTCTCACCGCTCAGGATTTGCCCCGGCTCGGTGATCATCTTCACGACAGCCTGGATAAAGTTGACGAGCGGACCTTGCCGTTGTCCTCCGGGGCGCCCGTCTGAGTATGTTGTATAGGTCAGAGGGCGACCGGCATCTTTCCAGATGTAACAGCAGCTCTCGACGATGTACTGACGGCGTTTGTCGCGCGAGAACCGCTTGTCTCGGGGCGACATCTCTGCAACTGCGCCGGGGGTCACAAGGATGTGCCGAATGTCATCTATGACATCCTGAGTAAGTGTCGTTGCGGTCTCAAGCTTGTCGAGGACTTGGTCAAGAAGGTCTCCATCTTCTGGCGTCGCCGCGAAATAAGTCGAAAGCGAGCCCAATGCGTTCCGGAGTTCTTGGGGACCAATGGAACTCTGTTTTGCTTTCCGCAAAAGTTGCTTGAGGTGCTTTTGACCTCGTTCAATCGCTTGCGAGCGTCAGACCTCAGTCAGATTGATTGCGATGTCGTCGTCGTTATTGAGGCAGTTCCCAAGAAACACAGAGAGTTCGCGTACGAGCTTAGTCGGCAGGTCAAACTGTTCAGCCAAGCTCCCGATCATGTCCTTGGAAAGAGCGCCGCGTTCTCCATAACAGCCAAGCTTCCACGACATCGAGCTTTTGATCCCATCCATGTGCGGATAGATGGAATAGTCACCTTCAGTATCTGTAACGTCTCGATTGCCCTTCAGACCGCTGCCCGCGTTAGCGCTCATGTTGTTCTCCGTTTGGCACATTCTAGGGTCTGGTCGCACATCCAAAAGCTTACGTGTATCAAGGCAGTACCGATTGCTGAGGAAGCTTGCCGGTTGAAGCAAGTCGACCCCTCCAAAAGTTGCACACAAACAATAGAACAGGAAGAGAACAGCTTGTGCTCCAGCTAATGCTTGATCGTCCAAGGCGGTTTTAACGCTATTTCGGTAGCAGACTGCACACCGCACTGTAGTGGATACATGCGCCTGCCGAGTGACCGGTCGCTTTGCCGCTAGAGCAGACATTGAACCCAATACACCGAATGACCGCACCGAGCCCTAAGTAGACCTTAGGGACCAGCACAGCATTCGTCGTGAACGGGCGGAAAATGGACCTTCGCTGCAGGATGGACTAATGTCCGCTTGCGGCTACCTAAAGTGACCTGCAATTGCAGGTCTGTGTGCTTTCACCACGCATTCCAAAGATCAAAGAGGAGCCGCAGCAACTGCAGACACAGACTTCGATGAATTAATCGCTATGCCGCAGCTTAGCTGAATGCGCGAGAACGGTACTGTGTCGGCGATTGTCCAAACCAGGTGCGGAACGCGCGCCGGAAGCTGTTGACCTCGGAGAAACCAAGATAAAAGGCGATTTGAGACAGGTTCAGGTCGTTTTCACTCAAGAGCATCTTTGCCCGACTAACTTGTTCGGACAGCGCGATCTCCTTGAACGTCACATCTTCGATCCGAAGCTGACGCTGCAATGTCCGAACCCCGACCCCAAGCGCCGCCGCGACATCGTCGACCGCGGCGCTGCCGTTGTTGAGTTGCATGCGAAGCGCTTGGCGTACCGTTTCGGCATGTGTGCGGGGCGGGCGGTTCAACCGCAACCTCTCTATGCCTGCAGCCGTCATTTGCACGCGTCCGCCTTCGTCAAGGCGGGTCGGCGTCTGAAGTTGCGACATCGGAATTGCGATCCCCGGAAAATCTGCATTGGCCCGGACTTCTGTGCCGAGCAATCGTGCAAATGCAACTTTCTGAAGCCTGTGCTCAGCCGGAAGTTCGACCCAATCTGGCACCCAGCTTGTCCCAAGGTAGGGACGCACAAGAGCGATTAGGATCGAAGGAATTTCCTGCTCAAGCAATTGAGCCCCGATGCTCTTTTCAAATTGCACCCCGAAACTGAATACCAGACAATTTCCGTCGGTTCGTGTGCGAATTTGGGTCCCTCGTTGGAGAAAGGGCAGCGCCCGGGCGGCACGTTGAAGGGCGATGTCCAACCGAGAAGCCCCAAGCGCATAGCTCGAAAACGGATCAGGCCGGTTGAGAGAAGAGTAGGCAAAGTCTTTCGCCATGATCGCCCCGAGATGGCGCTCTCCAATTTTGCCGGAAATCGTTTCCAGAAGCTGTGCATGATACCGTATCGGCAGCGGAACCGGAGGGCCTTCAAGCACCGTGCGGGTTAACCCAACATCTTTGAGCGCACGTTCAACGAGCCTTGGGGACGCCATCTGGTCCAGGGCGTCGAGTGTCGGGAGTAAACCCCTTGAGTTCTGCATCGGGTCGCGCACGCGCTCACTATGTCGTCGATTGATCACTTTGAGAAGTGTTTGGCCCATCCCAACGCCATTCTTGGCCGCCTACCTGAGGAATGAGCCAAACAAAGCGACCGAAATTGGAACGGTAGCGCTCTGACCCCAAAGGAGATTGAAATGAAAACGGTATCCTCTTTCCTTGCCATCGTTGCCGCCGCAGGCCTTGCCGTGCCTGCTTTTGCGGAGGCCCCGGTGACGGTGAATGTGACCAATTTTGTGCGAGCTGAGACCGACATGTATCATCAGCGCATTGTTGATCTGGGTGGCTTTGGTGGGTTGATGCATATCCGCGAACCGGTACCACTGGATGCGCAGGATGTGATCCGCATGAACCGTGATACACTTTATTCCGGCGTCGTGATCAATCTGACCGAGCCCGCCTCGATTGTGCTGCCAGACTCCGAAGGGCGCTTTATGTCCATGCTGATTCTCAACCAGGATCACTATGTGGTTGGCGTTGTACATGACGCGGGCACCTATCATTTCACTGAAGAGGAGGTCGGCACGCGTTATATGTCGGTCCTGTTCAGGACGTTCGCAGACGAGAATGACCCATCAGACATTGCCCTGGCCAACACGCTTCAGGACGCCATTGAAGTACATCAGTCTGACGCCGGAAGCTTTGAGGTACCAAACTGGGACGCCGCCTCCCGTGATTTGACACGCGAACTGCTGCTTCCGTTGGCGCAAGGGCTCAGTGGTAACACGTTTGAGGTGTTTGGGACGGCCGACGCCGTAAATCCAATCTCGCATTTGGTCGGCGCGGCGGCCGGATGGGGCGGCAACCCACCTGCGGCGGCGGTTTATGACGGCCAATATCCGGTGTTGGGCGATGGCACAATTCCCCACATCCTGACTGTCGGCGACGTCCCTGTAGACGGTTTCTGGTCGGTCACAGTCTATGATGCGAGCGGTTACATGGTGCCCAACGACGCAGGGGCCTATTCGGTCAACAACGTGACTTCCGTTCCCAACGAGGACGGCACCGTGACCATACATTTCGGGGATTGTGAGGATGGTCGGGTGAACTGTTTGCCGATCATGGACGGGTGGAACTACGTCGTGCGCCTGTATCAGCCGGGTCCAGAGATCCTTGAAGATGGCTGGGCCTTCCCGATTGCCCTGCCCATTGATCAGACATCCTGATCAACGCTTCGCGTCATTGCCTCGGTCGGCGGTTGTCCGACCGGGGCTTTATTTTGCCACCTGCCTCCCTTGGTTTGCACATCACAGGTCTGCTTCAAGACAAAAGCCCCAAGCAGACGCCCTTTTGTCGTCAAATGATCACTTTCGGCGGTCGCAAGGTGCAAGGCGCGAAATTACCTCAAGTTCATCAAAGACAATCACGGAAATATCAAACGTAGGAGATTGAAATGAAACGTCGTTCCGTTCTGAAAATTGCCCTGACCACCGCTCTTGTTGCAGCACTTTCGGTGCCCGCCTTTGCGGTGGAAACAAAGCCCGTAGCCTCTGGCGATGTTTTGCCAATGGCCGCCCGCGAGGTCCCCGTGCCGGTTGGAGTTTCTCCGCAGCTGGCGGACCTGATCGGGTCCCGCGTCGTGCCTGACACGCTTCCAGAACCGGCCACTTTGCAAGAGTGGTTGGCCGCGCAGGCACAATTGGATGCGGTCAATGCACAATCAGCTGAGATGATGCTGGCCAAGACCGGCGCGACATACGTCGTTGAAGATGTGGCGGGCGTCACAACCTACCGTGTCACTCCTGCGGAGATCGATGCGCGTTGGGCCGACACGGTTTTTTTGCATGTCCACGGCGGCGCTTTTGTTTTTAACGGTGGCAAGGCGGCCATCACCGAGGCTGCATGGCTGGCACACGGGCTGGGTGTTGAGGTAATCTCCGTTGATTACAGCCGCCCACCCCTGCATCCGTTTCCGGCTGCAACCGATGATGTGATCGCGGTCTGGACTGAAATCATTCAGGACTTTGACCCGGCCAAGATCGCCATGTTTGGCACATCGGCAGGCGGGAACCTGACGCTCTCTACGGCCCTGCAACTGCGCGATGCCAGTATGCCGATGCCTGGAGCGATCATGGCGGGCACTCCCGCCACCGATCTTGCCAATGTGTCCGACAGCTGGATCACGCTGAAAGGTCTCGATCCGCTGGCCGGTCACGACGGGGCGATTGCAGGCACATTTGCGCTTTATGCAGGTGAAACCGATCTTGCGGATCCGCGCCTGTCTCCGGTCAATGGCGACCTTGAAGGCATGCCGCCTGCAATCTTTCTGACCGGCACGCGGGATCTGTTGCTCAGTGACACAGTGCGGATGCATCGCGCCATGCGGGATGCGGATGTGATTGCCGACCTGCACGTCTACGACGGCCAGTCGCACGGCGACTACATCGCAGGCTACATGGTCGATGCCCCGGAAACGCAGGATGCGCTGCGTGAACTCAACACTTTCTTTGACCTTCATCTGAAGTAAGCCCACGGCCCAAGGCAATCGACACAGTTGCCTTGGGCGTCCAACCCCGAATTTTTCTCAAAGGTGCGCATATGCCCAGTTTCAGCGCTCAAATTCACACTCTCAAATATCTCTTCATTGCTGTTGCCGCGATCCAACTGGTGACCGCGGCGTCCGGCACAATTGTCGCCCTGTATTTCGCGGAAACCGGTGCTTCGCAGGAAATCGCCGCGCTTGCACCGGCGGCCTACTCGCTGGGGTTCCTGATTGGCTGCTTTTACATCGCTGGTTGGATCACCAGTATTGGCCACATCCGCGCCTTTTCGGCGGCCGCCGCTATTTGTACGGCTGCGGCTTTGCTCTTTTCGGTCACAGATCACGAACCCACCCTTTTGTTTGTGCGGCTTATGACAGGCATCGCCACAGCCGGGCTGTTTGCCATCGGCGACGCTTGGATCAGCGAAACTGTGGATGGGACGTCGCGCGGGCGCCTGCTTGCGGTGTTTGCCATCATTCTGGGCCTGATGTCGGTGTTGAGCCAGGTTATCGTGATCGTGACTCCAGACGATTTGAACCAGTCTTTTGTGTTGGTGTCTTTGCTGTACTGTCTCGCTATCGTCGTGATTGCAGCCGCGCCAAGCACGCCACCGGAAGGCAAAGAGCGGGCCAATGTGCGTGTAAAAGCCCTTTTCATAGATGCCCCCACAGCTGCCTTTGGCGCGCTCGCTGTTGGCATAGTCTCCACGGTTTTCATGAATGTTGTGCCATATCGGGCGGCGACCATGGGCGTCGACGCCGTGGACGTAGCGATCGCAATGGGCGCGGTCTACGTCGGGCGTATCCTGTTTCTCTACCCGCTGGGGCTTGCCTCTGACCGGATGGACCGCCGGAAGGTCATTCTGGTCGCCTCCGCAGTGGCAACTTTCGCGCTCTTGATCTTCGCATTCTTTTCCACCGGGGATGGTGTTCGCCATGCGAGCTTGGTGGGAACACCCCTCTACCGTCTCCTATTTGTCGGTCTGGTTCTGCTCGGTGGATCGATGCTCACGCTTTATGCGCTTTTGCTGGCGCATGCGATGGACCGGACCGTGCCCGTTTATGTAGCATCGAGTGCTGTAACCATGCTTTTTGTGTTCACCATTGGCGGCATTATCGGCCCACTCCTGACAAGCGTTGTCTCGGCTGTGTTTGGCGACCTGGCCATGAACTGGATGCTCGCCATCGTGATGGCCGCTTTCACAGCCTTGGTTGTTGTGCGGATCAAAACGGTCGCACCTGCAGCAAAAGCTGAACAAACCAACTTTAAGGCGGCAGAGACCACCAGTCTCAAATCTGCACCAACCCAGAAACGCTAAGGCAGGAGACCCAAAATGACTTTTTCTACTTCAAACATCCTGCGCGCGGAGAAAGCGACGGTACTGATCTGGTTGGTGTTTGTCGCATTGACCTTCGCCGGTGATCTGATCAAGCCCGCCGCCATGGGCTCTGGCATGTCCTGGCTGCTGCTGGGCGGTATCTTTGGCGTGATGTTGGCTGCGGTGTTTCGTGTGGTGCATCACGCGGAATGTCTGGCCGTCATCTTCGGTGAGCCTTATGGCACACTGATCCTGACGCTCTCGGTGATCGGCATCGAGGTGGCGCTTATCACAGCGGTTATGTTGACCGGGGACAACAACCCGACACTGGCGCGGGACACTATGTTCTCGGTGCTGATGATCGTGATGAACGGGCTGGTTGGATTGAGCCTCCTGATTGGCGGCCTGCGCCATGGGCTGCAAGTGTTCAACCTCTCGGGAGCCAATGCCTATCTCGTGGTCCTGCTTCCCGTCGCCATCGTAAGCCTTGTGCTGCCAAGCTTCACCACATCTGCACCCGGCGGTGGCCTCTCTGCCCTGCAAACAGTGTTTATGATCGGGATGTCGGTTGTGCTCTATGGCATTTTCCTCGTCTATCAGACCGCCGGCAAACCAGAAATCTTCCGCCAGCCCGCAGATGAACTGCCAACCACAGCAGGATCGGACGCGCACCATCTCGAAACCAAAAGTGTTGGCTTTCACGTGGTCTGGCTGGTTCTGGCAATGCTGCCACTGGTTCTGATGTCCAAAAAGCTCGCGCTGTTTGTCGACTTCAAACTTCTGGAATTTGGCGCGCCCGTTGCGCTTGGCGGTTTCCTCGTGGCTGCTATGATCCTGACCCCCGAAGCGCTGGCTGCTCTGGACGCAGCGCGCGCCAACAAGCTGCAACGGGCCGTCAACATCTGCCTTGGCTCAGCACTGGCCACAATCGGCCTGACAGTGCCCGCAGTTCTGATCGCTGCGCATTTTGTCGGCCTTCCGATTGAGCTCGGCTTGGGAGGCGCTGAGATCGTGCTACTGGCTCTGACCCTTGGGATCAGCATTCTGACCTTCGTAGGAACCCGCACAAATGCGCTTCAGGGCGTCGTGCATCTGGCCGCCTTTATGGCCTACGTGTTCCTGATTTTCGACGGGTCGTGACGGAGCCAAAACCTCTCTATCCATTTGGGAAGCCACGTTTCAGTGGCTTTCCAATCTCCTTCCCGCGAGCGACGCAAAAGCCGACATTGTCATTGGGTTGTGCCAACGACGGCTTTGGGCCGGTTTTCGATTTTCAAGGTCGAAGCAGTACAAGTTTTCTAATACAACATTCACGCAAACGCTGCATCGTTTGATACTTTGTTTCAAAAGCTGGTCATGCTCTGATGTAATCATGAAAATGAATAGAACCGCGCTAGCCTATGGGGCATTGTTGCTCGCAATGCTGATCAGCGCTGGGAACTTCTTGTTCGGCAATCTGGCAGTTAGTGAAGTGCACCCGGTTGTACTGACATTTTGGCGCTGCTTGATTGCGGCAATGTTTGTTTTTCCTCTTGTTATGAGAGGGCGGAGCAAACCGCTCCAACACTTCAAAAGAAGTTGGCTCCGCTTTACAATCCTTGCTTGCATTGGTGTGGTGGCGACGCCTTGGTTTGTATATTCAGCGCTCCGATCCAATGACCTAATAGATCTTGGCGCGGGGTACACCAGTGTGCCTTTGTTGACGATCTTGTTTTCTGCATTCCTGCTTAACGAACGCTTGCGTTCTGTCCAGTATTTGGGCGTAATAATTGCACTCATTGGGGCGCTGGTTTTTGCGTTTCGTGGTGATCTAGAAAACCTATTCAATTTCAACCCGCATCTCGCCTTCCTGTTGATGATAACGTCCAATGCTTGCCGCGGGCTATATTTGGTTCTTCTCAAAAAATGGAACATGCACCCCAGGCCTGACGAAGGCTTGTTCGTGATTTTCATTGTTGGAATTGTCGTTCTGCTGCCGTTTGTCGTGATTCACGAAGCTGGCACGGTTCAACCGTTAGACTATTCCTGGCAGGTCTGGGGCTCGATCTTGTTCATTGGAGTTGGCATGGGTGCTATCTATCTCCATTTGCTCAATTTCGGGACAAACGAAGTTGGCGCATCAACTGCTTCCCTATTTGCATATCTCGTACCGATACTCGTTGCGGTCGAAGCCGTTGCTCTAAAGGGTATGGACTTTCAGATTTATCAAGGCGTCGGCGGTGTGCTGATTATCGGTGGTGTTCTAATCGCAACCCGATTGCACAGTCGACCAGCTGCTACGGACCATCCGCCTCATTGATAGGTGCGCTGCCAGTGGAACGGTATCTGGCATCGTTTTTGGGTGCCGCGATTTGAATGGAATATTTTACCGCACTGCCCAGCCAACAAGACGCGAAGCTCAATCCGGTAAACCAGCTTTCATGAGGTCACCGACAAATTTGTCAAGATCGCGTTGTTGAAGGTTTTCGAACGCCAGACGGACGCGCGAACAAGACATGTCGGGGCGTTTTTCCTGGCTCTGGCGAATTATTCGTCTCGCCTCGTCTGTGGCTTTTCCCCGTATCAATATTGCCGCCAACACATAGCGGCCGAATGGATCAACCGATTTCCCCTCTAATGCTGTTCTCGCACAAGCCTCGGCCTGGTCAAATCTGTCGAGAAAATAAAGACAAAATGCTTTAGCCAACAACTTGATCTTGAAATATGGACCGGATGGGCCAAATCGGGTTGCGGTCTCAAAATGCGGTAACGCAAGCGTCGCCTGCCCATTTGCGAGATGCGCATATCCAAGGACCAAATGTGCGTTTGCTGCGCTTGGGTTGAGGCTGACTGCGAGTTCTGCCTCTGCTATCGCGGTGTCGTGTCTGTCAAACTGGGTGTATGCACGGGCGAGGCTGGCATGCGCGAAACTACTTTGTTCATCCAGTGCCACAGCGCGCTCTGCGTGATAGAGTGCACGTTCCTTCGCCCCTTCCCGATCATCGACCTGGTCAAAGAACAGTTTCCGAAGCTCGGCATTTGCCATCACTGCATGCGCAAGCGCATAGTCCGGCGTCATGTCGATGGTTCTGGCTAATATATCCTTTGCCTTTTGAGTATCTTCATCTGTGAATTTGAATAGATGCCACAGTGCTTTTTGAACTTTGTCCCAAACGTTGACCTCACCACGTTTTAGTCGGGCTTGTTCACGCAAGTCGAACCGCAACTCCCAATCTATATGCCCAACAACGGCCGAAGCGATTTCCTCCTGCAGGGAAAAAACATCATCCGTTTTGTGGTCCAGGCGATCGGCCCAAAGATCATGCCCATTCGATGTATCTACCAGATGGGCCGTTACGCGAACGCGTTGATCGTCATAGCGCACGCTGCCTTCCACCAAATAATGCGCCCCGAGACGTTGCGCGATTTCCTCGCCGGCTAGTGAAGCATCCTTGAGGAGCTTGGTGGAAGTGGGTGAGACCACCGACAGCCAATCCACCTTTGCAAGTTCGGTCACAAGTTCATGGTTGATGCCCGCCACAAATCCATTGTCGTCACTTTGCCCACTGATACAGTCGAATGGCAACACTGCGATTACCGGCTTTTGCGGCGTTGGAAGCTGAGTGACCATCTGATCAAACAGACGGTCTTTTTCGGCTGGAGGCTCGGTCATTGGTGCAAGGGTTTCGGCCTCAGGTTGAGAGCCTGACAAAGGTTCCAGTGTTGTCGGAAATCGAAACACAGGTCCGTGCCTGGGCCATTCGACATTGTTGAGTGTCATGTAGTCTTTGAGATTGTGAGCTGCGTACAAGAATGCGTGGCTGCGTGCACCGACGCTGAGGTTCTTGTGCGCGAAATTCAGGCCCACTGCTACACGGGCCAGCAAGTATTGGCTTTCCATAAAGCTGAGCCGATGGCTTTCGTGGCGCTCAACCCAACTCATAGCCCCTCGTCGGAGAGTTCTGACGAACTCGACGATGCCGACGTCATCTTGCCAAAGCCCCAATGTGTGGTGTTTTGAATGAAAGAGGCCAAGGTCATCAAGGATGGCATCCCATTGAGCAGGACTACAGTTTCCGCGTCGTGCCAGCAGGTATGCCAACTCAAAATACGCATGATCGTAAAACAAAAACTGGTTGTCTTCGTATAGCGCCAAATCGATCAGAAAATAATCAGGATCGCGGCTTTGGTGCGCTCGAACCAGTACATTGTACCCATGGAGATCCCCATGCACGCGACCTTGCGCCGCTCTGAGGCTCAATCGGCCTGGCAGTTTCTCGTCGCAGGCAAAGGCCAACGGATTCGGGTACCAATGCCCTTCAAACATTAGGCAACGTTCGTTCGGATCATGACTGCAAACATCCGAAAGGAACTGGTGTAGACGACCTAGATCGGGATCCAGTCTGTAGCCGAGCCATCCGGAAAGAAGATCCCGGGGCGAGTGCAATCCGGGTGCCATTTCATAATCGACGTTCCAGTCGTCAAGGAGACTTCTCGACAGCCGCTGAAGAACGTTCAGGGCGAGCTCGTAGCCACAATCGTTCCAGGGAAGCGAATACTCAAGTCCTTGCGCCACGACCGTGGAAAGGATCGCGATCTTACCGTCGTGTTCCAAAGAATGGACGATGCGTGCCAGATGCTTTGATCCAAACGCAGGAACCGCCTCGAACGCCTCCAGATGCCTTTGGTTTTCGGCTTTTTCTTTCCATTCCGGATCGGGAAGGGCGTCAAATTTGAGAATGGCCTGACCACTGAATCCATCGCATGTAATGTCGACAATATAGACAAGGGCACCGGACTTTCCGGCGCTTAGCTGACGGTGAAAGTAAACTTCATTCTCTACTGACCACTTGTCAGTTATCAGTGGCAGAAGCTCGATATATGCTTCAGGCCATGAGAGATCATCGATGGCGGGCATTAACGTCACTCCGCAGAAGTGCGGCCAAGGAAGGTGTATATCCGTAAGGCGGCACCGTTTCCTGACATGATACACAAGCGATAGTGTGAACCAAGGCGTTTAAATCGACCGGTCAGAGCTTTCTACGCGACGGCTGGATCTGCCCTACACAGCCCGAAGGGCTGCAACATGCGTGAAAGTCCGCTTTACGAGAAGATACCGATGAGCATTTGAACGAGATTAATGACTGTATTGGGCCGCTCCTAACAAGTTGCGGAAAGAAATCTCGGTATCCCCAGAGCTTTCAACGTCGACGTGTAGATTGAACCAAGTTGGCTAAGCCAATTCGCCGACCATCGATTTCAGGTGGCGCATGTCCGTACCGCAGCACCCTCCAAATACTTGAATCGACGGATTCTGCCGGGCAATCGAGGCAATCTGTTTGCCAAGTTCAATTGGATCGCCTTCGTCCAGCTCATCCGCTTCGTCAAGTTCCGCATGCGAGCAACTCGAAGCGTTAGCCACCAGGCCTCTAAGTCGGGGGTGGTTGCCAAGCGCTCTGCCGAAATGGGTCGGATGAGCGCAGTTGACCATGAAAAACAGCGCCGCGGAGTCGGTTGCCCCGTCGATCTGATCAATTACGTCCACAAGTTTGGTTCCGTCTGCCAGGCGCCCGTCTGTCTCAACAACCAGAGACATTATGATTGGCAGATCAGCGTCTCGGGCGGCGAGGATGCATCCCGCTGCCTCGCTGAGACGGTTGAATGTATAAGCGGTGACCAGATCGACGCTTGTGTCTTTCAGGCTTTGCATTTGAGCGGCGTGGTATTGACGTGCATCTTCGACGGATACCGGCGGGATGTCGGCGTAAGGATCATAACGTGGACCGATGCAGGCCGACACCAGTACATCATTGCGTGCGGAAGCTTGGCGCAGTTCTTCCATTAGACTGACCGCATCTTTGTTTACTTCGGCGAGCCGTTCTGCATCGTACCCCAAGGGCGCTGCCCGGTCGGCGTTCGCCATCCATGTGGGCGCATCAAGGATGCATCCGACATTCATTTCACGGGCGAGATCGACAAGTGCCTGCATTTGACCGGCCAGTATTGCCCTAGTGCTAGGTTCTTCCAGCAATGGAAACGACGCGAAACCGGGTAACTCAACTCCATGATTGAATATCAGGTCGGTGCCAGTGCCGGCGTAAACCAGAAAGGTCTTATCACCTTCGAGTGAGAGCTGTCGGGCCATTCTGATCTACGCCTATTGCCGTTATGCTTTCACAAGAAACCTACATTGTCTTGGGCCTCCTGTGAACCTTAGGGCGGCGACAGGGTGTCTGCCGTGAGAATGACCTCATCTTCCCGGGCAACTCGCAACCGCAGCGAACGCCCCCTTCGGCGGGCTGAACCGCGGATACATCAAGCCATTGCCAATGGCCGATTTGGGCCACCTCGTCGGGCAGATTTACCCGTCAGCTTAACTTTCTGTGTCCGATCTAACGACCGTGAAGGCCCAATCTCGAGATTGTATTAGCGCTTTCCCCACACACTATAAGTGGACGGTCATCAGCATTTTTGCTGATTGTAAATGCTTTGAAGGCCCTTAAGATGAGTGACATTTTTTAGAGAGCCAAATGAGAATCTTATGGATCATCCAGCTTTTGGCGATACTCGGTGTTCCCGCCAGTGCTGACGAGCAACGTATCGAGATCAACAATGTCTACCCTCTGAACCAAGAGAACTTTGATCTTGGTGATCACATTTTTCACCTGACGGACAACACGGGTGGTTTCGAAGTAATTGAAGGTCCAATGGATGACGGGCCCGCCAGATGTTTGGGTTCGGGATTTGGGTTCGAAGACGGCACCAACTCGATCAATGGTATATGCGTATTCGGTGAAGGTGATGATACTTTTATCATGCGATGGAAGGCCGGGGAAAAAGGCGAGGCAAACACTTGGGAAATCGTCTCCGGGACAGGGCGCTACGAAGGAATGACTGGCAGCGGTATCGCGACAACAGACATCGCCTCAGCATACCAAGCGCTGCCCCTGAGGCGAACTCACATTGTCGGAACAGTGGAAATCCCTGACTAAGACGGCTGCGCTTCAGTATCTGCACAGTTTCGATTGGTCTCGAACTTTGTCGGTCTTAAGTGGCTATCGCGGCTTGGTCTAAATCCTTTCGGGATCACTTGCATTATTGCGGCGTACGTCCGCTTGGTCCCCGCGAAATGTGAGTTCGTGTTTCGCCCTCCGGCAACTCAAACCATCATCCTGAAGGATCAAAAGCCGTTGAAGCACTAACAATCAACTTGAACCAGTCAGGTGAGGCTGCTCCGCAAAGTTGAATTCTGCACCAACGCCGTCTCGAAAGAAACCTTTTTGTAATATGGTACGGTCAGACATTAGGTGAGGACCAGATATGCTCGAAAAAGTAACAACTGCATTGTCCATGTTTCTGATTTCGGGACAGGCCATTGCGCTTGATTGCGGCGAAGTAACCAAACCCTGCAGAATAGACACTGGTGAGTACCATATCACCCTTCCAGATGAATGGCGGGGCGGGCCAGTCGTGATACATTTGCATGGCTATGGCGGGTCCGGAGCAAAGGTGCTCAAAAACAAGCAGTTCGTCGAAGCATTCACCGCGCGGGGCTATGCGTTTGTGGCGCCGACCGCACTGCCATGGCAGGAAAGCAAACCCGCTGACTGGTCGGTTCGGGATGGGTGGATCACCTATCCCCGCTCTGATGTCAGGTTTCTCCGTGACGTGCTGGCGGATGTCGCGACCCGCGCAAAAGTGAATCCGAACCAGGTGTTGCTTACAGGGTTCTCACGAGGTGGTTCCATGGTGTGGGAAGTTGCGTGCCTCGCACCAGATCTGGCGCGTGGCTATGCCCCTGCTTCCGGTGGCTTCTGGCTCCCAATGACGCAAGAGTGCCTCGGGCCAGTTCACATGCTTCACACACACGGTTTCACTGACAAAGTTGTGCCGCTTGAGGGCAGATCAATACACAATGAAGAATTCGATGTCACCATTACCCAGGCCGATATCTGGGAAGGTCTTGCGTTGTGGCGCCAAACTAACGAATGCCAACACAACGCGGCGGAAAACGAAGTGAGAGCCAATCTCTGGCGCAAACGGTGGGAATGCGAACACGGTAGTCTTGAACTCTTTTTGCACGACGGCGGACACGGCTACCCAAAAGATTGGGGCACGATGGCGCTCGACTGGTTCGAAGGTTTGGAAAACTGACGAACCACGAAATCACAGCGGTCGTGTCAGCTTAGCTAAAACTAGTCCGGTTGCTCTGAGGCACACCGTGCCGGTTAAACCTTTCTAATACTTAAAGAAAATTTCCCAGATAGCAGCAATGATGACACTGATGCCAGCGGCGAATACCAATGCGATTGCGCTGAAGAACAAACGCGGCTGGCTGGAGCGGCGGATAATCAAAAAATGAACTCTTATCTGGCCTCTAAGCAAACCAACTGCTGCCATCGATATTGCAAAAAATTCGAGTGCCAGCGCACTGGACCCGCCCTATAGCCGTTTCCATTACTCACTCTCAGCCACTGACAGCAGTAACCCGGTTAGGACAAATAGCGCTGCGAAGAGCCACATCAAATACATAAAAATCATCGACCCGATGACCGCACGCCTTGGTCAATCCAGTAATTGACCAAGGCTGCATCCGCAAGCTCACCGAGAGCAGGATGGTCGCTGAAATGATACAGAAACCTCAACACGGCCTCGTTCTGTGCAGGCGTTAACTGGTTGAACTTGGACTTCCTGAACTCGTGCAGCATTTCATTCGATGTGCCTAGGTTGAGTGCCAGCAGAATGCTTTCACCGGCATATTCCGGGCTGTCTGAGTTTTGTAGATTCCAAATCAGATACGCGGGCAAGTAGTACTGAAAGCCGTGGGGGCAGCGTAACCGTGTACGATCATTTGATCGGTCAACTCATGCCATTTGACCCCGCCATAGAATGCAAGAATATCCACGTCATCCAAACATTCGGGGTGAAGAAGTTCATCATCAGCAGGTGGCTCAAGGCCATCAAACGCAGCAATGATCTGTGTTGCAAGAGCTTCCGTTGTTGTCGTTACCTTTGGCATGGTGACATATTAATCTGGCTGAAACCCCGAAATCGAGTGATTGCGATGGACACCGGACAGAGGCTTTTTCAGGACATTGTTCGAAGTTCAGCAGCGGAGACGAAGAAGCTACTTTGGGGCAGCACAATTGGGATGTATGTGTAGAAGTGTATTGAGGAAGCCGGGTGTCCCTAGTGTGTTACAAAGAGCGCCCTTGACCGATTTGGGAAGAAGATGATGAGTGGCGATTCTGAAACCTACCAAGGAATCTGCTATTGTGGCGCATGTAGTGTTTCTGCTGCCGGTAAGCCGATGGTCATGGCATATTGTCATTGCCACTCTTGCAGAAAATGGCATTCGGCGCCTGTCAATGCTTGGTGCCTCTGGTCGGCAGACAATGTCTCATTGTCAGGACCGACGGTTCAATCGGACAAGAATGATGAAAGCCATCGTGTTTCCTGCGGCAAATGCGGGGGGGCGTTGGTAAATATCAAACCCGGAAAGGACATCGTCGCGGTCTACGCAATGTCGCTGGATGAATCTGGGATGAGCTTCGAGCCGGCCTTTCACATCTTCTACGGCGAGCGTGTTTTCGACATGGCCGATGGCCTGCCAAAGTGGAAGACGGTTCCGACATCGTTCGGAGGGGATGGTGTCGCTATGCCCGAACCGGACAAAACCGGTTGGATTTCCTTGAACAGGCGAGCCCAAGGGTGAAGCGCAAACTTACCTCGATCCTGGCGGCTGACATTGTCGGCTTCTCGCGGCTTGTGGAAGCCGCCGAGGAAGCCACGCTGGCGCGTCAGAAACAACTGCGTCTGTCCGTGTTCGACCCCGGCATCGAGCAGGCTGGGGGTAAGATCATCAAGTCGACAGGCGATGGATTTCTGGCCGAATTTTCAAGCGTTGTGGAAGCGGTTCGCTTCGCGATATCTGCACAAGAAGCCGTTCGCGCAGAGGAAGAGTCCGTGCCTCAAGATCGGCAGATCAGTTACCGCATGGGCCTTCACATGGGCGATGTGGTTGTTGATGATGGTGATATCTATGGCGATGGTGTGAATCTTGCGGCTCGGTTAGAAGGCGCAGCCCCGACGGGCGGGATCTGCATCTCTGCTGCTGTCCGTGACCAGATTGTTGGCGTAATGGACGAGCTGTTCGCTGATGTCGGTGAGTTGACACTGAAAAACATCTCGCGCCCGACCCGCGCCTTTGTCTGGCCTCCCGACCAACGTGGTGCACTGAACAGTGCCACCACACCGTCCATCGGGGTTACGTCCAAAAAACCAACGATAGCCCTCGCTGCGTTCGAAGCTCTCGGCAGCAATGACGATGCAAAGATGCTGGCCGAAGCCTGCAATCATACTGTGGAGGCGGCGCTTGCCAATCTGACGGGATTGGATCTGATCGCCCCCGACGCGGACCCGGATCATATCGCCACGGCGGTGTTTCAGGCCTCCGGCAACCAGGTCCGCGCAACACTTAAGCTGCGTGAGACGAGCACGTCAGCAACCTACCTGACCCAGCGGATGAACGGTGATCTTTCCGACCCTTTCGCGGCAGAAGATCTGTTGTCTGGGGAAATCGCAACAACGATCCGATACGGAATTCTGCAGCGAATTGCTGAGCGCGCAGCGGAAACGGAGACAAACGACCCCGAGGCAATGCTGAACCTTGCGGGGCATTACATGATGGGATCGCAGCCCGAAGAATGGGAGGCAGCCGGCCATCTGTTGGACAGGATCCTGACGGTCCAGCCACGCAATTTCATGGCCGTTGGGATGAAGGCGAACACGTTGATTGGCGAATTGGTTTGGGGCTACCGTCCGATAAGCCCGGAGGATATCGAAGCCGCTGACGCCGGGCTGAGCAAGGCGGTGTCGTTGAATGATCAAAGCGACTACGTGCACCTGATCCGGGGGATTTTTCACTACGGTATCACCGGCGATTTGGATGCGGCGGTGCGGTGTGTTGAACGCGGGTTCGAAATCAGTCCGCAGTTCGCCCAGGGGCATATGGTACTGGGCTGGATCCAGAACTTGATGGGCCAACCAGAGCTGGCGCTGAAGTCCATCAAAAAGGGCTCGTTTTCTCTGGCCAAGAACCGGATTTATCACCGCGTCCCACAAGCGTTGGCCCAGACTTATCTGGTTATGGGCGACTTCGAGAAAGCTATCGCCAACGCCAACCGAGCGCTGCAAAATTCGCCGGGACTACCGGTCGCACAATTGTATCTTGCCAGCGCGGCTGGTCAGGCTGGTCTACCTGATCAAGGAGAAAGGGCGCGGGATGCCCTAATTGCGTCAAATCCGGACTTCCGAGTTAGCGGCGTGCGCAGGTTCCATTTTCAGGATCCAACACGTTGGGACGCTATCCTGGATGGGCTTCGCTCGTTGGGGCTGCCCGAATAGAAGCTCGCCCGAGTTTGTGCCACAAGCATTTTAAACTGGATGCGAAGATCGTCTTCCAACTCCACGAGATGCGCGAATGATCATAAACCTAGTTTTGGATTAGCGGGCAGCGAAAGCGCTCAATTCGGAATATCGGCAATTGCTCCGATCAGATTCAGCACTTCATGCGTCTCTCGATTAACCTCATAAACGTAGTCTCCGGTTAGAACGCAAACTCAACTGGCGCGTAGTTCATGCTTGCTTGAAAGCGCCATGGTTGGCACTTTCTCTGGGGAAGCCATTTGTATCTGCGGATCCGTTGACCAAAATGTTTTGGCATGTCGCTCATAGGCGCGGGAATGGAAAAAACACTGGAGATCGAGCACATACTGACATTCGACAGACCAGTTGATGAGGTCTGGACCTTGTTGTCCGACTCACAGCGTATGCACGCCATCAGCAGCGCCGGGTTCTCTCCATATGAAGCTGAAGATGTGGTTACGGCAGATGGATCAATCGAACGCGCAGCGTACAAGAAAATTGGTCTGATTAAGCTTAGATGGCGAGAGAGAATGGGGGAATGGGCTGTCCAAAAGTATTTCAGCCAAACCCGCCTGTTTGAAACTGGTCCCTTTAATGAGCTGACGGTCCATGTCCATTTCGATGAAAACGATGGGAAAACCACCGTCAAAGGTATTTTTCTTGCGCGATGGAGTAGTTTGCTCGGGACCGCTCTTATTCGCCTCGGTGTCCTTCACTGGATGACGCAGCAGCCGGTTAAAGCCATGCGCCAGACCATGGCCGAGTACGAGAACCTGCGTCTGCCGGTCCCGCGGGGCGAGTTGCATAAAGTATCCGGACGGGCCAAGCAACGTTTGGCGGAGGCGATGGAGGAGATCGACCAAGGCCCGTTTGGTCACGGATTGACCGGTGCGCTAAGCAACTTCCTGTTGAAAGCTGATCCGCATTCTTTGCGCCGCATTCGTCCATTGAAACTGGCAAGTGCCTGGGGCGTGCCAGAACAACAAATGATCGAAACTTGCATTGCTGCCCATAAGGCAGGCGTCCTCAGCATGCGGTGGGTCATCCTTTGCCCGCGTTGCCGCGATGGAAAAGCCGATGCAGAAAACCTCGCCGATGTTCCGGACGCGGCGCACTGTTCGTCGTGCAATGTCGATTTTGACCGGGATTTCGTGAACAATGTCGAATTGGTGTTTAGCCCGTCTGCATGGCTCCGGACATTGCCACGCGGAAGCTTTTGCATGATGGCCCCTGCCAATGTGCCACACATCAAGTGGCAGGAAGCAGTTGCGTCGAACCAGGCCCTTGAAAAAGAACTGGCTGTGCCAGCGGGGCAATACCGCATTCGGACGGTTGAGGCAGGTGGTGAAATTGTTGCGGATTACGATGGTACGTCCTGGGTTGGTGTGACGCTGACGGGCGATACTGTTCAAAGTGATCCGACACGGTCTGGTCGCACAATTTCAGTTCGCAATGATGGGTCAGAGCTACGGACAATCGTGGTGGAAAACGCCAAGTTCAGCAAGAACAGGCTGACGATCGGCAGGCTTGCCACTTTGCCAGCTTTCCGCGATTTCTGTCCCGATCAATTACTCGGGGCTAAACAGACGGCGGGGATTGGTCAGGTTGCTATCCTGTTTTCTGATCTTGAGAAGTCTACTGCGCTTTATGAATCCATTGGCGATGCGTCAGCATATGCGCTTGTGGTTTCGCATTTCGAGGTCATGGAAAAGTGCGTGCGAAAACACGGTGGCATCGTGGTGAAAACTATCGGTGATGCAGTTATGGCCGCGTTCTCTGACGGTGAAGCAGCGCTTCAGGCTGCAATTGACGTCCAGCGCGAGATCTCCGAGTTCAATGCACTGAATAACCACCCTGATCTGAAACTCAAGATTGGCATCCACGAGGGGACTTGTGTCGCCATGCGCTCAGACCAGGGACTGGATTTCTTTGGAAGCACAGTAAATCTGGCCGCGCGTCTTCAATCGAAAGCGGAAGGTGGAGAGGTAGTTTTGTCACAGGAATTGGCACAAACAGAATTGCTGGATTCGGTCCGGCAGCGCGAGTTGATATGGGACGAAGCAAGCTTGTCTGGGTTTGACACACCAGTGAAGTTTGTACGGGTGTCGTGTTGAGATATGGCATATCGGTCTGCTAATGCTCCGATTTGCTAGGAGATCTGGTCTTCTGGATATTCAAAGGTCCCTATCCAATCTTGGTAATTTCCGTGACGGTTGCGTCGCCCTAACCGACATTTTCCGCAACGCTTCTCAGAAGTTCGCTTTCGGAAAGTCGCGTCGTAGAAAAATCGGCCCCAAATACAGCAGCTAAGGGCCATTCGTGTCGGGATGAGCGACCTGTCGGGCGAACATGCTGCGAACGATAAAATGGCGACAAGGAGCCCAAAGCGGTTGCGCTTTCCTGATAGGACCTCCTTGCTCTGATTATCTGGCTGACAGTGCTCTCTTTGCAGGCTAGCTTCCAACAAGCGGGGAGAGAACTATGGAAAAGAGGCTTGCTGCGGTGCTAGCGGCTGATGTTGCCGGATACTCGGCGTTGATGGATCAGGATAGGGACGGAACACTCAAAGCGCTCAAGGCTTTCCGAGAGGATCATCTAATACCCGCTTTGGCAGCCCATGATGGGCGACTGATCAAAAGCATGGGCGACGGATGGATTGTTGAGTTTCGCTCTGCATCAGCCGCAACAGAATGCGCGATTGCTGTTCAGATCGCTGACCGACCACAGGAAATCCAAATCCGCATCGGCATACATACCGGCGAAGTCGTTTCGGAAGGTGATGACATATTCGGTGACGGTATCAACATAGCAGCCCGTCTCGAGGCAATAGCGGAACCGGGGCAGATATTGCTTTCTGATACAGCACATAACAGCCTGGACAGGAACGCCGCCGCCTCGTTCTCTGGCGGCCAGCAGACTGAGTTGAAGAACATTGCACGCCCAGTTGGTGTGTGGCATTGGCCTATCGGTTCGGCGGTTACAAGTCCAACTGTCAATTCTGAGAAACCCGGTATTGCTGTGCTGCCGTTTGACAATATGTCGGGCGACCCGGAGCAAGAGTTTTTCGCTGACGGAATAACCGAGGACATCATAACAGAGTTGTCTCGGTTTCGTTGGTTGATGGTCGTGGCGCGAAACTCATCTTTTACGTTTAAAGGTAAGAGCACCGACATTCGCGAAGTCGGGCAGGCGCTCGGCGTGAGATATGTGCTGGAGGGGTCGGTGAGGCGCGCAGGCCAGCGTCTTCGGATAACAGGACAGTTAATTGATGCCGAGAATGGCAGTCATCTTTGGGCCGATCGTTTCGATGGGTTGCTGGACGATGTTTTTGACCTTCAAGATCAGGTCACACAGGAAGTTGTCGCGGCGATCGAACCGTCCGTTCGCCATGCCGAGACGGTCCGCGCTCGGGAAAAACCGACAGAAAACCTCGATGCGTATGAACTTTATCTCCAGGCCCAGTCACATTTTCACCTGTTGACGGACGAAGACAACCGTGAGGCCATTCGCCTTACACGTTTGGCGTTGGAGCGCGATCCTGATTATTCGTCGGCAGCTGGATTGCTTGCGTGGTTGCATATCCAAAGGATGGTGCAGGGGCTGAAACCGATTGACGAAGGGCCAAAGGCTGCCGTCGCCGCAGCGGAACGTGTATTGTTAAGTGATCGCGCGGATGGAATTGCGTTGGCTTACGCCGCACACTCGATCTCGATGCTTGCACAAGACCTGCCGCGCGCGCGCGCAGTTTTCAAACAAGCACTAGCTGAAAATCCGAACGCTGCGATCGTTCACATGCTTGCTGGCATCAATCTGAATTTTCTCGACAGACCCGAAGAAGCTCTGGAACACGCGACACACTCGATCAATCTCAGTCCGAAAGATCCATTACGACACGCAGCATATGTCGGGCAAGCCTCCTCATTTTTCCAACTTGGCCGCTATGGTGAAGCCGTACAAGCCAACCGAAACGCCTTGGCCATTAGGGCGAAATTCGTGATTACGCATCTCATGCTCATCGCATCCTTGGCTCAAAACGGAGACCTGGAGTCAGCAAGGGCTGCGGTAGCTGAACTGAAGGAACTTCGTCCGGATCTCGACATCAAGGAGCAAACGAGACTCCCCATATTCAGCGTTCCCGCATGCTCGGGGCAGTGGCGGGATGGATGGCTGAAAGCAGGCCTCCCAATCTGAGAAAGCAAAACCTGGCATGCGATCTAATCCGGCGGCTTCGTCCGCTTTGCAGTCGTCGGCCCCGCGAAAATGCTGCGAGATCGGTCAATGACCGCTTCGGAGAAGCTGCATTGCGGCGTCGCCTGATCTGACGAATGGCTGGTAAGGGCCGTCCGTGGCCGGGCTGTTGTGCCCCACTGAGGTCAATGCTGCACCGCCTCCCAGGTCGGCAGCGAGCCTCAAGAAACTGGGTGCTTCACATCGCCCGAACGTCAGCAAAGCGTGGATCGAAAAGCGAACTACACATCGCTGCGTCGGACAAATGCCAAGGCGCAGCCAAGGGTGATGAGCAATCCGCCACAGGTCCTGTCGATCCAGAGCGCTCCTCGGTCACTTAAAAGGTGCATTGCCTTTGCGCCCAGCCCTGCATAGGTGGCCATAACCGCGACATCGACTGCGATAAAGACAACAGCCAGTGTTGCATACTGTTGAAACATCGCCTCATTCGGTGTGAGGAACTGCGGAAGGAAAGCTGTGAAGAACAGGTAGCCTTTGGGATTTGTGACAGCGACAAGAAAGCTCTTTCTAAAGACTGCAACTCTGTTGTGAAGCGTTCCCGATCTGTTGTCTTCGGATGGGTTCGCGACCGGTTCCAACTGGCCGGTAGATCGCATCATTTGTACGCCCAACCAGACGAGGTAGCCGACACCGATCCATTTGACGACATTGAACCAAAAAACTGATGCGGCCAGAAGCGCACCGAGCCCCAGACCGGCAGCTGTGATCAGAACGGCATCAGAGATTGCGGCTCCTGCGATGCCGTACCCTGCGGTAGCGATGCCGAACCGTGATCCATTGGACAGGGCGAGGAGAACGGTTGGTCCTGGCGTCAAAACAACAACCAGCGCCAGAAAGGCGAATGTCAAAAGAGAAATTTCCATCATGCGGATTCCAAATTCAGAAAGTAGATGGCAAGGCCGGTCAGGATCAGGCAAACCCCACTCACAATAGTCCTAAGCACGTTCCAGACCTGCCAGGAGGCTGAGTAATCTAGCCAAATTTCACGGGCTGATCCGATGTCAATTGGTACGGCAACCTCCGCCAGGGCTTCGTTCATGGGGACATTCACCGCTGCTGTGATGAGGAAGGCACCGACGATGTAAAAAATGGCGGCCAGACCAAATAACATGGCTGACCTCTTCCTGAGCTGCCAAGCGGCGATGTAGGCCGTTACTCCCAGAATGATCGGGGTCAAAAAGAAAGCCGGGAAGAACACTCCGTTCCGGACCGAGGCGTTCATTGCCTGCATTGCGGCGATGGCTGTTCGCGGGTCTGTCGCGTCCAAGCCCCACACTGTCGAACAGACCCAGGCGTAGAAAAACCCGAAGATGGCACCGATGCTTAGGAGTGAAAGCATCGACATCGGCAAAAGCAACCGAGCCATTAAACCCGCTCCGCCCCGAGTTCCCGGTGTTGGCGCGCCGCTGACGCGACCAAGGCAAAGATGACCAGCGCAGCGAATTGACCGAGCAGTACCGCCGGGTAGATCAGGCCAAATTGAGCATCGAAGTATTTCTGCGGCCCGAAGGAAACCAGGGCCATGAGCGCTGCGAGAACGCTCATGATGCGTCCTGCCCGACTTTCCAGCGGCTGCACGATGATAGCCCCCAAAGCGACAGACATCGCGGCCCCAAGAAACGGAGCAATGCCGAACAAAGGCGTGGCGATGGGCGGGTGGGGCCTGATCCCGGCATATAAGGCGGACAGCATGATTCCCTGCAGAAGGATGAGTGTCGCCAGCGCGGCGATGACATGACGATTAGGTTGTTCCATTTGCTTCTCCAAAGCGTAACGGTGATTACGGTTGCATATTTCCGTAATTATCGTTACGGTTTCTGTCAACATGCTGGAGACTAATTTTGCGTGAAGAGAAGCGATCCCTGCGTCAGCAACAGATCGAGGCGGCTGCATACGAAGTGTTGGAGGCCAAAGGGTACGGAGGAACGTCCATGCAGGGCATTGCCAAGCATGCGCGCGCCTCGAATGAGACGTTGTACAACTGGTACGGGGACAAACAGGGGTTGTTCCGCGCACTTGTCACAAAGAACGCTGAAGAAGTTAAAGCGCATCTGGAATCCGAACTGCAAACCGACAACGACGCACTTTCAATTCTGGGAACGTTGGGTCCGAAGCTTTTGGATTTGCTAACAGGTGATCGCGCTGTTGCCCTTAATCGAGCCGCAGCAGCCGATAGTAGCGGTGAACTCGGCGCGACGCTTTCAAAGGCGGGGCGGGAGGCAGTGTTTCCACTGCTCGAACGGGTGTTGCTGCGTGCCCGGGACGAGGGCGTGCTCAACTTCGAAAATACCAGAGAGGCTGTGGCGCTCTATCTCGACCTGTTGATTGGCGATCAGCAGATCAGGCGCGTCATAGGTCGCCTTCCTCAGCCATCGGAGACCTTTTGCCAAGAGAGGTCCGCGAGGGCTGTAAAGCTCCTCCGCGACCTTCTCGGCTAGACCCAAAACTACCAAAGGAAATCAAAACATGACGACCCTTCTCGCGCCCAATGCCTGCCAGACCATGGCCGATCTCCGCGTCCAAATCGACGCGATCGATACGGACCTGATAGGCCTGCTGGTCAAGCGGAGCCACTATATCGACCGGGCAGTGGATCTGAAGAAGATTGAAGGATTGCCCGCACGCACAACGGATCGGGTTGCTGCGGTGCTGGACAAGGTCAGCACAACCGCGTCGGAACAGGGGCTGGACCCAGACCTCGCGCACAAGCTTTGGGCTGAGCCGATCGAATGGTCGATTCAGCGGGAAATCAAGGAGCTTGGGCAATAATGCCTTTCGGAGACGCCAGCGGCGCAGATGATGGGGCGGACCTATGAAACTCATCCGCGATATCAGGGCCGCTGGGATTTTTCATAAGGCAGTGAAGTCAATGCAAGCAGGTGACTATCAGGGCGTTCTTGACCGCCTGGACGGGTTCCAAGCGCAACCATATTTCTTGGCCAAGGCGGAACTTTTTCGTGCAATGGCGCGGCATCGGCAGGACAGGTTTGCGGAAGCGGTTCACCACTACGACAACTTCCTGACCAACCATCTCGCTGACATGCCGCCAAAGGACCGTGTCTATGTGGAAGAGTACGGGAAATTCTTCAGAAGCCGTGCTCAAGCAAGACTTGATCCGTCAACGCCGTTGTATTTATCACTTGAAGAATTGAGAAAACTTGCAGAAAACGCGCCTTTTCTCACCCGCGCCGAGTTTACTTTTGGTAACTTGGCAGAAGCCGACCTTACCGGACAAATCTGACCTTCAACTTCTTGGCCAAATGGCGTCTCGGTCCGCATTGTGTGAGATCGACGAAGCCCTGAGTTCGTGCTTGCAGCGAATGTCCGGAATGCGGGCTGCGACCGCAGCATCTCGACCAGTCGGCAAATGGCAGGAATGGGCCGTATTCAACAGATTCCGGCAATCGGAATAATTTTGTAGCCTGTCAACTTCCCACGACTAAGTTTGCTTTGATGCCAGGTATCGCGTGGCAGCGGAAAACAACTCGGCCTGTGAACTTACGCCGAGCTTGGAATACGCATTGTGGCGGTGCACTTTGACAGTACCTTCGGTGATCCATCAAGGCAGTACCGTTTGCTCAGAAAGCGCTGGTTGAAACGAGGCGACCCCCTCAAAGGTTGCACACAAACAAAAGAACAGGAAGAGAACAATTTGGTTAGGTTCTGTGTCGAGCCGCTGACCCGAACCGCCTGCGCTATTGGTGGGCTGCGGCGTTTCGGGTCAGCTAAAGTTTGTACAACTTGCGGCCGCGCGAAACACAAAGATCCCCAAAAAAAAGCAGATCAATACACTTAGTCAGCAAGAGCGCAAAATCGGACGTTCCGGGCCGGGATGGGTCTCCCCGTCTCCGTTGCGCCCGGTTTATACTTGCTGCTTTCCCTGGCAAACGATCAAGAAAAGCGGTGACCACGGTACGTTCACGACCGGCCTCCAATTGTGAACTATGGTTCGGGGACTACCCCATCCCGCACCGACGCGGCTCCTTCTGGCCCGGTGCAGAAACGCGACTACGGAACCCACCGGTCGACGGACGTCTTCAGACACTCGTCGAACCGGGGACCGCCGAGACCGTACGCGGTCAAAGCGGGGCAGGTGAGAAGCCTGCGGGGAAGCGGCTGGCCTCCGACAAAAGGCATCGCGCGGATACGAACCTGAAAGCGAAGGGCCTTCTCCCGCAAGACCGGGGGGAAGGAGCGGGGGCCGGATATTGTCTGGCAAGCAAGGGCGAAGATGTGTTTTTGGTAAAAACGGCCGTGGCAATCGCCTCAGCACTTCCTCTTGTATACCATTACATCTCCATGGCAGCTTTAGGTTGCAACCAGCCGCCAATGCACGGTCGCGCTGACTAAAAACCAAATAGCAACTGCGACACTAGCGTGCTGACGCTGTCCGCCTTTCCTGCAGATTGATGCGAATGTGGCGCTGTATTAAGTGTGTTACTTCTGGCTGAGCAGAGTTGAGTACGAATCGGCCTCATTGCATTTCCCCTTGTGCTCATTGATCCTTGTCAAGATTTGAGCGGGCAAGAAGTGGTACAGTCAACGGTAATTCAGGGGGGGGCTCATGGAAGAGTTGATTGAAATCGGAAGATCATTCGTCCAGGCCATGCGTGAGCGCAGGGGCCTTGGAAGTGTTGATGAGATCTATGCCGAAAACGCGCAGTCGATAGAGGCGGTTGTGCCTCCGGTTCGACAATTCCGCGTTACAAAGGGTCGAGAAGCCATCAAGGGAAAAAGAGAGGATTGGTTGGCGTCGCATGAAATCCAAGAACTAGAAGCGGATGGGTCCTACGTCCACCCACCCAACCGCTTTGGAGTACGCTTCAGAGCTGAAGTGCTTCAGAAGGCTACGGGTGAGCGTATGACCCTGCGCGAGATCGCAGTGTATTCGGTGGCGGACGGCAAGATTGTGCTGGAAGAGTTCTTCATGCTGCCGAAGTAAGAAGAGCGATCAACAACATTGTCTCTTCGTTGGTTTAATCCGTGCGCACGGCTCTCGGGCAAATTGAAATTCCGGACGGAGGTCGGGAATGCAACACAGAACAGTGGCATATTACGTAGGAATTGATACTGACGACGCGTCGATTTTGGAATGCGCTGAAACTTCCCGTAACCAGAACAGTCACTTGAATTGCGTGTTGATCGCGGACTTACCCAACCTGCCTTACCTAAAGTATGGATCAAACAGGTTCGTTGAGGCGGGTCTTCCTTCAAACTGGTTGGATGTTCTTAACAGAAAAAATGCCGCCTTGAAGTCCCGCGCCACAGAAGTTGAAGCGCTCCTGGTCGGGCAGGGCGTATCTGCAAATGTAATTGCCTTTATGGGATCTGGAGCAGAGTTGAAGCATCTTGTGGCTGGCCAAGCCAATCGCTCTGATATCGCCTTTCTAGACGCTGAGTTGCGAAAAGATCCCGATTTGTTTCATAAGATCGCCTACGGAGTATTGTTCCATTCGCCGGTAGCCCTGATGATAAACGGAGATCCGTTTGCCCAACGCGACTGCATTTTTTTGGCATGGAATGATAGCCTGCCTGCGTCTAGGGTTGCGCATTTAGCTTTACCCATTCTTCTGGCGGCCAACGAAGTTGTGATTGGGTGTTTTGATTTGCCGTCGCCTGATGACGTAGAAGGTCAAGTGCCCGGAACTGATCTAGCTGGATGGCTTAGCCATCACGGTTGCACCGTGACCGTGTCGCAGTTCCCGTGCGGCGGGAATTCAATTGAACACTGCATTCAGGAACGCGCACGAGAACTGGGGGCCGACCTCGTTGTTATGGGCGCTTACGGGCATTCCCATTTGCGTCAGTCGGTATTTGGGGGAACGACGCAAGCAATGTTGGAGCAGACAAGTTTACCAGTGCTATTCGGACACTGATGAAGAAAACTGGCGATTGTGGCTTGCTGGGATAGGTGGCTCTATGCGTTCATCGGGTAATGCGGGAACAGCCAGTTGTTATTGGGTACTCGCTTGAGGTTAAAGTCGATTTGCCCGACCGGTTCCGCCAAGAAAATCTATCGCAATTGACGTCAGTTCATCCCAGTCAGTAAACTCCCGTACCCCATCTTGTGGATCGATTTTTCGACCAAGCAAGACAACGTGCTTAAGGATCTCCCTCTCAAAATACCCGTAGTTTTCCGGCTTCACGGCGCCTGCGACCAACGCCGTCGCACTTGGTTCAAAACCTGTTCGCATAAGCATTTCGTTGAGATAGTCGCGCGCTTCTTCTCGACCTGACGCGAAAGCAGCTTTTAGACCGATGGAAAGCACGAGAGACTTTCGTTTCCTTAGGGTATCTCTATTTGAGACGACAAAAGCCTCGAATGACTCGGGGTGCCTACGCTCGTGGACAGGGGCCAGAAGAACAACCTTGACCACATCGTCAATCGATACATGGCCGGGCATTTCATCGGTATTGATCAGTTTTGTGTTGAAACCGGCATTCTTCGCGACACCGCTGATGAAGCGCGCAATCTTTTCTGTCTGGCCTTCGATTGTAGCAAAGACGATGAGTACGGTCATTCCGATCCTCCCATAAATCGGTCTGAATAGATTGCTGATTATGAATAAGTCGCGCGCGTTGCCCTTGATCTCCATCAAAGGCGCTAATTGGGAGCGTATCGGAAGAGTTGTGGTACGATTTTGCTGTCCACCCGCAGCATTATTTAAGGAAGTTAGTGACGACCTACACCTCGAAGCAAATCGACCTTTTTGGCTGACAATTTTTGAAACTGGCCTTGGCTCAATGGCTTGTGTTGCTACCTTAAAGAAAAGGCCAAGACAGCGACGAGGATTATTAAACTGATGCACCACACCGTGACCTTCACTTGTTGGCGTGCGGGCAGGTTTCTGAGCAGTCTAATCATAGTCAAACCTTTCAGACAAAATCCGGTGTGACGCGGTGCCCCGCTCAATCAGATGATCTTCGACGGTGTCCATCATAGCAGGGGGGCCGCAAAGAACGAAAAGCCAGCTTTCATATTGCTCAGACGACAAATTGCGGTCCAACAGAGGACCGTCGATTAAGCCTGTCTCTCCGGACCAATCCTTTGGCGGTTCGGATAGAACAAATACTGTGTCTTCTTTGGATAACTCCTGGCGAAAAGCAATCTGCTCCTCCACCCGGTTACCATAGACAAGCTTGAGATCGTGCTGTGTTCCACTCAGTCGAACTTGACGCATAATGCTCAACATGGGCGCGATCCCGACACCACCTGCGATCAGAACAATGCCTTTCTCAGTGCGGTGGCTGATCGAAAGATTCCCGTGCGGGGCATCCAGATAGGCAGTGGTTTGCGGAGCGATCTGTCCAAGACCACATGTGAAATCCCCAAGCTCCTTTATCACGAATGAAACATCGGGGCCTTCGGCTGGTGCCGAACTAATCGAGAATGGGTTCTCCTGCAGCGAAAAAGCACTGTGGCCGACATTTAGCCAGGCAAACTGCCCTGCTTCGAAGGTTAGTCCGCTATGACCATCTGGCTTGATGCGCAACTCCCATTGCCTCGGTGTTAGTCTAGACACAGACGTGACGCGCCACGGCCTTTTCCTCTTACGCAATGGGCGAACGAGATAGACATACAGCAAAGTTCCAACTGCAACACTGGTCAGGGCAAGCCAGATATACGTCAAAAGTGGATGCCCACCGTAGCGCCCAGCAAAGACCGTGTGATGCAACAGCAGGAAGGCAATCACCAAGGCTCCCAGCCCGTGAAAGAGGCGCCATGTCTCGTACTTGAAATCAAGGGATTTACGCGCAATTGCCGAGGCGACCAGAATGAACAGTAAAAAATATGCGCCGATGCCCGATACCAGCGTAGAAAAGTCGGTCGAAATCGTAAGTTGGTTTGTTTCATCCCACGGTCGGCGTCCGCCAGACGGCGTACCCTGATACAGAAGCGGGTGTATCAGCGCAAAGCCGAGTGCTGTACGCGCCATCAACTGATGCACCCGCATGGTTACATCCATACCCAGACCGGAAGAGATGAACCTGAACCGCCCAGACAGCAGGAACTCGACTAAGATTATTGAAAAAGCAAGCATTCCAAGCCCGGACGCGAGCTCTTGATGAAATGATCGCGGTGGCCATCCCAGAGACCAAGAAAAACCCAAGGGTGCCAAGATCAGCAAAACGTAAATCAGCGCCAGATAAGGCCATTTCATACGGTTTTGCTCCACTGTGCTAAAGGTAGGCAACTCGGGCTCATTTAGAATAAACGCTAAGCTGACCTAGGGTTCCGATCAAGACTACTGAGATTGGTGTTAACTCCAGCACGATCTGGCAAGTCTGTTGGACGACGGTTCCCGTTTCTGTTCGTTCAACCGGTGCGAGCGATCTGGCGATGGATGAGGTTGTATGCTTGCGCAAGATCAAGGTCCTTGACCGCCTTTTCTGTCACAATGTTGCGCGCGTGAAATCAGACCAAAGGAGGAGGCTCAAAAAATGCTAGAAGACAAAAAATCCCCGCAACTTTTCACTGGAACGCATCCCCTCTCCGACAACTTTCGGCGTGAAATGGAAACCCTGATGTCGCGTTTTTTCGGGGGAGGATCACCTTTCCTACCAATGGAAACGGCTGCGCAACGCACGGGTTTTCCGTCTCTTGACATGACAGGTGCGATTTCACCGGCAATCGATGTCCAAGAAACGGATTCTGCGATTGTCCTGACGGCTGAATTGCCAGGGCTCGAAGAGGATGATGTGGAAATTGAAATCAAGGATCGCAGGCTAATCCTGCGCGGTCAGAAGAAGATTGCGCATGATGAAACGGGCGATCTACGTGTCAGCGAAAGAAGCTATGGCAGTTTTTCCAGAGCCATGTCGCTGCCAGACACTGTTGAAATCGACAAGATTTCCGCAACATTCGACAAAGGCGTTCTGCATATCGAAATGCCGAAGACTGAGCCTCAGGATCCCAGCCGTAAGATCAAGGTATCGTCGAAATAGACGGTCTGTTGGCTCGATACGGGGCTTGAAAATGCCAAAGCAGAGGGCCGATCATGGATCGGCCTTCTTTGAGCTGCGGCCTGATAGATGTTTTTTGGTTGAATCCGGGCGGACATCGCAAGTGTTTGTATAAATGCGTTTTATGTACATTCGCACCAAGCCATGGGTTTGTTGTTGCAGCGTGGTAGAATGCCCTCACGCGTATGGATAGGGGGTCACAATGCGAAATCCAGAAGCGAGTAGCATTACATCCTCCGGGACTGGTGGTGAAGGTGAGGTGCGGGCATTTCTGGAGAGCCTGACAGGTCCATCGCGCGGAAACGTGAACTGGCTTGTCGATAAAACCCTAACTGTTTCAGTTGACGATGAAAGGGTGCTAAGCCTTCGTCCTAGGGATGACCTGCCTCCCCATAATAACGATGTTGCCACCCTACAATGGGCTGACGAAGGTTACACGGTAACCGCGTCAGCAGGGCGCAATGTGTGGGTAAACGGGCAAAATGCTTCATCGGTGTCTCTTAGGCACGGCGACATGATCGAGTTCGGCGAAAAGGGCCCTATGTCTCGATACAGGTTGTGCGATCACTCATTTCCCGCGCACCATACGGTCGAAGATATCTTTAGTGACGCATATGCCTACGCCCGAGCGAGCCGCCGACCTTTCGCTAAAAAGATGTCTGGTGCCCTGCGTGATAGTGGGCGGCGGCTTGCGTCTCAGACCACGATATTGTTCAGGATCACAGTTCTTGCGACGCTTTTTGTGATCGCGGGGTTTGGGTACCTGCTTTACCAAAACGACCGGCGCTTGGCGGATAGTATCGAACAGGAGTCCCGCAAGATCGAAGCGGTCGCGGTTATGCTCGCTCAGACGCGAAAAGATGCACTTACGCCTGATGACTTGGCTTCGTTGCGTGACGCTTTTGAGAACCAGGTTTTGTCGACTGAGCAGCGTCTTGGAACCTTGGAGCAACGGGCGGGGGCACCCACGCGGGTGATAGCTGCCTCCACTCGATCTGTAGCTTTCCTTCAGGGAGCTTATGGATTGCGCCACGTGGAAAGCGGGAAGATATTACGGCACGTTTTGGGACCTAACGGAGAAAACCTGAAGACCCCGTTTGGCCAGCCTTGGATCGAACCGGACGGGACCGGCGAACCTGCAGAATTTCAGTTCACCGGAACAGGGTTTTTGATTGCTGGGGTGCCATTGATGGCCACCAACCGCCATGTCGCTTTGCCCTGGACCTCGGTGAACCGAGAGAAAGCGCTGAGCGACGCTGGTCTTGAGCCAGAGATGTTGAGGCTGCTGGCCTATTTGCCTGATCAGACGGAACCAATAGAGGCGCGTTTGGTCCGGTTTAGTGAAGCCGCAGACTTGGCGATTTTGGCAGTTGAGCCAAGCCGCGTTCAGGACCTCGGAATTCCGTTGGCGGATGCCACGTCGCGCGTCGGTGAAGAGCTTTATCTGTTGGGATATCCAACGGGTTTGAAAGCTTTGATCGCGCAGGCTGGGCCGGGCTTTCTAGAGGAACTGGAGGCAGAAGGAACGTTGAACTTTTGGTCTATTGCGTCCCGGCTTTCTACTCAAAGCAAGATTCACCCGTTGGCAAGCCGGGGGATAATTGCGAGGACAAGTGGGAACGCCATCGTCTATGACGCTGAGACCACGACCGGTGGAAGCGGGGGGCCAGCATTGAACCGGCGGGGTGAGGTCGTTGCCATCAATGCTGCGATCCTGCCCGAGTTTGGTGGCTCAAACATCGGCGTCCCGGTTTCACATCTCAGAGCACTGCTGGCAGAGCTCGAAAACCTGTGATCATTCGCTCGTTCGGAAGCGCGATTTTTGAACAAAGAACACAGTGGCCAGTGGAACGATCACTGAGATCAGGGCCGCGGAGATCAGCAAGTACCCAAGTTGACTGTAGTCCGCGGTTGAAGTGACCTCACTGGTCTCAGGGTTGGTGATAGCGCGTGTGACGACGTATGTCTGGTTGAGGTACTTGGTGCTAAGGCTGCTGGCCGACAATGCCATGTTTGTGAATGATGCCATCACCGCAAAAAAGTCGCTTTCAACTGAACGGGTGCATTGCGGGCGATCCAAGCCAACATCGGGACCATAGCGATCTGTCCAAGCGGCGATTCAACGGCTGTATCAAGAATGGCAATGAACCTTGCGTCGACAACTCCGCCGGTACGCGCGGCTGTCCATTCATGCACGCCGTAATAGAGGGCAAGGTTGGGCGGGGCTAGAACGCCCGCAGCGATTGTCAGCAATACGACCACATGCGCAATCGAGCGATTGGCCATAAACGGTCGGAGAACAATTAACCCCAGCAGCGCCAGCAGCGAAGTCAACAAAGCCAAGATTGCTAAGAATTGCTCATCGAACTCTAGTTCATCGATTTCAAACCAGGTCAGGCCTGCTCCCGGCAGAGGAACGGCACGGAAAACAAAAATGATTGTCGCTGTCCCAATTAAGGCTTTGGCTTGGGCTGGTTCCAACTCCTTCAGCAGACGCGACATGAGGTAAAGGATCACCGTCAGGGAAACCGCAAAAACGGTCTCTTGTGCGAATGCGAAATCTGCGGTTCCCAGCACGATGCTGAGCACAACGAATGCAAGGCCGCCGAGCAATATGGACCATTTGACTTCGGTGGCTTCATCCGGCGTATGTGGCGGGTGGCCGCGCTTAATAAGCTGACGCTGGATAAAGCTGTGAAGAACGACTCCACTAACGGACAACACCGGGATGGTCAGAGCTATCAGATATACTTGGCCATAAAGCGCAAGGCGTTCGGATTCTTGCAGTTCTTCGGTTCCAGAGAAAATCCAGATGTTTACAGCCGCAACCGCCGCAAACCCGGAAATGATCGAAACTCTGCCCAAGGTCTGCATCGTTGTGTGCTGTGCACGAGTTTCTTCCGGCGAAAATGGTGCGCCGTTCTGGTCAACCTTTGGCACCGCCTCAACCGTCATGGCGTCGGCAACGACGTCCTGAATTGCATAGCCCGAAGGCGCCAAGAGCAAGGCAACAACATACCAGTCTTCCAGCGGCATGAAACTGGACATCTGCGCAGGTGCGGTCACGAGCCCGTACATGGTGAGCAAAGACAACGTGATCAAGGACGCGCCGAACAAGATCAGCAGGGACTTCCAGCGCCAAAACAGGTCCACGACATGACCAAGCGGCATTTTGAGTATCCACGGGATACCAGCCCAAAATGCTAGCCCTGCAACGAAAGAGGCGGATAAATCGAGGTAGTCTTTTAGGAAAAAAGCACCAACGACCGAGGTCAGGCCGGACACGCCGGCCGCAAAATAGACCATCAATGGCGGCAGATAGGACCATTGCAGCTGCTGAACCAGATCCACAAACGTTCTATGCCACCAGGCCGAAAGTTTTGATCCTATGGAAGTTTGGTCAGTCGTCATATGCCATGGCAGCTCGTTGAGGCTTTTGGGTCGTTTTGTCTAGTTAGAGAAATCCAGATCCGAAAAGCAATGCACTGGTGATCACGCCAAGGATCGGTACCACAAGAGGAACGCGGAAGTGCTTGGCGGCCTCGTCCGGCTGCATCTTCAGCAGGATCAGCGAAATGTTGACAAGCACAAAGACGCCCAAAACGATCTGGGATGTGCGCTCTGCCAGAGTACCAATCGGTATAGTTTGAGTAAGCAGTACGATGATCGCCACGACCAGCAAAGTAGCAACTAATGGTGTCTGCGTTGCTTTAGGGACTATCGCCAGAACCTTCGGCAAATGGTCACGGTCAGCTAGTCCGTAGATCACCCGCGAGGCCATAATCATCTGGATCAGTACTCCATTGACTGTCGCCACAATGGCGACCGCGGAAAAGCCCTGTTTAATCACCTCAGGGGCGTTTGAAAACACAAGCGCGAGGGGTGCTGCGGACGTCGAAAGGACATCGATCGGAACAACAAGTAGAACCGTCATTGAGGTTCCTAGATACAACACGGTCGCTAGAATGAGCGTTAGCAAAATCGCTTTTGGGATGGTGCGCACAGGGTCTTTAACCTCTTCCGCGACATTGGCCATGTCCTCGAAGCCAACAAATGCAAAGAAGGCAAGAAGTGATGCAGCGAAAATGCCTTTCCACGCGTCGAGTTCAAGCGGGGGAAGCATCGAACTGATCCCGTATCCCTGCGGATCTTGGATCGACATGCCCCAGCCAATCACAAAAAGAAGACCTGCGATCTCGATGATCGTGATGACAGCCGCAACAAAGACCGATTCAGTGATCCCCCAAAGCGCGATTAGACCCATGATCAAAACAACACTGATAGTCAAAATAGGGATCGCAAAACCGGTCAAAGCGTGAAGGTATGATGCTGCGCCAATTGCAACGGCAGAAGCGGAGATAACGCCCGAGGCTGCCACCGCAAGACCAACGAAAACCGCCACCCAGTTTTTCCGAAATCCCGCCTCAACGTAGGCTGCTTCACCTGCGCTGACAGGAAATCGAGTTGCGAGTTCCGCATACGAAAGCGCGGTGAGTGATACGACGAGCGCAGCTACAACGAACGACAGCGCCGCAAACGGTCCGGCAATGTCTGCTGTTGCACCGACTAAAACGTAAATGCCCGCTCCGACCGTTACCCCAAGGCCATAAAGCGTGAGCAACGGGGTAGTAAGGGCCCGTCTGAGTTTCTGTTCGTTTGGATCAACAGAGTTCATAAGTGATTTCCGCCAACTGCCCATTCCGAACGTCGTCAGTGGCGTCCTTCTCTTTTTGTCTCGATTGGCGCAGCGGCTTAATCCTATGGTCAAAGCCGCACCGAATGCCTTGTGTCTCAACGTCTGGGCGCATTGGGCGCCAATCAACTAACTGGGGGCTCGCCATCACTCCTGCCGAGCCCCCGTGGGTGGAACTTCCACTCCTTCAAAATTCCATTCACCTTTGTGTTTACTTGGGGACAGGACGGTGAACGTAGAATATGTTGAAACATTCGAATTTCACTATGTAATTCATGTTGGTGCTTTGATCTATGTCAATCAACTCGCGGCGTCGGGTCTGCGAGTCTGAATGCAAACCAACTGTCGTTTGTCGTCGGACTTAAATGCAAAGCAAACATGTTAGGCGGTGTGAGATTTAGGGTGGAAAGCAATTCGTGATGTTCTGGAACCTGTTACCAGCCTTGGGCGGCATCGGCCTGTTCCTTGTCGGAATGCTGTTGATGACGGACGGATTGAAGGCTTTGGCAGGGGCGCGACTGCGAGATATTTTGGGCCGGTTCACGTCGACACCGTTTACCGGGGCCGTAACAGGCGCGGTCACGACAGCTGCAATCCAGTCTTCCAGTGCGACCACCGTTGCGGCCGTCGGATTTGTCGCGTCTGGTCTGCTCACGTTTCCCCAAGCGCTTGGGATCATCTTTGGGGCCAATATCGGAACGACCATGACAGGTTGGCTCGTCGCGCTCTTGGGGTTCAGGCTAGACTTGGGGCAAGTGATGTTGCCAGTTGTTTTTATTGGGGCTTTGCTGGCGCTTTCGGGAAGAAAAGCGGTTTCCGGCCTTGGGCTGGCGTTGGCCGGGTTCAGTTTGATTTTCATTGGGATCGAGCAACTCAAGTCCGGGCTTGACGCGTTTCGCGGCGTAGTTACTCCTGCCGATTTTCCGCCAGATACATTGCTAGGCAGGCTGAAGCTTGTATTGATCGGCGTCCTTATCACGATGGTGACGCAGTCTTCGAGTGCTGGTGTTGCAACGGCGTTGGCTGCGTTAAGCGCCGGTGCTGTGAACTTCCCTCAAGCGGCGGCTCTCGTCATTGGAATGGACGTGGGGACAACCGTCACCGCTGTTCTGGCCACCTTTGGCGGGGGCACGATGGCGCGCCGCACCGGTTTTGCTCATGTAATCTACAACGTGATGACAGGGGCAATGGCATTTTTCCTGCTGGGGCCGTTTACTGCGGTCTTTGTAAGCGGGACGGGGGCTGAAAACTCTCTGACTGCGCTTGTCGCGTTCCATAGTTTCTTCAACGCCATAGGCGTGGCGCTGATCCTGCCGTTCGCGAAACCCTTCGCCAGATTTGTCGAGGCGCTCGTACCCGACAGAGGGGCTGAGTTAACGAGATCTTTGGATCCTCTCGTCCTCGGGATGCCGGAAATAGCTGTGGACGCAGCAAAAGTTGCAGTCGAACACATTGTAAGGGCCGAAGTGGCGCACCTTCGGTCATGTATCGGGGCATCTCAGCCAAGCGGACCCGATTATGGACGGGACAGCATTGAGACTGCTGTATCTGAAGCGCGCTCGTACCTAGACAAGATAGAACTGCCCAGCAGGTCCGACGCAGAGATATCCAGCATCAAGGGTATGTACCATGTGCTCGATCATCTTGATCGGCTGCTTTACCGGTGTAGCCAAGATGATCGGATAGGCGAGTTGCCGAAAGACCCGCGCTTGAAACGGCTTGCTTCAGTGGCGATTGCAGCGACTGATGGCTATTTGGAAATCAACAATCCAGCGCAGTGTGAAATCACGCTGAATCGCGTTCGCCGTTTTCTGCGACGACAGAGGAAACTTCGCAGAGACTTGCTAATCTCCGACGCTGCGACTGACAGTCTGCCGGACGACGTGGTCTGGGCTCGCTTGGATGCCCTCAGATGGTTACATCGCGTGTCCTATCACCTCTGGCGAATTCGTTGGCATTTGAACGCATTGGAAGGAGTGCCGTCTAAGCGCAAGGGTGGTGAGGTCAATGACGAAGTGGCGTAGTTGGATGCCTGCCTGGATTAGATTAGGCGCGTGCTCAATCGCTATTCGACTGAAACGCCAATGTTCCCGCTGGTGCGGACAACATGAGCAAGGTCAAAGACGTTCCTTAGCTATACTGTTTAATGGGATCTTCATTTGTGGCAGCGATTTGGAGGAGAATATGCAGGTTTATCGAGGGATTTTACTGGCACTGTTAGTCACGGGGCCTGCACTAGCGCAGGAAGTCAGCGTCAGTGAGGGAAGTGATTTGTACCGGACGTATTGCTGGCAATGTCACGGCTTCGAAGCGACCGGAGACGGGCCAATGGCCGAAATGCTGGCTATTCGAACACCCGACCTTACCAAATTGGCGGGCGAAAACGACGGTGTGTTTCCGATAGTTCGCATAGCTGAACAGATTGATGGTCGTTCACAATTGCTCGCCCATGGGGGCGAAATGCCAATCTTTGGCACGGTGTTTGAGACAGACCAACAAATCGCGGTGGCTCTGCCTAATGGGCAACCTATGATGGTAGGCCTGCCGTTGGCGAATTTGCTCGCCTTTCTTGAATCGATCCAGTCTGAATAGTTACTGACCAATCTGCTCATCGGTGTCAGCCGTTCGTCTGATTGACATGAGAGTCAATGGCGGCCCCAACACCTCGAAGGCCACAGTACTGGCTAGAGTAAAGGCCATGATCGACGAGGCCCAATGTGGAAATTGCTCTCCGGCGACGAGGGCCATTCCTACCGCGACACCGGCCTGTGGTAACAAAGCTGGGCCGTACCAGCGGGTCTGACGGCTAGGCAGGCCGCCAAGTCTCGCTCCGCAATAACCCCCGACGAGGCGGGCGACGGCGCGCAAGAATAGGAAAAGAGCACCAGCCCAGCCCATCAAGCCGAAGGCTTCAATATCCAGCGTGGCGCCAGCTAGTAGGAAGAACAAAATCATGAACGGCCACTGAATGTGCTCGATCTCATGAAAAGTTCGGTCGTGATGGCGGGCAAGATTCCCAATAACTGCGCCCGCAACCATGCCTGCTACCAAGAATGAAACCTCCAGCCAAAGCGCGAGGCCCGCTGTAAGAAAGACGATACCCATTGCTTCTGCCTGCATTGGCTCTCCCGGCTTCAAGCGACCGGTGAGGTAAGCGGATGGCACGCCTAGCGCGGAACCCAACAAAATAGCCCCTCCGAAATCCCACATCGCTGTGGTCGTGATGGTGGCCCAACCGTCCGAATGACCGGCCAGAACCAATGCGACGCTGAAAACGATCAGACCCCAAGCGTCATCAATTGCGACTATGCCCTTTAATGTCTCGGTGAAGCTGTTGGACACCCCAGATTGTTTGATCACGTCTGTCATGGCGGCCGGAGCAGTAGCCGTAGAAATTGCCGCCAGCACCAACGCCAACCCGAAGGGTACGCCAATTGCGGTCAATCCAGCAGACACAATAACAAGGGTTGCAACCACGATTGAAATCGAAATCGTCAGAATGGCTCGGCCATGCCGTACCAGGTTCTCGCATGTCAAAGATCCTCCAAGAAGGAACGCGACCATCGTCAAGGCTACAATGGATATCTCGTCGAACCACATTGCAATGTCGAGTGGGATCAACCCCATTCCGGCGTTCCCGGCGATCAGACCGAGGAAAAGTAAGGTTGTAACACGAGGAAGATGCGTGGCCCGGCCAAGTTGGTCGGCCGCCAATCCGGCAAGGAAGAGGACACCAAGGGTAATCAGAAAGCCGGCAATGTGCATAGAAAACCAAGCGTTAAGTTCTTGTCTAGACTACTCTAACTCCAACACTGCCCTCTAGGAACCGATGTCGGAGAGAATGCGAGTGTCCCGTTGTAGCCTATGCCGAGGGTACTAAAAATAAGGGATATTGATCTGTATTAAGGCGAAAGCGCGCCGTAGGTGGCACAATAACTCATTCGGTAGATGAGGAGGAGTTTTCGATGTCGACAAAGAAACCCAACACAAATAACCCGACCTCACTTTTGGATGTTTTCAAGCAAATGCAGCCGCCCATGTCTGGCAATCCGGCCTTCGGTGCCCAGATCGAACAATTTTGGGACGCGCAAGAAAAATTGCTCGAAGAAACAGAGGCCTTTGCGCAGCATTGGTTCGAACGGCGTCATGAGGCGGTCCGGACGGCTCTACAAGCTGCACGCAATGTGTCTTCCGCGAACCCGTCCGATCCATCGAAAGCTCTTCAGAGCATGGCGGAATGGCAGCGCCATTCGGCTGAGCGGTTGGTTGCTGACGCGCAGGAATGGTTCGAAACCGTGTCCCGTTGTGCATCTTATGTCGCTGAAACCGAAGCTGAAGCTGTTGAGAAAACAGTTGATGATGTTGTAGCCGCTACAAAGAGCGCGGGGAAATCTTCAAAGTCTGAGCCTGTGTAGGTTTCCTGCTGCCGAGGAACCAAATTGAAGTCATCGGTGCAGTAGATAGGAGGTCAAATGTACAAGAATATCCTGATCCCGGTTGCTCTGGACCAAGAATACGACACACAAGCGTCGTTTGAGGCCGCGCGCCAATTGGCTGATGCGGACGCTGTATTTACCGTGATACACGTCCAAGAGCCAATTCCGGCTTACGTGGGGTCTCAGATTCCCAGCGAAGTACTTGCCAATACGCGGCATGAAATCCTAGAAAACCTGCATCAGACTGCTTCTGAAATTCCAGGCGCGAAGGCTCGGCTCATCTCTGGGCACGCGGGTAGGGCTATTGTCGACTTCGCAAATGAGAGCGACGCGGATTGCATCGTCTTGGCTTCGCACAAGCCTGGTTTTGAGGACATATTTTTAGGTTCCACTGCGAACAGAGTCGTGCACCACGCCAGGTGCTCGGTTCATGTAATTCGTTGATCCAAAGTTAGCGGTGTGACTTCCTTTTCGAGTGGCCCTATACTTAGTGAGCCAAATCAGATCGAGAGAATTGACAGCTGAGCCAAAGAACCCTTGGACTGTAGCTATACTTTTTGCAATTTTTGCAGCTTACCTGCGGTTTCGAATTTATTAGAACGCTGGATTACTTTATTGCGAAGAACAGTTTCTGGTTGGTCGCTGGGAGACTTTCGACACTTGGGTTGCCTCGGAGCCTCAGATTGTGCTCTTAGATGTAGTCTACTTGGCTTTTCTTCGAAGCACGGTTGTTCGATGAAGGCCAAATCCCGCTCCCGCAACCAATATTACCTACATAAAACAGTATGTTACGCACCGCCTCAAGGCGGTGTTGCAATTTGTGCCAACCCCGCTGGAAGCACTGTGGAAGCAAGCGGGCGTAATTAAGGTTGTGCTTTCGGGGTACGCTGTAACCGTCGCGTCATAGGGACCATCGGAGCTGTGCCAGAGCTCCTTCACCGGACGGTCACGTTCTTATTGATGGATTGCGCCAAACATAATCGAGACCTCGATCACATAACGAGGCGTTCTGAGGAGCCCGCTCCGACCGGTTTTGAGATCAAAAAGCAGTTCATAGCAGAGGCGGAAGAGGTCAGGTCAGCCGGTCTAGTATGCCAGCTGACTTTGAGAACAAATCAATCAACTTCCGGCAGCCAGAACCCACCACGTTCCCAACGGTAGACGCGGTCAACCAATTTCGACGGGCAACAATTTGGATCACCGTCAGCGAAGTCTTTTCCGACGATATGCATTCGGTTAGACGCGAGCGCTTCTATTGATATCAATCCGCGCGCAGGTATACCTACAAATTCAATTTCCGCCGTTGCCCACATGTCGACATGGGCCGCCGAAGGCCGGTATTCCGGAACACGTACTACGACCGGCGTGACTGCGCTTGTTCCAGCCCCACCTGCGCATCCGACATCTACAACCGGAAACGCAATATATGTAGTGACGTCAAAATCGTCAGTGCCAAGTTCCGCAAGCAAAGATTGTGCGGCTTCTGGATCCGCGCAGCCTACAGCGTCAACAAAACTACCTACTTTCTCGTTAATAATAGCCTCTCTGTCAGCATCCATTGCCATCGCATTCGACATGACCAATGCCATCGCTCCAGCGGATGCGAGAAATTTCTTCATTCTGTGCCCTTCTTGGATTTATTACCCACACCGCTCTTAATAAAGGCGAGGGTGGTCGTAAAGTGAGCCATTATTCGTTTGCATTGCCCTGCGCTGCCGCCGCTGCCCGGAGGAAATGTAATCTAATCGAAACAAGAGAGCTTCTTCGCTTTCAGAATGCGATCTCTCAATCGACGCAGCAATGCAGAATGGGGATTCGATGTGCCCTGTCGTTTCGAACCAGGCGGTTCGGTGGTTTCACGTTGGAGAACGCCCCGGAAAAATTCTCCAATTCTGGCCGATGATTCATTTAAGTTGGCGCCTTTTACCGTGATTTCAACGGGTTCAGCAATTTTGTCAGAGAGAGGCACAAATCATATTTTTCGCCTTGTATTCCCGTCGCTTGCAAGGATATACCCGTCGGCGGAGACGTGGCCGAGTGGTCGAAGGCGCTCCCCTGCTAAGGGAGTAGGCGGGAAACCGTCTCGAGGGTTCGAATCCCTTCGTCTCCGCCATCAACCTATTTTAGACAATTGACGCGGTGCGTATAACGTTCCATTTACTTTTTATTAATAGGCGTTTACCGACTCACAGCATCATCGTGAATTTTACTGGTTACACCTAGTGTTATTCAATAAGTGGCATTTAAATGTCTGCGCTAAGCGCAAAGCTGACAAAGAAGCTGGTAGAGAATCTGGGTCCGGGTCGGCATAGCGACGGCTCTGGTTTGCACCTTGTTGTTGATCCATCGCGTGCGCGGCGTTGGATAGTACGCGTACCAGTCACCCGACCGAACTGATGGTTCGGGTGCGGGAAAGCGTCAAACCAGAAGTGGCATCATTGCGGTTGCAAGGCTCAGGACGAGGAAGAACCCCGCCATGTCGGTTATAGTCGTCAGTAAAGGGCCGCTGGCGACAGCAGGGTCCTGACCGATGCGCTTCAACAGCAATGGCAGAACACCGCCAATGGACACGGCGACGACGGTGTTGAGCGCAAGCGCTCCACCAATCACCAGCCCCAAAAACGGGTTGCCTTTCCACACCCAGGCAACGAGGCCGATCAGAAGCCCCAGAACGAACCCGTTGATCACCCCGACCGACACTTCTTTGAACCAGACACGCATGGCGTCGATGGGCCGGACAAGGCCGAGGGACAACTCGCGCATGCTGACGGCGACGGCCTGATTGCCCGAGCAGCCGCTCATGTCGGACACCATCGGCAAGAACACTGCAAGCGCGATCACCGCGGCAAGGGTTTGTTCATACGCGGCGATTACGCTGGCCGCGATCACATTGAGAACAATGTTGGCCGAAAGCCATTGAAGCCGTCGCCTCGCACGAAGCGGCAGTGGCATCGACCGAAGCTCATCGCCGAAGACACCCTGGCGTTTCAGGCTGGCCGATTCCGCACGTTCCAAAAGGGCTTCATCAACGGCAGACCGCGAGACAACGCCCACCAGGTGCCCGTCTGCTTCCACGACCGGTAATCCAAGAAACGGGTGTTCATCGAACAAGTCTTCCAGTTTCTCCAGCGGCATGTTGGCTGGGACGGTAATTGGGGGCACCATGATATCGGTCAAACGCGCGCTTCGGCGTGTGGACACGAGGCTGCGCAATGAGACCACGCCAATTGGGGCACCATTCGAATCCAGCACATAGGGATGCTGACCCCGATAGCGTTCAAGGTCGTATTCTTCGTTGGCGAACCGCCGTAGAACCTTCCCAACTGTATCGGTTTCGGAGAACGTGAAGGCTTCGGCAACCATGAGGCCGCCCGCGACATCGTCCTCGTATTCCACCAGCCGACGAACATCTGCGGCGTCCTCAGGATCCATCCGGGTAAGGATTGCTTCCGCATCTGCGTCTTCAAGCTCTCCGATGACATCGGCCTGAACATCAGAATCCAGCTCTTCGATGACTTCTGCGGCCTGCTCCGACTCCATGCGCTCGACAAGATCGACCGCCATCGCGTTCGGCGCCTCTTCGACAAGTTCGGCAGCCAGTTCCGATGGCAGCAAAGACAGCACGGCACTCCGCTGCTCTACTGGCAGATTGAGCAGTTCACGCAGGGCATCGCTCAACGGAAGCGGATCAAGCAGCCGTGCGAGTTCAGCGCCGTCACGCTCTGCCAGGGCTTGTTGCAACTGCGTTTCCAGTTCCCTTGGGATAGTATCTGTGTCGCTCATATTCGATTCTTTGATGTGAATTCTGGAGAATGTAGGACTTTTAGCAGATTTTTTTTACCTATAGACAAATATTAATTGCCAATATAGAAAAAGTCATGCTTGAAAATGACTGGATATCCATGACCGCCGTACGCCTCGCCGAGCTTTACGATCAGGACTTTGGCGGCAAGCCGAATGGACGTTATCGAATACCGGACAAGCTCGTGCGCCGGATTGCAGGGCGCAGGCGATTGTACGAAACAGACATTCGTGCACTTTCGGTTGCACTTTTTGAACTTGGGTACGTGTTAATCGACATGGATACGTTCTATGTCGTGATGGGCGCCAATTCGTTTGTGAACTACAGACGTGCCAACGATGACTGCATAGAGTAGATGCTATGGTGAAGCGTGTCTCATACCCAGAAATCATAGGTTGGCGTGAACGCATCAGCCTGCCCGACTTCGGAATAGAGAATATCCCGGCCAAGATAGACACTGGCGCAAGAACCGCTGCGCTCCATGCAGTGGACCAGACCGTATTTGAGATTGACGGCGAGCGATGGGTCGAGTTCATGATACCGGTCCAAAACCGCCGTTCACCAAACCGGGTTCGAACCAGGGTTGTCGACGAACGCGAGATCAAGAACACAGGTGGTGTCCCCGAACGTCGACTGATCGTGAGAACGCAGCTTTTGCTTGGGCGGCATCGCTGGCAGATCGACGTTTCGCTGGCCAACCGTGCGAAGATGGAATTTGATCTGATCCTCGGCCGCACCGCCATTCGCAGGCGGGGAATTCTTGTCGATCCGGGTCACTCCTATCTGCTGGGTTCCGGAAAAGCTCCAACTGGGATCAAAAGAAAAGCCACACGCAACGACCCGGAAGGACAACGCCAATGAAATTTGTCATGCTGGCCCGCAATCCAGAACTTTACTCCCATCGTCGTCTGAAAGAAGCCGCCGAGCAGCGCGGCCACGAGCTTGATATCGTGAACACGCTGCGCTGCTACATGAACATCGCTTCACGCCGACCCGAGGTCTACTATGACGGTAAGAAGCTTGGGCGTTATGACGCGGTAATCCCCCGGATCGGAGCATCGGTCACATTCTATGGGCTGGCTGTGCTGCGACAGTTCGAGATCATGGGGGTCTTTCCGCTCAACGAGTCAGTGGCGATTGGCAGATCTCGCGACAAGTTGCGTTCCATGCAACTCATGGCGCGGGACGGCATAGGCCTGCCTGTCACCACGTTCGCTCATGATCCTAAGCAAACCGACGAAGTTCTCAAACTCGCGGGGGACGCTCCTCTGGTGGTCAAGCTTCTGGAGGGTACGCAGGGCATCGGAGTGGTTCTTGCCGACTCAAACCGCTCGGCAAAATCCGTGGTCGAGGCATTTCGCGGCGCGAAAGTTAACATCATGGTACAGGAGTTCATCAAGGAAGCGGGCGGTACAGATATTCGTGCGCTTGTGGTTGGTGGCCGCGTTATCGCGGCGATGCAGCGGAAGGGAGCCGAAGGAGAGTTCCGATCCAACCTGCACCGGGGCGGAAGCGCCCAACCCATCAAGATCTCACCCGAGGAACGCTCTACCGCTGTGCGTGCAGCCAAGACGATGGGGCTGAATGTCTGCGGCGTAGATATGCTGCGCGCCAATCATGGGGCGGTTGTCATGGAGGTGAATTCCTCACCCGGACTTGAAGGGGTGGAAAAGGCAACTGGCATTGATGTTGCAGGCAAGATCATCGAGTTTCTTGAAAAGAACGCCACTAAGGGAAATACCAAGACCAGAGGGCGCGGATAACAGCCATGCGCGAGCCATTTGAAATCGGCGGTTTCACCGTCCCGGCCGGCACGCGGATTACGCTGGACCTGCCGGTGAGCGTGATGTCCGATCATACGCCGGTCAGCATGTCAGTGCATGTGGTTCATGGCCGCCGCCCAGGGCCGGTCCTGTTTGTCAGCGCGGCAATTCATGGCGATGAGGTGATTGGCGTCGAAATCGCACGGCGATTGCTACGGGCCCCTCAACTCGACAAGATCGCGGGCACGTTGCTGGTTGTGCCAATCGTGAACGCGTTCGGCTTCATGACACAATCGAGATACCTTCCGGACAGGCGCGACCTGAACCGGTCGTTTCCCGGCAGCGAGGGCGGATCATTGGCGGGCCGCCTCGCACATATCTTTATGACCGAAATTGTTGCGCGTTCCGACCTCGGTATCGATCTTCATTCTGCCGCGATCCACCGCACCAACCTGCCTCAAATTCGAGTTTCTCCGGCCTCGGATGCGACGATTAGATACGCCGATGCGTTCGGTGCACCGGTCGTCATGATTTCCAAGCTGCGCGACGGGTCCCTGCGAAAAGCGGCACAAGAGCGAGGTGTCGATGTGCTGCTGTTCGAAGGGGGAGAAGGGCTGCGTTTCGACGAACTTTCGGCCCGGGCGGGTCTTGCAGGTATTCTTCGGGTTATGAACGCGATGGGCATGGTCGCCAGGCGTGGCATCGCTACCGTGCGTGAGGCGCCGGTTCACGCACGGACGAGTTCCTGGGTGCGCGCTCCGGTCGGCGGTTTGCTTAGAACGTTCAAGGCAGCGGGCGAATATGTGGAGGTCGGCGACTTGCTTGGCCGGATCTCGGACCCGTTTGGCGAAGTAAGAAAGGACGTTCTTGGAGAAACGGACGGCATCATTGTGGGCCGTACCAATTTGCCATTTGTGCACGAGGGCGACGCGTTGTTTCATATCGCCAAAACGACGAGCGCAGATGTTGAAATGCGGATCGACATGATCGCCAATCAGCTCGACGGTGATCCAATGTTCGATGAGGACGAGATCATTTAGGTGGCCTGAATGTGGGGGCGCGGGGCAGTTTCCCACCCCGCGCCGGTTTACGAGATTGCACGCAATCCGCGGCTTGCCATTACCTCCCATGCGGCGAGCGCGATCAGCGCCGATCCCGTTAGCCATGCATTGGCCGTTGCCACAATATGGCCGGTGAAATTCAGCGCTGTTGGTGCGACGATCAGCGAAATCCCCAGTGCCGATACCGGAGTCACCCGTGCGAGAAGGTGGCTCCGACCGTCAGCGCCGGACATGACCAGAACACCAATGCCAATTGCCATGAAGGCGAGAGCTTCAAGTTCAGCCATGCCCTGCAAAAGAGTTTCCTCACGAAACAGGACAAAGGGGGACAAAACCAACCAGATACCCATCGCGGCAAGCAGCCATTTTTGAGGCAGGATTGGCTTCCTCATAACCGTGACAACCTTTGCTTACTGATCCCCTGTGGGACCAAGGAGAAGCTCTGCATCAACGGCGGCAACCAATTCGTCGTCATTGATGAAACCATCGGCATTTGCGTCGATCTCCAGGAAGAGATCATCCGAGACTTCAGGATACTTGGTCTGAAGCTCTGCCAGCGACGCCAGGCCATCCCCGTCCATGTCAAGATCAGCGGGCATGGCGAATGCCGGAACAGCAAACAGTGAAGAGAGCAGAGCAACAACAGAAACTCGACTCATTTTGTTATCTCCATGAGAAAATGGGCTTCTTGCCCATTGTGGGGTTGGTGCAGCGCTCCGGTGTCGGTGGCGTTTCTACAGGTTTCAGATTGCAACGGTTCCTCAGATCGAGATCTCCACTACAAACGAGAATTTTGATTGGCGTTCCGATCTGGCGGGGCACCTTCGCGCTACTTAGAGAATATGGCACACACGTATCTTATTGAATAACGAATTTTTTGCGCAGATAATATCGGATATTCGAATAGGTGACCGATGGATATTGAACTTGCTCGAACTTTCCTCGCCGTGGTGGAAACTGGAACCTTTCTCGACGCAGCCAACAAGGTTCACGTCACACAATCGACAGTGAGCATGAGAATCAGAACTCTCGAGCAACAGCTTGGTCAGCCGGTGTTCCAACGTGGTAAGTCGGGTGCAACCTTGACCATTGCCGGGCGACATTTCCTCAAACACGCTCAGGTTCTGGTGCGCACCTGGACACAGGCAAAGCTGGACGCTGGTCTTCCCGCCTCCATGGCCGCAGCGCTGGAAATCGGCGCGGCGCCGAGCCTTTGGGACGGGTATCTCATAAACGCCTTACCAGAGTTGATGGCAGCGTTGCCGAACGTTGCCGTCAGAGCCTCGGCGGCCTCCTCCGAAGCGATGGCTCGAGAGATCGAGGAGGGCAGCCTCGACCTCGCCGTCATGTACCGTCCGCGGAACGCCTCGGGCTTGTCCGCACTTCAACTTTTTGAGGATGAGTTTGTACTTGTCAGCAGCGGCCCTGACGCCGAACCCGCCGCACTGGGCAGCGCTTACATCCTGATAGATTGGGGCCCGGAGTTCCGCGCCGACCATTTGCTGAACTTTCCAGAGCTTGACGCACCGCGCCTTCAGCTGGGCATCGGAACCTTGGGCCTGCAGTATCTGAAATCTGTTCCCGCAGCTGGCTACTTCCCCAGGCGCGTGATCGAAACGGAACTTCAGGACGGGTGGCTCACGCTGATCGAGGCAGCACCAAGGTTTGCTTACGCGGCCTATGCGGTGTTTGATGAGAGCGAGGTGGATGGGTTCCCGGGTCAGGCCGCGCGACGGCTTCGCAGCTTCGCGGACTCCATGGGTTGAATTGCCAACTGGTCAGAAACGACGTTTCACGAACTCGATTCCGGGAGAGATTTACTCAACAAACCAGTCCAGACTGAGATCACACATTGCAGGAGAGTTAGCAAGGAAGGGGCGGCAACTCGTCTCTAATGGAAACCCTGTGGAGGAAATCGTCGGCTTCAGCCGGGCGGTTCGGGTTGGATCGTTCATCGCTGTCGGGGGCACCGCGCCAGTAGATGTGAACGGCAAGACGCTAGGCATCGGTGACGTCTATGCCCAGCCCAAGCAGTGTTTCGAGATCATCAAGGCCGCTCTCGAACATGTCGGGTCCGGCCTGCAGGACATCGAGCTAACCCGTGTTATCCTGACGGACATCAACAACTGGAAGGACGCGATCGAGGCCCGCAAACTGTACTGCCGCGACGCTCGACGCGATCTCGCTGCCAGCGCCCGCGCCCCGGGCATGCACTGCTAGGAGTGGATCGAAGCGTCGGCGCAATCCATGCCCCTCGACGACGGCGAGTTCGATCTGGCTTTCTGCCATCACGGCCTGCAGTTCTTTCCGGACAAGACAGCGGCCCTCAGCGAAATCCGCAGAGCGCTGAAGCCCGGTGCATTGTTGGTTGTGACGTGCTGGAAAGCCATCCCACCCCTTTTCGCGCCAAACCAGTTAGATCATGCTCATGCTGCGAAGGGAAAAGCAGATGAGAAACACCATCACAGGGTCGGTCGAAGAGAAAGATCCAGATTTGCGACCGAATGTCCGCTTCTGTAACGCTTGAGTGGTGACCCTGCGGTCGCATCGAACTTCCGCTTCCCGCCAAAAACGACAATTGTTGCGCTCGTTACCTAAGTCGTCTTTGGGGCTTGGAGCGGTCGTTTGCTGAACTCTGCTTGAGTGTCTGCTTTAGTGTTTTACCGACATCCTGTGATATGACACTGTGCGCGATGCCTGGCTCGAAATCGAACTTAGTGTGGTATGTATGGCGGTATTATTTCTTTTTACCTAAATTTAACAGTATCTTGCAGGCTAAGTTATACTGACTTCGTCCCCGCCATCCAACTTTCTTTATCTTTCTGTCCGGTGGAATGCGGCTCGAAGCTGGCTGGGCCCGTGATATCCTGTCTTGCATTGGATTCCGAAATTTCTCGAAAGATCGGAATGCGGCGGCGGGGCCTGGTGTCCAGCGCGATCGAAGCCTTTTCTACCCTGGACATTCTCAAAGTGTGGCAGAACAGGGCAAAAAGCCTGTCGGAATGACCGGTCACGATCCGGTAACGGCTTCGTGCGAATCGTTGTCCCCGTCGATCGGGAGAGCAACATGCCGCAACATATCATTCCATCTGAACCCTGGCAGGACCTGGAAAAGCCCAATCGTGGATTGAACCGGGATCAGTGTCTTTCGAACGCGCCGATTGGTGCCAGAGACAGGGCAGCCGCCGAACATAACGGCGAAGCAGACCTGTTTGCCGGGACTTGGCCCACGAGCTTTTCGAAGGGCTTGCGGCATGACGAAAATGGTATTGTCGACGCGCAGGTTTATACCGAGTTTCTGGAAGAAGTGGCTGACCCAACCGGCACCGACAATCATGGAAACAGGCTGACGCTGTTTGACACGCCAGCCTATTCCGGGCCCTTCCGCACCGCGCCATCAGAGGGTGGTGAATTTAGATGGCGTGCGTGGGAAGGGCCGATCCTGGGTCATCGGTTGGGGTTCAATGGATTGGACGCCGGCGGTTTGGGTATCGCTCCGGCGCCCAGGCTTGGGTCAGATGAACTGGCGGCAGAGATGGCCGAACTCTATGCGATGGCCTGTCTGCGGGATGTGCCCTTCGAAACCATTCGGGATGGTGCCGAGGGAACCGACAAGGTGCTTGGCGCCCTGGGCCGGTTGGAGTGGTTCCGCAAAGACGGTTGCCCAAAGGATGCCAGCGGTGCCGAGATCGGGAAAGTACCGGCGGCGCGCCAGGTTCGAGATGGCGAAGGTCTGTCTTCGCGAACTTTGTTCCGCGGCTCGAGCCAAGGCTGTTCGGAAGGGCCTTACATGTCGCAGTTCCTTTTGCAGGGGTACGGCCCGCTGACGTCAGACGCGGCGCATGTGCAAGGGCGGTGGTTGGAAAAAACAACAACACCAGGGACAATGCCGTTTGGTTCATTTCGGCTTGACCAAAGGGTTGTACCTCAGGCTGTTGGCGTGGACTATTTGCGGGACTGGGCCGAGTGGCTGGACGTTCAAAACGGGGCGGACGCAACCGGCGAACAAGCCTTTGAGGCCTGTGGCCCGAAGTTTATTGAAACACCTCGCGACCTTGCTACCTATGTGCATTTCGACTCGATCTATCAGGCTTTTTTCAATGCCTGCCTGTTGATGTTGGGCAGAGGGTTTCAAGCAGATGACGGTCTGCCCGATGTCTGGAATTCCCGTGCGGAGGATAGTGGGGCCCATTGGGGCGGATCACACGCGCTGTCAATGCTGGCAGAAACCGCGACCAGGGCAATGCGGGCCGTGCGACGCCAGACCTTTCAGGTGCACAACCGCGCCCGCCCTGAAAAGCTGGGCAGCGTTGCAACCTTGGTGGCGAATGGTCATGGCGCGGTGCTTGGGGCAGCGGAACCGTTTGCCGCAGCCCATCTTGAGAAATTGGAAAGCGCCGCCTGCGAAGATTTCAGTCTTGTGGAAGCCATTGCCGCCGCGCCGGCCACCAAGCGGTTCGCCCACAACGCGGTTTCTCATAAAGGGCTGCCACAAATCGATCGCAACCTGCTTTTGCCTGTTGCTTATCCCGAGGGCTCGCCAATGCAGCCGTCCTACGGGGCGGCGCATGGCGCAGTTGCCGGGGCGTGCGCGACGCTGCTCAAGGCGTTCTTCAGAACACATGCGCTGGACGGGTCCAGGGTAACTTTGGCAGAGGCGGGTATGCCGCGCGTCTTTGTTCCGGCTCCGGGTGGCAGGACACTGGTTGAGTCCGTGCAGCCAGAGGACAACGCAGCGAAGCTTACGCTGAATGGCGAGCTGAACAAGTTGGCTGCGAATATCGCGATCGGGCGCAATTTTGCAGGGGTACATTTCTACAGCGACTATTTCGACAGTATCCGAATGGGTGAACGCGTTGCGGTGGGCATTCTGGCCGAACAGATGGCGAATTTCCGGGGGGCCGTGAAAATGTCGCTTGAAACATTTGATGGAGATCGCCTCAACATCGTTGGCGGTCGTTCTTGCGGTAGCGAAATCCACATTGTGAACAGTACGCCCGAATTGTGGTGGACCCGTCATTTGCCTGAACAGGCGGGGTGGGCATGATGAAGCTATCAGGCCCCATGACAGGTCGATTTCCATGATGCTTCCTTGTTCGTCACCGGTGGCGATCGCCCTTTCGGAATTGAAACCCTGCGGGCATCGACCTCTGACTTTCCATTCTAGTGTCTCTGAAGCCCAACGGTGTTCTTTGATGTCTGTATTCCAATCGCCGGGACTTGCTGATCAAGGCGTGAACGAAGCCACCCGGTCAGCGTGGAATTCAAGCATTCAGAAAATATTCGACGTGCAAGGTGTCAGCCCGTTTTTGGTCATGGATCCGCGTGACATAGAGGCGGGCCAGCCTTCGAATGGGTTCAGATGGCGCGCCGATCCCCGGGAACCGCGGGACTGTCTGGGCGATGAGCTGGCGGCGCGCGTGTGTGACCAAGGCTGGCCCGGCAGGGTTGAGCTGCACAATGAATATCTTGAATACACGTTGGTAATGCGACCCGATGCCGGTGGCAGACTGCGCCCGAAGCGTTTTGTGGCCACTACCGAGTTTGTGGAGTGGTGGCAGTTCATGGCGGTGTTCGATCTAGATCACTTCCTGTCGGTGGTCGCATCGGTGACCGGGCGCTTCTACTCCTGCACGGACCTGCTTGAAGTCTCACGGTCGGTATGGACATCGATGGATGTGTCCGAGCGTGCGGCCCGCTTTCACAAAAGGCTGGTGGGCAATGATGACGCGCATCCGCCGGAACATCCGTTGAATATCCAGCATGCCCTGTTTCTGGCCAAGGGCACGAACCGTTTGACCGATCTGATCCAGACCATGTATTTTTCTTCCTTCCCGTATCTCGTGAAGGACGGCGAGAGCAGGCGGCGCGCCCGGCTTGAAGAAGTTCTTGATTTCGCGAACCGGCAGGATCTGTACTGCGGGCATGCAGGGATCCGCCTGGTGAGCGATACGCTTGAACTGGCCGCGGGGAACTGTGGCAAGTCACCTGCGGGCCGGGCGATGGCATTCTCAGATCCGCTTGGGCTGTATATTCAGGCATTCCATACATCAGAACTGTTTGTGGGTGCGGGCGGGGTGCCTCGGGGCTGGGTCCGGTTCAGGCGCGGTGCGCCGGGAATGCACATGCGACTTGAATTCGGACCTGCCGACGACGATCCCCGGTTTCTGGATGATATCACGCTGGGAACAGGCGCTTCGGCGCGCCCTGTCTCGGGCTATGCTCTGGCCAGCCTGATCGAGGTCGGACCGATGATCACAGTTGCCGCCAGGCCGCGCGTGATCACCCGTGTCGAATTTGTTGAAATTCCGCATGTTGATCCGGGGCGGGTTGTCCGCAGCCTGCCCGAGACCGAACGTTGCAGGCAGCTTTTGGAATTCGCGGACCGTTGCAAGGCAAAGACCAACGGCGACACGACACGCTTTCGCAGAGACGGATCCTGACAGGTGCTCAAACTGCTACGGCTTTGACCACCGGAAGGGGAATTTCAGGTGCCGTCATGTCAAAAACCGCAACCGGACGACCGAGGGCGCGGCTTGCCGCTGTCAATACCGTCGTCAGCGACGGGTTCGGGCTGTCCCACGCCTGCACGTCGTACAACCGCGTCGGAGCAACAGGCCGGTCATTCTGCGCGCCACGATAAAGCCGGAGCAGACGGGCCTGTTCGGCATCCATGCCGTGATCCGTTACACCGTTGTGTTCAAGCATCACCATGTTGCGCCAGGACACCACCGCCTCGGATGCTGCGTGCCAGACGCCCTGCGCCAGATTTGCGGAAAGCGCCGATCCGTAGGTCGGCCTGCCGCCATCCGCATCTTCGCAGACCGCGCGCAGCAGAAGGCCGATGCCCGGAACTTCGAGGATGTGAAGGCTCAGTTGCCGCAGCTGGACGTGCAGCCACTGCGTCAAATCACGGGGCAGGACCGTGTCCGGCGCCAGGTGGTCAAACCCCTGCGATCCAAGAGCGTGTTCCAAACACTCCAGCGCCGCCCACAGCGCAGCGGCTTCATGTGTCGAGCCAGCCGCGGCACCTTTCGAAGTGACCTTTCCGTCACTGCCCGGAACACCCAGTGCAAGCGCGTCGTTTGGCATCACATGGGATGCGCCATCCGACGCAATCAGGCTTTTGCGGGTTTGTGGTGCTTCGGCACTGTATTGCAAGGCATAGCGCTCAATCGCTTCGAACCCGGCCAGCCGCGCCGCCTCTTCCGGTGTGCGGCCGGTGCCGAAAGACACGCGATGGCCCATCCCGCCCTTGGGCGGCAGAGTTCCGTCGCGCAGCTCGATCAAGCGAAAAGCCGCGTGGATCGGCGCAGCTTTGGGGAATTCGGCAAACGAGGGTTTGGAAATTAGCCGAGCAGTTTCAGCGCGTTCAATCAACGTGTCGGTCATTTTCATTTCCGGATAAGCATATAACGGGGTATACAAGCGGGCATTGTTGTTTGAGAAGGAGATTTTACATGGCTCGTTTGGCAATCAACCCGAATTACTCGTTGAAAGACTTGGGGTGCGAAGTTCTGAATGCCGCGCGCGGCCGTGCGCTGGGGTCGCAAGATGATCAGGACGCGGCGGAACGCAAAATTCAAGAAATCCTCGCGGACAGTGGTAACCCTGAGGTCAGGTTTGTCTATGATACCAAGGATCTGGTTCATATCGTTGTTCCGGACCTGAGTGACAAAAAGCCGGATCCGAACCCCGATCACGAGTCATGGTGCTGCAAACTGGCCTATGAAGCGATGGGTGGTATCGTCATATTTGGATGCAGCGGTTAACGACAACCCCCGAACGTTTCTTGAGGGCTGTAAGTGACTGAGGCAATAACCAAGGTTTTTTTGACCGGACCGTTTCAGATTATCCGTGACGACGGTCAGGATGTGACGCCTCGGGGCACCAAAGCGAAAGCTCTTCTTGCTTTGGTGCTTCTGTCAAAAAACGCGATACGCAGCAGGGCTTGGTTGCAGGACAAGCTCTGGAGCGAGAGTTCGCCCGCACAAGGCGCGGCGTCGCTGCGCAAAGAGCTGAGTGTTCTCAGCAAGCACTTTTCCAAGCACAAACTTGATTTTCTTGAAGTCACACGTGAAACGGTGTCGATCAATCTGACAGCTGTCGAGGTTGATCTGTTTGACGAGCAGCTTAGTTCCGATCGGGCTGAATTGCTTGAAGGGTTGGACGTTGCCGACCCCGAGTTCGAGGCGTGGCTGACGGTTGAACGGCAGGCCTATTGGGACATCGATACAGACTCAGACGGACCGGTTCTGGTTGGCCGCGGTTTGCCGGTGCATTGGGGGCGCTTGCGTCCAGCGGTTGTGGTTGAGCCTTTTGAGGTTGTCGGGGAAACGCCGGATATCAGCATTGCTGCCTCCTCCATACGAGACGAACTCATGTTTCTTCTGGGCACAATGTCCGACGTGATCGAACTGCGTGACGCGCGCAGGCAGGAAGGCGCGGTTGAAGGTTATGTTCTCAGCGGCAGCGTGGTTGGCGCGGAAGGTCTGCGGGTGGCCGCTCAATTGACGTCAACCGCGGATCAGGTGTGCCTTTGGACACAGCGGTTCCGCTTTCGTGCGAAGGAAACATTCGACGCGGTCGAAGAAATCGCCATGAAGGTTGTCGAGGCGCTCCAACTGCGATTGCGTGACGGGTATTGGTCAGAAATCTGGTCTGGTCGTGCCACTTCGACCGAGGCCTGGTCTGCGTTCCAGAAAGCGCGCATATTGGAAAGTCAGGCAACGGAAGACGGGTTGCAGGATGCCATCCGTCAATACCGCGCCTGTCTCGAGTTTGACCCCGGATACCTGCCGGCCCGTGTGGCGATCGGTTTCTGTCATTTGGACATGATCCGCCTGGGCATGGATGCAAACCCGGCCGAGACGCTGGCAATGGTCGAGGCCGAATGCAAACAGTTGCGCACTCTGAACCCGACTGACCCGTATTGCTCGGCCCTCCATGCTTTTACCCACAGTGTTGCCGGCAACACGTCAGAGGCTTGCAGCTTGATGCTTGCCGTCGTGGAACGTTTCAGCGGAAGCCCGGAACTGTTGGGATATTACGGCATCCTGTTGGTGTATGATGACCGGGCCGAAGAAGGCGTTTTGGTCTGCAAGAAAGCGTTGGCGTTGACGCCGCATCCGCCCATTTGGATCGAAGCAAATCTGGCAATCGCAATGATGATAACCGGGGACAAGGCCGCGTGGCAGCATGCCCATAACGTGTTGCGGGTTGACCCCGGACGCGTTCGCCCCAGGGTCGTGCTGTGCATGCTGTCCGCCGCCGCCGGGAACCATTCCCTGGCGCGTCGACATGCCCGGCGGATTCTGGAATTGCAGCCGGGCTTTACGGCCGAACGCTGGGCCTGGCCCGGCTGTTTCAAGAACCGGCAACACTACGAGAAAGGCGTGCGGCTGTTGTCGGCGGCTGGTCTGTGACGGGTCGTCAGGTTTCTTCCAGCACCTTGCGGGCCACGCGAAAACACTCCAGCGCCTGAGGAACACCGCAATATATCCCGACCACGTGGATGATGGCGCGGATTTCTTCCTTTGAAACCCCGTTGTTGATAGCGCCCCGGCAGTGGATTTCCCATTCATGCATCTTGCCCAGCGCACCGATCATCGACAGGTTCATCATCGACCGGGTCTTGGCGTCGATCACGTCGTCGCCCCAGCCAAACCCCCAGCACCAGGCCGTCATGGCTTCTTGAAACGGGCGGGTGAAGTCGTCGGCGGCAGCAAGGTTTTTTTCCACATACTCTGCGCCCAGCGTGTTCTTCCTTTGCTCCAGTCCTTTCAGAAACAGGTCTTCGTCGAAAATGTCGGCCATTGCGGGTCTCCGGTGTGTCAGTGTGTCAGGCGGTGTTTGTAAAGGTGATCGTAATGCGGTTTCATCCTGCGGTGCACCTGTTTCACACGGTCTGGCGCGTCCGCGATGTCGATATGCGTGCGTGTCTGCGGCGCAAGCCCGGTCGATTTCGCCAGGTTGCCATGGAACGACCCGCCGTCCCACCAGCTGAGGGCGGACGGATCACCGCCCGGTTCCCATGTCAGCGCCTCCTGAATGAATGGGATTCCCACCGCGTCACAGAAGGCCTGGGTCATGCCATGTGGGTCTTCCAGCAGGTCATCGCTGTCAATGACTGGCGGCGGAGTTCCGTTCAACGCCGTCAACAGATCGAACAGCGCGCGCTGTTCGGGAAAGCCAACCTCGCCTTCGGCAAAGTCCGGCCATTGTTTGTACATCGAAGTAATGGTCTTGGCCGGGTCCCGGATCAGGAAGGCGTGGGTGAAATGCGACAGAAACTCGGCATCCCACATGTGGTTGATGTAATGCGGAAAATCCTTGAGAAAGACCGACCCCCGTTTCGCCCGCTGCTGAATGTCCAGCCACACGCTGTCCAGTGTCAGGCCCGGTGTTGTCACATCACCCGGTTGGAACCGATGCCAAAGCGGGTCTTCACCCTGATACCACGCCTCGCCAAAAGGCTCGTGCAGGCAGTCGAGATCACCGCGTTGCCGCATCATCCACTCGAACGCGGTTGACGTGGATCTGGGCACGGCCCAGAGCGCGAGGATTTTGTGCATGGTTATGGCCTCTCGAACAACTCAAGACGTTTCAGCAATTGCCCGTGCGGTTTGTCGGGTGCGATACCGAGGGATTTGAAGATGCGCCAGTAAAGCGCGATGTCGTGGCCGATCACCGGTTTGCCCAGCGTGTCTTCAAGCGTATCGGCCAGATGCAGCGGGCGCTGGGGCAAGCCACCGGGACCTGTGCGGAAATTGCACATGCCATTGATCAGGATCGCTTCGGCCCGAGGTGCCTTGTCGGCCACATATTCAAAGCTTTTCAGTGCCAGATCGCCGTCAAAGACCCAGCGAAAGGAATTGACGTCTTCCTGACTGTCGAACCAGCCCTGATCGTGGAAATTCCCGGCCCAGACCACATCAAACCCGGCTTCTTTCAAGAAGCCGACCGTGCCCTGCCACCATTCCGGCCAATGATAGGCGGCGTTCAGGGCAACCTTTTCGACATTCAGGTCACGCAATGCCTCGACCATGGCATATCCCGCCATGTGAAAGCGGGTGCCATATTTGTCTGACAGGCCTTCGCAGTGTTGCCGAACGCCTTCCACGCCCAGCCCGCAGGCATGGACCCAATTCGAACCGACCTGACCGCAGACATCCACACCGTTGCGAGACATACAGTGCACGAAGTCTTCGAGCATGCCAAAGTTCTGTCTCCGCTGATCCAACCCGTGCACGTAGTCTGGCACATGCAGCATCCACCCGTGAACGCCCACCGTTTCGGGGCACATGCGCAGGAAATCCGAGGGCGCGGCGTCAAAATCGAACGGCGGGCAGGTGAACCCGACCTGATGGGGGAACAGTTTGTGTTCCGGGCGCCAGACTTCAGGCATCAGCATCAGCGTGCTACCTCGGCCACTAATCCACAGCCTCGCGCATCCATTGCTGAAGCCGCGCGATGGAATGTTCCGACATCACCCCGCAGCCCGGATCCAGAACAAGCGGTCCGGGGCGATAGCCCCGCGACTTGAGCCCGCGATGAACGGATTCCACAAGGCGGATGTCTTCCTCGACCGTCGTTTCGCGGTCTTGGACCGCCAGTTGCCGGATAACCGCACTGTCCGAGCCTCCCTCGGTGTACCAGCCGCGCCAGACGGTGCAGTGATCGGCATCAACCGCGCGCCAGTGATAGGTGTTCAGCACGTTGCCGGGATAACACTGAAACGAGAACATCGGCCACAGGAACCACGATTGGTAAGCGCCCGCGTGCGGTACCGACAGGTCGATGGGATAGGTCATCTTGTCGAGGCTCTGGCATTCCGTTGTGTGACGCAGGACGTAGCCGCCGCCCGCGTCCGGCTGAATGTCATAGGTTTCGGGCTTGACCACACCTTCGGCAAAGGTCGGGTGGTTGGTCGGGCAATGGTAGCATTCCGAGTAGTTCTCGACACTGACCTTCCAGTTGCAGTTTTCGGGGATCTCGACCCATTCCAGCGGTTCCAGATCGTCGATATGCGGGACGAATGCGCGGATTTCCTCGCGCACACCGGGGTACCATTCATCCATTGGCGCGGCGTTGTCGTCGAGGTTGACGAAAATGAAACCGTTGAACACTTCGGTGCGCACCGAGGTCAGGCAAATAGCGCTGCGGTCGAACCCGGGGACGGATTTGATGTTGGGTCCGGCGCGCAAGTGACCGGACAGCTCATAAGTCCAGGCGTGGTAGGGGCAGACGACGACACGCGTGTTGCCCGCGCCGGTGACCATTTCATGCGCGCGATGCTGGCAGACGTTATAGAAGGTGCGGATTTCGCCGTCGCGGCCGCGAATGCAGAACAGGTTCTGGCCGGCGATCTCAAACGCAAAGTAATCCCCCGTTTCCCGGACCTGCGCGATATGGCCCGCAAACTGCCACGTTCGGGCCAGAAGCCCCTGCATTTCCTGCTCAAAAATCGCAGGGTCGGTATAGTATCGCGCGTCCAGTGAGTGGGTCAGGGGTGCGTTCATTCGGGCTCCTCCGCGTAGAGGCCAAGTTGGTGTCTGCGTTGGTGAAACCGTTCCACCCGCTCGACGATCTCATCGCTGGACACTGCGATCACGAAGGACAGCAGCGTTTCCAGCAAGGCAATCGTCGAAACGGATGACGGAAAGAACTGCGGCGTGTCGGCGGCGACGACAAAGCCGTGGTGGGCGTTCAGGATCACCGGGCTGGCCGGGCTGTCGGAAATACCGATGACGGTCAGACCCTGTTGCCGAGCCAGCTTGATCGCCTCGATGACTTCGGTGCGATAGGGGTGGCAGGTGATCGCGATCAGTACGTCCTGCTCATCGGCCCAGGCCAGATCATCGACCGGGTTCGAGCCGGGGCGGGGAATGGCGTGAAACTGCTTCATCCCGGTCGACGCAAGATAGGTGAAATTGCGCGCGTTCGCGTTGTTGACGCCAACGCCCAGCGTGAAGATCTGGCGGCAGTTCCAGATAACCTCGGCGGCGGCCTTCAGGGTCGCAGCGTCGATTCCGGCAAAGGTTTCTTCGATATTGCGGATCGCCGCGCCCACCATATCGGCATAAAGCCCACCCAGTTCCCCTGACTTGCCAATGTCCTGCAACCAACGCGCGCGGTCTGGAAACGACACGTTGCCCCGTCGAATCGATTCGCGGAAGGGGGCCCGGAAATCTTCGTACCCTTCGAAGCCCACCTGCCGGGCCATGCGCACGAAAGTATTGGGTTTCACCTTGGCCGCCTCGGCAATCTCGCGCACGGTTGAAACCCCAACATCCGTTGGGTTTTCCAGAACGTAACGCGCGGCTTTCTGCGCCTCGGGGGTAAGGGCGTCCCACTCCTGGCTCAGGCGGTCCAGAACGGTTGATGATACATTTGTGTCATTCATGATTGACGATGGTACATTTGTGGAATTAGCCTGTCGAGCAGAAACGCGACTCGGGAAGAGGAAAAATCATGTCCGGGAACGAACTGCCGTCACACGCCCGTGTGGTCATTGTCGGAGGCGGCGTGATGGGGGTCGGTCTGGCCTATCATCTGGCGCATGAAGGCTGGGGCGCTGATACCGTCCTGCTGGAGAAGGCCGAGCTGACCAGCGGCAGCACTTGGCATGCAGCGGGGCAGATCACGCATTCGACGTCCAGCTTTGGACTGGGCAAATGCGTGGATTACAATATTGGCCTGTACTCTGGTCAGTTGGAGGCCGAAACCGGCCAGCCCGTCACATGGCATGGCTGCGGTTCGTTCCGTCTGGCCTATACCGAGGATGAGATGGACTGGCTGCGCCACACCCTGTCGGTTGGTCGGTCGCTGGGTTTCAATATCGAGCTTGTTGGTCCCGAAAAGGTGGCCGAACTGCACCCGTTCTACAACCTCGAAGGTGTTTTAGGCGCGTTGCACACACCGGATGACGGACATGTCGATCCAACCAACGTGACCATGGCGATGGCGACCGGTGCGCGTCAGAAAGGCCTACGTATCTTCCGCAACTGCCGCGCGACCAACATCACGCAGGCCGAGAATGGCGAGTGGGCGGTTGAGACCGAGCAGGGCACCATCACCTGCGAGCATGTGGTGAACGCAGGCGGCACTTATGCCCGTCAGATGGGCGAATGGTCGGGGCTGCAATTGCCGATGACCTCGATGACGCACCATTACTTCGTGACCGAGCCGGTGCCTGAATTCCAGAACCTGGACACCGAACTGCCGGTGATCCGTGATGACCGCAAGGTCTCGGGCTATATCCGGATGGAGCAGCAGCGCGGTCTGATCGGGATTTACGAAAAAGAGAACCCGAACTCGGTCTGGCATGATCACTGCCCGTGGGAATACGAAAACTGGTTGTTCGACGCGGATTACGACCGGGTGATGCCGTGGCTTGAGGAAAGCCTGAACCGGATGCCGATCTTTGCCGAACTCGGTATTCAGCGCGACGTGCACGGGGCGATCTCGCACCCGCCGGATGGCAATCCGCTGATCGGACCAGCGCCGGGGGTTCGGAACTATTGGTGCTGTTGCGGGACCCAGATCGGCATCGGCTGGGGGCCGGGTCTGACCCGCGAACTGGCGCGGTGGATGGTGCATGGTGCCGCCGATATCTCGATGCGCGAATTCGATCCGCGCCGGTTCGGCAGCTATGCGACCAAGGATTGGCAGGTGATCAAGGCCGAAGAAGACTACTGCCTGCGCCATGAAATCCCCTTTCCACATTTCAACCGTCTGGCCGGGCGACCGATCAAGCCGTCGCCGCTGCATGAGCTGCTGAAATCCAAGGGCGCGGTGCATGAAGAAGTGTATGGTTTCGAACGCCCCCGCTGGTTTGCCCGCGATGGGGTGGAACAGCGCGACCATTATTCCTTCCGCCGCACACCTGCCGACGACATGGTCGCGGCCGAGGTCAAAGCCGTTCGTGAAAGCGTCGGCATCATGGACGTCACCGCTTTCACCAAGGTCGAGGTTTCGGGGCCGGGGGCTTATACCTTGCTTGACCGGCTGACCGCAAACCGGATGCCGCAGAAGGTCGGCTCGATCACGCTGACCCATATGCTGAACCGTCGCGGCCGTATCGAATTGGAGACCACGATTGTCCGCATGGCCGACGACCGCTTCTATCTGGTTTGTGCGGCCTTCTTCGAACAGCGCCTGCTGGATCATCTGGCGCAGCAGCGCGCGGATGAGGATGTGCAGGTAACTGCCCTGTCTGCCGACTGGTCGGCCCTGTCGCTGAACGGTCCTCGATCGCGGGATGTGCTGGCGCGCTGTACCGATGCCGATCTGACCAATGCCGGGTTCCGCTGGCTTTCCGCGCAGGAAATCACCATCGCCGGTCACAAGGTCTGGGCCTTCCGCATGTCCTATGCCGGGGAACTGGGCTGGGAACTGCACATGCCCAACGCTGCCTGCCTCGACGTCTACAACGCGCTTTGGGCGGCAGGTGAGGCGTATGGCATCACCGACTACGGCAGCTTTGCCATGAACGTGATGCGAATGGAGAAGGGCTTCAAAGGCGCGGGCGAGTTGACCAACGAGGTCACTCTGGCCGAGGCCGACGTGCTGCGTTTTGCGCGCACCGACAAGGATTATCTGGGCAAGGACAAGACGCTCAACACCGATCTGCCCTGGATCTGTGCCTATCTTTCAATTGAACCGGATGGAGAGATTGATGGGCATGGCGGAGAGGCGGTGCTGCTGGACGGGCGCGTCGTCGGGTCCACGGCGTCGGTCGCGTATGGCCACACCGTCGGTAAGATTCTGGCCTTTGCATACCTCAAGCCCGAAGCGGCCAAGGCCGGGACACAGCTGGAGGTCGTGATCCATGGCCAACCCCGTACCGCCCGTGTTCTGGACAAACCTGCCTACGACCCCGACAGTTTGCTGCCCCGCAGTGACGCCATACTGGAGACCGCTTGATGAGCCTGCCCGATACGATGAGAGCCATGGTCACAATGGGCCATGGTGGTCTGGAACAGATGGTGATGCAGGAAGACTGGCCGCGTCCAGAACCCGCGGCTGGTGAAGTTCTGATCAGGGTCGCAGCCTGCGGCCTGAACAATACCGACGTCAATACGCGGTCCGGCTGGTATTCCAAGACCGTAACGGATGCGACCACCGGTGGCGCATTCGAGGAAGTCGGTGAAGAAGACCCGACATGGGGCGGCAACCCGATCACCTTCCCGCGCATTCAGGGCGCAGATGTCTGCGGCCGTATCGTGGCCGTTGGCGAGGGCGTGGACAGCGCTCGTATAGGCGAGCGTGTCATCACGGATGGCTGGCTGCGAGATCCGGCTGATCCCGGCAACATGAACAAGACAGGGTACTTCGGTTCGGAACGCGATGGCGGGTTCGCCGAATATACCACGACTCTGGCGGTCAATGCGGTGCCGATCACTTCGGATCTGTCGGATGCCGAACTGGCCACATTCTCCTGTTCCTATTCTACCGCCGAAGGAATGCTGTCCCGTGCCAACGTGACGGAAAAAGACACCGTTCTTGTACCCGGTGCCTCTGGCGGGGTGGGTGGTGCTTTGGTTCAATTGGCCAAACGCCGTGGCGCGCGTGTGATTGCGATGGCATCCGAATCCAAACACGCCGACGTGGCCGATCTTGGCCCAGATGTGATATTGCCCCGCACACCTGAAGATCTGCGGTCGGTGCTGGGCGACGAGAAGATCACCGTGGTCGCCGATGTGGTAGGTGGCCCTTACTGGCCGAACCTGATCGACGTACTGGAGCGCGGCGGGCGCTACACCTGTTCGGGGGCCATTGCAGGTCCGATGGTCGAACTTGACCTGCGGACGTTCTATCTGCGCGATCTGACCTTCACCGGTTCGACCGTGATCGGACCGGAGGTCATGAAGAACCTCGTGACATATATTGAAGCCGGTGAAATCAAGCCGGCTCTGGCCGCAACCTATCCTTTGGAGGAGTTGCGGGACGCGCAAGCGGCGTTCATCGCCAAACAGCATACCGGCAACATCGTGGTGGTACCATGACGTTGGATGATGTTCTCGAGGCGGCCCGCCAATTGCATCAGGCGCATCGTGACCTTGCCGCGTTTGCATCATGGCCGGACGATCTGACACCGACGGGTTTGCAGCCTGCTCACATTCCGGCGACCGATCTGGTGGGCGATTTTGGCCTTGATGGCGTGGCGCCAACCCGTGATCTGGTCGCGGCGATCAAGGCCAGCGCGCATCTGGCGCAATGGAAACACACATACACCGAAGAGGAAGTCGGTGCGGATTTCCTGAATCGGTACGGGTATTACGAACTGCTCGGACCGACCGGGCATTTCCACTCGACCCAATTGCGCGGCTACGTTGGATATTGGGGCGCTGGTCTGGACTATGACTGGCACAGCCATCAGGCGGAAGAGCTGTATCTGACCCTTGCGGGTGGAGCAGTTTTTCGCAGCAACGAGGATGAAACCTTCGTCGGCCCGCACCAGACACGACAGCACAAAAGCTGGCAAAGCCACGCCATGACAACGATGGACCAACCGATCCTGACCTTTGTCCTGTGGCGAGGCGAAGGGATGGGCGACCTGCCCAGAATGGACGCCGCATGAAAATCACCCGCATCCGAATTTACCAGACCGGGCTTCCCTATGTCGGCGGCACCTATGCCTGGGGTGCGGGAAACGCGATTGAAACGGCCATCGCATCGGTTGTCGCCCATTTTGCGGCGTCGACCCCGCCTGAATACCTGCAGAACACCACGGATCTGATGAACTACAACACGCGATCTACGGGCGTCGGAGGTCCTGTCGTTAAAGACGGAAAGCTTTATACAACCAATACGCCGGGATTGGGTGTAACCCCCGATTTTGAAAGCCTCGGCGCACCCGTGGCGGAGTATGCTCTATGAAGATTGAAACGATTACCGTTTTTCAGGTCGATTTGCCGCTCGAGCATCCCTATTGGCTTTCCGGGGGGCGCCTGAAGTTCGAAACGCTTGATGCGACGCTGGTCAGGCTCGAAACCGATACCGGTCTGGTTGGCTGGGGCGAGGGCACGCCCTGGGGGCACACCTATGTACCCGCGCACGGGCCGGGCATCCGGGCCGGGATCGAAACGATGGCCCCCTTCATCCTGGGGCTTGATCCGCGGCGCGTGCTGGACGTGGAACGGGCCATGGATCTAGCCTTGCCCGGACATCTCTATGCTAAAAGCCCCATAGACATGGCCTGCTGGGATATTACCGGTCAGGCGGCGGGCTTGCCGATTGCCGATCTGATGGGCGGCGGATCGCGTACACCGCGCCCGATTGCGTCCTCGGTCGGGGCAAAAACCGTCGAGGAAACACGCGAGGTCATGGAGCGATATCGCGAGCGCGGCTATATCGCGCATTCGGTGAAGATCGGCGGTGACGTCGAGCGGGACATTGCGCGTGTGCGGGATGTGGAAAGCATCCGGCAGCCCGGAGAGATTGTTCTGTATGATGTCAACCGTGGCTGGACGCGCCAGCAGGCCTTGCGGGTGATGAGCACCTGCGAGGACCTGAACGTGATGTTCGAGCAACCCTGCGAAACACTGGATGATATCGCGGCGATCTCAAGGCTTCATGCATCCCCAGTATCTGTGGACGAGTCCCTTATGACCTTGCAGGATGCCGTCCGGATTGCCCACGATGGTCTGGCCCAGATATTCGGGATCAAGCTGAATCGCGTGGGTGGCCTGACCAAGGCCGCGCGGATGCGCGATATCGCGCTGGCCCATGGGATAGACATGTTCGTGATGGCCACCGGTGGAACGGTTCTGGCCGATACCGAAGCGCTGCATCTGGCCGCCACGATCCCGGATGACCATTGCCACGCGGTTTGGGCCTGTCAGGACATGATCACGGTTGATGTTGCAGGTGGTCGAGGGCCCCGTAACGTCGATGGCCATCTGCATCTGCCCGAAGCGCCGGGGCTGGGCGTGCATCCGGACGAAGCTGCATTGGGTGATCCAGTAGGAGAATATGCTTGAGAATTGACAAGATAACACTCTGGTCCGTCGATCTGACCAGCCATGAAACCTATCACATGGCCGGCGGCAAGACCTGCGCGACCGTGACGTCTCATATCCTGCGTCTTGAGACGGATACAGGTCTGACAGGTTGGGGCGAGGTCTGTCCGATCCCGCATTATCTGCCCGCCTATGCAAATGGAGTACCGGGGGCCATCGCTGAAATGGGTCCCGAGATTCTCGGGATTTCGCCAATTGGGGTTGACGCACCGATGCGAAAGCTGGACGGATTTCTGCAAGGCCACAGCTACGCGAAATCGATCGTCGACATTGCGTTGTGGGATCTGTTCGGCCGCGCGGCGGGGGTGCCGGTTTACGCGTTGCTGGGCGGGCGGACGCGGGCAAATATGCCACTTTATCATTCGATCACATGTATCGCGCCGGACGAAATGGCGCGCATCGCCAAGGCAGCCTTTCAGACGGGCATTCGGCAATTCCAGGTCAAGCTGGGTGTCGAGGGTGATTGGCAAGCCGATACCGAGCGGCTGATCAAAGTGCGCGAAGCCGTGGGAACCGGACCGCTTGTGTATGGCGACTGGAACTGCGGCGCATCGCGCCTTCAGGCAACGCGAACCGGGCGCGCGGTGGCGCATCTGGATGTGATGCTGGAACAGCCCTGCAAGACGCTGGAAGACTGCGCCGCTGTTCGTCAGTCGACGGGTCTGCCAATGAAGATCGACGAAAACGCCTTTGATCTTGCATCGCTGATGCGGGCGCATGAGTTGGGTTGCATGGACGCGGTGGCGCTGAAACTGTCGAAATTCGGCGGTCTTTCGGCAATGCGCCGTGCACGCGATCTGACCGTGCAGCTGGGTGCCGAGATTTGTGCAGAATGCACCTGGGGATCGGATATCGTAACGGCGGCCTCGCTGCATTTTGCGGCTTCGACCCCGCATGGATCGCTGATGAACACTTGCGACTTGTCCTCTTACGTTGCTCCGCGCCTGTGCCCCGACGCACCAAACCGTGAAAACGGCCGGATTGCACCGCCCGAAGGCCCGGGTTTAGGTGTGACACCTGACCTCGAAATTCTTGGCGCCCCGATTTTGGAGATTGATTGAGATGCTGAAGATCCAGACACAGTCCGAGTGGATAGCACGCGCAAAAGAGGTTCTGCCAGCTGGCGGTTTCGGCAACTTCGATCCGGGCATCATCATTGCCCGAGGCGAGGGCAGCCATGTCTCGGACGAGGACGGGAACGAATATATCGACTATCTGATCGGGTCCGGCCCGATGCTACTGGGCCATGGCCACCCCGAGGTGATGGAAGCGGTGCTGGAGCAACTGCCCAAAGGCATGACCTTCTTCGCCAACAACAGCAAGGGCATCGAACTGGCCGAGGCCATCATCGAAGCCGTCCCCTGTTGCGAGCAGGTGCGTTTCGTGGCCTCTGGGGGCGAAGCAGACATGTACGCCATGCGGCTGGCGCGCGCCTATACCGGGCGCGACAAGATCCTCAAGTTCGAAGGGGGGTATCACGGCATGAGCGCCGAGGCGCAGATGAGCCTGGCCCCCAGCCGCCGGGTCAATTTCCCGCAGGCCGTTCCCGACAGTGCCGGTATCCCCCAAAGCGTGGCCGAGCAGATGCTGATCGCGCCATTCAATGATCTTGACGCGGTGGCGGCGCTGCTGGACGAACATGATGATGTCGCTGCGATCATGGTCGAACCCTTGCAGCGGATCATCCCGCCCGAGCCGGGGTTTTTGCAGGGCTTGCGGACCTTGTGCGACAAATCTGGTGTGCTGCTGATATTTGATGAGATCGTCACCGGGTTCCGTCTGGCTTATGGCGGCGCACAAGAGCGATATGGCGTGACCCCGGATATCTGTACGCTTGGCAAGATCACCGGTGGTGGTTTCCCTCTGGCGGCATTGGGTGCCAGCACCGAGATCATGAAGCATTTCGACAAATCGAAAGTCGGAGAACAGGGCTGGCTGATGCAGTTGGGCACTTTGTCCGGCAATCCCGTCGCCTCAGCGGCGGGGCTGAAGACGATGGAGGTTTTGCGGCGCGACGGCACCTATGAACACCTGCGAGCGATTGGGAAGCAGCTGCAACAGATGCAATCGGACGCTTTGAATGAGGCCGGCATCGTCCATCGCATCTGCGGTGACGAGACTTTGTTCGACGTTTATTTCACCAAGGCCGAATGTCGGGACTATCGCAGCGCAAACCATGATGATCCGCAGCGCAATGCCACGTACAATGCAACCTTGCGGGCGCATGGGGTCTTCAAGGCTCCGGGCAAACTGTACCCGTCTCTGGCGGTTACCGAAGCGGATCTGGAACAGACCAGAGAGGCCGTACGTCACGCCGTTGAAGCGATTTCCTGAACGCGGGTCTGGCACAACGCAATCCGGCACAACGTAAACGGGTCGCCGTTGAACTCAACAGCGACCCGCTACCTTTGGAAGCCGGGGGTTAGCCTCGCCCCCTCGAATACTGATTAAAACACCGGCAATCTGAAAACTTTTCGATACTTTCGAGACTGACCCGACTTCCTCTTCGGTATGTCAGATTAATGCCTGATCGCGCCGCCTTCTACAGTGATCAAGTTCACACTAGGAAAACTTATTGTGAATTTTTCCAATCGAATAGATCAGGTCCCGCCTGTTCAAGCAGTTCAGCCGCCATCGCGCGGGCCATCTCAGGCCCATCCTCGACGGGGCCGGTCATATCCCTGCTGGCGGTTTCCGTTCCGTCCGGGCGCAGCACTTCGCCTCGCAGCCTGAGTTTGTCGCCGTCCAGTTCGGCAAGACCGGCGATCGGGGTTTCGCAGGACCCGTCCAGCGCGGCCAGCAATGTGCGTTCTGCCGCCAGGCGCCATCCCGTTTCGGTGTGATGAATCGCGTCCAGCATTTCGGCTGCGCGCATGTCGTCGCAGCGCCGTTCGATGCCGATGGTGCCCTGCGCGATCGCTGGCAGCATGTCGTCAGGGGAAATGGCGCTGGCCGGAACCTCTTCCATTCCCAAACGGCGAATGCCTGCCATTGCCAGAAACGTGCAATCGGCAACCCCGTCTTCAAGCTTTTTCAGCCGTGTCTGCACGTTTCCACGAAACTCGACCACTTTCAGATCCGGCCTCCGGTTCAGCAGCTGCGCCCGCCGCCGCAAAGACGAGGTGCCCACAACGGCGCCTTCGGGCAGATCGTGGATCGAGCCCAATCGCGGAGATATGAAGGCGTCGCGCACATCCTCGCGCGGCAGGAACGTATCCAGGACCAGCCCTTCGGGTTGTTCAACGGGCATGTCCTTTGTTGAATGCACGGCGATGTCGATCTCGGCGCGCAGCATCGCCTCTTCGATTTCCTTGGTGAACAGGCCCTTGTTGCCGATTTCCTTCAGCGGTCGATCCGCGTCGATCATGGCGCGATTGTCACCGGTCGTCTTGATCACTACGATTTCGAACGCATCCTGTGGCAGATCAAAGGCATCGCTCAGGCGTTGGCGCGTTTCATAGGCCTGAGCCAGAGCCAGCGGCGAGCCACGAGTGCCGATTCTGAGGGGCGATGCGGGGGTGGGCAGGGTCAAAGTCATGTGCACAGCTTTAGTCGCGTCACATTGCCCTGACAATGGGGGCTGAGCTTGACAAATTGCCGCCGAAGGACGACCCGTTGCCAAAACCTGAATGCTGGGGACAAACATGGCCGAGACAAAGAAGCTGCTGCGGGCGCTGGCGGGCGAAGTACAGGATGTGCCGCCGATCTGGATGATGCGTCAGGCGGGTCGGTATTTGCCGGAATACCGGGCCACACGTGCTCAGGCCGGGGATTTCCTGTCACTGTGCTACAATCCTGAATTGGCAGCAGAAGTTACCTTGCAGCCAATTCGGCGATATGGGTTCGATGCGGCGATCCTGTTTGCCGACATCCTTCTTGTGCCACAGGCGCTGGGGGCTGACCTTTGGTTCGTGACAGGTGAAGGGCCGCGTTTGTCCACCATCACGCAGCAGGCCGAGTTTGATGCGTTGAAGCCTGTTGACGCGATTCACGAGACACTGTCACCGGTTTACGAGACGGTGCGCATTCTTTCGCGGGAATTGCCGTCGGAAACCACCTTGATCGGATTTGCAGGTGCGCCGTGGACTGTGGCCACCTACATGATTGCAGGGCGCGGCACGCCGGATCAGGGTCCCGCGCATGCGTTGCGCGAAGGTGATACCGCTTTGTTCGAGGCGCTGTTGGACCGCATAACGGCGGCAACGATTGAATATCTGTCCGCTCAGATCGACGCCGGAGCCGAGGTGGTCAAGATATTTGACAGTTGGGCGGGGTCTTTGACGGGCGAAGCTTTCCGCAAATACGCGGTGGAGCCGTGCCGGGTGATTACGCAGGCCATCAAGGAACGTCATCCTGGCATCCCCGTGATTGGATTTCCGCGGGAAGCAGGCGACGGGTATGTCAGGTTTGCAAGGTCGACCGGCGTGGATTGCGTGGCGCTGGACAATTCCGTGTCGCCCGAATGGGCGGCTAAGAACGTGCAGATTGATGGCTGTGTGCAAGGCAATCTGGCATCGTCGCACATGGTTACTGGCGGTCAGGCGCTGGTGGATGAGACTCGGCGCATCGTGCGCGCCTTTTCCAAGGGGCCGCATATTTTCAACCTCGGCCATGGGATCACTCCGGATGCCGACCCGGACAATGTTCAGCTGATGATCGACACGGTGCGCGGCGGGTAGAACGCATGGGAGGGGGCCAGCCCCCTCTTGGCCGCTGGCCAATTCACCCCCGGGATATTTCTGGCCAGATGAAGAGTGTGTCAGGTGCTTTCTGGGGCTTGGAGTTCATTCAGGATCTCGGTTGTGTGCTGGCCGCGGGCAGGGCTGGGCTTTGGTTGCCACTGGTGTGTGGAGAAGCGTGGGGCGGCGGCGGCCTGTAGGGTGCCGTCTGTCTGGCGCCAGGATTGACGGGCTGCATTCATCGGATGGGCTGTGGCCTCGTCGGGGCTGAGTACCGGGGCGACGCAGGCATCTGATCCGTCGAACAGTTTGGCCCAGTGGTCGCGCGGCCAGGATGAGAAGATCTCGGCCAGGCGCCGGGTCAGGTCGGGCCAGAGCTTGCGGGTGTACTGTTGTTGGAACGCCGGGTCCCGGGACAGGCCCAGGATTTCAAGAAATCGGGCGTAGAATTTTGGTTCGAGGCATTGGACCGAAACAAATCCGCCGTCCGCGCAGGTGTAGGTTCGGCTCCAATGCGGGCCGTCCAACAGGCTTTGGCCGCGGGTTTCAGACAGGTTTCCGGTTTGGCGCATGGTCATCAGAAGGTTCATCATATGGGCCGAGCCGTCGTAGATGGCGGCGTCGACCACGGTGCCTTTCCCGGTTCTTTGCGCGTTGATCAAACCTGCCAGGATGCCCGCGACAAGGTACATGGCGCCTCCGCCGATATCGCCGACCAAGGTTGCAGGGGTTTGAGGCGGCTGATCCGGGAGAGAGGCGTACCAGAGCGCACCGGACAAGGCGATGTAATTCAGGTCATGTCCTGCCGTGTCGGCCAGCGGACCATCCTGCCCCCAGCCGGTCATGCGGCCATATATCAATTTTGGGTTGCGGGTCAGGCAAAGATCCGGGCCAAGACCCAGCTTCTCCATCACGCCGGGGCGAAAGCCTTCGATCAGTGCATCTGCCGTGTCAATCAGGCGACGGGCGGTCGCCAGATCTTCGGGATCCTTCAGATCAAGCGCAATCGATCGTTTGCCGCGGTCCAGAAGCGAGCGGTCGGGCATGCCCGGTGTTACTGCCTGGCCTTTGCGGTGGATCGTGATGACGTCGGCGCCCAGATCAGCTAGCTGCATGGCGGCAAACGGGCCGGGGCCCAGTCCTTCTATTTCGACTATGCGTATTCCATTCAGCATCGGCGCCCTCCGTTGTGGCAGAGTTTGCGGGTGGGTTGACGGATTGCAAGTTGGAATTGAGCATGGTTCTGACAACCATTACAGAATGCGCGGCACGTTGTGCGAAATTGACCTGTTACAGGCTGGTTCGGCGCGATAGGGTCTCGGTCGGAACGGGGAACGGATATGACGACCATTTTGTCCATCAAAGATCTTCGCAAGTCTTACGCGGATGGGTTCGAGGCGCTGAAAGGTGTGTCTCTGGATATTGAAGAGGGTGAGATACTTGCGCTTCTGGGGCCAAATGGGGCCGGAAAGACGACCCTGATTTCGACGATTTGTGGAATAACGACTCCGACCTCGGGGGTGGTCACGGTTGGCGGACATGACACCCAGTCCGATTATCGCGCAGCGCGCAGGATGATAGGGCTTGTACCGCAAGAGATCGCGTTGGAACCGTTTGAAAAGGTCTGGAACACGGTTCGACTGTCACGCGGGCTGTTCGGACTTGGCAAGGACAACGCGCGGATCGAAGAGATTCTGCGCAAGCTGTCCCTGTGGGACAAGCGCAACAACGCAATCAAGGAATTGTCCGGCGGCATGAAGCGGAGGGTGCTGATCGCCAAGGCCCTGGCCCATGAACCCCGTGTGCTTTTTCTGGACGAGCCGACTGCCGGAGTGGATGTCGAGTTGCGCAAGGACATGTGGGAGCTTGTGGCGGAACTGAAACGGGACGGTGTCACCATCATTCTGACCACCCATTACATTGAAGAAGCAGAAGCGATTGCGGATCGTGTCGGCGTCATCGACAAGGGTGAGCTTTTGCTGGTGCAGGACAAAGACACACTCATGTCGCAGATGGGAAAAAAGCAGATCGAAGTCATGCTGACCGAGCCCATCGATCGGATTCCCGATAATCTGGTCAGCCACAATCTGGCCCTCAACGGCGCGGGTGATTGTCTGATCTATACCTACGATACCCATGCGGATCGTACCGGCATAACGACCTTGCTGAATGACGTGTCCGAGGCCGGGTTGGTGTTGCGCGACGTGCAGACCAGACAATCAAGCCTGGAAGAGATTTTTGTCAATCTGGTATCGGGAGAGGCCGCATGAACTGGACCGCGATCGCTGCCATCTACCGGTTCGAAATGGCCCGTTTCTTTCGCACTCTGGCACAGAGCTTTCTGTCGCCGGTTCTGTCCACGTCGCTTTACTTCGTGGTGTTTGGCACCGCCATCGGCAGCCGTATCCAAGAGGTCGAGGGCGTTTCATACGGTGCGTTCATCGTGCCGGGGCTGATCATGTTGTCGGTGGTGATGCTGTCGATTTCGAACGCGTCGTTCGGAATTTACTTCCCCAAGTTTCTGGGCACCATCTACGAGCTGTTATCCGCTCCGGTCAATTTCATCGAGATCGTGATCGGATATGTCGGTGCCGCCGCAACCAAGGCGTTGTTCGTGGGGTTGGTGATATTGTTCACCGCGACGTTTTTCGTCGATATTCGGATCGAGCATCCATTCGCCATGGCCGCGTTTCTGATCCTGTCCTGTCTTAGCTTTTCGTTGCTCGGATTCATCATCGGCATCTGGGCCAGCAATTTCGAGCAGATGTCACTGGTGCCGCAGTTGGTGGTAACGCCACTGATCTTTCTGGGGGGCACGTTTTATTCAATCTCGATGCTGCCGCCATTGTGGCAGACCATCACGCTGTTCAATCCCGTGGTCTATCTGATTTCGGGTTTCCGCTGGTCCTTTTACGGGCTGGCAGATGTGCCGATTGTTTTCAGTCTTCTTGCCATTGTCGCTTTTACAGGGCTGTGCCTGGCCGTCATAGGCTGGATATTTAAAACCGGCTGGCGCATTCGCAGTTGATCCTCGCCAAGGCGTTGCATTTTTGCCCATCGGGTGTGTGAATTTGGTTCACGTCGCGTTTTACGCCGGCAGAGTCCCTTGTTTACGGGTTGGGGGCACTCTACATCGGCACCCATGAAGCTCAGCCTGCCGTTCGTAAAAAAGCACCCTTGCGTGGCCGTTGTCCGTTTGTCCGGTTCCATTGGAATGGCCGGTCGCGGGTCCTTGAACGATACCACCCTGGCCCCGGTTCTCGACAAGGCGTTTCGAAAGGGGAAACCTGCGGCTGTCGCGCTCGAGATCAACTCTCCGGGCGGGTCGCCTGTACAAAGCTCTTTGATTGGCGCCCGAATTCGGCGCTTGTCGGAAGAGCTGGACGTGCCCGTGATCGGGTTTGTCGAAGATGTTGCGGCATCCGGAGGGTATTGGCTGGCGGCCGCTGCGGATGAGATCTGGGCCGACGACAGTTCGGTTCTTGGCTCAATCGGAGTCATTTCGGCAGGTTTTGGCGCGCATGTCTTCCTGGCGCGGCAGGGGTTCGAGCGGCGCGTTCATACAGCGGGCAAATCGAAATCGATGCTGGATCCCTTTTCGCCGGAAAAGAAAGAGGATGTGGCACGCTTGCAAGGGCTGCTGGGCGACATCCACGAAAACTTCATCGCGCATGTCAAAGCCCGCCGGGGTGACAAGCTGGATCACAGTGCCGACCTGTTCACGGGTGAAGTCTGGCTGGCGCGTCGGGCGCATGAACTGGGTTTGATCGACGGTATCGCCCATCTGAAACCCAAGATGCAGGAACGGTTTGGCGACAAGGTCAAGTTCCGCCGTTATGGCGTGCGCAAACCGATCTGGTCTCGGTTCGGGGCCAGCCTGGCACAGGATGCCATTGCCGGATTAGAGGAGCGTGCGGCCTACGCGCGTTTTGGTTTGTGACGTGATCATCAAGGCTGTCACACTTTTTCTGATCGGCATGGGTGTCTTGGCGATGTTCGGTAAACTGCGCTTTCCGGGGCAGAAGAAACTGAGTTCGGCCAAGTGTCCGCGCTGCGGACGGTTTCGCATAGGCAAAGGCCCTTGTGCCTGCGAAAAAGGAGGTCGGACTTGATCACCACTTGGCTGCTGTCTGGTCTTGGGCTGTTGATTCTGCTGCTTGCAGGCGATGCGCTTGTGCGCGGTGCTGTGAACCTGAGCTTGCGTCTGGGTGTTCCGGCGTTGATTGTCAGCCTGACGATAGTGGCCTTCGGAACGTCTGCACCCGAGTTGCTGATCGCCATCAGCGCATTGAAAGAGAACGCTCCCGGTATTGCGCTGGGCAACGTTGTCGGATCGAACACGGCCAACATCCTGTTGGTTCTTGGACTGCCCGCATTGCTGGCTACGATTCACACCAGTGAATGTGACAGCCGCAGGAATTACGTCTTCATGCTGCTGGCGACGGTTCTGTTCATCGGGCTGGCTTTTAGCGGAACATTCACATTCTTCAGCGGTCTGATCCTGCTGGCGGCGTTGAGTCTTGTCCTGATGACTGCCTTTCGTGAGGCGAAAGCACATCGCAAGGCCTGTGGTGAGGCTTGCGCGGATGATGACGAGCTTGAAGGCTTGGAGGAAGCCGACCCTGACATGCCCTACTGGAAGGTATCGATTTACCTGATCCTGGGGTTGGTGGGGCTTCCGATGGGTGCGCACTTGCTTGTCGACAACGCGACCGTCATCGCAAGAACCTATGGGGTCAGTGAAACGGTCATCGGCCTGACCCTGATCGCGGTTGGAACCTCTTTGCCCGAACTGGCGACGACGCTTATGGCCGCATTGCGCAGACAGGCCGATGTCGCGCTGGGCAACGTGATCGGTTCGAACATGTTCAACCTTCTGGCCATCATCGGGATCGCAACCTGGTTCGGGCGCATTCCGGTCGATCCGGAATTCCTTCGGTTCGATCTGTGGGTCATGCTGGGCGCATCGCTGCTGCTGGTTCCGTTTGTATTCCTCAAACGCGACATCTCGCGCGTCTGGGGGATGGTGTTGACTTTCCTTTATGTGCTTTACGTCATCGTATTGCTGGTGTGATCTGACCAAACGAGGTGAAGAATGACCCGAGCCCTAGTCACCGGCGCCGGTATTCGTCTGGGCCGGGCCATGGCACTGTATCTGGCAGATCGAGGTTTCGATGTGGCCGTGCATTACGCCTCATCCGAAGGTCCGGCGCAGGAGACGGCGGCAGAGGTACAGGCCCTGGGCCGAAAATCCGTGACCCTGAAGGCCGATCTGCTGGATGAAGCTCAGGTTCAGGCGCTGCTGCCCAAAGCGGTTGAGGCGCTGGGCGGGCCGATCACGTGTCTGGTGAACAACGCTTCGATCTTCGAATACGACAACATCCGCACGGCAACCCGGCAAAGCTGGGATCGACATCTCGACAGCAATCTGCGCGCGCCCTTTGTGCTGACGCAGGCCATGGCCGGTCAGGGGCTGAGCGCCGGAACAGATGAAAATGGCGAACCGCTTGCAACCGGCCTCATCGTCAACATGGTGGACATGCGTGTGCGTAAACTGACGCCCGAGTTCATGTCATACACCATCGCAAAAATGGGTTTGTGGACGCTGACCCGAACGGCGGCGCAGGCGTTGTCTCCGGCGATCCGTGTCAATGCGATCGGGCCGGGCCCAACGATGCAGGGCCACCGCCAAAGCGAAGAACATTTCCAGGCACAGCGTTCAAATACCGTTTTGGAGCGGGGATCCAACCCGTCTGACATAACCGCTGCGCTTGGGTACTTTCTGGATGCACACGCGGTCACCGGACAGCTTTTATGTGTGGACGGCGGTCAGCATCTGGGTTGGAAAACTCCGGATGTTCTGGGTGTAGAATAAGTAATTCTGCTGCAAGTTTTGCACCGCTCTCAATCGTGTTACATGTGCGTTACAAAAATGTCTTTTTTTTCATACACTTGCTAAGTATGCAAAAAAATAATGTTTAAAAACAAACACTTGATAAGTTGCCTATTTTTTGTGCAAGTAAAGGAAAAGGCAAGGAAACAAGGGGATTTCTGATCTTCCGGAATTTTATCTTCACACTTATCCACAGAAACCGTGGATTTGTTTTCTCTTGATCTGACAAGCGTGAGATTGCAGCCATTGCCAGAGAATCATATCTCAGGATCATGACCACCGACAGCGAATCATCCCCCACCGGCTATGCCTGCATTCAGCGTTATGTAAAAACGCTGGACAGTTCTCCGGGCGTTTACCGCATGCTCGATACAGACAGCCGGGTTCTGTATGTCGGCAAAGCCCGAAATCTCAGGGCACGGGTGTCGAATTACACACGGCCGGGTCATTCGGGGCGGATCGAAAAGATGATCGCCGCGACGGCCTCGATGATGTTCCTGACCACGCGAACCGAGACCGAGGCCCTGCTGCTTGAGCAGAACCTGATCAAGCAGCTCAAGCCGAAATACAATGTATTGTTGCGGGATGACAAAAGCTTTCCGAACATACTGGTCGCCAAGGATCATGACTTTCCGCAGATCAAGAAACACCGAGGGGCGAAGAAGGAAAAAGGTGCTTATTTCGGCCCTTTCGCCAGTGCCGGTGCGGTGAACCGGACGTTGAACCAGTTGCAAAAAGCGTTCCTGCTGCGCAACTGCTCGGATTCGATGTTCGACAGCCGAACGCGGCCATGCCTTCTGTATCAGATCAAACGGTGTTCCGGGCCGTGTGTCGGCCTGATCTCAGAGCAGGATTACCGTGAAAGCGTGAAGGACGCCGAACGCTTCCTGTCGGGCCGCTCGACCAAGGTGCAAGAGGAACTGGCCGAGCAGATGATGGCCGCATCCGAGGCGATGGAGTTCGAACGCGCCGCAGGTCTGCGTGACCGCATCCGGGCTCTGACGCAGGTGCAGACCTCTCAGGGCATCAACCCGCGCGGTGTGGCCGAGGCGGACGTGATCGGCCTGTATATGGACAGCGGTCAGGCCTGCGTGCAGGTGTTTTTCATCCGTGCGAACCAGAACTGGGGCAACAAGGATTTCTATCCCCGCGTCGGCCCGGATGTTTCACCTGCCGAGGTGATGGAGGCCTTTCTGGGCCAGTTCTATGACAACAAGGAGCCGCCGCGTCAGCTGATCCTGTCGGACGGAATCGAAAATGTGGATCTGATGCAGGACGCGCTGACTGAGAAAGCCGGGCGCAAGGTCGAAATCCTTGTGCCGCAGCGTGGCGAAAAACAGGAACTTGTTGCCGGTGCCTTGCGCAACGCGCGCGAGGCTTTGGCCCGCCGCATGTCGGAAAGTGCCACGCAGGCCAAGTTGCTGCGCGGGCTGGCCGAGGCGTTCGATCTGGATGGTCCGCCTGGACGGATTGAGGTCTATGACAACTCTCATATTCAGGGCACCAATGCTGTCGGCGGCATGATCGTGGCCGGCCCCGAGGGGTTCATGAAGAACGCTTACCGCAAGTTCAACATTCGCGGTGATGACCTGACACCGGGTGACGACTTCGGCATGATGAAAGAGGTGCTGAACCGCCGCTTCACCAGACTGCACAAGGAAGACCCGGACCGCGACAAAGGGCTGTGGCCCGATCTGTTGCTGATCGATGGCGGTGCCGGGCAGGTAAGTGCGGTGCATCAGATCATGGTCGAACATGGGGTCGAAGACATTCCCATGGTCGGCGTCGCCAAGGGGGTCGACCGCGACCACGGCAAGGAAGAGTTTCACCGGATCGGCCAGCGCCCCTTTGCGCTGAAACGCAACGACCCTGTGTTGTATTTCATTCAACGCCTCAGGGACGAAGCGCACCGGTTCGCCATCGGCACCCATCGTGCGAAACGCGCCAAGGCCGTGGGTGCAACGCCGTTGGATGAAATCCCAGGGGTAGGGGCTGCGCGCAAGCGTGCTCTGTTGACCCATTTCGGCAGCGCCAAAGCCGTCAGCCGGGCCAATCTGGCCGATCTGAAAGCGGTCGAAGGAATCTCGGCCGGGTTGGCGCAAAAGGTTTACGATTTCTTCCACGACAAGGGCTAGGCCTGCCGGCCCCGCCACAGGATATAAAGACCCGACGCGACGATCAGCGCGCTGCCGATCCACATGTTGGGATCCAGCCTCTCGCCAAACATGGCTACGCCAAGCCCGATGCCAAACAACAGCCGGGTGTATCTGAACGGGGTCACGGCGGACACTTCGCCGGTGCGCATCGCCTTCATCAGCGACGCATAGGCCATTACGCCCATCAGCACCGCACCGATCAGATGCAGGCTGGTGTGAAGGCCAACCGGTGCAATCGGCGCGCCCTCCCAGAACCGATAGGCCACGCCGGCCACGATGATGCTGAGGAAGCCGTAGAACCCCAGGACTTCGGTTCCAAGCGTGGCAGGTGCTGCGCGGCTGGCCAGATCACGTCCGGCAAATCCCAGCATTCCCAGCACCGCCAGTATCGACAGCAGCGAAAAGCTGTCTCCGGTGGGTTGCAGGATGACGACAACGCCGATCATGCCGACAAAGATAGCGCTCCAACGCCGCCAACCGACTGTCTCGCCGAAGAACAACGCGGCGCCTGCTACAACGACCAGAGGCGTGGCTTGCAGAATCACCGTGGCCGAGGACAACGGCGTTAGTGCGATGGCCAGAACATAGAACAACCGACCAAAGACCTCGAACAGCACCCGAATTTTCATCGGGCGGGACAGAACGTCAGGTTGCAGCAGCCGCTGCCCGCGGGCCCGGGCCACCGCAGCGAAAATCACCGACCCGCCCGCGCCGAAAAAAACCAGGACCTGCCAGATCGGCAGCGCGGCTGAGGCTGCCTTCAGCAACGCATCCTCCAGCGCAAAACCGGCCATCGCGGCAACCATCCAGAGGCTGCCAATCATGTTTGACCGTGTGTCGGTTTGAATATGCGCTGTCATCTGGTACTTTCCGGCTGGGCTTGCGCGGCAATCTGACCGCAAAGCCGGGAAAGGCCAAGAGGTACTGTTCTGAGACGTCGGGCCTGCGGCGCTTTGACCAAGCGTTTGTGAGTGATGCAGTTTTTTGTCTGATTGGCTTTTCTGTCCCGGACCGGCGATATAGGGTCCAAGCCATGAAGTGGAATTTACCTAATCTCCTGACCGTCCTGCGCCTGCTGGCCGCGCCCGGGCTGGCAGTCATGTTTCTGTATTTCACCCGTCCCTATGCGGACTGGTTTGCACTGATCCTGTTCCTGTCAGCGGCGATTACCGATTGGTTCGATGGGTATCTGGCCCGCGCATGGAAGCAGGAGACCAAGATCGGAGCGATGCTGGATCCGATCGCCGACAAGGCCATGGTGGTGATCGCGCTTATGATCCTTGTGGGCTATTCGACCGAGCACTGGACGCCGTGGCTTGTCCTTCCTGCAACCGTGATCCTGTTTCGCGAAGTCTTTGTCTCGGGCCTGCGGGAATATCTGGGCGATGTGGCCGGGACGCTCAAAGTCACCAAACTGGCCAAATGGAAGACCACGGCCCAGATGGTCGCCATCGCGGTTCTGTTTTCGCAGGGTATCTTCGAGCACTATGCCGTGATGGCAAGTTTTGGCATGGATGCCGAGCTGGTCGAGCAAATCATTGCGGGTCAGGTCGAAGACGTGAACCACCTGCGTCTGAATGTCGATGGTATGTATTGGGCGGGTCAGGTCGGGCTGTGGCTGTTGTGGATTGCGGCAACGCTTACATTGATCACTGGCTATGACTATCTACGTAAGGCCATGCCTCATCTGAAGGAGAGCTAACCGATGGATGTTCTGTATTTCGCCTGGGTGCGCGAACGCATCGGCTTGCCAAAGGAAAAGGTCGAAACGCAAGCGGCCACGGTCGGCGATCTAGTGGCTGAACTGAGCGCTCGGGAAGAGCGCTATGCAGTGGCATTTGCCGATCTGTCCGCGCTGCGCGTTGCGTTGGATCAGGAGTTGTCGGATTTCGATGCGTCGCTGGCAGGTGTTCGGGAAGTTGCGTTTTTCCCACCGATGACGGGCGGTTGACCGATGCGGATCGCGGTTCAGGAGGAGGCATTTGATCTGGGGGCCGAGGCCAATGCCTTTGCCGCCGGGGATGATTCCAACGGCGCCATCGTCACCTTCACCGGCGTTGTGCGTGATCTGGCGAGCGGTGATCTGGATGTGATGGAGATCGAGCACTATCCCGGTATGACCGAACGCGCCCTGACCAAGATCGCCGAAGAGGCGCAGGCGCGTTGGGCATTGGGCGATGTGCTGGTGATTCACCGCCATGGACGTCTGGCCCCGGGCGACAAGATCATGATGGTGGCCACCGCTGCACGGCATCGCAAGGATGCGTTCGAGGCGGCGGAGTACCTGATGGATTACCTGAAATCCCGTGCTCCCTTCTGGAAGAAAGAAATCACCCGGTCGGGTGCGGAATGGGTTGCCGCCAAGGATGAGGATGAAGACGCGCTGACCCGGTGGTGAGGATGCGTCGAGCGGGCGGATCGGCTGTCGCGGCCTTATTTCGGCAGATCATTGAACGGGCAAACATCGTCTTCGAACGTAACTCTCTTGCGGCGGAACATGGCACCCTCAACGCATTCCGGGTCGCTGATCCTGTCCATGCGGAAATGCCGAAAATCATCTCGCTGCGGATCCCAGGCAACCAGGTACCAGAGCGGTGGCAGGATCAGCATAGCTTGCGGTTCAACTTCGCGAAAACTCTGGACACCTTTGGCGTCGCGATAACCAAAGCGCAGGTAAAGCCGGTTCAGAAACACCTGTTCGAAGGCGGGCAGAAGGGCCGCATCCATGGGTCCGAGGTCTGACAGGTTCTGCTGAGGCGACAATTGTCCAACGTAGAGGCAATCGAGAAAGCGACGCAGATCGCGCACTCGGTCCGCTGGCAGGGATTTTTCGATCTTGGCCAGACCTGCATCCGCCAGATCCGAGAACGGCAATGCACGTGCCGCCCGCATTGACGCCACGCCGAGCAGCAGGGCAAAAACCTCGGTTGCCGACAACCGGGCGGTTGTTTGGACGGATTGCGGATCAAGTTGCAGCCCGCCACCCCGGCCACATTCGGAATAGATTACAAATCCCTGATCACGCAGTGCAGCGATGTCGCGCAGGATGGTGCGGCGCGAGACGCCGACCTCTGCGGCCAGCGCATCTACGGTGGAACTGCTGTTGCGTCGTAGGATACGGGCGATGGCGTCTTGTCTGGTCGCGGCTTTCATTAGCCCAACCTAGCATATTCAGTGACAAAATTTGGCACTAATACCGTCTAGACCTGTCCTTGCACCTCAGCAAGGATTTCGAACATGACACTTGAAAAACAAAATCTCGAAACGACCCTGCGTCCTCAGATCGTCAATCCCGGACACCTCCACGACCCATCCCCGAACGGCTATAGCACCGCCGTTGTAACCCCGGGCGCCGGTCGGTTGGCCTTTGTCTCGGGTCAGGGTGGGCAGGATCAAACCGGAGCGTTGTCGCCGGATTTCGGCGCGCAGGTCGAACAGGCCTATACCAATCTCAAGGCGGTGATCCACGCGCTTGGGGCGCAGTGCGATCAGGTTGTGAAGTTGACGGTTTACGTGGTGGACCACGACTTGTCGAAACTCGGCCTGCTGACCGACGCCGTCAAACGCGTGTTTGGAGATACTCTGCCAGCGCAAACCCTGGTTCCGGTGCCAAAGCTGGCAATCGAACCGATGCTGTTCGAAGTTGAGGCTGTCGTTTACCTGAACTGATACTGTAGCGTCTAGTCGGCGTTGTTGATCCGACCGCGCATTTCCTCGGCCTCTTGCCGCGCGGCCCGCAGACCGTCCATGGCTGCGGCCAGTTCTGCCTCTGTCTGGGTCAGCTGGTTGGTCAGCTCGGCTTCACGTTGCTGAAGATAGGTTATGGCCTGATCGCGGGTTTCTTCCGCTTCGTGCAGTTCCTGGCTCATGCGATCCAGATCGGCAACGTCGCTTTGGCGGACGCGGGACAGGCGGTGTGCCAGCCAGTTGGCAAACCAGCCCATGCAGAAGGCCGCAAACAGGATGACGGCTGTGGCAATGATGAATTCGGTTCTGTTCAACTTACTGGTCCTCTGCGTCCGTGTCTGGTGCGGTCGATTCGGTCTGATCCGTTTCAGGCGCGTCAGCCTCAGCCCCAGCCTCGGCCTCAGCCTCGAGCGCTTCGAGACCTGTTTCGGAGGCTTCGACCGGCTCGGGACGGATCAGCCGGAACTCGATCCGCCGGTTGGCTTCGCGGCCTTCTTCGGTGTCGTTGTCCGCGATGGGCTGTGTTTCACCATATCCAACGGCAGTGTAGCTGCTGGTGGGAATGCGCCGCCCGCGCAGCTCGTTCAGAATCGATTGCGCCCGTGCCTGGCTGAGCTGCTGGTTCATCTCTTCGCGGCCCTGGCTGTCGGTATGGCCCTGGATCTCCAGCCGGATCGGCCCGCAGTCGCGCAGGATGTCGGCGATCTGGTTCACCGTATCGCGCGAGTCGGATGCGATCGTCGCTGATCCGGGTTCGAACGCAATTTTGCTGACGGTCTGGATTTCGGCGATCTGCGCTTCGCAGACTTCAGGATCGGGCAGCGCGTCTTCGGGCTCTGGCGGAGGCTGATAGGTGATCGTCAGGGTGAATTCCTGCCCTTCGCCCAGCTTGTCCGACAACTGACCTGCGATACGGGCCTTGGCATCCTCTTCATGGCTGAGGCCGGTCAGTTCGACCGAGCCTGGTGTTACGGTCAGGGCCCCGTTGTGAAGCTGGGCCAACGCCTCGAGGCCGGCCAGAACACGCACCGGCCAATCTGCCGGAAGCCCCGGCGCGATGCGGGTCGCGGTATAGACCTGATCCGAGCCGAAGGCCGCGCGGGCATAGCTGTCGACCATGTCCCGCAACGTTTCATCCCCCAGGCGCCCTCGTAGTTGCACAAGCCCTTCGGGGCTGCGGGTCGCCGAGAACTCGACGGGTCCGGTCTGTTCGCTGGTTTCAGGTTCCGGCAGCACGGCATGCAGGGCAAAGACCTGAGGCAACGCTGTTTCAAGTTCACCTACAACCCGGTCGAACAAGGCTGGATCCGTGCCTTGCGCCGCAACCAGGGTGATGTCCGCATCCGACATCGTGACCGAGCCTTTGCCGATTCTGGCCAGTGCCTGAATGCTCTTCTCGGCGGCTTCGGGCCAGCGTGGCGAGGGCTCGCCCAGACCGATGGTGCAGGAATATGTTCCCGACAAGCCGGCATCGCGCGCAGCGGTCACGATCCGGTCGCGTGCTTTTGCATCTTGTGCCGAGCAGGCGTCAAATTGCCCACCGTCTTCGTTGATCAGAAAACGCAGCGTAAAGGGCGTTATGACGGGACGAGGTGCCGAGATCGCCAGCCCGATCCGCAGGCTAGGCGGCGCGGCGCGGGTCAGATCGCGTTCGAGACGTTGTTTTTCCTGTTGGCTGTCCGCAATGGCAGTGATTTTGACCAAATCGGCGTTTGCGGAAATTTTGGCACGTGGCAGGCTGGCCAGCGCCTCGATGGCATATGATATCGCGGCATCCCAACCGTCGGGCTTGGGGTAATCCGCGGTTTCCATCAGGTCTGAAACTGCGATGTTGCGGTCGAGGTTGCCCAGCCTTCTGATCAGGGCATCTCTGTCTTCGCTGGCCGGGATCAGGCCGATGATCGAGATGCCGTGATCGTTGCGCAGAATTTCCGCCGAAAAGCGCGGCGGCGCCAGGGCAGAGGTCGCTTCAACCTCCATTTCATCGATTACGCGGGACGCATCGACCTCGGTTCCGGCTGCGGTCAGTGCGTTGAACCGTGTCGCCTCATCGGGTGCAATCCCGGTCAGGACCACGCGTAAGCCGTCCGACTCGACCTCGGCCCAGTCGTGCCCTTTGAGGTCAAGCGCCCGGCGCACGGCGAATTCCGATGTCTCTTCGATCTTTGTGACGGCATAGCTGGCTGCCAAAAGCGACAGCCCGGCTGATACAAGAAAGATCAGGGAAACAACGATAAAATACGGCAGACGCATATTTGGGTTTGACACTCCTCAGGCGGTTGGGCCGATCTTTACAGGCCACGTTCAGCAGGTGCAATCAGAGCAACAGGGCGACGCAGAGGAAGATCAGCGGAATCAAGCCAGTGTCGCGGTTGACCCTGAACAATTGCAACAGCCTGGCATTGTCTTCGATGTCCAGCGCGCGGAGTTGCCACATCATGTGCCAGCCCATTGCCCAAGGCCCACAGAGCGCAACACCCAATGCCAGCATCGAGGTCTCCGGCACCCCTGCATCGACGATGGCCAGCCCCATCAGCGACACGGTCGCCACCAAAAAGTACTTCAGCCACCGCGCTGTATCGGCTCCGAACAGACGAGCGGTTGATTTGATGCCGATCAGTTCGTCATCCTCGGCATCCTGATGCGCATAGATGGTATCGTAGAACAGGGTCCACGCGATTCCAGACAGGTAAAGCGTCACCGCAGGCCACCCCACGGAACCGCTATGCGCCGCCCAGGCCAGAAGGGCGCCCCAGTTGAAGGCCAGCCCCAGAAACACCTGAGGCCACCAGGTAAATCGTTTGGCAAACGGATAGATCGTCACGGGCAACAGGGACAGAACACCCATTGCGATTGCCGCCTGATTGAAGCTGAGAAGGATACCAAGCGCCAGAATGCATTGCAGGATCATCCAGACCACGGCCTGCCGGACACTGACCTGACCCGACGGAATCGGGCGCGAGCGTGTGCGTTCGACCTGCCCGTCGAATTCCCGGTCCGTAATGTCATTCCACGTGCAACCGGCGCCCCGCATCAGAAAGGCCCCAAATGCGCATCCCAAGGCGATCCACAGATCTTCCCAACGCGGCTGACCATCGTGCAGGATCGCCAGCGCCAGCCCCCACCAACAGGGAATCAGCAGCAGCCATGTCCCGATGGGCCGGTCCGCGCGGCTGAGGCGCAGATAGGGGCGGGCAAAGGCCGGGGCGTGGGTGTCGACCCAGTTGCCGCTGACGGCATCGGCGACTTGACCATCTGGTGTTGGGGCATTGCCTTGCATATGTAGGGTCTCATGAGTGCGAAGATCAGACTGTATGTAGAGCAGCCCTTGGGTCAGGGGCAATCGGTTCCTTTGACGCGCGACCAGGCGCACTACCTTTTTGGTGTCATGCGCCTTGCGGTCAAAGGGCAGGTCGCCCTGTTCAACGGGCAGGACGGAGAGTGGTTGGCCGAAGTCTCCGAAGCGGGAAAACGCGGCGGGACGCTAACCTGCCTTGAACAGACGAAACCGTTGCAGCTGCCGCCCGATCTGTGGTTCCTGTTCGCGCCCATAAAAAAGGCCCGCACCGATTTCATCGTGGAAAAAGCCGCCGAAATGGGCGCGGCGCGTATCCTGCCGGTGCAGACCGAGTTCACCAATTCCGAACGCATTCGTCAGGACCGCCTGCAGGCCCATGCCGTCGAGGCGGCCGAGCAGTGTGGCGGAACCTTCGTGCCTGAGGTTGCCGAATTGCAGCGGTTGGATCGGCTGCTGGATGCATGGCCCGAAGATCGGCAACTGATGTTCTGCAACGAAGCCGAGGTTGGATCGGCCCTGCGATTGGCCGCCAATGAAAAAGGACGGCCCTGGGCGATTCTCATCGGCCCAGAAGGCGGGTTTTCGGACCAGGAACGCGCGCGTCTGACAGGGTTGCCTTTCGCGCATGTGGTCAGCCTTGGCCCTCGTATCCTGCGGGCCGACACGGCAGCGGTGGCTGCATTGACCATGTGGCAGCAGGCGCTGGGGGATTGGGCGTGATCCAAGAAGCCTCGCCGTCTGATGCCCCGGCCATTGAGGCGTTTTTGGCCAAACATCCCGATACTTCCATGTTTCTGCGCAGCAACCTGTTGGCGCACGGGATTGGATTTGGAGACGATGACCACTCCACCCGGTTCTTCATTTGGGGGCAGGATCGCATCCAAGGCGTATTCGGCCTGACCAAAAAGGGCTACCTGATGGCGCAACTGCCCGATTGTTCGCCAGAGGCAGCTCAGGCCTTTGCGGGTCGGATCGCAGGACAGACCGTACTGGGCATGACAGGGGCTGCACAACAGGTTGAGATGATCTTGGACGCGCTAGGGCTTGGACAGGCCGGTTATCGCCTGCATCATGATGAACCCCTGTACCGCCTGGATCTGGGCGAAATCCCAGAGGCACCGATTCCATTTCGCGCCCTGTCCGAGGCAGACCGGCCGTTACTGACGCGTTGGTTTGCGGATTACTTCGAGGATACTGACCAGGCCAAAGGGCAAGAGGCGCGTGAAATGGCCTCAGATCGGATCACCACCGATATTCAATCAGGCAGGGCGATTGTCATGCTGGAAGACGACGCCCCCGTAGCCATGGCCGCCATCAATGCATCAGTCCGGGATCAGGTTCAGGTCGGCGGTGTATTCGTGCCGCGCGAGAACAGAAACTGTGGGCTCGGACGCAAGGTCACAACGGCTGTGCTGCAAAAGGCGAGGACCGAGGGCGCGAACAAGGCCATCCTGTTCGCCAACAATCCACCTGCCGCGCGAGCCTATGAGGCGATGGGGTTTCAGCAGATCGGCTGGTATCGGATCGCCCTGTTGCAAACACCACAAAAGGTGCTGTCATGAGTTTCATCCGACCCGAGGCAAAACTGGCCCTGTGGCGCTGGCGCGAAGTGCTGGTAGCCGGGTTTGTCCTGATCCTCGGTCTCAGCTGGATCGACGGGCCCGGTGGTCTGCTGGGGTGGATCGGCTGGCTGCTTGTCGCTGTCGCAATCGCCCTGGCGGTGATCGGGGTGCAGCGCGCAAGGTTCAGAACCGGCACTGGCGGACAGGGTGTCGTGACCGTCGATGAAGGTCAGATCACCTATTTCGGCCCACTGGATGGCGGCATCATCGCCACGTGCGAGATTGAGCGGCTGGCGCTCGATCCGACCTCGACGCCGGCGCATTGGGTGTTGGAACAACCGGGTCAGGCGGTGCTTCACATTCCTGTGAATGCGGAAGGGGCCGAGGCGCTGTTCGATGTCTTCTCGGCGCTGCCGGGCCTGAAAACCGAGCATATGCTGGCCGAACTGAACGGTGGATCGGCCCATCCGGTCGTGATTTGGGAGCGTACGTCCTCGCGCCCTCCACACCTTCGGCTGCATTGACACTGGCGCGGTTTGCCCCCACGACTGGCCAAAAGACAGACACATTAGGATCGGAGCACGGGTCTCATGTCCATCCCCCAGTCCGGCGGCGGACCAATCGAACGCCATGAGCAATTGGCCGAATATCTGGAGTCGGGCTGCAAGCCCAAGGCAGACTGGCGCATCGGCACCGAGCATGAGAAATTCGGCTACTGCAAAGACACGCTGAAACCGTTGCCGTTTGAGGGTGCGCGATCCATCGTGGCGGTGTTGGAGGGCCTGCGCGACCGGCACGGTTGGGCCGAAGTCCGTGAAGCGGGTCATCTGATCGGTCTGGAAAAGGATGGCGCCAATGTCAGCCTGGAGCCGGGCGGCGCGCTGGAGCTGTCGGGTGCTCCGCTCGAGACCATCCACGAAACCTGCGATGAGGTGAACACCCACCTGCGCGAGGTGAAGGACATCGCTGATGAGATCGGCGTGGGTTTCATCGGTCTGGGCGCGGCACCGACCTGGACACATGAGGAAATGCCGCTGATGCCCAAGGGGCGGTATCGGCTGATGAACGACTATATGGAAAAGGTCGGCACCATGGGCCGCGCCATGATGCGACGGACCTGCACGGTTCAGGTCAACATCGATTTCGGGTCCGAGGCCGACATGGTGCAGAAACTGCGCGTGGCGTTGGCCTTGCAGCCGGTGGCAACGGCGTTGTTTGCGAACTCGCCCTTTTTCGAAGGCAAGGTAAATGGCCAGAAAAGCTGGCGCAGTTACATCTGGCGGCATCTGGACGATGCGCGTACGGGCATGCTGCCTTTCGTGTTCGAAGACGGCTTCGGGTTCGAGCGCTACGTGCAATACGCGCTCGATGTTCCGATGTATTTTGTCTATCGCGATGGCCAGTACATCAATGCGCTGGGCATGTCGTTCCGCGACTTCCTGAAAGGCGAACTGCCCGCTCTGCCGGGTGAAACGCCCACGCTCAGCGATTGGGCCGACCACCTGACCACCGCCTTCCCCGAGGCGCGGATCAAGAAATTCATGGAAATGCGCGGGGCCGATGGCGGCCCATGGCGTCGTCTGTGTGCCTTGCCCGCCTTCTGGGTTGGCCTGACTTACGATCAAACGGCCCTGGACGCGGCCTGGGATCTGGTCAAAGGCTGGGATACCGAGACCCGCGAGGCGCTGCGTGTCGCGGCTGCCAAAGACGGTCTGCAAGCGAAGGTCGGCACCATCAACATGCACGATCTGGCGCGTGAGGTTGTGGCGATCTCCGAAGCCGGCCTGAAAGCCCGCGCCTATCCCGGTGCCGGTGGACTGGTTCCGGACGAGACCCATTTCCTCAACGCGCTCAAGGACAGCATCCAAAGCGGGAAAGTGCCTGCGGATGAGTTGCTGGAACACTACAACGGCGACTGGAACGGTGATCTGACCCGGATTTTCCCCGAATACAGCTATTGATCCGCCCGGTCCCGCTTGCATTCGCGGGGCTGGCCCGATAGCAGGTTGGCGACCAAATTCAGAGGGCGTCATGGACGATCTTAAGGCAAAATATCTGGGCCAAATCGCCGAGGCAGGCGACGAGAACGCGCTTGAGGCGATCCGTGTCGCCGCCGTGGGCAAAAAAGGCGAGGTCGCGCTGAAGATGCGCGAGTTGGGCAAAATGACGCCCGAGGAACGCCAGGTGGCAGGCCCCGCGCTGAATGCCCTGAAGGATGAGATCAACTCGGCCCTGTCCGCCAAAAAGGCCGCTCTGGCCGATGCCGCGCTGGATGAACGTCTGCGCACCGAATGGCTGGACGTCACGCTGCCGACCCGCGCGCGTCGTCAGGGCTCGATCCACCCGGTCAGCCAGGCGACCGAGGAACTGACCGCGATCTTTGCCGAACTGGGCTTTTCGGTGGCCGAAGGGCCGCGGATCGAGACCGACTGGCACAATTTCGACGCGCTGAACATCCCCGGCCACCACCCCGCGCGGGCCGAGATGGACACGTTCTACATGCACCGTGCCGAAGGCGACAATCGCCCGCCGCATGTGCTGCGGACGCACACATCCCCTGTGCAGATCCGGTCGATGGAGAAACAGGGCGCGCCGATCCGCGTCATCTGTCCGGGCGGCGTCTATCGCGCCGACTATGACCAGACCCACACGCCGATGTTCCATCAGGTCGAAGGGCTGGCCATCGATAAGGACATCTCGATGGCGAACCTGAAATGGGTTCTGGAAGAATTCGTGAAGGCGTTCTTCGAGGTCGACGATGTCGAACTGCGCTTCCGCGCCTCGCACTTCCCCTTCACCGAGCCGTCGGCCGAGGTCGATATCCGCTGTTCCTGGGATAACGGCCAGCTGAAGATCGGCGAGGGTGACGACTGGATGGAGATTCTGGGCTCGGGCATGGTCCACCCCAAGGTGATCGCCGCCGGTGGCATCGACCCCGAGGTCTATCAGGGCTTTGCCTTTGGCATCGGTATCGACCGTCTGGCGATGCTGAAATACGGCATCCCGGATTTGCGGGCGTTTTTTGACAGTGATCTGCGCTGGTTACGGCACTATGGATTTGCGGCGCTGGATATGCCGAACCTGCATGGTGGTTTGAGCCGGTAAGTGTACCCGTTGGGTTTATTTCTGGCGCGTTATGTCGATTGGTGCAAAAGGCGCGCCAAAGGTATTCGGTTGTGGCAAATATTTGGATTGTTCACGCTCTCATTTGTCGCAATGCTCTTGGTTTTCGGGTTTGGCGGGGAGTTGTTCGGCTACTTGTTCACAGTCGTAGTTGTTCTTCCTGTAATGCACTTTTTGCAAATCGCCGGGGACGTTTGGTTAAAGGACAAAACTCGCCGCCAAGACGAGAATGAGCAGCTTCAGAAGACTAGAAAGCTCTTGAAAGATTTCCGGAAGTAGAATGCGCGGAGCAAAGGCCGATAGGCCGCCGCGCTATCGCCAGACCGCCCGTACGGGCTGGCGATTTGTCTCCGCAAGTACAACGCTCGAACAGCGCGCGGAATTGGCAATCATAAACCGCCCAACTCAAACCACGGATCGCCACCCCGCGGTCTGGCGACAGCGCGGCTTGTCACAATCTCGCACGGGGTTGTGACGTGACAGCGGGCGCAGGCTCGTTAGGGTTCGGCAGATGATTTACCGACTGCTTTGCCTTCTCCTGCTGACCGCCACCCAAGCCGTTGCCGTGGATACCTGCCACGGTGATACCGCCTGTCAGGTCGGGGACCGCTCGTATCATGTGTTGGAGCCGGATGGGTGGGACGGCGAAACGCCTCTGCCGGTGTTGCTGCATTTCCACGGTTGGGCGCGGCAGGGGACCGTGGTGGTGAACCACGAGCGCATCGCCGGAGCCACAAAGCTGCGCGGTGTGCTGCTGGTGGCTCCGAACGGGTTGGGCAAAAGCTGGGATTTCTGGACCTCGGACACGGGCGACGTGCCTTTTGCTGATCGGGTGCTTGAGGATGTAGCCCAACGCTATCCGATTGACCCGGATCGTATCTATGTCTCGGGCTATTCCTTTGGCGGCGCGATGGCGTGGCGTTATGTCTGCCAGTCGGGCAATGACACTGCCGCGCTCTTGGGCATTGCAGGCACCATTCGTCAGACTGAGCACTGCCCGCAGGCCCCGGCCGAGGTGCGCCATGTGCACGGAACCAGCGATACCGTAATGGACTTCCCCTTTGGCCCGGGAGGGGACACGACCTATCCGGTGGCGCTGTGGCGGCAGAAATTCGGCTGCGAAACAGCGACGCCGCGTGGCGATTGGAGCGTGGTGCCGATCCTGACGCTCAGCCGGGTGGAGTGGACCGATTGCACGCAGGGGCAGGTTTCACTGGACACGCATCCGGGTGGGCATTTCATCCCACACGGCTGGATCGGACGGCAGCTGGACGAGCTTTTGGGCCGCACCCCTACCTATCCGTGACGCAGGGCGCTTGCACCCCGGCCCATTCTTTGTCATTGCCTGTGCCGACTGGATGTTTGCCCAAAAAGGCCTGTAGCAATGAAATTCACTCTGTCCTGGCTGAAAGACCACCTCGACACCGATGCGTCGGTTGATGAGATCACTGAGGCGCTGACCGACCTTGGCCTTGAGGTCGAAGAGGTCATCAACCCGGCTGACAAGCTCAAGGACTTTACGCTGGGCTATGTGAAACACGCGGAAAAACACCCTGACGCCGACAAGCTGCGTGTCTGCAAGGTGGACACGGATGAAGGCGAGTTGCAGATCATCTGCGGCGCGCCAAACGCCCGCGAAGGGATCACTGTCGTCGTCTGTAAACCGGGCATGTATATCCCCGGTCTGGACCTGACGATCAGCGTCGGCAAGATCCGCGGCGTCGAAAGCTTTGGGATGATGGCTTCCGAGCGCGAGCTGGAATTGTCGGACGAACATGACGGCATCATCGAATTGCCCTCGGGCGAGGTCGGTGACAGGTTCGTTGATTGGCTTGCCGAGAATGACCCGTCGAAAATCGATCCCGTGATCGAGATCGCAATCACTCCCAACCGGCCCGATGCGCTGGGCGTGGAAGGCATCGCGCGTGATCTGGCGGCGCGTGGGATCGGCACTTTGAAACAGCGCGACTACGTGCCGGTGCCCGGAGATTTCGAAAGCCCGATCAAGGTGACGATTGACGACGACACGCTGGACGGCGCGCCGCATTTCACCGGCCGTCTGATCCGTGGTGTGAAGAATGGCCCCAGCCCGCAATGGTTGCAGGATCAGTTGAAGGCGATTGGTCTGCGTCCGATTTCGGCGCTGGTGGATATCACCAACTATATGACCTTTGACCATAACCGCCCGCTGCATGTGTTTGACGCGGACAAGGTGCAGGGCAACCTTCGCGTTCACCGCGCCAAAGGCGGTGAAACCCTGGTGGCGCTGGACGAGAAGGAATACACGCTTCAGCCCGGCATGATGGTTATTTCCGATGACAAAGGCCCGGAATCCATCGCAGGCATCATGGGCGGTCAGGAAACTGGCTGCACCGAGGATACTGTGAACGTCTTCCTGGAAAGCGCGTTCTGGGATCATGTGCAGATCGCGCTGACGGGTCGGGCGCTGAAAATCAATTCGGACGCGCGGTATCGGTTCGAACGCGGCGTGGACCCTGAATACACGCTGGAAGGGCTCGAGCACGCAACCCAGTTGATTCTGGACATCTGCGGCGGCGAAGCGTCCAAAGTGGTCGAGGCGGGCAAAGCGCCGAACCACGCGCGTGCGTACAAGCTGGATGCCGAACGGGTGCAGTCTCTGGTCGGGATGGACATTCCCGAAAGCGAGCAGCGTCAAACGCTGACCCGTCTGGGTTTCCGTCTGGAGGGCGAGATGGCCCACGTGCCCAGCTGGCGCCCCGATATCATGGGTGAGGCCGATCTGGTGGAAGAGGTCGCACGGATCGCCTCGTTGACCAAGTTGCAGGGCAAACCCTTGCCGCGTGTCACCGATGGTATTCCCAAGCCGGTGATGACACCGACGCAGCGCCGCCAGTCCATGGCGCGCCGCACCTGCGCCGCGCTGGGTTACAACGAATGCGTCACCTATACGTTCATCGATCAGGCTTCGGCTGCTTTGTTCGGTGGCGGGGATGACGCGACCATGCTTGAAAATCCGATCTCGTCCGAGATGAGTCACATGCGCCCCGATCTGCTGCCCGGATTGTTGCAGGCCGCAGCCCGCAATCAGGCACGCGGATACGCCGACGTCGCCCTGTTCGAGGTTGGCCCCGTTTTCCATGATGGCGAACCCGGCGAGCAGAAAACCCAGATCGCCGGCCTGCTGGTTGGCCGCAACGGCCCCAAGGATGTGCACGGGGCCTCGCGCCCGGTGGATGTCTTTGATGCCAAGGCGGATGCCGAGGCCGTTCTTGCGGCGATCGGAGCACCGGCCAAGGTGCAGATTCTGCGCGACGGCGATGCCTGGTGGCATCCGGGTCGTCACGGCAAGATCTGTCTGGGTCCCAAAAAGGTGCTGGGTGTTTTTGGTGAGCTGCACCCGCGCGTGTTGCAGGCGATGGATATCAAGGGTCCGGCAATGGCCTTTACGATCTGGCCTGACGAGGTTCCCTTGCCCCGCAAGTCCGGCGCCACACGTGCCGCATTGGAATTGCGTGACTTGCAAGCGGTTGAACGTGACTTTGCCTTTGTCGTTGATGACAACGTCGAGGCGCTGACATTGGTGAACGCGGCGGCAGGTGCCGACAAGGCGCTGATCGAAGATGTACGTGTCTTTGACGAATTCATCGGCGGCAGCCTAGGTGAAGGTAAAAAATCGTTGGCCATAACGGTACGTTTGCAGCCGACAGAGCAGACGCTGAAGGAAAAGGACATCGAAGCGGTGGCCGAAAAGATCATCGCCAAGGTCACCAAGGCAACCGGCGGTGTTCTGCGGGGCTGATGCAGGACCGCCTCCGGCGGGAGTATTTCAGAAAAGATGAAGGGGCGGTGGCGCCCTTTCCGTGTTTACGGAGGACGAAAGATGCTGAACGTGTACCTCTCTGGCGAAATCCACACCGATTGGCGCGAACAGATCATCGACGGCGCGCAGGGGTTGGACATCACATTCAACAGCCCGGTGACGGACCACGCGGCCAGCGACGATTGCGGCGTTGCCATTCTGGGGGAAGAGCCGAACAAATACTGGCATGACCACAAGGGGGCGATGGTCAACGCGATCCGGACCCGAAAGGGCATTTCGGATGCCGACGTGGTGGTTGTCCGGTTTGGCGACAAGTACAAACAGTGGAACGCAGCTTTTGATGCGGGCTATGCCGCAGCGCTGGGTAAATCCATCATCGTGCTGCACGGTCCCGAGCATCAGCACGCGTTGAAAGAAGTGGATGCAGCCGCGCTGGCCGTGGCGGAAAAGCCCGCGCAGGTTGTCGAAATCCTGCGGTATGTGCTGACGGGTGCACTGCCGGGCTGAGCTTTGCGAAGAGGGTGCCAATTTTGGCACCCCGTCGATTGCGAAGCAGATCAAGCGCGTGCGGGTATGGCCTTGCCGCGCTGCACCGCCGGACGTTGCATGAAACGGTCGACATAGGCGACGACATTGGCGTAGCCGTCCCAGCCGACAACCTCTTTCGCGCCGTAGAAGTCCAGAGCATTCAACCAGGGGGCAAGAGCGATATCGGCGATGGAGTAATCGCCGGCGATCCAGTCTTTCCCTTCCAGTTGCGTGTTGACCACGTTCAAAAGGCGTTTGGCCTCGTTGATATAGCGTTCGCGCGGTCGGGGGTCTTCGATTTCGCTGCCCGCGAATTTGTAGAAAAAGCCAAGCTGGCCAAACATTGGCCCCACGCCCCCCATTTGGAACATCAGCCATTGGGTAATGCGATGCTTGTCTGCTGCGCTTTGTCCCAGCAACTTGCCTGATTTCTCGGCCAGATACAGCAGGATTGCCCCGCTTTCGAACAGGGCCAGCGGCTCACCGTCCGGCCCGTTGGGATCGATGATGGCTGGGATTTTGTTGTTTGGGTTCAGCGACAGAAACATGGGGCTTTTGACGTCCGCATCCGACAGCGTCACCAGATGGGGCTCATAGGGCAGGCCGGTTTCCTCCAGCATGATCGACGCCTTCACGCCGTTTGGAGTCGGATAGGAATACAGTTGAATCCTGTCCGGGGATTGCGCGGGCCAGCGCGCCATGATCGGATGCGGTTCGTTGTCCAGCATTGGGGGGCTCCTGTTTGGCTGTCCCTGTAAAAGCTAGGGGCCACGCCTGATTTATTTAAGCCCTTGGCGATGTGCATTTCCGGTCAGGCCGTGTTTTCTGACGAACAAAGGGGAAATCCCACGAAACTCGCACCTAGACCGGAAGCCAAACTTGGCTCACAATCTGGTGACCCCCGCGAAAACCTCGCGGGTTTCTTGCTGTTGAAAGGAGATGGGCGTGGATGAGGTCGTAACACAGGTGGGTGCATTTGCCCCGCTGATCATGAGTGCCGTCAAGGCGCTTGTCGTTCTGATCCTGGGCTGGATCGTGGCTGGTGCAATCGGGGGCATGGTTCGCCGCCGGATCAATTCGACGCCGCATATTGATCCGACGCTTGGGAACTTTATGGCAAGCCTGGTCAAATGGGCCATTCTCGCCATGGTTCTGGTTGCGGTTCTAGGCATCTTCGGAATTGAAGCCACCAGCATCGTCGCCATTCTGGGTGCTGCGTCCCTGGCTATCGGCCTGGCGCTGCAAGGCACACTCAGCGATCTGGCGGCCGGTGTGATGCTGGTTGTCTTCCGGCCCTACAAGCTGGGACAATTTGTTGATATCGGCGGCACGTCGGGCACCGTAAAGGACCTGAACCTGTTCACCACCGAACTGGTGACGCCGGACAACGTGCAGATCATTGTTCCGAACGGTCAGGCATGGGGCTCGATTATCACGAACTACTCTGCCCATGACACGCGTCGTGTCGATCTGGTATTCGGAATCGACTATGGTGACAGCGCTGACAAAGCCATGCAGATCATTCTGGATGTGGCCAAAGCGGACAGCCGCATTCACAGCGACCCGGAACCCTGGGTTCGGGTAACGAACCTGGGTGACAGTTCGGTGGATCTGACAGCACGGCTGTGGTGCTCGGCGCCAGACTATTGGGATGTCAAATTCGAGCTGACGAAAACGATCAAGGAAGCCTTTGACGACAAGGGTATTTCGATCCCTTACCCTCATTCTGTGGAGATCCAGAAACAGGGGTGACGGCTCCCGCCCGTCGATCGGGCATTCGAAAATGCCCTCCTCCCGTTGGGCCGGGCACCGCGCAAGGGCGCGGTGCCCTTTTCTTTGTTCAAACCATCGCTTTGAGTCCAACCGCGCCACGCCTGTGGCGTGGCGCTATGCCCAACGCTGGAAACCGCTTTTCAAAAACGATTTCAGGGGCAGGAGTGGTTACGACTTGACGATCACGTTGGGCGAGACGACGTCAATACCAAGGGCCTTGCCGACCGCATAGTAGGTCAGCTTGCCAGCGTGGACGTTCAGACCTTCCAGCAGATGCGGATCGTCCTGACACGCCTGTTTCCAGCCTTTGTCCGCCAGAGACAGCATGAACGGCATTGTTGCGTTGCCCAGGGCGATGGTCGAGGTGCGCGCCACCGCGCCCGGCATGTTGGCAACGCAGTAGTGCATGATGCCGTCGACGTCGTAGATCGGGTCGGCATGGGTGGTGGCTTTCGACGTTTCGAAGCACCCGCCCTGATCGATGGCAACATCGACAAGAACGGCACCGGGTTTCATCGTCGACAGCTGGGCGCGCGAGACAAGTTTTGGGGCCGCAGCGCCGGGGATCAGAACGGCACCGATGACCATATCGGCATCCTGGATCAGCTCGGCCGTGGCACCTGCGGTCGAATACTGGTTCTTGAAGGTGCCGCCAAAGACGTCGTCCAGATAGCGCAGCCGCGGCAAAGAGCGATCCAGAACGGTGACATCCGCGCCCATACCGGCGGCGATCTTCGCCGCATGGGTTCCTACGACGCCGCCGCCGATTACGACCACTTTGGCAGGGCCGACACCGGGTACGCCACCCATCAGCACGCCGCGCCCGCCATTGGCCTTTTGCAGGGTCCACGATCCGACCTGAGGGGCCAGACGACCGGCGACTTCGGACATCGGTGCCAGCAGGGGCAGGCCGCCGTTCGCATCGGTCACAGTTTCATAGGCGATGGCAGTACAACCCGATTCCAGCAGGTCATGCGTCTGATCCGGGTCCGGAGCCAGGTGCAGATAGGTGAACAGCAGCTGCCCTTCGCGCAGCATCTTGCGTTCCACGGCCTGGGGTTCTTTGACCTTGACGATCATGTCGGCGGTGGCAAACACCTCTTCCGCAGTGTCGATGATACGTGCGCCAGCCGCGACATAGGCGTCGTTGTCAAATCCCGCGCCGATGCCTGCGCCGGATTCGATCAGGACTTCGTGACCACGTGCAACTGCTTCCTGAGCAGCATTGGGCGTCATCCCGACGCGGAATTCCTGAGGTTTGATTTCCTTGGGGCAACCGATTTTCATTGGGCTCTCCGTTCATAAGCTGCTTAAATTATGTGCATTTTGTCGCGCAATTTCTGTGAAAGAAAACGTGTCAATGCGTTTTTCTTTGGAAGAATTTCGCGCAATGTGTAAAAATATCGCAAAGGACTTGCGCAAATGAGCTTGGATACGACTGATCGAAAGATTCTGGCGGCACTGCAAAAAAACGGCAGGATGTCGAATTCGGAATTGTCTGAACAGGTCAACCTGTCTCCGTCGGCTTGCCACCGGCGTGTTCAGCGGCTGGAGGTTGAAGGCTACATTCGCAACTACGTGGCGCTGCTGGATGCGCGGAAGATGAACGTGCCGACAACGGTCTTTGTCGAGATCACGCTACAGGGTCAGGCCGAAGAGGTTCTGGATGCGTTTGAAAAGGCGGTAGCCCGGATACCGGATGTGCTGGAATGCCATCTGATGGCCGGTACGGCGGATTACATTCTGAAAGTTGTGGCGGAAAACACCGAAGATTTCGCCCGCATCCATCGGCAATACCTGTCGCGCCTGCCCGGGGTGGCGCAAATGCAAAGCTCGTTTGCCTTGCGTACCGTGTTCAAGACCACTGCCTTGCCCGTCTGATTGTCATAAAGACCCGGGATAGGTGAACAGAAAAAGGTGGGTCAGGTTGAACCCAAAATGCATCATCACAGGCACCCACAGGCGTTTGGTTGCATAGTATCCCAATCCGCAGGCCAGCCCGAGAATGGAAGCAAAAACCACCAGCGCCGTACCCCCGGCGACATGGGCCAGTCCGAACAGCAGGCTGGCTGCGATCACGCTGCAAGCGGCCCCGAAGCGCGAGGAGATGGCCGATTGCAGATAGCCACGAAAGAAGGCTTCTTCCGTCAGGCAGGTCAGAAACAGGTTGGACAGGGTAAATACCAGCCACCAGGGCGGGACCGAAAATTCCGGCTGCACCGCGCCAAAGGCAAGCCCCAACAGAAACAGCCCCGGCAAGAGCAGCAACCCTGCCAGCAAAGCCGTGCGTTTGATCTGCGTTTTGCCGCGCAGCATCCGGGGCCAGGCCAGAAGAACGGCAAAGAAGACCATCGGTTTGTCCAGGTTCAGATGCAGGGTGAAACTGGCGCTTCCCGCACCTGCCTGTACCTGATCCAGAATTTTCAAATTTTCGAATCCCGGCAGCAGATGAGCACCCATGACCAGGCACCACAGGATCAACAGCAGGTGTCCGGCGACAGCAGGCCACCCTTTCAGATGGGGCAGCAACAAAGCTCCGACCAGACCAAAGGCCACCGCGGCGATCGCCATGGGTGACATCAATCCTGTCGCCGAGGCAATGCTAATGAACAAAGCCAGCAACGAAAAGCCGATGCCTGTCCGCCGGGTCAGCACCATCAATTGCGCTGATATCAGAACAAGCCAGGGCCAGATCGCTGGCATCACGGAAAGAAGGAATGTCACAATCGCCTCGTCTTTGTCATGCGCACCGTGATGCCGCACCAAAACGAGGCAATGCAAGCAGCCATGGCCAAGCGCCGTGCATTGCGTCAATTCAGACGCTTGTATCCCGCGGGCCAGATGTACAAATTCAGGGGAAAGACCGTATACCCGCGCTGGACCTGATTTGTAGGCGTGACAACAGCCGCAGGACTCGTGACCCTCGCATCAATTCATCTGGTGACATCAGACGGCAACACGGGCCCGATATGGTCCGAACCCGAAGACCGAGAAGGAGCTGACCTTGGACAACGAAAACACTGGCGCCCCCAAAGACTGGCTGGAAGCCGAGCTGGAGGACACGCTGGACGAAGATTTCGAGATAGAATTCAGTGAGCCGATGCTGTCGATGGAAGTCCGCAAAATCTATCGGGAACAGCATCCGGATATGTTGGATCGCAAGGTTTACTTCCGCAACCTGCTGCGCCTGCAAGCCGAACTGATCAAGGTTCAGGACTGGGTACAGCATACCGGGGCCAAGGTTTGTATCCTGTTTGAAGGCCGTGACAGTGCCGGTAAAGGGGGCGTGATCAAGCGGATCACCCAGCGTCTGAACCCGCGCGTCGCGCGCGTGGTGGCATTGCCGGCACCCAGCCGCCGTGAGCAAAGCCAGTGGTATTTCCAGCGCTACGTACCGCATCTGCCGGCGGCGGGTGAAATCGTTCTGTTCGACCGCTCCTGGTACAACCGGGCCGGCGTCGAGCGAGTGATGGGTTTTGCGTCCGAGGACCAGGTTGAACAATTCTTTCAGGACGTTCCGGAATTCGAACGGATGCTGGTGCGGTCAGGGATCATTCTGCTGAAGTACTGGTTCTCGATCACGGATGAGGAACAGCAGTTGCGATTCCTCATGCGTATTCACGATCCGATGAAGCAATGGAAGCTGTCACCGATGGATCTGGAATCCCGCATCCGCTGGGAATCCTACACAAAGGCCAAAGAGGATATGCTTTTCCGAACCAATATTCCCGAGGCCCCGTGGTACATCGTCGAAGGCAATGACAAAAAACGCGAAAGGCTGAACTGTATCGAGCATCTTTTGACAAAAATCCCTTACGAGGACGTGCCTCAGGAAAAGGTCAATCTGCCCGATCGCAAGTACAACCCGGAATACGAACGCCGCGTTTTGCCGGATGAACTTTATGTACCAAAGATCTACTGAAGCAAAATCAGGCTCTGAGCCGGAATATGCGAGGCCGACACGGCCGGCCTCGCACAGGGTCAACTGATCAGGCTGCATCCATCATGCAGTCAAAGTGGAAGAAGTTGACCATTGTGATGTCACAGTCATCGACGTCGGCTGTTTCGGTACCCGCAGGCTCGGATTCCGTTTCCGGCGTGACGTCGACGGTCGGCATCATGTCGATATCATCGGTGTCCGCCACGTCCGTGTCGCCGTTCATATCGTCACCCCAGTTGAACTCGTCAAACTGCGCTTGCAGGTTTTCGAGGAAACTGGCGATTTCATCCAGGAAGGCCTGAACGTCAAAGCAGAACGTCTCGGCCTCACCGCCGTCAACCACGTCCACGTCCGGCGTTTCGGGCTCCGGTTCCTCGGTCTCGGTGACGTCGGTGTCAGGTGTTTCGGGCTCCGGTTCTTCGGTTTCGGTGACGTCGGTGTCAGGTGTTTCGGGCTCCGGTTCTTCGGTTTCGGTGACGTCGGTGTCAGGTGTTTCGGGTTCCGGCTCTTCGGTCTCGGTGACGTCGGTGTCGGGTGTTTCGGGCTCCGGTTCCTCGGTCTCGGTGACGTCGGTGTCGGGTGTTTCGGGCTCCGGTTCGTCGGTCTCGGTGACGTCGGTGTCGGGTGTTTCGGGCTCCGGTTCCTCGGTCTCGGTGACGTCGGTGTCAGGTGTTTCGGGTTCCGGCTCTTCTGTCTCGGTGACGTCGGTGTCAGGTGTTTCAGGTTCCGGCTCTTCCGGAACGGCAACTTCGTCCGGCGTGGTTGGCGGAACGGGCGGTGTGTTCGTATTGCCGTTGTCCAGCATGACTGCCGCGTCGGTTGCGGCAAAGTTCTGGGTGACCATCACCGCATCAAAACCCTGCATATCGCCGGTTTCGATACCGATCCCGATATATTTGAAATCCGGGTTCAGAATATTGGCGCGGTGGCCCGGGCTGTTCATCAGGTTCTGGTGCAACTGAGCCACGTCATCGCTGATGCCGGGCTGCCCGCGTTCGGACTGCCATGCGATGTTTTCGCCGGTTCGCCAGTTGCCCTCAAGATCGAACCCGGCGTTTTGCATCCGCTGGGTCGCACTGGAACCGCCCGAACCGGTGTGGCTGAACGTGTCTGTGTCCAGCATCCAGGTGCTGTGATCTTCGGATGAATCGTTCAGCTGCGTCTCAAGCTGAAGCGGGTTGAGCCCGCGGGATGTGCGTTCCTGGTTGATCAGCTCCAGCATCTCGCGTTCAAATGTACTTGCAGTCGACATTTTTGCCTCCGTTTGTGTTTGTGTCCTTCCGGACGGGCTCACTTAGAGGTCGGGAAATCGATGGTGGTAGGGGGCGGTTCACTTCAGGCGAGTTTTGGCGGCGCGATGCTACCGGTGCGGGATTCGCTGCGCTGCAAAATGCCGGGCAAAATGTTGCTGGTGAGGAAATGGCGGCTTGCCGCACAGCCGGTGCCACGAGTCGGCGGATTGAAACCGATCCCCGAAACGACAAACCCCCGGGCGATGCCTCGGGGGTCGTCAAATAGTGTCATCCAAAGCTGGACGAGACCAAAGGTCTTAGAGCAAACCTTCGCGCTGTGCTTTCTTACGTGCCAGTTTACGGGCACGACGGATCGCTTCAGCCTTCTCGCGCGCTTTTTTCTCGGACGGTTTCTCGAAATGTTGCTTAAGCTTCATTTCACGAAACACGCCTTCGCGCTGCAGCTTTTTCTTCAGGGCACGAAGCGCCTGATCGACGTTGTTGTCGCGAACACTAACCTGCATGTGGTTGTCACCACCTTTCTAGATAAAGTTGCAAGGAAATTGCAGGAGTTGGCCGTATAGCAAAGCCGCTCTAACTTGTCTAGTACTGGGCCCGACAACCGGAGAACCGCCATGACGACCACATATGAAGATGCAAAACAGCGGCTTTTGGATGCGATGCTGATCCATGTTCCCTTCGATGGGTGGTCGGAATCCAGTTTCCGCGCCTCCATTTCCGACTGTGGTCTGGACGACGGTCTGGCACGCGCGATTTGTCCGCGCGGCGCGGTGGATCTGGCGCTGGCCTACCACGCGCGCGGGGATCAGGCGATGCTGGACGGCATCAGGTCCGAGGACCTGAGCGAACTGAAATTCCGCGACAGGATTGCCGCTGCGGTTCGGTTCCGCTTGCAGGCCGTCGAGGACAAAGAACTGGTGCGCCGGGGCATGACGCTGTTTTCCCTGCCAACCCATGCGGCCGACGGTGCCAAGGCGGTTTGGCAGACCTGCGATTTGATCTGGGATGCGCTGGGCGACAGCTCGGATGATGTGAACTGGTACACGAAGCGGGCCACTTTGTCGGGTGTCTATTCCTCGACCCTGCTGTTTTGGCTGGGTGATGACAGCCCGGATCATCAGAACACGTGGGAGTTTCTGGATCGCCGGATCGCAAATGTCATGGAGTTTGAAAAGCTCAAGGCGCAGTTGCGCGACAACCCGGTGTTGAAACCGTTTCTGGCGGTTCCGAACTGGCTGGCGGGTCAGGTGAAGGCTCCGGTAAAAATGCGGGCCGATCTTCCGGGAATGCTGAACCCCCGAAAGTAGCGCGTCTTGGTGCTGGGCCTTGGCCCTGATGCCTGCTAGGCATTGGGCAAAGGAGGTGCCTATGACCCAGATGATGCGCGCTGTTGAGATCACCGAACCGGGTGGTCCCGATGTTTTGCAACTGACCGAGCGACCGATTCCCGAACCGGGTGCGGGGCAGGTCGTTCTGAAAGTGGCCTATGCCGGTGTGAACCGTCCGGATGCGTTGCAGCGCGCGGGCGCTTACGATCCGCCGCCCGGCGCCAGCGACCTGCCGGGGCTTGAGGCTTCGGGCGAAGTGGTCTCGATCGGGGCCGGGGTCGAAGGACTGTCCGTCGGGGATCAGGTCTGCGCGTTGCTGCCGGGCGGCGGCTATGCCGAATATGTCGCCACCCCTGCTGCCCATTGCCTGCCGGTTCCTGCCGGCATGGGAATGAAAGAGGCAGCCTGCCTGCCCGAGACCTTTTTCACCGTCTGGTCCAACGTGTTTACGCGGGGCGGGCTGAAGGCCGGTGAACGATTTCTGGTCCATGGCGGCTCGAGCGGGATTGGCACGACGGCCATCCAGTTGGCCAATGCCTTTGGCGCCCGCGTTTTTGCCACCGCAGGGTCGGATGAAAAATGTCAGGCTTGCGTCAAGCTGGGTGCGGAAAGGGCGATCAACTACCGCGATGAGGATTTTGTGGCCGTCATGCGGGCCGAAGGTGGGGCAAACCTTATCCTCGACATGGTCGGAGGCGACTATATCCCGCGCAACGTCAAAGCTCTGGCCGAGGATGGGCGGCTGGTCCAGATCGCGTTTCTACAAGGCCCGGTGGTCGAGCTGAACTTTGCGCTGATGATGGTCAAGCGCCTGACCCTGACCGGCAGCACCCTGCGCCCGCAAAGCGATCTGGCCAAGGCCCGGATTGCGCAGGACCTGCGCGAAGCTGTCTGGCCTCTGCTTGAGGCTGGCAAGGTTGCGCCTGTCATGGACAGCGAATATGATCTGGCCGAGGCTGCGGCCGCCCATGCACGCATGGAAAGCTCGGGCCATATTGGCAAGATCGTCCTGAACGTGGCAGGCTGAACTCTGCGCGCGCGGGGCAGACCCGCGCGTTCACGCAACCGCGCGGCGGTACAGGTGCCATGTGGCATGGCCCAGAACCGGCATCACTATGATCAGGCCCAACAGCATCGGCAGGGCACCCACAAACAGAAGGGCCGCCACGATGAACCCCCAGGTCAAGATGACGCCGGGGTTGTGACGCAACACGCGAAACGACGTCACGACCGCCACCGGCAATCCGACTTGCCGGTCCAGAAGCAACGGAAAGCTGACGACGCTGATCGCCAGAGCGCAAAGAGCGAACACGAACCCAACGGCGAGTCCGACAACCATCATGGTCCAGCCTGCAACCGTAGTGACGGCCTGCTTGGCAAAAGTGCCAAGTGACGCGGGGGCTTCTGGCCCCATTGTATGCGTGTAAATGCTCTGCGCCACCATCAGCCAGATCAGCAGAAGCATCACCAGATAGAAGCCCAAAACCAGAATTGCGCCGAAAGCCGGAGAGCGGAATACACCGAACGCATCCAGCCAATGCACCGTGCTGCCTTGTTCTCGTTTGCGGCTGATCTCATACAGCCCCACAGCTGCGACTGGACCGATCAAGGCAAAACCGGCGATCAGAGGCGCCAGAAGTGGCACCATGTTGACGTTCAGGGCAAAGCCGAACATCAAAAGTCCCGCGATCGGGTAGATCAGCACAATGAATATGGCATCCGCCCGTGTTTCGACAAAGTCGTGATACCCCGCCTTCAGACAGGCGCGCAGATCTTGCATCGTCAATGTCTGCACCATCGGCAAATGCTTGGTATCTGCGCTTCCGAGTTTTGAAACGCTATCCGAGACATGATCACTGGCCGCCCCCAGATTCTGGGCTGCCCAACTGATCGGATTTCCGATTGTTTTAGCCATTTTCATCCCCTTTCCTGGCGAGATTTGCGCCGCGGAATGGATCCGGCATAAAGTTGTCCGTGGCCGGACCAGCCGACAACGCCTGATCGCAGTATAGCACAGTTTGGCGGAATCCTGATCAACACTCTGATATCGGACGATTGCTCCGCATCGCAGTCATGTTAGCTTGATGTCAGGCAAGAGGAGGTCAGGATGCAGACAACAGCGAAAACGGTGGTATTGCACGAATTCGGCGGGCCCGAGGTTCTGCGGATCGAAGACAGGCCATTGGGCGACCCCGGACCGGGTGAAATACGTATCCGTCATCATGCCTGCGGTCTTAATTTCATCGATGTTTATCAACGCACTGGATTGTATCCCCTGGAACTCCCCCATGCGTTGGGGATGGAAGCGGCGGGTGTCGTCGAGGCCGTTGGGGAAGGGGTAACGCACCTGCAACCCGGTCAGCGGGCCGCGTATGCGGCAGCCCCACCCGGCGCGTATTGCGAGGCCCGCGTAATGCCTGCGGCACAGGTGTGCCCTTTGCCGGATGGCATCTCTTTCGACGCTGCTGCGGCAATGATGTTGAAGGGTTTGACAGTTGAATACCTGTTTCACCGAACCACTCCGCTGAAACGCGGGGATACGGTGCTGTTCCACGCAGCGGCGGGTGGGGTCGGACTGATCGCCTGCCAATGGGCGAAGTCAGAAGGGATTACTCTGATTGGCACGGCGGGAACCGACGAGAAATGCAGCCTCGCCCGGTTCAACGGGGCCGCGCATTGCATCAACTACCGCTCTGAGAATTTCGCCGAACGGGTGGCCGAGATCACCAAAGGCAAGGGTGTGGATGTGGTTATGGATTCCGTGGGGGCGGACACGTTCGAAGGATCGTTGAACTGCCTGAAACCCTTGGGAATGATGATTTCCTTCGGCAACGCCTCAGGGCCGGTGCCGCCATTCGATATTGGTGTTCTGGGCCAGAAAGGATCGCTCAAGATCACCCGCCCCACTTTGTTCACCCATATTGCGGACCACTCCGTCTGTCAGGCAATGGCGCGCCGCTTGTTCGGCAAGGTCGAGGGCAGAGAAGTCAAGATCCACATCGATCAGCGCTTTGCGCTTGACCAGATTGCCGATGCACATCGCGCGTTGGAAGCGCGGCAGACGACCGGCAGCACAATTCTGGACCTTTGACGCGAAACCCGGCCTGTCAGGCCGGGTTCAACTTTATCCGGAGTGCCGTTCAGAACCGGTAAGAGACACGAACCTGCAATGTGGTTGCGTCGACATCCACATTGTTTCCGTTGAAGTTATCGAATTCGTGGTACAGCAACTCTCCACCGACGCTCACGTTCGGTGCTACGATCTGTTCATAGCCTGCGCCGATGAACCACCCGTCATCACTGCCCAAGGTGTCGGTGCTCGCTTCGGCGTAGCCTGCCGTGCCGTACAGCAGACCTTGCGGGTTTACCTTGTAGCCGGCGCGGGCTTTCAGCCGCCAGACATCTTCGACAGTTGCGGCGCCGGACAGACCCACGTCAGTCCAGTCATAGTCAAATCCGCCGCCAACGACCCAGTCGCCCAGATCATAATCATAGCCCAGGATGATACCACCGATCACGCCATCGCCATCGACACCCGACAGGCTGGTGTCTACATCGGCATAACCCAGTTGCAGACCGCCATAAAACCCGGTCCAGTTGCCCGAGGATTGTGCCATTGCCGATCCCGCGACCACGGTTGCGACAGTAGTGATGAGAGCCAATTTCAAAGTCATCTCATTTCCTTTCGATTGTCACTCTGCTCCAGTGAAATTCGGTTCACTTATGCAGACAGTTACGATCCGCGAACGTCATCGGATCAGTGATACCTACGAACCCCTGCCCGAATTCTGCCTCTGAAACGTGAAAAGACACGCCGGGGACCTTTGAAGTCGGGCACTTCTGATACAGATGAGATAGGTAGAGATGAGAGGTCTTCAAACGATATACGGCGGCGGAACATTCCGCCGCCGACACATCTGAAGATTTAGGCGGATTATTGCTTTTGCAATTCAGCAGGGGTCTTGTCCGCGATGTTTTCCCAGTTTGCGCTTGCGCTTTCGATAAAGCCCGGGATGTCGCCTTCCCAGCGTTCCTGGATGTCTTCCGACAAGTTCAGGTACAGTTTGTTGTCGACGATTTTCCAGTGGTTCGGGTCACCGTCGAATTTGAAGCCCATGGCTGTACCAAAAGCACAATAGCCGCCATAGGCAGGCAGGTAAGCTTCCGGGTTGGCTTCGAAGGCGGCTTTGTTCTCCTCGGACGAGAAACGGTACAGCGCATCGTCGTGCAGCGTGGTGATGCGGTAGTCACCCTTGGTCGCTTCACCGACGGTGAAATAGGCAACCGGGTCATAACCCTGCATGGCCAGACCGGTCGAGCTTGCGTTGATGTCCACTCCAGCGGCCAGAGCGGATGTTGCCAGTGCAACGGACAGAGCGACGCCACCGATCAGAGATTTAAACTTGTTCATTGTTCCACCTTTCGTGAAAGGAGCCTCGTCTGTGTGCCGATCGAAGGCTCCGGATTGTTGTCCTGTGTGGCCCGTAATTGACCGTCACGACAGCGATCTGGGAAGCAGACGGATCACGTTCAAAACAATGAATCGTGATTGTGCGTCAGAGAGGAACGTCTGTTCAAAAATGCAGGCCTGACATTACGCGTCCGGTTCAAAATCCAGAACAAACGCGATGACTTTGCACGCCGCCATTTCACAAGGCCTCAGCAGCGTGCCGCTGATGCGTGTCTGATACAGGTTCATGCTGATATAGTCGGTGCCGCCCAGTTCGTGCGCAACCAGCTTGTGGGATTTCCCCTTTGCCAAATGTTGGCGCACGACGACATAGCGCCGATCCCCCGATGTACCGGTAAAACTGCCTTCGGGCAGTGCGAAAAACGCGGAAACGAAAGCGTCCGGCGGTGTCACGACTTTCCGATTTTCGGTTCAGTTCCGGCCTTGATCCGTGCGACATTGGTGCTGTGACGCCAGTAGATCATAAGGGTCAGGATAATCCCAAGGATAAAGGAGTGTCCGTTTGTCAGAACCAGTACCCAGGTCGTTGAAAGCGCGGCCGCAGCCAGCGCGCCGACCGAAGATATCCGCCAGATCGCCGCCGCCACCAGCCAGCTGAGACAGCACGCAACTCCGACGCGCCAGTCCAGCGCCAGCCAGAGGCCCAGGAAGGTGGCCACGCCTTTTCCGCCCTTGAAACCCAGCCAGATGGGAAAGCAATGACCCAGAAAGGCAAAAAGGGCTGCGATCTGCGCGGCGTCTTCTCCGGCATAAGCACGGGCAATCAGAACCGCGACCACGCCCTTGGCCGCGTCGAACAGCAAGGTCAGCGCCGCGGCGGCTTTGTTGCCGGTGCGCAGGACGTTGGTCGCGCCGATATTTCCGGACCCGATTTCGCGCAGATTTCCCAGCCCCATGACCTTTGCAAGCAGCAGGCCGAAGGGAATGGAGCCCAAGAGATATCCAACCACCGCCCACTGGAGCAGTTCGCTAGTCGAGTTGTCGATCGGGGGCATCAGGAACTCCGGAACACTTCTTTACCTGCAACATAGGTCGAAATGACCTTACCTTGCATCCGCTGGCCGTCAAATGGCGTGTTCTGAGATTTGGATTTTAAGGCAAAGCGATCAAGCACAAAAGGCACATCCGGGTCGAACAGAACCAGATCCGCCGGGGCGCCTTCCGACAATCGGCCGCTTTCCAGACCCAGCCGTTTGGCCGGGTTCAATGCCATCGCCCGGAACAGGGTCGGCAGGTCCAACTGGTCGGCATGATACAGGCGCAATGCCGCCGGCAAGAGCGTTTCCAGCGCCACCGCGCCCGAGGCGGCCTCTTCGAACGGCAGGCGTTTGCTTTCTTCGTCCTGCGGCGTGTGCATCGAACTGATCGTGTCGATCAGGCCGGTGCGCACCGCCTCGATCACCGCCTGCCGGTCATCCTCGGACCGCAGCGGAGGCTTGACCTTGAAGAAGGTGCGATAGTCGGCCACGTCCAGCTCGTTCAGCGTCAGGTGATGGATCGAGGTGCCGGCGGTTATATCCAGCCCGTTACGCTTGGCCCGTTCCAGCGCGGGCAGGGCGCGGGCGGTGGTGATCTGGTCGGCGTGATAGGCCGCGCCCGTCATTTCCAACAGCGCGATGTCACGGTCCAGTCCCATGCGCTCGGCCATGGGCGAGACCGCAGGCAACCCGCGCAGGGCGGCGAATTTGCCGCTGGTGGCCGCGGCGCCATGGCTCAGGCCCGGATCCTGTGGGTGGGCAATCACCAGCGCTCCGCAGGATTTTGCATAGGTCAGGGCGCGGGAAAACACCTTGGTATTGGTGATGACGTGATCGCAATCGGTGAAGGCCACGGCGCCTGCGTCCTGCAAAAACCCGATTTCCGTCATCTCTCGCCCGTCGCGCCCTTTGGTCAGCGCGGCCATCGGCAGAACATTGACCGGCGCATCCGCCTGAGCACGCCGGGTCGCGAATTCCAGCGTTTCCGGCGTATCGACCGCGGGCAGTGTATCCGGGCGGGTGACAATGGTGGTGACACCACCGGCTGCGGCAGCGAGGCCTGCGGATTTGTAGCTTTCCTTGTGCCGTTCGCCCGGCTCACACACCTTGACGCCGATATCGACGATGCCGGGGGCGAGGCACTTGCCGCCGCAGTCGATGACCTGGGCGTCAGCGACGGGCACGTCCCCGTTGCCCTTGCCCTGAATGAGGCCGTCGGCAATGTGCAGCCAGCCGGGACTGTCCGTGCCGCTATCAGGGTCGATCAGGCGGGCATTGGTGAAGATCAAGGTGGTCATGGAATGGCCCTTTCAATCGCGGCTTTGGTGGCGGCCGGGTCTGACTGGTACTTGATCAGATGCTTGTCGCCGGTTTTGGTGACAACCTGGACGAAGCTGCCCATGATATTCACGGCGGTGATCTGGTTCAGCGGCATGCTGCGTCCGCCGGGACCGGTCAGTGCGGTGTCTGACAATTGCCAATTGGCGACCATCTCTTCCGAGGCCAGATACCAAGCGCGTATGCCAATGGCGGCAAGGCCAGCAGGCGCTCCGGTCCAGACGTAAGGATTGCCGATCAGCCACAAAACGATCATCGCACCGGCCATAGCAACAGCAGCCAGCCATGCATTTGTGCGGATATAGGCCCCTTTGTCCGGGGTGAAGATCACAGGATCAGCCATAAGATGCCTCCGATGACCAAAAGCGCGACCAGTGCCAGAATGGCCGATCCTACGCGGCGGGGGGTGTCACCCGCTGTGACGGTTTGCGGGGCGGAAAAGGGTTTGGCGCTTTCGGTTTCGATGATCCCCCCGGTCCAGTTCGTGGCTTCTTCCGTGAACAGGCCGATCAGGCGCAGGCGCGGATCGGGGTTCAGCGTCGCCGGGTGTCCGTTGCAAGCCGCGCTGCGAAGGACCATGACCCAACCGTCGACAGAGGCCAGAGCGTTCCGGTCCAACTGATCCGCAGACACGCCGCAGCCCTCGGTCATGTAGCCGTACAGGCCGAGCTCTTCGAGGTCGGAGACCGGGAAAATATCGATTTGGCTGGGGTCAAGCCCGTCGACCCCAAGCACCTGATCGGCGGCACCCGGTTCGCGCAGGAATTTCGCCTCTTCCGGGCGCATGTCCAGCGTGAACAGGCGCAAAACGCCGCGTTCATGGGGGGCGACGGTCAGATCGCTCATGCGGCCTCGCGCAGGTTGCGGGCCAACAGATCCATCGCCGCCATGCGGACGGCGACACCCATTTCCACCTGTTCCTGAATGACGGATCGGTTGATATCATCGGCCAGCGTACCGTCGATCTCGACCCCGCGGTTCATCGGGCCGGGATGCATCACGATCGCGTCCGGCTTGGCCTGCGCCAGCTTTGCGGCGTCCAGCCCGTAGCGGTGGTAATATTCGCGTTCCGAGGGGATGAACCCGCCATCCATCCGCTCTTTCTGAAGGCGCAGCATCATGACGACGTCAACGTCCTTGAGGCCCTCGTTCATGTCGTCATAGATTTCGGCCCCGAACTCGGCGAACTGGCTGGGCACCAGCGTCGGCGGGCCAATCAGGCGGATGCGGTTTTCCATCTTACCCAGCAGAATCAGGTTCGATCGGGCGACGCGGGAATGGGCGACATCGCCGCAAATGGCAATGTTCAGTCGGTGCAGGCGACCTTTGGCCCGACGGATGGTCAGGGCGTCCAGCAGGGCTTGCGTGGGGTGTTCATGTTTGCCGTCACCGGCGTTCAGAACGGCGCAATTGACCTTCTGCGCCAGCAGATCGACCGCGCCGGAATGCGGGTGCCGCACCACCAGAAGATCCGGGTGCATCGCGTTCAGCGTCATCGCGGTGTCGATCAGGGTTTCACCCTTTTTGATCGAGCTGGCCTGCATCGCCATGTTCATCACATCCGCACCCAGACGCTTGCCTGCCAGTTCGAAACTGGCTTGCGTGCGCGTCGAGTTTTCAAAGAACATGTTGATCTGGGTCAGCCCCGACAGCACGTCGGAATGCTTGGTCGACTGGCGGTTCATGGCGACATAGGTCTCGGCCAGATCCAGGATTTCGGTGATATCGGATTGGGACAGATGCTCGATGCCAAGTAGGTGACGATGGGCGAAACGCATGGGCGGGCTCCTGTCTGACAATCGCGCCGCTTATAGGAAGCCGGGCGGCGCAAGGCAACCTAAGGTTCCGTACCCTCAGGCAGTTTTTCGCAACCGCCGTCGGGCAGGCATTGCTCACCCGGTTTGCACCACTTGCCATAACCGCAGTCGATGGCCTTGATCGGTACGCAGCCTTGATGCGCCGAGCATTTGAAACCGGGGCGGCATTGTGATCCGGTTTCCTCGCACAGGAACCACCCCGGACGAGAGCAGCCCCCGCCGGGCAGGCAGGCCGAACCGCGTGCGCAGGTTCTGCCATCAGCGCATGTGGTCGGTGGCGTCGTATCCAGTTCGGGTGCGCTTCGTTCACACTCGCCACGGCCATTGCAGAAACTGTCGCCGGGACAATCCAGCCGTGATGCGCATTTGTTCAGGCCAGCGGGCGCACATCTGAGTCCACCGGCAACGCAGCGTTCGAACGGACCGCAACTGCGCCCGCCGCCGCAATAGGTGCCGCCCAGTGGAATGCAATGGCCATCAAAACTGCATCTTTGCCCGCCTGAACAACATGTGCTGCCACATTTGAACTGACCCGCACGGCACTGCCCGTGTTTGTCATGAAATGTGGCCCATGCCGGATCATCGGTGACAACCAGCACTAATCCAATGATGAGGAATCGCAGAAATCTGAGCATCGCATGCCGATGGTCGGCGCGACAGAGCGACCGATCAAGCCCTATTCGCTTTCCCTCAGCCCTCAGGCGGGTAAGTTATCCCTATGGAATCGGGCTTGGACTATTATTCTGCGCAGGCGCTGCTGGAATGGCAGATCGAACTGGGTGTGACCGAGGCAATAGGTGATGCGCCGGTTGACCGGTACGCGTTGCCCGACACCACGGCCAAACCGAGGAAACCGGAAACGTCCGCCGCCGCCCCGGCAAAGCCAAGGGATGTGGACCCGGTAGAAATCGCTGGATCCGCAGCACGGGGCGCGGGATCGCTGGATCAGCTGCGCGCAGCGATGGACGCGTTCGAACATTGCGAGCTCAAGCGCGGTGCGCGGCAATTGGTCTTTGCCGACGGGACCCCCGGCGCGCGCGTGATGATCATCGGCGAGGCGCCGGGTCGCGATGAGGACCGCGAGGGCAAACCCTTTGTCGGCCGTGCGGGTCAGTTGCTGGACCGGATGCTGGCGGCAATTGATCTGGATCGTCGCGAAAACGTCTATATCACCAATGTGCTGCCATGGCGGCCCCCGCAGAACCGCGACCCCAAACCCGAAGAGATCGGGATGATGAAGCCGTTTCTGGAACGCCACGTGGCCCTGGCCAGACCCGAGGTTCTGGTTGTGATGGGGAATATCAGCTGTCAGGCGGTGCTGGGCAAACGCGGCATCACCCGCCTGCGCGGCAAATGGGATCAGGCAATGGATCTGCCGGTGATTCCGATGTTCCACCCGGCTTATCTGCTACGACAACCGCAGATGAAACGGCAGGCCTGGGCGGATCTGCTGGAACTGAAAGCGCGGCTGCGAGGTGCAACATGAAGGTTCTGGCATTCTCTGATCTGCACATGGCGCGCAACCGGGCAGCCGATCTTGTTTCCGCCAGCGCCGAGGCTGATCTTGTCATCGGTGCCGGTGATTATTGCAATTCGCGTCAGGGGCTGGACGAGGCGATGCAGATGCTGTCCGGCATTTCGACGCCGCTGGTCCTGATCCCTGGGAACGCGGAAAGTGCAGAAGAGCTGGGCAATGCGGCCCCGAACGGTGTCCATGTCCTGCATGGGTCTGGCATGACCATAGACGGCTTGCGCTTGTTTGGTCTTGGCTATGGCGTACCACCGACCCCGTTCGGAGACTGGTCCTGTGACCTGACAGAAGGTGAGGCGACCGAGATGCTCGACCGGTGTGAAACGGCGGATGTCCTGATCGTTCATTCTCCGCCCAAAGGGTATGGGGATCAGACATCGCAAGGCCTTTCGGTCGGATCGACTGCCATACGGGATGCGGTGGAACGCCTTCAGCCGGGATTTGCGTTCTTCGGTCATGTGCATGAAAGCTGGGGCTATCGCGGTTCCCTGGGGCGAACGCATTTGGCCAATCTGGGCCCGATGCCAAGTTGGTTCGAGGTGGATACGTGATCGAATTCCAGACCTTGCTGGTCTTTGTTCCAGCGGCACTGGCACTGAACCTGACGCCCGGTGCTGATATGATGTTCTGCTTTGGCCAAGGGCTGCGATCCGGGGCGTGGCCTTCGGTATCGGCAAGCGCCGGCGTGTCCGTGGGTTCGATGATTCACGTGCTGCTGGCAGGGCTTGGACTGGGCGCTGCGGTGTCGGCGCTGCCCTGGCTTTTTGAAGTGATCCGCTGGATGGGTGCCGCTTACCTGATGTATCTGGCTTGGGGTGCGGTCCGGCATGGCGCTTCGACGGGGGATACGCCTGTGCGGTCGACGCGCATGGCCTTTCGGGATGGGATGTTGGTCAACCTGACCAATCCCAAGGTCATTCTGTTCGTGCTGGCGTTCATACCGCAATTCGTCGACCCGACAGCGGGATCGGTTCTGGTGCAGTTCCTGATCTTCGGGCTGATCATCGCGTTTGGCGGGTTCTTGGTGAACGGGCTGGTCGGGGTTTTTGCCGGCGGGGCAGGCAAGGTGCTAATCGGCAACCCGCGCGCCGCGCGTATTATTGGTTGGATCACGGGGGGTATTTTTTCCGCCCTTGCGATCCGGCTTGTCATGATGGAAAGGGCCTGACGCAAGATGTCGCGCATTGACGAAACCAAGGAGTTCATCCCCGTCAGAATTGCCGTTCTGACCGTTTCGGACACCCGATCGATGGACGAAGATCGCTCGGGGCAGACATTGGTGGACCGGATCGAAAAAGCGGGCCATGTGGTTGCGGACCGCCAGATCATCCGGGATGAGCGCGACCAGATCGCCGATCAGTTGCGGGCATGGGTGGCTGATGAGCAGATCGATGTCGTGATCTCGACCGGTGGAACGGGTCTGACCGGGCGGGACGTGACGGTCGAAGCGCATCGGGACGTGTACGAAAAAGAGATCGACGCATTCGGTACTGTCTTTACCGTCATTTCGATGGAGAAAATCGGCACTTCGGCGGTGCAGTCCCGCGCAACCGGGGGGGTTGCGGGGGGAACATACCTTTTTGCATTGCCCGGCAGCCCGGGGGCCTGCAAGGATGCGTGGGATGGGATTTTGGAAAAACAGTTCGATTACCGGCATCGCCCCTGCAATTTTGTGGAAATAATGCCCAGATTGGACGAACATCTGCGACGGAAGTAGACTGGTCGTACGTTCAATTCCGTATAACCGCTTTGTGGCTTGGCATAATTCGTGATCCGGCTACATGTTGTGGACGGCAGCTTGGTGCAACCGGGGTAACTGTTTGATGCGATTTCTACGGCAGAGTCTTGTCGGTATCTTTCTGGCGTTCTTGACGCTTGCTCTGCTGTTTGTTGCCGCGCAGATCATCATGGGTGCCGTTCAGGACGTCCTGATGCGTGAGGACCAGGCGCCCGCGGCCCGCGAACGGGTCTTCGCGGTTGCCGTACGTCAGGCCGAGGCGGAAACCGTAATCCCATATCTCGAAGCATTCGGAGAGGTCCAGAGCCGGCGCAGGCTGGAATTGCGCGCGGCACTGGGTGGCCGCGTTGTCGCCCTGGCAGAGGATTTCGTGGATGGCGGAACGGTAACTGCCGGGGAAGTTCTGGTTGAACTGGATCCGGCGGATGCCCAATCCGCGCTGGATCGGGCCAAGTCCGATCTTTTGGACGCACAATTCGAAGAACGTGATGCCGAACGGTCTTTGCTGCTGGCGCAGGACGAATTGAAATCGGCCGAGGCGCAAGCCGAACTGCGGGAACGGGCGCTGCAACGGCAACGCGATCTGGAGGCCCGAGGGGTAGGCGCCGCCGCCAGCGTGGAAGAGGCGGAACTGGCGGCTGCTTCGGCACAACAGGCCGTGCTGGCGCGTCGTATCGCGCTTGCACAGGCTGAATCTCGCGTCGATCAGGCAACGACGTTGTTGGCGCGCGCGGTGATTGCCTTGGAGGCGGCGGAACGCGATCTTGATGATATGACCATTCGGGCCGGATTCAGCGGTACCCTGACCGATGTGACGCTTGTGGAAGGGCGGTTGGTGTCGGCCAATGAAAAACTGGCTGAACTGGTTGATCCAAACGCTCTTGAAGTGGCGTTCCGGGTGTCGACGGCACAATATGTACGTCTGTTGGACGAGAATGACAGGCTGATCAACGCACCAGTCAACGTTTCGCTTGAGGTGACGGGCACCGATCTGACCGCGACTGGTCATATCAGCCGCGACAGCGGTTCTGCGGGCGAGGGTCAGACCGGACGTTTGATCTATGCGCGTTTGCAAGAGGCGTCCGGTTTCAAGCCCGAAGATTTCGTCACCGTCTCGGTTCAGGAACAACCGCTTGCCAATGTGTTCCGCTTGCCGTCTTCGGCATTGGACGCATCGGGAACGGTTCTGGTGCTGGGTGCGGATGACCGCCTGGAAAGTTTGCCGGTGCAGCTTGTCCGCAGACAGGGTGACGAGGTTTTGCTGCGGGGCGACGGGTTGGAAGGGCGCGAGGTTGTGATCGGACGCACGCCGTTGCTTGGATCTGGCGTGCGGGTGCGGCCCTTGCGGCTTGAGGCCGGGGCAGACCCGGGCATGGTCGAACTGTCAGATGCGAAACGCGCTGAACTCGTGGCCCGGGTCGAGGCCAGCGAAACCATGCCTCATGATGAGAAAACTCAGGTTCTCGGTCAGTTGCGCGAAGCGCGCGTCCCTTCATCTCTGGTGCGGCGCATTGAAACCAAGGCCGGGGGCTGAGCGTCATGATGCGCGAGATACCTGGCGCAGCGGGTGGCCTTCTCAGCTATTTCACACGGCACCGGACGGTGGCCAATTTGCTGTTGCTGGTGATGCTGGTTCTGGGTGCGGCAGCTATCCCGAACATGCGGGCGCAGTTCTTTCCGGATGTCATTCTGGAACGCGTTGATGTGACCGTCTCGTGGGAAGGTGCAGGCCCCGAGGACATGGATGCCGGTATCGTGCAGTTGTTGGAACCTGCGCTGCTGGCCGTTGAAGGGGTAACCAGTACCGAGGCCAGTTCCCACCCAGGTTGGACCCGCGTCAGACTGGAGTTTGAGCCGAACTGGGACATGTCCCGCGCGGTCGAAGACGTCCGGACCGCGATAGACGGTGTGACGGATCTGCCCGAAGGCTCGGAAGAACCTGAAATTCGACGCGGCGCTTGGCGGGATCGGGTAACGGATGTCGTTATCAGTGGCCCCACCGACACCAATCAACTGGCGAAGCTGACGGATGAGTTCATCAACCGTTTGTTTTCGGCAGGGGTTACGCGAACCGAAATCAGGGGCATTGCCGCGCCTCAGATCATTGTCGAGATCACAACGGCGCAATTGATCGCCAATGACATCACCATGGAAGAGATCGCGTCCGCGATTGCGGCCGAGGTCAGCACCGATCCCGCTGGTGAGGTTGAGGGCGCAGGTGCGCGTATACGGGCCGGAACCGAAAAGAGGACCCCGGAGCAGATCGAAGACATCGCGCTGCGGACCTTTGCCAACGGGTCGAAGCTGAAGGTCGGTGATATTGCCAGGATTCGGGTCGAAGGTGTCACACGGTATCGCAGTTATTTCGTCGGCGACGATCCGGCCATGTCCATCCGGGTTGATCGGTCAAATCTGGGCGATGCGATAGACATCCAGCACACGGTCGAAGATGTTGCCCGTGAAATGCAGGCCAGCTTGCCCGAAGGTGTGAAGATTGAGCTGATCCGCACCCGCGCCCAGGCCATAACCGACCGATTGAACATCCTGGTCAACAACGGGTTGATGGGTCTTGGCCTTGTCGTCTGCCTGCTGTTCTTGTTCCTCAACGCGCGCATCGCCTTCTGGGTTGCGGCGGGTATCCCCGTGGCGATGTCGGCCGCAATCGCATTGATGTATCTGGGGGGCTTGTCGCTGAACATGGTCTCGCTGTTCGGCCTGATCATCACGCTGGGCATCGTGGTTGATGACGCCATCGTGGTGGGGGAACACGCGGATTTCCGCGCCCGGCGTTTGGGTGAGCCGCCTGTTGTGGCTGCGGAACGTGCGGCGCGGCGGATGGCCATGCCGGTGCTGGCTGCGACTGTCACGACGGTAATCGCGTTTTTCGGTCTGACCCTGGTGGGCGGACGATTCGGAGAATTGATCCGCGACATTCCCTTTACGGTGATCGCCGTTTTGATCGCTTCGCTGGTCGAGTGCTTTCTGATCCTTCCCAATCACATGGCGCACGCCATCGCGCATTCGGCCAAGGAACACTGGTATGATCTGCCCAACCGGGTCGTCAACCGTGGTTTCCGTTGGGTTCGGGATCACCTGTTCCGCCCCTTGATCGCCTGGGTGATATGGGCACGCTATGTCGTCGTGGCGCTGATGATCGCGGTACTGGCCAGCCAGGTTGCACTGTTCATTCGCGGCGACGTGAACTGGCGTTTCTTCAATGCACCAGAGCGAAGTTCCGTGACCGGCGGCTTTATCATGCGCGAAGGTTCGACGCGATCGGATACGCTGGAAATGATGCGCCTTCTGCAAAAGGCGGTCAATGACCTGGGCCAGATCTATGAAGAGCGTCATGGGCGCAATCCGATTGACTATGTCCTGGCCGAGGTTGGCGGCAATGCAGGCCGACAGCTGGCTGCTGCGGATGGCAAGGATGGCAGTTTGTTGGGGGGTATCTCGATCGAACTCATCGATGCCGATCTGCGCCCTTATTCGAGTTTCGAATTCGTCGGAGAGTTGCAGGAATTCGCGCCGCGCCATCCCAAGCTCGAAGTGATCAGCTTCCGGGGGTGGCGCTCTGGACCGGGTGGCGACGCCATCGACGTGCAGTTTTTCGGCTCGGACGTGAGCGTTCTCAAGGCCGCGTCCGAAGACTTGCAGGCCGAGCTGTCGAAATTTCCCGAAGTCTCGGCGCTGGAAGACAACCTGGCTTATGACAAGGAAGAGTTCATCCTGGACCTGACTGCACAGGGAGAGGCGCTGGGATTCCGGATTGAAACGCTTGGTCGCGCCCTGCGCAATCGCCTGAACGGTATCGAAGCGGCAACTTTCCCGGACGGGCCGCGCAGTGCCGAGATCCGTGTGGAACTGCCTGAAGGCGAACTGACGGCAGATTTCCTCGAGCGTACACTCATGCGGTCTCCTGACGGGGTTTACGTACCGCTGGCCGACATCGTTTCGGTCGAGCGTGAATCCGGTTTCTCGACGGTTCGGCGCGAAAACGGCCTGAGGGTTGTTTCGGTCTATGGCGACATCTCCGAGGATGATCCGGCCCGCGCGGCTGAAATCGAACGGGCGATGCAGGAAGAAATCCTGCCGAATATCGCTGCCGAAAGGCAAGTCGAGTGGCGCATGTCGGGCCTGAGTGAACAGGAAAATGAATTCCTTGCCGAAGCCCGCACCGGTTTGATCCTGTGCCTGACAGGTATCTACCTTGTTCTGGCCTGGGTGTTCGCCAGCTGGACACGGCCAGTGGTTGTCATGGCAATCATACCCTTTGGCCTCGTTGGTGCGATCTGGGGCCACTACATCTGGGATGTGCCGCTCAGCATGTTCACGGTGGTCGGGTTGCTGGGCATGACGGGGATTATCATCAACGACTCGATCGTTCTGGTGACGACGATAGATGCGTATCAAAAAGACCGTGGTCTGGTTCCGTCCATTGTCGAAGGTACCGCAGACAGGTTGCGTCCCGTGATGCTGACCACTTTGACCACGGTTCTTGGACTTGCACCGTTGCTTTATGAAGGTTCGCAACAAGCGCAATTCCTCAAGCCGACCGTGATCACGCTGGTTTACGGGCTTGGGTTCGGGATGTTGCTGGTTCTGATTCTGGTGCCTGCCCTGCTGGCGATCCTCAATGACGTGGCGCGTCCGATGACAGCCATGCGCCGTGCCGCGCGGGCACCCGACCGGGTGGTTCGCGGGGCGCTGGCGGCAACCGGTGCCGCATTGGCTGTTTGGTTCGGCCTGACGATGATTTGGCCCGCGGTTACAGGCGCACCGCTTGGCGTGCTGCAAGGCCTCTATGCGGGTGGAGATGGCATTGCGGTGCTGCGAATGGGGTTGGGTGCATTCCTGGCCGGGGCAATTCTGATCGTGGTCCTGAGCGTGATCCTGTCAGGTTTGCTTTATGGGCGGCTGACAAGATCGGCCGATGCCTGATCCGCGCGGATCGCGTGTTCTAAAAGGTCGATGACCCGCGCGCTCATCGGCAGGTCGCCCCGGCGTATCTGCTCGATGGCAAACCAGCGGGCATCCAGCGCGTCATCACCAGCCTGCGGTGTGCCGGACTGATAGCGGCAGGCAACGCCGACCAACAGGTAATGGGACAAAACCTGCCCCGCCTTGTCGTGACGCAGCAGATCCAGATTTCTCAGGTAATGAGACGGTTCCGCAATCACCGAGGTTTCTTCCCGCAACTCACGCTGCGCCGCCTGCAGAACGGTTTCACCCCACTCTACGTGGCCGCCGGGGAACCCCCACAGCCCCTTGTCCGGCTGTTTGCTGCGCTGAACCAGAAGAACCTTGTCCTGATGCAGAACAACCGCCAATGCACCGATCTTGGGGGATTGGCTCATGCATTCAGCCCGCGCTACAGCCCAGAATATCCACCGCGTGGTCAGACCCCAGAACGGTGATCCGGATCTCGGACCGGTCCAGCGCAAAAGGTGCACCTGATGCGTGTATGATTTCCGCTTCGGCCACCAATGTATCCCCCTGCCTTAGAGATACGGGTTGCGAGGCCCAAAGCGAAGGATTGCCGGGTTCGATCACGGCGACTTCTCGACCGCCCGCGGACGGCATCGTCATCCGCGCCTCGATCCGCATCCCATCTTTCGTGGGCGTCAGGTTGCAGGTGGTCTTGGTGACACGGGCTTCGCGCGCGGAATAGGGCCTTTGCGCCATCGCTGCGGCAATCGCCGGGTTGCGATCAGCTTCGGCGTCCAGCGTGTGGTCGAAATCCAGGCGTTCCGGTATGCAAACGTCTTTGCAGACCCCCAGATCCATCTTGCCTTTCAGACGGACCGGTTTTGCCGGGTTGCGCGGAGTGACCTTGATGGGCAAGACCAGCTGATTTTCATAGCCAATCGATTGCAGGCCATTCTGATCAAAGATTTCGGGCGAGGGCCAGATGATTTCCACCTGGCCGACATTTCTGGATCGCTTCCAGTCGAACTCGGGCGGGATGCCGGAATCTCCTGGCGCGCGCCAGTAGGTTTTCCAGCCATCCTTGAGCGTTAGTTTCAACGCGGACATATAGGTGCCGTTGGCCGTCCGACCACCATCCAGAACATCCAGCCGAACCACGTTGTCCAAATCTTGCGCGGCAACTGGAACGGACAGGCTCAGACACGCGAGCGCGGCGACGGCGGTGGGTTTGATCGGCATCTTCATACCCCATAAATGCGCGTCGATGGCGCGGATTCCAAGTCACGATCCGGTCACCGCGCTGAAATCTGTCGAAATACGGGTTGGTCTCTTGCAAACTAGGGTGCGGCAGGGCCATTGTTGACGTGAACGGACAAAGAGATGAAGGCCCATGGACCTGACCGGAAAACTGTTGATTGCGATGCCCGGAATGGGCGATCCGCGATTCGACCATTCGGTGGTGTATATGTGCAGCCATGGCGACGATGGCGCCATGGGTTTGATCGTGAACAAGCCTTCGGATCTGCGAATCAAGACGTTGCTGGGGCAACTGAACATCGCCTGCAGTATCCCGGTGATCGGAGAGCGCCTTGTGCATTTCGGTGGCCCGGTCGAGATGTCGCGCGGATTTGTCCTGCACAGCGCCGATTACGAGGCCAATCTGCATTCGATGCATATTTCCGCGGATTTCAGCATGACGGCGACGCTGGATGTGCTTGAAGATCTGGCCTCTGGCAGCGGACCACTGAATTCGATGCTGACGCTGGGCTATTCCGGCTGGGGGCCAGGTCAGCTTGAGGACGAAATCGCGATGAACGGCTGGCTGACCACCGAAGCGACGACGAAACTTGTCTTCGACGTGCCTGATGACGAAAAATGGGAAGCTGCCTTGGCGACGCTAGGGGTGGACCCTCTGACGTTGTCCGCCAGCGCAGGCCGGGCCTGATCAGCTGTCGCGTGGCGCAGCGGCGCGGCGCAGCCGGTCGTTGATTGCAGCCCCCAATCCGGTGTTCGGGATCGGAGATACGGCAATTGGTCGGCCGGTCTCGTTCAATCTGTGAAGGGCTGCAAAGAGGTTCGCGGCCGCCTCGGTCAGACGTCCTTCGACAGACAGGTTCAGGTCGCAATCCACCGCTCCAAAGCCCAGCAGAACCTCATCCCCGTGACGCGCAGTGGCGTTCAGGCGGACCGGGGCGTCGGGCGCATAATGCGACTGCAATTGCCCCGGAGCGGTCAGCAGATCGCCGGATTGGTGCAGGTGCAGGTGCAGGTTCAGCACGCTTTCGATCCGGTCCAACGCAACGCCGCCCGGACGCAGCAATGTGAGCTCTCCGGCCAGACCGACAATGGTGGATTCCAGCCCCACCGCACAGGGGCCGTCGTCCAGAACTGCCGCGATCCGTCCGCCAAGACCGGACCACACATGAGCCGCCGTCGTGGGGCTGATCTGACCCGAGGGATTAGCCGAAGGGGCCGCGACCGGTCCGTCAAAGTCGGCCAGCAGCGCACGCGCCGTCGGATGCGCAGGCACCCGCACGGCCAGAGTGTCCAGCCCGGCGGTCACCAGCGAGGAAACCCCGTGCCCTTCGCGCAACGGCAGAACCAGGGTCAGAGGACCGGGCCAGAAGGCCTGTGCCAGCAGCTCGGCCAGATCCGACCATTGCACAAAGCGCTGGGCCGCTTCGACCGAGGCGACATGGGCGATCAGCGGGTTGAAGCTGGGCCGTCCCTTGGCCTCGTAAATCGATGCGACGGCCTGTCCGTTGCGGGCATCGCCGCCAAGGCCATAGACCGTTTCGGTCGGAAAAGCGACCAGAAGACCCTGGCGCAAAAAATCGGCAGCCTGCGCGATGCCGCCGGGATCTGCCGTCAATTCCTGTGTGCCGGATGAGATCATATCTGATGACGCCGCGTTTTGGTTGCCTGGAACTTGAGGTAAGGTACGTAATCGGTTCAGGCCCACACGCTTACCGGCGCTTGCATTTGATTCCAAGCCCGCCGATGTATTCTGATCCGTTAGACCCCGAGAGAAATCATGCCATATCGCGCCCCAATCTCAGATTATCAATTTCTGCTGGACCATGTCGTCGGGTTCGACCAGGTCGCCGCCACCGAGATTTTCGAAGATGCCAGCGCCGATGTCGTCACGGCCATCCTGACCGAAGCGGCCAAGATGAGCGAAGAGGTTCTGGCCCCGTTGCAGCGTGCCGGTGATCTGGAACCGGCTCGGCTTGAGAATGGCGTGCTGCGCAGCTCTCCGGGTTATGCCGATGGCTGGAAGGCGATTGCCGAAGGCGGGTGGATCGGGATCAGCGCTGATCCCCAATTCGGCGGAATGGGCCTGCCGATGGCTGTCACCACTGCCGTGAACGAGATGATGAGCGCCGCTTGCCTTTCGCTGCAACTTGCTCCGCTGATGGCGCAGGGCCAGATCGAGGCGTTGGAACACCACGCCAGCGACGAATTGAAGTCGCTGTATCTGCCTAAAATGATTTCGGGTGAGTGGTCTGCGACCATGAACCTGACCGAAGCTCAGGCCGGATCGGATGTGGGTGCGCTGACCTCGAAGGCCGAGCCAAATGGTGATGGCACATACTCGGTGACCGGGCAGAAGATCTTCATCTCTTGGGGCGACAACGACTTTGCTGAAAATGTCTGCCATCTGGTTCTGGCCCGTCTGCCGGATGGTGTGCCCGGCACCAAGGGCATTTCCTTGTTTCTGGTGCCGAAATACATCCCCGATGCGGATGGCAATCCCGGCCTGGCCAACGACCTTAAGGTTGTTTCCGTCGAACACAAGATGGGCCTGCATGGCTCACCCACCTGCGTGATGCAATATGACGGCGCCAAAGGATGGCTTGTCGGTAAGGAACATGGCGGTATGGCGGCCATGTTCACCATGATGAACAACGCCCGCCTGGGCGTGGGTGGCCAGGGTGTGGGCGTTGCGGAAGGCGCCTATCAGCACGCTTTGGCCTATGCGCTGGAACGCAAGCAGGGCAGGACGCCTTCTGGTACGATCATCGATCATGCGGATGTGCGCCGCATGATCATGGATATGCGCGCCGATATCTTTGCCGCTCGGGCTATTCTTCTGGCCAATGCGACCGCGATTGACATGGCGAAAGCCACCGGCGACGCCGATTGGGCCGCGCGGGCCGCGTTGTTGACGCCAATCGGCAAGAACTTTGGGGCCCGGACCGGGATACGCGTGGCCGAAACCGGCGTACAGGTGCATGGCGGAATGGGCTTTGTCGAAGAAACAGGCGCGGCGCAATATTCCCGCGATGTTCGCGTGACCGCGATTTACGAGGGAACCGACGGCATTCAGGCCATGGACCTTGTTGCACGCAAAATGATGGACGGGGGCGAGGCGGCGTCGAACCTTCTGGACGAGATCGAAGAACAGGCCGAGCGCGCGCGCGCGACGATGCCCGATCTGGCCGGTCCAGTGTGGGAAGCAACAGAAACCCTGCGCGAGGCAACCGAATGGTTGGTGGCACAGGACGACATGAACGACCGATTTGCAGGCGCAACGTCCTATCTTCAGGCGTTTGCCCGGGTTCTTGGCGGGCATTATCACCTGTCCGCGGCACTGGCCGATCCGGAAGGACCGCGGGCCAAACTGGCGCGCTACTACATCAACGCCTTGTTGCCCGAGCATTCCGGGCTTCTGACGCGGGTGCAAAGCGGTGCGGGTGACCTCTTTTCGCTCAGCCCGGATGAGTTGGCGGCGTGATGGACGGGGATCGCGTATCGGGGATCAGATATCCGTGGGCTGAACCGCCCGCGCCGGGTGAAGCCGTCGAAGTTGCCGAGGGTGTACTGTGGATGCGCCTGCCTCTTCCGATGGCGCTGGATCACGTCAATATCTACGCGCTGGACGATGGCGAAGGTTGGACGGTGATTGACACCGGGCTGTCGTCGAACAAGACGCGGCGTATCTGGGAAACCCTGATGGGCGGGCCTTTGAAAGGCAAACCGATCACCCGTGTTGTGGTGACGCATCATCATCCAGACCATGTCGGCAATGCCGGGTGGTTTCAGTCGGAACACGGGGCTGAGCTGGTCACAAGCCGCACCTCATGGCTGTTCGCGCGGATGCTGACGCTGGATGTGCAAGAGACATGGCCGCAGGAAACGCTTGATTTCTATCGCAGCGCCGGTATGGCACCCGAGGTTCTGAATGCGCGGATGAAGGATCGTCCGTTCAACTTTGCCGACACGGTTTACCCCATGCCGTTGGGCTTTGCCCGGATCAAGCAGGGCGACGTGATCCGAATGGGAGGGCGCGACTGGGATGTGCATATGGGCAATGGCCACGCGCCGGAACACGCCACCTTCTGGAGCCGTGACGACAATCTGGTGTTGAGCGGCGATCAGATTCTCAGCTCGATCAGTCCCAATCTGGGCGTCTATGCCACGGAACCGATGGCCGATCCGGTTTCAGCGTGGCTGGAAGCCTGCGAGCGGTTGCAGACGCTTGCCCGGCCCGATCATCTGGTTCTGGGCGGGCACAAGCTGCCGTTTTCGGGCCTGCCGCTGAGGATGAAACAGCTGATCGACAACCACCACGGCGCGTTGGGCCGCCTGTTGAAACATCTGGATCAACCCAGAGCGGCCGCAGATTGTTTTCTGCCCCTGTTCAAACGCACGATCCGCGAAGGCGAATATGGGCTTGCGCTGGTTGAGGCGGTTGCGCATGTGAATCATCTCTACCACATTGGTGCAGTAACTCGGACGCAACGCGCTGACGGGGCATGGCTGTATCAGCGCAAAGGGTAGAAGAATGCAGGACCAGATCGAAACCTCGGCCGAGGCCGCCGAAGCCGCCGCTTTGCCGCGGTGTCACGAGGTGCACGCGGATCCCAATGCCGAATCCGGGGCCAAGGACCTGCCCGAGGGGTTGAAGAAGCCTGTTGCCAACAAAAGCCCGGCGCAATGGGCTTACGAGCGTCTGATCATGTATATCCAGAACTTTGAAAAGACGCTGGACGGCGATCACGAAGTCGCCATGGGCTTTACCGGGGGCGATGCCGGCGTCATGCGGATCGAAGGGATGGGGTATTTCGACCCCGACATGATCACCTTTTACGGATCCGACGGAACCGGGGCCCGCACGCAATTGGTGCAGCATGTCAGCCAGTTGAACGTGATGCTGCGCGCCCTGCCCAAATCGGTCGAGGACAAACCCGCCAACCGCATCGGTTTCCGTCTGGCGGCGGATCTGGAAGACAGCTGACTTGCAATTCACGCTTGCGCGCCTTTGAATGACTGCATCAGTCCGGAGGCGCCCACGTGACAAGATTTTTTCAAGCAGTAACACATGCCTATGCAGGTGCCTGGGAACGGCGCCGGGTCTTTGTGCCAATTTATGTCGCTGTGCGCTTGCTGCTGGTGGCGCTGATCGCGCCGGGTGTGGCTGTGGCTGTCAATCTGGCGGTCTCTCTGTCAAATCAGACCGCTCTGACCGATCAGGACATTGCGATGTTCCTGCTGTCTCCGGCAGGGTTCATTGCGGGTGTTGCGGTGCTCAGTCTGTTTTTGCTGGCTGAGGTTATTGTGTTCGCGGTCATGGCCGGGTCCTTGCGTATGGGAGAAAATGACCCTTGGCGCGCAGGCAGTGCGGCACTGGCACTGAACCTGTCCCGCTTTCCGGCGCTGTTCGGATTTGCCGTTCGGTTCATCCTGCGCGTCCTGCTGCTTGCCCTGCCGTTTGTGGCCGTCGCGGGGTTGATCGCATGGTGGACGCTGACGGAATATGACATCAACTATTACCTGACATTCCACCCTCCGGCCTTTCAGGTGGCCGTGGTACTGATCGGGCTTGTCGTTCTTGCGTTGGCATGGGTGTTGATCCGCCGTCTGTCGGGATGGGCGCTGGCGTTGCATCTGGTCCTGTTCGAGGGGGCCTCACCACGCGGAGCATTTGCGAAAAGCGAACAAAAGATGGAAGGCAAGCGCGGGCGTTTGAAGATCGAGCTTGCCCTTTGGCTGGGACTGCGGCTTGTGATTGCAGCTTTGATTGCGGCGGTGGCCAGTCTGTTGTTTGCAGTTGTGCCCTTGCAGGAAGGCGGCAGCCTCAGACTGGCGTTGATCCTCAGCCTGATCATTGCGGGGCTTTGGTCCCTGGCGGGGTTGGTTCTGGCGGCGACGGCGCTGGGCGCATTGGCGGTCTTGCTGGACGGCTTCTTTGAAGCTGAGACCAAGGACGTTCCCCATCCCGAACCCCGAAGGATTCGCGTGCCGGTTCTTGTCACTGTCGCGACGGCCTTGGCCGCATTGGGCGTGGGCTTCTGGCTTGGGCAAAGCTTGCTGGAACGCGTGCAGGCGCCGGATCAAGCCGAGGTCATCGGCCATCGGGGCGCTGCGGCTTTGCGACCTGAAAACACAATGGCCTCGGTCCTGAAAGCGATTGAGGATGGTGCGGACTGGGTTGAGATTGACGTTCAGGAAACGGCGGATGATGTGGTTGTCGTGGCCCATGACAGCGATTTCATGAAGTTGGCCGGCGTCAACCTGAAGGTCTGGGATGCGACGATGCAGGATGTTGCTGATATCGACATTGGCAGCTGGTTCGGACCGGAATACGCCGCAGAGCGGACCCCGACCCTGCGAGAGGTTCTGGAAGCGGCCAAGGGCAAGTCGAAGGTTCTTATCGAGCTGAAATATTATGGTCACGACGTCGATCTGGAAAATCGGGTGATCGGCCTTGTCGAAGAGCTAGGGATGCAGAACGAAGTTGCCACCATGTCGCTGAAATACCCGGCCGTGCAAAAGATGGAAAAGTTGCGGCCCGACTGGCGCTCTGGTGTGCTGGCGGCCACGGCCATTGGGGATCTGTCGGGGCTGGAAGGTGAATTTGTCGCCGTCAATGCAGGCATGGTTACACCTGGGCTGATCCGCAAAGTGCAGGACGCTGGTAAGGATATCTATGTCTGGACGGTGAATGATCCGTTGCAGATGTCCAGGATGGCCTCGATGGGTGTGGATGGTTTGATTACCGACCGCCCGGCCATGGCCAATGAGGTTTTGCGCGTCCGCGCTGAAATGGGGCCGGGCGAGCGGCTGTTGCTGTGGCTGGCAACCACCTTTGGATTGCAGGTCGATACAGAGGCAATGCGCGATGAAAGTCCTTAACATGGCGCTGTTTCTGTCTCTGCTGCCACTGTCGGCATGGGCACAAGATCTGATGCGCGGATTTGAGATGCCGGGCCACCGCGCCCTGATCGAGCAAAGCAAGGACGCCGAACTGACGCCGTTTGAAACCGATGGCTGTTCAGGCGGGTTGTCAGCCAGTTGGCGCTGGGTGGCAAAGCAATTCCCACAGGTTGGCGCGCTATATCAAGAGCACCCGCCGTGGGAGTACTGCTGCGTCATCCACGACCGGGCATATCACAATGCTGGCGGTGCAGAGACAGCCAGCGAAAGCTATGAGGCACGTCTGGCAGCGGATGACGCCTTGCACGCCTGTGTGGTGCAGCACGGAGACAACCATGCCGAGGACTATGCCGACCAGTACGACATGTCGCCTGAACAGATTCGCAGCGTGCACGCGATCACTGCGGATGCAATGTACGGGGCGGTGCGATTCGGTGGCGGGCCGTGCAGCGGCCTGCCCTGGCGGTGGGGGTTCGGGTATCCCGGTTGTTCGGTTCTCAAGTAACAGCGTCCTGCGCGCGAATGACGTGGTGACAGGCGTTCTGTTTTCTATTATCCAACAGATCAAACACGCGAATTGGGAATCTGAGACTCATGGCTGAACACAAGCACGGCGAAATGGACATCACGGTCCAAACCAAGACATTCAACGGTTTCATCAAAGCCACCACGTGGTGTGTGGTCGCCATTGCCTTCCTGTGCCTGTTCCTGGCGGTTTTCGCCTCCTAATTGTTTCGGGGGCTGACTTGCTCAGGATATTGATTGCCTGCTTGCTGGCAGCGACAGTGGCGGGCTGCGCCAATTCGAACCGTCCACAGGCGGATCGGAACGAGATCGTGTCCCGGTCCTACCGTGATCCGGGGCCAGCGACCCTGACGCTGTACACAATGATCAACACACGCACCGGATCGGGCGCGCATACGTCGTTGATGATCTCGGGCAGCGAGCGGGTGATCTTTGACCCTGCCGGTTCGTTCCGGGCGGATGTGGTTCCGGTGAAGGATGATGTGCTTTACGGCATTACCCCGGCGGTCGAACGAGCTTATCGCAGCTCGCACGCGCGCGAGACACATTATGCCCGCATACAGACCATTCAGGTGAGCCCGCAACAGGCTGAAATCGCCTTGCAACTGGCAAAGCAATCCGGTCCGGTCGCTGGCGCTTTCTGCACCAACTCGACTTCCCAACTGTTGAAGCAGGTACCGGGGTTCGAGCAGATTGATGTGACGTTCTATCCGGTGAACCTGTCGGAACAGTTCGCGCAGATTCCGGGCGTCGTGACCGAAGAATATCGGGAAAATGACGATGCGGATCTGCAAAAAGGTTTGGCGGCAAACAATGCGCGTCTCAACCAGCTCGACGCTGTCTCAACTCAGTAGATAAAGCAGACCATAGAGCGTGGCGGCCCCGGAAAAGATGGCCGCTATCACGTTTTTGCTGATCACTCCCACCGCCAGGGCAACGGCTGCCGCCGACATTCGTGGCAGATCAGGTTGCCCTTCGGTGGCAGAGGGCCAAACGACCAGCGGTGCGATCAATGCAGGAAGGATGGCCACTGCTGTATATCGCAGGTGACGCAGCAGCCAAGGCGGCATCGGGCGATCACCCACAAAACCGATAAAGACAAAGCGCAGCGCATAGCTGCCTATGGCAAGCCCGATGATAATGGCCCAGATGGTGACGGAATCGGGCTGAGTCATAACTGCGCCTTTCTACGTTCGAGGATCAGTTCCGCCTGTGCTCCGGCAATCATTCCAGCGCATCCGGCGATCAGCAGGCCCAGATTGAACGGGATTACGACGGTCAGCAAAGATACCGCAATGGCCACAAGGGCCGCGACCACATGTGCAAAGGTCCGCATCATCGGCCCTATCATGGCCAGAAAGGTGATCGGCAGGGCAAAATCCAGTGCCCAGCTTTCCGGTATTTGCGCACCCAGCACTGCGCCCAGATAAGTGCCCAGAATCCAGAGCGGTGTGATCGGCGTGACAGAGCCCACGAAATAAGCCATCCGTTGCGGCACTGACAGGTCGGGCTCTTTCTCGAACCGCACGATCGAGCAGGCATAAGATTGATCCACGGTCAGGTATGCCGCAAAGGCACGCTGCCACATGGGCGCGGAACCCAGGTAAGGTGTCAGTGATGCGGAATACATCGCCATACGCAGATTCACAGCCAGCGCCGAGACTATGATGATCACGGTCGGGGTGTTGTCCTGCAACAATTGCAACGCCGCGAATTGCGCGGCACCTGCAAAAACGGTCGATGTAAAAGCCATCGTCTGGACAAGGGTCAACCCGGCTTCGGTCGCAAAAACACCGAACAGAAGGCCAAAGGGCACGGCGACGAAGACAAACGGCGTCCCATCCCGAAAACCTTTCCAGAAGTATGACTTGGATGTGGCAGAGGCCATGGCTAAATCCTATGGTGATTCATGCAGCAGTAACTGTCTTGGGAAGGGGTTGCAATTGGCCACGGAATTCGATCTGTCGGACTATCTTATCGCCCCTGATCCGGCTGCGATGCGCCTGACCCGAGCGGTCGAGGGTGTGGATCAGAACGGTGAAATCAGCCAGATATCTGTGGTCGAGGAACGCCCGCTTACGATCTTTCTCAATTCGCAGGAAATCGTGACGGCGATGACGATTGGCGATTATCCCGAATATCTTGCGCTGGGCTTTCTGCGCAATCAGGGGATGCTGCTTTCGGATGATGAAATCACGCGCGTGGAATATGACGACGACCTTGAAACCGTGATCGTCCGAACCGCGCGCGAAACATCTTATGAAGACAAACTGAAGAAAAAGACCCGCACCAGTGGGTGTGCCGTGGGTACTGTGTTTGGCGACATGATGGAGGGCCTGGAAGACGTACAACTGCCACAGGTTCAGGTGCGAACTTCCTGGCTGTATGATCTGGCCTCGAAGATCAACCGCACTCCGTCGCTGTACCTCGAAGCCGGAGCGATTCACGGCACGGTCCTGTGCCGTGAAAACCGCCCGCTGGTCTATATGGAGGACGTGGGCCGCCACAACGCCGTCGACAAGATCGCAGGCTGGATGCTGTCAGAAGGAGAAAGTGCCGAGGACAAGATCCTCTATACCACTGGTCGCCTGACATCCGAAATGGTGATCAAATCGGCGATGATGGGGATTCCGGTACTGGCGTCCCGCTCGGGCTTCACCGCCTGGGGCGTCGAGATCGCGCGCGAGGTCGGGCTGACGCTGATCGGGCGGATGCGCGGCCAGCGCTTTGTGTGCCTGTCGGGTGAGGATCGCCTGCTGCGCGACGTGGACCCGTCAACCGTTGCTGTCGAAGACAGGAAACACCGCCGGAAAAGTGCAGGATGATTTTGGAAACCCTTAGACTTTTTTTCTTGTTTGTTGTTGCAGTCAGTATCTTGCCGCTGAGCATTCTTGCTGCACGAAACTACGCACGCAGCAAACGGGCAATCGTAGAGGGCATGGCACGGTTGGACGAAGAAACTTTGGATCGATTGGGGTGGGAGGCAAGAGAATACATCGGCACATTCGACCTGTTTGCCCCATTCCGGATGGGATGGGCAGCTTGGGGATTGGCGGTGCAAAAACAACGCGCCGTATTGCAACGTATCCTTCTTCAAAGTTTGCCAGACTCAGTCGTTTTGCCAGGCGAAATCAGTCGATCACTTCGCAGGTATCGGTGCTTGTTCTGGGCGTTTTTCGCGCCTGTGACGGTTTTGGTGCTCTTTTCCGCTTTCATTCGCTTGAGCCATGTTTTGGCCGGCTTTTCCGGACTTCCTGTGAGCCTGTGTTTCATTTTGCTGGGTGCGGGCAACGGGGTTTGGATTTTCACACCGCTGGAGAAATTCCGAAAATGGCCGGAAATCGAGGATTTATCATGACGAAACCGCTCGGAATCATTCTTGCAGGCGGGCAGGCCACACGTATGGGCGGCGGCGACAAAGGTTTGCTGCAGATCGGGGGGCAGAGCCTGCTATCCCATGTGATTGACCGTCTGTCCCCACAGGTAAGTGGGTTGGCGTTGAACGCGAATGGCGACCCTGAGCGCTTCGCTGATCTGGGCCTGCCCGTCCTGCCTGACACGATCGAAGGGTTCGCCGGGCCTTTGGCCGGTGTGCTGGCCGGGCTCGACTGGGCAGCAGAGCAGGGGGCGGACAGCATCGTGACAGCTGCTGCGGATACGCCGTTTTTCCCGCGCGATCTGGTGGCGCGACTGACGCAGGCTGCGGAAGGGCAGGTACACCCGTTGGTCTTGGCCACCACGCCGCGTTCGGGCGACGAGGCGCTCAAATCCGGCGGTGGCAAGCGGGTTAACCGGCATCCGACCTTTGGCCTCTGGCCGGTAGCGCTGCGCGACGATCTGCGGGTGGCGCTGACGGACGGGCTGCGCAAGGTGGTGCTGTGGACCGATAAACATGATGGGCGCGAGGCTTTGTTCGACGCCGACCCGTTTGACCCGTTCTTCAACGTCAACACGCCGGAAGATCTGGTTCACGCCCGAACATTGTTGGAGCAGGCATGAGGGTCTTTGGCGTCACCGGCTGGAAGAATGCTGGCAAAACCGGACTGATGGAACGGCTGGTGGCCGAGATCACAGGCCGGGGCTTTACGGTGTCGACTGTCAAACATGCGCATCACAGTGTCGATGTGGATCAACCCGGCACCGACAGTCACCGCCACCGCATGGCAGGGGCTAGTGAAGTTCTGCTTGCCTCAGGTCAGCGCATTGCCGTGATGCAAGAGCTGCGCGGCACGCCAGAGCCCCCTTTGGCCGATCTGTTGGCCCGGCTTTCACCGGTTGATCTGGTGCTGATTGAAGGGTTCAAGCGCGAAGACCATCCCAAGATCGAAGCTTTCCGCGCTGAGGCGGGCCATGCGCTGATGGCCCCAAAGAACACGACCATTCGGGCCGTGGCCAGCGACACTCCGCTGGATTTGGACCGCCCGGTCTATGATCTGGACGATACTGCCGGGATTGCTGACTTCATCCTGAAAGAGGTTGGTTTGTGAGCCTGTTCCAGACCTTTGCAATGGTGGATTGGTCTGGCGGAAACGACACCGGGCCGACCCCGCGCAAGGATGCGATCTGGGCCTGCATTGCACGAAACGGAAAAGCGTTTGACCCCGAATACCTGCGCAACAGGCGGATAGCCGAGCAGAGGTTGGATGCTCTGATCCGGGCCGAGCTTAAGGCCGGTCGCCGTCTGCTTCTTGGGTTCGATTTTCCTTTTGGATATCCTTGCGGCTTCGCACGGGCGATGACCGGAACGGACGATCCGCTGGTGTTGTGGGATTGGTTCGACCAACAAGTCGAGGATTCTCCGAAGGCCAACAACCGCTTTGATCTGGCGGGTCGGATCAACCTTCAGTTTGGCGGCCGTGGTCCGTACTGGATGAATGGATTGCGCCGAGATATTAACGGCCTGCCGCGTACCAAATCGGACTATTCCAACCCGTTCCCGAACCGTCGTGTCGTTGAGACTTTGGCAAAAGGAAGCTTCACCTGCTGGCAGATGGCAGGGGCAGGCGCGGTTGGTGGCCAAGTCATGATGGGGCTGCCGATTCTGAACCGGCTTCGCCACCGGTTTGCCGGGCAAATCTCGGTCTGGCCATTCGAGCCGCTGGATAAACCTGTTGCCTTCGTGGAAATCTGGCCGTCTTTGACCCTTGGCGCTGCACCGGATGGGCGGATCAAGGATGCCTGGCAGGTTGAACAGGTCGCCTTGACTCTGTCGCGTTTGACAGAGCAGGAGTTGGATGCGCAATTGAACGTCTCAGCGGCAGAGGAAGGTTGGATATTGGGTGTACCTCAGGACAAGCCGAACATAGCCCCGCCCCCGTTGCGGAACGATTGCTTCGCGTTGCCCGCCGGGGTCAACTGGACACCGGTGGATGAGGCGCTGGCCTGTTTGCGTGACAGGCTGCACCCGATTACCGCGTCTGAGACGATGGCGCTGACCCTGGCATGCGGGCGCGTTCTGACCGGGGATGTGGTCGCCCGACGCTCGAATCCGCCGCAACCGAATTCGGCCGTGGATGGGTACGGGTTTGCCGGTCCCGCCCCTGATGGCCCACAGATCATGCCATTGGTTGACGGGCGCGCGGCGGCAGGGATCCCGTTCGACGGTGACGTGCCTGAAGGCCGGGCCTTGCGCGTGCTGACGGGGGCGGCGCTGCCCGCCGGTGTCGACACGGTCATTCTGGAAGAGGATGTCACGGTCAAGGACGGCCACATAGCCTTCCACGGCCCGCTGAAAAAAGGCGCCAACACACGGCGCGCGGGAGAAGATGTGGCCGCAGGCGATATCGCCCTTCCTGCCGGGCGCAGGCTGACCCCTGCCGATCTTGCGCTGCTGTCTGCCGTGGGGATTGCCGAAGTCAACGTGCGCAAACCGCTTCGCGTGGCCGTGGTCTCTACGGGCGATGAATTGGTCGAAGCCGGAGAGAACGCTGGTCCGGGTCAGATTTTCGACGCCAATCGCCCGATGCTGCTGTCCTTGATCGATCGTATGGGGTTCGTACCCGTGGATATGGGGCGTGTTTCGGATGATCGGGACGCCTTGCGGGATCGATTGGATCAGGCCGCAGAGCAGGCGGATGTGATTTTGACCAGTGGCGGCGCGTCAGCGGGTGACGAAGACCATGTTTCGGCCCTTTTGCGTCAGGCCGGAGCGATGCAGCACTGGCGCATTGCGTTGAAACCCGGGCGGCCGCTGGCTTTGGGTTTGTGGTCTGGCGTGCCGGTGTTTGGCCTGCCCGGAAATCCGGTTGCCGCCATGGTCTGTACGTTGATCTTCGCGCGTCCGGCCTTGGGGCTGATGTCCGGCGAAGGCTGGGCTGAACCGCAAGGTTTCGAAGTGCCTGCCGCCTTTGAAAAGCGCAAGAAGCCCGGTCGCCGGGAATATCTGCGCGCCCGAATGCGGGACGGGCGGGCCGAGGTCTTCCACTCGGAAGGATCAGGCCGGATCAGTGGCCTCAGCTGGGCTGAAGGGTTGGTTGAAATCGAGGACGGTGCGCGCCATGTCCAACCGGGCGATATGGTCCGGTTCCTTCCGTATGGAAGTTTCGGGTTGTGACGGTCACGATTTCCAGAGGGTTCGCCGATCAGGAACGCGCGCAAGCGGCGGCACTGTTCTGGCAGGCATTTGCGGCAAAGCTGGGCAAAGTCATGGGGCCGGACGAAAAAGGACTGGCTTTCTTTGAAATCGCATTGAACCCGGATTTCGCGCTGGTTGCACGGGATGAAGCGGGCCAATTGCTGGGGCTGGCAGGTTTCAAGACACGCGACGGCTCTTTTGCGGGGGGCAATATGTCTGATCTGGCGCGGGTCTATGGCTGGTTCGGGGCGACCTGGCGCGCCTTGGTTCTGAGCGTGCTGGAGCGCGAACTGAAACCGGGCGTGTTCCAGATGGATGGTATTTTTGTCGCTGCCGAGGCGCGCGGCAAAGGAGTGGGCACGGCATTGCTGAATGCCATCAAGTCCGAGGCCCGCAACCGAGACATCTCAGAGGTTCAGCTTGATGTCATCGACACGAACCCCCGCGCCCGCAGCCTTTACGAGCGCGAGGGATTCCAGCCCCGGGGTCAAGAAAAAACCGGACCGCTGAAGTATCTGTTCAATTTCAGCAGCGCGACCAAAATGTCGTGGATTGTCGGGGCGGATTAATCAAACGTGCCCGCCACGCGACCCAGCAACATGAATGCGCGGGCCGTTCGGGTTTCACCCAGTTCACTCAGTTCCGCGTCGCTTGCCGTGGGTTCGAACTCGGCCATCATCTTGTCAAACCGGCGCAGGAAATGGTGCGCGGCGTCGCGGAAAATCGGATCCTGTTTCATCCGGGCTGCCGTCAGCGCAAGTGAGGATCTGTCGCGTACCCCCCCCAGCGCCGCCACGGCGCGCCCGCGTGTGCCCTGGGCGAACTGGCGCCAGATTTCTGGCCGGGCCTTGTCGGGCCGCAGGTCATCCATGTAGATGCCTTCCTGGCTGAGCAGCGTCAGAACATCCTGCGAAGCTTGCACAAGCTGTGCCGTCTTGCGGTCCTTCAATGCAACACGCAGCGCATTGAACCCCTCGGTGTCATCCTGCGTTTCGGGGAAGTTCAGGGCGCGGATGAAAACCTCGGTACTCAGCGGCGGTGTGATCTCTTCCGCAGGTGTGCCCAGCTCCAACGAGGTCTGGTCGCCCTGAGCGGAACTCTGCGCGGCCGTTGCAGAGCGCGCTGTGCGTTTGGTCGAGAACGTTGCCAAGGCGTCTTCGGTTTTCCGTGTGGCCGCAGCAATTTCATCCAGCTTTTTTGTCACCGCAGGTTCATAGGTGCTGGAGGCGCGCTGCTGCTGCGCCACATAGGCCTGCCGGATCGCGTCGATTGCCGTTTGCAACCGCGCACTTTCCTCTCGCATCACACGGCTGGCGCGCATCGCGGTGACCGCAACCCAGATCATCGCCACGGGCATGAACACGGCCAGAAAGGCGACGACAAAGCCGCCGTTCTGCCCCTGACCGGGCAGCACGAGAAAGACGACCGACACCACCAGCCAGATCAGGCTGAGTACCAGTGCGGCAATCTCGATTTCGGTGACAGCCGGAGTCTTCGGGCGATCATAGATGCCCAGCGACGTCGGCTTTTCGGTTTCCGGGTCAGGTTTTGGCCCCGACATTACATGCGCTCCGGTCAGACGTACTCGATACTCAGGATTTCGTAAGAGCGCACGCCTCCGGGGGTGCGCACTTCGACACTGTCCCCTTCATCTTTGCCGATCAGGGCGCGGGCGATGGGGGATTTGACGTTCAGCAGGCCGTTTTCGATATTGGCCTCGTATTCACCAACGATCTGCCAGGTCTTTTCTTCATCGGTATCTTCGTCGACCAATGTGACTTTTGCGCCAAACTTGACCGCACCCGACAATTTTGCCGGATCGATGACATCGGCCAGCGACAGAATACCTTCCAGTTCCTTGATGCGACCTTCGATGAAACCCTGTTTTTCGCGGGCTGAATGATATTCGGCGTTTTCCTTCAGGTCGCCCAGCTCGCGCGCCGAGGCGATGGCTTCGATGATCGCCGGGCGTTCAACGGATTTGAGGTTCTTCAGCTCAGCCTCGAGCGCGGCATTGCCCGCAGGCGTCATCGGGATCTTTTCCATACTCTCTACGTCCACGCATAAATTGAGTCGCCCCGCCGCACAGGAGCGTCGGGGCGAATGTTAGATTGGCAGTTACCTGACCCAAATGCCACGTGAATTGCAAGAGGTGACAGCGTCAGCAGTGGTCAATTCGCGACTTCGCGCCGTTTTGATTTGGGGTGGGGCCTGTGCCGATGATCCGGATGCCGCGACCTGCGCCAACGCTGCGATGGGGTGCAAAGCCAAATCATCTCAATCATATTGCACCACTTCGAACTCGATCCCGTTGTCATCGCGAAAATAGAACCGGCGCCCTGGTTCGTAATCGGCATGGTTGTGGGGCTCGAATCCTGCCTTGCGAACCTTGTCTTCGGTGGCATCGATGTCTTCGACCAGAACACCCACGTGGTTCAGCCCGCCGATCACATCATAGCTGCTTTCATCCGACTGTTTCGGGTCATCAGGTTTGTAAAGCGCCAGATACGTATGGGCCGAGCCGACATGCACGGTGTATCCGCCGGCAATTGCGGGGCCTTCCCAACGGGTCTTCCAGCCAAAGACCTTTTGCATCCAATCGGCCGAGGCTTTCGGGTCGCGGACAGTAAAGTTGGTGTGTTCAAGCGTCGCCATCATGGGATCTCCTGTGTTTTTTGGCTTGTCCCGACTCAGCGTAATTTCTAAACCTAACTTTAGGTCAAGGAATTTTTCATGAGGGTTTGATGGCGGTATCAGAGGGGCTGGCGATTGGCGCATTAGCCCGGCGCACAGGTCTGGCCGTGTCGGCCATCCGGTATTACGAAGCGCAGGGTCTGATTTCGCCCTGGCGCAACGCGGGCGGACAGCGGCGCTATCAGCGGGCCGATATTCGGCGACTGAGCTTTGTCATGATTGCGCAGCAGTTCGGTCTGACCCTGCCTGAAATCCGTCAGGTGCTGTCGGGCCTGCCAGGAAACCGCACGCCGACGCCCCAGGACTGGAAGGCAATCAGTGTACAGCTGAGGGCCCATCTGGATCAGCGAATCGACACCCTGATGCGGTTGCGCGACAATCTGGATGGCTGCATCGGATGCGGGTGTCTGAGCCTGCCGAAATGCGCGCTCTACAACCCCGATGACCGGGCAAAATCGCATGGTAGCGGTCCCAGGTACCTGATGGGGGATGCACCAGAGGGGTGATGTGTCGAATAGCGCCCTTGTTACGCCGTGTTTCGATTGACCAATGTCTTTCCGACCATGTAATCAGCCGTGAAACAAAATTGCGCAGATCATGCGGTGACAGCGCCAATTCGGAAAGTTAGCTAGGGAGCCCGCGATGGCCGAGATTGAACGCGAAGCGATGGAATACGATGTGGTGATCGTGGGTGCAGGACCTGCGGGCCTGTCGGCGGCCATCCGTCTGAAACAGCTGGATGCCGACCTGAACGTTGTCGTTCTGGAAAAGGGTTCCGAGGTTGGCGCGCATATCCTGTCGGGCGCGGTTCTTGATCCCTGTGGTCTGGACGCGCTGATCCCGGATTGGAAGGAAAAAGGCGCGCCGCTGAATGTGCCCGTGAAGGACGACAAGTTCTACATGCTGGGTGAAGCAGGCCAGGTCCGCATCCCGAACTTCCCGATGCCGCCGCTGATGCACAACCACGGCAACTACATCGTTTCGATGGGCAATGTGTGCCGCTGGATGGCGGAACAGGCTGAAGAACTGGGTGTCGAGATCTTTCCGGGCATGGCGTGCTCGGAAATGGTCTATGGCGACAATGGCGAAGTCAAAGGCGTGGTAGCAGGCGTTTTTGGTCTGGAGGCAGATGGTTCCTACGGCCCCAACACCGAACCGGGGATGGAGCTGCACGGCAAATATGTCTTCCTGTCAGAAGGTGTGCGCGGGTCGCTGTCCAAGGAAGTGATCGCCAAATACGACCTGTCTGCGGGCAAAGAGCCGCAGAAATACGGTGTCGGCATGAAAGAGATCTGGGAGATCGACCCTGCCAAGCACAAGGAAGGCAGCGTGACGCACACGATGGGCTGGCCTTTGGGCAGCAACGCAGGCGGCGGATCCTTCATCTATCATCTTGAAAATAATCAGGTCTATGTCGGCTTCGTGGTGCACCTGAATTACAAGAACCCGCATCTGTACCCCTATATGGAGTTCCAGCGTTTCAAGCACCATCCGATGGTGGCCGATCTGCTGAAAGGCGGCAAGCGGGTCGCTTACGGCGCCCGTGCGATTACGGAAGGCGGCTATCAGTCGATGCCGAAACTGGTCGCGCCGGGCGTGGCGCTGTTGGGCTGTTCGGCGGGCATGGTCAACGTGCCGCGCATCAAAGGCAACCACAACGCGATGCTGTCGGGCAAAGCTGCGGCCGAGGCTGCTTTCGAAGCGATCAAGGCCGAGCGTTCAGGCGATGAGCTGACGGCTTACGAGACCGAAGTTCGCAATGGCGCGATTGGTTCCGACCTGAAAAAGGTACGCAATGTCAAGCCGATGTGGTCGAAATGGGGTCTGACCGCCAGCCTGATGCTGGGTGGTCTGGACATGTGGACCAACACGTTTGGCTTTTCGCTGTTCGGCACGTTGGGCCATGGCAAGAACGACGCGGAATCGACCGAGGATGCCAGCAAGCACCAGCCAATCGATTACCCAAAGCCCGACGGAACGCTGTCCTTCGATCGTCTGACGAATGTCTCGTTCGCAGCGACAAACCACGAGGAAAGCCAGCCCTGCCATCTGCGCCTGGCCGATCCCGAGATCCCCGTGAAGGTCAACCTGCCCAAGTACGACGAGCCGGCGCAGCGGTATTGCCCGGCGGGTGTGTATGAAGTGGTCGAGGATGAGAGCGGCCCACGATTCGTCATCAACTTCCAGAACTGCGTTCACTGCAAAACCTGCGACATCAAGGACCCCAGCCAGAACATCACCTGGACCACACCGCAGGGCGGCGACGGTCCAAACTATCCGAACATGTAAGCAAAAAACGGGCAATGGCGGCGCTGTGAAGGCTCTGCCATTGCCTCTTGCCTGCCGAAGCCCTAGCTTACCCCTCAGTCAACGATAGCAAGGCAGGATTTCGGTGTTTTCCCTGGTTCGTCGCGCGGCTTTGTCCGTGCTGTTCATGTCGTCGGTCGCAGTTCCGGCCTATTCGGAGACGGGTGCCGGATCGTATCTGGCCGGGCGGCAGGCGATTTACGAAAACGACTATTCTGCCGCAGAAAGATATTATGCTCAGGCCCTCAGGTTTGATCCCCAAAATGCGCTGTTGCAGGAAAGCGTTGTCGTTGCACGCATCGCTTTGGGGGAAGTGGTGCGCGCGCTGCCGATCGCCCAGCAGATCGAGGAAGCAAACCTGCCCAGCCAGGCTGCGCGTATGGTGATTTCGGCCCATCTGATCACCGATGGGAAATTTGACGACCTGCTGGCCCGTGACCCTGAAACACAGGGTGTTGGCCCCCTTGTTGACGGCCTGATGATCGCCTGGGCCCATCTGGGGCAGGGTGAGATGACCAAGGCGATGGAACAGTTCGATTCTGTCGCGACACAGGATGGTCTCAGGGAGTTCGCGCTTTACCACAAGGCGATGGCATTGGCGTCTATCGGTGATTTCGAAGGCGCCGAGGCGATACTTGCCGACAATGATGGAACGGTTGCCCGGTTCTCTCGTCGTGCTGCTTTGGCCCGCACCGAGATTCTTTCGCAGCTGGATCGCAACGAAGACGCCGTTCAGTTTCTGGACGATGTGTTTGTGGCGGGCAGTGACCCGACCATCGAGTCGTATTTGAGCCAGTTGGCGGCGGGTGAAACATTGCCGTTCACCCATGTCCGATCCGCTCAGGACGGCATGGCCGAGATTTTTTTCACCGTCGGTGCCGCATTGAACAGCGAAGCATCAGCCGATTACGTTCTGCTGTACGCACGCTTGGCCAGTTTCCTGCGCCCCGATCATGTGGATGCCATTTTGCTGAGCGCGGATCTGCTGGACAACTTGCAGCAATATGATCTGGCGGTTGAGGCATACCGCCAAGTCCCGGCGGACAGCAACGATCACCATGCGGCCGAATTGGGCCGCGCCGAAGTTCTGGACCGTTCGGGAAAAACCGATGCGGCCGTCGAGGTGTTGCAGAACCTGGCTGCGCAGGACCCTGATTTTCCGGGTGTGCATGTCGCTTTGGCAGATTTGCAGCGCCGACAGGAAAACTATGCCGCTGCCGTGGCCTCTTATGACACTGCGATCGCGCTGACGGATAGCGCGGCGGGTGGGAATTGGTTCCTGCATTACGCACGTGGCATCAGTCATGAAAGGCTGAAGCACTGGGATCAGGCCGAAGCTGATTTCCGCCGGGCGCTGGAACTAAACCCGGATCAACCTCAGGTTCTGAATTACCTTGGGTATTCTCTGGTTGAGCGCAAAGAAAAGCTGGATGAAGCATTGGATATGATCGAGCGCGCAGTAGCTGCGCGTCCGGACAGTGGCTATATCGTGGACAGTCTGGGCTGGGTACTGTTCCGTCTGGGGCGTTACGACGAGGCCGTCGAACACATGGAACGTGCGGTTGAGCTGATGCCGGTGGATCCGGTGGTCAACGATCATCTGGGTGACGTCTATTGGGCTGTCGGGCGCGCGCGCGAGGCCGAGTTCCAGTGGAGCCGCGCCTTGTCCTTCATCGACCCGGAAGACACCGACGGCGAAGCCGATCCGGATCGAATCCGGCGCAAGATCGAAGTCGGGCTGGATGCCGTTCTGGCCGAAGAAGGTTCGGAGCCATTGAAAGTCGCCAATGGAAATTAAGGCGTTTGCGCCCGCCAAAATCAACCTGACCCTTCATGTGACTGGCCGTCGAGACGACGGCTATCACCTGTTGGATTCGCTGGTTGTATTCGCCGATCTGGGTGATCGGCTGACATTCACCCCCGGCCCCGAATTGTCCATGGACGTGCGCGGCGAGTTTGCCGGCGGAGTCCCCACGGACAGCCGAAATCTGGTCTGGAAGGCGGCAGAAGCTGTCGGTTGGACCGGTCATATTCAACTGACCAAGTCCTTGCCCCATGGGGCGGGCATTGGCGGAGGGTCGTCTGATGCCGCGGCCACGCTTGGGGCCCTGGCAGATCAGGGCCACGACCTTCCGCGGGGCCTGCCGTTGTCATTGGGGGCGGATGTCCCCGTCTGCCTAGAAGGTCGGGCGATCAGAATGCAGGGCATTGGCGATCGTTTGACGGCGGTGAACCTTCCGCACCTGCCCGCCCTTTTGGTCAACCCAAATGTCCAGGTGCCCACCGGTGCCGTTTTCAACGCGCTGGCGTCCAGAGACAACCCGCTAATGCCTGAAAGCATGCCTGAGTTTGACAATGCTGATGAGTGCGCCCAGTGGCTGCGCAATCAACGCAACGATCTGCAGGTGCCCGCCATGAACATCGCACCTGAGATCGAGCAGGTGTTGGACGAGTTGCAGATGACCAATCGCGCGCTCATGGTGCGCATGTCAGGGTCAGGATCAACCTGTTTTGCGTTGTATCCGACGATGAAAGACGCGCATTTTGCGGCCTATGAGATCGGCGCAGCCCATCCTGATTGGTGGTGCCGCGCCACGCAGCTCAGTTGAGACGTGAAACCACGTAATCGGCCAATTCGCGCAGCAGACTGCGAATATCGTGGTCAGGCAATACATCCAAAGCGGCTTTGGCCTTGTTTGCCCAACCCAAAGCGTCTTGCCGGGTTTCTTCCAGCGTGGCGTATTTGTTCATCAGACCCAGCGCCTGATCCAGATCCCCGTCCTGTTGGCGGCCCTTTTCGATCGTACGTTCCCAGAAGGCGTGTTCTTCCGGCGTGGATTGCGCCACGGCTTTGATGACGGGCAGGGTCAGTTTCCGTTCACGGAAGTCATCGCCAACATTCTTCCCGGTCGCCTTGCTGTCGCCCTGATAATCCAGCAGGTCATCGGCAATCTGGAACGCGATGCCCAGTGAATCACCATAGTCGAAAAGCGCTTTGACCTGCTCTTCCGAGGCACCTGCGATCACGCCGCCCACTTCGGTCGCGGCTGAAAACAATGCCGCCGTCTTGCCGCGCACGACCTGAAGGTAAACGCTTTCATCCGTACGCAGATCGGTTGCAGCCGTCATTTGCAGCACTTCGCCTTCGGCAATGGTTGCAGAGGCATTGGCCAGAATATCCAGAACGCGCAGCGAGCCCGTTTCCACCATCAGCTGGAAACTGCGTGAAAACAGGTAATCGCCAACCAGAACACTGGATTTGTTGTCCCAAAGCAGATTGGCGGTCGGGCGGCCCCGTCGCTGTGCGCTTTCATCCACGACGTCGTCATGCAGCAGGGTGGCGGTGTGAATGAACTCGACCGTCGCGGCAAGGCGCACGTGATGGTCGCCGGAATAGCCAAACAGGCGTGCTGCGGCCAGTGTCAGCATCGGGCGCAGGCGTTTTCCACCTGCTTCGACCAGATGCCGCGTCACTTCCGGGATGCGTGGCGCATGGTCCGATGCCATCCGCGTGCGGATCAGTCCGTTCACGGCCTCCATCTCGCCCGCCAGAATTTCAGCGAGACGCTCATGCGGTTTTGAGATCATGTCGACGGTCATCACACTCCTGATACAAGGCTCGACTTTCGCCTCGCCTTGCCCTTACATCCATCCCCATGAAAGAACTGTTGCGCAGTACCGATCCGACAATCCTGGCCTTTGCATCCGCTCTCCTTGAGGGCGAGGATATAGACTGCTTTCAGATGGACGTAAATATGAGCATCCTCGAAGGTGGTATCGGGATTTTCCCTCGTCGGCTGATGGTTCGGTCCGAAGACCTGACCCGGGCCGAGCGTGTGATGCGCGACAACGAGATCCCGCTGGGCCGATGATGCGCTTCGACGACAATGAATTGACGTGCAACGATTTCCTTGGTGGCCGGGTGCGATTGCTGCAACCTGCGTCAGGTTACCGCGCCGGGGTAGACCCTGTTCTGCTTGCCGCATCGGTCCCTGCAAAGGCCGGGCAATCCGTGCTTGAACTGGGATGTGGCGCGGGGGCTGCCATTTTATGCCTGTCCGCGCGGGTGGCGGGGCTGCAAATGGTTGGGATCGAATTGCAACCGGCCTATGCGGATTTGGCCCGCCGCAATTCGGAAATCAACGGCTGTGATCTGGACGTGATCGAGGCTGACCTGAACGCTTTGCCTGATGACCTCCGACAGCGGCACTTTGATCACGTAATCGCGAACCCGCCCTATTACCGTTCTGGGGCGCATAGCCCCGCCAGCGACACAGGGCGAAGCATTGCACTGGGCGAAAATACGCCTCTGATCGACTGGATCACCGTTGCGGCCAAACGCCTTGCCCCTCGGGGGTTCCTGCACGTGATCCAGAAAGCCGACCGTCTTCCCGATATGCTGACGGCTTGTGAGGGGAAACTGGGTTCAATCGAGGTGCTGCCGCTCAGCGCGCGGGTGGGCCGCGAGACCGAACTGGTCATCCTGAGCGCCCGCAAAGGGGGACGCGCGGCATTTCGCCTCCATGCGCCGTTGATTCTGCACGCCGGTGAGCGCCACGAAAAAGACGGTGAAAGCTATACCGAGGCGGTCTCAGCCGTGCTTCGACAGGCCGCTCCGTTGCCTCGGAACTTGTGCCATCGGCAATGACCAGCCGAATTTGTCGGATTTGTTACAGATTCTGTGCGTCTGCAGCGTGACAGGGTGGAAACGATGTGGTCAAATTCTTACGTGACGTACAGACACATAAACAAGGAGGATCGCAATGAGCGTGAGCGCACATCTGACGGAACTGAAGAAAAAGCACGAATCTCTCGGTCTAGAAGTGGAACAAGCCCAACGCTCGCCAGGTATCGATGATCTCCATATTGCTCAGTTGAAAAAGCAGAAGCTCAAGCTGAAAGAAGAGATCGAACGCCTGTCCGCTTAAGTTTTCAGGCTGGCGCGGGCCGCTATCAAGGCCCCGCCGGTGATCAGAAAGGCCGCGATCGCAAGCCCCCAGGACGGGGTCGCGATCCCGGCCACTACCAAAGCAAGGGTCGACAGTAACGGGGCCGCATAGGATGAGGTTCCGAGGATTTGGATGTCGCCTTGCTTGACGCCTATGTCCCAGACGTAGAACGCCAGCCCGACGGGCCCAAGGCCGAGTGCCAGCACCGACGCCCAGCCCAGTGCCGTATCGGGCAGTACAGTGTCTTCCACCGCCAGATGAAGCAGTCCCGAAGCCGATGCAGCCGCAAGGCAGAAAATTGCGACGGAACTGGTCGGCGTGCCCTCCAGTTTGCGTGATAGAACGGAATAGCCCGACCATGTCAGTGCGCACAGCAAGGCCAATGCGTATCCGGGCAGGTATTGGGCCTGAAAGCCCGCGCCGCCACCCCCGGCAATGATTACAGCGGCCCCTGCGAATCCAAGGCATGCCCCGATCAGGTGGCCGATACGCAGATGCTCACCCGGAAGCAGGCCCGACAGAAGCACAATGAGCAGAGGCCAGAGATAAGCGATCAGCCCGGCCTCGGCAGCTGGCGCCATGCGCAGGGCCGAAAAATACAGCGCGTGATAGCCAAATAGGCCCAATGCGCCAAACAGGTAGGTCGTCCAGGGAACTTGCTTTAGATCGCTCAAACCACCTGTCGCCGTTGCCCAGACAAGCCCAAGCGCACCACCAATCGAAAAGCAGATCGTGTTCAGCAGCAGGGGCGGCGTGGGCACCGACCCGACAGTGAACAACGCCAGCAAGGCCCATAGCAAGACGGCCACGAAGCCGATGGCCGTTGCGCGCATTTTGGTCATGGGCGGGAAACCTCTTCAATCGGTACAATTTTGAACTCATCCGATATATGCGCGGTTTTTTCAATCTCGGTCAGGAACCAATCGCGAAACGCCGCGATCTGAGGTTTCTTTTCAGCCCCCGGCAGGCACAAAAACCGGAACCGGCCTTGTGTTTCCAGGGCCACCTTGAACGGTGCAACCAGGCGGCCTTCGGTCAGGTCCTTGAGAATCATGGCGCGTCGCCCCAGTGCCACGCCGACACCGGCAACAGCGGCATCAATCGCGTGATCGGCATTGGAAAAATGCGCGCCATGGGTCGGAGTAAAATCCACCCCCACGGCACGGAACCAAGCGGGCCAATCGCAAGGCGGGGTCAGAAAGCTGATCGAATCGTCATGGATCAGCGGGGCGTCGCGCAGGCTGTCTGGCGTGGTGAATTGTTCTGCAAGTTCCGGTGTCATGACCGGGGTCAGCCATTCCTTTCTGACGGGAACGGAATACAGCCCGTCATCGGCCGAATTCCCGAACCGGATGGCGACGTCCACGTCGTCCCGCTCCAGATCCATGTTGCGCAGCGTGGCCGAGAATTTCAGATCGATCTCGGGATGCGCCCGAGCAAATTCGTAAAGCCGCGGCGCTAACCACTTGGCGGTCAAAGCTGGGCCCGCGGTGACGGTCAGGCTTGTGTCATCTTCCTGTCTGCGCACCGCACGCCATGCGGCTTGCAAGGTGGCAAACCCTTCTGCCGCACCAGGCGCAAGGGCACGGCCCGCCTCGGTCAGTTCTACGGCGCGGTTCAGACGACGAAACAGCGGCCGCCCAAGGTGTTCTTCAAGCGACTTGATCTGAAAGGACAGGGCGGCTGGCGTCACATGCAGCTCTTCCGCCGCCTTCGAAAAAGACATGTGCCGGGCTGCGGCGTCAAAAGCACGCAACGCGGTCAGCGGAGGCAGATAGTCACTCATAGTGAAGGAAAACTTAACTGAAGTCTCAAGAAAGCTCGTTTGTCGTGTTTGTTTTTAGCCTCTATATTCACATCAGGTCAAATAAAACTGATTTGAAAAGGAGGCTGTCATGATCGAGATGACAACAAATCCCGCCGCCCAGATGGCGATCCTGCGTGCCCACCAAGAGCGCAGCAGGGTGATCTGGCAGTTTTGGGGATGGATATTCGGTTCCCGCTGATCGCAGCGCGCGCGTTCTTACGGGATCAGAAAGGGCCGGCCCAAAGGGACCGGCCCGTTTTTAGTTCACAACTCTGGATCAGACGAAGAACTGCGCACCGTTGGCCGAGATCGTCGAACCGTTGATGAACTGCGAATCGTCCGATGCCAGGAAGACCACGCAGCGCGCGATTTCCTCTGGCTCACCCAGGCGGCCGGCCGGGATTTGGCCAATGATGGACTCGCGCACCTTCTCGGGCACAGCCATGACCATTTCGGTTGCGATATAGCCGGGGCAGATCGCGTTGGCAGTGATCCCCGCCCGCGCGCCTTCCTGCGCCAGGGATTTTACGATGCCCAGGTCACCTGCTTTGGTCGCTGCATAGTTCACCTGAGCGAACTGGCCTTTCTGACCGTTGATCGAGCTGATGACGATGACACGACCGAACTTGCGCTCTCGCATGCCGGGCCAGACAGGGTGCACCGTGTTGAACACGCCGGTCAGGTTGGTGTCGATCACGTCTTTCCACTGATCAGGTGTCATTTTGTGGAATGGTGCATCGCGGGTGATGCCGGCGTTGGCGACGACCACATCGATGGGGCCAACCTCGGCCTCAACCTTTTCAATACCTGCTTTGGATTCGTCATAATCGGCGACGTTCCACTTGTAGGTCTTGATCCCGGTTTCTTCAGTGAAATTTGCGGCGGCTTCGTCATTTCCCGCATAGGTGGCCGCAACGTTGTATCCTTCGGCTTTGAGCGCCTTGGAAATTGCTGCGCCAATGCCGCGGGAACCGCCGGTAACGAGTGCTGTTCGTGCCATTTATGACTCCTTCAATTTTAGTCGTCTTAGTAATGCTGTTACTCTGAGAGATGGTTGTGCGCAATATTGTTTCGTCTTGAATCTTGGTTTCCGGGCGGCAATATCGTCGCATCCAACGGTTGGAACCTCAATGTAACAAAAAAAGGCGCCCACCGGGCGCCTAATTCTATTTGATTGCCAACGCGCTTAGTCGCGCTCCACACAAAGGGCAACGCCCATGCCGCCGCCGATGCACAAGGTCGCCAAACCCTTTTTTGCATCGCGACGCTTCATTTCGAATAGCAGGGTGTTCAAAACACGGCACCCCGAAGCACCGATCGGATGGCCGATGGCAATGGCGCCGCCGTTTACGTTCACGATCGACGGATCCCAGCCCATATCCTTGTTAACGGCGCAGGCCTGTGCGGCAAAGGCTTCGTTGGCTTCGACCAGGTCCAGATCGTCTACCGACCAGCCTGCTTTTTCCAGTGCTTTGCGCGATGCATAGATCGGGCCGACGCCCATGATTGACGGGTCCAGACCGGCGGTCGCATAGGACGCGATGCGCGCCAGAGGTTCGATTCCCCGCTTTTCGGCGTTTTCGGCTGACATCAACAGTGTCGCGGCCGCGCCGTCGTTCAATCCCGAAGCGTTGGCAGCGGTGACCGAACCGTCCTTGGTGAAGGCCGGACGCAGTTTGGCCATGGCTTCCATGGTTGCGCCATGACGGATGTATTCGTCCTTGTCCATCACGATGTCGCCCTTGCGGGTCTTGATGGTGAAGGGCACGATTTCGTCTGCGAACTTGCCGGCCTTTTGTGCTGCTTCGGCCTTGTTCTGCGAAGCAACGGCGAATTCATCCTGCATCTCGCGGCTGATCTGCCATTTCTCTGCAACATTCTCGGCAGTCTGACCCATGTGATAGCCGTTGAAAGCATCCCACAAGCCATCGCGGATCATTGTGTCGATATACTTCATGTCGCCCATCTTGTGACCGGCGCGCAGCGCGGCGGCGTGGGGCGACAGCGTCATGTTTTCCTGACCACCAGCAGCGACGATTTCCGCGTCTCCCAGCTGAATATGCTGGGCGCCCAAAGCAACGGCGCGCAGGCCCGAGCCACAAACCTGGTTGATTCCCCAGGCCGCGCTTTCCTGCGGCAGACCGGCGTTGATGTGGGCCTGACGTGCGGGGTTCTGCCCCTGGGCGGCTGTCAGAACCTGCCCCATGATGGTTTCGCTGACTTCGCCTTTTTCCACTCCGGCGCGCTCGACAACTGCTTCCAGAACGGCAGCGCCCAGATCATGGGCAGGTGTGTTCGCAAACGAACCACTGAAGCTGCCAACACCTGTTCGTGCGGCGGATGCGATTACTACGTTGGTCATATGATCAGTCCTTTACCGTCATGGGACAGCGGAATTTCTGACGGCGCAGGTCGAAAGATGTCCTCTCGAAACAAGAGCGCCCCGTGATCCCCCGCTCAAGTACTCTTGCAATAGCGTAACGCTGCACATGCAGCAACGGGCAGCTTGTCTCAGTGTCGGAAATGGTAGGAAAATGTCGATGAACAGGCAATCAACTGCCTGTTTTTGATCTGTTTTCCTGCTTCCAGGGTTCCGCAACACTGGGTGCGCCATACAAGAATCCTTGCAGGCAATCCACGCCAGTTGCCACCAAGAAAGCGGCATCCTCCTGCGTTTCAACCGATTCGGCCGTGACCAGAATTTCGAATTCACGGGCCACCGCGATCAGGGCCCGCACCAAAGTCTGGTTGTCGGGATCGTTGCTGATGCCCCGCACGAACTGGCCATCGATTTTGGCTGCGTCGAACAGAAACTCGCGAAAATGGCGAAAGCTGAAATTGCTGGCGCCAAAGTCATCCAGCGCAAAAGCGATGCCGCGATCCTGCAAGCGGTCCATGAAGTCGACAACCAGCTCAGGCACCTGCATGGCCGAGCTTTCGGAGATTTCGAGGATCAAGCGTTCGCCCAATTCGGCATCTCGTTTCAGGAATCTGTCCAGTATTCTGGACCAGTTGGAATAACCGATCGAGCGCGCAGACATGTTGATCGACAGGCGTATTTCCGGGTTCCTCGCCAATGTGCGCAACCCAAGCTCCAACGCGACGCAGTCCAGATCGCGGCCGATAGGAGTGTTTTCGACCTGAGGCATGAATTCTCGCGCCGGGATGACGCGGCCGGTTTCGTCCAGAACCCGAATGAACCCTTCGTAAAACGCGACTCGGTACGGGGCGTGCGCCTGTATCACCGGCTGAAAAGCCAGTTTGCACTGCTTATGCTTCACTGCATCGGTTGCCATCTGCACAACCGAACGATCCCGCGTCGAAACGGCCGCATTCAACGGACTTTCCGACCCCTCAGGCAGATGTGCCAGTTTTTTATTTCCCATAAGCGCGGATTCCCATGTGTCCGGGACAGGTGTCCGGTCACAGTCTCGGGGCAAAGAGATGAATCTGCGGTTAAGGGTTCGGAAAAATTTCCGTCTCGCGGGCTCAGCGGGTGGATTGCCACGCGCGTGTCAAAGAAGCTGCCGCGCCAAGTATCGCGCCCATCGCACCTAGGGCCATCATTGCAAAACCCAATGCGATCAGGGCTGCAACGGCGCCCCCAAGGGCTGCGAGCATGGCCATCAACAGGCCGAACAGGCCGAAAAAGGTTGAAATGGTTGCCAAACGATTCATACCGACCCTCGCTCACTCACACACGGCGCCTGTCGTCTGATATGGCGCTCAATGGCCGAGATTCAAGGCACAATCAGGGTGCAGCCGGCCGTTTCAGGCCTGTTCTGCTTGTCCGCTGGGCAGCTTTTTGTCCAGATGCTCAAAACCGGGCGTTCCGCGGTCTTCCGGGTGGCGCGCCAGATGCTTGGCCTTGATCTGTTCCGAACTGTCCCGGCTGCCGTCATGGCTGTACCCAGGTGGGGCAAAGCAGTAGGCCAGCCGCTGTTTCAGGGTCAAACCCGGCTGGGTCGCGTCGCGCCAGATGGCCACCCATTCGTGAAAGGCCACCCGCAGGGGATTGAAAGTGCCGATATTGTGCACCAGGCCATAGTCCACCCGGTCGTCCTCCTGCTCGGGGACGAAGGTGCCGAACAGCTTGTCCCAGATGATGAACACCCCGGCATAATTGCAATCCAGATAGCGTGCGTTGCGGCCGTGATGGGCGCGGTGGTGACTGGGGGTGTTCATTACCGCCTCGAACCAGCGGGGCATCTTGCCGATGGCCTCGGTGTGAATCCAGAACTGATAGATAAGATTGAGGCCACCGACGAACAAAACCATCGCAGGATGGAACCCAAGCAGGATCAGTGGGGCGCGTACGACCATCATGAAAGTAAACGTATAAGTCCAGGTCTGCCGCAGCGCGGTCGTCAGGTTGTAGTGCTGCGAGCTGTGATGGTTTACGTGGCTGGCCCAGACCCAGCGGATGCGATGGCCAAAGCGGTGGACCCAGTAGTAACGCAGATCGTCCAGGACAAAGCACAGGATGATAACCGAAATTGACGTACCCAGGTTCATCGGCGTGATCTGCCAAAGCCACATGAAAAACGCATAGGCGATAAAGCCAAGCAAAAAGCCCGATGCGATGTTGCCGGCCCCCATGATCAAAGAGGTCACCGCGTCGCGTGTTTCATAACGCCCGCCTTTGCCTTTGACTGCGATCCACAGAAACTCGGCCAGAATTGCTGCGATGAAAAAGGGAACGGCCCATTGCACCGCATCAGGAAAATTAATTTGGTCTGTCATGCGGGCTCCATCAGGTCACGCCAGTGATGGCATTCGAATTCGTCCAGTCGGATAAGTGTTTTGGGCACCGAGAATTCGTGAAACAGAATCTCAAAGCCTTCCGGATGATCCAGAAGATCATAGTCCAGCAGATGCCGGGCCACGGTGTCGGCCCCGAAGGACCAAAGCAACCCATTGCCTGAACTGGTGCGCACCATCGCGGCGTGGCCATCATGGGAAACCGTGACGTCGACCACATCATCGTCCGGAAAGTGACGTGCCCATTGTGATCGTGCAATGTCGGGCGTCAGCATCACTTGCTGCGATTTGCCGGTGAGATGCAATAACAGGGTGACACCAGCTATGCCGCCGACGACCAGCGTCAGTAGAATTTCAAGTGGCATTCCATCCTCCTGAGCGCAGAGTGCAAAGGAGTTGAAACTCTGTCAAAGGTGGCGTTGCGTCAGCTGTTTTCCAGCCGTTCCAGTATCTCGTGTTGCACCACACGTTCGACGAAGGGCACCAGCCCCTCGGGGCCGGATGTACGATCCTTCAGATGGATGCAGATATCCGGGCGCCGGGCGGCAATTATGCCCACCATTTCACCACGGATCGTGTCGTCAAGCCCCGCGCCCAAGATGGCGCAGGCAATTCGGGGCTCGGCATCCAGCTGTTTCCGGACCTCGTCCGTGTCATGTGCGCCCAGCCACTGAATCGGCAGATGATCCAGTTGCCGTGCCACATCACCGATCACATTTGGCAACCGTCCGATCAAAAGAACCACCGGCTTCATCGTCGCCTCCTTCCTATAAGGTCACAAACGAAAACCGGCCCAATTGGGCCGGTTCGAGTGTATCACAAACAGGCGGACGCTGCGCCATTCGTCAGCTATTGGATTCCACAAGCGTCGAGATAATCGCCTTCGCACTGTCCGAGTTCCACTCGGCGTCGCCGATCAGCCGGGCGATTTCCTGCCCTTCGGGGTTCAGGATGACCGTGATCGGCAAGGCGATGACGCCGAACTCACGGGCAGCGGCTGAACTGGGGTCCTGGTGACGGGGCAGGTTGGCGATGCCGTTCTCTGCAAAGAACTTTTTGATGCCGGCAGGCGAGTTGCGGCCCGTGGCCAGTGTCAGAACCTGAAACTTGTCGCCGCCGAACTCTTCCTGAAGTTCAGCGATCTGAGGCATCTCTTTGCGGCAGGGCGCACACCAGGTGGCCCAGAAATTCAGCAGCACATACTTGCCCTCATAATCGGCAAGCGTGCCGACACCGCCGTCATCTTCCAGCTGGAATTCGATTGATTTGGCGGGTTTCGGTTCCTTGTGCAGGATCAGACGTTTCAGGCTCTCTTCCCGCAGAGGGGCCAGCGTCTCGGCATCGGTCGCCAAGGCGGCATTTGCACCCAGCGCAAGGGCCATATAAAGGGGGATCAGACGAAATAGGCGCATATCAACTCCGGGTTTTCTTACATGACCGATCAATCCTCGAACCAGATGTGGGGCGGCCGCTTTGCCGCCGGTCCAGACGCGATCATGGAGGCAATCAACGCCTCGATCGGGTTCGATCAGCGGATGGCAGCCCAGGACATCGCAGGCTCGCGCGCCCATGCGGCCATGCTGGCAGCCACAGGCGTCATAAGTGATAGTGACGCCGAAGCCATTCGGGAAGGGCTGCTCACCGTTTTGTCAGAAATCCAGAACGGAGAGTTCCAGTTCTCGACCGCGCTGGAAGACATTCACATGAATGTCGAGGCACGTCTGAAAGAGATCATCGGAGAGCCCGCAGGCCGTTTGCACACAGGCCGGTCACGCAATGACCAGGTCGCAACCGATTTCAAGCTCTGGGTTCGTGATCAGCTGGACGCTGCTGAGAGCGGCTTGCTGGCCCTGATCCGCGCGCTTTTGGCGCAGGCCGAGGCCGGGGCTGATTGGGTCATGCCGGGCTTTACCCACCTGCAAACGGCGCAGCCGGTGACATGGGGCCATCACATGATGGCCTATGTCGAGATGTTTGGCCGTGATCTGTCCCGCGTTCGTGACGCCCGCGCCCGGATGAACGAATCGCCACTGGGTGCTGCGGCGCTGGCCGGGACATCGTTCCCCATCGACCGCCATATGACGGCCGAGGCGCTGGGCTTTGACCGGCCTGCCGCCAACTCGCTGGACGCCGTCAGCGATCGTGACTTCGCGCTGGAGTTCCTGTCCGTGGCCTCGATCTGCGCCGTGCATCTGTCGCGGTTTGCCGAGGAACTGGTGATCTGGTCTTCGGCGCAGTTCCGTTTCGTTACCCTGTCGGATCGGTTCTCAACCGGATCGTCGATCATGCCGCAGAAGAAAAACCCCGATGCGGCAGAGCTGATCCGCGCCAAGGTGGGTCGGATCTTTGGCGCCAACACGGCGCTGATGATGGTGATGAAGGGCCTGCCGCTGGCCTATTCCAAGGACATGCAGGAAGACAAGGAACAGGTCTTTGACGCCGCCGACAACTGGATGCTGGCGCTGGCCGCGATGGAAGGCATGGTCAAGGACATGACCGCCAACCGCGACAGCCTGGCCGCCGCCGCCGGCTCGGGCTTTTCCACCGCGACCGATCTGGCCGACTGGCTGGTTCGGGTGCTGGGCCTGCCCTTCCGCGACGCGCATCATGTTACCGGATCGCTGGTGGCCATGGCCGAGAAGAAGGGCTGCGACCTGCCCGATCTGACGCTGGACGACATGCAATCGGTCCATGCCGAGATCACAAATGACGTCTACTCTGTCCTTGGAGTCGAAAATTCTGTAAACTCACGCCAGTCCTATGGTGGCACAGCTCCTGATCAGGTGCGTGCTCAGGTTGAACGATGGAAGGCAATGGTGTGATGACCGTGCTGCGCGCGATTCTGATTGCAGGGTCCGGCCTGATGCTGGCCGGATGCGGAGCCGATGGTGAGCCCGTTCAGCCAGCGCCCGCTCAGCCAACTGTCAGTGCAACCGTCGGTGTCGGCTCTGGCGGAGCGTATGTAGGCGGTGGCGTAGGTCTGAGCCGTGGCCCGCTGGGGATCTACCTGGGATTCTAAGCCACTTTCATATTGCGCATCGGTTTTATATCCACCAACGTGAGGTGGCATGTCGGTGCGCATGTCATCCAAAGAAAAGATACTGAAATGAGAACACTAGGACTGTTTCTGGTATTTGCGGCTTTGACGGCTTGCGAACCTACATCGGCAAGACGCCCGGAACCTGCGGCAGAGCCCAAACAATCGGGCACCGGAGTTTCGATCTCGGGCTATGGCCGGGTTGGAGTTTCGACCCGAAATTAAACTTGGTCGATGGGTTCGGAATCCATTGATCCGAAGCTATCTTCTGGTCTAAGCGCGCAGACATGGATCATTTTCTCTACCGCGACGGCGCGCTATTCGCCGAGGATGTCCCTGTCTCCGAAATCGCTGCCGCGGTCGGAACGCCGTTCTACGTCTACTCCACAGCAACCTTGCTGCGGCATTTTCAGCTGTTTGACGATGCGCTTGACGGCACGGACCACCTTGTCTGCTATGCGATGAAAGCGGCCAGCAATCAGGCGATCCTGAAAACTCTGGCAAAGGCGGGCGCAGGGATGGACGTGGTTTCGGGCGGGGAATACCTGCGCGCCAAGGCGGCGGGCGTTCCGGGCGACAAAATCGTGTTCTCTGGAGTGGGTAAAACGGCGGATGAGATTCGTACCGCACTGACCGGCGGCATCCGTCAGTTCAACGTCGAATCCGAGCCCGAGATGGAAGTGATCAACGCCGTTGCACTGGAATTGGGTGTGGTTGCGCCGATTACTGTAAGGGTGAACCCGGATGTCGATGCCAAGACCCATGCCAAGATTGCCACGGGCAAGTCCGAGAACAAGTTTGGCATTCCGATTGCCCGTGCCTCGGAAGTTTACGCCCACGCTGCCAGCTTGCCGGGGTTGGAGGTGATCGGCATCGACGTCCATATCGGCTCGCAACTGACCGAACTTGAACCGTATGAGCTGGCCTACACAAAAGTAGCCGAGCTGACCGAACGCCTCCGTTCTGAAGGTCACAACATTCGGCGTCTCGATCTGGGTGGCGGTCTGGGCATTCCTTACACCCGGTCGAACAACGCACCCCCCTTGCCGATTGAATATGGTGCGCTGGTCAAGAAAACATTGGGGCATCTTGGCTGTGAGATCGAGATCGAGCCGGGCCGCCTGATCGCGGGCAACGCCGGGATCATGGTTAGCAAGGTCATCTACGTGAAATCAGGCGAAGGTCGCGATTTTTTGATCCTTGATGGGGCGATGAATGACCTGATCCGCCCGGCAATGTACGAAGCTTACCACGATATCGTCGCGGTGCAGGAACCTGTCGCCGGTGTGGAACAGCGCCCTTATGACATCGTGGGCCCGGTCTGCGAATCCGGTGACACTTTTGCCAAACAACGCAACATGCCGCCGCTCAAATCGGGTGACCTGATCGCCTTCCGCAGCGCGGGTGCCTATGGCGCGGTGATGGCCAGCGAGTACAATACCCGCCCGCTGATCCCCGAGGTTCTGGTCAATGGTGATCAATTTGCAGTCATTCGTGAACGACCAAGCTTTGACGAAATCATAAACCGCGATACCATACCTTCATGGCTTTGACGCGATGATCGCGCGGGCCTAACCCCGGAGGCCCGTCTTGTCCGACCGTTCAAACCTGCCCATTCCGCGCCTGTCCGTGTGGCTGACTCATGTCGGCATGGTGGCAGAACAGGTGTTGCGCGCGTTCTGGCCGGCGTTCTCGATTGTACTTGTTCTGCTTGCGGCTTTGATGCTGGGGCTTCAAGATGTTGTTTCCGTGGAAATTGTCTGGGCGGTCGGCGCGCTGTCCTTGGGGTCGTTTTTGACGGCTGCGGTGCTTGGCCTGAGGGGTCTCAAGTTGCCTTCGCGCGCCGAGGTTTTGATGCGGCTGGATGAGACCTTGCCGGGACGCCCAATTCAGGCCTTGATGGATGATCAGGCAATCGGTGCGGCCGATCGGGATTCCGTGGCGCTGTGGCAAGCCCACAAAGCCCGGATGGCGCAACGGGTCGCGACGGCCGAGGCCGTGAAACCAGACCTTCGGCTGGCATCGCGAGATCCTTATGCACTGCGCTACGCGGCGTTGCTGGCTTTTGTCGTAGCGCTGGTTTTCGGCTCTTTGTGGCGCGTGGGGTCTGTGGCGGACATGGCCCCGGGCACTGCCGCCGCCGGGCAGGGGCCGACTTGGGAAGGATGGGTCGAACCCCCGCGCTATACGGGCCTTCCAACGCTGTATCTTGCGGACCAAACGGATGCAGAGCTTTCCGTTCCCAAGGGCAGCCGCGTTACCTTGCGGCTTTATGGGGAGGTTGGCGCACATAGCCTGACGGAAAACAGCTCGGCCCTGGGGGCCGAGGCGGCGACCGACCCCGAGCAGGAGTTCGTGGCAGAACGCTCTGGCCAGTTGCGCATCGACGGGCCCACGGGGCGCGAATGGGCCGTTGAGATCATTGACGACACGGCACCTCAGATAGCCGTGGCCGGATCGGCTGAGGCCGAGGCGGGCGGGCAGATGAAGCTGCCATTCGTCGCAGGAGATGACTATGGTGTGGTTGCAGGCTCTGCCCTGATCGAACTGGATCTGGCTGCCGTTGATCGCCGCTATGGTCTGGCGGCAGAGCCCGAACCACGCGAAGCGATCGCAGTTGAACTGCCTATGCCGATCACCGGCGACCGGGTGGATTTTGCAGAAGATCTGATCGAGGATTTCTCGCAACACCCATGGGCGCATTTGCCGGTTCGGATCACCTTGATGGCCACGGACGCGGCGGATCAGCAATCGTCTTCCGAACCTTATGTGACCGATCTTCCGGCCCGTCGGTTCTTTGATCCGCTGGCCGCTGCGGTGATCGAACAACGGCGCGATCTGCTGTGGTCGCGGTCCAATGCGCCTCGGATCGCGCAACTGCTGCGGGCTGTATCTCATCTGCCAGAGGACCTGTTTCGCTCGGAAACTGCCTATTTGCGTCTGAGGGTCGTGCTGCGGCGGCTTGAGACCTTTGATCAATACGGGCTGAAACCCGAACAGCAGGCAGAGATCGCCCAGGCGCTCTGGGATCTTGCCGTGTTGATTGAGGACGGCACGCTTGCGGATGCGCTGGAACGGATGCGGCGCGCGCAGGAACGTCTGACCGAAGCAATGAAGAACGGCGCCAGCGACGAGGAAATCGCGGAACTGATGCAGGAATTGCGCGAAGCGACGCAGGATTACCTCCAACAACTGCAACGGTTGGCCCAGCCGAACGGCGAAGATGGTGAGCGTCAGCAGGGCCAGAACGGCGAGTCCCTGCAAATGACGCAGGATGATCTGCAACGCATGATGGACCGCATTCAGGAGCTCATGGAACAGGGCCGGATGGCCGAAGCCCAGCAGGCACTGGAAGAGTTCCAGCAGATGATGGAAAACATGCGTGTGACTCAGGGCCAGGGCGGAGGGCAGCAGTCCGAAGGTCAGCAGGCCATGGAAGGTCTTGCGGAAACCCTGCGCGAGCAACAAGGTCTGAGCGATCAGGCCTTCCGTGATTTGCAGGAACAGTTTAATCCAGGTGCTCAATCCGGTGAAAGCCAGGGCAATGAGGGACGCAATGGCGGGCAAGGCCGGGGGCAAAGCCACGAAGGTCAGGGCGGTCAGGGGGAAGGCTCGGATCAGGCTGGCGAAGGCCAGCAGGGTCAAGGCTCACTTGCGGATCGGCAGCAAGCGCTAAGAGATGAGCTGAGCCGCCAGCAACAGGGTTTGCCCGGCGCCGGTACGCCCGAAGGTGACGCCGCGCGCGAGGCGCTGGACCGGGCCGGGCGCGCCATGGACGAGGCGGAACAGGCCCTGCGTGGGGATGATCTGGCCGAAGCCATCGACCGGCAATCCGAGGCGATGGAAGCCCTGCGCGAAGGGATGCGTTCGTTGGGTGAGGCGATGGCGCAGAACCAGCAGAACCAACCGGGGCAAGGAACGCAGGATGGCGACATGCAAGCCAACAATCGCGATCCGCTGGGTCGAAATCCGGGTGCCGCCGGTTCGATTTCAACAGATGAGAATTTGCTGCAAGGCGAAGACGTGTATCGCCGGGCGCGGGAACTGCTGGATGAAATCCGGCGCAGAACCGGGGAATCGGACCGCCCCCAGATCGAATTGGAATACCTGAAACGTTTGTTGGAGAGGTTCTAGACCTCAGTTCTGGGCACCGGATCCAGCCTGTGCTTCCAGCCAGATACGCGCCTGATCCACAAGCGACACGTATGAGCTGAGCAACGGGTCGGCCTGAGGGACCGCTTCGCTGATCTGTTGGGCATTTCCATAGATCAGATACAGAACCACGCCGATGATCAGCATCAACGCAAAACCGCGCAGGAAACCGCCCGATTTGCGGGGTGGCTGCGGGACTTCTTCCGACTCGTCAGATCGCATTGTCGAATTGATGGCTTCAACATCCGGCAGCGCGTCTTTCTGTCCGGCATCGACAGCGGTTTCCGAAGCCGAAGGCCGCTTGGGGCGCACCTTGGGTTCTGGTGGCGTATCCAGCCCGAGATCGGGCTGGCTCTCAAGGCTGCTGCCTTCCTGCGCCCGCAAATCCGCTTCGCGGGCAGCTTCCTCTTTCAGAATGCTGGCGACGGACGGATCGACATTCCCTGTAGGCGCAGCGGGTTTTTCAACTTCTGGCTTGCCTTCGGATACCGCTTCTTCAACAGGACCCGGTTCGGCGTCCTGCGGAGCGTCGACCACGTCGGGCGATGTGTCATCCTGTTCGGGGGTTTCCGCTTTTTTGTCCGGTGCGCCTGCGGCTTCGGCAGGGTGCTTCGCTTGAAACCAGGTCTGATCACAGTTGGAACACTGTACGTCGCGGCCTTCCTCGGGGATGACCTCGTCAGGAACCTCGTACTGCGCGCTGCAATTCGGACATGTAAGACGCATGCTGCCTCCTCGGCCGGGCGAAGGGCCGATAATAGTTTTTTCAGGAATGATATTCGGTTAAGACCCAACAGCAAAGAGCGTTTTCGGTTTCGCGGGTCAAGTGTCACCAATTGGACCCGGTAGAGCCATTGAAACCATCACCATGCTCGGGCAAGAAGAGCGGCAAAATAACGGGGGCACGTGTGATCGAGCTGGAAAATGTCAGCTACACCTACGGTGGCGGCGAGTTGCTGAGTGATGTCTCGGTACAATTGCAGCCGGGTTCGTTTCACTTTCTGACCGGGCCTTCCGGGGCGGGCAAGACCACGTTGCTCAAGCTGTGCTATGGTGCCCTGCTGCCGAGCTCGGGGCGGTTGAGCGTGTTTGACCAGGATATTTCAACCCTTGATCGCGACCAGCTGGCAGTATTGCGTCGCCGCGTTGGTGTCGTGCATCAGGATTGTCAGTTCCTTGACCACATGACGCTTGCCGAAAACGTCGCGTTGCCGCTGATGGTGTCCGGGCGTTCGGAAACATCCGAGCAGGAAAACCTGACCGAGCTGCTCAGCTGGGTGGGTCTTGGCGCCAGGCTCGAAGCGCTCCCGCCTGAACTGTCCGGCGGCGAGCGGCAAAGGGCCGCTCTGGCGCGTGCCGTCATATTGTCGCCTGACGTGGTTTTGGCGGATGAGCCGACGGGCAATGTTGACTGGGAAATGTCGCAACGGCTGCTGCGTCTTCTGATCGAACTGAACCGGATGGGCAAAACCGTCCTGATCGCCACCCATGATCTGAGCCTGATCCGCGCGGCCAAAAGCCAGGTACAGGCCCGTGTCCTGCGTATTTCGCAGCGCAAACTGCAACTGGCGGGGGCGGATCTATGATCAGTCCTGATCTCAAAAATCTGTTGCGCGGTGACAAACGGGCAGACCGGGTTGTTCCCCCAACGGGATATACGGCACACCTGACTCTGTTTGTCGCGGGTGCGATGGCGTTTCTTGCAGTATTCGCACTGGCCCTGTCTCTGGCTTCGGGGCGCATTGCGGATCGCTGGGCCTCGGAACTGGCCGGAGCTGCAACCCTGCGCATCAACGCGCCAGCGGAACAGCGTGCGGCCCAGACCGAGGCCGCGCTGACCGTTCTGAGCCAGACGCCTGGCGTGGCCTCGGCCCGTGCTTTGACGCAGGAAGAGCAGGCGGCGTTGCTTGCCCCTTGGTTCGGGCCGGATCTACCGCTGGATACGCTGCCCGTGCCGCAGCTTATCGAGATCATTGAAACCGAACCGGGCATCGATGTGGCCGGGTTGCGTTTGCGATTGGGGGCCGAGGTGCCGGGCGCCGTGCTGGATGATCATACGCGGTGGCGGGAACCTCTGGTCGATGCGGCGATGTCCCTGCGTCGACTGGGGTGGATTTCAATCCTGCTGATCGGTGGTGCGACCGCGGCCATGATTACTCTTGCCGCCAATGCGTCGCTTGCCGCAAATGCCCAGATTATCGAAGTGCTGCGCCTGGTCGGTGCACGCGATGGGTTCATAGCGGGCGCATTCGTAAGGCGGTTTACATATCGCGCATTCTTTGGGGCATCAGTCGGTACATTGCTGGGCATGACCGGTGTTCTGATGCTGCCCGAAGCCTCGGAATCGGGTGGTTTTCTGGCTGGCGTCGGCTTTCAGGGCAAAGACTGGGCGTTGCCGGTTCTTATCCCGATCCTTGGTGCCATGGTCGCGTTTTTTGCCACCTGGGCTGCGGCCCGACGCAAATTGAAGGAGCTTTCCTGATGTTGATGGCTGTTCAATGGGTTCGGTCATTGATCTTCATGATCATGATCTACGCCTGGATGCTGATCCTTGGCATTGTCTTTCTGCCCTATGCACTGTTTTCCAAGGCTGGCGCCCTGAGGGCGTGCAAGACCTACGCGCGCAGCACCATGTGGCTGGCTCGTTGGATGGTTGGCATTCGGTGTGAAGTGCGGGGTACGGTTCCAACGAATGAAGTGGTCATAGCCGCAAAACACCAGTCGTTTCTTGATATCATCATAATTTTTGATGCCATTCCGCACGGCAAGTTCATCATGAAGCGCGAGCTTTTGTTTACACCCGTCATTGGAATGTATGCGCGGCGACTTGGCTGTATTCCGGTCAATCGCGGCAAGCGCGGTGCTGCCGTGACCAAGATGGTCAAGGATGTATCGAAAGAGTTTTCGGAACCCGGGCAGCTAGTGATTTACCCGCAAGGGACACGTGTGGCGCCCGGTGCGAAGAAACCTTACAAGGTTGGAACAGCCGTTCTTTACGAAGGGCTCGGCTTTCCCTGCGTTCCGGTCGCGACGAATGCCGGCGTCTTCTGGCCCCGAACGGGTGTCATGCGCAAACCGGGCCTTGCGATCGTCGATTTCCTCGACCCAATCGAGCCGGGTGTTGGTCGGGACGAATTCCTTGCCCGGCTGGAAGATGTGATAGAAACGCGTTCCAACGAGTTGATGCGGGAAGTGGGGTTTGATCCGGATGGAGCACATTCGTGACATCGAAACGCTTGAATCTTTGTATGGTCGGCCCGGTGCTCCGTCCTTGCGAAAGGTCGTTCATCAACTGACGCCCCTCTATCGCAAGTGGATCCTTGCATCGCGCCTGTGTGTGCTCAGCACAGTTGGCCCTGAAGGTGTGGATGGTAGCCCTCGGGGCGATGATGGCCCGGTGGTGAAAGAGCTGGATGCGAATACGCTGGCTCTGCCGGACTGGCGCGGCAACAACCGTCTGGACAGTTTGCGCAATATCGTGCGCGATCCACGTGTTTCGCTGATGTTTCTTGTTCGGGGGGCCAACAACGTCGTTCGGGTGAACGGGTTGGCGCGGGTAACGGCGGATGAGACCCTGCGGCATCAATTCGAGAAGGTCGGCAAACGCCCGGCGACCGTTATCGTCGTTGAAATCGCCGAGATATACAGCCAATGTGCCCGTGCTTTGATCCGGGCGCGCATCTGGTCAAGCGGTGATGACAGCGGCGATCTTCCCACGATAGGTCAGCTTCTGTCCGAGGCATCAGACGGCGCGGAAGGCGGCGCGCAATATGACGAGGAATGGCCTGCACGCGCCGCAAAAACGATGTGGTAGATGTGGGTGTCGGCTGTGGTTCAAACCGCAGCGGCCCCGATCCTTGATACTTTTTCCACCCAGCGATCTACGCTGCCGGGCTTGGGATAGCTTGCGCCGGAAAAATAGGTGAAACGGGTTGGTTTGAAGCCGACGAACCCAAGAATCTGGTCCCGTACCTGACGGATTAGCGCCTGCCGGTATATCAGGCGCATGAACCATCCCGGGGTGTCTGACGTCAGGATGACGCGTGCAGTACGCCCAGTCAGCATGGGCGCCGGAAATCCGATCTTGGTGGTGTTCCGTGTGTCAAAGGTTCGTCCCGGAATGAACATTCGGTCGATCAGTCCTTTGAGTTTGGCTGGAAGGCCGCCCCACCACATCGGGGTGGTCAGGACCAGGTGGTCGCTCCACTCAAAGTCCTGAAGCACTTGTTCCAGAACCGGCTCAAGTGGTTTGAAGTCGTGATAATTGCCCTGACCGAAATCAAAATCGAATTGCAGATCGCTCAGATGAACCAACCGTACATCGTGCCCGTTTTTGCGGGCCGCGTCTCTGTATGTTTCGGCAAATGTGCGTGACAGGCTGCTTTCTGCGGGGTGTCCGTCAAGGATGAGAATCTTTTTCGGTTGCATCGGGTATCTCCTGAAAAAATGACCGTGGTCAATTTGTAGAATCAAAAAATGACTGCGGTCAATAAAAATTTGACCACGGTCAGAAATTATGCGATTGAGCCGTATGCAAAAGACAATTCAGAAACGTACGATCAAGACCCGCGCCAAGCTTCTCTCGGCCGCTGAAGAGGTCATCCGCAATGGCGGATATGAAGCGTTACGGGTGGAAGAGGTCGTGAAGGCCGCTGGGGTCGCGAAGGGCACCTTTTTCGCGCATTTTTACGACAAGGATGCGCTGATGGAAATTCTGATCGCAGACAAGCTGAACGCCTGTCTGGATCAGGCCGAGGCCGGAACGCCGCCCAAAACTGTTGCAGAAATCGTCACTGCGCTGGAACCGGTTCACAGTTTCATGACGTCCGAGCGATATGTATTCGATTTGTTGATCAGGTATTCCGGTGCTACGGCTGTCGCCGAAATAGGACCGGTGGCCTATTGTTTTGAGCGATATTTCCGCATCGTGATGCTGTGGCTCGAAGATGCAGAGGTGCGCAAGGATGTGCCACCCGAGTTGTTGGCCGAAGGTGTGCAGGCCTTTGCCATTCAGGCCATGTCACTAAGATTCTGCGCATTGCATTCCGCGACGACATTCACCGACAGGTTGGAGACCTATCTGGATGCCTGGTTGACCCCGACAGGCTGATCGCTGCCGGGGTCAAGGTTGTCAGCTGTGGATCGGACCGTCGCCGCAGGCCAGTGCGGCCTCGCGCACGGCCTCGGAATAGGTCGGGTGCGCGTGGCAGGTCAGGGCCAGATCTTCGGCGGATGCGCCGAATTCCATCGCCACGCAGACCTCATGGATCAGGTCGCCTGCGCCGGGGCCGATGATGTGGCAGCCCAGGATACGGTCGGTTTCCTTGTCGGCCAGGATCTTGACGAACCCGTCAGAGGCAAAGTTGGCTTTGGCGCGGCCGTTGCCCATGAACATGAACTTGCCGACCTTGTAGGCACGGCCTTGTTCTTTGAGCGTCGCCTCGGTTTCACCAACATTGGCGACCTCGGGCCACGTATAGATCACACCCGGAATGACACCATAGTTCACATGCCCATGCTTGCCCGCAACCTGTTCCGCCGCGGCCATACCTTCATCTTCGGCCTTGTGCGCCAGCATCGGGCCTTCGATCACGTCGCCGATGGCGTAGATGCCCGGTACGTTGGTCTGCCAGTCCGCACCCACCTTGATCTGGCTGCGCGGGGTCATCTCGACGCCCAGAGCGTCCAGCCCCAGACCATCGGAATAAGGCTTGCGCCCGGTGGCCACCAGCACGGTATCGGCGTCGATCACATGCTCGCTGTCGTCCTTGAGCAGCTTGTATGTCACTTTGGCCTTGGTCTTGGTTGCTTCGGTTTTCTGCACCGCTGCACCCATGATGAAGTTCAACCCCTGTTTCTTGAGGATACGCTGGAATGTCTTCTGCACCTCAGGGTCCATGCCCGGCGTAATGTCCTTGAGGAATTCGATCACCGTTACATCTGCGCCCAGGCGGCTGTACACCGAACCCAGTTCCAACCCGATCACACCCGCGCCGATCACCACCATTTTCTTCGGGATCTTGCCCAGAGACAGCGCTCCGGTTGAGGTCACAACGACTTTCTCATCGACTTCGACACCGGGCAGCGAGGACGGTTCGGAGCCTGACGCAATGATAATGTTCTTGGTTTCATGGATTTCATCGCCAACCTGAACTTTGCCGGCCGCAGGGATCGAGCCCCAGCCTTTCAGCCAGTCGATCTTGTTCTTCTTGAACAGAAACTCGATGCCCTTGGTGTTGCCCTCGATCACCTCATCCTTGTAGGCCTGCATCTGTTTCCAATCGACCGAAGGCGATTTGCCCTTCAGGCCCATCTTGGCAAAGTTGTGTTCGGCTTCATGAAGCTGATGGCTGGCATGCAGCAGAGCTTTTGACGGGATGCAGCCCACGTTCAGACAAGTGCCACCCAGCGTTTCGCGCCCCTCGACCACAGCGGTTTTCAAGCCCAGTTGAGCGCAGCGGATCGCGCAGACATAGCCGCCGGGTCCGGCGCCGATTACGATGACGTCATAGTTTGCCATTACATTCTCCTAAACCGACCGGACGATCCGGCGCTTTCCCGACCCGATCTGGCGGGTCGGGAATATCTTTGTCAAACGGGTTCCAGCAGCTTGATCGAGATATGCGCAATGCCGCCTCGTTCATGGTGCATTGCCAATTCTTCGGATCCGAAAAATGCCTTGGCCTTGTCCAGGTTGATCACCTCGAACATCGCGATCGCATGGTCCTTCTGATCGGGGTCGCGCCAGACATGCAGGTCGCGGATACCCGCGGCCTTGCGCATCGGCTTGTCCTCGCGGAACACTTTCAGCCAGGCGTCGAAATCGGCCACATCGGCCTGCCAGAGTACATGTGTCGCCATGGTTACAGATCCATCAGCAGGCGGCGCGGATCTTCAAGCGCCTCTTTCACGCGAACCAGGAAGGTTACCGCGCCCTTGCCGTCAACAATGCGGTGGTCATAGGACAGGGCCAGATACATCATCGGACGGATCTTGATCTCGCCATTGATGACCATCGGTCGTTCCTGAATCTTGTGCATGCCCAGAATGCCCGACTGCGGGGGGTTCAGGATCGGCGAGGACATCAGCGAGCCGTAGACGCCACCGTTCGAGATTGTGAAGGTACCGCCCTGCATCTCGGCCATCGAAAGCTTGCCATCGCGGGCGCGCTTGCCCTTTTCGGCGATGGCTTTTTCAATGGCTGCAAAGGACATGCTGTCCGCGTCGCGAATGACCGGAACCACCAGACCCTGCGGCGTGCCGGCCGCAACGCCCATGTGAACGAAGTTCTTGTAGACGATGTCGGTGCCATCGATCTCGGCATTGACCTCGGGCACTTCTTTCAGGGCATGGCAGCAGGCCTTGGTGAAGAAGGACATGAAGCCCAGGCGCACACCGTGCTTCTTCTCGAACTGGTCTTTGTACTGATTGCGCAGGGCCATGACTTCGGTCATGTCCACCTCGTTATAGGTGGTCAGGATCGCGGCGGTGTTCTGCGCATCCTTCAGGCGCTTGGCGATGGTCTGACGCAGACGGGTCATCCGTACACGCTCTTCGCGAGCCTCATCTTCGGCAGCAACCGGTGCGCGCGGAACCTGAGCAACGGGCGCCGGCGCAGCCGCCGCAGGTGCGGGGGCCGAAGCAGCCGCGACCGCCTTGGCGACATCTTCCTTCATGATGCGACCATCGCGACCGGTGCCGGTGACCTGATCGGCTGACAACCCGGCTTCGGCCATCGCCTTTTCGGCAGACGGCGCATTTGCAACATCCTTGCCGGTGCTTGCCGCAGCAGGAGCCGCAGCAGCAGCTGCCGGTGCAGGGGCTGCGCCTGCGGTCGCGCCCGAGATGACTGCCAGCTTTGCGGTTGCATCAACGGTTGCACCTTCCGGCGCGACGATTTCCGCCAGAACACCCGCAGCCGGGGCGGGTACCTCGACCGAGACTTTGTCGGTTTCCAACTCACACAGCATCTCGTCCTGCGCGACGCTGTCGCCGACTTGCTTGAACCAGGTCGAAACAGTCGCCTCAGTCACAGATTCGCCAAGCGTGGGCACCATCACGTCAACCGACCCGCCCAATGCAGAGGGTGCGGCCTCGGGGGGTGCTGCGGCTGTTGCCGGGGCAGGCGCGGCTGCACCTTCACCGGCAGCAATCGTCGCCAGCAGAGCATCGACACCAACCGTGTCGCCTTCGGCGGCCACAATCTCACCCATCACGCCAGCTGAGGGAGAGGGCACTTCGACCGTCACCTTGTCAGTCTCCAGCTCACACAGCATCTCATCCATGGCGACCGCATCACCGGGCTTTTTGAACCATGTTGCAACAGTGGCTTCGGTGACCGACTCGCCAAGCGTGGGAACACGAACTTCAATCGTCATCGCTTATTTTCCTTCGAGGCTCAGCGCTTCGTTAACCAGCGCTTCTTGTTGGGCTTTGTGTTGGCTGGCCAGGCCCGTCGCGGGCGAGGCCGAGGTTGCGCGACCGACATAAGCCGGACGGGTATGTTTCGCGCCGATCCGGGACAGAACCCATTCGATATTGGGTTCGATAAAGGTCCACGCACCTTGGTTTTTGGGCTCTTCCTGACACCAGACCATTTCGGCATTCTTGAACCGTTCAAGCTCGTTGATCAGAGAATGCGCCGGGAAAGGATAGAACTGTTCGATCCGCATCAGATAAATGTCGTCGATGCCGCGAGCATCGCGTTCCTCCAGCAGGTCGAAATAGACTTTTCCGGAACACATCACCACACGTTTGATCTTGTCATCCGCCACCAGTTTGGTGTCGGAATTGCCCTTCTGTGCATCATCCCACAGTACCCGGTGGAAGCTGGATCCGGTGGTGAAATCATCGGCGGTGCTGACGGCCAGTTTGTGACGCAGCAGTGATTTCGGTGTCACCAGGATCAACGGCTTGCGGAATGTCCGGTGCAGTTGGCGGCGCAGGATGTGGAAATAGTTCGCAGGCGTCGTGCAGTTCGCCACAATCCAGTTGTCCTGACCGCACATTTGCAGGAACCGCTCCAGCCTTGCCGACGAGTGTTCGGGGCCTTGCCCCTCGAACCCGTGCGGCAGCAGACAGACCAGGCCGGACATCCGCAGCCATTTCGATTCACCCGAACTGATGAATTGGTCGAACATGATCTGCGCGCCGTTGGCGAAGTCCCCGAACTGGGCTTCCCACAGGACCAGCGCATTTGGTTCGGCCAACGAGTATCCGTATTCGAAGCCGAGCACTGCATATTCGGACAGCATCGAGTCGATCACTTCGTAATGCGATTGACCTGCGCGAATGTTGTTCAGCGGGTAATACCGTTCTTCAGTTTCCTGATGAACGAATCCGGAATGGCGTTGGCTGAAGGTGCCGCGCGTGGCGTCCTGCCCTGCAAGGCGTACCGGGTAGCCCTCGGTCAGCAAGGATCCGAAAGCCAACGCCTCACCAGTGGCCCAGTCAAAGCCTTTACCGGTTTCAAACATCTGTTTCTTGTGCTCAAGCAGACGACCAACCGTCTTGTGCATGGCAAATCCGCTTGGTGCGCGGGTAAGGGCATCCCCGATTTCGGCCATGGTTTCCGGCGTGATCGCCGTCTCGCCGCGCATGTATTCGTCTTTGTTCTTGTCAAGATGCGACCAGCGCCCATCCAGCCAATCGGCCTTGTTGGGTTTATAGTCCTTACCGGCCTCGAATTCGTCGTTCAGATGAGCCTGGAAGGCCGCTTTCATATCCTCGATCTCACCCTCGGGGATCAGGCCATCCTTGACGAGGCGCTCAGTGTACAAAGACAGCGTGGTCTTATGCGTCTTGATCTTCTTATACATGATCGGGTTGGTGAACATGGGCTCGTCGCCCTCGTTGTGACCAAACCGGCGATAACAGAAGATATCCAGAACCACGTCCTTGTGGAATTTCTGGCGGAACTCGGTCGCCACCTTGGCTGCATGAACAACTGCCTCGGGGTCATCCCCGTTCACGTGGAAGATCGGCGCCTCGACCATCAGCGCGATATCCGTCGGATATGGGCTGGAGCGTGAAAAATGCGGCGCGGTGGTAAAGCCGATCTGGTTGTTCACCACGATATGCATTGTCCCGCCGGTGCGATGCCCGCGCAGACCGCTCAGGCCAAAGCCTTCGGCCACGACGCCCTGACCGGCAAAGGCTGCATCGCCGTGCAGCAGAATGGCCATGACCTTGGTGCGGTCCGTGTCGCCCAACTGATCCTGCTTGGCGCGGACCTTGCCCAGAACCACAGGGTTCACCGCCTCAAGGTGCGACGGGTTCGCCGTCAGCGACAGGTGCACGCTGTTGCCGTCGAACTCGCGATCGCTTGAAGCACCGAGGTGGTATTTCACGTCGCCCGAACCATCCACGTCTTCGGGTTTGAAACTGCCGCCCTGGAATTCGTTGAAAATGGCGCGGTACGGTTTGCCCATCACATTGGCCAGAATGTTCAATCGGCCCCGGTGCGGCATCCCGATCACGATATCACTGAGCCCGAGCGCGCCACCACGTTTGATGATCTGCTCCATCGCCGGAATAAGCGCCTCACCGCCATCGAGACCAAAGCGCTTGGTGCCCATGTACTTGACGTGCAGGAATTTCTCAAAGCCTTCGGCCTCGACCATCTTGTTCAGGATAGCTTTGCGGCCTTCCTTGGTGAACTGGATTTCCTTGCCATAGCCCTCAATGCGCTCTTTCAGCCATGCAGCCTCTTCCGGGTTCGAGATATGCATGTATTGCAGCGCAAAAGTACCGCAATAGGTCCGCTTCACGATCTCGACGATCTGCCGCATCGAGGCAACCTGAAGGCCCAGAACGTTGTCGATGAAGATCGGGCGATCCATGTCGGCGTCGGTGAAGCCGTAGGTCTTGGGGTCGAGCTCTGGGTGATTGGTTGCCGCGCGCATGCCCAGCGGATCCAGATCGGCGGCCAGATGACCCCGGATGCGGTAGGCCCGGATCAGCATCAGGGCGCGCAGGCTGTCCAACACCGCACGCTTGATCTGGTCATCGCTGACTTCGACACCTTTGTCGGCGGCCTTTTCCTTGATCTTCTTGCCTGCGGCCTTGGCGTCTATCTCGGCCCACTCGCCGGTCAACGCACCGGTCAGATCATCCGCTGGCATGGGCGGCCAGTCGGTTCGCGCCCACGAAGGCCCTTCGGCCTCACGCTGCACATCAGGCGCGGCGTCGCCCATGGCCTTGAAGAACTCGACCCAGGCAGCGTCTACCGCACCGGGGTTCTTGGTGTACTGCGCATAAAGCTGTTCCAGGTATTCGGCGTTGTGCCCCTGCATGAAGCTGGAGGCATGAAAGGCAGTATTGGGCGAGTGTTCGGTCATTGGGCTACCTCATGTGGGTTGGGACCGTATTGATTGGTGCCTGGCTGGCTGGGGCGGGTCAGCCACCACAGCACCAGGAGGGGCGACACCACCAGAACGATAAGTGTCGGGATGACGATCAGCAATGTTGCGCGGGTGAACAAAATGTCCAGAGTGCCACCATGCTGGAAATGAGAGGCGAGGCCGATGCCGAAGATCAGAACCGCAAAGGCCCCAAGGATCAGCAGGATCGGCAGCAAAGCATAAAGCCCGCTGCGCCCGGTATCATGCATCCGTCGCCACGCGACAGCCAGATGCGGGAAGAAAACGATCAGGCCGACGATGCTCTGCACCGGTTGCGAAGAAGTGGCGGTGATGGATTTGGACGTATCCGTCTCAGTCACAGTGACCTGAGTGAAGAACTGCCAGTCAATGATCCCGGCGATGATGTTCCAGATCACGATGAACAGAAAGAAGAACCAGTATTCGGTCCGCGAGGCACGGCCTGAGAAGGTGAAGAACTTGGCGAAACAGGTGCGGATGGCGTCGGAGAAGGTCATCTTCATAACCCGCAAACTATGCTGGCGCGGTGATAGTCGCGCAGCCTGTCAACAAATGTCGGTTCCAAATCTGATACAACCGGCGTGTCTCCACAAAGCTGCCTGCCAAATGTAAACAATGCGCCCGAGGAAATTAGACTGGGGTCATAGGACACGATGTTCGGATCGCTTGGAAAATCGACCAAGACCACTCTGATCCCATCTGGTGCTTTTTCCTGAGCCAAGCGCTCTGGATATGACGCTGCCCATAAGAAAAGGGCCAAAATCCCACCCAGAAGGCAGCAGAAAAAACCTATGATCTTGAGAAATCTCATTTCGGATGTCCCGCCCGGCGGCAACGCCGGGCAGCGCCCGACCCTCCCCCCGGGAGGGCGCTTGCAGCACCCACCCAGGGTCGGGCGTTGTCCTCAGCGCCTTTGGAGGGCCGGATTTCCATTACCCAATCGCTTCCAGCACGGCCTCACCCAGCTGCGCCGGGCTTTCGGCCACGACGATACCGGCCGCGCGCATGGCTTCGATCTTGTCTTCGGCACCGCCCTTGCCACCAGCGACAATCGCGCCCGCGTGGCCCATACGGCGGCCCGGAGGGGCTGTGCGGCCAGCGATGAAACCGGCGGTCGGCTTTTTGCGGCCCTTCTTGGCTTCATCCGCCAGGAATTGCGCGGCTTCTTCTTCGGCCGAGCCGCCGATCTCACCGATCATGATGATCGACTCGGTCTCGTCATCGGCCAGGAACCATTCCAGAACGTCGATATGCTCGGTACCTTTGATCGGGTCACCGCCGATGCCCACGCAGGTAGACTGGCCCAGACCAACATCGGTGGTCTGCTTGACGGCCTCATAGGTCAGGGTGCCCGAGCGGGACACAACGCCGACCGAACCGCGCTTGTGGATGTGGCCGGGCATGATCCCGATCTTGCAGGCGTCGGGCGTGATGACACCGGGGCAGTTCGGGCCGATCAGACGCGACTTGCTGCCTTCCAGCGCGCGCTTCACCTTCATCATGTCCAGAACCGGGATGCCTTCGGTGATGCAGACGATCACTTCCATCTCGGCATCAATCGCTTCGAGGATCGAGTCAGCCGCAAAAGGCGGCGGCACGTAGATCACGCTGGCGTTGGCTTCGGTCACGTGCTTGGCCTCGTGGACCGAGTTGAACACGGGCAGGCCCAGATGCTCCATCCCGCCTTTGCCGGGGGTGACGCCGCCGACCATCTTGGTGCCATAGGCAATGGCCTGTTCGCTGTGGAATGTACCCTGCGAGCCGGTAAAGCCCTGACAGATCACTTTGGTGTTTTCGTCGATGAGGACTGCCATTTTGTCCCTTTCTCTAGGCGGTGTTGGATTGATTGGGTTCAGTCGCCGGCAGAACCTGCGGCGCATAGGTAATTTTCTCGAGCGTGGCACGTCCCAGGGCCAGGTTGGCCGTGGTACGCAGGCCGCTGCTGATTTCAGCGATGCCACGCCTTACTTTTTGCCGGATCAGAGGCCAGCCTGTTGGCCGCGCGCGCGGTGCACCCATATTGTATTCGCCGGGCGCTTCGTTGCCCTGTTCGACCATGGCCGGGATCACCTGATAGATGTTGATCTGACGCGCCGCCGGCGAGGCGGACGGGTTGAACAACAAACCATCCAGCGTGATGTCAAAGGGTTTCTGGGCCAGAAAGTGCCGGGCCGCTTCGCGTGTCAGCGCATAAGCTGCACCACCGGGATGGCGCGAGCGCATCAGGCGCAGTTCCCGCCCCAAATGGGACAACCGCTTGCGTCCAAGTGCCACGTAAAGCTTCGTGCTGCGCCAGCGTTCGAACCGGACGATATCGGCATCTGCGGGCCACCATGACGCATCATTCAACCAGTCGGCCAATTCCGGTGTCAGAAACACATCATCTTCGAGGATCAAGGCCTGTTCCGCGCCCGAGGCGATCAGCGCCTCCCATGCTTTGGCATGGCTGAGGGTGCAAGCCATGTCCTTGGTATGGAAATAGCCCCACGGCCCCTCGGCCTTGCATTCGCGCAGGAAATCCTCACGGGTGGCGGCATCGCAGTCAACAGCGTTGACGCGCGTCGCCGACAGGCCTGCCTTTTGCAGCTCCTGCTCCATCAAACGCGCCCGCCCTGTGGCGCGTTCCAAGCCTATGAGGAAGATTGGGATGGTCATCAGATCGATTGCTTCTTTCAGCCTTGCGCGGCAATGTTTTTCAGCTTGGTTTTAACCGCGATGGGGCGGGCCCGAGGCCAGCCCCACTTGAACAAGCTTAACCCTTAACCGCCTTCACGATCTTTTCGGCGCCGTCCTTCAGGTTGTCCGCCGCGATCACGTCCAGGCCAGAGGTGTTGATGATCTCTTTGCCCTTCTCGACATTCGTACCTTCCAGACGCACAACCAGGGGAACCTTCAGGCCGACCTCTTTCACCGCGGCGACAACGCCCTCGGCGATCACGTCACAGCGCATGATGCCGCCGAAGATGTTGACCAGAATGCCTTTGACCTGCGGGTCCGAGGTGATGATCTTGAACGCCTCGGTGACCTTCTCTTTGGTGGCGCCGCCACCCACGTCGAGGAAGTTGGCAGGCTCAGCCCCGTACAGCTTGATGATGTCCATCGTCGCCATCGCCAGACCGGCACCGTTGACCATGCAGCCGATCTCACCATCCAGTGCGATGTAGTTCAGGTCGTACTTGGAGGCTTCCAGTTCCTTGGGGTCTTCCTCGGTCGTGTCGCGCAGTTCGGCGATGTCCGGGTGGCGGTAGACCGCGTTGCCGTCAAAGCCGACCTTGGCGTCCAGCACCTTGAGATCGCCGCTGTCCGAGACGATCAGCGGGTTGATTTCCAGCATCTCCATGTCCTTCTCGACGAAGGCTTGATAGAGCTGACCCATCAGTTTGACGCATTGCTTGACTTGCGGGCCTTCCAGACCCAGCGAGAAGGCGATGCGGCGACCGTGATACGGCATGTAACCGGTGGCCGGATCGACCGAGAAGGACAGGATTTTCTCGGGCGTCGCTGCGGCCACTTCTTCGATGTCCATGCCGCCCTCGGTCGAACAGACGAAGGAAATGCGGCTGGTCTGGCGGTCCACCAGCAGGGCCAGGTACAGTTCACGCTCGATGCCCGAGCCTGCTTCGATATAGATGCGGTTGACCTGCTTGCCTGCCGGACCGGTCTGATGCGTGACCAGTGTACGGCCCAGCATCTTTTTGGCTTCTTCAGCGGCTTCTTCAACCGATTTGGTCAGACGAACACCGCCTTTTTCACCGGCGTCGGCCTCTTTGAACGAACCCTTGCCGCGACCACCTGCGTGGATCTGTGCTTTGACAACCCAAAGCGGGCCGTCCAGCTCACCTGCTGCGGTTTTGGCTTCTTCGGCGCGCAACACGGCGCGACCATCGGACACCGGTGCGCCATAGCTGCGAAGGAGGGCTTTGGCCTGATATTCGTGAATGTTCATCGAAACTGTCCCGTCTGACTGCGTTTAATCGTTATAGGGGTGTCTAGCGGGCAAGTTTAAAGGGTTTTTTGATGCTCGATGGGTTTTTAGCGAAGATTTTCAACATTTGTGATCACGGGTTTTTAGGGTGTGATCACAAAATTTCTGATACGGCAAAACGATTCGAAAAAACTGCGCCGCGTCAGAAAATCACATTCGAAAAAAGGGATTTGCGGCGTTTGCGCCAACATTTGCGACCGGGACATGCGCGGACCAAAAGAAAACCGGCCCTGAAACGGGCCGGTCTGTTATTCGGACTTCAGAGCTGTTTTACGCCAGCGAGCTGTCAATGCCCTTGCATGCGTCGATCAGACCCTTCACGGCGTTCACCGAGTTGTCGAACCCTGCCTGCTCGTCTTCGTTCAGCTTGATGTCAACGATACGCTCGACGCCGCCTGCGCCGATCACGGTCGGAACACCGACATAGAGCCCGTCTACACCCAGTTCGCCGTTGCAGTAGGCCGCGCATGGCAGAACGCGCTTCTGGTCTTTCAGATAGGCTTCGGCCATTTCGATCGCCGACGTTGCAGGCGCGTAGTAGGCCGAACCGGTTTTCAGCAGGCCAACGATTTCGGCGCCGCCGTCACGGGTGCGCTGCACGATGGCGTCCAGTTTCTCTTGCGTGGTCCAGCCCATCTCGACCAGATCAGGCAGCGGAATACCGGCAACGGTCGAGTAACGGACCGAAGGCACCATGGTATCGCCGTGGCCGCCCAAAACGAAGGCGGTGACGTCGCGCATCGAGACGTTGAACTCTTCCGACAGGAAATGTGCAAAGCGTGCCGAGTCAAGCACCCCTGCCATGCCGCAGACCTTGTTGTGCGGCAGGCCCGAGAATTCGCGCAAAGCCCAGACCATCGCGTCCAGCGGGTTGGTGATGCAGATCACGAACGCATCGGGTGCGTGGGCTGCGATGCCTTCACCGACCGACTTCATGACTTTCAGGTTGATGCCCAGCAGATCATCGCGGCTCATGCCCGGTTTGCGGGCCACGCCTGCGGTCACGATGCACACATCCGCGCCAGCGATATCGGCATAGTCGCTGGTGCCTTTCATCGAGGCGTCGAACCCTTCCGAAGGGCCGGATTCAGCGATGTCGAGCGCCTTGCCCTGAGGCAGCCCGTCTGCGATGTCAAACAGGACAACGTCACCCAGTTCTTTGACAGCTGCGAGATGTGCGAGCGTGCCACCGATGTTCCCCGCGCCGATCAGCGCAATCTTGGGTCTGGCCATTTGGAATTTCTCCATATCCGGTCGGTATTGAAATCGCGGTCGTGCTAGTCGTTAAAACGTCAATAGGCAAGAGTTCTGCGACGTGGCATACAACCGCATACTGTTTGCAGGCCCCGCTTTGATTGCGCTAAACGGCCTTTGAGACAAGCCAAAACCGGGACTGTCACATGTTCGAATTGAACTTGATGTTTTTTGCCGTGGCGATCCCTGCCGTGATCTTTGCCGGTATTTCAAAGGGCGGTTTCGGTTCCGGCGTGGCATTTGCCTCGTCGTCGATTCTGGCCTTGATCCTGACGCCCGGGCAGGCTTTGGCCTTGATGCTGCCAATCTTGATGGTGATCGACGTGGCCACGTTGGGTCCCTATTGGAGGCGGTGGAGCTGGCCGGATTCCCGTCTGCTGATCCTTGGCGCGCTGCCCGGTGTGGCGGTGGGTGCGTGGCTTTACCGTGCAACGGATGATGATCTGTTGCGTCTGCTGATCGGTGGCATCTCGGTCGGGTTCGTAATCTGGCACATCGCGCAGTCGAAAGGGTGGGTGCGCGGGTTTGCCAGGCGATTGCCGCCGTCTTCCGGTTTGTTTGCCGGGCTGGTCGCGGGTTTCACAAGTTTCGTCAGCCATGCCGGCGGTCCTCCGGCAGCGGTCTATCTTTTGTCGCAACGCCTGACGAAAACCGAATTTCAAGCCAGTACGGTACTGGTTTTCTGGGTGATCAATATCGCGAAATTCATACCCTATGCGTATCTGGGTATGTTCACATGGCAGACGTTATGGGCGGATTTGCTGCTGACACCCTTTGCGATCCTGGGGGCATGGCTGGGCGTCCGGGCACATTTCATGTTGTCCGAACGCCTGTTCTTCGGGCTTGCCTATGTGCTGTTGACGCTCACCGGCAGCAAGCTGATCTGGGACGCGCTTACCTGATCAGGCATTGAGTGGCAGCGCCTCGACCACCTCTTCAAAAGCCTGACCCGAAGCCACAAGGCAGGTGATCCCGTTTGGCAAAGTCACCGTGATCGTCCAACTGCCGGTTTCGTCCGAGGCAAAAAGCTCCATGACGGCGCCTTTTCGGGCCAGTCCCAAACCCCTGCGCGTTTCACCATAGGCCTCGTGCAACCGTTCCAGCACAGCCTCTCTGGGCGCACAGTTTTGACCCTGAGCGTGCACATGTTGCGCGGCCAGGACCATGATCCCAAGCCCCATCGTCATCTTGAACACCGTCTTTTGCATGCCGCACCCTTTTTGATTCCAACTGCCGATCAGGGTGCGTGGCAAGGGACGAAATCCGGTTAAGGGAACGCACGTTGCGCAGGGTTTGCTGCGGTGCGGCGATTTTGTGCTTGAACTTTCCTGCAAAAAATGCCCCATTCCGCGCAACTTTATTTCAATGGGAGTGGTCCATGGATCCTCGTCTGCGCCCCTATCGTTCGGTTCTCTACATTCCTGGTTCGAGGGACCGGGCCCTGGACAAGGCCCGATCTTTGCCTGTGGATGCGATCATCTTCGACCTGGAAGATGCAGTTGCAGCGGACGAAAAAGAAAACGCTCGCGAAACGCTGAAAGGGGCCTTGGCCGCTGGGGGCTATGGTGCGCGGGTCAAGATCGTCCGGATCAATGGGCTGGACACCGAATGGGGGCGTGCCGATGCCGAGGCGGTGCGCGACATGGATGCCGATGTAGTCCTGTTGCCCAAGGTGAATTCGGCGGCTGACGTGGATGCTCTGGCGGCGATCACCGGAGAATTGCCGATTTGGGCCATGATGGAAACGCCGCGCGGAATGCTGAACGCTGCCGAGATCGCCGCGCATCCGCTGATGGCCGGATTCGTGATGGGCACAAACGATCTGGCCAAAGAGCTGCAAACCCGCTTTCGCCCCGATCGCCTGCCGATGATGACTTCGCTGGGTCTGTGCCTGTTGGCCGCCAAGGCCGAAGGGCTGATCATCATTGATGGCGTTTACAACGCTTTCAAGGATGCCGAGGGTCTGGCCGCCGAGTGTGCGCAGGGCCGCGACATGGGCTTTGATGGCAAAACACTGATCCATCCGGCCCAGGTCAATGTGGCCAACACGGCCTTCGCACCATCGGATGACGAGATCGATCTGGCCCGCCGCCAAATTTCGGCATTCGAAGAGACCGAAGCGCAAGGGCAGGGTGTTGCCGTCGTGGATGGCAAGATCGTTGAAAACCTGCACGTTGCAACGGCCCGTGAAATTCTGGCAAAAGCAGAGGCGATTTCAGCTTTGCAAGCGGGGTAAGCCAGCATGGGCTTTGTTCTTCTGATCTTGGGCGTGGCACTGTGGTGGGCCGCGCATCTGTTCAAACGTGTGGCGCCTGAACGCCGTGCCGCGATGGGCGACGGGGGCAAGGGTGCAGTAGCCCTGGCGCTGGTAGCGTCGATCCTGCTGATGGTGTTCGGCTATCGCATGACCGACTTCATTTATGTCTGGGCGCCGCCGACCTTCCTGATTCACGTCAATAATCTGTTGGTTCTGATCGCGATCTTCATGATGAGCCCCGCGGACACCAAAGGCCGGGTGCTGAACAAGTTTCGCCATCCGATGCTGGGTGGTTTCAAGCTGTGGGCCTTTGCGCATTTGCTGGTGAACGGAGATCTGGCCTCGATCATCCTGTTCGGCGGTCTTCTGGCATGGGCCGTGGTCGAAGTTGTTGTGATCAACAAGACCGAACCCGACTGGACGCCCAGTGAGCCGGGAACCTATGGCAAGGATGCCATGTTCTTTGTGGCGTCGATCGTGCTGCTGGGGATTATCGGATATATCCACGGCCTGGTCGGTCCGTCTCCGTTTGGCTCATGAGGACCTGACCCCATGGCGAAACTCTATCGTTTGTTGACCGAAGAAGACACGTCAGCCTTCTGCCACAAAGTGTCAGATGCGCTGGCGAAGGGATGGGAGCTGTACGGCGACCCGTCCTATGCCTTTGACTCAGCTAACAATGTAATGCGGTGTGCGCAGGCTGTGACCAAAGAGGTCGACGCCGACTATTCCCCCGACATGAAACTGGGACAGCAGTAATGGTAAAAACAAATCCGGGCCGATTCTTCGAGGATTATTCTGTGGGGCAGGTGTTGCATCACGCCGTGCCGCGCACAGTGACCGAGGGCGAACGCGGTTTGTATCACGCGCTTTATCCCGCGCGTCACGCGCTGTATTCTTCGGACGAATTTGCCCGGGATTGCGGTTTGCCGGAAAGTCCGCTTGATGATCTGGCGGCGTTTCATCTGGTGTTCGGCAAAACGGTTCCGGATGTCTCGTTGAACGCGGTTGCCAATCTTGGCTATGGCGAAGGCCGCTGGCTGAAACCCGTCTATGCCGGTGATACCCTGCGATCTGTGTCCGAGGTGATTGGCGTCAAACAGAATTCCAACGGGAAAACAGGTGTCGTCTGGGTCCGCACCCGTGGATTGAACCAATTGGACGAAGTCGTCATCGAATATGTCCGTTGGGTGATGGTGCGCAAGGCAGACGTGAATGCGCCAGCGCCCGAAACGGTTGTTCCCGAATTGAAGAAGGCCTTGACGCCCCAGGATCTGATCGTGCCCGAAGGTCTGGATTTCTCGAATTACGATTTCGCTTTGGCCGGTGAAGCGCATCGATGGGGCGACTATGAAATCGGAGAGAAAATCGACCACGTGGACGGCGTCACCGTGGAAGAGGCCGAACACATGCTGGCCACGCGATTGTGGCAGAACACCGCCAAGGTGCATTTCGATCTGACGTTCCGCCCGGAAGGCAGGTTGATCTATGGCGGGCACGTGATCTCGATGGCGCGGACATTGTCGTTCAATGGGCTTGCGAACGCGCAGATGATTGTCGGCCTGAATGGCGGCGCGCATGCCAACCCATGTTTCGCGGGCGACACGATCAAGGCCTGGTCCGAAGTTCTGGATAAGGCGGAAACCGGTGTTCCCGGCGTGGGTGCGATCCGCCTGCGTCTGGTGGCGACAAAGGGTGGTGATCCGTTCGTGTTGAAGAATGACGAGGGCCGGTATTTGCCGGATGTGCTTCTGGATCTCGATTATTGGGCGCTCATGCCGCAATAGGCCTGCTGACGGTAATGTGAGCCATTTGCGTGCAAGCCGTGTTAGGCTTGCACCATGCATATTCTGCGCGCGATATTGACCAGCGTTTGTCTGGCGCCGACGGCTCAGGCCTGCGATCTGGCGCTGGCCTTGGCGGTTGATGTTTCCGGCTCGGTCGACGCCAGCGAGTTTCGTATCCAGATGGACGGGTTGGCCGCTGGTCTGCGCGACCCGATCGTGTCCGAGGCATTGGTTCGTGGTCAGGCTCAGTTGATGCTGGTGCAATGGACCGGGTCGTCGCGCCAGCAGGTCACAATCCCCTGGACTCGAGTCGACAGTTTCGCGGCGCTGGATCGTTTCGCCGATCAGGTTGCCGAAGATCCACGCATCTGGCGGAACTTCTCGACCGCGATTGGCGAGGCGCTGCACACGACGCTGGACGCGTTTGAGTCCGTATCCGATTGCAAACGGAGACTGATCGATCTGTCTGGGGACGGCGTATCCAATGAAGGCGTCGAACCGACGCAAGTTCACGCGGCTTTGCGGGACCGAGGCATTGTCGTCAATGCGTTGGCCATTGAAGAAAGTGAACCGGACCTGACGGCCTATTTCTTTGAGAATGTCATCGTGGGCGAAGGCGCTTTTGTCGTTTCGGCCTCGGGCTTCGCGGACTACCCGGAACGAATTCGCAAGAAACTGCTGCGCGAAGTGACGCAGCAAACAGCGGGCCTGAAATGACAGTCAGGAGATTCGTGATCACATGCCTTTGATCTTGAAATCGCTAACATTGATGAAGGGGAATGTTAAATGTGATCACGACAATATTTTGTGTGATCACATACCGGAATAATCCGTCAAATTGCGCTGAATTTAGTGGTTTTTGCACCCGCAGCACGTGACAGTGTCGCAAAAAACAGTAAAACGTTCGGTAGCCAACCGAAAAGGAGCCGCCATGGCCGATGTAAATCGGGGCAACCGCCCACTTTCGCCGCACCTGTCGATCTATCGTCCACAGCTGACGTCGGTCACATCCATCCTGACACGCATCACCGGAAACGCGCTACTGCTGGCGGCGCTGCTGATCGTCTGGTGGTTTCTGGCCGCAGCAACGTCGCCCGAGGCCTTCGCCGTTGCGAACGGAGTGATTACTTCGGTGCTTGGCGATCTGGTGATGGCTCTGTCCGTATGGGGTCTTTGGTATCACACGCTGGCCGGTGTACGGCACCTGATCTGGGACAATGCGATTGGGCTGGACCTTCCCACAGCGACAAAGCTGGGCTGGGCCGTTGTCATCGGATCGGTCGTGCTGACCCTTCTGACCCTTGTCATCGTCGCGTGATTGGAGGCCTGACATGCGTTATCTGACCGACCGCAAACGCGCCGCTGGCCTTGGCTCGGCGAAATCCGGCACCGCCCATTTCTGGGCGATGAAAGTCAGCTCGGTGGCTCTGCTGATCCTTGTGCCTTTGTTTGTTTTCACCTTCGGCCCGGTTCTGGGTCAGCCGTTTGACGTGGTACTTGAATACTATTCGCGGCCCTTCCCTGCCATCGTGGCAGCACTGACGCTGGCAGTTGGCTTCAAACACTTCGCAGACGGTGCGCAGGTGATGCTTGAGGACTATGTTCACGGCACGCTTGAAAAGGTCCTGATCATTCTGGTGACCTGCCTGTCCTACGGTGCGGCTGCGACCGGCATCTTCGCCATCGCGCGCATTGCCCTCTAATTCCCGGAGCTGAAAGAAATGGCTGCATACGAATACGAAACGCATGAATATGACGTGGTCGTTGTTGGCGCCGGTGGGGCCGGTCTGCGGGCGACATTGGGTATGGCGGAACAAGGCCTGCGTACGGCCTGCGTGACCAAGGTTTTCCCAACCCGTTCTCATACCGTGGCCGCGCAGGGTGGCATTGCCGCGTCGTTGTCGAATATGGGCCCCGACCATTGGCAATGGCACATGTACGATACCGTCAAGGGCTCGGACTGGTTGGGCGATACCGACGCGATGGAGTACCTTGCCCGCGAGGCGCCAAAGGCGGTCTACGAGCTGGAGCACTATGGCGTTCCGTTCAGCCGTACGGAAGAGGGCAAGATCTATCAGCGCCCCTTCGGTGGACACACCACTGAATTCGGAGAAGGTCCTGCGGTACAACGCACCTGTGCAGCCGCCGACCGGACCGGCCACGCGATTCTGCATACATTGTATGGGCAGTCGTTGAAGAACAACGCCGAGTTCTACATCGAATATTTCGCCATTGACCTGGTCATGTCCGAAGACGGTCAATGTCAGGGTGTCGTCTGCTGGAAGCTGGACGATGGCACCATGCATGTCTTCAACGCCAAGATGGTGGTATTGGCGACCGGCGGCTATGGCCGTGCCTATTTCAGCGCCACCTCGGCCCATACCTGCACCGGCGATGGCGGCGGCATGGTGGCCCGTGCCGGGCTGGCCTTGCAGGATATGGAATTCGTTCAGTTCCACCCTACCGGCATCTACGGTTCGGGCTGTCTGATCACCGAAGGCGCGCGCGGCGAAGGCGGGTACCTGACAAACTCGGAAGGTGAACGGTTCATGGAGCGCTATGCGCCCCAGTACAAGGACCTCGCACCACGCGATTACGTTTCGCGCTCGATGACCATGGAAATCCGCGAGGGACGTGGCGTAGGGGCCGAAGGGGATCACATTCACCTGAACCTCAGCCACTTGCCTGCCGAAGCTCTGGCGGAGCGCCTGCCCGGTATCTCGGAAAGCGCCAAGATTTTTGCGGGTGTGGATGTCACGAAGGAACCGATCCCGGTTCTGCCCACCGTGCATTACAACATGGGCGGTATCCCCACCAACTATTGGGGTGAGGTTCTGAACCCAACTGCCGAGGATCCGACTGCGGTCGTTCCCGGTTTGATGGCCGTTGGCGAAGCCGGTTGTGCCTCGGTCCACGGTGCGAACCGGCTGGGGTCGAACTCGCTGATTGACCTTGTGGTCTTTGGCCGGGCGGCAGCGATCCGGGCTGGCAAGGTTGTCGACGCCGAATCCCCCAACCCGGTTCTGAACCAGGCGTCGGTCGACAAGGCGTTTGACCGTTTTGATGCGGTGCGTAACGCCAGCGGTTCAATCCCAACCGCCGATCTTCGGCTTGAGATGCAAAAGACCATGCAGGCGGATGCGGCCGTGTTCCGAACCGCCAAGACCATGGCCGAAGGCGTCGAGAAGATGACGGCGATTGCCGCAAAGATGGACGACCTGAAGGTCACAGACCGTTCGTTGGTCTGGAACAGCGATCTGATGGAAACCCTTGAACTGACCAACCTGATGCCAAACGCGCTTGCCACCATCGTCGGCGCCGAGGCCCGCAAGGAATCCCGAGGGGCCCACGCGCATGAAGACTTCAGCGAGCGTGATGACGAAAACTGGCGTGTTCACACGGTCAGCCGGGTCGAGGGCAACAAGGTTGAGCTCAGCTATCGTCCGGTCATCGTTGATCCGCTGACGACCGAGGACCAAGGCGGTATCAGCTTGCAGAAAATCGCGCCCAAAGCGCGGACGTTCTAAGGGCTGGTCAGGAACAGGGGCGAGATGGCAGAGTTTTCTTCGACCGATTATTGGCAACGCCGATATGAGCGCGGCAAGACCTCGGGAGCGGGGTCTTACGGGCGTCTTGCTGTCTACAAAGCGAATTTCATCAACACGATGGTCGAGATGGAAGGCGTGGACTCGGTTGTAGAATTGGGATCGGGCGACGGAAATCAGGCGCAATTGTTTGATATCCCGAATTATACCGGTCTAGATGTCTCGGACCTCTGCGTTCGGCGCTGCAACGAAGTTTTTCGATCCCGCCCCAATTGGGTGTTCAAAAACGCCGATTCCGAGGTTGAGCCGCATGACGTTTCTCTTTCGCTGGATGTCATTTATCATCTGACCGAGGACAGCGTTTTCGAAAACTACATGCGGCGGTTGTTCGGACTGGCAAAGCGTTTTGTCGTTATCTATTCGTCTGATTTTGACCAGAACCCTTCCAACCAGCATGTGCGCCATCGCCCGTATTCCCTGTGGGTTGAAGAATTCATGCCCGGCTGGCAGCTCTATTGTGAAGAAGAGAACCCGTTTGCCGTCAAAGGGCATGCGCATGCCTCAAAGAACAGCTTTGCCGCGTTCAAAGTGTTCGAGCGGAGTTGAACGTGTGACTGGCGCAAGCACCATATCACCCCGGGAAGCCAAACAAGCCGCTTTTGATCATGTCACATGCCGGAGGGGCGTTCAAAAAAGCGCAAGTCATGGTGAAATCCCAGGCGTGCCAAGGCGTATGCTTTGCTGGTGCCCGCAATGACGGTCGAGAAACTCAAATCCGGGCAAAGCGATCCCAAGATCATCCTGATCGGCTTGAACCGCTGTGCGACGACCTCGTTTCACAAGCTGTTTCAGAACAGCGGGATTCCTTCGGTGCATTGGGAAGATGAACAGGGTCTAAACCTTGCACATCGGATGGTAACCAATATTGCCATGGGGCGCAGACCGCTGGATGGGTTTGGTGCCGTCCGGGCCTTCACCGATATCGCCTTTGTCAATTCGCGCTTCATGCTGGACGGCGCGCGTTTCTTTCGAGAGCTGCACGCGGCTTACCCCGACGCCTTTTTCTTGCTGAACACGCGCAATCGCGATGACTGGATCGCATCACGTGCCAACCATTCCGGCGGTAGGTACCTAGAGCGATGCTGCAAGGCCAATGGACAGACGGCCGACGAGGTAAAACGGGGCTGGGCGCATATGTATGACGTGCACCATTCCGAGGTCGAAGCTTTCTTTGACGACAACCCGCGCTTTCTGCGCTTTGATATCGACCGGGACGATCCGCAAAGCCTTGCGGATTGGCTTTCGCCGGATTTCGACGTGAACATCGCCCATTGGGGGCATTATAACCGAGGGGCGTCTGAATGCGCCCGGACAGGCTGAAAGGCGGCCTTGTGCTGAATGGAGAATTGACATGGTTCAACTGACCCTGCCCAAGAATTCCCGGATTACCACCGGCAAGACCTGGCCAAAGCCGGACGGCGCCACGAACGTGCGCAAGTTCCAAATCTATCGTTGGAACCCCGATGACGGGCAGAACCCGCGTGTCGACACCTATTTCGTTGATATGGATACGTGCGGTCCGATGGTACTGGACGCGCTGATCAAGATCAAAAACGAGATCGATCCGACGTTGACGTTCCGCCGGTCTTGCCGCGAAGGCATCTGTGGATCTTGCGCGATGAACATCGACGGGATCAACACGCTGGCCTGTATCTATGGCATGGATGAGATCAAGGGCGATGTGAAAATCTATCCGCTGCCGCATATGCCGGTGGTCAAGGACCTGATCCCTGATCTGACTCATTTCTATGCCCAGCATGCGTCCATCATGCCGTGGCTGGAAACCAAGACCAATCGCCCTGCGAAGGAATGGAAACAATCCATCGAAGATCGCAAGAAGCTGGATGGTCTTTATGAATGCGTGATGTGCGCCAGCTGCTCGACCTCATGCCCCAGCTACTGGTGGAATGGTGATCGCTATCTTGGCCCCGCTGCCTTGCTGCATGCCTATCGCTGGATCATCGACAGCCGGGATGAAGCCACTGGTGAGCGTCTGGATGAACTGGAAGATCCGTTCAAGCTCTACCGCTGTCACACCATCATGAACTGCGCCAAGACCTGTCCGAAAGGTCTGAACCCGGCCAAGGCGATTGCCGAGATCAAGAAGATGATGGTCGAGCGCGCGGTCTAAACACAGGCCCGATTTGCGGTTTTCGCATGTCCATCTTGCAAAAATAGGCGATGCAGCCCCGGCTGCATTGCCTTATTTTTTTGGCAGGGAGGAGTGATGAGCTTTAGTCAGGATCACTCCAATGAGCAAAGACACATCCAAACGGAAAAGCGCCGCCCAAGACGCGCTGGAACTGCTTGAACAGGCATGGGCCTATTACACGCCCGAACCTGCGAAGGCTGACAAGGAACCAGAGCTTTTCGAATACGCAAACGCAGCCTGATACAGGCTGCAAGGCTTGCAAACTGACGGTTTATCGGCAAAGCAGAGGGATGCCTGTTCTTCTGCTTCTTCTGGCGGCCGGCGTGTTTGCCTATTTCCTCTGGCGCTCGCGCCATTCCGGGCTGACACGTGATTGCAGGTGGCGGCAGGACAAGAGCCACGGCATCTGGCGGTGCAGCTTCTGCGGTGCCGAAATCACTGCACTGGACCAACCTTTGCAGTGTTTGAAGGCGCGTGACCCCTGAAAGATAGGGCTTTCCGAGAATTGAATAATGCGCCACTCTGCCCGGCATGACCGTTTCAGAAAACACTCTCCACCTGCCTGAAGATGCCGAAGCCCGTCGCGCGGTTTCCCCTGTCATCTGTTACCCGAACGAGGCATTGCCGCGACCGGATGTGACTTGGATGAAGTCCCTTCGCGAACGCGCAAGCAAAACGGGCGAAGTGCTGGTGCCGCCACGTGATGCACGTTGTTTTGAAGTGCCTGCCGGCCATTTCTTTCGCATCACTTCCGTCGAGGGGTCGCAGGTTGGCGATCTGAACCTCTGGAACCGAAACGACCTGTCGGAACGCTTCTATTCCGGAAAAACCCGGGCGCTGCATGGCACGCATCTGACCACCGGAGAGCGGATGTGGTCCAGTTTTCCTCATCTGCGCCCGATGGCCACGATTATTGCGGATACGCTGGAGTGGTACGGGATCGATTCCTATGGGGGGTCGGTTCATGACGTCATCGGCACGCGATGCGATCCGTATACGGGCAACCTTTTGTCCGGTACGCAATACCATCATTGTTGCCACTCCAACCTGACCCGCGCGCTTGCGGATCACCTCAATATTCCGCTGACCGAAGCCGAACCCGCGGTGCACGACGTACTGAACGTCTTCATGTGTACCGGTTTCACCCGCGACACGGGTCAGTACTTCATGAAAGCCTCACCCGTGCGGCCCGGGGATTTTCTGGAATTCTTTGCCGAGATTGATTTGCTGGGCAACCTCAGCGCCTGTCCGGGCGGGGATTGTTCCTCGGAACATTCCTCGGAAACGGCTGCATGCTACCCCTTGCTGGTCGAGGTATTCGCTCCTGCCAGTGGTGATTTGAAGGGGTGGGACAGCCCTGCGAGCAATGGTTATGATCGCTCGCACGGGCGTTAGCAAAGGCAGGCACCCGTTTCCTCGTGCCTGCCCACCATCAGCTGTTGGGGAACGCAGCCTGAAGCGCGATTTCCACCATTTCACCAAAGCTGCTTTCACGTTCTGACGATGGCAGGGCCTCTCCGGTCAACAGGTGGTCGGAAACAGTGAGAACGGCCAAGGCGCGGCATTTGTGGCGCGCCGCCAGGATATAGAGTTCGGCCGCTTCCATCTCGACCCCCAGAATGCCGTGACGCACCATCTGTTCATTGAGATCTGGACGTTCGTCATAAAAGACATCTGACGAGTAAATTCCACCAACATGGGTCGGCGTTCCCTTGGCGGCAGCCGCTGTGGCGGCAGCTTGCAGAAGCCCCCAATCGGCGCAGGGCGCAAAGTTGAGCTCTTTCATGATGCCGCGCGACGGCGTGCTCAGCGTGGTTGATGTCATGGCCAGAATAACGTCACGAATTTTGACGCTGTCCTGCATCCCCCCGCAGGATCCGATGCGGATCAGGGTTTTCGCATCGTAATCGCGGATCAACTCGTTTACATAAATGGAAAGGGACGGCATTCCCATGCCGCTTCCCTGAATTGTTACGGGGTTTCCCTTCCAGTTTCCGGTAAAGCCAAGCATTCCCCGAACGTTATTGACCTGTTTGACATCATCCAAAAACGTCTCGGCCGCCCATTTCGCCCGGTAGGGATCACCGGGCAATAGAACGGTTTCAGCTATTTCGCCTTTTTCGGCGCCAATATGAATTGTCATTTTCCAAATCGCTCAGATTAGATTTCCAGATCAGAAATATCCGCGCCTGCCGTCAGCGCGTCATGCACCCATTGAGGTTTGCGGCCGCGACCGGTCCAGGTTTGATCGGGATTCTCCGGATTACGGTATTTAGCCTTTGTTTTTGTTGGCTTAACACTGCGCGACGTTTCTTCGGACAGTTCAGACAAAGAGAAGCCGAATTCTGCCGCAGCCTTTTCTGCAGCTTTCAAAGCCTCCTGACGTTCGCGTTTTTCTGCCCTGACCAAAGCTTTTTCAATGTCATTGCGCAAAGCCAAAAGGTCTTTGCGCGACATATTCTCAAGATTGATCCCCATCATTCTTCTCCATCAGATAATAACTACGGTGCACATGAGCGCGCACCGTAATTCCAATTATCAGCGTATTCCATCCCGAATTTTTCAGAGACGGAAACAGGAGAAAAAGTGCCTTGCAGCTAATTTACTCTGCGGCGAGGTTCCGAGGATCCGCCAGAGTAACAATATCGCCCATTATCGAATTGAGTTCGAAGTTTTTCGGGGTGTAGACCTTGGCCACACCCATGGTTTTCAGTTTTTCGGCATCTTCGTCCGGAATAATGCCGCCCACCACTACTGGGATATGAGATAACCCTGCCTGCCGCAGACGTTCCATGACGTCTTTGACCAGTGGAAGGTGGCTGCCGGACAGGATCGACAGTCCAATGACATGCGCGTCATCTTCGCGGGCGGCCGCAACGATTTCTTCGGGTGTCAGGCGAATGCCCTCATAGCTGATGTCCATACCGCAATCGCGGGCACGGAAGGCGATCTGTTCGGCACCGTTGGAATGGCCGTCCAGCCCGGGTTTGCCTACAAGGAACTTCAGACGCCGGCCCAGCTTGTCGCTGACGGCATCAACGGCGGCACGCAGGTCGTCCAGCCCTTCGGTCTTGTTCGAAACAGACCCCGAAACACCAGTTGGGCCGCGATAGGTTCCATAGACTTTGCGCATTTCTTCGGCCCATTCGCCCGTTGTCGCGCCGGCCTTTGCGGCGGCAACGGACGGTTCCATGATGTTTGCCCCGGTCTGTGCCGCTTCACGCAGCGCGGCCAGGGCAGCGGTTACGGCCGCTTCGTCCCGTTCTGCGCGCCACGTGTTCAGGCGGTCGATCTGTTCTTGTTCCACGGCAGGATCAACAACCATGATGCCACCGTCTTCGGTTTGCAGGGGTGATGCCTCGCCTTCGATCCATTTGTTCACACCAACAACAACGGTTTCATTGCGTTCGATCCGGTTCAGGCGTTCAGCGTTGGAATCCACCAGTCGGGACTTCATGTATTCGATCGAAGCGACCGCGCCGCCCATCGAATCCAGGTTGGCCAGTTCGGCCCGCGCGCCTTCTTTCAACTCTTTCACCTTGGCATCGACAGCGGGGTTGCCATCGAACAGGTCATCGTATTCCAGGAGATCGGTTTCGTAGGCCAGGATCTGCTGCATCCGCATCGACCACTGCTGGTCCCACGGGCGCGGCAGACCCAGCGCCTCGTTCCAGGCGGGCAACTGCACCGCTCGGGCGCGGGCATTCTTCGACAGGGTAACGGCCAGCATCTCGATCAGGATGCGATAGACGTTGTTTTCGGGCTGCTGCTCGGTCAGGCCCAGAGAGTTCACCTGCACGCCATAGCGGAATCGACGGAATTTCGGATTTTCAACGCCATAGCGTTGTTGCAGGATCTCATCCCAAAGATCCACGAAGGCGCGCATTTTGCACATTTCGGTGACAAAGCGGATGCCAGCATTCACAAAAAAGGAAATCCGGCCGCATAGCGCCGGGAAATCCTCGGCAGGTACACGTGGGCGCAATTCGTCCAGCACGGCGATGGCAGTGGCTAGGGCATAGGCCAGTTCCTGCTCTGGGGTCGCACCTGCCTCTTGCAGGTGATACGAGCACACGTTCATCGGGTTCCATTTCGGAACATTGGTATAGCAATACTCGGCCACGTCCGCGATCATCTTGAGCGACGGCTTGGGCGGGCAAACATAAGTGCCGCGGCTCAGGTATTCCTTGATCAGGTCGTTTTGAACTGTGCCCTGTAGTTTGGATACATCCGCGCCTTGCTCTTCCGCGACGGCGATATAAAGCGCCAAAAGCCATGGCGCAGTGGCGTTGATCGTCATCGATGTGTTCATCTGCTCAAGCGGAATCTGGTCAAACAGAACCCGCATGTCGCCCAGATGACAGACCGGCACACCGACCTTGCCGACTTCACCGCGGGCCAAGGTGTGGTCGCTGTCATAGCCTGTTTGCGTGGGCAGATCGAAGGCCACGGACAGACCGGTTTGGCCTTTCGCAAGATTCCCCCGATAAAGCGCGTTCGAGGCTTTGGCCGTGGAATGACCGGCATAGGTTCGGATGAGCCAGGGGCGATCTTTCTGCGTCTGCGTCATAGCGGGGCCTCGCCTTTCAGTGGGCAATAAAATTACGTCTTAAGGTTCTAAAGCGCAATTTTCGGGACATGTCAATTCGCTGCGTTGCGGCATGTCGCAATTGTTCAGATTGTGGGCGGCTGTGATTGGTGGCAATCTGCCGCCATGACGCAAACCGTGGAACTTCCGCTTTGGCTTTTCGTGCTGATCGTGGTCTTTGCCATGGTCACTTTCGCATCGCATTTCCTGTTTCCATCCGTCCGCTGGTTTTTCCGTCGCAGACTGGAACGCGCGGTGGCGCGCCTGAACCAGCGCCTTCAACGCCCGATCCAGCCCTTCAAGCTGGCGCGTCGGCACGACATGATCCAGCGCTTGATTTATGATCCGCAGGTCGGCCAGGCGGTTCAGCAACATGCCCGTGAAACCGGCATGCCCGAGGCCGTCGCCTCGGAGCAGGCACGTCGTTATGCCCGAGAGATCGTTCCGTCCTTTTCCGCCTTCGCCTATTTCAGCTTTGCGATCCGGTTGGCCCGCTTGCTGAGCAACACATTCTACGAGGTGCGGCTTAGCTATCAGGACGAAGAATCCGTCAGGAGCATTGACCCCGAAGCTACCGTTGTCTTTGTCATGAACCACCGGAGCAACATGGATTACGTTTTGGTCACGTATCTTGCAGCCCGACATTCTGCACTGTCTTATGCTGTCGGAGAGTGGGCCCGGGTCTGGCCGCTCAGCCGATTGATCCGGGCGATGGGGGCGTATTTTATCCGGCGCAAGTCCGGCAGCGAACTCTATCGTCAGGTTCTATCCACCTATGTGCGCCACGCAACCGAAGCCGGCGTAACTCAAGCCATGTTTCCAGAAGGCGGGCTGAGCCTGACCGGGGCTATTGCGCGCCCCAAGCTTGGACTGCTCAAATATATTATGGATGGAACGTCGCCACAGGGGCGCGATGTGGTGTTTGTCCCGGTTGCCCTGAATTACGACCGTGTGTTGGAAGACACCATCCTGACCCGCGCAGCACTTGGGACAGAGCGACGGTTTCGCGCACGGATCGGCGTCATCACGCGCTGGATAGTGAAACAGATCTGGCGTCGTTTGATCGGCCGATACAAGCGGTTCGGTCTGGCGTCCGTCCGGTACGGCAGGCCGATCTCTCTCAGGGAATTCCGGGCTGAAGGCAGTGACGACATGATGACGGATTTGGCCCGGGCGCTGATGCAGCGTATCCAGCATGCTATTCCGCTGGTGCCGGCACCAGCGGCCTGTTTGCTGGTGCGCGACAACGGCCCGATGTCCGAAGAAGACGTGCTGTCACAAATCCGACAGATGATGGAGCGCGATGATCCGCAGACCAAGGACAATTCGCAGGCCATATCAAATGCTCTGGATCAACTGGTTGAACGCCGGATTCTGAACCGACAGGGGAATATGCTGTCCGTATCAGGTCAGCGCGGCGATCTTCTGGACTATTACGCCGCATCCGTCCCAACGGATTCAAGTTACCAGGTTTCTGCAGCCGCAAAATAGCTTTCTGCAACCGCTGGGTCATAAAATTACAATATGGCACCAAAAACGGTTGCAATATTACTCATCGACCAATATTCCAGTCTGTGAAGCGCGCGATTCTGCGTCGCGGCAAAGGCACTGAACAGAGGAGGCCGGCATGGCTTTGGACACCGAAAGTGGTATCGCGTCGTACGAGGCACCTGAAAAAGATCTGTATGAAATGGGTGAAATCCCACCCATGGGATATGTCCCAAAGCAAATGTACGCTTGGGCCATTCGCAAAGAACGTCATGGTGAGCCGAACACCGCCATGCGGCAGGAAGTTGTAGATGTTCCAACCTTGGACAGCAACGAAGTGTTGGTTCTGGTTATGGCCGCAGGGGTCAACTATAACGGCGTCTGGGCCGCTCTGGGGCAGCCGATCAGCCCGTTTGACGGTCACAAAGCACCCTACCATATCGCGGGTTCGGATGCGTCGGGCATCGTTTGGGCCGTTGGCGACAAGGTGAAGCGCTGGAAAGTTGGCGATGAGGTTGTGATCCACTGCAACCAGGACGACGGCGATGACGAGGAATGCAACGGCGGTGATCCGATGTATTCGCCCAGCCAGCGGATCTGGGGCTATGAAACGCCGGATGGCTCGTTCAGCCAGTTCACCCGCGTGCAGGCACAGCAGCTTATGCCGCGCCCCAAGCATCTGACATGGGAAGAAGCGGCGTGCTACACCCTGACGCTGGCAACCGCATACCGGATGCTGTTTGGCCACGAGCCACACGATCTCAAACCGGGTCAGAATGTCCTGGTCTGGGGCGCATCCGGGGGTCTGGGGTCCTACGCAATCCAATTGATCAATACCGCAGGCGCAAATGCAATCGGTGTGATTTCAGACGAAAGCAAGCGTGATTTCGTTATGGGGCTGGGCGCCAAAGGTGTTCTGAACCGTCGCGACTTCAACTGCTGGGGTCAATTGCCCACGGTCAACACACCGGAATATGCCGAATGGTTCAAAGAGGCCCGCAAATTCGGCAAGGCGATCTGGGACATAACCGGCAAAGGCAACAATGTTGACATGGTGTTCGAACACCCGGGTGAAAGCACTTTCCCGGTATCGACCTTCGTTGTGAAAAAAGGCGGTATGGTCGTGATTTGCGCCGGAACATCGGGTTTCAACTGTACATTCGATGTGCGCTACATGTGGATGCACCAAAAGCGTTTGCAGGGCTCGCACTTTGCTCATCTGAAGCAGGCGGCAGCCGCGAACAAGCTGATGGTCGAGCGCCGCCTTGACCCCTGCATGTCCGAGGTGTTCACCTGGAATGACTTGCCCGAGGCCCACATGAAAATGCTGCGGAACGAGCACAAGCCGGGCAATATGTCCGTTCTTGTTCAGGCGCCGCGTACTGGTCTGCGTACCCTCGAGGAAGTCCTGGACGCAGGTTGATAACGCGCCAGGGTTGTAGACAAAAAACGCCCGCGAATCACTTTGCTGGTTCGCGGGTCTTTTGTGTTTTTCAGGCCTCTGACAATCTTTCAAATGCTTGCAATTTTGCCCATCGCTATTTTTGGGGAGTAGAAACCGGTGAATAGGCCAAAAAAGATCATACATGTTATGGTTGTGTTAACCCTTCGTTAACTGTTTCAGAGAGACCCTGATGGCGCAAAATGAGTGGATATTGGACGTATTGTCGGACCTCAATGCTTTCGCCGTTGCGAATGGTTTGACCGCGCTTGCAGAGCAGCTTGATGACACAAGACTGATCGCGGCTGCCGAGATTGCGTCCTTGAAGAACGAGGCACGAGCGCCCGCGAATGGCAACGAAGGTCGATTTGGGTCAAATCCTTCAGGATTTGGAAAACACCAACACGCTTGAAGAACTCAGCGCCGTAGCTGAGCGTTTGCGGGACGCGTTGAAGGTCGAGCACCTGACGTATCACTGGGTTGACGGTGCCGGAGATCAATACGGCTACACCACCTATTCAGACGCCTGGGATGAGCGCTACAGGGAAAAAAACTATCACCGTATCGACCCTGTGATCTTGGGGTGTTTCCAGCGGTTTCATCCGGTTGACTGGAAGTCGTTGGATTGGTCCGGCAAGGTGGCAAAGGCTTTCCTTCTGGATGCGCAAAACCATGGCGTTGGAAATCAGGGGTATTCCATCCCAATTCGGGGTCCAAATGGTCAGTTCGCCCTGTTCACGGTCAACCACAGTTGTGATGATCAAACCTGGAAGAACTTTATCTCGACTTACGGGCGAGATTTGATTCTTGTTGCGCATTACATAAATCGCAAGGCGCTGGAGTTTGAAAAAGACAGGCAGCCGGACTGCCCGCGCAGCTTGTCGCCAAGGGAAATCGACGCGATCACACTTTTGGCGTTGGGATACAGCCGCGCCCAAGTGGCCCATTCCCTGACGATTTCCGAGCATACGTTGCGCGTTTACATTGAAAGCGCGCGCTCAAAGCTGGGCGCACATAACACAACCCACGCAATCGCCACGGCACTCAGCCGGGGATTAATAGTGGTTTAAGAGGCGAACGGCCTCCACACGCAAAATTAACCACGACTCTGTACTCCCTTCGTTCCTGCACAGGACGACAAGGGGAACAAGTCATGCTGCGTTATCTATATGCCGATGAGTTACACAGATTTCCGACTCTGGCAGAGGGGATGTTCAAAGATCGTACGGATCAGTTCAAGACCCGGTTGGGGTGGGATGTCCACGTCAACGAGAAGGGCGAAGAACGGGACGAATACGATGATCTCAATCCGCTTTATGTCATCTGGGAAGAGCCGGATGGCAGCCACGGAGGGTCGATGCGTGTATTGCCTACGACCGGTCGGGTGATGATCAATGAGGTTTTTGGTCATCTGAATGGCGGCAAGCCGATTTGCAGCCCCCTGATCTGGGAGGTCACCCGGTTCTGCCTGTCCCGAACAGCCAGCCCGCATACTGCCGGCGCCATCATGTTGAGCGGCGGTGAAATGATGGAAGGTTTCGGCCTGACGCATATTGCCGGTGTATTCGATGCCCGGATGATCAGAATCTATCGCCTGATCGGGTCATCGCCCGAGGTTCTGGGAACCCAGGGCAGCGGGCGCGATCAGATTTCAGTCGGATTGTGGCCCTATTCCGCGGATGACTGCAACCGTGTGGCAGAGCGTGCGGGCATCCCGCGCGACCTGTCTCGGATGTGGTTCAAGGCCGCATTCGGGCCGAAGAGACAGCACCGGTTCGCCCTGTCCGCTTAAGTGTCGGAAAACGCCAATCCACATCTGGTGATGGCTGGCGCGGCCCTGTAGGGTCGCGCCATGTCCTTGCCGAATGTAACGTTCTCAGATGATCAGGCCGCCGCGTATGACAGCATCGCCGAGATGCTGCGGGCAGCAGGTGTTGATCTGGAAGATGATGCCCTTCTGAAACTGCCGGGCGCAGGAAAATCCGGTGTGATGGCCGTGATCGGCAAAGCCGGCTCGGGCAAAACACTGCTGTTGGTCGAGCTGTACAAGGCACTGGCAGAGACGGGTGTTCAGATCGTGTCCGGCGATTATGAAAGCCGCAAATCGAAAGACAAGCGCAGCCTTGCCATCCTGGCCCCGACGAACAAGGCTGCAAGCGTTCTGCGATTGCGCGGCGTGCCTGCGACCACGATTCACCGAATATTGTACACGCCGGTTTATGATCCGGAATACGAGCGTATTGCGGAATGGCTGGCCGGCAATGACGAACGCCCCGATATCGAAGGTTTGACGGATGAAGCCTTGGATCGCGCGGCTGCTTTCTATCAAAATAACAAATCGATCCCCGGGGCCCTGGCCGCCGCCGGTTTGCGAGGGTCGGATTTCATCACAGGGTGGAAGCGCCGTGACGAACCACTGGATATCGGGTTTGTCGATGAAGCGTCGATGCTGGATGACCGTCAGTTCGATGATCTCAAAGAGATTTTCCCGACCCTTCTGTTGTTCGGGGATCCGGCTCAGCTGGCACCGGTAAACCAGTCCGGCAGCATGGTTTTCGAGGCATTGCCCGAACCCAGGAAGCTGACACTCCAGCGGGTGCACCGCCAGGATGCGGACAATCCAATTCTGGATCTTGCGCATGCGCTGGCTGACCCGGCAATGGGCTTCGAGGATTTCGAGCGACTGATCGAAGAAACAGCCCGTAGGGATGACCGAGTTGTCTGGGGCCAGCGGGTTGAGGTCGATCTGATGGCCCGAAGCCCGGTTCTCGTCTGGCGCAACGCCACGCGCATTCGTTTGATACAGGCCTTCCGGCAAGTTCACGGCGCACCGGATACAGAATTGCTGGCAGGTGAACCGCTCATTTGTGATGGGATCGAATTGCCCCTGAAACATCGCAAGAAACGGCTGGACCTTGAGGCGCGTGGGCTGATCAAAGGAGCTCAGGTGGTATATCTGGGGCCGGGACGAAAGCCGGGGTTCTCGCGTCTTCACGTGGTGGGGGCCGAAGACCCTCAGGTCAGTGCCGCCTCGATCGTTCAGATTGAAAAACCGGACGAGGAAGAGCCTTTTATTCCCTACGCTGCCCGCATGGGGGCGACCTTTTTGCACGGAGCGGCCGTGACGATCCACAAGGCGCAGGGGTCACAATGGGATACGGTTCAGGTGTTCGCTCCAGACCTCTATGCCGCCGCTCGTATGGGCCGGACCGAGGCCGGACAGCCATTGTGGAAGCGTCTGGCATATGTCGCGATCACGCGCGCGCAAGAGCGGTTGATCTGGGTGGTGCGAAATCGCCTGTCAAAGCCCACGCACCCCCTGCGTGTGGATGACTTGAGGGCGATTCCGGCGGCGTCGCTGACATTGGAGGCGGAAGAGACATGAAATCCATCATCGTAACGGGTGCCAGTTCAGGTATTGGCCGGGCAACGGCCCTGCTGTTCTTGTCTCAAGGGTGGACGGTCGGGCTGTTGGCGCGCAGCAAAGACAAACTGGATGCTCTGGCAAAAGAGCATCAGGCAGCCATCGTCCTGCCTGCGGATGTGACCGACCCGAATGCGGTTGGACGGGCTTTTCGGTCTTTCACAGACCGCACCGGGCGGCTGGATGTTCTGTTCAACAACGCCGGAATCTTTGCGCCGGGCGGCACGATCGACGAGATCGCTCTGGACGATTGGTACCAAAGCGTCAACGTGAACCTGAACGGCATGTTCCTCTCTGCGCGTGAAGCTTTCAAAATCATGCGTCACCAAAATCCACAGGGCGGTCGGATCTTAAACAACGGCTCGATAGCGGCACATGTTCCGCGCCCGAATTCGGTACACTATTCGGCCACAAAGCACGCCATTACAGGGCTGACGCGCAGCCTTTCGCTGGATGGGCGTCGCTTTGGAATTGCCTGCGGGCAGATCGATATCGGAAATGCGCGCACGCAGATGGTTCAGGGCCTTGTGGACGCGGCGCAATCCGCGGGTGAGACACCAGACCCGACGATGGCCGTGGAAGACGCCGCGCGTTCGGTTCTGCATATGGCAAGCCTGCCGCCCGAGGCCAACGTGCAGTTCATGACCGTCATGGCCACGACCATGCCCTATATCGGCCGAGGATGACGGTTACTTTTCTCGCAACAGCCGGAAGGCTGTCGAGGCGCCCCAGCCTGCCGCGATCGCTATAACCAGCGACATCAGACCGTACCAGACGGGTTGCTGGCGGGACATATTGTACAAAAAACGCTCTAGGCCAACTTTCCGAACATCAATGATCGTTTCATATTGCGAGACGACCTCTCCGCCACGGGTCAGGAAAATCCGGGCGGTATAATCGCCTTCGGTCAGGTCGGCGGGCATATCGATCGAGGTGCGGAACAGGGTCTGTTCATCCACTGCCACGGTATTTTCGCGGATCGAATACAGGTGTTCGTGTTCTCGAATTCTTATTACGGCGTCTGCAAAATCCTGTGCGCCCCGGATATGCATCGCGGCACCGACCGAGCGGATCGCGCGTTCGATCGAAATCCGGTAGCGCAGGTCTTCGGTGTCGGACAGGATGTCGTCAAAGGGTCCGCTGGTTGCGACGGCGTAAAAGCTGGGTGCAAGATCGACAAGAACACTGTCGGTGTTCACCCAGATCCCAAGCTTGCGTTCCTTGCGTCGCACGGTGACAGGCTCGGACGGACCAGCAACCGCGACGATGACTTCGACCGGAGGGCCTGAAGGGATTGGGGTTTCCCGCTTGATTGCCCCAAATATCAGAAGTTCCGATCCGTCGAATGTCGCGGTGATGGCAACCCGGTCCTGGCTGAGACCAAGGACAACCTGCTCTTCCGCCGCCAAAGCGGGCATGCAGAACAAGCACAGGGCGGCAATAAACGAACGCAACATCCTCAGTGCCCTCCACCGCTGCCAAGCGAGTAGAGCTCGGCAGGTTCAATAAGCAGATCAAGTGCCAGCTTGCCACATACGGCCAGTACCAGAGCGGCAAGCAGCACGCGCAATTGTTCCGCCGGCATGCGGGCTCCGATCACGGTTCCGATCTGGGCGCCAATGACGCCGCCCACCAGCAACAAGACCGCCAGAACAACATCAACCGTATAGTTGGTGGTGGCGTGCAGCATCGTGGTGAAGGCTGTCACAAAGATGATCTGGAACAGCGACGTGCCGACCACGACCTTGGTCGGCATACCCAGCAAATAGATCATGGCAGGAACCATGATGAAGCCGCCGCCAACGCCCATGATCGCGGACAAAACCCCAACGCACAGACCGACCAAAGCTGGCGGGATGACCGAGATATACAGGCCCGAGGTGCGGAAACGCATTTTGAAGGGCATGGCATGGACCCAGCCCCGCTGCCGACGCTTGGCAGGGGCCGCGCCGCCTTTCTTGGCTTTACGCAGGGCCCTCAGGCTTTCGACAAACATCAGGCTGCCGATGACGCCAAGAAAAACAACGTAACAGAGTGTCACCAGCAGATCGACCTGACCCAGGCTTTTGAGATAGTTGAAGACAACCACGCCCAGAGCGGCCCCAACAAGCCCGCCAACCAGCAATACCGTTCCCATCTTGAGGTCCACGGTCTTTCGTCGGAAATGTGCCAGAACTCCGGAAAAGGATGATGCGACGATCTGATTGGCTTCGGTAGCAACAGCCACCGCCGGCGGAATACCGATGAAGAACAGCAGCGGGGTCATCAAAAAGCCGCCACCGACACCGAACATGCCGGACAGGATGCCGACCATACCGCCCAACCCCAACAAGAGGAAAGCGTTTACTGAGACTTCGGCGATGGGCAGGTAAATGTGCATGGTACCGTTACTTTGCGTATGGCCGTGGCTTGCCTGTTATGGGTTGAGATTTCAAGGGTGGTAATTGTCGTGTGCCGTGGGTCAAACAACATCAAACTCCCCCGGGTTCCGCCAAAGAAAAGATCTCTTCTGGCGGTAGAAAAAGGTCAAACCCGATTTTACCGGCGACGCCCATGACAAGAAGCGCCAAAAGGATACGCAATTGTTCGGCTTTCAGACGTGCACCAATCTGCGTTCCCAATTGCGCACCCAAAACACCGCCCAGCAACAGGAACAGGGCGAGGACAACATCGACACTGTAGTTGGTCGACGCATGTATCATCGTTGTGAACCCGGCAACGAAAATGATCTGGAACAGGGATGTCCCGATAACCACCTTTGTCGGGATGCCAAGGACATAGATCATTGCGGGAACCATGATGAACCCACCGCCGACTCCCATGATCGCCGACAGAACACCAACGCCGAAACCGACCAGCGCCGGAGGTATGACAGAGATGTAAAGTCCAGACGCCGGGAACCGCTTCTTGAACGGCAGGGCGTGAACCCAGGTTCGCTGACGTCGCTTGGGGGCAGGACCATTGCCTGACTGGCTGGCCTTTCGGATGGCCGCAAGGCTTTCGATAAACATCAGGGTTCCGATGGCGCCCAAAAACACGACATAGCAAAGCTGTACCGCCAGATCGACCTGCCCGAGATGCTTCAGGAAATTGAAAACCACCATTCCAAGGGCCGCACCAAGCAGCCCTCCGGCCAGCAGAACGCTTCCCATTTTCAGGTCCACGGTCTTGCGTCTGAGATGGGCCAGCAAGCCCGAAATAGACGAGGCAACAACCTGATTTGCTGATGTGGCCACAGCAATCGCCGGGGGTATGCCGATAATGAACAGCAACGGGGTGATCAAAAACCCGCCTCCAACCCCGAACATGCCGGACAGAATGCCGACAGCCCCGCCGATCCCCAAAAGCAGGAATGGGCTGACAGAAACTTCTGCTATGGGAAGGTATACGTGCATACCCTCTTAGAACGGTTGCGGCATGCAAAATCAACTCTGCATGCCGCTCCGCAGCGAACAGGACTGAAACTCAGTTCGGAACTGGCCTTATCAGCGCTCTTTGACGTAGGGTTCTCCGCCCGCCCGAGGTGGGATGGCTTTGCCGACGAACCCGGCAAGAATCACCACCGTCAGGATATAGGGCAGGGCGTCCATCACCTGCACGGGAATCACGACGCCACCCAGGTCGATATTTTGGAACCGCAGCGCGATCGCTTGCAGCAGACCGAACAGCAAGCAGGCCCACATGGCATGCCACGGGCGCCACTTGGCAAAGATCAGAGCGGCCAAGGCGATAAAGCCACGACCAGCGGTCATTTCCTTGACAAATCCTGCCTGCAAGGCCGTAGCCAGATAGGCGCCTGCAATACCGCAAAGCACACCACAGATGGCGACAGCGGCGAACCGCAGGCCAACAACCGAGACACCGGCGGTGTCCACTGCGGCAGGGTTCTCACCCACCGCCCGCAGGCGCAGACCGAACCGGGTGCGATACAGAATCCACCACGTGGCCGGAACCATCAGGAACGCGACATAAACCAGGATCGAGTGGCCCGAGAGCAATTCGGAATAGATGGGACCAATAATCGGCACACCGCTGAGGGACTCGGCGAATGGGAAGTTGATCGGTTCGAACCGGCCCCCGCCAAACAGGGAGGGTGTCCGCCCACCTTGCTTAAACCAGCTTTGCGCGACCAGGACAGTCAGGCCCGAGGCCAGAAAGTTGATGGCCACGCCCGATATCAATTGGTTGCCCCGAAATGTGATCGACGCCAGCCCGTGCAGGCCCGACAGCAACAATGAGGATGCGATACCGGCCAGCAGGCCCAGCCACACGGACCCTGTGACAGCTGCGATTGCAGCCGAAAAGAACGCTGACATCAACATTTTGCCTTCGAGACCGATGTCGAAAATCCCGGCCCGTTCCGAAAACAGACCGGCCAGACAGGCAAGCAGCAGTGGCGTGGACAGGCGAATGGTCGAATCCAGAACCTGAATGAGGGTTACGAAAAATTCCATCACTCAGCCCTCTTCCGCATACCCAGGAACAGCTTTTCAAGCGGCATGCGCACCATGTTGTCCAATGCGCCGGTGAACAGGATGACCAATGCCTGAATGACCACGATCAGTTCCCGCGGAATCGAAGCCCACAGCGCTAGCTCGGCGCCGCCCTGATACAGAAATCCGAACAAGAGCGCGGCCAGAAACACGCCGAACGGATGTGAACGCCCCATCAGAGCCACGGCGATGCCAATGAAGCCCGCGCCCTCGGTCGAGTTCATAACAAGTCGCTCGGCTTCGCCCATGACGTTATTGATGGCCATCAGCCCCGCCAGTCCGCCGGAAATCAGCATCGCGACAATCGTGATGCGCACAGGTGAAATACCGGCATAGACAGCGCCAGTCTCGGAATGGCCGTAAGCCCGGATTTCATAACCCAGACGCGTGCGCCAGATCAGTGCCCAGACAACGACGCAGGCAAGCAATGCGATGAAAAAGGTGATGTTCGCCGGGGCGCCGCGGAAAACAACGTTCTCTGCGGTCGAGAACATTTCCTGGAAAGAGGGCAGATGCACGCTTTCAGAGAACCGCGCGGTGGCCGGGTCCTGCGACCCTTGGGGGCGCATGACATTGACCAGCATGTAATTCAGGAAAGCAGCGGCGATGAAGTTGAACATGATCGTGGTGATCACGATATGGCTGCCGCGCTTTGCCTGAAGATAGGCCGGAATGGCTGCCCAGAGCGCGCCGAACAGCATCGATGCCGCACAGGCGGCAAGCAAGGCAATGCTCCAATGCGGCCAGTCGACATAAAGACAGACCATGGCCACGCCCAGCCCGCCCAGCATCGCCTGACCTTCGCCCCCGATGTTGAACATACGGGCATGGAAGGCGACGGCCACCGCAAGACCGGTAAACATGAAGTTTGTCGCGTAATATAGCGTATAGCCCCAACCATAGGTCGATCCCAGCGCACCAGTGACCATCAGTTTGACGGCTTCGACAGGGTTTTCGCCAATGGCGAGGATGACCAGCGCCGAAAGGATTGCGGCCAGTATCAGACTGATCAGCGGGATCAGAACGACATCGGCCCATTTAGGCATTTTTTCCATGTTACGCGGCCTCTCCCGCAACACCGGCCATCAGAAGGCCCAGTTCTTTTTCATCTGTCTCATGGGGCAGGCGTTCTCCCATGATATGTCCGTCAAACATCACCGCGATCCGGTCCGAGAGCGAGAAGATTTCTTCCAGTTCGACCGATACCAGCAGGATTGCCTTGCCCTGATCACGCAGCGCGACAATCTGTTTGTGAATGAACTCGATGGCGCCGATGTCCACGCCCCGCGTGGGTTGCCCGACCAGCAACAGGTCGGGGTTGCGTTCAATCTCGCGGGCGACAACGATTTTCTGCTGGTTGCCGCCCGAGAAACTCTTGGCTGCCAACCAGGGATTGGGCGGGCGGACGTCGAATTTCTCGATCTTGGCTTCGGTATCGGCGCGCAACGCCGCGTTGTCCATGAATATACCGCGTTTATAGGCCGGGTCGCGGTGATACCCGAAGGCCACGTTTTCCCAGGCGTGGAAGTCCATGATCAGGCCTTCGCGCTGCCGGTCTTCGGGCACGTGGGCAATGTGTTGCGCGCGGCGGGCCTGACCATCTGATCCGGCCCCACTCAGTGCCAGCGGTTCGCCGTTCAGCTTGATCGTGCCCTGTCCGGGGCGCATTCCACCAAGAACTTCCAGCAGTTCGGATTGACCATTGCCCGCCACGCCGGCGATGCCGACGATCTCACCTGCGCGCACGGTCAGGTCGATGTTTTTGACCCGTTCAACGCCCGCCGAATCAAAAACGCTGAGATTTTCGATCTCGAGAATGGGTTTGCCGGGCGTCGCGGGCACTTTGTCGACTTGCAGCAGAACCTTGCGGCCGACCATCAGTTCGGCCAACTCCTCGGGGCTGGTCTCGGATGTTTTGACCGTGGCCGTCATTTGCCCGCGCCGCATAACCGACACCGTGTCGGTGTTTTCCATGATCTCGCGCAGTTTGTGCGTGATCACGATGACTGTTTTGCCCTCGGACCGCAGTCGGTCGAGAATGCGGAACAGCTGATCGGCTTCGGCTGGGGTCAACACGCCGGTCGGCTCGTCCAGAATCAGAATTTCGGCCTTGCGGTACAGTGCCTTCAGGATCTCGACCCGCTGCTGCATCCCCACGCCGATCTCGTCGATGCGCTTGTCGGGATCGACGAACAGTTCGTATTCTTCCTCGAGCTCTTTCAGCTCTTTGCGGGCTTTTGCCAGTGATGGCGCCAGCAACCCGCCATCCTCGGCGCCCAGTACGATGTTTTCCAGAACTGTGAAATTTTCCACCAGCTTGAAATGCTGGAACACCATCCCGATGCCCGAGGCGATGGCCGCCTGGCTGTCCGGGATGTCGGTCTTTGTCCCATTGATCCAGATCTCACCTTTGTCGGCTTTGTAAAAGCCGAAGAGAATGCTCATCAACGTGGATTTGCCCGCGCCGTTTTCACCGATGATCCCATGGATCGTACCGGGTGCAACGCTGATCGAGATGTCTTTGTTGGCCTGAACTGGCCCAAAGGCCTTGGATATCCCTTTGAGCTCAATGGCTGGGACGGTCATGTCTTGCCCTCAACTGCCGAGAAACCCATCCAGCTGTCCGCTCGGATGGCGAAGTGGGTGGCGAGGCGGAAGGCACTCTCCCGCCCCGCGCGTAATCAGAACTGCAGTGCCGGGCAGCTGTCGTTCTCGTAATAGCTTACAACATTGATGTCGCCGTTGATGATCGCCTTGCGGGCTTCGTCGACGGCGTCGCTCATGCGAACCGAAACAAGCTCTTTGTTGTTTTCATCCATGGCAACGCCAACCCCATCTTCGGCCAGACCCATGGTGAAAACGCCGGTTTCGACGTTTTCGCCTGCTTTCATCGCTTCATAAACAGCGACGTCCACACGCTTCAGCATCGAAGTCAGCACTTTGCCTGGGTGCAGGTGATTCTGGTTGCTGTCCACACCAATCGACAGGATGTCTTCGTCAGCTGCAGTTTGCAGAACACCTACGCCGGTTCCGCCGGCAGCAGCGTAAATCACATCAGCGCCCTGGCTGATCTGTGCTTTTGTAAGCTCCGAACCTTTTACCGGATCGTTCCAGGCAGCAGGCGTTGTTCCTGTCATGTTGGCAACAACATTGATGTCTGGGTTCACGGCCTTCGCGCCCTGGGCATAGCCGCATCCGAAATGGCGAATCAACGGGATGTCCATGCCTCCGATGAAACCAACGGTGCCGGATTTCGACGCCATGGCGGCCATCATGCCGACGAGGTAGGACCCTTCGTGCTCGGCAAAGCCAATCTGGCGGATGTTTGGAGCGTCCAGCCAAGTCACGTCAACAGCGACGAATTTGGTGTCGGGGTAGTCACTTGCAACAGCGGCCAGGGCGTCAGCGATTCCGAACCCCATGGTGATGATCGGATTTGCACCGGATTCCGCAAAACGGCGCAGGGCCTGTTCGCGCTGCGGTTCTGCCTGAATTTCGATTTCCAGATACTTGCCGCCGGTTTCATTCGCCCAGCGCTGCGCGCCGTTATAGGCGGCCTCGTTGAAGGACTTGTCGAACTTGCCGCCCAAGTCAAAGATCACCGCCGGCTCGGCCAGAACCGCTCCGGCTGACATTGCGACCGCAGCGGCAGCACCCATCAAGGATTTCATCAGGGTCATTTCAGTCTCCCAATATTATTTTGTTGGCACAGGGTCAGATTAGCCCCGTTCACCCACTTTTAGCGAGCATAACTGTTGTGATGGCGGGTATTAAGGGGGTTTGCAACCACCATGGTCAAATGAATTCTGACCAAATGGTCTAAAAAACGGGCGATTGCCGTTGGGGCAGGCGGCATTCCATTACAAGTGCATCAATTTTTTGGCCCGTTTCGCGTGCATAGTACGCCTTGCGCAGCCCGCACTGCCGATATCCGCATCGATTGTACAGGGAGATGGCCGCAATGTTGTCGGCCGCGACATCCAGAAAGGCACGCGTTGCCAGCAAATCGATCGCCTGATCATGCCATTCCTGCATGAGTCGAAGTGCCAGGCCCTGCCTTTGAAACGAAGGGTGGGTCGCAATTGTCAGCAACTCGGCTTCGCCCGCAATCACCTGAAACAGTGCAAAGCACCGGGAATCTCCGACGGCATAAGTAAAGCGGTTTTTAAGAAGGGCGGCAAATTCGTCTTCTGTCCAGCCGCGCGATTGCGAAAACGCTGCGGCATGGGTCGATGCCATCTCGTGCGGTGTCATTCGTTCAGCAGGACAGGGGGTGTATCGCGGGACGGAGCCGCATCGGCGGGCCTTACGTACAAAGGTGCAGGCGGCAAGCTGGTGCGATCCCAGTGCCGTGCGGCCAGCCGGGCGATGGCTTGTGCCAGCAAGGCAGGGTCAGAGCAGGAATACAACGGCCCGCCAAGTTCCGCTTCGGCCCGAGGCAAGAGACACGGATCGGCACCGGGCATTTTCACATAAACCTGGTCGCGCGGGGCAGGGATCGCCGGTATCTGCCCGTCTTCCGCCAGCTCACGCAAGGCATCGAAGCCGGAAACTCCGACCGCAGGGATTTCAAGCCCAAGTGCAAGACCGCGCGCGGCCGAGACCGAAATACGGATGCCGGTGAAGTTACCGGGCCCTATCCCAACGCCGATCGCGTCCAAACTGGCCCAATCACATCCGGTTTCCGCCAGCACGCCTTCCAACAGCGGAAACAATCGTTCGGCTTGTCCGCGTGACATTGCTTCGGCACGAGACGTCACGATTTCGCCATCACGCAACAAAGCGGCCGCGCAATGCGCGGCCGATGTGTCAAACGCCAGAATCGTCGGGTTAGACGGCAACAGGGCGAACCTCGGTCACTTCCGGAATGTAATGGCGCAGAAGGTTTTCGATACCCATCTTCAGGGTCAATGTCGAAGACGGGCAACCCGCGCAGGCCCCCTGCATGTGCAGATAGACCACGCCGCGATCAAACCCGTGGAACGTGATATCACCCCCATCCTGAGCCACGGCAGGACGCACACGGCTGTCCAGCAAGTCCTTGATCTGGTTGACGATATCAGCGTCCTCACCAGAGTGCTCGGCATGGCCCGAGGCCCCGGCGGAATCTGCGCCCATAACAGGCTGGCCGGATTGATAATGCTCCATCACCGCGCCAAGAATGGCCGGTTTGATGTGGTCCCACTGTACGTCGTCCGATTTGGTAACGGTGACAAAATCGTTGCCAAAAAACACGCCAGTCACACCGTTGACCGCAAATATGCGTTTGGCCAGAGGCGATTTTTCGCCCGCTTCCGCAGTTGGGAAATCCGCTGTTCCAGCTTCCAGCACCGTTTGGCCGGGCAGGAATTTCAACGTGGCCGGATTGGGGGTGGATTCGGTCTGGATGAACATGAGGGCGCTCCGTCTGATGTGCTTCTGATATGCGCGCAGGCGCACGGGAAGTCAAGATTTGGAACGATTCTAAATTGCGGAAGAGTATTCTAATGCGTCATCCAGACGGTCATCGCCCCAGAACAACTCTTCCCCGGCCAGAAAACTTGGTGCACCAAACAGACCAAGCGCCTTGGCGCGGGCAGATTGTTCAAACAGGGCCTGTTTTATGTCCGTGTCCCCTGCGCGGTTCATCACGCTGCTGTGCACCCCTGCTTCGTCGAGGCAGGAAGCCAGAACGCTGTCCTCGGAGATATTCCGCCCGGCGCCGAATTCGGCGCTGAAGACGGCCCGAACAAACGCCGCCCGTTCCCGATGATCCTCGATGGCCAGAACCAGACGCGCTGCCCTGAGCGAATTCTGCGGAAAAGGATCGGGCTTTGCAAAAGGAAGCCCGCGCGCTTTGCACAGACGTTCCATATCGCGCCACATGTACCGGCCTTTGGCCGGATACAGGTTGAAAGGTGAGGTGCGCCATCCCTGTTCCGCGAAAATCGGACCCAACAGGAACGAGTGCCATTCAATGGCGACGCCTTTGTCTTGCGCGGCCGCTTCGATCCGCATCGCGCTGAGGTAGGAATAGGTCGAGGCGAATTCGAACCAGAACTGTATCGTCTTCGCCATCGCCGCTCCTCAGGTTATTTCTTCCAGTTTCTCTTTGCTCAGATTACCTGGAACGATCGTGATCGGAATCGGCAGGCTACCCGAGTTCTTTGTCAGTTGAGTCACCAACGGACCGGGACCTTTCTTGTCGGTCCCCGCCCCAAGAACAAGAACACCAATCTCGGGATCGGACTGAACATGTTCGATGATCTCTGGCACGGGATCGCCTTCGCGAATGGCCAGTTCAGGTTCCACGTTCTGTTTGTCCCGCATCCATTTGGCAAACACTTCGAAATGCGCGTGGATACGTTCGCGGGCTTCTTCACGCATGGTTTCGGCCACACCGATCCAGTGATTGAACTCGTCAGGCGGGATGACGGAAAGGACCGTCACACCACCTCCGGTATGGGCAGCCCGCATTGCGGCAAACCGCATCGCGTTCAGGCATTCGCGGCTGTCATCCAGAACGACTAGGAACTTACGCATGGGTATCCTCTTTAGGTTTCCGGGATCATGCCCGACCGATCGCGCGCTGGCAACTCGGGCAAGCCTGGGGCATTGCGCTAGCGTTCGCTTGCAGCCCAATCCCAATAGAGCGCGCGGGCACGGCGAGCAATAGGACCCACCTGAAATTGCGTATCCTCCAGCGCAGTTACCGGTGTGACCTTGCTCATGTTTCCGGACATGAAGACCTCGTCGGCCTCGTGGAAATCCTCGAAGCTCAGAACCGTTTCGTGGACCTTCACACCATCCGCGCGCAGGTTTTTGATATGCCGGGCCCGGGTAATGCCGGCCAAGAAGGTTCCGTTCGGGATCGGTGTAAAGACTTCGCCATCCTTCACCATAAAGATGTTGGCCGTCGCCGTTTCCGCTACATGCCCCATCGCATCGGCCACCAAAGCGTTGGAAAAGCCTTTCGAGCGTGCCTCTTGCAGCATGCGGGCGTTGTTGGGGTAAAGGCACCCCGCTTTGGCGTTTACGACCGCGCTTTCCAGAACCGGGCGGCGGAAGCGCGTGGTCGACAGAGTGACCGACGCGGTTTCGGGGGCCATTGGGATTTCTTCCAGGCAGATGGCAAAACCGGTGCTGTTTTCCTGCGGGACTATTGCCGTGCTGTCACCGTCGATTCCCCAGTACATGGGACGAATGTAAACGGCTGTGTCCGGGCTGTAGGCCTGCAACCCTTCGCGTACCAACTCGACCATCTGTTCGGTCGTCATGGTCGGCGTCAGCATCAAGGCTTCGGCTGACCGGTTCACCCGTGCGCAATGGGCCTCCAGATCCGGGGCCACCCCGTCAAAATACCGCGCGCCATCAAAGACCGAAGATCCCAGCCAGGCGCCATGATCCGCCGCGCGCATGATGGGTGCGTCCCCCTCATGCCATTGGCCTTGAAAATAGGTCCGGATGTTCGTGCCGGTTGCCATGACGCCCTCCTTTGATTCAGGCAAACCCTAGGAGGGCGTCAGGCGAAGGTCCAGTGCAATCAGCGTGATGCGGCGCCGACCATGCCAACGATTTCGTAGGTCTTTTGCAGGATCGGAGCAGCGATTTCACGTGCGCGCTCGGCACCGCGGGCGAGAATCCGGTCAATCTCGGCCTGATCCCCCATCAGACGTGACATTTCGGTCGAGATCGGAGCCAGTTTCGCCACTGCCAGATCGGCCAGCATCGGTTTGAACTCACCGAACTGCTTGCCGCCTACTTCGGACAGAACCTTTTCGATGGTTTGATCGTTCAGGGCCGCGTAAATATTGACCAGGTTACGCGCCTCGGGGCGGTCCTCGAGCCCTTCGGCTTCTGACGGCAGAGCATCGGGGTCGGTCTTGGCTTTGCGGATTTTCTTGGCAATCGCTTCGGCGTCATCCGTCAGGTTGATCCGGCTCATGTCAGAAGGGTCGGATTTCGACATCTTCTTGGATCCGTCCCTCAGGCTCATGACACGTGTGGCCGCACCTTCGATCACTGGCTCGGTGACGGGGAAGAAATCGACGCCGAAATCGTTGTTGAACTTGATGGCGATGTCGCGGGTCAGCTCAAGATGCTGTTTCTGGTCTTCGCCGACCGGTACGTGGGTTGCGTGGTAGATTAGAATGTCCGCAGCCATCAGAGCAGGATAGGCAAACAAGCCAAGCGAAGCGTTCTGCTGGTTCTTGCCGGCCTTGTCCTTCCATTGGGTCATGCGCTGCATCCAACCCATACGAGCAACACAGTTAAATATCCAAGCCAGTTGCGCGTGTTCCGGCACTTGGCTTTGATTAAACAAAATCGATTTTTCGGGGTTTAGTCCAGAAGCGATGTAACCGGCACAAAGCTCCCGCGTTGCATGCTGTAACTCGATTGGATCTTGCCAGACCGTGATTGCATGAAGATCGACCATGCAATAGATGGTTTCAAATTCCTCGCTTTGCATTCTCACCCAGTTCCGAAGCGCACCGAGATAATTGCCGAGGTGCAGGTTACCCGAAGGCTGTGCGCCGGAAAACACGCGGGGCGTGAACTGGGTCTCGGTCATCAAAGGGAACTCCTGTCTGGAAAAATCAGCCTCCGTCGCTTACCCATGAGGCAAAGGGACGTCAACAGCCGCGAAAGGCCATCCCAATGAGCAGTGAGCATTACACACCCGCCGTTAACCCGTTGCCGCCCGTTGTGGTGGCGCTGGTTCTGTTCATCATCGGCGTCGAACTGGCCTTCACGCTGGGATCGCGCGGTTTGATCGGAGGACCGGCGGCCGTGGGTTGGCGTCTGGACGCGATACAGCACTATGCCTTCTCGGCGGATATTTTCGATTGGATGGTGCTGAACGGGCGTTGGCCGTTCGAACATCTGGTCCGGTTCGTGACCTATCCCTTTGTATCCGCCAACTTTACGCAGGCGATTTTTGTCTGTGTCTTCGTTCTGGCGATGGGAAAAATGGTTGGTGAGGTTTTCGGTGGTGTCCCCATGCTGCTGATCTTCGTCGTATCGGGGATTGGCGGCGCGTTGAGTTATGCCGTTTTGCTGGACCCGCGCTATCCCCTGATCGGAGGGTTTCCACCTGTTTATGGCCTGATCGGAGCATTCACGTGGTTGTTGTGGCGCAAACTGTCGCTTGTGGGGGCAAATCAGGCGAGGGCGTTTCAGCTGATCGCCGTTCTGATGGGCATTCAGTTCCTGTTTGGTCTGATCTTCGGCGGAAACGCGGAATGGGTCGCCGATCTGGGCGGGTTTGCCACCGGCTTTGGCATGTCATTTCTGGTGGCGCCGGGGGCCTGGGCCCGGATCGTCGGGCGCATCCGCCGCGATTGATCAGGCCCGGCGCAAGGCGCGTTTGAACTCTGACAATTTGAACGCTCCCAGGACATGACCAAGACAGAAATACGAGACGGCGGCGACCACGATCAGGACCAAAAGCGCAAGATAGCGCCAGCCGGGAACGTCCAGCGTCCAACCCAAGAAGTGGATCAACGCAAACAAAACCGCGCCCATGCCGACCGAGGCCAGAACGATCCGTCCCGCACGTGCCCTGAAACGGTCATCGAAACGCGCTTCTTCGCCCATGCGACGTGCCCCGATCGCCAGAAGAACAACCATGGCCCAGCCGGCAGTTGACGCGGCAATCGCAGGGGCGATCCAACCCACCAGCGGAAATAGGCCAAACGCCAAGGCCGCGTTCACGACCATTGCGACCACCGCATAACGGAACGGGGAACGCGTATCCTCGCGCGCGAAGAAAAGGGGTTGCAGCAATTTTTGCAGCATGAATGCAGGCAGACCGATGCCATAAATCGCGACCGCCAGCGCTGTCGCAGCGGTATCCTCGGGACTGAACTGTCCCCGTTCGAACAGCACCGAAACCAGCGGGTTCGGGATGATCAGGAACGCCACGGTCGAGGGCAACGTCAACAGCAGCATGAATTCCCCGGCGCGGGAAAACGCGTTGCGGGCCCCTTCCTTGTCGTCGGCGCGCAGGCGGCGGGACAGGTCGGGCAGCAGGACAATGCCAATGGCGATTCCGACGACGCCCAAAGGCAGTTGGTACAGGCGATCCGCGGCAAACAGCCAACTCACGGCCTTTTCGGTCTTTGATGCCACCAGTTGTCCGACCACCAGGTTGACCTGCGTGACCCCCATGGCCAAGGCGGCGGGAACCGCGATGCGGACCATCCGGCGCATCTCGGGCGTCAGGTGGGGCAGGCCGGGGCGGATGCGGATACCGGCACGCTCGGTCGCCACCCAGACCAGCACCAGTTGTGCGACGCCGGCGACCGGAATGACCGAGATCAGCCATCGTATCACCTCACCGCCAGAGATGGCCCCGGCGATCAGCGCAGTGCAGGCAAAGATGTTCAGCAAAACTGGTGCCGCTGCGGCCGCTGCGAACCTGCCGGTGGCGTTCAATACCCCCGAAAACAACGCCGCCAAGGACATGAAAAGGATATACGGGAACACGACATAGCCATAGTCCACGGCCAGCTCGAAACGTTCATCCCCATGGAACCCTTCGGCCGTCAGCCATACCAGACCCGGCATGAAAACCATGGCCAGCCCGACCAGCGCCAGAACGGCCACGGCCAACAGGTTGAACGCATCCTGCGCGAACCCCTGGGGGTTCTCGTCCGCCTCCAGCCGTTTCGAGAACATGGGCACAAAAGCCGCGTTAAACGCACCTTCGGCGAAAAAGCGGCGGAACATGTTCGGCAGGCGAAAGGCCGCGACGAAAGCATCCATCACCGGCCCGGGGCCGATGAAGGCGGTCAGCAGAATTTCCCGCAGGAACCCCAGTATTCGACTGGCCAGCGTCCAGAAGCCGACCGTGAACAGGCCTGAAAACAAACGGATTTGCTTCATGAGGCCGCACGCTCGGCGCCTTCGGTGATCGCCTTGCGCAGCTTGGCCTCAAGCCCACGTTGCTTGCTTTCCGAATGATATTTCAAGCCGAACATATCCTTGACGTAAAACGTATCGACCACCTGTTCGCCATAGGTCGCGATCACGGCATTGGCGATGTAGACATTCGCTGCGGCGAGGGTCCGGGTCAGATCAAACAGCAGACCCGGACGGTCGCGGGTGTCCACTTCGATGATCGTGTATATTTCAGAGCCGTCATTGTCGAAGGTGATATGCGTTGGAACGTTGAAGGCACGCTCGCGTTTCTTGATCTTGTCGCGTGATTTCAACGCCTCCTTCGCAACCACTTCGCCGCGCAGCGTCTTGTGGATCATCTGCGTAAGACGTGGCAGGCGTGAGGATTCAAACGGGTGCCCTTCGGCGTCCTGAATCCAGAATGCATCGGTGACATAGCCGTCTTTGGTCGTATAGCTGCGCGCATCCACGACATTCGCGCCGACCAGGGCCAGCGCGCCGGCAATGCGGGCAAAGATACCGGGGTGGTCGCCCATTGCAAAACAGGCTCGGGTTGCGTCGCGATCCTCGTCCGGTTGCAGGCGGATCTCCATCGCGCCGGGGTCGCCGCTTTGTTCCAGCGCACGCAGCATGTTCGCAAACTCGACATGTGTGGCCAGATTGAGACCCTGCCAATACGGGTCATAGTGGCGCCCCGTCTCGGATTTGAGATCGGCCTTGGACCAGGCCGCCAGTTCGGTGCGCAGGGCCTTTTTTGCCTCGGCGCCGCGATTGGCGCGGTTGAGGTCCTCCATCCCGGTCTCCAGCGCGCGCTTGGTTTCGGCGTGAAGGGCACGCAAAAGCGTGGCTTTCCAGTTGTTCCAGGTGTTCGGCCCCACGCCGCGAATGTCGCAGACGGTCAGAACGGTCAACAGATCCAGCCGTTTGACGGTTTGAACTGCCTTGGCGAAATCGCGCACTGTGCGGGGGTCTGAAATGTCACGTTTCTGTGCCATGTCGGACATGAGCAGGTGATAACGCACCAGCCATTCGACCGTTTCCGAATCTGCTTTGTTCAGGCCCAGTCTTGGTGCCACCTTGCGCGCGATCTGTGCTCCAAGAATCGAGTGATCCTCGGGTCGCCCCTTCGCGATATCATGCAGCAACAGGGCGACATACAGCACCTTGCGGTTGACCCCACCTTTCAGAATCGAAGAGGCAAGAGGCAGCGATTCAATCAACTCTCCGCGTTCGATCTGGGCCAGGTTCACGATGCACTGGATGGTATGCTCGTCCACCGTATAGCTGTGGTACATGTTAAACTGCATCATTGCCACGATGGGCTCGAACTCGGGCAGGAAGGCTGACAGCACACCCAGTTCGTTCATCCGCCGCAAGGCTCGCTCTGGGTTGCCGTGTTTCAGCATCAGGTCCAGAAAGATGCGCCGCGCCTCTTTGTCATTGCGCATTTCGTCGTCGATCAGATGCAGATTTGCCGCCACCAGACGCATGGCATCCGGATGGATCAGCATTCCTGTTCGCAAGCCTTCTTCGAACAGGCGCAGAAGGTTTACCTTGTCGGACAGAAATTTGTCAGGGTCCGCTACGTCCAGACGACCGTGAACAACCCGGTATCCCGCTTTGATCCGCCGGCGTCTGCGGAAAATGCGCTCCAGCAATGGTGCGCCTTTCACGTGCAGCGCCTCAAGCTTCGTCAGAAAAATCCGCGTCAACTCGCCCACACGCGTGGCTTCGCGGAAATAGCGTTGCATGAACACCTCGACCGCCCGGCGACCGGCGTGATCCTCATAGCCCATGCGCGCGGCGACCTCGACCTGCATGTCAAAGGTCAGTTGCTCGGTGGCGCGACCCGTCACCAGATGCAAATGCGAACGAACGGCCCAAAGAAATTCTTCGGCCTGAACGAAGGTCTTGAACTCTTCCGGGGTGAACAGACCCAAAGGCACAAGTTCGGCCACGTCCTGAACGCCATAGATGTACTTTGCGATCCAGTAGAGGGATTGGAGGTCGCGCAACCCCCCTTTGCCCTCTTTCACGTTGGGCTCGACCTTGTAGCGTTCTCCCTGTTTCAGGTGCCGCTCATCTCGTTCGTTCAGTTTGGCTTCGATGAACTCCCGCTCGGTTCCTTTGAACAGCTCGGTTTTCAGGCGCCGTTCAAGCTCGTCGGCCAGCGCCTTGTCACCCGCCAGATAACGTTGTTCAAGCATTGCTGTGCGGATCGTGAAATCCTCGGTGCCCAGCCGAAGGCAGTCTTTGATCGTGCGCGAGGAATGCCCGACCTTAAGCCTGAGATCCCAAAGGATATAAAGCATCGATTCGATGACGCTTTCGGCCCAGGCCGTGATTTTATAGGGGGTCAGAAACAGCAGATCGACATCCGAAGAGGGCGCCATTTCACCGCGCCCGTATCCGCCAACGGCCAGTACGGCGATCTTTTCACCTTGTGTTGGCGTCGCAAGCGGATGCAGGCGCGTGCTGGAGACCAGCATCGCGGTTCCGACCAGCTGGTCCGTCAGGTAAGTATAGGAGCGGGTCAGCGCGCGCGCGTCGAACGGACGCTCGCTGAAGGCATCGGCGATGGCTTTGCGACCCGCTTTCTGAGCGTCGCGCAGAATGCGCACTGTTTCAGAGCGCATTTTGCTGTTGTCAGAGCTGGTCTCGAACACCTCGGCCAGCGCATCATTGACGCTGACGCTGTCAAAGATGTTTTCGGCAGGGCAAATTAGCGCGCCATCCGGCGCCATGGTCTCGCCCGATCGCTCAGAAACCGGCACCAGAGAAGCTTTGCGGGGCAGGGTCAATCACAACCACCTGTTTATTCTGAATCGTCGCTACGGCAAGGCCGCGTTCATTGGTGCCGTTCGGGCGGAGGCGGAAGATACCGCCAACACCTTGGAAACCGGCATTTTGGGTCAGGGCAGCACCGGTCAGCGCATCGGATTTGCCCTGGCTGACCAAAGCACCAATCGCCGCAATGCCGTCATAGGCCAGACCGCTGATCGGATGAGGCGCTTCGCCATATGTCGCGTTATACCGTTGACGATAGGCTTGGGCCTTGGACGGGTCGGGCAGGGCGAACCATCCCCCTTGCACGCCTGGCAGCTCCAGCGTTTGCGGGGGGATATCCCAACGGGTCAGACCGATGAATTGTGTCGTCGCCGGAGAAACGCCGGCCTCAGGCAGCAATTGCGAGAAAAGTGGCAAGGCACCCGCTGTCGTTGCCGTCATGAAAATCGAGTCCGCCCCTGTCGAATCGACGGTGGCCTTGATGGTGGGAACCGAGTTGATAACACCCTGTTGCGACCGGTCGTATCCGACCGTTCCCGCATTGTTGACCCGGCTGTTTGCCAGTGCATTGGCGATGGCAGCTTGCCCCACTTGCCCCGCGGCATCATTGCTGTGCACGATAACCGTGTTCGTTTTGCCTTGCCTGCCCGCATAATTTACCAGCCGGTTGGCGGTGTTTTCAAAGGTCGGTCCAAGTACAAATACATTGCCACCCGCAATGCTGGTGTTGTTCGAGAACGACAGGACATTCACGTTATTGTTCAGTACGGCCAGCCCGGCAGCGTTTGCCGCCTGGGCGTAAACAGGGCCGACAATGATCTTGGCGCCTTCGGCAACGGCCTGCTGGGCCACCGCTGTCGCCGTGGTCGGATTTCCTGCCGTATCGTAAACACGCAGGTCGATTTTGACGTTAGGCAGATCGGACATTGCCATACGGGCTGCATTCTCAAGGCTCTGCGCCAGCGCGGCGTCGCCCGAGCGGGGAACCAGCAAAGCAACCGGAACAGGATTCGACGTGTCAATCGAAGGGCCCCCCCCAACGCCGCCGGGCTCACAAGCGGCCAGAAACGCTGCGGTCGTCAGGGCAATGGCGGCTTTCGCCAGCTTGCTTACGGGCTTGCAAACGGTAAACATCTAAATGAAAACTCCCTGATCCGGCGGCTGTGAATGCTTCTGTTCTGTTGAGCCGCGATAATAAACGTCACGCTGTGAGGGTCCAGCTTTGAATTTCCAAAAGATCAGATTGGCTGCGGGCCTGTATTTTGTTGCCACTCCGATCGGAACCGCGCGCGATATTACGCTCAGGGCGCTGGATGTTCTGGCCTCGGCCGATGTGATAGCGGCGGAGGACACCCGGAGCCTGCGGCGGTTGATGGAAATCCATGGCATCCCGCTGGAGGGTCGGCATATCCAGGCCTACCATGATCACAGCGGCGCCGGGGCGCGTGGCAGACTCATGGATGCCCTGGCGCAGGGGCAATCTGTCGCCTATGCATCCGAGGCGGGTATGCCACTGATCGCTGATCCGGGATATGATCTGGGCAAGCAGGCGGCCGAAGCCGGGCATATGGTGACCTGTGCGCCCGGGGCATCCGCTGCCATAACAGCGCTGACCCTGGCGGGCCTGCCAACGGATTCATTCTTCTTCGCAGGTTTCTTGCCCAATGCATCGGGCGCACGCCGGACTCGGATTGAGGCTTTGAAAAACATACCAGGCACCTTGGTGTTCTACGAATCCCCCAAACGCGTCTCGGCCAGCCTTGCAGATCTTGCGGATTGCCTGGGGGCAGACCGTCAGGCGGCCTTGTGCCGTGAACTGACGAAAAAGTTCGAAGAAATCCGCCGTGGAAGACTGGCCGATCTGGCGGCAGAAATTCAGGAAAAACCGGTCAAGGGTGAGATCGTTCTGCTGGTGGACCGTAGTCATTCGCAAACTGTTAACGAATCCGACGTAGAAGAGGCTTTGAAGCGAGCTTTGGAAACCCACTCGGTTCGGGACGCAGCGGATCTTGTGTCAGAAATGTATGATCTGCCGCGCCGTCCGATTTACCAGAAAGCTCTGAAACTGGGAAAGGGATGACATGGGGCGGCGTGCAATTCAGGGCTCGGTTTCCTATCAGGCGGGGCAGTCGGCCGAGCTTCGGGTCGCCTCGGACTATGAGCGCCGGGGTTTTGCAATTGCGCATCGCCGGTGGCGGGGTGCCGGTGGTGAAATCGATCTGATTGTGCGGGATGGCGACGGGCTCGTGTTCATCGAGGTCAAGAAAAGCTCCAGTTTCGAAAAAGCTGCAGCCCGGATCAGTCAAAGACAAATTGACCGAATCTGTGCCTCGGCCGCGCAATACCTGGAAAACGAACCGGGTGGGCAATTGACCAATGTCCGATTTGACGCGGCACTGGTAGATGGCACTGGCGCGGTTCAAATCATCGAAAACGCCTTCGGTCACGCCTAAGCCCCATTGAACCCTCAGGCCTGCTGGGCCATGTATCTTGCGTGAAACTGAGGGACACGACATGAAAATCGCCTTTCAAATGGACCCGATCGGGGCCGTGGACATCAACGCCGACAGCTCATTCCGTCTGGCGGAGGAGGCGCAGGCGCGCGGTCATTCGTTGTTTTTCTATGGGCCGGATCAGCTGGCCTATCAGGAAGGTCGTATCACGGCGCGCGGCCATGACATGACCGTGCAGCGGGTCGCCGGCGATCCGGCGATTCTGAGCCCCGAACGTGAAGTTGACCTGGCCGATTTCGACGTGGTCTGGCTGCGTCAGGATCCACCCTTTGACATGCATTACATCACGTCCACCCATCTGCTGGACCGCCTGAAAGGGCAAACGCTGGTGGTCAACGACCCGTTCTGGGTGCGGAACTATCCTGAAAAACTGCTGGTTTTGGATTTCCCTGACCTGACGCCGCCGACAACGATTGCCCGTGACATAAAAACGATCAAGGCGTTCAAGGAAAAGCACGGCGATATCATCCTAAAGCCGCTTTATGGCAATGGCGGTGCGGGCGTGTTCCGACTGGATGCCAATGACCGCAACCTGACCTCTCTGCACGAGCTGTTCACGGGGTTCTCGCGCGAGCCTCTGATCGTGCAAAAGTTCCTGCCGGATGTCAGCAATGGCGACAAGCGGGTGATCCTCGTGGACGGTGAACCGGTTGGCGCAATCAACCGGGTGCCAGCCGCGGGCGAAACGCGGTCAAACATGCATGTGGGCGGACGCCCGGAAAAGATCGGGTTGTCACAGCGTGATCTGGAGATCTGCGCCGCCATCGGACCGCTGCTGAAAGAAAAAGGTCAGATTTTTGTCGGGATCGACATCATTGGCGACTATCTCACCGAAATCAACGTGACCTCGCCCACCGGCATTCAAGAGCTGGAACGGTTCGACGGCGTGAACATCGCCGAAAAGATCTGGCAGGCGATTGAAGCCAAGATCTAAGCCATGACCCGGGCGCTGATGCGAAAGCTCAGCGCCTCTGCAACATGTGGCCTGCGGATGTCGGCTGAACCGTCCAGATCGGCGATCGTCCGCGCCACCCTCAGGATCCGATGAAAGGCACGCGCCGATAGGCCGAACCGATCTGCGGCCTTCAGCAAAACGGCTTTTCCTTCTGCATCGGGTGTTGCGATCTGTTCCAGAACTTTGCCTTCGGCGTCGGAATTCTGACGCAGGTCCGGCATTCCCCGAAACCGCTCCGCCTGTATGGCGCGGGCGTTTTCAACCCGCGCGGCAACTGTCGCCGAGCTGTCGCCGGATGGGGGCAGATCAAGATCGGTGAAGCCCACAGGCGGAACTTCGATCCGCAGGTCGAACCTGTCCATCAGGGGCCCCGAGATACGGTTCAGATAATCCTCGCCGCAGCCGGGTGCGCGAGAGCAGGCGCGCGATGGATCCGTCAGGTAGCCGCATTTGCACGGGTTCGCGGCGGCCACCAGCATGAAACGGCAGGGGTATTTCACATGGGCATTGGCACGCGCCACCATGACTTCTCCGGATTCTATTGGCTGGCGCAGGGTCTCCAGAACCGAACGGGGAAATTCGGGGAACTCATCCATGAACAGCACGCCGTTATGCGCCAATGAGATCTCACCGGGCTTGGCACCTTTGCCCCCGCCGACAATGGCTGCCATCGAGGCCGTATGATGCGGTTCCCGAAATGGACGCGTGCGGTTGATGCCGCCTTCATCCAGCAACCCGCACAGGGACTGAATCATCGAAGTTTCCAACGCTTCGACTGCGGTCAGCGGTGGCAAGATGCCCGGAAGCCGTGCGGCCAGCATGGATTTGCCCGACCCCGGCGTGCCGATCATGATCAGATGGTGACGCCCGGCTGCCGCGATTTCCAAGGCGCGCTTGGCGCGTTCCTGCCCCTTTACATCGCGCAGATCCCGCACGCTGGGCGCCAGATTCACCTCGCCGGGTTGTGCCGCCGGCAAAGGGCACTGTCCCGAGAAATGGCGGACAACATCGCCCAGGGAACCCGCGCCGATAACCTGAGTGGCGTCGACCCATGCAGCCTCGGCGCTGGAGGCTTTGGGACACAGCAACATGCGATCCTCTGACGCGGCCGTCATGGCCGCGGGCAGGGCGCCGACGACAGGCACCAGAGATCCATCAAGCGACAACTCTCCCAGTGCAACTGTTCCTTCGGCGGCATCGGCTGGGATGACCTCGAGTGCCGATAACAGCGCGACTGCGATGGGCAGGTCGAAATGGCTGCCTTCCTTGGGCAGATCCGCAGGAGACAGGTTGATCGTAATTCGTTTCGACGGCAGAGCGATGGCCATCGCACTCAGCGCGCTGCGGACACGGTCGCGGGCTTCGGACACGGCTTTGTCGGGAAGGCCAACGATGGAAAAGGCCGGCAAGCCGGGCGATACGGCACATTGCACCTCGACCGGGCGGGCTTCGACGCCGTGAAAGGCAACAGTGTGGGCGCGGGCGACCATGGCAGTCCTGTTCTTGGTTAACAGGGTGTTGCTGCCATGATTGTGGTTTAAGAGTCGTTAACGGTTGCGCGCAATGCAGCGAATTTTGGCCACGCGTCGGGATCGGCAATTGTTTTGTCGCGGCAGAATGGATTGCAGAAGCCCCAGCATTTTCCATCCAACTCCAGAAATTCCGCAACGGGTTTGCCGGAATACGGGCAAACTTGGTTGATTGACGGGCCGGAGACCGGCTTGGCGGTTGAAACCCCTCCGATCGGCCAGGGCTTGGACGGCAAATCCTGACGATAGGGAAAAGGGTCGTATCTGACAGTCAGGCCCATTGCGCGCCATTGTCTGACGGCGGGGTCTGACAACAGGTCCAGGCAATAGGTCCGGTTCGCCTTGGAAACTGGCAGCCCATATCCGATGATCCGCGCTGCGACAGGTGAGTAAAACACGTCCACCAGCGAATACGCGCCGAACAACGGGCCTTGTCCCGCACCGGACACTTTGCGTGCATGGTCCCAGAGTATTTCGATGCGTGCCAGATCTGCCAGTGTTTCATCTGAGGGGTCGAAACCCTGCCAGACGTGCAGCAATTGCATCGGGCATTCATACCGCAAGGCACCAAACCCTGCCACCATCTCGGCGCATAGCCAGCGGGCGGTTGCCCGGGCGGCGGGATCTGATGGCCACAACCCGGCATCAGGGTGGCGCTCGGCCAGGGTTTCAGCCATGGCCAGGCTTTCGCCCACCACAGTTCCTTCCGGCAGGCGCAGGGCAGGCACAAGTCGCGCTGGGGCCAAGGGCTCCATATCCTGTGCCATGGTGCCCGAATACAGGCCAATCATGTGGCTTCTGTAGGAAAGGTTGAATTTCTCAAGCATCAACCAGCCACGCATTGACCAGCTGGAGAAGAGGCGGTCGCCGATATACAAATCATATGTCATACGCAGACGATGCCGCAGGTTCGCAACCCGGTAAAACAGTGATTTGTGTGGGGTCTGTTCACGGAAGGTGATTGATCGTACCGACGGACCACCTGCCTGCGTCGATCAGGATATCCGTTACCGACAGGTTGTCGATTCGGTGTGAAAAGGTCTGTTGTCCGTCCAGATCAAGGGCGCGCTGCACCTGAGTAAGGATAACGCCGAAATGCGCGACGATGACCAGATCGCGGCCTGAATGTACTGAAACAAGCGTGTCGATCGCCGCATCAACCCGATTGCGGACGTCGTTCCAGCTTTCACCTTTCGGAGCGCGGACATCGCCGGGGTTGTCCCAATATAAAAAGGCCAGTTCCGGGTCTTCGGCTTCGATTTCGGAAAATCCGCGCAACTCCCAGTCGCCAAAATGGATTTCCCGCAAGCCCGGATGATGGGGAAGGCGTTGACGTTGACCTTGTATGGCCGTGGCGGTGTCAACCGCCCGTGACAGATCGGACGAGATCACAAGCGCCTTGGGCGGCAAATGGTCGTGCAGACGTTTCAGTGCGGCTGTATCGCTAAGGTCAGCGGGCAGGTCGGACCAGCCGACCATGGTTTTCGCATGTGTCGGCCCGTGTCGAACAAGGTGAAGGCGCATCACGGCATTTGCCCTTTCAGAACCAAGGGCAACCCGACAGTAATCTGCACCACCAGATCGGCCTGCGCTGCAAGCGCGATGTTCAGCCGCCCCTGTGCTTCGCGAAACCGGCGGGCCAGGGCGTTGTCCGGGACAATGCCGTGGCCAACTTCGTTCGAGACGATCACGATTTGCGCAGGGCATGCACGAAGGGCGTCAAGCAGGGCGGTTTGTGCCGCTTCCAGATCGGTTTCGGCCAGCAGGTGGTTGCTCAGCCACATGGTGGCGCAGTCAATCAGGCAAATCTGATCGGGCGACAACGTGGCCAGAACCGGCCCCGGGTCGAAGGGTTCTTCAACCGTGGTCCAACCGTCGCCGCGCTGTTCAAGATGGCGCTCAATCTTCTGGCGCATCTCGTCATCAAACACTTGTGATGTCGCAAGGTAAACTCGGCTTTTCCCCTGAGAAACAACCAGTTCTTCGGCGAAAACCGACTTGCCCGACGCGGCCCCGCCCAGAACCAAGGTTAAATCCGGCGACACAGTACTTACCTATAGTTGATCCGTTTGGTGCTGTTTTGCGTAATGGTCATAGGTCGGCAAAGCAAGTCTGACCAGTACCTGCAAACAGGGGAGAGGTTTATGGCACTGGATAATGCGACGGACTTTTCGATGTCCCGGCAAGCAATGAAGGCCGAGCTGCTGGATGCGGAAACCGAACTGAAACTGGCTTATGCATGGCGTGATGAGCGTGATGAACAGGCGTTGCACCGTCTGATCACCGCCTATATGCGTCTGGCGATTTCGATGGCGGCCAAGTTCAAGCGCTATGGCGCGCCGATGAATGATCTCATTCAGGAAGCAGGCCTTGGCCTGATGAAGGCCGCAGACAAGTTCGACCCAGATCGCGGCGTGCGGTTTTCGACCTATGCCGTATGGTGGATCAAGGCAAGCATTCAGGACTATGTGATGCGGAACTGGTCCATGGTTCGGACCGGGTCAACCTCATCTCAAAAATCGCTGTTTTTCAACATGCGTCGCGTTCAGGCCCGGCTGGAACGGGAAGCCGCCACCGAAGGGCAGGAATTGGACCGTCATCAGTTACACCAGATGATCGCCACGGAAATCGGTGTGCCGCTGCGCGACGTCGAGATGATGGAAGGTCGTCTGTCCGGCTCTGATTTTTCGCTGAATGCGGTGCAATCCGCTGATGAGGATGGGCGCGAGTGGATCGATGCCCTGGAAGATGACCGCGAGCAGGCAGCCGAAGCAGTTGAACACAGCCATGATACCGAACAGTTGCGCAAGTGGCTGTTGACGGCGATGAATGCCTTGAATGATCGCGAGCGTTTCATTGTGCGCGAGCGCAAGCTGCGAGACCCTGCGCGAACCCTGGAAAGCCTGGGAACCGAGCTGGGTCTGTCAAAAGAACGTGTACGACAGCTTGAAGCCGCAGCCTTTGCGAAAATGCGCAAGAACCTTGAAGCCCAGTCGCGCGAGGTGCAACACTTCATCGCATGAAACAGTTTGCGATTCTTGCGTTTGTTCTGGGTTTTACGGTTGCGGCAGCGCGACCGGGGCTGGCAGATAGACTTGTTCCCGCTGATGCCATGTCCGCGATGCGGGACGCCGATGTCTTGATATTGGGGGAAGTTCACGACAACCCGACGCATCATTTGGTGCAGGCCGAGGCGCTTGAAGCTGTTTCACCTTCGGCCGTCGTCTGGGAAATGGTCACGGAAGAGGGCGCGCAGAGACTCGCTCAGAAAGCTGTGTCAAACCCGGAAGAACTGAGCCGCATTCTGAAATGGGCTGAAAGTGGCTGGCCGCCGCTCAGCATGTATTATCCAGTGTTCGAGGCGTCAGGCGCGCCGGTTTACGGGGCTATGGTTCCGCGTGCTGCTGCGCGTGCCGCGATGGAACGCGGTGCCGCCACGGCGTTGGGGGCAGACGCGGCGCGTTATGGTCTGACGGTGCCTCTATCGCCCGAAGAACAGGCCGCGCGCGAAGCCGACCAGTTGGCGGCGCATTGCGATGCGCTTCCGGCTGAAATGTTGCCCCAGATGGTTGCGATCCAACGATTGCGCGATGCTGTGCTGGCCCGTGCCGTGGTCCGTGCGATGGACGAAACCGGGGGTCCGGTTGCCGTGATTACTGGAAATGGTCACGCGCGAAAGGATCGGGGCATACCGACCTATCTTGCGCGCCTCAGACCAGGTTGGAAAGTCGTGGCCGTCGGACAATCCGAGGATGGAGCGATCGACGGAGAATTCGATATCGTGATTGATAGCCCCACGGCCGAGCGCGAAGACCCCTGTGCGGCATTTCAGGTTCAGAATTAATCGCTGGAACTACCTGCGGGCCTTGCCTAATGTCGGGGCCGACCGGGACGGGAAGGGCTGAACATGCTGTCATCCAAACGCATTCTGCTGATTATCGGTGGCGGAATCGCGGCCTACAAATCGCTGGACCTGATCCGCAGGCTGCGCGAGCGTGGCGCGGACGTAACCCCTGTATTGACGCGCGCTGCGGAAGAGTTTGTGACACCGCTGTCCGTATCGGCTCTGGCAGGTGAAAAAGGCTATCGCGATCTGTTTGACCTCACTGATGAGGCCGAGATGGGGCATATTCAACTGTCGCGCTCTGCGGATCTGATCGTTGTGGCCCCTGCAACGGCGGATCTGATGGGCAAGATGGCCGCAGGGCTGGCCAACGATCTGGCCTCGACCCTTCTGATGGCCACGGACACACCCGTTCTGTGTGCGCCCGCGATGAATGTGCGGATGTGGACCCACCCGGCAACACAGCGAAACCTGAAGCAGCTGCAAGCGGATGGCGTGCGCTTTGTGGGCCCGAACGAAGGCGACATGGCCTGTGGCGAATACGGCCCGGGGCGCATGTCCGAGCCGCTGGAAATTGTCGCGGCGATTGAGGCTCGGTTGTCTGCGGGGCCCTTGGCGGGCAGGCGGGTGCTGGTGACGTCCGGCCCGACGCATGAGCCGATAGATCCCGTCCGGTATATTGCCAACCGTTCGTCCGGGGCCCAAGGTGCCGCCGTGGCCCGGGCGCTGGCGGAATTGGGAGCCGAGGTGACCTTTGTGACCGGCCCGGCAGACGTGCCGCCCCCGGCGGGTGTGCGGGTCGTACCTGTCGAAACCGCGCAACAGATGTCTGATGCGGTTGATGCAGCTCTGCCCGTCGATGCCGGAATATTCGCGGCTGCGGTCGCGGACTGGCGTGTCGCCAGCGCATCGGACAAGAAGCTGAAAAAAAGCCGCGATGGCCTGCCGGTACTGGAATTCACCGAAAACCCGGACATTCTGAAACGTGTTTCCGGGATGGGCGCGAACCGTCCGCCATTGGTTGTCGGCTTTGCGGCCGAGACGGACAATGTGATCGAACACGCCACGGCCAAGCGTCTGCGCAAAGGCTGTGACTGGATCGTCGCCAACGATGTCAGCCCTGCAACAGGCATTATGGGCGGGTCAGAAAATGCGGTCACCCTGATTTCGGACAACGGGGCCGAGGAATGGCCCCGTATGGGTAAAGACGAAGTTGCCCGGCGTCTGGCGGCGAAAATCGCGGACGCGTTGGCAGGCTGAAGGAAAGGCAAGGGCATGGTTGCAATCCGGGTGATCCGCGAAGACGGGGCAGACCCCGCCGTGGCGCTTCCCTCTTACGAAACCTCGGGGGCGGCCGGCGCGGACGTGCGTGCCAATCTGCCCGGCGGCGCGCCGATTACGCTGGACCCCGGTCAGCGGGCGCTGGTGCCGACCGGCCTGCGCATTGAAATCCCGCAAGGGTATGAGGTTCAGGTTCGGCCCCGCTCGGGCCTTGCGTTGAAGCATGGGATTACACTGCCCAACACGCCGGGCACCATCGACAGCGACTATCGTGGGCCCTTGGGCGTGATCGTGATGAATGCGGGCCAGGAACGGTTCGAGATCGCCCACGGAGATCGTATCGCGCAGCTTGTGGTCGCGCCGGTGGTGCAGGCAACGTTTGAACTGGCTCAGGCTCTGGGCGAAACCGATCGCGGGGCTGGCGGTTTCGGCTCGACCGGGCGCGGCTGATGCTGTTGGTTTTCATCCTGGCTGCGGGGCTTTGGGGTGTCGGTTATATCGCCGGCACGTCGAAAAAAGCGCGCATGGTTTCCGTGAGTGTGTTGCTGGCCGGCGTCATACTGTCCCATCTGATCTTGCCGGATGGGCACCCTCTTCGCGAAGCAATGGGTGGGTCTGCGGCGCTTTGGCTGATCCTCTTGGGTTTCGCGGCGCTGGCTTTGCTGTATGGCAGAATACTCAAAGCTTTGCGCAACCGCGCAGTTTCAGCTGCTGACCCGGAGCCCGACATGCCCTCGGACCGATTTACCGAGGCCGAGCTGGACCGCTATGCCCGCCATATCGTTTTGCGCGAACTGGGTGGGCCCGGTCAGAAAAAATTAAAAAAAGCCCGCGTTCTGGTAATCGGCGCAGGTGGTCTGGGCGCACCTGCGCTGCAATATCTGGCGGCTGCGGGTGTCGGCACGATCGGGATCATCGACGATGACGTCGTCGAGAATGCCAACCTGCAACGACAGGTCATTCACCGCGACGGAGATATTGGAATGCCCAAGGTCTTTTCGGCCCAGCAGGCGATGGAGGCGCAAAACCCGAACGTCGTTGTTCTGCCCTATCACCGCCGCTTGAGCGAGGAAATCGCCACCGACCTTTTTGCAGACTTCGATCTGATCCTTGACGGAACCGACAATTTTGAGACCCGGTATCTGGCAAACCGAACCGCTGTCGCGCTGGGCAAACCGCTGGTTTCGGGGGCTTTGTCGCAGTGGGAAGGTCAGCTGAGTGTGTTTGACCCGGCCAATGGCAGCCCCTGCTATCAGTGCATCTTCCCAGAGGCCCCGGCGCCCGGTCTGGCCCCGTCCTGTTCCGAGGCCGGTGTGATCGGCCCGCTGCCGGGCGTCGTCGGATCGATGATGGCGGTCGAGGCGATCAAGGTGATAACGGGGGCCGGCATGGCGCTGCGCGGCGAGATGCTGATCTATGACGCGCTGTACGGTGAAAGCCGAAAGATTGTTCTGACCCGCCGGGACGATTGCCCCATTTGTGGCATCAGAAACGATTAACCTTTCTTCACATGGGTTGGGTGTTCTGGAACACCCGGCCATGGCGACATAGCTATGGGATCAAAGGAGATCCGCATGACCAACCCGATCTTGTCCAACTGGACCACACCGTTTGAAATCGCCCCTTTTTCCGATATCTCGGATGATGATTTCTCGCCGGCACTGGAGCAGGCGATGAAAGAGCATAACGCCGAGATCGACGCGATAGCGGCAAATCCGGATACCCCCACATTCGCCAACACGATCGAGGCGCTCGAGGCTGCGGGCGGGCAACTGGACAAGGTTCTGTCGGTCTTCTTCACGATTGCGGGCGCGGACAGCAACCCCAAGCGGGAAGAACTGCAACGCGCGTTTTCCCCCAGGCTTTCGGCGCATTTTTCGGGCATTTCTTCCAACAAGTCGCTGTTCAAGCGTGTGGCCGACCTATGGGCACGGCGCGATGATCTTGACCTGACCGAGGAACAGGCGCGTGTGCTGATGCTGACCCACCGGGGCTTTGTGCGTGCCGGTGCGGCTTTGGTAGGGGACGAAGACACCCGTATGCAAGAGATCAAGTCGCGCCTTGCGTCGCTGGGCACCTCGTTTACCCAGAACCTGCTGGCGGATGAGCGGGACTGGTACATGGATCTGACCGAAGGGGATCTGAACGGCCTGCCGGATTTCGTCGTGGACGCGGCGCGTGCCGCGGGGCAGGAGAAGAAGGCACAGGGGCCGGTGGTCACCTTGTCACGGTCGCTGATCGTGCCGTTTCTGCAATTCTCGCCCCGCCGGGACCTGCGTGAAAAAGCCTATCGCGCCTGGGCCGCACGCGGCGCCAATGGGGGCGAGACCGACAACCGAGACATCGCGGCCGAGATCCTGGCCTTGCGCGAAGAGCGTGCCAAGCTTCTGGGCTATGACACGTTCGCCGACTACAAGCTGGAAACCGAGATGGCGCGCACGCCGGATCGGGTGCGCGAACTGTTGATGCAGGTTTGGGAACCGGCCAAGTCCCGCGCAGACGCCGACGCGGATGTTCTGACGCAGATGATGCAGGAAGACGGCATCAACGGCCCGCTGGAAGCTTGGGATTGGCGGTACTATGCTGAAAAGCGGCGCAAGGCGGAACATGATCTGGATGAGGCTGCGTTGAAACCCTATCTGCAACTGGATCGTATGATCGAGGCTTCGTTTGCCTGCGCCAACCGGCTTTTCGGGCTGGATTTCAAACCGTTGGACGTACCCCTCTATCACCCGGATTGCCGGGCTTGGGACGTTACCCGCGACGGGCAGCATATTGCCGTATTTATCGGAGACTACTTTGCACGAGGGTCCAAGCGGTCAGGCGCCTGGTGCAGCGCGATGAGGGCGCAGGCCAAATTCCCGAAGAAGCAGACACCGGTTGTCATCAATGTCTGCAATTTTGCCAAAGGGGATCCCGCCTTGCTGTCCTATGATGACGCGCGGACCCTGTTTCATGAATTCGGCCATGCCCTGCATCAGATGCTGTCCAACGTGACATATGAAAGCATCTCGGGCACGTCCGTGGCGCGCGATTTCGTGGAGTTGCCCAGCCAGCTTTACGAACACTGGCTGGAAGTGCCCGAGGTTCTTGCCGAGTTTGCGACCCATGCGGAAACGGGCGAGCCGATGCCGCAGGAAATGCTGCAAAAGGTGCTGAAGGCGGCCAATTTCGATCAGGGATTCCAGACGGTGGAATATGTCGCCTCGGCCCTTGTTGATCTGGCCTTCCACGATGGCGAGGCGCCGACAGATCCGATGGCGAAACAGTCGGAAGTTTTGGCCGGGTTGGGGATGCCGAAGGCCATTGGAATGCGCCACGCTACTCCGCATTTCGCGCATGTCTTTGCAGGCGATGGCTACAGCTCGGGGTACTACAGCTATATGTGGTCCGAAGTGATGGATGCCGACGCCTTTGCCGCCTTTGAAGAGGCGGGAGGTGCCTTTGACCCCGAACGCGCCAAAGCGTTGGAGGACAACATCCTGTCCACTGGCGGTTCGCGCGAGGCAGAAGACCTGTATCTGGCGTTCCGGGGAAGATTGCCGGGGGTTGACGCCCTGTTGAAAGGCCGCGGTCTGATCGCGGCCTGAAATCAGTAGCCCAAAGCGCGATCCACCAGGTGCACGAAGGGCTCTCCGGCTTCGCCACGCCGGATGTTTTCGCAAATGACCTGCGCGGCTGTGACCGGGCGGGTCTCGGACGCGATATGAGGGGTCACCGTCACGTTCGGATGTGCCCAATACGGATGATCGGGGGGCAGGGGCTCGACCCGGAACACATCCAGCGTCGCGTGACCGACCTGACCCGCGTTCAAGGCATCCAGCAGCGCATCGTCATCGATCAGGGGTCCGCGACCCGGGTTGATGATCCGCGCGCCCTTGGGCAGCAGGGCCAGCGTTTCAGCATTCAACGCGTTTTCGGTGGCAGCGGTGTCAGGCAGCAGCAGAACCAGTATCTCGGCCCGGGAAAGCGCGTCACGCAGACCGTCAGGACCATGCAGGCAGGTTACGCCGGGGATGTCCTTGGCGGTGCGGCTCCAGCCTGTGACCGTGAAATTCAGCGAGGCCAGGGTGCGGGCCGCGGCTTCGCCCAACGCGCCGAGGCCCAGAATGCACACTTTGCGCTCTTGCGCCAAAGGTGGGGCATCCGGGGCCCAGACGCCATCCTGGATGGTGATGTGGCGATCCATTCCCAGATGATAGCGCAGCACATGGCCCACCACCCATTCGGTCATACCTTGCGTCAGCCCGTGATCCACCATTCGCGCCAAGGGGACGGTCAGCGTGTCATTGTCCGCGATCTTTTCAACCCCGGCCCAGAGGCTCAGAACCGCCTTCAGGCGTGTAAAGGGCGAAAAATCCAGTAACCCGCCATTCGGAGCGTAGACAACGTAATCGACCTGATCCGGGTCAAATTCCGTACCGAGCCGCGCCTCAACGCCGGCCTCCGCAAGGTATCGAGTGAGCAGCGGTTCATACACGGGCCACAGGGCAGGGCGCGCGGAAAACAGTACGTTTACGGGCATCGGGGGCCTTTCGGATCAGCGGGGACGATGGATATGAGCGCTTTGGACGATGCCGAACGCGGCCATCAGCACCAGCATGGCCGATCCGCCATAGCTGACCATTGGCAGTGGGACGCCCACAACCGGTGCCATGCCCATCACCATCGACATGTTGACGGCAAAGAACAAGAAGAAGTTCAGCGCGATGCCCAGAGTAACCAGTGACGAGAACCGATCCTTGGTGGCCAGTGCGGTCGCCATGCAGAACACAAGGATCAGGGCATAGAGAATCAAGAGCGTGATGCCACCGACGAATCCGAATTCCTCTGCGAGGGTGGTGAAGATGAAATCGGTGTGTTTCTCGGGCAGGAAGTTCAGCCGGGATTGCGTACCCTGCATGAAACCGCGCCCGTTCCAGCCCCCGGAACCAAGGGCGATCTTGGATTGCGTGATGTGATACCCGGCACCCAAAGGATCGGTAGAGGGGTCAAGAAACGTGTCGATCCGGCGGAACTGATAATCCTTGAGCAACTGCCATTCGGTCCCGCGACTGTTGAACACGGCGGCGATCAGGCCCACGACGGCGGCAATGACGGCTGCAAAGTAGGCCCAGTGGACACCCGCAAGAAACATCAGCCCGCCACCGGCAGCCAACAGCAGGATCGACGTGCCGAGATCCGGCTGTTTCAGAACCAGCAGGGTTGGCAGGACAATCAGGGCCACGGGAACAAAGACCCATAGAGGGCGGGAGGTCTTGTGCGATGGCAGCCAGTCGTAATACGCCGCCAGAACCATGACCAGGGCCACCTTCATGACTTCTGAGGGTTGCAGGCGCATGAACCCAAGGTCGATCCAACGCTGCGCGCCCATGCCGATGGTGCCGAACAACTCCACGAATACCAGCAACGCGACCGACCCGAGATAGGCCAGCACGGACATGTTGCGCCAGAACCAGATCGGAACCAAAGCAATGATGAACATCGCGATCAGGCCAAGCCCGAACCGCTCCATCTGTGGTTCCGCCCAGGGTGTCCACGACCCGCCTGCAACCGAATACAGCATCAGGAACCCTGCGCTGGCCGTGCTGATCAGCAACAGGGTCAGCGGCCAATTCATGTACAGGAATTTCCGAAACCCCGACGGCGTGGATTTCACGGCATATTCAAGATAGCTCATGCGCGGTCCTTTCCGTCGGGACGCGCTTTGGGGCGACGGTCGCCCTCGAGCCGTTTTTGCTGTTCCTTGATCCGCTCGCGGTCGGCAACCGGATATGCCTCAAGCGGCGGGGTACCGTTGTAGAGCGCCTGAAGCATGATATCGCGGGCGACCGGTGCCGCCGCCTTGGACCCGCCGCCGCCATGTTCAACGACCACGGCAACCGCGTATTTCGGATTGTCATAGGGCGCGAAGCAGACGAACAAGGCGTGGTCGCGACGCTCCCATGGCAGGTCTTCGTTGCGGATCACGCCGGCGGCACGTTCGGCCTTGGTGATGTTGCGGACCTGACTGGTGCCGGTTTTGCCGGCCATGCGGAACTCGTCCGCGATGATGCGGCTGCGATAGGCCGTCCCACGCCGATCGTTCGAGACCGAGTACATGGCCTTGCGCACCTGTTCCAGATTGTAGGCGTTGATGTCCAGCGGTTCCCCTGCGCCCGAAGGCTGTTCGACACCGTCGATCGAACGTACAAGGCGCGGTGTCACCGATCGGCCGGTGGCGATACGAGCCGTCATGACGGCCAGTTGAAGCGGTGATGCCAGCATGAACCCTTGCCCGATGGACGCGTTGGCCGTGTCGCCCACCAGCCAATCCTGACCGTGTGTCCGCTGCTTCCATTCCTGATTGGGGGCAAGTCCAGCGGCGACCGCCGACATCGGAATATCGTGTTTGACGCCTAGGCCCAAAGTACGAGCCATTTCGGATATCTTGTCGATCCCGACCCGCAAAGCCACGTCGTAGTAATAGACGTCGCAGCTGCGTTTCAGCGACAGGTTCAGATCGACCGTGCCATGCCCGCCGCGCTTCCAGCAGTGGAACCTGCGGCTGCCGACCTTAAGGTGCCCGGGGCAATACACTGTGTTTCCAGGGCCTATCACGCCGGCCTCCAGCGCGGCCAATGCAGTGACCATCTTGAACGTCGACCCCGGAGGATAAGTGCCTTGTACGGACTTGTTGGCCAGAGGGCGATACTTGTCCCCCGTCAATGCCCGATAATCCGCGACCGAGATACCGCGCACAAACAGATTTGGATCAAAACTGGGTGTAGAGCTGACAGCGCGCAGGTCCCCGGTTTCGCAATCCAGAACAATTGCCGCCGCGCTTTCTCCTGCCAGCCGCGCTTGCGCATATTGTTGCAGGTCGGCATCGATCGCCAATTGCAAGTCCGCACCCGGCTGACCTTCCTGCCGGTCCAGCTCGCGCATGACCCGCCCTGTGGCATTGACTTCGACACGCTTTGCACCGGCTTTGCCACGCAGGGCTGTTTCCTGCTTGGCTTCCAACCCGACCTTGCCAATCTGAAACCTGGGAATTCGCAAAACCGGCTCGGGGTCTTCGAGCTTGCTGAGATCGTAGTCGCTGACCGGGCCGACATAGCCGACGATATGGGCGAAATCCTCATAGCGTGGGTATTGCCGTGTCAGGCCCACTTCGGGCGTCACACCCGGAAGGGCCGGGGCATTGACTGCGACTTTCGAGATGTCTTCCCAAGTGACCTGATCCGCCAGAGTGACCGGCAGGAACGGGGCTGATCGGCGCATTTCAGTCCGGGCGCGTTCGATCTCATCATCGTTCAGCGGGATGAGTTCCGACAATTTGGCAATCACCTTGTCGACGTCACCTGCGTCTTCACGCACGATGACGATGCGATAGGATGGTGAGTTCTGACCGATGATTTGACCATTGCGGTCATAGATACGTCCACGGGTTGGCGGGATGAGTCGAATGTTGATGCGGTTTTCTTCGGCCAGCAGGCGGTATTCGTCGGCCTGATCCACCTGCATGAAACGCATCCGTGCGGCCAGCCCGCCGATAAAAGCCGCCTGCAAACCGCCCAGCAGTAGCGCCCGGCGTGGCAGGCGTTTATAGGCAAGGCCCTGCGACTTGGGTTTGCGTTGTTTCATGCTCCGCCCCCTACGGCTCCGGCATCCGCAGCAGACAGGCGGTGGACGCCAAATACGCTTTGGCTCAACAGCACGATGAACGGGTAGAAGGCGATTGTCAGCACAAGTTGCATAACGACTGGCCACAAAGCGGCCTGCTGCACAGACAAGATCGACAAAACGACTCTGTTCGTCAAAAAGACCATGGCAATCACCACACCGACAGACATCCATTCTCCGACAAACCCAGTGTCCTTCATACCCGGAGCGGCAGAGCGCAGATAGGCTGTGCCAAACACCACCAGCGCAGCCAGAAGGCCGGGCGGGCGTTGCAGCAACAGATCCGCCATCAGCATGACAAACGCGACCAGCAGCGTGGGCACATAATCGGGGCGCCGCAATACCCAGGCAAAGGTCAGCGCAATCAATACATCAGGAAAAGGCCAGCGATCCGGTTGCGCATCAAGCGGCAGCAAATGCAGAAACAGAACGACAAAGGCCAGCGCAACGTAAAGGCCGCGCATGGCCCAGTTGTATGAGGCGGGCCTATCCATCGCTGACCTCATCCGGCACAAGCGCAGTTTCGGGCCGAGTTGGCCCGACGATCCCACCCGGATCCTGAATCGGCGGGGGCGAATGGAAGCGCAGAACACGAAGAAACTCGAGCCGTTCAAAATCTGCTGAAAGGCGAACGCGCAGGCGGCCGCCTGGATCTGCGGTGATCTGGCCGATCAAAAGGCCTGCCGGAAAAACGCCACCGTCGCCGGATGTGATCACCCGATCACCGGGGCGGACCAGCTCTCGGTTTTCAAGAAACTCGACCACTGGGGCCGGAGTATTGTCTCCTTTGATCAACGCGGTCTGGCCAGAAGGCTGAATCGTTGCCGGAATGGCGCTGGTGGCATCCGTCACCAGGATCACCCGAGCCGTGTCTGGCCCGACGCCGGAAATTCGGCCAACCAGCCCGATTCCATCCATCGTGGCCCAGCCATCAACGATCCCGTCGCGTTCCCCCACATTCAACAGGACGGACTGCCGAAAGGGTGATCCGCTGTCGGCCATCACAACACCCGTGATGTATGTCAGGCGCGGGTCGAGGCGGACATTGTTCAGATCCAACAGCCGCGCATTTTCCTGCTCCAATTGCAGTGCGGCCTCTTTCCAGGCACGCATCAGGCGCAGTTCGCTGCGCAGCTCGCGGTTCTGCTCGCTCAGACGCTGGTAGCTTTGGAAATCGCGCACAAGGTTCACAGCGGCGGTCACGGGCACCATGGCCCAGTCCATCGACGGTACGACCGCGTCCACCACCTGCGCGCGGAACCGCTCGACACGCGGGCTGTCGATCCGCCACACCAGAAAGATACCCAGCAAGCAAAGGATGACGATCCCCAGCAACAAGCGGCGCAGAGGGGTCGTGTAGTCATCGCGCTGTGATCGGTCTTTTGCCACAGGTTACCTTCCCGTGCTGCTCGTGCCGAATTCAGACTGCCCCTAAAAGGTGCGCGCCTCAGCTTTCGTAGTCAATCGCGTGGCGCAGCTGTTTTTCGTATTCTAGCGCCTTGCCGGTGCCCAAAGCCACACAATTCAGGCTTTCGTCCGCGATGGACACGGCCAGGCCGGTCTGTTCGCGCAGGGCCAGATCCAGATCACCCAGCAATGCACCACCGCCTGTCAGCATGACGCCCCGATCCACGATATCGGCGGCGAGATCGGGCGGAGTGGTCTCCAGCGCGGTCATCACCGCTTCGCAGATCTGCTGGACGGGTTCCGACAGCGCCTCGGCGACCTGGGCCTGGCTGATCTCGATTTCCTTGGGTACGCCGTTCAACAGGTCACGACCCCGGATATGCATCGACTGGCCGCGGCCATCATCAGGCATCCGCGCCGTGCCGATCGTCGTCTTGATGCGTTCCGCAGTGGATTCACCGACCAGCAGGTTCTGCTGACGGCGCAGGTACGAGATGATGGCTTCGTCCATGCGGTCGCCACCTACGCGGACCGAGCGGGCATAGACGATGTCGCCCAGCGACAGAACGGCCACTTCGGTCGTACCACCGCCGATGTCGACGACCATGTTGCCGGTCGGGTCGGTGATCGGCATGCCCGCGCCGATGGCGGCGGCGATCGGTTCCGCGATCAGGCCCGCGCGGCGCGCGCCTGCGGACAAAACCGACTGACGGATTGCGCGTTTTTCGACTGGGGTCGCACCGTGAGGTACGCAGACGATGATCTTGGGTTTCGAAAAGGTCGAACGTTTGTGCACCTTGCGAATGAAGTGCTTGATCATTTCCTCGGCGGTGTCGAAGTCGGCGATCACGCCTTCACGCATGGGGCGGATGGCTTCGATCGAACCGGGCGTTCGTCCCAGCATCAGCTTGGCATCTTCGCCGACGGCCAGAACTTTCTTAACGCCGTCCTTGACGTGATAGGCTACGACCGAAGGCTCAGACAGGATGACACCGCGCCCCTTGACGTAAACCAGCGTGTTCGCCGTTCCAAGGTCGATGGCCATGTCCGCTGTGAACAGGCCGCCCAGATTGCCAAAGATCCCCATGTTTCCCCTGATCCTGTATGTCGGTTTTTCTACTGCCCGCGACTCGACGGTTCCGGGACGGATGACTTATAGGGTGCCATCACGCCCGGTAAAAGGGCTGATTCCGCGACAATCAGCACCTTTCCGCCTTATTGAATGGGACTTTAGAAGGCAAAATGCTCTCTTATCAACATATTTACCACGCCGGGAATCTGGCTGATGTCCAAAAGCACGCATTGCTGGCCTGGGTGCTGAATTATTTGACGCAGAAGGACAAGCCGCTCAGCTATGTCGAAACGCATTCCGGGCGGGGGCTGTACCAGTTGGACGCGGACGAATCCATGAGGACGGGCGAGGCGGCGGCGGGAATCGAGCGCGCGAAACGAGAAGGGTGGTTCGGCCCCGGACATCCGATGGCGCGGGTTCTGGAAAACATACGGGCCCGGCACGGCGACGCGGCCTATCCGGGATCGCCGATGATTGCAGCACATCTGTTGAGGGATCAGGACAGTCTGCATTTTGCCGAGCTGCACCCTCAGGAACATGCCGCGCTGTCTTTGGCTATGTCGCCGTTCGGGGCGAAGGTGTATCGGCAGGACGGGTTTGAACTGGTGCAATCCCTGCTGCCTCCGACGCCGCGTCGGGGGCTATTGCTGATTGACCCAAGCTATGAGGTGAAGACCGACTACGATCGACTGCCCGCAGCGATTGCCAAACTGCACCGGAAATGGAATGTCGGGGTGATCGCGCTGTGGTACCCGGTTCTGAAGGACAAACGCCACGCCCGGATGATCGCGACGCTAAAAGCGCAAAACTTCCCCAAGGCCATTTGCCATGAGGTGACGTTCCCACCGGTGCGCGAGGGGCATCGGATGGTGGGGTCAGGGATGTTCATTCTGAACGCACCATTCGGCATCGAGGAAGAGACGACACGCCTGTCGCAGCTATTTGCAGGCCTCTGAGGCCAGCCAAAGAAATGCAACCGATACTCCCGCCCTGTTTGCCTGCATCAGAGATGCCGTCAAACATGTTGGGCCCCTCACCGCGCCAATTATGATCAGGTCAGGTCTTTGTAGCTGATTTCGCGGGCATCCGCGCCCGGGCCGGTCTTTTCCCGGCGCACGATCAGGCGGTTCAGCGCGTGGATATAGGCTTTGGCCGAAGCCACGACAGTATCCGTGTTCGCCGACTGACCCGTGGCGATCATGCCATCTTCTTCCAGCCTGACCGAAACCGTGGCCTGCGCATCGGTGCCTTCGGTCACCGCATGAACCTGATACAGCTGCAAACGGGCCGTGTTGGGGTAAATCGCACGGATCGCCTTGAAGGTTGCGTCTACCGGCCCGTCACCGTGTTCAGTTGCGATGACGTCCTTGCCGTCGACTTCCAGCTCGACCGTCGATTCCGCCTGGCCGCCGGTGCCGCAGGTGACTTTCATCGACACCAATTGCAGATAGTCGTCCGCCTCGTCCAACGTCATCAGCGCAATGAGATCGTCGTCGAACACTTCTTTCTTGCGATCCGCCAGATCCTTGAACCGCACGAAGATGTCTTTGAGTTGATTGTCGCCAACTTCAAAACCCAGCGTTTCCAGTTTGTCGCGCAGAGCCGCGCGGCCCGAGTGCTTGCCCAGAGGCAGGGACGTGCCCGACAGGCCGATATCCTCGGGGCGCATGATCTCGAAATTGTCGCGGTTCTTGAGCATGCCGTCCTGATGGATACCGCTTTCGTGGGCAAACGCGTTCTTGCCGACGATGGCCTTGTTGAACTGCACGTTGAAGCCCGACACCGTGGCGACCCGGCGAGAGATATGCATGATCTTGGTCGTGTCGATCCCGGTGTGGAAGGGCATGATGTCATTGCGCGTGCGCATTGCCATCACGACCTCTTCCAGGGCGGTGTTGCCGGCGCGTTCGCCCAGGCCGTTGATGGTGCATTCGATCTGGCGTGCGCCACCGATGACGGCCGCCAGCGAGTTCGCTGTCGCCATGCCGAGGTCGTTGTGACAATGGGTGGCAAAGATCACCTCATCTGCGCCCGGAACCGTTTCGATCAGGCGTTTGATCAGGTCAGCGGATTCCAGAGGCGCAGTATATCCCACGGTGTCGGGGATATTGATGGTGGTTGCCCCGGCCTTGATCGCGATTTCGATGACGCGGCACAGGTAATCCCATTCGGTCCGGGTTGCATCCATCGGCGACCACTGCACGTTTTCGCACAGGTTGCGCGCGTGGCTGACCGTTTCGTGGATTTTGTCAGCCATCTCGTCCTGTGTCAGGTTCGGAATGGCGCGGTGCAGTGGAGAGGTGCCGATGAAGGTGTGAATGCGGTTCTGTTCCGCGTGTTTGACCGCCTCCCAGCAGCGATCGATATCGGCGAAATTGGCGCGGGCCAGACCGCAGATGCGGCTGTTTTTGGATCGTTGTGCGATCTCGGTTACCGCTTTGAAGTCACCTTCGGATGCGATCGGAAAACCGGCTTCGATGATGTCGACGCCCATGTCATCCAACAGTTCGGCAATCTCGAGCTTTTCGTCATGGGTCATGGTCGCGCCGGGGCTCTGCTCGCCGTCGCGCAAAGTGGTATCGAAGATCAAGACGCGGTCTTGGTCGGTCACGTTGGTCATGGGAATCTCTTTCTTGTCTGTCCTAAAGCCTGTTGGCGCGCTGGCGTCCTCCTCTGAGCGGGCGCGCCGGATGGCACGCTCAGAGGCGGATTAGGATCAGTAGGCCACGCAGAACCGCGCCGCGAGGGGCGGCTTTGGCAAAAGGGATATCTGCGCAGTTGATCATGGGTCTGAGGTTATACAGACGCCGCCGGGAATGAAAAGAACCAATTTTCGACAAGTTGCGGTGCAGGGGGTTGGAAATTCCCGTCCCTTGATTGATCCGTCCATGCCGCTAGCTGGTCACAGATGGATACTGCTTTGATCATTGGTGCGTCCGGCGGGATTGGTGCGGCCGTACGCGAGCAATTGGAGGCACAGGGCGTTGCGGTGACGTGCCTCTCGCGCTCTGTCGAGGGGTTCGATCTGATGGAGCCAGATCAAGCGAGCCGGATGCTTGATCGCTTATCGGGCCCGTTCGATCTTGTTCTTGTCGCTTCCGGGGCGCTGGAAATTTCAGGCAATGCGCCCGAAAAGACCATTCGATCTGTTTCGGCAAGGGCAATGATGGACCAGTTTGCTCTGAATGCCGTTGGTCCGGCGTTGGTGCTAAGCCGGGCCCATCAGTTGTTGCCGCGACAGCGGCGTTCGGTATTTGCTGTATTGTCCGCGCGGGTCGGGTCCATTGGCGACAATCGGATGGGCGGCTGGATCAGCTACCGCGCGGCCAAGGCCGCGGTCAATCAAATCGTCCATACTTCGGCAATTGAATTGGCCCGGACCCATAAACAGGCGATATGTGTTGCGCTGCATCCCGGCACGGTCAAGACAGAGTTTACTCGGAAATATCTGGGACGGCACCCTGCCGTTGAACCCGGTGAAGCCGCGCGCAACCTGATGTCCGTGATCGGCGGGTTGCGCCCGGCGGATACCGGTGGGTTCTTTGACTGGGCCGGAAAACCTGTTCCCTGGTGAGCGATCATTCGCCAGACGGATCTGGTTGTGCCACCTCTGAATCCGGGTCTGTCTGCTGTGCCGGAGCGTCTGCGCCGCCCTGCTGGTCCGGGGTTTGATTTGGCAAAACACCGTTTTCCCAGATACCGGTTTCTTCTTGCCCGTTGGCATAGCGCATGGTTCCGCTGCCCTGCCTTTTGTTGTCGACAAAGTTGCCCTCATAGACGTCGCCGTTCGAATAGGTCGCTATGCCTTCACCGTTGATTTTGCCTTCGGACCAGTCGCCGACATACTTGAACCCGGCAGGGGTCACGATTTCTCCTTTGCCGTGACGCTTTCCGTTCACGAAGTCCCCGGTGTAGACCGTGCCGTCAGAGTAGGTCGCCTTGCCTTTTCCCTGACGGACCCCGTTGACCCAGTCTCCGTCATAGATCGAACCGTCCGCGCGGGTCATCACACCCTTGCCGTGGCTTTGCGCGTTTTTGAACTGGCCCCTGTAGATCATGCCGGTGGCATAGGTCGCCGTACCCTGACCTTCGATAACGCCAGCGATCCACTCACCCTCGTAAGTGGAGCCGTCGGGATAGGTAATGCGGCCGTTTCCTTCCGCCAGATCGGCCACGAAATCGCCCACGTAAACCGAACCGTCGGGATAGGTCAGCTCACCCAAGCCTTCTATCTGACCCTGGTTCCAGTCGCCGGTGTACACAAATCCATCGGTTCCGGTGAACGTGCCCTTGCCATGGCGGCGATCATCGACAAAGTCGCCCTCATAGACGTCCCCTGACGCGTGAGTTACTTTGCCTTTGCCCTGACGGCGCCCCTGCACAAGCTCGCCTTCATACACATCACCATTGGCATAGGTCAGGCGACCAGTTCCGGTGATCTGGTCCTGCGTCCATTCGCCTTCGTACACCATTCCGTCAGGCATCGTCTGGGTGCCTGTGCCATCGCGCAAGCCGACGTTGACATCGCCTTCGTAAACGCTGCCATCGGCATAGGTGATCGTGGCCTTACCTTGCCGCTGACCGTCCACCCAGTCGCCATCGTAGACATATCCGTCGGGAAAGGTCAGTTTGCCCTTGCCGTGCCGTTGCGCGTTCCTGAACTCACCCTCATAGCGCGAGCCATTGGCAAATTCAGCGATGCCCGTGCCGTTAATGGATCCGTTGGACCATTCACCGTCATAGCTGCTGCCATTGGCGTAAACGATCTTGCCGCGCCCGTCCGGCTGACCTTTGACGAACGCGCCTTCATAAACCGATCCATCCGGGTACTTGGTGACGCCTTGGCCTTGAATTTCGCCTTCCACCCACTGGCCGGTGTATTCGAACCCGTTGGGCAGCCGATACGTACCCGTCCCGTGGCGCAGGCCATTCTCATAAGTGCCCTCGTAGACGCCGCCCACTTCGTCATCCTTGACGATAATCGTGCCGTCCTGCGCAACAGCGGTCGCAGCTGCCAGGCTCATGGCCACAGCCCCAATTGAGTTTCGGATCACATTCATTTTGGTTCTGCCTGCCGGATCATCGTTGGTTGCATCCCTGGGCGCAAAACTAGGGTACCGTCGCGGGCAGGGCAACGGGTTTTGCCGCATTGGCCTTTTACTCGCGCGATGATCTGCTAAATGGCAATAGGACTGACGAGGCAAGAGGGCAGCATGGCCGACCGTTTCCGCATCACTCTGGCGCAACTGAACCCGACCGTAGGGGATATCGACGGCAACGCGGCCAAGGTCGTTGCCGCGTGGGAACAGGGCAAAGCGGCGGGCGCCGATCTGGTGGCGTTCCCCGAGATGTTCATCACCGGATACAACACGCAGGATCTGGTGCTGAAGCCGGTGTTTCATCGCGCGGCCATGGATGCGGTCGAGACTCTGGCCGGAAAATGCGCCGATGGACCCGCGATTGCCCTGGGTGGTCCGTGGGTCGATGATGGCAAGTTGTACAATGCCTATCTGATCCTGAAGGGGGGGCGGATCACCAGCAAGGTTCTGAAGCACCACTTGCCGAATGAGACTGTTTTCGACGAAGTGCGCCTGTATGATGCGGGTCCTCTGGGTGGTCCTTATTCGGTTGGCAACTTCCGGATCGGCAGCCCCATCTGCGAGGATGGCTGGCACCCGGATGTGGCGGAAACGCTTGAGGAAACCGGGGCCGAGTTTCTGCTGATCCCCAATGGATCGCCCTATTTCCGGAACAAATACGATGTACGTCTGAACCATATGGTCGCGCGCGTGGTCGAAACGGGCCTGCCGCTGATCTACCTGAACATGGTTGGCGGGCAGGACGATCAGGTCTTTGACGGCGCCAGCTTCGGTCTCAACCCGGGCGGAGAGCTGGCCTTCCGGATGTCGGTATTCGACGAAGTGGTTGCGCAGGTGGATCTTGAGCGCGGCGACGATGGCTGGCGCATTGTGCCGACAGAAATCGTGCCCCAGCCGGATGTGTGGGAGCAGGATTATCGCGCGATGGTGCAATCCCTGCGGGACTATATGGGCAAGACCGGTTTCAAAAAAGCAGTTCTGGGACTGTCCGGAGGGATCGATTCCGCGTTGGTGGCGACCATCGCGGTGGATGCCATCGGGGCCGACAATGTTCGCTGCGTGATGTTGCCGTCGGAATATACCAGCCAAGCGTCATTGGACGATGCCGAGGCCGTCGCCAAGGCGCTGGGTGTGCACTATGACCATGTGCCGATTTCGGAAAGCCGGGCTGCCGTCACCAACACGCTCGCTCCGCTATTTGCGGGGTTGGACGAAGGCTTGACCGAGGAGAACATTCAGTCGCGCCTGCGCGGGCTTTTGCTGATGGCAATCTCGAACAAATTCGGCGAAATGCTGTTGACCACCGGCAACAAGTCCGAGGTCGCGGTGGGCTATGCCACGATCTATGGTGATATGAATGGCGGCTACAACCCGATCAAGGATCTGTACAAGACCCGCGTGTTCGAAACCTGCCGCTGGCGCAACGCCAACCATCGAGACTGGATGATGGGGCCTGACGGAGAGGTCATTCGCCCGTCCGTCATCGACAAACCCCCCAGCGCCGAACTGCGCGAAGATCAGAAAGACAGCGACAGTCTGCCGGACTATCCCATACTGGACGCGATACTTGACATTCTGGTCGATCAGGATGGCTCCATCGCGGATTGCGTCGCCGCCGGATTTGACGAGGCGGACGCGCGAAAGGTCGAGCACCTGATCTATATCAGCGAGTACAAACGGTTCCAGTCCGCTCCGGGCACGCGCTTAAGCAAGCGGGCATTCTGGCTGGACCGGCGGTACCCGATCGTAAATCGCTGGCGTGATCGTCACTGAAATTGAAGCCAAACCCGTCAGATCGGAAACAGTGGAGTTTTCGCGCTGCGCATTGTCCCCTGATCGAGGAGCAAAGCCCGTGCGCCGGGGCGAAAAAGGCCATCCCTGGCTTGCTTGGGTGACATTTTTCTGACACATTTTTGCTTGGAAGTTGCCCAATGTGGGGCGGATGCGACGCATTGTTGTTGATGGCGAGGGCCTGACGTGGTGATCGCGGCGTATCCGGGGTTGGATGTCTGAGTGAATGGTTTGGTGTTAAAATGTACGAGAATGTTGAAAGATCGCTTCATGCGCCTTTGAAATGGCGCACAATGGAATCTTTGCCGCAAGATTTCGATGAAGAAAAGCTGGATGCGGCAATTGCCGATCTGTTGAATGAGCAGCGGCAGTCGGAAGATCAGAAAGCGGCCATGTTGCGGCCAGAGTTTCCGCAATTGCTTCCACAGGAAGACGTATCCGCGCAAGCGGCGCTGAAGGAAAACCGGTTGTCCGCGATCTTGCGTCAGAAATGGGCGGAACTGTCCGGCGCAGCGTAACCTTTGGCCCCGCGCTATTAACCTCAGGCGTCTGGGTCACAGAAGCCGAAAATCGTATGTTGCGGTGGCAGTTTGTATTGCCCATGCTTTGTCTTTTGGTCTCCATAGCGGTCCAAGTGACAGAGTAAGGCTTATTGATGACCGCGCCCAAACCGACTCCTGTAGAACCTGATCTTGCCCTGCCCAAAACCGTGGATGTCGTGGTCATCGGCGGCGGAATCATCGGCGTTTCAACCGCATTGGAACTGGCAGAGCGGGGCGCTTCGGTTCTTTTGTGCGAAAAAGGGCAGATTGCAGCCGAACAAAGTTCTCGCAATTGGGGTTGGGTCCGTCTTGGGATGCGGGACCCAAGAGAGATACCCCTGATGCAGGAATCGTCGCGCATCTGGCAGACGCTCGATGACCGGCTGGACCGCAAGACAGGTTACACCCGATCCGGTATCCTTTTTGGCGCATCCGGCAAGCGGGATGCCGGCAACATGGAACGTTGGCTGCACCATGTCGAAGGATTGCAGACCGGCGCGCGGATGGTTTCGGGCGGTGAGTTGGAAGACCTTTTGCACGGCAACCAATCGGGCTTTGAATCCGCTTTGTACATGCCGCAGGACGGTCGTGCCGAACCTCAATGGACAGCCCCCGCCATTGCCGAAGCTGCGCGGGCTCGGGGCGCGGTGATCATGACGAATTGCGCCGTGCGCAGTTTGGACATTCAGGCTGGACGTATCGCCGGTGTTTTCACCGAGCGCGGCAAAGTTGCCAGCGGCCGCGTCGTTCTGGCCGGGGGTGCGTGGTCGCGCCTGTTTGCAGGAAATGCTGGGATCGAGCTGCCGCAGTTGAAGGTTCTGAATACGGTCCTGCGCACATCCCCTATCGCAGAGGGGCCCGAGGCGGCGTTGTGGTCGGATGACTTTGCGATCCGAAAACGGGCAGATGGCGGGTACACTATTGCGTCCGGTCATGAGAATACCGTGGACATCGTGCCGGACAGTTTTCGATTGGCGATTCAGTTCCTGCCGGCTTTTGTGCAGGAGTGGAAATCTCTGCGCTTTCGCCTGTCCAAACGCTGGACGATCGAAGCACAACAGAACCGAAGATGGCTGCCAACCGATGTGACACCATTCGAACAGTGCCGGATCCTGGACCCTGAGCCGTCTCAAAAAACGTTGCGACGCGCCTGGGCCAGTGCATGCAAGGGATACCCCGCTGTGCAAAAAGGCGAGATCGTACAAAGCTGGGCAGGTATGATCGATGTGACGCCGGATGCCATTCCCGTCATCTCGGGCGTGGATGATCTGCCGGGAATGTACATTGCCACGGGGTTTTCGGGCCATGGTTTCGGAATCGGGCCCGGGGCGGGGCGGCTGATGGCCGATCTGGTTGCCGAAACAACGCCTTGCGTGGACCCGGCCGCCTTTCGCTTGTCGCGGTTCAGTGACGGTTCAAAAGTGCGGCCGGATCCGGGGTACTGAACGCTCAGCCCATCATCTGGTAGCTGACCGGGACAAAGCGAAAGCCTTCTCCACGGGTCTCAACATACCCGGCGCCGGGGAATGGCATGTGATAGCCGACCATAGGTACCTTGTCGGCAGCCAGCATGCCAAGAACATCGCGGCGTGCGGCAGTGGCTGCGGCCTTGTCCATGTCAAACCGGACTTCCCATTCGGGATGGGCGAAAGACCAGACATAGTGGTTGGCCAAATCCGCCGTCAGCACCAGACGTTGCCCGTTACTTTCCAGATGGTAGACCGTGTGGCCCGGTGTGTGGCCATAAGCGGCCACTGCGGTAATGCCCGAGGCAACCTCGCCCCCGTCTTCGACAAAGGTCATTTTCTCGGCCAGCGGTGTGACTTTTTCAGCGACCAGATCGCCCACACGATTGCCTGCGTCCTGCGCAGCCCAGAAATCATACTCCGGAGACGCCGTCACGTAGCGCGCTTTGGCGAAGGTGGGCGCGCCTTCGGTCGTCATGCCGCCGATATGGTCAGGGTGCATATGCGTTATCACGACCACATCGATCTGATCCGGGGTTACACCCGCATCTGCCAGCGCGGCCTGTATGCCACCTTGCCCCAGACCGGTATCAAACAGAACCAGCTCTGATCCTGTGTTGACCAGTGAGGGGGTAAAGAAAAACTGTGCGACGTCTGCCGGAATGAAGTTTTCAGCCGAAACCTTGGCAAATTCATCGTCCGTCGCTCCGCCCCCAAAAATCTCTTTGGCTCCGTCGCGTGGAAAGCTGCCATCCAGCAGGGTCGTGACCGTGAAGTCGCCAATATGAAATGACCTTGCGATGGTCGAGTTTGCTTTGGTTTCCGGGCTGGCGGCCAGAACCGGTGCGGCCGCAGCTGCAAACGGCAAGGCAGCGGCACTTCCCAAAGCGGCGCGGCGTGTAAGTTTTATTGTCATCTTCGTTCTCCCTGTCAGGACATCAATGTTGCAGTTAGGGCGTCGAGAGTTTCTTGCCAGTTTATACGCCATTCGGATGGGGTGCATGGATGAATAATACGTGTTAATTTTTGTTCATGGCGCGATCAGACAATAAGACAGTTCCGACAGATCAAAGCGTCGAGAATTTCCTGAAAACGGTTCAACCGGCGCACCGTGCTGAAGACGCGCACCAGCTTGACAAGTTGTTTCGCGCCACCACCGGGTTTAAACCGGTCATGTGGGGCCCGTCGATCGTCGGGTATGGCCGCTACCATTATCGCTACAAAACGGGTCGTGAAGGGGACTTTCTGGCAACCGGTTTTTCGCCGCGCAAATCAGCTTTGGTGATTTACACCATGCCGGGTTACGCAGATTTTGCGGATCTCATGGCCAGATTGGGAAAGCACAAGCTGGGCAAGTCCTGTCTTTACGTCAACAAACTGGCGGATATCGACACGGGTGTTTTGCGCGAACTCATTCGCGCCGGACTGGACGACCTCGACAGGGTGTGGCCGGTGAAACCTTTCTGAATCACCTGATGGATCAAGCGGCGGCTGGACAAAATCGCGCCTTTGTGACAAGAGCCGCGCCAACAGGAGACACCCATGACAACCACCCGTTTCGCCCCGTCGCCCACCGGTTACATCCATGTGGGCAACCTGCGCACCGCCCTGATGAACTATCTGATCGCCCGCAAGGCCGGCGGCACGTTCATCTTGCGTATCGACGACACTGATCCTGAGCGGTCGAAAGAAGAATATGTCGACGCCATCAAGCAGGATATGGAGTGGCTGGGCCTGCATTGGGACCGGATTGAACGTCAGTCCGAGCGTCTGGACCGCTATGCCGAGGCCGCCGACAAGCTGCGCGAGATGGGCCGGTTTTATGAGGCGTTCGAGACGCCCACCGAGCTGGACCTGAAGCGCAAGAAGCAACTGAATATGGGCAAGCCTCCGGTCTATGATCGCGCCGCGCTGAACCTGTCGGATGCCGAGAAAGAGGCCCTGCGCACTGAGCGCGGCAATGGTGTCTGGCGCTTCAAGCTGGATCATGAACGGATCGAATGGACCGATGGCATCTTGGGTGACATCTCGATCGATGCGGCGTCCGTTTCGGACCCGGTGCTGATCCGTGGCGATGGTCAGGTTCTTTATACGATCGCGTCGGTGGTGGATGACACCGAGATGGGCGTCACGGATGTAGTGCGCGGCTCGGACCATGTGACCAACACGGCGACGCAAATACAGATCATCAAGGCGCTGGGGGGCACCTGCCCGCGCTTTGCCCACCATTCGCTGCTGACCGGCCCGCAGGGTGAGGCGCTGTCGAAACGTCTGGGCACGCTGGCGTTGCGCGATCTGCGCGAGCAGGGTGTGCAGCCTATGGCGCTGCTGAGCCTGATGGCACGTCTGGGCTCGTCTGACCCGGTTGAGCTGCGCTCGGAAATGGCCGAACTGATCGAAGGGTTCGATGTGAACCGGTTTGGCGCCGCGCCGACCAAGTTCGATGTGCAGGACCTGTTCCCGCTGACTGCCAGGTATTTGCAATCGCTGTCGCTGTCCGATGTGGCCAGTGCCGTTGCGGATGCCGGTGTTCCCGATGAATTGGCAGAACCTTTCTGGGCAATGGCCCGTGAAAACATCACCACCCTGGCCGATCTCAAGGGCTGGTGGGAGCTGTGTCGTGACGGGGCAGATCCCCTGATCGCCGATGAAGATCGGGAATTCATTACCCAGGCGATGGCTTTGCTGCCCGAAGGCCCGTTCGATGGTGACACGTGGGGCACCTGGACCAAAGCCGTTAAAGAGGCAACCGGTCGCAAGGGCAAAGGCCTGTTCATGCCACTGCGCAAAGCGTTGACCGGCATGGAGCGCGGCCCGGAAATGGCTGCGCTGATGCCGTTGCTACAGGTGATCCGCGCGCGCGGCTAACGTGGTGGCACACCAATTTTCTGGGCCACGTCATCGGCGTGGCCCTTTTTGTTACGCCGGCTGTACGAACCGAACCGACAAACTTGTCAGGCGGTCATCGACAAAATCACGTTCGACAGGTTTGAGTTGCTGGTGGCGTGGATAACGCGGTTCGGCGCGGTCATTCAGGATCGGGGCGTCCCAGCCTGTTGTCGTCTCAAAGAATCGATCCGCGCCGTCCTCGCCGAATGCCCGCAAGTAACCCTGCACGACAACATCGATATAGCTGAGCAGCAACGGGTGGTGATTGCTGGGCTGGCAGTGCCGATCCTGCGGGACGGCGTAGACAGCTATTTCGACGTCGTGCGTCAGGGGATGTGAAACCGAATGCGTTGCAGGAATCCGGTCATACGCCCATTCCCGTTCATCCAGCGCGGCCCAGTCATTATTGGGAACATGCGCAATCATGCCTTCGATCTCTGACTTCGGGTCGGGCACGGCAGTCAGAAACGCCACGGGTCGCAGATCGGTATGCCGCCAGGCCCGCCGCCAACCCTTCAGTCGCGCGGGGCGCGGATCGGGGAAATCATGCGTCGCGAGGTTCACGAGGCTGCCATAGCCAAAGAAATAGGGGTCGGCCATCCAAGAAGTGTCCTTTGGGTCGATTGATGTATGTCAAACCGCTTTTTTCCCGGACATGCAATAAGGTTGCATCTTGAATTTAGGGAGGCCCTCATGCGGATTACCAAAAGGACGAATATCGCTGTGCGCCTGTTGATGTATTGCGCAGCTCACCCGGACAGGCTGGTCACGAAATCCGAAATCGCCGAAGTGTGCAACATTTCGGAAAACCATCTGGCGCAGGTGATCAATCAGCTGAGCCAGCTGAACTATCTGAGCACACAGCGCGGTCGTAACGGTGGCATGTCACTGGCGCGCCCCGCGGATCAGATACGCATCGGTGCGGTGTTCCGGCATGTTGAAGGGGCTTTGCCCATTGCCGAGTGTTTCGCCGACGCGGACAACACGTGCCCGCTCACGGATGCCTGCCGGCTGAGGCTTGCGCTTCAGGACGCGGCAGAGGTGTTCTATGCGTCCCTGGACGATGTTACCCTGGATGCGCTGGTATGTGACAATGATCCGCTGCTGAGGCTCTTGCAGCCCGTGGCCTGCGTGCGCTGATTTCAATCGCTCGCGCGCAATATGCGCGCCGGACGCACCGAAAGTGGACGCAGGGCAAATGCCAGCCCAGCACATAACGTGACGCCAATCCCGGCCAGAACGATGCCGAAGGCCGATGACCAGATCACCGTGAACTCTGTGTCGAAGATGTAGGTGGCAACGGCCCAGCCGCCCAGAATGCCAACGAACAGCGCGACGCATCCCGCAGCGGCCCCAAGCAGAACGGATCGCAGGCCAAAGCTGCGCAGGATACGGCCACGGTCCGAACCCAATGTCCTGAGGATTGCTGCTTCGTATCTGCGGGCAGGTTCGCCCGCCGCCGCAGCGCCGATCAGAACCAGAAATCCGGTCAGCAGCGATACTCCTGCACCGTACGAGGTCGCTGCGACGATGCCTGCCAGCAGGCCCGAGACACGATCAATGGCGTCGCGCACCCGGATGGCCGTGATATTGGGGAACTGGCCTGCAAGATCCCGCAGGATGGCCGCCTCGGCCTGTTCTTCGGCATAGACCGTCGCGATAAAGCTGTGCGGCGCACCGGCCAGCGCAGTGGGGTTCATCGACATGACAAAGCCCATTCCCGCGGTAGAGAAATCTACCTCGCGCAGGGACGTCAGCTCTGCCGTGATGTCACGCCCCAGGATATTGACGGTCAGTTGGTCGCCCAGGTTCAGGCCCATCTCTTCGGCTTCTTCGGCGGCAAAGCTGACCTGCGGCGCACCTGCGTAATCTTCGGCCCACCATTCCCCTGCGGTCAGGCGTGCCTTCGGTGGCGGTTGAACCGAATAGGTCACGCCGCGATCCCCTTCCAACACCCAGTGATCTCCGGCCACGTCCCGAGCGGGCTGGCCGTTGATCTGCGTGATGATCCCGCGCAACATCGGCGCGCTTTCAATGCGGCTGACCGCGGGGTCGTTTTGCAGGCGTTCGGTGAAGCCGGGCATTTGATCTTTCTGGATGTCCACGAAGAAGTACGACGGCGCGACATCCGGCAGGTTGCCCGAAATGGCGTTGCGCAGGGTACCGTCGATCTGCCCGACCGCAGCCAGCACCGACAGGCCCAGCCCCAGTGACAGAACCACAGACCCTGCGCCTTCGCGTGGGTCCGAGATGGCCGACAACGCCCATCTGACTGTGGGTCGCCCGCGGGCCAACGAAGTCCCAGCCCGGGCCAGTTTGCGAATGGCATAAGCGGCGAGGGCCAACAGCGCCAGTGCACCGACAAGCCCGCCGCCGGTCCAGACGGTAAGCCGCGTCGAGCCGCTGAACCATGATGCCAGGGCGATCAGCAACAACAGCCCGACACCCGTTGCCACGACGTAAATCAGACGTGGAAAGGGGCGGGCCGAGCTCAACGCGTCGCGAAACAACGTCGCGGCGCGCACATCTTCGGTGCGGGCCAAAGGCCAGAGTGTGAACAGGAACGCTGTGAGCAGACCGTATATTGCCGCCTCGATCAGCGGCTGTGGATAAAGGGAAAACACTGCTGGAACCGGCAATTGGCTTTCCAGCAGTGGGGCCAGAACAAGCGGCGCCAATCCACCCAACGTCAGGCCGATCGCGATCCCGAAGACGGACAGAACGCCAGTTTGAAACATGTAGGTTTGAAAAATGGTGGCGCGATCGGCCCCCAAGGTGCGCAGTGTGGCAACGGTTTCCGTCTTCTGCGCCAGATAAGCACGCACGGCGGCAGAAACGCCGATGCCGCCGACGGCAAGCCCGGACAGCCCGACAAGGACAAGAAATGCGCTCAGGCGATTGACGAACTCGGATATCCCGGGGGCACCGTTGCGCGCATCCGTCCAGCGCATCCCCGTGCCTTCGAATGCCGCATCAGCCTTTGCGGATAAATCCGAAAGATCTGCGTTCCGGGGCAGGATCATCCTGTATTTTGTTGAAAACAGTGTTCCGGGTTCCAGCAGACCGGACGCCTGCAATGCCTCGGTTCGGACCAGAGTGCGCGGCCCAAGGCCAAACCCATCCGCCGCGCTGTCGGGCTCGTCCAGCAGGGCTGCCGTCAGGATGAACTCTTGCGCCCCAAGTGAAAACCGATCACCGACGGACAACCCAAGCCGGTCCATCAGCACAGGTTCCATCACGGCCCCGGGCAAGCCGGAACTGCCGTTCAGGGCGTCTTCCAGCGGGATCTCTGGTTCCAGCCGTACCGAGCCGACAAGTGGGTACGCGTTGTCGACCGACTTGACCTGAGTCAGTGCTCGTTCCGGATCTGTCGCGCCGGGCACAACGGCCATCGAGCGGAAATCAACAACCTCGGACATCTGGACGGATGTCTGTTGCATCCAGGCGCGCTCGGCCGGGTCGGCAAATCGATAGGTGAATTCAAGTTCGGCATCGCCCCCCAGCAGCGAGGCCCCTTCTTGCGCAAGCCCAGCCAGTATGGCTTGCCGCACCGACCCGACGGCCGCGATGGCGGCGACCCCCAACGCCAAACAGGCCAGAAAGATCCGAAAACCACTCAGGCCTCCGCGAAGCTCGCGGCGGGCGAGCCGCCCGGCCATCCGCAGGCTCATTCCGCGGCCTCCTGCCGGGTCTCTTCGGCGATCCTGCCGTCACGCAACCGAACGACCCGGTCACATCTTTCGGCCAATGAATGGCTGTGTGTCACCAGAACCAGGGTTGCATCGTATTTCCGGCGCAGACCAAACAGCAAATCAACAATTGCGGCCCCGTTGGTTTCGTCCAGGTTCCCGGTCGGTTCATCAGCCAACAGGATTTTGGGACGCGGCGCAGATGCTCGTGCCAAGGCAACACGCTGTTGTTCTCCGCCCGACAGTTGCGCCGGGTAATGATCGCGACGGTGCGACAGGCCAACGGCGTCCAGCTCTTGCTTGGCCCGGTCGAACGCATCCTTGTGTCCTGCCAGTTCAAGTGGGGTTGCCACGTTTTCCAGCGCGGTCATTGTCGGGATCAGGTGGAAGTTCTGAAACACCACACCCATACTGTCGCGTCGAAACCGGGCCAGAGCGTCCTCATCCATGTCGGTCAGGTCCTGACCCAGCGCCATGATTTGACCGTGCGTCGCCTGTTCCAACCCCGCCATCAACATCAGCAGCGAAGACTTGCCCGAGCCAGAAGGCCCGATAAGCCCCAGAGTCTCGCCTTTGTCCACAGTCAACGTAATGTCATGCAGAATATCGACCCGCCCGGCATTGCCATCCAGGGACAAAGAGGCATCTTGGAGGGCGAGAACAGCAGTCGTCATGGGTCTACCCGAAAAAGGAGCGGTCTTTTGGGATATGGAGCGATCACCGCATTGCGCAAGGCTTTGATAGCAGGCCTTTTCACGTGGTGCGGTTTTGGGGCCACAGCCGAACAAGTGGTGATTGCGGCATTGGGGGACTCGCTGACTCAGGGCTATGGGCTGGTGGAGGAAAGCGGGTTTGTTCCGCAGCTTGAACGCTGGTTGCAGACGCAGGGCGCGGATGTCCGCGTCATCAACGCAGGCGTTTCGGGTGACACGACGGCGGGCGGGGCCGCACGTGTGGACTGGACCCTGACACCGGATGTGGATGGCATGATCGTTGCCCTTGGCGGCAACGACCTGCTGCGGGGGATCGACCCTGCCGTATCAAAGGCCAATCTGCGCAGGATCCTGGACGTGGCGCGGGGCGTGAATGTACCGGTTCTGCTAATCGGTATGCAGGCGCCGGGCAACTACGGGGCCGATTACAAACAAGCTTTCGACGGGATGTACCCAGACCTGGCGAAAGAGTTCGACGTCCTCTTCACCGCCAGTTTCTTTGAAGGTCTTGCGGCAGAGGGCGACCCCGGTGCGGTATCGCAGTTCATGCAGTCGGACGGAATACATCCAAACGCGGATGGGGTGGCAAAGATCGTTGAATCTCTGGGGCCGTCCGTTCTGAAGCTTGTTGATCAGGCGGGTCAAGCGGAATAGGCGCCCATCCATGGGCACCTAGACGACCGTGACAACTGTTCCGATCGGGACCCGGTTGTACAAATCGATCACATGCTCGTTCAGCATCCGTATGCAACCGTTGGACACTGCCCGGCCAATGGTCTGCGGCTGCGTCGTACCGTGGATGCGGAAATAGGTATCGACACCGTTCTGGAACAGGTACAGCGCGCGCGCGCCCAGCGGGTTATCTCCGCCGCCGGGTTGGACATAGTCATTGTCCTTGAATTTGGCGTAAGCGACGGGATCACGTTCGATCATCTCATCCGTCGGGCGCCAGGTCGGCCATTCCTTTTTCACATCGATGGTGGCCGTGCCGGTAAACTCCAACCCCGCTTTGCCGACGCCGCATCCATAGCGGATCGCCTTGCGAGGTTCCGTGACGAAGTAAAGGTAGAACGACCGGGGCGCGACCAGCAGCTGTCCTGGTACGAACTGTTTCTTGATGCGCACGAATTGCGGCGTCGGATCATACTCGACCGCCTTTTTGGCGCGGGCGATGCCCGGCAACATGCTTGCTGCTGTTCCGGCCAGAAAAATACGGCGTGTAAACATCGAAACCCTCGTCGAATGACCAATGAAACTGAAACCAATTTCATCATCATATTATATTTGGTCAATTCTAGGGCAGTCATCACGTGGACGTGATGTGTCCTGTCTGCCACCCGAGGTTGTGGCGGGAAAGGGGCGAGGGGGATCCCCTCACCCGATATCAAGCTCAGGCCAGCTGGATGCTGTCGGCGCTTTCGCGGCCGTCACGACCGGCGCGCAGCTCGTACGTGACTTTCTGGTTGTCGGCCAGACCGGTCAGGCCCGAACGTTCGACAGCCGAGATGTGTACGAATACATCTTTGCCGCCCTCTTCCGGTGCGATGAAGCCGAAGCCTTTGGTGGTGTTGAACCATTTTACGGTGCCTGCTGGCATATCCGTGTCTCCTGTTTGAGTGCTGCCCACGGAGTTGCGGCAGCCTGGCGTCGTCGGTCTGTATCGATAGACTGACTGCCGATGAAGGAGACAGTAGGTCGAATAGAAAAACGTAAGCTCTTTGCATATGGCATCGGGGCGGGGGTGTGACAAGGGATTTCGTTCGATTTGTGCAAGGGCATGACCGATTTCTGCCGTGCCCACATGCGCGGGGGGCGAGTATTCTTTTACGGTGCCCACGCCTTGCCCAGTGTCGACGAACGGGTTGAACGGCCGCATTTGGTCATCACAAATGCCGTGCAGAGTGGTGTTCATGTCACCAGATGGTCCGCGACCTTTTCGCAGCAATGCAGGGCGCGATGCGGTTTGCGTCAATCGTGATCGCTGTCCCGTCCAGGCGTCGGCGACCAAACCAGCCGCGATCCGGATGAAGATGTCTTTATCTCGCCTGCGTTTGCTTCGGCTGAATACTGGTTTGTGACGCGCGCATTCTCTGTCAACATAACGCCCACCAAAGTCGTCGCGATGGATGGAGATTGTCCCGCGCCACACGCCTGCCGTTGACGCAAGGCATGCGCTTTGATTTCAGAAATGAAAGCGCCGGGCATGCCTGTTACCCATAAAGTGCGCGGGCCTCGGCGAAGGACAAAAGACGACGGTTCTTCTCGTCCCACAGGTGAAGCCGCGCATTGGCGAGGCTTTCCCGGATGGTCATTCGGTTGCTGTTTGCCAGTTCTTCATGATCGCGCAGCACTTCGGTCAGACGGTAGAACGGAATGCGGCTGTAGAGGTGGTGTACATGGTGGATGCCGATATTGGCACTGAACCACTGCAACACCGAGGGCAGGATATAGTGCGAACTTCCGTGCAGCGCCGCTTCATGCAGTTGCCAGTCTGCATCGGCGTCCCAATGCGTGTTCTCGAACTGGTGTTGTACATAAAACAGCCAAACTCCGGCCGTTGCGGCAATCAGAGTCGACGGCAGAAAGATCAGCAACATCGGCATCAGCCCGCCAAAATAGTAGATGGCCACAAGGGCAACCAGAATCGCAAGATTCGTCGCCATGGCGCTGACCCAGAACCTGACGCTGTCTGTCAGGCCCAGCGGAAGGCGGTTTTGAAACAGGAACAGATAGCCAGGGCCAAGCACGAACAAGGTGATCGGGTTTCGGTACACGCGGTACCAGAACCTGTTCAGTGGTGTTTTGGCCCGATATTCCGCCACGGTCAGGGTGTGGATATCGCCCATCCCGCGCTTGTCCAGGTTGCCGGAACTGTTGTGATGCGTGGAATGCGTGCGGCGCCAGACATCATATGGTGTCAGTGTCAGAACTCCGATGCCGCGCCCGATCCAGTCGCTGACGGCGCGGTTTTTGAAAAACGCGCCGTGCCCGCAATCATGCTGGATGGCAAACAAGCGCAACAGAAAGGCAGCATTGAGGACGGAAATCACAAAGGCCAGCCAATAGCTGACTGACAGTGACATCCAGGACAAAGCCCACAGCCCGAAAAAGGGGACAATGCTTACGCCCAGTTCAAAAGAGCTGCGCATTTGGTCCGGTTCGCGATATTTGGCAAGCGTTGTTACCCAGTCACGTGCGGCGGTGGTCTCCGGCTTGTCGCGGAGGGAGAGAGAGGGTTCAGTCATATGCCTGCCAGTCAAGTGTTTGCAGGCCACCGGATAGACGACCCCCCCGACATAGCAAGCGGTTTTTGTAAAGGTCGCTGCATTTCACGGTCACTTTTCGGTCAAAGGCCGGCAGAGGTGCCCTTTGCGTAACACTGGGCTCAAGACCTCATGCCGACACTTCGCGGCGCAGGACAATCTACAGGCTTGTCAAGTGCGGTCATCGGGCCTATACGCCTGCGGTGGCTTTCCGCCACGAGAATCAAAACCAAGAAATGCCGTGTTTGGCCCATCACGCTTCGGGGTCACATCCGGCTTAGGAGAAGCGATATGAAACTGAACGAACTGCGCGACAATCCTGGCGCCGCACCGAAACGCACCCGCGTTGGCCGTGGTCCCGGTTCCGGCAAAGGTAAAATGGGTGGCCGTGGTATCAAAGGCCAGAAATCCCGTTCGGGTGTGGCCATCAATGGCTACGAAGGCGGCCAGATGCCGCTGTACCAGCGTCTGCCCAAGCGCGGCTTCAACAAGCCGAACCGCAAGGAATTCGCCGTTATCAATCTGGGCCTGATCCAGAAATTCGTCGACGCCGGCAAGCTGGACGCTTCGGCTGCGATCACCGAAGACGCTTTGGTTGCGTCCGGTCTGGTGCGCCGCAAGCTGGACGGTATCCGCGTTCTGGCCAAAGGCGAAATCAGCGCCAAGGTGAACCTTGAAGTAACCGGTGCTTCGAAATCTGCCGTCGAGGCAGTTGAGAAAGCGGGCGGTTCACTGAAGGTCACAAAAGCTGCTGCGGCAGAGTAATCGCTTGTGAGCGGGCAAAGACCCGCTTACATAGACCTCAGAGTTTTCCAAGACGCCGTCCGAGCCGGAAAACGGTTCCGGGCGGCGTTTGCATAAGAGAGACCGATTTATGGTATCAGCAGCAGAACAAATGGCAGCCAACACAAGCTGGGCTGCTTTGGGCAAGGCCACCGATCTGCGCAACCGCATCCTGTTCACGCTGGGTTTGCTGATCGTCTATCGTCTGGGCACCTTTATTCCGGTGCCGGGGATTGACGGAGCAGCTTTGCGCGAATTCATGGAGCAGGCGGGGCAGGGCATCGGCGGCATGATTTCGATGTTCACCGGCGGGGCGCTGGGGCGGATGGGTATCTTTGCCCTCGGCATCATGCCTTACATCTCGGCCTCGATCATCGTTCAACTGCTGACATCCATGGTTCCCGCGCTCGAACAGCTCAAGAAAGAGGGCGAGCAGGGGCGCAAGAAGATCAACCAGTACACCCGGTTCGGTACCGTGGCTCTGGCCACCGTTCAGGCCTACGGTCTGGCCGTTTCGCTGGAATCGGGCGATCTGGCGACTGATCCGGGGCTCTATTTCCGCATGTCGACCATGATAACGCTGGTTGGCGGCACCATGTTCCTGATGTGGCTGGGTGAACAGATCACCGCGCGCGGGATCGGCAATGGTATCTCTTTGATCATCTTCGTCGGCATCATCGCCGAGGTTCCGGCTGCTCTGGCGCAGTTCTTTGCAAGCGGCCGCAGCGGAGCGATCAGCCCTGCCGTGATCGTTGGCGTGATCGTCATGGTAATCGCGGTCATCACCTTTGTGGTGTTCATGGAGCGCGCCCTGCGCAAGATCCACATTCAGTATCCGCGTCGTCAGGCCGGTATGAAAATCTACGAAGGCGGCTCAAGCCACCTGCCGGTCAAGGTCAACCCTGCGGGTGTCATTCCGGCGATCTTCGCCAGCTCGCTGCTGCTGCTGCCGGTCACGATCTCGACCTTCTCGTCCGGTGCTGCCAACGGGCCGGTCATGTCGTGGCTGCTGGCCAATTTCGGCCCCGGACAGCCGCTGTATCTGCTGTTCTTCGCGTCGATGATCGTGTTCTTCGCCTATTTCTACACGTTCAACGTGTCGTTCAAGCCGGACGATGTGGCGGACAACCTGAAAAAGCAGAACGGGTTCGTGCCCGGTATCCGCCCCGGCAAGAAAACCGCCGAGTATCTGGAATACGTGGTCAATCGCGTGCTGGTTCTGGGTTCGGCCTATCTGGCCGCCGTGTGTCTGCTGCCTGAAATCCTGCGGGGCCAATTTGCCATCCCGTTCTATTTCGGTGGCACCTCGGTTCTGATTATCGTCTCTGTGACCATGGACACGATCCAGCAGGTTCAGAGCCATCTTCTGGCGCATCAATACGAAGGGCTTATCGAAAAGTCCCAGCTGCGCGGCAAAGGCAAGAAACGCGGCAGGAAGGGACCCTCTCGTCGATGAATATCATTCTGTTGGGCCCCCCGGGGGCCGGGAAAGGAACGCAGGCGCGTCATCTGGTGGAAACACGCGGGATGGTGCAGCTCAGCACCGGAGATATGCTGCGCGAGGCCAAGACCAGCGGAACCGAAATGGGCCAGAAGGTTGCTGCGATCATGGACGCGGGCAAGCTGGTCACCGATGAGATCGTGATCGGCCTGATTGAAGAGAAACTGACCACCGAAAAAGGCGCCGGTTTCATCTTTGACGGTTTCCCTCGCACTTTGGCACAGGCCGACGCGCTGTCGGCTCTGCTGACCAAGCTGGGCCAGTCCCTGCATACCGTGATCGAGATGCGCGTGGATGACGATGCTCTGGTGGAACGGATTACCGCACGGTCAACCTGTGGCGGATGCGGTGAGGTCTATAACGACAAGACCAAGCCGATCCCGGCTGACGGCAAGTGCACCAACTGCGGCAAGGAAAATGACTTCGTTCGTCGCGCCGACGATAACGAAGACAGCCTGCGCACGCGGTTGATGGAGTACTACAAGAAGACCTCTCCGCTGATCGGCTATTACTACGCCAAGGGCGATCTGCGCCCCGTGAACGGGCTGGCGGACATCAAGGAAGTCACGGCGTCGATCGAGGCCATTCTCGGCTGATTTCAATATGGGCTTGACGGCACCGCCAAAAGCCCATATCGACCCCCATCCCTAAAGGGAATCAAGACCGCGTGCGGGATTCGTCCCAACCGCCCCGACCACCTCGAATAATGCTGAACCCTCTGGCCACACTGCCACGGTAAAGCGTTGTGAAAAAAGGTTCTGGAGTTACGGAACCGCAACGAAAAGGAAAGTGACACGTGGCACGTATTGCCGGCGTAAACATCCCGACTGCAAAGCGGGTACCTATCGCCCTCACATATATCACCGGTATCGGAAACACTTCGGCCAAAGCGATCTGCGAAGCCGTGGGCATTGAAGCGCACCGTCGCGTCAACGAACTGTCCGACGCCGAAGTTCTGGCCATCCGCGAGCACATCGATGCAAATTTCACCGTTGAAGGTGACCTGCGTCGCGAAGTTCAGATGAACGTCAAACGTCTGATGGACCTGGGCTGCTATCGCGGTCTGCGTCACCGCCGCAACCTGCCGGTTCGCGGTCAGCGTACCCACACCAACGCTCGTACCCGCAAAGGCCCCGCAAAGGCCATCGCTGGTAAGAAGAAATAAGGGAGGGTCTGACCGATGGCACGTGACAAGACTCGCGTTAAGCGCAAAGAGCGCAAGAACATCGCATCGGGCGTTGCCCATGTGAATTCGACCTTCAACAACACCAAGATCCTGATCTCGGACGTACAGGGCAACGCCATCTCGTGGTCGTCTGCCGGTACCATGGGCTTCAAGGGATCGCGGAAATCGACCCCCTACGCCGCTCAGATGGCTGCCGAAGACGCAGGCAAGAAGGCGCAGGAACATGGCGTTAAGACGCTGGAAGTCGAAGTTCAGGGCCCCGGTTCGGGCCGTGAATCGGCACTGCGCGCGCTGGCTGCAGTGGGCTTCAACATCACGTCGATCCGCGACGTGACACCGATTGCTCACAACGGCTGCCGTCCGCCGAAGCGTCGTCGCGTCTAAACGATTTTGAATTGAGCTGGGGCTGTGTTTCTGCACGGCCCCAGCACGTCATTTTGAACCTCGGGCGTCTGCACCTTGTTGGTCATGGGGCGCGGACAGGAATGGAGGGATTACATGATCCACAAGAATTGGGCAGAATTGATCAAGCCGACCCAGCTGGAAGCCAAGCCGGGCAATGATCCTGCACGTCAGGCCACCCTGGTTGCCGAACCGCTGGAGCGTGGCTTTGGTCTGACCCTGGGCAACGCCCTGCGCCGCGTCCTGATGAGCTCGCTGCAAGGCGCGGCCATCACCAGCGTCCAGATCGACAACGTTTTGCACGAGTTCTCGAGCGTCGCAGGCGTTCGCGAAGACGTCACCGACATCATCCTGAACCTCAAGCAGGTTGCCCTTCGCATGGAAGTCGAAGGCCCCAAGCGCCTGTCGATCAATGCCAAAGGCCCCGCAGTCGTCACCGCGGGTGACATCAGCGAAAGCGCCGGTATCGAGGTTCTGAACCGCGACCACGTCATCTGCCACCTCGACGATGGCGCTGACCTGTTCATGGAACTGACCGTCAACACCGGCAAGGGCTATGTCTCGGCCGAGAAGAACAAGCCTGAAGACGCGCCTATCGGCCTGATCCCGATTGATGCGATCTATTCGCCGGTCAAAAAGGTCGCTTATGACGTTCAGCCGACCCGTGAAGGTCAGGTTCTGGACTATGACAAACTGACCCTGAAGATCGAAACCGATGGTTCGATCACGCCGGAAGACGCACTGGCCTTTGCCGCTCGTATCCTTCAGGATCAGCTGTCGATCTTCGTCAACTTCGACGAGCCGGAATCGGCAAGCCGTCAGGACGAGGACGATGGTCTGGAGTTCAACCCGCTGCTGCTGAAGAAGGTGGACGAGCTGGAACTGTCGGTCCGTTCGGCAAACTGCCTGAAGAACGACAACATCGTCTATATCGGCGATCTGATCCAGAAGACCGAAGCCGAGATGCTGCGCACTCCGAACTTCGGTCGCAAGTCGCTGAACGAGATCAAGGAAGTTCTTTCCGGCATGGGCCTGCACCTGGGCATGGATGTCGAGGACTGGCCGCCCGACAACATCGAAGATCTGGCGAAGAAATTCGAAGACGCGTTCTAAGCGCGTCTTCCCCAATGCCCGGCCCGAAGTGGGAATATCCGGGGACAATATGGGCATTTCCGCCCCAAGGAGAGCCGGTGACACGCATCGCCGGCCAGACAAAGCAAAACGCGAAAGAAGGAACTAGAAAATGCGTCACGCACGTGGTTACCGCCGCCTGAACCGTACTCATGAGCACCGCAAGGCGCTGTTTGCGAACATGGCTGGCTCGCTCATCGAGCATGAGCAAATCAAAACGACTCTGCCCAAGGCAAAAGAACTGCGCCCGATCGTTGAAAAACTGATCACTCTGGGCAAGCGCGGCGACCTGCACGCCCGCCGTCAGGCCGCAGCACAGCTGAAGGAAGACAAAGACGTCGCCAAGCTGTTCGAAGTTCTGGGGCCCCGCTACGCCGAGCGTCAGGGCGGTTATGTCCGCATCCTGAAGGCTGGCTTCCGATATGGCGACATGGCCCCGATGGCGATCATCGAATTCGTTGATCGTGACGTCGATGCTAAGGGCGCGGCCGACAAAGCCCGCGTTGCCGCCGAAGAGGCAGCAGACGAAGAATAAGATCTGACCCAGGGTCACGGTCGAACCTCCGTTCGGGAAACCGGACGGAGGTTCTTTCGTTATGGCATGCCGGCATGTTGCGGGGCATACCCGACCGCCGACTTGCAATTCGGATTTTGTGTCAGCATATCTGGGTCAATCGCAAAAAACGGAGCCACCATGATCCGCGTAATGCTGACCCTTGTTGCCTTGACCTGCGCGACGCAAGGAATGGCCGAAACGAAAGCTCCGCAGTCACAGGCCGAGATTTCGTTGGGATTTGCCCCGGTCGTGAAACAGGCATCACCGGCGGTTGTGAACATCTATGCCAAGATCGTCCGGCAGGGCCGGGCAAGCCCGTTTTTCTCGGACCCGTTCTTTCAGGATTTCTTTGGCCGGGGATTTGGCGAACCACGTCAGCGGGTTCAAAACTCGTTGGGTTCCGGGGTTATCCTGTCGGACGATGGGTATGTTGTTTCCAACTATCACGTGGTTGGCTCTGCGACCGAGATCCGGGTTGTCACCACGGATCGGCGCGAGTTTTCGGCCGAGGTTGTGCTGGGCCATGAGGAAAGCGATATTGCGATCCTGCGCTTGAAGGAGGCCGAAGATCTGCCCTACCTGACCCTTCGCGATTCCGACCAGGTCGAAGTCGGAGAGCTGGCGCTGGCCATCGGAAACCCGTTCGGGGTGGGGCAGACGGTATCTTCCGGCATCATCTCGGGGCTGGCGCGCACGGGCACGGCAACCGGGAATGGCCGCGGATATTTCATCCAGACGGATGCGGCAATCAACCCGGGCAACTCCGGTGGGGCGCTGATCGATGTGAATGGCCAGCTTATCGGGATCAATACCTCGATTCTGACCCGATCGGGTGGGTCAAACGGAATAGGCTTTGCCATCCCCGCCAATCTGGTGGCGCAATTCCTCAAGCAGGCGCAGCAGGGAAACGAAACCTTCGTCAGCCCGTGGGCAGGAATGTCGGGTCAACATATGAGTGCGGATATCGCGGAATCCCTTGGTCTGGCCATCCCGTTGGGCGTTGTGGTCTCTGATCTGCATGAGCTCAGCCCTTTGCGCGACGCAGGGTTCAGAGTTGGAGACGTGGTAACCCATGTGGACGGGGATGAGGTCAATTCACCCGCCGAGATGAAGTTTCGGATGTCGGTCGCCGGAGTGGGCGGAACCTCGGTTCTGACCCGTCTGCGCGGCGACCAAAGTGACCAGGTTGAGGTGGCGCTTATCAAAGCCCCCGATGTTCCGGCCGCCGAAGAAACGACGTTGAACGACAGAACCGTTCTTCCGGGGTTGGTGGTGTCCCGGGTCAATCCCGCGGTGATCACTAGGATGGGATTGCCGCTGTCGCTGACCGGTGTCGTCGTGGTGGATCCCGGCCCGTATGGCGGAAGGGCGGGATTGCGAACCGGTGATATTCTTGAAAGCATCAATGCCGATGAGATCCAGCGCCCTCGGGACGTTGAGACCGCGCTGACCGATCCGGGCCGTTACGTGCAGATAGGTCTGGTGCGCGGGGGGCGGTCCGTCTCTTTGCGGTTCCGGCTGTGACCTGTGAGTGATCTGTTCGATACCGGGGCGGCAGAACCCGCCGCTTCTCCTCACCGGCCTCTGGCTGACCGGTTGCGGCCTCGATCCCTGGCCGAGGTGATCGGGCAGGAGCAGGTGCTGGGCCCCGAGGCCCCTCTGGGTGTCATGCTGGCGGCGGGCAGTTTGTCCAGCCTGATCTTCTGGGGCCCACCCGGAGTTGGAAAGACCACGATTGCACGGCTGTTGGCACAGGAAACCGATCTGCATTTCGTTCAGATCAGTGCGATCTTTACCGGTGTGCCGGATCTGAAGAAAGTCTTCGAGGCCGCGAAAATACGCCGCCAGAACGGGCAGGGCACCTTGTTGTTCGTGGACGAGATTCACCGCTTCAACAAGGCTCAGCAAGATGGTTTTCTGCCCCATATGGAAGACGGGACAATCCTGTTGGTCGGCGCAACCACCGAGAACCCGTCATTCGAACTGAATGCCGCTGTGCTCAGCCGGTCGCAGGTGCTGGTGCTGGAACGGCTGAGCCTTGCCGATCTGGAGCGTCTGACCCAGCGGGCCGAGAAAGAGCTGGGCCACGCGTTGCCATTGACGCCTGCCGCCCGCGATGCGTTGCAAGAGATGGCCGATGGCGACGGTCGGGCTTTGCTGAACCTGATCGAACAGGTTTCGGCGTGGAAGGTGGATGCGCCGCTGGGCCCCGATGCGCTGTCTACGCGTTTGATGCGGCGGGCTGCAAAATACGACAAGTCTGGTGATGAGCATTACAACCTGATCTCGGCCCTGCACAAATCGGTGCGCGGATCTGATCCCGATGCGGCCTTGTATTGGTTCGCGCGCATGCTGACCGGGGGCGAAGACCCGCGGTATCTTGCGCGCAGGATCACACGCATGGCGGTCGAGGACATAGGCCTGGCCGATCCGCAGGCGCAGGCCATTTGTTTGCAATCGTGGGAAACCTACGAACGTCTGGGTTCACCCGAGGGCGAGTTAGCGCTTGCTCAGGCGCTGGTCTATCTTGCCCTGGCGCCAAAATCCAACGGCGCCTATGTCGGCTACAAGGCGGCAATGCGGCTGGCCAAGCAATCCGGCAGCGAGCCACCGCCTAAGCATATCCTGAACGCGCCGACCTCTTTGATGAAGGAACAGGGTTACGGCGCGGGCTATGCCTACGACCACGATGCCGAGGACGGGTTTTCCGGTCAGAACTACTTCCCCGAGACGATGAAACGCCCGGTTTTGTATCAGCCGGTCGAGCGCGGTTTCGAGCGTGAGCTAAAGAAACGCCTCGATTATTTTGCCAAGCTGCGGACACAGCGGAACAGCTAGTTACGCGGGGTCAATCGTAAAGGTTCCGCGGCGCCACAGGCGACTGGATTGAAATTGGACGCTTCCCCTGGGTCAACGCTTGCAGCGGAGGACTTGATATGCCGGTCGATCATCGAAACGCGTGGAATGCCGGTTTGTGACGCGCTTAAGGTTGAATGGGCCAACGGGTTGGATGTCATTCGCCGCGAAGGAACCGCTGGTGCGACCCGTTTCCGGGACGGAGCAGGGCAGCACGGCGACTTCTCGAACATCTGAGATCCAGAGCCAGATACCTTGACTCTTGCCGCGTTGCGCGCGACAGACGCCCATGATTTCTGGGACACGGATAAACACGCAATCCGGGCGGATCACCCGCGCGGAACAAGGGGTAATGGCATGAGTGGCGTGCAGATGATTACAGTCGCTGAAGGGGATGGGGACCAACGCGTGGATCGCTGGCTGCGCCGCCTGTTTCCGCATGTCAGCCAGGGGCGCATTGAAAAGATGTGCCGCAAGGGAGAATTGCGTGTTGACGGTAGCCGCGCCAAGGCCTCGACCCGGCTGGAGGCCGGGCAGGTTGTTCGCGTGCCGCCCTTGCCGGACGCTGATCACAAACCGGCTGAGGTCAAGCATCACATCTCGGATGCGGATGCCAAGATGATCCAATCCTGCGTGATCTACCGCGACGATCACGTTCTGGCGCTGAACAAGCCGCATGGTCTGCCGGTGCAGGGCGGCAGCGGGCAGACAAGGCATGTTGACAGCCTGTCCGAAGCGCTGCGGTTCGACTATGACGAGAACCCTCGGCTGGTCCATCGGTTGGACAAGGACACGTCAGGTGTTCTGCTGCTGGCCCGCACCCGCGAAGCCGCCAAGGGTTTGACGGCCGCTTTCCGCCACCGCGATACGCGCAAGATCTACTGGGCGCTGGTTGCCGGGGTGCCGACACCGTATCTGGGTGAGATCAAGACCGGCCTTGTCAAGGCGCCCGGTCATGGCAAGCACGGTGAGGGTGAAAAGATGATCCCCGTGCATATGAACGAAATTGACAGCACTCCGGGCGCGAAACGCGCGCATACGCATTACGCAACCCTTTATCGAGTTGCCGGCCGCGCTGCTTGGGTCGCGATGGAGCCGATCACCGGACGTACGCACCAGTTGCGGGCGCATATGGCCGCAATCGGACATCCGATTATCGGCGACGGAAAATACGGCGGTTCGGGTCAGGAAAACCTTGGCGACGGATGGGGTGCGCAACTGGGTGGGATCATCAGCAAAAAGCTGCATCTGCACGCACGGCGGCTGTCCTTCCTGCATCCGGTGACGCGGAAACCAGTGACCGTGACGGCGCCCTTGCCGGAGCATATGAAGCACAGCTGGGACACGTTCGGATGGAGCGAGGATCTGGCGGCTGATGACCCGTTTGAGGCGCTGCAATGAGCGCACCCTTGCGGCTGGTCCTGTTCGACGTCGACGGTACTCTGGTCGACAGTCAGGGCAGTATCGTTCATTCCATGACCGCCAGCTTTCAGGCCGCCTCCGTGCCGGTTCCGACGCGAAAGGCGATCCTGTCCATTGTCGGCTTGTCGCTGCCGCATGCCATCGCCCGGTTGGCGCCGGAACAGCCCCTCTCGGTCCAGAACGATCTGGTCGACGGGTATAAAGAGGCCTATCACGCCCATCGTCTTGAATTGGGCGCGGCAAGTTCGCCGCTGTACCCCGGTGCGCGCGAGGCGATTGAAGCGTTGCATGCCGTGCCCGAAGTGCTTCTTGGCGTGGCAACCGGCAAGTCGCAGCGCGGGTTGGATGCATTGATCGAAGCCCATGGGCTGGAACCGTATTTCGTGACCCGGCAGGTCGCGGATCACCACCCGTCAAAGCCGCATCCGTCCATGGTGCAGACCGCATTGGCGGAAACCGGGGTCGATCCGGGTTGTGCAGTGATGATCGGCGACACGAGCTTTGACATGGATATGGCCGCGGCTGCCGGTGTTCGCGGCATCGGCGTCACCTGGGGCTATCATGACCGATCGGCTTTGACCGCAGCTTCTTGCATTGTCGAAACCTTTGACCAGTTGCCCAATGCTCTGGCTGGGATGTGGGATTGAATGATGAGTGACTGGAAACCGAAACGCTTCTGGAAGGACAGCACCGTTGTCGCGGTTGATGGCGGCTTCACCGTCGAACTGGATGGCCGCAGGGTCAAAACACCCGCCAAGGCAGACCTGATCCTGCCAACCCGCCCCATGGCCGAAGCGGTGGCAGGGGAATGGGACGCGCAGGAAAAAGAAGTTGATCCTGCCGTGATGCCGTTCACCCGTTCTGCAAATGCAGCGATTGACAAAGTCCGCATCCAGCACGGGGAAGTGGCCGACATGCTGGCCGATTACGGCGATTCCGATTTATTGTGTTATCGCGCAACCCACCCGCAGGAGTTGCAGGATCGTCAGAGCGCCGAATGGGACCCCGCCCTGGATTGGGCCGAGACCGCGCTGTCTGCCCGTCTGGTTCCGGTTGCGGGCGTCCTGCATCAACCGCAGCCGGAATCCGCCCTGGCGACATTGCGTTCTCGAGTGCACGGGCTGGATGCGTTCCAACTGGCCGCTTTTCACGATCTTGTCAGCTTGTCGGGGTCATTGATTCTTGGCTTTGCGGCCGCCATGAATTGGCGCAATCCGGACGAAATATGGCGCATTTCAAGATTGGATGAAACCTGGCAGATTGAACAATGGGGCCATGACGAAGAAGCCCATCAGGTTGCCGAGGCCAAGAAAGCGGCCTTTATGCATGCCAAACGCTTCTTTGACATATCGGTTTGATCCTAAATTCCGGTTTTTTGAGCAAATCTGTAAACAGCTTGGGGCCTGATCCATCGTTTTCGATGATCCGGCCCTTGACGTTTGTTTATGAATACGCCCAAACTCAGTGCCACTAAAGGGGAGACACCTTTGGGGTAACCTATCCGGCATCCACTTGCCGGGCAGAGCCGTCTCGGACGGGGCGGAAAATCAGGAAGAGGTAAAAATGAAAAAATCCGTAATCTTGGGCGCGGCAACGATTGCCGGTCTTGCTGCTGGCGCAGCCATGGCAGGGACCGTTGACGACGTTAAAGCACGCGGCAAGCTGAATTGTGGTGTGACCACCGGTCTGGTTGGTTTTGCTGCGCCCGACGCCAATGGCGAATGGCAGGGCTTTGACGTATCGCTGTGCCGCGCCGTTGCTGCTGCTGTTCTGGGCGACGCCAACGCCGTTGAATTCGTTCCGACCACTGGTAAGACACGTTTTACCGCTCTGGCCTCGGGCGAGATCGACATGCTGGCAAGAAACACCACCTGGACCTTCAGCCGCGACGTCGACCTGAAGTTCGAATTCACTGGTGTGAACTACTATGACGGTCAGGGCTTCATGGTTCCCAAGGCGCTGGGCGTCAGCTCGGCCAAGGAACTGGACGGCGCCCGTGTCTGCATCCAGACCGGTACCACCACCGAGCTGAACCTGGCCGATTTCTTCCGTGCCAACAACATCAGCTACGAGCCGGTTCCGATCGAAACCAACGCCGAAGCGCAGCAGCAGTACCTGGCCGGTGCATGTGACGTTTACACCACCGATGCTTCGGGCCTGGCCGCAACCCGCGCCACCTTCGAAGCGCCGGACGAGCACATCCTGCTGCCCGAGATCATCTCGAAAGAGCCGCTGGGCCCGCTGGTCCGTCATGGCGATCACGAGTGGGGCGACGTTGTCCGCTGGACGCTGAACGCACTGATTTCGGCTGAAGAGCTGGGCGTGACCTCGGCAAATATCGACGAACTGAGCGCCGGCACCGACAACCCGGAAATCAACCGCCTGCTGGGTACAGAAGGCACTCTGGGTGAAATGCTGGGTCTGGACGCTGACTGGGCTGCCAAAGCGATCAAAGCTGGCGGCAACTATGGTGAAGTGTTTGCCAAGAACATCGGTGAGGAAACTCCGATCGGTCTGGCGCGGGGCCTGAACGCACAGTGGACCGAAGGCGGCCTGCTGTACTCGCCGCCGTTCCGTTAAGGCATCAATGGAAGAGGGCGCGGGGCAACCTGCGCCCTTTTCTACAATAAATTGCTGCGGGCAGATGCAGAGCGGGGAAAACCTCGCCGAAATGAAACAGCTCGCAAGCCACGGGGATCCCAAAATATGTCGACTATGACTGACCCACCGAAAGCTGATTTTCGGTTGTCTATGCTCATAAACGATACCCGCTATCGCTCTCTTACATTTCAGGTGATTGCGGCCATCGTCATTGCGCTTTCCATCTGGTATCTGGGCAACAACCTGATCCAGAACCTCAGGGCCGCAGGGCTCAATATTTCCTATGCTTTCCTCGGCGATTCAGCCGGGTACGACATCAACCAGCGTCTTGTTGAATATGACAGTCAGTCATCGCATGCACGCGCGGCACTAGTCGGTTTGCTGAACACACTGCTTGTGGCCTTTCTGGCCTGTATCACTGCAACTGTTTTCGGTGTGATTGCGGGTGTTCTGAGACTGTCGAACAACTGGCTCGTGTCGAAGCTGATGGCCGTGTATGTCGAGATCTTCCGGAACATCCCGGTTCTGATCTGGATCATCATCATCTTCACGATCATGACGGCCGTGCTGCCGGCGCCAAGCGCGTTCCGGGGGGAAAACCCGACGTCTTCAATGCTGTTTGGGTCCTTTGCCTTTACCAATCGGGGCATCTATTTTCCGCGTCCCGAATTCGCCAATGGCCTGTTTGCATCGACAGCCCTGAACTGGTTGCTGGTCATCGCCATCCTGATCGGATCGTGGTTCGTCAGTGGCGAAGTTGAAAAACGCGCAACCAAGAAGCAGGAAGAAACCGGCGAGCGCCCCGCAACACTGTTGCCGAAACTGGCAATCTGGCTGGTGCCTTTTGTGCTGTTGATGGTCATCATGGGCCTGACCTGGGATGTCCCCGAACTGAAGCGCTTTAACTTCAGCGGTGGAATGAATGCCGGCGGCCCCCTGATTGCGCTGTGGTTTGCCCTGTCGATCTATACCGGTGCCTTTATCGCGGAAAACGTGCGTGCGGGTATTCAGGCGATCAGCAAAGGTCAGACCGAGGCTGCCGCCGCGCTGGGCCTGCGTCAGGGACGGATCATGAAACTGGTCATCCTGCCCCAGGCATTGCGGGTCATCATCCCGCCGCTGATCTCGCAGTATCTGAATATCACCAAGAACTCGTCTCTCGCGATTGCCGTTGGCTATGCGGATATCACCGCAACACTGGGTGGTATTACTCTGAACCAGACCGGCCGGGCGATTGAATGCGTTCTTCTGCTGATGTTGTTCTACCTCACGGCCTCGCTGCTGATTTCGACGGGGATGAACATCTACAACGCTTCCGTCAAGCTGAAGGAGCGCTGAGCCATGAGTGATCAAGCAACAAACCCGATCGCCTTCGTGGCCGAAGGCACCATCCCGCCCTCACCGCCGCCGGCAAATGAGACGGGCGTCATCAAATGGCTGCGCGAGAATCTGTTTTCAGGGGTCGTCAACTCGATCCTGACAGTTCTGTCGCTGATCCTGATCTACATTCTTCTCAAGAATACCTTGCCATGGATTCTGAACGGAGTGTGGAATGCCAACTCGCTCGCGGAATGCCGCGAGATTCTGGGGGACAAGACCGGAGCCTGTTTCGCGGTTCTGACGGAACGCTGGCCGCAGCTGATCTATGGGTTCAAGTACCCCGTCGATGCCTATTGGCGGCCGAACCTGGCCTTTGTGCTGATGCTGGTGGCGATTGCGCCGGTGCTGTTCTTTGACTTGCCTCGCAAGATGCTGTTGTTCACTGCGGTCTATCCCTTCCTGGCTTTCTGGCTGATCTGGGGTGGCACGATCCTCGTGCCTCTGGTTGCGCTTGTTGGCTGCATGGCCGCCGGTGGTGTCTTCCAGAAGCTGGGCAACAACAACTTTGCCGCCGGGTTCTTCGGAGCGATTGTGACGGCACTGGTCATCTGGAACGTCGGAGGGGCCCTGATCCCGGAAGGCGCATCAGAAAACGCGTGGCTGACGGCCGTTCCCAGCCGTGATTTGGGCGGTTTCATGCTGAACATGATGCTGGGCGTGACCTGTGTGTCGCTGTCGGTACCACTTGGGATCGCACTGGCCTTGGGGCGACAGTCGAACATGCCGCTGATCAAGTGGGTCTGCGTCATCTTCATCGAGTTCATCCGCGGCGTGCCTCTGATCACGCTGCTGTTCGTGGCTTCGGTGATGCTGGCCTATTTCTTCCCGCCTGACAGCACGGTCGACCTGTTCCTGCGCGTTGTGATCATGATCACCATGTTCTCGTCCGCCTATATCGCCGAGGTGATCCGCGGCGGTCTGGCAGCGCTTCCGCGCGGGCAGTACGAGGCCGCAGACAGTCTTGGGTTGGATTATCCGCAGGCGATGCGGCTTATCATCCTGCCGCAGGCGCTGAAGATCTCGATCCCCGGGATCGTGAACGTGGCCGTTGGCCTGTTCAAGGATACGACACTGGTCTCGGTAATTTCGATGTTCGATCTGGTGGGTATGATCCGGGGACCCATCCTGGCGTCGACCGAATGGAACGGCGTCTACTGGGAGCTTCTGGGCTTTGCCGCGCTTCTGTTCTTCGTCGTCTGTTACGGCATCTCTCAATATTCTCAGTGGCTCGAGCGTCGCCTTGCCACAGATCATCGTTAAGGAGTTCAACACATGTCTGAACTTGCAATTGACCGCGAAATCGACCGCTCCAAGATGCAGGTGAGCGACGAGGTCGCCATCGAAATCAACAACATGAACAAGTGGTACGGGTCCTTCCACGTGCTGCGCGACATCAATCTGACCGTCAATCAGGGCGAGCGGATCGTGATCGCGGGCCCGTCAGGGTCGGGCAAGTCCACCCTGATCCGCTGCCTGAACGCACTGGAAGAACACCAGCAAGGCAAGATCGTGGTGGACGGGATCGAGCTGTCGAATGACCTGAAGAACATCGACAAGATCCGGTCCGAGGTTGGAATGGTGTTCCAGCACTTCAACCTGTTCCCGCATCTGACCATTCTGGAAAACTGTACGCTGGCCCCGATCTGGGTGCGCAAGACGCCCAAGAAAGAGGCTGAAGAGAGGGCGATGCACTTCTTGGAAAAGGTGAAAATCCCCGAGCAGGCTGACAAGTTTCCCGGTCAGCTTTCCGGCGGTCAGCAGCAGCGTGTGGCGATTGCCCGCTCACTGTGCATGATGCCACGGATCATGTTGTTCGATGAACCGACATCGGCGCTGGACCCCGAGATGATCAAAGAGGTGCTCGACACCATGATCGAACTGGCCGAAGAAGGTATGACCATGCTGTGCGTGACGCACGAGATGGGCTTTGCCCGTCAGGTCGCCAACCGCGTGATCTTCATGGATGCCGGTCAGATCGTGGAACAGAATGAACCCGAAGAGTTCTTCAACAACCCGCAAAGCGAGCGGACCAAACTGTTCCTGAGCCAGATTCTGGGTCACTGACCTGCACAAAGGCTGAATGAATGAAGGCGGGGTATTGCCCCGCCTTTTTCTATTCGATCAACTCACGCGGGATGGTGAACCCCAGCACTGTCCCGGTTTGCCATCGGACCTCGGCCCAGCTGTTTATTTCGAACGACATGACGGTTGTTGCACAGGTTGGATAATCGAAAAAGCGTGTATGATTTGGCGGTTGCCGCACCAGACGGTTGGCAAAATCGGCGATCCCGGGATTGTGGCCCATCATCAAAACAGCCGGTTCCGTAGCACCTGAAAGTTCCCGCAGCATGACCATTGAATCAGCGTGGTAGAGCGCGCTGTGAAAGCTGACTTTATCGGCCTGCAAACCCATGCGATCCCATGTCTCGCGGGTGCGGGTTGATGTAGAGCTTAGGACTTCATCCGGCAACCAACCGTGGTGACGCAACCAAGCAGCGATGGCCGGGGCTGACTTTCGTCCACGCTTGTTCAGCGGGCGGTCATGATCGCCAAGACCCAGGCTATCCCAGCTGGATTTCGCATGACGTGTCAGGATCAGAATTCGGGTCATGACGGATGAAAGGCTTTCATGTGATGGGCCGATTGTTCCGGGTCGCGTCCTGCGCCCGCGCTCAGAGGGCAGGCAAGGCGGGCCAGACACCCGCCCGCCATACAGGTCTGACCTTCAGCAGTGCCCAGATGGTCGTGGCATGCAGCGACGTCATAGAACTCCTGCGCGTTCAGCGCACTGACCGGACAGGTCGTCGTGCAAGGCGCGGCGCATGTTTCGCAAGGCGACACGCCGGAAGGGGTTGGGATGGCGAACTCTTTGGCAAAATGCAGTGCGCCCCGATAGGAAATCATCATCCCAACGGTATCATGCACCAATGCCCCGACTGGGCTGCTGAACGTTCGCCCAGACTTGAGTGCCCAGTCAATGAATGGCGTGTACGGAGGGCCGCCGAACGGGAAATACGCCTGTGCGCCGAGCCTTTCGGCCATCTGACCGACGACCCTTTTCGACCATCGGTCAACGGGGTCGGCCCGGTGCCATTCCGGTGAGGCTTTCAGTACGGGCCAGAATTCCGGCCCGGCCCCCAACAGGATCAGCGTGCCGGTTTCGAGGTCTTTGGCTGCAACGTGGCGAGGATGCAGTGCGCCCATGACCAACAAACCAGTATCAAGGGCGGCGTTTTCAACCTGTTCATAGGGCGTCGCGTCAGGATCAGAGGAAGGCTGTGCAAGATGTGTCATGTCTCCTCCTCCTCTCTTGCGGGGTCAGTCCGGGCGTATCAGCGACCCGGCCCCATGTTCGGTGAACAGCTCCAGCAGCACGGCATTGGGTGCGCGCCCATCAAGTATGACGACAGCCCGAACGCCGCTGTGCAGGGCGTCCAGTGCGGTTTCTGTCTTGGGTATCATACCGCCTGCAATGGTGCCTTCGCGGGTCATTTCCCTTATCTGACCGGCCTTGAGTTCGGTCACGACATCGCCCGCCGCGTTCTTGACACCGGAAACATCCGTCAGCAGCAACAGACGGTCTGCCTTGAGCGAAGAAGCGATTGCTCCGGCTGCCGTGTCGCCATTGACGTTGAATGTTTCACCGTCGCGGCCTGCACCAAGCGGGGCGATGACCGGGATTACGTCATGTGAAAACAGATCATGCAGGATCTTCGGATTCATCTCGGCAGGAGTGCCGACAAAGCCCAGCGACGCATCCGTCTGATCGCAGACCATCAGGCCTGCGTCCTTGCCAGACAGGCCTACGGCTGATCCGCCCTGATCATTGATCGCCTGTACGATGCGCTTGTTCACGAGCCCGGACAGAACCATTTCGACCACTTCAACCGTGGCCTTGTCGGTCACTCGCTTGCCGTTCACGAATTCGGATTGAATGTCCAACTTGCCCAGCATTGCATTGATCATCGGACCACCGCCGTGGACGACCACCGGGTTCACACCCACCTGGCGCATCAGAACCACGTCCCGGGCAAAGCTCTCCATCGCCTCGTCGCTGCCCATGGCGTGTCCGCCAAGTTTGATGACGACGATGGCTCCGTCATAGCGCTGCAGATAGGGCAGGGCGCTGTTGAGTGTGGCTGCGGTGGCGATCCAGTCCCGGTTCATATCTCGTGTCTTCATTGCTAAAGTCCTTCTGGAAAACCGTGTTAGGACCTTTGCCCCACGCTGCCAAGGGTGAAGCTATTCCAGATGCGCAATGATGGACCGCAGGGTCGCGATGCCGTCACCCTTTTCGGAAGAGGTAAGCACGATTTCCGGAAATGCCGCGGGATGTTTGGACAACGCGGCCCGGGTTTGTTCCAGAACCTTTTCACGATCCTTGGCTTTGACCTTGTCTGCCTTGGTCAGAACGCATTGAAATGTCACGGCGCTGGTGTCCAGCAACTTCATAATTTCGTCATCGACCGGTTTCACCCCGTGGCGCGAGTCGATCAGGACAAAGGCGCGGCGCAGTGTCTGGCGCCCGCTGAGATATTGTTTCAGCAGCTTCTGCCACTTCTCGACCACTTTCACCGGGGCGTTTGCATAGCCATAGCCCGGCAGGTCCACGAGATAGAGTTCAGGGCCTTGGGTGAAAAAGTTGATCTCTTGCGTGCGGCCGGGCGTGTTGGATGCGCGGGCCAGACCCTTCGTGCCGGTCAAGGCATTGATCAGGCTGGATTTGCCCACGTTCGAACGCCCCGCAAAACAGACTTCCAACCGGTCAGGTGCGGGCAGGCCATTCATGGCGACAACGCCTTTGACGAACTCGGACGGGCCTGCAAACAGCTTGCGGCCTCGCTCCAGGGCGAATTCATCCGGGTCTTCGGCCAGGGGGAAGGGAAGCGTGGTCATAGCACCTGCACCTCATCGTTGACGCGGATTTCGCCGCCCTGAACGACCTCGGCGTAAACGCCGAAATCCTGATGGTCCCAGCTGTTCAGGGCGCGCAGGGTGTCTGCGTCCCTCTCACCGGTTTCGGGATTGGCGGTGGTGGCCATACATCGCGTGATCCGCTCGCGGACGCGAAGCACGGCCTCGCCAATGCGCAGGTCCCGGCCCAGCCAGTCAAACTCATCCCACAACGGCAGACCTTCGAACCAGATATTGCCGCGCCACCGAACAATGGACAGAGTCTGGCCCAGCTTCTGTTCGACTGCGCGATGCGATGCCATGTTGCACAGGCTGATCGATGGAAAGTCGCTGTCCGTCATACCGCGCCCCGGAACCCGAACGATCCGGGCAGATGCAGCGCGGTCCGCCGGCATAAGTGGCTTTACCCAGTCCAGAAAAGCTTCTTGTTCGGTGTCCGGCGCAACGCTGAGATCCGGTCGCTGCGGGTGGCGCAATGTAACCCGGTCGCCCTGCAATTCGGCCGAAATGGCCATCAACTGAGGCGCTTTTGAACCGCGGCTGAAATTGAAACAGGGTGCCCATTCCGAACCATCGGTTTTGGCGGCCTCATGAGCGACCGCCCAAACGCGATCCCCGGGCATGGTCTGCCCGGGGATGAGTGTGACTTGGCTCAGGGTTTCTCGCCCATGGCTTTTGATCGGGTGGCGCCAAAGGCTTGAGACCGTTCCGCTCATTTGTTGTCCGTTTTTGGCGTCCGCTTGAAACCGGACTTTATGTTTCCGAATACATCCGGCTTATAGCCCTGGCTGCGCATGATCAGATATTGCTGTGTGAACGTGATCGTGTTGTTCGCGATCCAGTACACGACCAGACCACTGGCGAAACCACCCAGCATGAACATGAAGACCCAAGGCATCCAGGCAAAGATCATGGCCTGCGTCGGATCGGTTGGCGCCGGGTTCAGTTTCTGCTGCAACCACATCGAAATACCCAGCAGCAGCGGCAGAATACCGATGAAGATCAGCGCCATCAGGCTGTCAGGTTGCGGCCCGGCCCATGGCAGCCAGCCAAAGAAGTTGAAGATCGAGGTTGGATCAGGTGCGCTCAGGTCCCGGAACGGGCCGAACCATGGGGCCTGACGCAGTTCGATCGTCACGAAAATCACCTTGTACAGCGAGAAGAAGATCGGAATCTGCAACAGAATAGGCAAGCAGCCTGCGGCAGGGTTCACCTTTTCCTTTTTGTACAGCTCCATCATGCCCTGCTGCATTTTCTGGCGATCATCGCCTGCGGCTTCTTTTAGGGCCTCCATTTGCGGCTGCAATTCCTTCATCTTTGCCATCGAGACGTAGGACTTGAAGGCAAGCGGGAACAGGATGGCCTTTATGATCAGCGTCAGGCCGATGATCGACCAGCCCATGTTTCCAATCAGGGCATTGATGTTGTGCAGCAGCCAGAAGATCGGCTTGGTCAGGAAGTAGAACCAACCCCAGTCGATGCTGTCGATGAACTTCTGAACACCTTCCGCCTGATACTCCCGGATAGTTTCCCACTCCTTGGCACCGGCGAACAGTCTGGTCGTGACCTCTTCCGTTGTACCGGGAGCGACTGTCAGTGTCGGCAGCACCGTTTCCGTTTGATAAATTTTGCGACGTGAATCGTATTTGGCAGCGGCCTTGAACGCTGCACCCTCGGCCGGGATCAGGGTGGTCATCCAGTAGTGATCCGTGAACCCAATCCAGCCGCCTTCTTTGACCTGATAGACCTCGGCCTGTGCGCGTTCATTGGGGTCGATATCGAAATCGCGCACATCGCCATAGTCGATCTCATCCAGAACGCCGTCAGCCATGACCATGACGCCTTCGTGAAGAATAAAGAAGTTCTTCAGGCCCGGCAGGTCACCGTCTTCGCCCATGCCGTGGCGTGCCAGAATGCCGTAGGGGGCCATGCCGACCTCGGCGTCCGTGGCGTTCTCGACCGACTGGGTGACCGAGAACATATAGTCTTCATCCACGGCAATGGTGCGGCGGAAGGTGAGGCCGTTACCATTGTCCCAAGCCAGCGTGATCGGAGTGTCAACACCCAGAGTTTCGCCCTGCTCAAGCGTCCAAAGAGTGTTCGGGCCGGGAACGTCCGTGACCGACAGGCCCGCGCCGGGGGCCCAGCCATAAAGCGCATAATAGGCAGAGTCACTTCCAACCGGGGACAGAAGTTCGACGATCGGAGAATCCTCAGCCAGTGAAACCTTGTAATCCTTCAGCGACAGCTCATCAATTCGGCCACCGGCAAGCGACAGGCTGCCCGTCAGGCGGGGCGTGTCGATGCTGACGCGGGGCGCCTCGGGTTCGGCTTCGGCTTCAGTGGCGCTTGCAGTTGCTTCGCCGACCGTTCCGGTATCAGCGGCGCTGGGCGTCTGAACCTCATTCCCTTCGATGCTGGCGATTTCAGCCTGTTCCGTGGTTGGCGTCTGTTCCGGCGGAGGGAACAGCACGAACCAGACCAGGATCACGAGAAAGCTGAGCACGGTTGCGAGGATGAGATTCTTGTTCTGATCGTCCATCTGGGACAGCCACCTTGAGCAGTGAAAGACACCCGCAGGGTTCAACAGAGTGCAGGCCCAAAGGTCAAGCGGAATCGCTCGTTATTTCGTCACGGATTGGTCTTCTGTGGCGCAGTTTCCGGTTCTTCAGCCCGTTTGCCGCCCGATTTTGGGCATTCCGTCGATCTTGTCGCGATGAGACGTGATCCAGTCCTCGGTTTTTTCGAAAGGCATGGGCTTGCCGATGCCAAACCCCTGAACATGGTCACATCCCAATTGCGCCATCAAAGCGTGTTCTCCGGGCGTCTCGACGCCTTCAGCAAGGGTTTCCAGATTCAGCCGTTCTGCCATGGTCAGAATTGCGCTGGCCAACTGCTGCTGGCTTGGGTCCTGGTCCGCCTTTGTCACGAAAGAACGGTCGATTTTGATCCGGGACACGTTGAACCGCTTGATTGAAGCGATCGAGGCATGCCCTGTGCCGAAATCGTCCAGATCGATACAGCACCCCATCGCGGCCAAGCCCGTGACATTGCGGGTGATTACGTCATCCGGTCCTCTGGAAAACACGGTCTCCAATACTTCGACCGCCAATCTGTCCGGGGTCAGATCGCATTGATCCAATTCCCATTTCAGGCGGTCGATCAGCCCCGGGTCGCGCAATTCGTCCGACGAGAAGTTGATGCCGATGCGTGGTACGGTCAGACCGGCGCGATCCCATTCGCGCATTGCGCAAAAGGCGTGATGCCGCATCGCCTGTCCCAGTTTGCCCATCAACTCTGCCTGTTCGGCAAAGGGCAGAAAGATATTGGGGCCCAGCACTCCCTTTGCCGGGTGTTCCCAGCGGGCCAGAGCCTCGAACCCGGACACACGCCCGGTATCCGTCGAGATCTGCGGTTGAAACCATGGTCTAATTTCACCGCTTTCCAGCGCCGCATCAAATTCCTTGCGCAGATTGGTTCTGACCTGAGCTCGGCGACGTGTTTCGGACGAAAAGGCACGAATCGTTGACGGCCCGTTTTGCTGTGCTTCTTGCAGCGCGTTGTTAGCAGCGTTGCACCAGTCTTTCGCGGTGCCGTCGGGGACATTGCTGCTGAGGCAGAAACCGATGGAGCAGGACATGTAAACTCCGGTTCCGTTCAGCATGATGGGGTCTTCGACCGAGGATTGTATTCGTCCCGACATCTGAATGCAGGTTTCCAGATCAAGCTGTTGCGTCGGGTGCAGAACAACCATCATCTTGTTTCCATCGATCCGGGTTGCGGTGTCACTGGAGCGGATCATGGACATGATGCGCAAACAGAATTGCTGCGCCACATGGTTCGCTGCTGCTTGGCCATGCAGATCGAGCATTTGCATATAGTCGTCCAGGATCACAGCGAAACAGGCCGACGTTTCACCTTTGCGGCGACTATCCCAGAGCACCTCAGCCAGAACGGTTTCGAACTGGTCATTCGGCAGCAGGCCACCCTGTTGCCGTTTCCTGTCTGCCGGGTTGGGGGCCATTGCGCCTATACCGGCAATCATCAGGGGCAAGCCCAGGGCCACCGCGACCAAAGCGCGTTCACCGCCAAGCCAGAACGCCCCCAGGCTTGTTGCCGGAACAAAGGCCAGAAAGGCTGGGCCGTATGCCACGTTTCCAAAAGCTTCAATAATACGGTCGACGAAAGGATGATTCCGCATCGGGTCCTGACCTTGGGCATGAATGGTATGCCGAGCCTAGGAAACCAGTCTGAGTCAGTCGTTAACGCAGCAGCGGTATTTCTTCCAAATTTTCCGATTTTTCGTCAGAGTTTACGGAAAGATTAACAAAATCAAAGAGTTTCGCATCCAACAGGTGCGACGGGCGCGCGTTTGTTAACGCGCGGAACATAACCTGACGCCGACCCGGGCTGTTCTTTTCCCATTGATCGAGAATCTGTTTGACCTGCTGCCGTTGCAGCCCGTCCTGACTGCCGCACAAATCGCAGGGGATGATCGGATACTGCATGGCCTTGGCGAATTTCTCGCAATCGGCTTCGGCGACGTGGGCAAGCGGGCGAAAGACAAAAAGATCTCCCTCTTCATTCACTAGTTTCGGTGGCATGGTGGCCAGTCGGCCTCCGTGGAAGAGGTTCATGAAAAACGTCTCGAGAATATCGTCGCGGTGGTGTCCCAGCACGACGGCGGAACAGCCTTCTTCCCGGGCAATGCGATACAGGTTGCCGCGGCGCAGTCGCGAGCACAGGGCGCAATATGTTCGGCCCTGCGGGACCTTGTCCATCACAACAGAGTATGTGTCCTGATACTCGATCCTGTGTGGCACACCCATGCGGTCCAGAAACTCGGGCAGGACCGTTGCCGGAAATCCGGGTTGTCCCTGATCCAGATTGCAAGCCAGAAGATCGACGGGCAACAATCCGCGCCATTTGAGTTCGTAGAGGACAGCCAGCAGTGTATAACTGTCCTTGCCGCCCGACAGGCAGACAAGCCAACGCGGCGGTGTGCCGTCCTTGTCATGGGCGGACGGGTCCACCATCCCGTATTGCTCGATCGCTTCGCGGGTCTGGCGCACGATGCGTTTGCGCAGTTTCTTGAACTCGGTGGTCGAGGGCGCGCCGGCAAAGAGCGGGTGGATATCGTCTGCATCATCAAACATGCGCTGCCCCTACAGCAGATGGCGCAACCGGGCAAGTGGCGGGTCAGCCAAGCCGCGCCAGCAGGGCGCCGGTATCCAACCCGGCTACTGCTCCGGGAATGCGGCCGCCATCGCCGGAAAGGCGTGTGGCAACAAAGCGGTCAGCCACAGCGCCCGGCGCGTGACGCAGCAATTGCGAGGCCGTCAGCAGCAGTGCCGTACGTTCAGCGTACCAGCGCGCTTCGGCCTCGGGCGGAAGACCGGGCCAGCGGTTGCGATGCGCGGTCAAAGCTGCGTCATACCTTCTGTCCGTGCCTCTTACCGCATCCAACTCGGCCCCCAGAACCTCGGCGGCCAGCGGCTCACGCGTCAGGGTGCGCAGGATATCGAGGCAGATCACATTGCCTGACCCCTCCCAGATGCTGTTCAGGGGCGCTTCACGATAGATCAGGGGCAAGGGCGTGTCTTCGACGTAGCCCATGCCGCCCAGTATCTCCATCGCTTCGACGACGACGACCGGGCAACGCTTGTTGTTCAGGAACTTGGCCAATGCGACGCCGATCCGGGCAAAGGCCTTGTCTTCGGGTGTCTGGCCGTCAAATGCCTGCGCCACACGCATTCCCAAGGTCACAGCGCCTTCCCAGTCCAGAACAAGGTCGGACAGGACCGCACGCATCAGCGGTTGATCAATCAATCGGCGCTGAAATGCGCTGCGGTGTTCCACCCAATGATGCGCTGCGCTGAGCGCGGCACGCATCAGCCCGGCCGGTGCCATGGCTGTATCAAGCCGCGTGTGGTGCACCATTTCCAGTATGGTGCGCACGCCCGCGCCTTCTTCGCCCAACTGATAGGCCAGCGCGTCATGATACTCGATTTCCGAGGATGCGTTGGATTTGTTGCCCAGCTTGTCTTTCAGGCGCATCAGGTGGATCGCATTGCGTTCGCCTTCGAGCCAGCGGGGCACCAGAAAACAGGTCAACCCGCCGGGCGCCTGCGCCAGTGTCAGGAACCCATCCGACATTGGCGCGGAACAGAACCACTTGTGCCCTCGCAAGCGCCAATGATCCCCGTCGCGTGCCGCAATGGTCGTATTGGCGCGTATGTCCGAACCGCCCTGTTTTTCGGTCATCGCCATCCCCAGCGTCGCGCTGGTCTTTTGACCGATCGGTTCCTTCGAAGGATCATAGTGGCGGGCCATGAGTTTTGGCTGCCAGAGCGAGGCAATGTGTCCATTGGCGGCCAGTGCAGGGATTGCTGCATAGGTCATGGTCATCGGGCAGCAATGCCCGGGTTCGACCTGTCCGGCCAAATAGACCATCGCCGCATGGGTCGCATGCCCTCCGGGTTGTCCATCCCAGGCCAGTGCGGCATAGCCCGCCGATTGGCTGATCTGCATCATCTGATGATAGGCCGGGTGAAACCGCACCTCGTCCAGGCGCCTGCCGCCGGGATCGAACAGCCGCAGCTCTGGCGGATGCCGGTTGGCTTCCCGACCCAGTTCCCGCGTTTCTTCGGTTCCGAGTGTTTTGCCATATGCCGCCAGCTCCAAAGCGCGCGCGCCCGCTGTCTTTGCTGCGTCTTGCAGGACCGGATCGGACAGCCAAAGATCGGTGCCGCCGCGCGTGGGCGGTTGGTTCAGGACATCGTGGGTTGGCAGGGTGTCGCGCGCTGGGGATTTCATAGGGACCTCGGGTTGTGCAGGTCCAACTGTTCAGGCGCGGCACTTGCCGGTCAAGTCTGACGAGGGGTCAGGACGAAGGGTCGTTATGCTTGTCGTCAGGTACCGGATCATATCCGTCGCCGCCCCAAGGGTGGCAACGGCAGATCCGGTGAGCGGCCAAGTAGGATCCTTTGACCGCCCCGTGTTTCTCCAGCGCCTCAAGCGCATAGGCGGAACAGGTGGGTTGGTAGCGACAGTTGAAACCGACCCATGGGCTGAAGATCAGCCGATACGCCCGAACAGGCAGGGCGACGATATGGGACAGGAAGGTCATTTTTCAGCCGCATGCACCTTGCGGAGCGCATAGCGCAGGTCGTCCAACAATGCGTCATAGGGGCGGTTGGCGGTAACTTCGGCACGGCCGATCAGAACGTAATCCCACCCGTCGCGGCCGGCTTCGGGCAACACGGCCCGCGCGGCCTCGCGCAGACGGCGCTTGGCGCGGTTGCGGGCCACGGCATTGCCCACTTTTTTCGAGCAGGTGAACCCCACGCGAATCCCGATGCCCTCGCCGGGGGCACGCTTGCGGGCCTGCACCATCATCGAAGACGTGCCTTGTCGGCGGGCACGCGCCGCTTTCAGAAAGTCGGACCGTTTCTTGAGAACGGTCAGGGGCGCAGATGCACAAACGGACGCCGCCGGGGGCTTGTTCCCGGGGTGGTTCCTACCAACCTCAGGGGCCTCCGGCGGCGTCATGTTCATAACCTGATCGGTGAGCGGTTTACGCGCTCAGCGATTTGCGGCCGCGTGCGCGGCGTGCATTCAGGATCTTGCGGCCGGCCTTAGTGGCCATGCGCGCGCGGAAACCGTGGCGGCGTTTGCGAACCAGGTTCGAAGGCTGATAGGTGCGTTTCATCGCTCCGTCTCCAATCTATGCGGTCGGGTGCGGCGCGGATTCGCCTGCCCGTGGTGTTCGAAGCCCGTCCTCTACTGCCAAGCGGGGGGTAAGTCAAACCCCAACGGCCAGGTTTTCGCAGCTTTTGCAACAATTCTGTAACCGGCAACGGCAAAAGGTTTCAAAATACCCGTTTATCGCCGAAATTCCTCACATTCGGTGCCACAAAGATCAAGGCCCCGTGATCCCCCTATTGCTGGCCCGTCAGTCAGCGCATCTTGGGCACAAGATGAAGCACAAAGAACCGGAAAATCTGATGTCCGACACAAGCCAGGCGCCGCGCAACGGTTTCGCACGCCACATTCCGCTGCTTGTAATCCTGAGCGTTGCCGTTGTCGGCTTTTTCACACTTGGGGATTACCTGACTTTCGAGACCTTGCGGGACAATCGCGAGGCGCTTCTGGCGTGGCGGGACGGTCACTATTGGATCATGGCAGCCGCTTTTGTAGCCATATACATCGTCATAGTGGCCTTTTCACTGCCCGGTGCCGCGGTGGCTTCGATGACGGGCGGTTTTCTTTTCGGTCTTTTTGCGGGAACTGTTTTCAATGTCGTGTCCGCCACCATCGGTGCGTCGGCGATCTTTCTGGCGGCGCGCTGGGGCTTGGGCGAAGCCCTGACGTTGCGCCTGGAATCATCAGAAGGCACGGTCAAAAAACTGAAGGACGGTCTGCGGGAAAACGAAATCTCGGTGTTGTTTCTGCTGCGTCTGGTGCCGGTGGTGCCGTTCTTTGTTGCCAATCTCGTGCCGGCTTTGGTCGGTGTGAAGTTCCGCAATTTTCTTTTGACGACTGCGCTGGGCATCATTCCCGGAGGCATCGTGTACACTTGGATCGGGGTCGGTTTGGGCGGTGTATTCGACCGTGGGGAAACGCCTGATGTTTCGTTGCTGTGGGAACCGTTCGTGATCGGGCCGATTATCGGGTTGTGTATATTGGCCGCCTTGCCCATCGTTTTCAAAGCACTGCGCGCGAAAAGAGGCACCTGAACCATGAAAGAGTTGAAAGCCGATCTCCTGGTCATTGGCGCCGGGTCCGGAGGATTGTCCGTCGCCGCGGGTGCCAGCCAGATGGGCGCGGATGTTGTCCTGCTGGAAGGGCACAAGATGGGTGGGGATTGCCTGAATTTCGGCTGTGTCCCGTCGAAGGCGCTGATCGCAAGCGGCAAAGCGGCGCATGCTCAGGCGCATTCCGTTCGTTTTGGCATCGCTGATACAATCCCTCAGGTCGACTACGCCGCAGTAAAGGATCATGTTCATGATGTGATCGCGCAGATCGAACCGATGGACAGCCAGCAGCGGTTCGAAGGCTTCGGCGTGAAGGTCATTCGCGAATATGGCACGTTCATATCCCCTGAAAAGGTGCAGGCCGGGGATCATGTCATCTGTGCACGTCGCATCGTCATCGCGACCGGTTCATCACCGCTGGTGCCGCCGATTCCGGGGTTGGACACGGTGCCCTATTATACGAACGAAACCATCTTTGACTTGAGAGAGCGGCCAGATCACCTGCTGATCATCGGGGGCGGCCCGATCGGGATGGAGATGGCGCAGGCCCATATACGCCTCGGCAGCAAGGTGACGGTCGTCGAAGGGTTCAAAGCCTTGGGCAAAGACGATCCCGAGGCTGCCTCCGTGGTGCTGGATACCCTGCGCAGTGAAGGCGTGGACATCCGGGAAAACGCCATGATCGCTCAGGTGCGCGGAACAGAGGGCGCTGTGGAGGTCGTTGCCGAAAACGGTGAAATTCACCGGGGCTCTCATCTTTTGATCGCTGCCGGTCGCAAAGCCAATATCGAGCGTCTGAACCTGGAAGCAGCCGGAATTGAACGCACAAAAACCGGCATCAGAACGGATGACGCGTTGCGCACGGCCAATCGCCGCGTCTATTCGATCGGAGATGTAACGGGTGGCCTGCAATTCACCCATGTTGCAGGGTATCATGCAGGTGTCATCATTCGTTCGGCCCTGTTCGGTCTGCCGTCCAGGGCGAAAACGGCACATATCCCTTGGGCCACCTATACGGATCCAGAGCTGGCCCAGGTCGGACTGACCGAAGCTCAGGCCCGCGAGACGCATGGAGAAAAGCTCGAAATCGCCCGCTTTGACTATCTCCACAATGACCGGGCGATTGCCGAGCGCAAAACCAAAGGCTTCGTCAAGGTCATGGTCGTGAAAGGCCGACCCGTCGGCGCCACAATCGTCGGGCATCAGGCGGGTGAGTTGATCAACTTGTGGTCGTTGGCTTTGGCCAATAACCTGAAGATGGGGCAGATCGCCGCCATGGTTTCACCCTATCCGACGATCGGAGAGCTTAACAAACGTGTGGCGGGTGCTTATTTCTCGCCAAGGCTGTTTGAGAATCAGACAGTTAAACGAGTGGTCCGGTTCGTCCAGCGCTGGATTCCCTGACCTAAGGAGGGGCGCAAATTGAACTCGCTTTCGGGCCGATTTCTGATCCTGACGACGGTCTTCGTCATGTTGGCCGAGGTTCTGATCTTTGTCCCGTCGATCGCCCGGTTCCGCGAGGACTTTCTGCTGAACAGGCTCGAACGCGCGCAGATCGCCTCGCTGGCTTTGCTGGCGGACGACATGCTGGCCGAAGATCTTGAGGCAGAACTGCTGGAAAACGCAGGCGTCTACAATGTCGTATTGCGACGGGATGAGGTTCGGCAACTGATGCTGTCGTCGCCGATTCCCGATCCAATCGCCGACACGTTCGATTTGCGGGATGCAAGCCCCTGGATTCTGATCCGGGATGCGATTAGCCGCTTTCTCAAACCCGAAAACGAAGTCATCCGGGTCATCGGAGAACCGGTCAAGGGGGCGGGCCTTCTGATCGAAGTCACCATGGATAGCATGCCGTTGCGAACGGCGATGATCGACTACGGGTTGCGTATTCTCGGTCTGTCCTTTGTGATCTCCATCATCACAGCGTTTTTTCTGTTTCTCGCCGTGCGCGTCGTACTTGTGCGGCCCATCAAAAGCGTCGTCGGCTACATGCAACGCTATGCCAGTGCGCCAGAGGACGCGCGTGGCATAATCTCGCCGAACTCGAAGGTGACGGAGTTGCGAGAGGCCGAGGAGGCACTGAAGATGCTGCAAACGGACCTGACCCAGGCGCTCAAACAGCGGGAAAGGCTGGCGCAGCTTGGGGGGGCCGTCGCCAAAGTCAGCCATGACTTGCGCAATATCCTGACGTCGGCGCAGCTGTTTACCGACCGGATCGAGGCCAGCGATGATCCGCTGGTGCGGCGGATGGCGCCGAAACTGGTGAATTCCATCACCCGGGCCGTGTCCCTTTGTGAAAGCACATTGGCCTTTGGCCGCGCGGAAGAACCCGCGCCCACTCTGACTATGGTTCCGATCCGCGCAATCGCGGCGGATGTCGCGGCCAGCGAACAACTCGCCGTCGCGGATGCCTGCGTCGAAATCGTGAACGAAGTGCCGGACGCGCTTGTGGCCCGCGCCGACCCCGAACAATTGTACCGCGTCATCATGAACCTCGTGCGCAACGCAAGACAGGCTCTGGTTGCCTCGGGAAAACCTGGCCGGATTACGATTGCGGGGTGTGAATACGACGATGCTTGGTGCATCGAAATCCGCGACACGGGGCCGGGTCTTCCCCCCAAGGCGCGCGAAAACCTGTTTACACCTTTTCAGGGTGGGGTCCGAAAGGGTGGCTCGGGTCTGGGGCTGGCAATCTCGCAGGAGCTGGTGCGCGGCCATGGCGGGGACCTGGTTTTGAAAGAGACCGGACCCGAGGGAACAGTCTTTGAAATCAGCCTTCCGCGCGGGGATATGACTTTTTGATTTTTTTTTGAAGAATCGGCTTGCACGTCTCGGGCAGCAGGTCTAAACACCGCCTCACCAACGCGGACCGATAGCTCAGCTGGATAGAGTACTTGACTACGAATCAAGGGGTCGGGGGTTCGAATCCTCCTCGGTCCGCCACTGGTTTCCTGTTGAACGTCACACGAACCTGACCCAACCGTCACAGTTGGACCAGAAACAAGGTGGACGTTCGACACTGGAAGGCACCCCAAAAAATTCTCCTATTGGAAACGAAAACAGTGCTTGAGCTGCTGATCAGTTGCTGGAGCTAGAAATTAGTTCCAACTTCTTGGGTGTTGGTTAGCTGTTACTCGCGGCCCTAAGCCGACCTTGAGCACGGTCTTAGAATGCTGCAGACGCAGCCCGCTTTGCGGTCATTCGCTGCGCACGCGAACTCTGGGCTTCGTTTAACTCGCGGTTTGCAGATATTGCGGTCATCCAACAGCCAAGTCAGATGCTGCGGTCGCAACCCGCTTTGAGGTCATTCGCCGTGATAGCGAAATCCAAAGGTAGCCAGACTCACAGTCTGCGGGACATTTGAGACTTTCGCTGCAACTGCGCCCACGACTGCATTGGGTAGACCCTTTATTGTCGCGGCGGCACGATTCCACGCGTGATCCCGATGTTCATGAGAACCTTTGGGCCAACAACAGTGATTATGCCCCCGACGATCATCGGAACCCACCGAAACCATGGCGAAAGCTCTTGCCAGTTCGCAAAAGCAAACCACCCAAAGATCACCATCCACATGGCAGAGAACAGAATGTTCGATTTGATGAACGCGGGATGCGTTGCAAAATCTCCGACGTCGGCAGCAGACAACTCGGCTGTCCACGGCTTGCGCTGAACAACACTGATCAAGGCACCACCTGCAAGGAATGCGAACACAATCGCCAGCCCATTGATTTCCTTCAGATCAGGCACCAGCAGCAAGATGACGAGGACTGTGAACACGCCCAGAACTTGAGCCGCCATGAACGCTGGCGGGATCGTCGCCCCGTAGCGCATTGCGCAAGCAACCACACCAATCACGACGCCAAGTACCGCGCCGAGCAACGGATAACCGAAAGGTGCGAGAATGGTGAAAACGAGAAACGGCAGCAAAAATACATGTGCGACGATGTAGGCTTTCATCTTGGCTCCAAAGACTGAAATGCTATGTGCGGTTGTTGCGGATGAACTGAAACACAAGAATGATCCCGGCGGCGCCAAGCATCGCTGTCACAAACTGGCCGATGAACCCACCAAGATGGACACCAAACGCGGATTGAAGAAGCGCGTTCATGCCGACCGCTCCCAGGATACCCAGAACCACGTTTCCTGCGACACTGTGTGTGGTGTTTGTGATGCGGCTGGCAAGCAGTCCCGCCACACCGCCGATCAAGATCATCAAGACCCAGTTGATGCCGTCCATCGTTGCGCTCCGTTGAATTTTCGCTGGTTTTCGCGAACAACTGCTACATCCGGTCGCTGATCAACACCGGATGCGTCAAATGCAGGGATTTCTTCGTGAACTACACCTTTCTCAGAAGAACAGTTTGGGAGCTCAAGATCTGGAAGTGGCGAGAGCAATGCCTCGCGTACCTGATTGCGGTTGCCGTTCTTACGACGCTTGGCCCATTTGGGACATTCTCGCTGCAAACCCCTGACCGCATCTTGTATTGGAGCCTCGCACTCGCCGTTGGCTGGGTGGCAATAATTGCGTCCATGACACTGGTTCTGCGACATCCCGATCTGGATGACTGGCCCGGTGCGGCAAGGGCGGCACTGGCCGTCGCCATTGCAACAGCTCCGATCGCGTGGGGTGTGCAAGCGGTTGAAGAGTGGCTTCGTCCCGAGCGTGACCCAATCCCGATTGTTCACTTTGCCCTGAATATTGTCGTGGTTTGCGGTCTGATCGTGACCACGATGTATTTCCGAATAAATCAGCGTATCGGCAAAATGCCGCAAACCGACCGGTCGCCAGCACCTTTTCTGGATCGGCTGCCGTTTGAACTGGGTAAGGAGTTAGTCTCGTTTTCGATGCAGGATCACTACGTCGAAGTGACCACGACAAAAGGCACGACGATGATCTTGATGTCGCTTGGTGACGCGATGGAAGAAGCCGGCAGCTATGGCGGGGTGCGCATACACCGCTCACACTGGATCGCAACGGACGCCTACCGTGGCCTTGTCAGGCGCAAGGGCAAACTCTTTGCAAAGCTCATGGATGGGCGAGAACTCCCCGTCAGCAGAACATATGCATCGACTGTGCGCGGACTTGAGGTCTCCAAGGGCTGACGATCGCCGCAACCGCAAGAACTGCATGAGATTGGGCGCGCAGTTCTCGGGACGAAGGAGACCTCCACCAAGGGGCACCATAGCATCCCGCAAGGTAGACTTTATGCCAGGACCAGAAACGAACTCCCGAGCGCAAGACACAGAGGTGAGTAAAGCACCACATCCAGCGCGCGGAAGGGCTGTTCAGAGGTAAGCCGTGCCCAAAATGGCAAATAGCCGAACAAACCCCGTAAAAGAAACACCGTCGCTGCCATAACGCCAAGGACCGTCAGTATCTGACTTTGAGCCGCAGGACCCTCCCCATTCAAAGCAATCGCTAGCCATGCCGCAAGTAGCAAAGCGATTGCAACGGGAAGGCAAGCGACAGTAGGTGGCATGGTCGAGACTTTCGGGAACCCCGTGACTGCCCGCGCGAGGGCTTTCTCGTTCCTGATCGGCCACCAAATCCGTGCACCCCATAGGACATGCAAGAGCGCAAGAGCGCCAAGAACAACTGCAGTTGAAGTGGAAAGCAGTGTCACTTATCCGAGCCGTTCCGAGACGTCCTTTTTTCGCAGCATTTGCAGCAGGCGTCAGGGCGGCAACAGAGTGCGTTGAGATGGCATACAAGTCGTCTCATGGTTTCCGTATTCGCTTTATAGATGACGTTTCTTCCAACACGGCGCGACGTAACCAACCCCGCCTGAGCAAGTGTTTGAAGCTGTACCGATGCGGTGGTCGCATTGATGGCAAGTGCTTGCGCTAGACCGCCAGCGATCTCACCGCGCTCACCACGGTTTAGGAGTTCTTGCATAAGCGACAAACGCCCATCATGGGCAATTGCAGAAAGAACCTGAGTAATATTATTTTTCATCATTTCATGAAATCATGAAATGATGAAGAAATCAATTCCAGTATCGTTTTCTGCAAGTCGCCATTTGCTGTAAGCGTTTCGGCATTATTGGGGAGAGCACCTGCCTCGTGGGAAATTCAGGCACATCCTGAAGATGTGTCTTATTGAAACTGAAGATCATCCCAGCGGCTTCGAATTACTGCAAGGTAGAGTGGCGCGTTATGTCAATCGATTGGCGCGTCCGGCGAATGATGTGCACCTCCCAAGCGTCTATCTCACTGGTATCCCGACCATCGCGGTCCAGGCCAAGGTCGGGATCGACAGATAGATACCGGGAGAAGCTCTCATGAAAGCCAAAGACGCCATAGACCAACTTGATCCGCAGAAATGGGCGGACACGCCGCCTGCAGAGCGCCTTCATCTGCTCGAGCAAGTGCGCGAGAACATGAAGCGCTACGGCAATGATCTCGCCGCCGCCGATAGCAAGATGAAGAACGATATTCTTGGAGTGGCGCTCTACTCCGACCCGGTGTCGAAGGTCGGCACGGTTGTGCCCATGGCCAACACCGTGACAGCGGCCATCGACCTCTATGAGGCGATAGTCGAAGGCAAGATGCTTCAGCCGATCAAGGTCGAGAAGGTCGGGGATGATCTCTATGACATCTACGTCTTCCCGCAAGCCCGGAAAGACAAGTTGATGTATGCAGACCGCAAGGATCGCATCCGGGTCAAAGGGGAACCGAAGCAGGTCAACCCGATGGACAAGCCTGCAGGCATCATCGCTGTGTTGGGAGCAGGCAACTACTCGTCCTCACTTGAGATGATGAAGGCGATGTTCTTTGAAAACTGCGCCGTCGTGCACAAGCCGCATCACCTGAATGAAGAAACCGACGCGGTCTGGGCCAAGATCATGCAGCCTCTGATTGATCATGGGGTGCTGAGTTTTTGCGCCTCGGATCAAGGCCGTGATCTGACGGTCGATCCACGGTTGTCGAAGATCTATTTCACAGGCGGAACCGGCACCGCACAAGCGATCATGTCCGCCACCGACACGCCGCTCATCTCCGAATGCGGTGGCAACAATCCCTGCATCATCGTGCCTGGCGACCGACCCTGGACCGATAAGGAGATCGAACATCAGGTGGTGCAGATCGCGACTATGTCAAAGCTGAACGGCGGCGCGGTTTGCGGACGTATCCAGACACTCGTGACATCGAAACACTGGCCACAACGGCAAGCATTTCTCGATGCCTTGGCAAGGGCGTTGGAGGATCAGACACCGGCGACGGGTATCTACTACCCCGGTTCGGACAAGGTGATCGAGGGATTTCGCGACGCCTACCCAGACGCCAAAGTACTTAGGCCCGAGGGCGGAAAGCACCCCAACAGCGAAGTGATACTGATCACAGGTGTTGAGCCGGGTGGGTACGCCTGCACGCATGAAGCCTTCACGCTAGTCATCGACGAGGTGCCGCTCGACGTGCTCGCCAACGCGGCGGATTTCCTGCCGAAGGCTGTTGAGTTCTGCAACAATGAGCTGCTCGGCACCCTCGGCAGTGCGATCATCATCGACGATGACACGGCGAAAGCGCATCGCGCGGTCCTCGATCAGGCCGTCACCGACATGGAGTATGGCGGCATCGCCATCAACACCATGCCGCCCTTCATCTTCCTCAGCCCCTATCTGACCTGGGGTGGCAACGAAGAGGGCAAAGAGTTCGTCTCGGGCGTCGGGAACTTCGGTAACTTGCTGAACTACGAGAACGTCGAGAAGTCGATCATCGAGGCGAACTTCATGTCAGCAGGTCACATGATGAACACCAACCGCAAGGCGTTCGACAACATGGCTGAGAACATGTCGCGTTTCGCTGTTGAGCCGACCTGGGGCAATCTCGCCTGTCTCGTCGGCGACGGCATCGTCGACAGTTTCCGCAAGAAAGACTTCTGAAGATTACTGGCTGACGGATTGTTGGCACGAACAAGACTAGGAGAGATCCCATGAGCAATGAAACCATCCTCATCACCGGCTGCAGCAGCGGCATCGGACGTCTGACCGCCCAGTACTTCCAGGAGCGCGGCTGGAACGTGATCGCCACAGTGCGCTCGAAACCTGACGCCGATGCGGAGCTAAACGCGCTCGAAAACGTTCTGGTAACGGCACTCGATGTGACCAAGAAAGACACCATTGATGCCTCCATTGCCGCTGGGATCGAGCGGTTCGGCAAGATCGACGTTATTCTCAACAACGCGGGCTACGGCTCCTACGGTCTCCTGGAAGCCACGCCAGAGCACAAAATGCGGATGCAATACGACGTGAACGTCATCGGCACGATGCTGGTGATGCAGTCGATAATCCCACACTTCCGGGAGCGCGGCGCGGGCACGATCATCAACATCTCGTCCATGGGCGGAAAAATTACCTTCCCGCTTGGGACACTCTACCATGGGTCAAAGTTTGCCGTCGAAGGCATGACCGAAGCCCTGTCCTTCGAGTTGTCCGCCATCGGCGTGAGGGTGAAGCTGGTAGAGCCGGGCATGATGCGCACGAACTTTGGCGGTTCATCCTTCGACATGAACCTTGATCCGGCGCTGACCGAATACGCCGACTTTGTAGCCGGTGTTACCACTGCGATGGCCGAAGGCGGCGACGGGGCTGGCGATCCGATCCAGGTAGCCGAGACGATCTGGCAAGCGGCGACGGATGGAACGGATCAGCTGCGCTATGTCTCGGGCCAGGACGCCGAACAGATCATCGCGGCACGCAAGGCCATGGACGACCCAGAATACCTGGCACTGATCCGTAGCCAGATGGGCATGTAGCACCAAGCATATGGGCGGCCTGCGCAATGCGGGCCGCTTTTCCCAGCTGTCACCACAAAGAACGTAGAGTTATGGTCCATCCATGCCTGTGCAAAGACCAGAAACATTCGTGCTCAACCCCGGCTGGCGCATTCTATTTGCCGAGATGGGCCTGCCGGTTGCCGACACGCTCAGGGCAGCCGGACTTTCCCCGAAACTCTTTGATGAACTGCCCGTCATGTTAGACGCGGAAAATTACTTCCGGTTTTGGGACGCGATGGAGGCATATAGTGGAAACAAGGATGTCCCGCTGGCGCTTGCCAACGCGCTTGATGTCGAAGTGTTTTCGCCTCCACTCTACGCGGCAGTGTGTTCTCACAACCTGCGGCAGGCGACGCATCGCGTCGCAAAGTTCAAGGCTTTGACCGGGCCGATCACGATAGATGTCGATGATGGAGCGTCCAGATTGAAGCTGACGTGGAATTGGCCGCCGCACCTTCAGCCGCCCTATCCGCTTTTGATGAGTGAAGTGTTGTTCTGGGTGTTTCTCGCCCGGAAATGCACGCGCATGGCCATCAATCCGCTCGAAATCTCGACACCAGTGTTGCCGCAATCCACCCCCGCATATCTCGACTATATTGGCGCTCCGATTAGGCGGGACGAGGCCGTGTCGATCACTTTTGCCAATCGTGATGCAGAGCATCCATTCATCAGCGGAAACGATGCAATTTGGAGCGCGTTTGAACCTGCGCTTAAGGACCAACTGTCCGAACTTCAAAACAGCGCGTCGGTCTCGGAACGGGTCCGCGTCGCCCTTCACCGCGCCATTCCCGCCGACCAGGCCAGTGCCGAGCATGTCGCAAGCGCGCTCTCGATGACCGCGCGCACCTTGCAACGTCGACTTCAACAGGAAGGGACCAGTTTCAAAGCGCTCGTCAATTCCACAAGATCCGAGCTAGCCAAGACCTATCTTCGGAACACAGAGCTCCCGCTCTCCGAAATCTCATTCCTCCTTGGCTATGCCGACCCCAGCTCGTTCAATCGTGCATTCAGGGAATGGACACGAACCACCCCTGAAAGATACCGAAGAACGAACGAACCTTGATTTGATTGGCCGCAAGATCACTCGGCATCGGCGTCCACAATCGATTTCCCGGGTCGGCCCGTTCCTGCCGTTAGCGAACGGGTCAAGATGCTGCGGTCGCAGCCCGCGTAGCCGCCATTCGCCGCGACCGCAATATCCCGGAGTAGATCGAATTCACGGAACGAGGACAGACCCGCCTTTTGCCTGCGCGGCTGTCCGACGCGTTGGCCCCGTTCACCTCTAATGTGGCCGATCTGCTGAAACTGCGCCGCAATGGGCGTCTGAAGGTGGGAATGGACGCGGAGCCGGTGGTTCTTGACGAAAACCTTACCGTGCGGCATGTGATGGCCTGGGGGGAATGGCATGTCGGCGGTGGCCAGATAGCCCAGCGGGGCATGTATGAACAGATGTAAGCGCCCGCGCGGCCCCCGGTGGCTGCCCGCTTCAGCACCGGAAGGTAGTTAAGATATGTGCCCTGCACCCGTTGATGCAGAAACCCCGCGCGGGTTCATCATTCCAGTTGGCGGCGGCGAAGACCGCGTCAAGGAAATGCAGATCCACCGCAAGTTTGTCGAGATGTCGGGCGGCGCGGACGCCGATATCGTGGTGATCCCGACCGCCTCGATGTTGGAGGAGACAGGGCCGGATTATCACCGCATCTTCTCCGAGCTTGGCTCAGGGCAAGTCGAGTTTCTGCCGATCTCGCGCCGGGCCGATTGCGACAATCCCGACTATGTCGAGATTCTGGACCGCGCAACCGGCATATTCATGACCGGCGGCAACCAGTTGCGCCTGTCGGCGATTCTGGGAGGCACGCTGGTTGCACAGAAAATCCGCCGTCGCAACGCGGCGGGCGTGCCGGTTGCCGGAACCTCGGCCGGGGCCTCGATCATGTCCGAGCATATGATTGCCGGTGGCAGCAGCAATTCCGCCCCGGCAGAAGGCAATATAACGCTGGCCCCGGGCATGGGCTTGACCAACGCCGTCGTCATAGATCAGCACTTTACTCAGCGTAACCGGCTCGGGCGTCTGCTAACGGCTTCATCTTTCAACCCTTTTTTGATTGGATTGGGCATTGATGAAGACACGGCGGCCTTCATCGGGCCCGACAACGTTCTGGAAGTGGTTGGCAGCGGAACAGTCACGGTGGTGGACGCCAGCCACCTGACCCATTCGTCCATGTGGGACGCTCGCGCGGGTGAGGCGCTGAGCCTTCTGGGACTTCGCCTTGACGTTCTGGGCGAAGGGTGCCGTTATGATCTGACGGCTCGCCAGGCTTTTCCGCCGGATGAGCATCTGGCGTTCTGCACATTGCCGGACCTGTCCGAGGATGAGGCCGCCAGCGGGGGGGAAACAAAAAGCTAACAAACGGGGAGCCTCATGAAAATAATCTCGACCAATGTCTTTGTCGGCCCGAATGTCTGGGCAAGTTTTCCGGTCATCCGCCATGTCATCGATCTGGGTATTCTGGAAGATTGGCCCTCGGCAAAAATTGGTTCAGAGTTCATCGACGCTCTGGTTGAGGCACTTCCCGGTCTTGCGGAACATGGCTGTTCCTACCGCGAACCCGGTGGTTTCATCCGCCGCCTGCGTGAGGATGAAGGCACTTGGTTGGGTCATGTACTGGAACATTGCTCCATCGAAGTGCAGAATGTGGCGGGCACCGATGTGACCTTTGGCCGGACCCGTGGCACGGGCGAGCCGGGCCAGTACAACATGGTCTATGAATACCGCCAGCGCGATGTCGGTCTGGACGCGGGCAAGCTGGCATTGCGGTTGTTGATGCACCTGCTGCCGCAATCCCTCAAGGATCAGGTGGATTATGATTTCGACCCTGATTTCAACTGGGATGACGAATTGCGGAGCTTCGTCCTGCGGGCGCAGCGTAAGGAATTCGGCCCTTCGACCGGCTCGCTTGTCAAGGCAGCGCAGGAGCGGGATATCCCTTGGATCAGGCTGAACTCGGGCTCGCTGGTGCAATTCGGACACGGCAAGTATCAGAAACGCATTCAGGCGACCATCACATCCGAGACCAAACATATCTCGGTCGAGATTTCCTGCGACAAGGAAGACACTCATAACCTGCTGAACGATCTGGGCCTTCCGGTGCCGCAGCAGCGCATGGTCTATTCAGCGCGCGAGGCAGTGCGCGCCGCCGGACGGATCGGACATCCGGTGGTTGTCAAACCGCTGGACGCCAATCACGGGCGCGGGGTTTCAATCAATCTGAACTCGGACGCTGAAGTTGAGGCAGGTTTTGCTGAGGCCAAGGAACATTCGCGCAGCCGCGCCATTCTTGTGGAAAGCTTCATCACCGGGTTCGATCACCGGATGCTGGTGGTGAACAACAAGCTGGTCGCGGTGGCCAAGCGGGTGCCAGGCCATGTGGTCGGCGACGGCAAGCACACGATTGCGGAATTGGTCCACATCGTGAACGAAGACCCGCGCCGGGGCATTGGGCATGAAAAAGTACTGACCATGCTGGAGATTGACAATCAGGCCAAACGTTTGATGGAAAACGCGGGCGTAACCGAAGAGACGGTGCTGCCGGATGGCGAAGTTTTCTATTTGCGTTCCACGGCAAACCTGTCGACGGGCGGTACAGCCATTGACCTGACCGATGTGGTGCATCCAGACAACCGCGACATGGCCGAACGTGCCATCATGGCGGTGGGGCTGGACGTGGGCGGCGTCGATTTCCTGATTGATGACATCACCAAGTCCTACAAGGATATCGGTGGCGCGATTGTCGAGGTGAACGCCGCCCCCGGTTTCCGGATGCATGTCGCCCCGTCCGAAGGTCAGCCGCGCGACGTAGCGGGCAAAGTGATCGACATGCTGTTCCCGGCTAATGAACAGACCCGCATCCCGATTGCGGCAGTCACCGGCACCAACGGCAAGACCACGACCTCGCGGATGCTGGGCCATATCATGAAAACCAGCGGCAAGACCGTTGGCATGACCTCCACTGACGGTGTCTATGTAGACGGTAAGTTGAGCGTCAAGGGCGACATGACGGGACCCAAATCTGCTCAAATCGTCCTGCGTGATCCGGCGGTCGATTTCGCCGTGATGGAAACCGCGCGCGGCGGGCTGGTGCGGTCGGGCCTGGGCTATCAGCGCTCGGATGTGGCGGCCTGCCTGAACGTCTCGGCGGATCATCTGGGTCTTGGCGGCATCAATACCGTCGAGGAACTGGCCGTGGTCAAACGCGTCGTGGTTGAAAGCGCCACCAATACGGCGGTGCTGAATGCCGATGACATCAACTGTCTGAAAATGGCCGATTACGCAGAAGCGGGTCAGATTTTCTATGTAACGACAAACCCGGGTCACAGTCTGGTCAAGGAACATATCAAGGCGGGCGGTAGGGCCATCGTGCTGGAAAAAGGCATGAATGGCGACATGCTGACCATCTATGACAACGGGCTTCATATCCCGGTTCTGTGGTCGCATCTGATCCCCGCCACGCTTGAGGGCAAGGCGATCTTCAATGTGCAGAACGCGATGTTCGCTGCTGCGATGGCATATAGTTTCGGTGTGGATCTGGACAATATCCGCCACGGGCTGCGGACCTTTGACACCAGCTATTTCCAGGCACCGGGACGGATGAATGTCTATGACGAACATCCCTTCAAGGTGATCCTGGACTATGGCCACAACCCTGCTGCGCTCAAGGCGATGGCAGCGTTGGCCGACCAGCTTGAGATCACGGGGCGAAGACTGTGTGTGGTTGCCATGCCCGGCGACAGGCGCGATGAGGATATCATCGACGGTGCCGCCGCGCTGGCCGGACATTTTGACCAATTCATCTGCAAGGCCGACGACCGCCGCCGGGGCCGTGGCCATGACGAGGTGCCCCAGATGATGCGAAAGGCCCTGATCGACAACGGGGTAGACGCCGCTGCGATCACAATCATCCCTGATGAGGTCGAGGCGGTGACGGCCGGGTTGGATCAGGCCGCGCCGGGCGATCTGCTGGTGATCTTCGGCGACGACACCACGCGGTGCTGGAAGCAGATTATATATTTTAACTCCGACGGCGAAGCCCCCGAAGTCGAAGCTGTACCCAAGGCTCGACCTGTCGACACCTCGATTGAGGATATGTTCGAAAGCGACCAGAACCTGATCCGGGACGCGCGCGGCGTGCGTCTGGCCCGCGACATCAGCGAAGACGCGGACTGATCGGGGGCATCGCAATGGATCGGATCGAACAGCTTGAAACCGCGCTGACCATCGAAAGCGCGACCGCCGATCATATCCGGGTGGATGATGCCAGACGCCTGACCGGGCCCGGCCTACTGTGGAACAAGCCCGGCGCGGTGATGGATGTGTTCTTCAACGGGATCGACGCCGCGCAGGTCACGACATTGTGGGAAACTCATGCGCGCCGGGTGATGGATGCGCTTGGCTGGCAGGATCAGAGCGTGACCCACCGTACCTTCACCGGCGGCGTCAATCTGGCCATCTCGGCCCCGATGGATCAGCTTTATTCCGCGATCTTCGCGGCGCAGACTGCCTGGCACTTCTGCGCCGCCGAGCTGTTGGCCGCACCCTCCGGCGACTTTGATCAGATGGTGGGTGATGTCAAAGGTGTCATGGCCAGCGAAGCCAACCCCGCCCTGATCGCCCTGATCGAGGCGGCCGAGGCGCATGGCGTGGATATCCTGTGCGACGATGATGAGATCTCGATCGGGCACGGCACCGGCAGTCAGGTCTGGTCGGTCGATGCGCTGCCCGCCCCCGATGATGTGGACTGGTCCGGCCTTCACAACATCCCCGTTGCCTTCATCACCGGAACCAACGGCAAGACCACGACAACCCGGCTGCTCGAAGCGATTGCACGCGCCTCGGGCAAAGTGGCGGGGCTGACCTCGACCGAATTTGTGCGGGTGGGTGACGATATTCTGGACCGCGGCGATTATTCCGGCCCCGGGGGCGGGCGGATGCTGCTGCGCGACAAACGGCTCGAGGTTGCCTGCCTCGAAGTGGCCCGGGGCGGGATCCTGCGCCGGGGCCTGCCGACCCGCGCGGCGACGGCGGCGGCAGTGACCAATGTGGCGAATGATCATCTGGGGCAATATGGAGTCAACACCGTGCCAGAACTGGCGCAGGCAAAGTTCGCCGTCCACCGGACCTTGGCGGAGGGTGGCGTGCTGGCGCTGAACGCCGATGATGCGTATGTCCGCGCCGAGGCAGAAAACACGTCGGCGAACATCTGGTGGTTTTCTCTGGATGCACAGAATGATCTGATCCGTCAGGCGCGGGAAACCGGCACTTGCTGTGCATATGTTCAACACGGGAAAATTGTCTTTTTCGACGGCACGACCGAGCAAATGGTGATCCCCGTCGCCGACGTTCCCCTGACAATGGGCGGGGCCGCAAAGTACAACATCCAGAACGCGCTGGCGGCCCTGTGCCTTGCTCTGGCACTGGGTCTGCCGCAACAGGCGTTGCGCGACGGGCTGGCCGGGTTCAAGCCAGACGCCAAAGATAACCCAGGACGTTGCAACGAGTTTCGGCATAACGGAGCCCAGGTTTTCGTGGATTTTGCCCACAATCCGCATTCAATTTCGGCAGTTTGCGATGCGTTGTCGAGCTTGCCGGCAAAACGGCGTTTCATCATGCTTAGCCATGCAGGGGATCGATCAGATCAAGATATCTGTGACGTAACAGCGACAGCCCTGAACTTCCGACCTGATGTGGTCGTCGCAACGGAGTTGGAAGGGTACTTAAGAGGTCGCGAATTAGGAGAAATTTCTGATCTGATCGAACGAACAGCTTTGGAACATGGGTATGAAGCGAAACAAATACTCAGAGCTACGTCGCCCTCACAGGCCGCTTCAGTGATACTTGAGAGGGTGGAGCCGGGTGATATTGCCTTGCTGCTAGTGCTATCCGATCGCGACGCCGTTCTCGCGATGCTCGATGGTTAAAAACGAGGCCGGCTACCGAATTCACTGAGTTACAGCCAACACGAGGCAATACCAAAAAACCCTGTGCAGGTATCCAATTGGGCTTCAGACACTGATTGAAAGGTGGATTTCTAGTTCATCGGTAATGATTAGCTGAGAAAATAGCCTGGGTTTCTCCCTGGCAAAATCACGTACACGGGCCCACCTTGTTTACAACACCAGATCTATAGCGGCCCGTTCCGGACATTGAGCACAAGTCCTGATCGCTGCAGTGCGGCCCGTCAGACCCGACTTTCGCTGCGAGAGCACGATCCAGGTTGGATCAAGCGACCGCAGAGCGGACAAATCCGCCGTTGGCAGTAATGCAGCGCGTTGCTAACTGCGCGGGGCAGAGGAAGTTGCGTGTTCAATGGGCTTATTTAGAACGACGTCCCAAAGCAATTGAACCGAATTCTGGGCTTGTCTGACTTTGTCACCAGCAAACGCGCGAAGTTTTTCCGGACGTTCTGGGTGCAATTCGTCTTCCTGTGAAACAAATACTATCGGCAATTTAGAAAAAGAATGACAATCCCAACTTAAACTGCCGATCCGGCCCGCCATTTGGCTTGCGCTCCAAGGCGTAGTAACCAACGCTGACGTCCATTGCAGTGCCTTTGGATTCGTTGATTATTGAAGTCTTACCGACAGTCAGGCCAAGCGGTATAGGCCATGCTTCGTCATCACTCTCTGCGCTCCAGTTGTAGGACAACACGTTGTTGTATCCAAAATACCAGCCTTCCCCCAGTCCATAGGTCAAAATGGGTTGGAGGATCGTCACGTTAAAATCATTTCACCCCACATATGAGCGATAACGCCGCCCCATGACAGGTCACCCGCCTGCCCGAACATGACAAAGGCAGGACCGGCGCCCCAACCAGCACCTTGTAAAGCGTCATTTGTGTGCGTCGGCAAGGAAACCTGAAGACCGTACCCCAATGCGATCCCGCTGGCCCCTGGTGTCGGGGAGTAGAAAGATTGCACTGTTGAGTCACCTATACCCCAAGTCAGGTCATCTTCTGGCGAAGGGTTGACGATTCCGGGCGGCAAAACGGCTCCGGGCTGCACGCCCTGAATGGGTATGATGCCCCGCAAAACCAGCGTCGCGTCTGTCAACGGCACCGAGTAAACCGGTTGCAACTGGAAGTTATAGCTGTCGTCGTCATTTGTGCCTGTACGGAAAGCGACCGTGTTATCGGTAATCAGTGCTTTAGTGTCAGCAAGCGGGTTGGCTGCCTTACGCGCTGCCTGACACGCGGCGTCGCAGGCTTGGGCGTCACGAAGGCCAAACGTGAGGCAAACAATAGCAGTGATAGAGGCAAAAAATAACTGCCTCATACTGAATTCAGGTTGCGTCACCATTTGATCCCATCCCGTGCATCCATAATGTATTGGCCAATTTCACCGCCTCCGGTGGTGTCACTCTCCGCTTAAGTAGTCGTTGATGGCGTCAATAGCCGCATATGTGAAATCATCGTAGAACGCGCCAGTCGACTCCGGTTGGGAGGCCTGCCGGATGAAAGCCGTATTGTTAGCCCGATCAATGTAAATCCACTGACCGTGAATGCCGAGCGCGGTGAAGGCTTCACGGCCTTCGTTGTGACGCACCCACCATTGTGCACGATAGCTACCTTCTCCATCGGGCATTTCATTGACATTGGGACCATTCGTCCAGGCGTCTCTATCACCCCCTGTTTCCAACGCTTCGATTACGGCCTCGGGTACGACGACTTCACCGTTCACCATTCCATCATTCAGCATCATGGCAGCAAATCGTGCCAAGTTGTGCGGTGTTGCATTCAGTCCACCGCCAGCAAAGAGGGTGCCATTTTGATCAAGCAAAACGTAGGTCTCACCTTCAGCGCCGACCTTCTCCATTAGTTCTGTGAGTTGGTCAAAGAAAGACTGATCTGTCACACGATTGGTGACCCAGTTGACCACGTCTGTTTTGGGGGTTTGGTAGTGAAAAACTTCTCCATGCGCATGTTCTGGATCAATGTCCAGGGTCGGCAAATACCCATAAATGCTGTCAGGCAAGTCCTCTCCAGGGTTGGAGGGAAGCAGGCCAAGAACGCGTCCATACTGTTGGATACCGGAATTGGGGTCAGCATATTCTTCCGTAAATGCCATAGAATTAGTCATATCCAGAGCTTGGCCAAAGGTTGCTTCTCCAAAAGCTCCAGAGGGTGCCAGTTCCGGAATGATTTCTTTCAAAGGAGCGTCTTCTTGAACAAGCCCTGCATCGACGGCCATCAAGCCAAATAGACCTGCAAAGGACTTAGTCACTGACATCATTTGATGCGGTTGATCGGCGTGCATGCCGTTTAGATATCTTTCGAAGACAATAGTGTCGCCCTTCAGAACCAAAAACGCATCTGTGTAAGTTTGCTCTAAGAAGTCATCGAGACCGACATTCTCGCCATCTGGATGCGCGATACTCAGTCTTTCAATCCCTCCATCTGGGGAGACCCTTAGCTTGCGTGGCACCGTGGAGGGAGGGATGTTCGCTGAGGGATAGAATTGGCGCATGTTTTGGTAGGACCATCGATTGTACGGCACGCCAAACAACGCGTTGTTGCGCGTGACACGCTTGTCGGCCGGAGGCGGAAAGCCCTTCATAAGACCGAGTTCATTATGTGTGGCGTAAGGATTGTCCCCGTGCTCATCGGCTAACGAAAAAGTCGCTGAAATGGCAATAATTGCAACTGTTGTGGCAAGCGTTTTGCGCGGCATTCTTTGAATCCTCCCAAGTTAAAATAAACACATCAGATTTTCTGAACTGTCGCAAGTTTCTTGCGCGAGAAACTCTTGCGGGTTTGATACAATGAAAGGCCGCTCTGGGCTCGTTCCAGACCTCAAATGCGGCGCGGCATCCTGTGATATGTTGCATCGGTCAACGTCGGGTTGTCGTTCTGGGAGGGCATGGCGGATCGGAGGATAAGTCATGGACACACCAAACCTACCTGCCATTCGCGCTTTGCGCCCAGCCTGGAACAAAGGCCGCATCGTTGGTCAAAAGCGACCACTAAAGCCAAAACATGTCTGGGCGATCCGCGTCAGGCTCGAACTCGCCGAGAATCATCGCGATCTGGCGCTGTTCAACATGGCGATCGATAGCAAGCTCCGCGGTTGCGATCTGGTGAAGATGAAAGTCGTTGATGTCATGGCGTCCGGTCAGATCAAGGAGCGGGCATCGGTCCTACAGAGCAAAACACAGAAGCCTGTGCGATTTGAGATATCCGAAGGCACACGCGCCTCGGTCGAGAAGTGGATGGAAGACGAGCTCATGGTCGGCTCCGAGTACCTTTGGCCGGGTCGCTTCCATGAGCGGCTGCACATCTCGACCCGTCAATATGCGCGGATCGTCCGCGACTGGGTCACGTCGATCAGTCTAGAAGCAAGCGCCTATGGCACGCATTCGATGCGAAGAACCAAGGTCACTCAGATCTACAAGAAGACCGGAAACCTTCGTGCGGTTCAGCTCCTTTTGGGCCACACCAAAATGGACAGTACGGTCAGATATCTGGGCGTCGAACTCGAGGATGCCCTAGCCATCGCTGAAGCCATTGAAATCTAGTGAAGTTGGGCCGCCTACATGGGGCGGCCCACACCTGCCGTTGATCGGTGGGTATCATCGCTTCGGTGCAGTCCGTCGGAGGAGACATTCGCTGCAGTAGCAAAATTTGGTGACGACCAAACTCAGAGCCTGAATACAAAGTGGGCCTTTAGCAAAATCAAGTATACTTCGACCGCAGTTAGCAAAGCTGGCCTCTTTCGGCTTGGTGTTTTGCTTTGTTCAGGCTCGAATGACCGAAAGTTTCTGCGCCTAATTGCCTATGCAGCTAGAAGCTCAGGCTCACCACTTGCGGTACATTAGCAAACCTATGATGTTTGGGTATGGTGCTGAATACCACCAACCGTGAACAGCGCGAAAGATGTTCTCGCAACCCATGTCATACGGATGTCGCGGGAAGCCTGCAAAAAACATGTTAACTAACCAACTTGAGAGGTGCCCAATGTCTTTCTCTAACCGAAAAATTTTTTCCCGTCGCCAGTTTCTTTCCACAACAGCTGCAAGTGCCGCTACGATTACACTTCACCCCTTCTCGGCTGCTGCGGCTAACAATCAGGCGCATCTTCGGATCATGGAAACAACCGATATCCACGTCCATGTGTTCCCCTACGACTACTATGCAGACAAACCCCGGGATACAGTCGGCCTGTCCCGGACCACCTCGATCATAAATGAAATCCGTTCTGAGGCGACGAATTCGCTTTTGGTTGATAACGGGGACTTTCTGCAAGGCAATCCGATGGGCGACTACATCGCCTATGAACGCGGTATGAAGGAGGGGGATAGCCACCCAATCATCACCGCGTTCAACACAGTTGGTTATGATGCAGCCACACTGGGCAATCACGAGTTCAACTATGGGCTGAACTTTCTTGAGACCTCTTTGGCAGGTGCAGATTTCCCAGTGATTCTTGCCAACGTAGCAAAGGAGAAAGGCGCGAGCCCGCGCGATGACAAGACGCTCATCCAACCTTACACCATTCTCGACCGCGAAATTGAAATGGGTGACGGCACAAAGCACCCGCTCAAAATTGGTGTAATCGGTTTTACGCCTCCGCAGATCATGAACTGGGACCGCAAGCATCTCGAAGGCAATGTCGAAGCGCGGGATATCGTTGAGACGGCCAAGGCCTATGTGCCTGAGATGCAGGAACGGGGCTGCGAACTGATCATCGCTTTGTCGCATTCGGGGATTGGCGATGCCAATCACGCGGATGGTATGGAAAACGCATCGGTTGTGCTTGCTGGTGTCGACGGAATCGACGCGTTGGTCACGGGTCACAACCACTTGGTCTTTCCGTCGCCAACATTTGCGGACCGTCCCGGCATCGATGTTGATAAAGGTACTCTGATGGGCAAACCCGCCGTTATGGGCGGTTTCTGGGGGTCACATCTTGGTCTGCTTGATCTGCTGTTGGAACGAGATGGGAACGAATGGCGGGTGGTAACCACCACATCCGAGGCACGACCTATTTCCAGAAGGAACGAGGACCGATCAATCACAGCACTGGTCGGAGATGATCAGCGAGTCCTCGACTCGGTTGCGACAGATCACGACGAAACGCTGGTCTATGTTCGCCGCGCTGTTGGCAAGACCTCAGCTCCTCTGCACAGTTATTTCGCACTGGTTGCAGATGACCCATCAGTCCAAATCGTATCAATCGCGCAGAAGTGGTATGTCGAAGACATGCTGAAAGGCACTGAACACGAAGGCCTGCCAATCCTGTCTGCGGCAGCACCTTTCAAGGCTGGTGGCCGCGGTGGTCCAGAATACTACACGGATGTTCCAGTTGGTGACGTTGCCATAAAAAACGTAGCCGATCTGTATCTCTATCCGAACACAGTGCGAGCGGTCCGCGTGAATGGTGCGCAGGTCAGGGGTTGGTTGGAACGGTCGGCCGGAATGTTTAATCAAGTTGAATCGGGTTCAATAGATGCGATCCTGCTGAACCCGGAGTTCCCATCCTACAATTTCGACGTGATGGATGGTGTGACCTATCAGATAGACCTGTCCCAACCCTCGCGCTTCGGACCCAAAGGCGAAGAGATTAACCCTGATGCAGCGCGGATTGTAAACCTGACTTACAATGGCGAACCCGTTGCTGATGAAATGGAATTCATCATCGCCACCAACAACTATCGCGCATCAGGCGGTGGATCATTCCCCGGAGCGTTGGGTGATACAATCGTATTCGAAGCCCCGGATACCAACCGCGACGTCATCGTGCGCTATATTGTCGAGCAGGGTACGATCGATCCAAAGGCAGATGCCAACTGGTCTTTTGCGCCGCTTGGGGACACGACGGTATTGTTCGAGACCGGCCCAAAAGCGCGGGACTATATGGGCGACGTCAAAGGTGTCACAATCGAGGACGCCGGAGAAGGCACCGACGGCTTCGCAGCCTTCCGGATCAAGCTCTGATCCAATTGGAGCAAGAATACCACCTGTCACCAGTAAAGCTGGTGGTGGGCTTACATTGTTGGCTATCGGCCCTGAGCTGCCGTTGGCCTACATGTTTCAATGCTGCGGTCGCAGCCCGCTTTGCAGCCATTCGCTGTAGTTGCGAAAGCCAGCCGAGGTGAATTCTCACTCTGCGGTTGAAAGTGGCATCGCGACTTAGACTTGCTTCATTCATCGCTTGATTTCTAGAGTGAGAACAAACTCCAACCAGCTATCGATGCTGGGGTTCAAGAACTGGTGCCAGACACGAAGACAAATCTGAGGACACAGCGAATATGATTCTCTAGAACTTTCTGCAGTCTACTCGCGCCAATCAAACGATGTTCGTAACATCACAACCCAGTCTCGAGTTCACCAATAAAGAATTCTAGAAACGATAAGTCGCGCCTAACACTGGCCCTGACTGATCAAATGTAAAATCGCTACCGTCGATCTCATGGTCAAACGAGATATAGCGATAGCCGCCGCGGATCAGCCATCTGTTGTTGATGGCATATTCGGCGGTCAACAGAACCTGCCATGTTTCACTGCCGCTGCGGAAACCTCCGTAGTCGACGAAACCGGTGCCGGACCATTTGTCCGAGAACCGGACGCGTGCTCTGGCGGCGATGACAGGGTCGGTCCAGCTGTCGTCGGCGGTTGTTGTCCTCCCCGGTGCCGCGCCAGGGAGAAGGGTGAACTCTGTATCAGTGCTGAACCACCGGAACCCTCCGGCGACATCCACCGAGATAGTTGGTGCTTCATACACTCGGTAGCCGACATAACCGCTTAGGTATTGCGTGGTAAATGATGTCTCGAGGCCCGAACTGGCGGGGCCGGGAGTGCTGTTGCTGAACGACAAATCTGTGTAGTTGTAATCTGCAAGTATAAGCCATCGTCCGTCGGTGGCCGAGAACGCTCCCATAAAGGCGAAATCTAGGTTTTCCAATGCATCAGAAAAACTGAGTGTACCGTCCAGTGTCCCCATGGGGGTGCTTAAGGATGTTTCTGTTTCCGGCATGAACAGATAAATCGTGGCCTCGTAGGACCAATCGGATTGTTGTGCCGCAGCCGTTGTGGCTGCCGATGCCGATAGCGTTGCCGCGCATAAGCAACTTTTCACCCATAGTGACGAAAACATTCTGTTCCTCCCGACAAACATACAAGTTTCAATAAATTGTCGTTGGTTTGAAATTGTGTGGTCCTGATTTTCATTCCGCAGCTTCTTCCGTCGCCATCGAACTGTTGCCGACGCGATTGATATCTGTGTTCGGGAAAAACTCGGACCAAACGTGCCAGAATACGCCTGCGCGCAGGGTTTCTACACGTTTTAGCTGACCCTGATCCGAGTGACCCCAGAAATCGCATTTGGCCACCGGTTGACCCGAGTCGTTATACCAAACGCCCAGGCTTTCATATTTCGGATCCAGGCTGACCACGACATCCCGTCCTCCGACTTTGGCGGTCACGATCCAGTTGTTCTCGATGATGAAATCGTCGGTCCAGCAAGCGACATCTTGACCAATCGTAATTCCCCAGACGTAGGTTTTGTTCGGCAACCGGTGGTCTGAACGATCCATGTTGTCCATCACAGGAGCGTCTTCCTGATGTTGGCGTCCGATGCCCCAGCCAAAGGTGATCTCGGTCATCATGTCCAGCAGACGCAGCAAAGGGTTCGTCGATGGTTTGTTCAGAAACACCTCACCTTCTGGATAGGCTTTCTGAAACCCGCGGAATGTCATTCGAAAGGTGGGCCAAGGCCTCATTTGCGCTTCGGGCCGGAGAGGGCAAGCAGGACCCTCGGAGTTGGGGTCGCGATCCGCCTCGCGAAAACCGTAGATATGCTGGATCGGATCGCCCGTGTCGTTGTCACGCAGTATCAAGTTGTTGCCATGCTGGGCCAGAACCTCAAGGTTCAGGCGCCGTCCTTCTATTCGCGGTGTGTACCCCTGACCCAGATTGGCCATCGCGCAGTAAGTCATTACCACATCCTCGCCCCCCAGCCCATCTACATCGCCCGCCAAATGAGGGCGCATGATCTGCGCATCCGGGTGCGCGCGCGCGTGACCATTGTGTTCGATGACGATGACTGGCGCTGTTGGACCGACATATTTTCGCGCTTCCTCGATAGAAAAATACTGGGCGTCGTTGAGCTGGTTTCTCAGGCCCAAATGCACCCACACATAGGGAAACCCATAAAGAAGCAAGGTCAGCGCAGCCGTTACGAGCCAAAGCCAGAAAGGGCCGCCCCCCAAAAGGAAATGTGCAAGGGTTGCCACTACAAATCCGCCCAGGCCAATGCCAATCAGGCGGTATTCATGCCGGATAAAGCGCACCATATTCTCGCGCTTTACTTTCAGCAGCATTTGCGAGACATCGCCAAGGTCGCGGAAATAGACAAACCCGATTCCGAGTGACACGATCAATCCCAGTGCGAAAATTATGCTACCAACCATGCTGAGATCCTCGATTTTGGTGATTACAGTCCTTCGCGGTTCATTACGAAAGAACAGGCCTACTTCTGGGGCGACGCGCGCTTGATCATGAAAGCTTCAACGGCTTGCTGTGTCTCGGGACGAATGTTCTCAATCCCCTCATAAGGCATGCCGTAGGCGGGCGGAGTATCGGGGTATTTCTCTTTCCGCGCCTTGTGGCGGCCCAGTATACGTACGAATTCCTGCCCACCCCAAGACCCGACTTCGGTTGAGACCGAGTATTCTTCGCGGGTGTCGCGGTAAAGATCGAAGAATTTTGCTAAAATTGCGCTCTCGCCGGGTCCCGGCAGTTTGAGCTTAAGCTGATCCTTAACGATCGCCTCGGGTTTCGCGACCGAATAGATGATCACGTGATCGCGTCGCGCTTTCGATTCATCCGCGAACAGTAGCGCCGCCGACTGATCGACACCATCGACCAGACGATCCCTTGGGATGAATCCATCCGCCCCGGCAAAGCGCGAGATCGTGGTATAGAGGTCCGAAACATGAATGATGCTGTTTAACAACGCGTCAGCTTCAATCATGCCCGGCCAGCGGATGAAGGCGTCCACGCGCACGCCACCTTCAGTCGTGTCGCCTTTACCGCCCGCGTAAATCAGTGGGGTAAACCCGGATTGCGGCGCGTATTTGGTAAAATGCCCATTGTCGCCCATAACCACAACGATGGTGTTTTCGCTGAGCCCTAGATCATCCATGCGCGCGAACAGATCACCCAGCCACTGATCCAGTAGCTGCATCTTGTCGACATACAAGCCGCCATTCGCGCTTTCCGGCCCGTCACGGCCGGCGCGGGTATTGTCCAGCGGGATCATCGGCCAATATTGCAGGAAGAAGGGCGCGTCCCCAGTTGCAAGGCGTTCCAGTTCCTGAAGTGTTTTATCCTGAAACGCCTGGTTCATTTCGTCGTATTTTTCGGCGTTCCAGCGTTCTCCGGCTTCCATGCGGATTTCGCGAATGGCGCCGCCGGTCTCGCCCTCGATGACGGTCATCATCGCCGAGGCATCCGGTCGGAACCAGCCGTCCAGTGTGTATTTATCCTCATAGTCCCGGATCGCGACCGAGACCTGTTCTTTGATCGCATCATCATTAAAGATTGTCAGCTGGCCCTGCTGGTGGATGGCGTGCTGGGCATAGTCAAAACCCTGATTCATTGCCCAGCTTTCGGCAATATCGCCCATATGCCACTTGCCGACGTGGCTGGTTGCATATCCTGCCTGTTTCAAGACTTCGGCCAGTGTCACTTCATTATCGGGCAATCCAAAGCCAGCGATATCGACGGTCGTATCACCCATTCCCATACGCACGGGCAAGCGGCCGGTCATTTGTGCCACGCGAGTCGGGGTGCAGGACGGTTCAGTATACATCCGAACCATACGCAACGCTTCGTCCGAAAAGTCGTTGATGTTCGGAGTGTCGTACCCACGGACAGCGTTGAGCTCGGGTATACCCATATCGCCAAAGCCCATATCGTCAATCAGAACGCTGACGATATTTGGGGGTTGCCCATTGTTGCCGTCACGAAAAGCGGCCAAAGCCTGATCAACGGCAGCGTCATCCTGCACCCATTGTTCCGCGCGTTGGGCTTGCAGAATATAAAACTCAGCATCGTGTTGAATAGGGTCGTCCTGAGCCTGCAAAGGTGGGGCGGCAATGCCTGCACACAAAACCATAAGCCATTGTAGTTTCATTCCATCTCCCCCAGGGTTCGAAGCCGAGCTTCGGTTTTTGACTTCGATGTGATTACCATCAGTAACATCGATATATTCGAATAATTACTAAATTTGTGATCTCACTGCCAACTCGTGAATACGTCGCGGGTCAGTTCGGATTCCGGGCGCAGGTTTTCAATGCCTTCATAAGGTGTACCTTTGCCAATCTCTGAATGCGGATACTTGGCGATCATCTTCTGGTGACGCTTGATCATATCTTGAAAAGATGCCCCGGCCCAAAGCGAGTAGCCCACCAAAGGGTGTTCCTCTCGGGGGTCCCTATAAATATTATAAGTCGGAGCAGCCGCGCCGGGTTGACCGGGGGCAGGAAGATGCATCTTGAACTCCTGCTTGACGACCGAGCGCAAGACAGGTCCTTCGTAGATATAGACATAGTCGCGCCGCCCATTTCCCTCGCCGTTCAACAGCAAGGCCGTCTGGTCGATGCCGTCTATTACGCGGTCCCTTGGGATAAAGTCTGTGGCTCCGGCAATTCGCGCCATCGTGGTGAAGATATCTGAGACGTGAAAGATGTCACCGGCTGCGCTGTTGGCTTCGATCACACCGGGCCAGCGAATGAACGCATCGGTTCTTACGCCGCCTTCAAGATGCTGGGTTTTGCCACCGCGATAGATCAGCTGGTTCAGACCGGATGAGCCTTCGTAGTGATACATCAGGCCATTATCCGCCATCAAAACAACAATTGTGTTGTCCGCTTTGCCAGATTCTTCAAGCTTGGCCAAAAGATCTCCGATCCAACCATCAAGCAGTTGCAGCTTGTCGGCATGAAAACCGCCATTTCGTGAAATTGCCTGATCCGGGTAGACGAAGTTCAACGGGTAAAGCGGCCAGTATTGTAAGAAGAATGGCGCATCCTCGGAAGCGACGCGTTCAAGTTGCTCCAACGCCTGCCGTTGATATCGTTCGTTCATCTCTTCATATTTGGTCTGCGTCCACACTTCACCGGCTGACATTTCTACTTCCTGGGCGGGTCCACCGGCTTCGGCCTCGACACCGGTGACAAGGCCATATGGCTTGAACCGTTCATCCAGCAGGAACTGATTGTTCTGCCCCTCGGGCACATAGCCGAGCATGGTGTTGGACCGCATTGCCTCGGGGGTCATGAGGCTCAGCTGTACTTGCTGGTGGAGTGGAAATGCGGCCCAATCAAACCCCTGATTGTGGGGGTACGATTGTTCGATGTCGCCTTGGTGCCATTTGCCGACATGCGCCGTATTATAGCCGACCTGTTTCAGAATCTCCGGCAGTGTCACTTCACTGGCCGGAAGGCCCTCGCCAACCAAAGCCACCTTGACCTCTTCCACACCTGCGCGAATTGGGTGGCGCCCTGTCAACATGGCTGTGCGGGTCGGAGTGCAGGAGGGTTCGGTATACATGCGCATCAGCGACAAACCTTCGGTGGCCAATTGATTGATGCTGGGTGTCTCGATCCCCATGACGTAATTCATCTTGCGGCCACCCATCTGACCAAAGCTGACGTCATCAATCAGGATGTAGAGGAGGTTAGGGGGCTTATCGCCATTGGCCGCACGAATTTCGGCCAGCTTGGCGTCGACTTCAACGTCTTGTGCATCCCATGCCTCACCAAACTGCGCGCGGAGGAATTCAAACTCGCCGTCATGAACAATTGGGGTTTCCTGAGCAAGCACGGAGCCAGCACCAATCAACAACGTAGGCAAGATATATCTAAGTTTCATGTCAAACCTCCAAATCTTTGTTCCGTACCGATCCCGCACGCGCGCCCTGAGCCCGCAGGTGTCCGTCAATACTGCTGCGCAGGTCCGAGAGGCTTTCTGCCAGATCCGCGAGATAGCGCATCTGTAGAACTGAATGCGACTTTGGCGGCATCGCCATTTCTGCGAAGACCTCTTTGTAGTCGCGACAAATTTGATCGAACTCTTGGTCTTTTTCCCGCAGGTTCCGTAGCAGACGACCCGCTTTGGGAAATTGAGATTCAAAGAATTCATCATCCGTCATTGGCAGCGCTTTTTAGGCATTCTCCCTCTAAGCATGCATCCAAAAGAATATGTATTGCACGTTTCAAGCCGCATGCTACGGTAGCAACGTGACGTCAAACCCTTATTGTGAAAGGATAGTTTTTGAACGTCAGCGTGGGCAATCAGGGCCAGACTGGTACTCAATCGTTCTCGGGCGAGCAGTTGCGTGCCGCGTTGGACAAGGTTCTGAGGTCGGATGAATTCAAAGGATCCGCCCGCATGCGATCATTCCTATCTTACGTGGTGACGGAAACGCTGGAGGGTCGTTCCGACGAAATACGTGCCAAGACCATTGCGATGGATGTTTATGGATACGACGCGGATGAGTTATTGAAACGCGAGGGCGTCGTGCGTGTGGATGCCGGGCGTGTTCGGCGAAAGCTGCAATCTTATTATGACGGTAAAGGGATTGCTGACGAATTGGTTATCTCACTGCCCGTCGGGGGTTACGCACCCGAATTTTTGCCGGGCTCCAGTCGAAGCAGACGAAGCTTACGCGGAAGGCGACGGGCTACCGCAGTCGTTATCTCGCTTTCACTATTAATAGTCAGCATTCTTTTTGGTGTCCTGATTGGCCGCAATTCGCAATCTGTAGCACCCAAAACCGGCAAAACTGCAATCTACGACGTGTCACCTGCCCGTGTCGAGGCAATGAACCTAAGCGACGCAGGCCGGGATCTGATTTTCCCTGTTACGGATCTGGCCCGGCTTCAGCCCGCGTTGTTGATTTTTAAAACAGCGATTGAACGAGACCCGTTATATTACGGGGGATATGCTGGTGCTTCTCAGGTCGAAACAATGCTCGCCATTATGCAATCGGGCAAGCCCGGTTCAGACGAGTTTTTGCACGCAGCGGACAAGAATAGTGCTTACGCTTTGGAAATGGCTCCGAATGCAGCATGGTCGCTTTCAGCTCGGGCCTGGTTTGAATTTGGGGTGGGCAATTATGAAAGCGCGGTTGGATTATCCCAAAGGGCCGTAGACTTGGCACCCGATGATTCACATGTTGCTGAATTCGACGCCCTGATCTCCCTTTACACGTCCGATTTTGATCGGGTTCTGTCGCAATCAGTGAGATATAGAGCACTGGCCCAAAACGGTGGAGGGCTAGTTTTTGACAACGCATTGGGTGCGGCTCAGTTCCACACGGGAGACTATGCTGCCGCAATCCGAACGTTTGATAAAACAATATCTCGCGGTGGGCCGTTCGGACCAATTTCCGCAGCTTACCTTATGGCAGCCCACTGGAGGAACGGAGAACAAGCTGAGGCACAGCGGCTTGCAAGAGTATTTTCGGACACTTGGCCAAGCTTCCCCCTCGAAAAACTAAAGGCTCGGGTGTTTGTAGACCCACAGCCAGTTCAAGAGCTGATCAGTGCAATGATAGCTGCAGGTTGGTCAGGACCCGCCAAGCCCTGACGATTTTCTATAGGGTTTGTAATAATTCGTTCAGAGGCATGCGCTTCCAAGGAGGAGGTGCGTTGGTTGTGAAGTGGACGAACCTCCAGACGAGATCAAAACAAAGTTCATCGATACCGAATGGGTGTGTGATGGACAGACAAAGGTCTGCTCTTGGCTCCCGATGAGATAATCTTTGCACTCGCAGCGAACTTCTGCTTCCCGCCCTTTCTTCCAGTTGTTGCTGATTGCAGTATCAGTCAAAGTGGGCTCGAAATAGACGTTCTCCGCGCGCAGGATCAATGACTGCTATCTGAGGGGTTGAAATGATGGTTCGTTCGGTCCGCAGATAAGGCTCGCACTCAACCAGAGATCGCTTCAGATAACACCCGTTCAGCGACGTTTGCGGTTTGTTATCGAAGTATCAAACATCAATGGTTGCCAAATCTGGCGCTCGTTATGTCGCTCTCCGTCTACCGTGAAGCAGACAAAGCTGACCTTTTCAGCGCTTACTTCCATGCGAGGTTTCGTAAACTGGTTGCGCAACGCAACAACAATGCTCGGATCTTGTACTCTACCAATCCGGGAAACGTGTCGCGAAAAAGCTGGGGAGTCGGACTGTAAACAGCCGCTGCAGCATGGATCTCAAGGAAATGCCCACTGTTATTTTTGCGGGGCTTCCATCCTCTGGAGAGTAGCCAATCGTTTGTCGTGTTTCGGTGATATCCCAGCGCATACCTGGGTTATCTGACATTAGGTTCAGGGCTGCGAAGGAAATATCCTTGGCATCTATTGCGGCGCGCATTCCGCTTAGAAAGTCCCGATCACTCAACCACATTTCCTGACCCCACCGGCCCATCGCCATGTGTGTGCCGGGTTGGTTGCCGTGAGTCCATTGCGTCCAGCCGATGCGCAAGCAGATGACCGACAGTCCGTGATGCTCGGCGAAATAAGCCCCTGTCCGTTCACAGAATAGCTTTGACATGCCGTAGGCGTTTACTGGCCCTGGTGGTGTCGTGCTGTTGAGCACCTGATGCGTGAACCTTTTGTCGCCGTGAACCCAGTTGGAGCTGGCAAGAACCACGCGGCTGACGCCCATGGCTACCGCATGGTGATAGAGAGAAAGCGTTGCATCCATATTGTGTTTGATCGCGGAGGCCCAAGTGGCGGAGGGCTCTCGGTCTCCGGCAAGATGCACGATAACGTCCACTCCCTTTAGCAAACTGACCCAACTGCTGTCGTCGGACAGGTCTGCTGTGTGAATGTCGGGATGATCAACGGGACGGATGTCGATGCCAGAGACGGTGTAATTGGAGTCGCTTTCTAGCGCATTGAAGAGTTTGCGGCCTAGATGCCCGCCTGCGCCTGTAATCAAGACATGCATGACAGGAACTCCTTGTTGTTTGTGAGCCCCAATGGCATTTGTGTTGTATCTTCATCCGTCAAGACGCGGAACGTCTGCCGAAAACTCAGCGTTTCATTTGGTGCAAGCCTGCGTGCCGGGGAGTGCCACTCCGCTTCGCAATAGGCGTAATCGGCTGAATTAAAGACCTCAAACGGATAGTCGTGTGCAAATTGATCGCCCTTTTGAGGTTCTGGTACCGAGCACATTAGCAACGGGGCATCCGCGCCGCACCGTATCAATGTACGACCGTTGGGGTTCGGTAGCCTGACCTTGAATTCCTGCTGTCTGTTGCAATCCACGACAATGCTTTTGCCGTGCGTCGCTATCATCCCTTCGGCAGAGCCAAAAACAGGATAAAATGCAGGGTCTTGCAATTCGACACCGACCTTGGTGGGGGTATTAAGCATCATGACTGACCAAATGCCGGTCAGGCGCGAGGAGGTCCCATGGTTGACCACGATGTGTTCTATTTCCCAGCTTTCCGCCGAGGTCAGCGTGATGCGGCGCGACACTGACAAGTGCGAGGTCGGGCATACTGCGCTGGTCATGTCGATACGAGTGCTGCTTCTTGAAGTGATCTGGTAAGAGCCGCTGTCCAACACGGGAAACGGAGCGCCGTTTACCCAGGATGCATCTGGGGCGATCCACGTCTTCTCGCCGCCCCAGAGTGGAAAACCAAATTGTGGAGAGCGTGTGGGCAGATCAGTAAGCCGTGTGTCATCGACATCCAAACCGTCGAGATCTGCGTTCTGAAATAGGAGGGAGCGACCTTGGAAGTTTATATCCCATAGGCGGCCCCCGATGCCGGGCAGGAGTGTCAGTTGCAGATCGTTTTGCTGCAGGTGAAGAACGCTCCATCTGTCCGACATGTACCCCCTCCTATCGGGTTCCCGGCGCGATCGAATGCGCCGGGACAATCGCTTAGGTGTGTTTGAACTGGACGACGTTTTCGGCCGTAATCGGCATAACCCCGGTCTCAACGCGCTCCGGCAAAGGGTTGATGCCAGCCGCCTTCCAATCGGGCAAGACCTTCAGCGCGTCTGTGTTCTGCCAATGCATCATGTGGAAGGCTAGAAAGATCTCAAGATAGGATTTCTGAGCCACAGCGCCGTGAATTGTGCCGTCTTCGATATAGGGAAGCATATCATCATTTCGGTCCATCGCGACGATCTTGATGTCCTTGCGTCCCGCCTCATTGACGGCAATTGCAGCGCCTTTGCCGCTGTCGCCGTCCGTGCCGCCAATTCCAACAATATCCGGGTTCGCCTGAATTGCCTGAAGGTAGGCTGTCGGCGCATAGGAAGGGTCGGCCTTATCGTTGACGACGTCGACCACTTCGATATCCGGGTATTTCTCAGCAAAGATTTGTTTGTACCCCTCGACCCGCTCCAATGTGGAGGGGGCAGGGAAAGTGCCGAGGATAACCTTGCCTTTCCCGCCAATCGCTTGCGCAAGCATTTCGCCGCCGACACGTCCTGCCTGAACGCCATTGATACCAAGGAATGTGGACCGGGGGCTGTCGGGAATATCGCCAATACAACATGTGACCGGAATGCCCGCCTCGACCGCACGTTCGACGCCGGGGGCCAGAGTGGCCGGATCACCGGGGAAGATAAGGATGCCTGCGGGACGTCTTGCGATCAGTTCATCCAATTGGCGTGCTTGTGCGGCCGTGTCGAAATCCAAGGGGCCCGTGAATGTGGCCTTGATGCCCATCAGTTCCTCAAGGTCTTCCATTGCATTTCGATAGTCCACCCAGAACGGCACCTGCGTGACGATGGACAGGAACACATACTCCTTGCCGGCCGCTTGCGCCATGGCTTCTTTGGACAGCATGGGCAGTCCGAACGCTGCGGCCAATCCAGCGGTGGTGCCCGCTGTCAGCAGCCTGCGCCGATTCACGTTCAATTCAGTCATCGTAGTCTCCCTGTTTTGGATCTTTGGTTGTTGTTGAGTTTTGGAAAGCTTCGGGATTAGCCCCGTTTGCTTCGGATCAGCATGTCCAAGGCGACCGCTGTAACGAGTACACCGCCGATGACGATCATCTGCCAGTAGATCGATACAGCCAGCATCGTCATAGTGTTGTTGATCAACGCAACGAAAACGACGCCGAGGAAAGCACCAAGAATAGTACCTTCGCCGCCGCGTAGAGATGCGCCACCGATGACAGCCGCTGCCAGAACCTGAAGTTCGATACCGTTTCCTGCCGTGGGCGTGCCGCTCATCAGGCGGGAGGCCAGCAATACACCCGCCAAAGCAGCCAGAATACCGGTCAGTGCGTACAGAATGATACGCACGCGTGTGACATGGATGCCTGACAACATCGCGGCCTTTTCATTGGCGCCGATGAAATAGACCTGACGGAAAAAGCGCGTATGGCGGACGGCCAGGTCAAACAGAACGACGAGCAGAATGGTGAACAAGACGATTACCGGAAAGCCGCCTATGTCAGCTTTGCCGATCCAGGCAAATGATGCCGGCAGGCTTGAGACAGAAAAACCTTCGGTCAGGACAAGAGCGATGCCTCGCGCGATCGACATCGTGCCGAGGGTCGCGATAAGCGGATTGATCCCGAGGCCGGTCACGAGCAAACCGTTGACTACCCCGACAATTCCACCCAACACTAATCCGCATACCACAGCGAGCGGAATTGGCATGCCAGTCAAAAGCAGCATGGCTACGACGGTAGAAGACAAAGCCATAACCGATCCAACGGAAAGATCGAACCCGCCGGATGCAAGTAGGATCGCCATACCGATCACGATGATCGCGGTTGGGGCCATGCCCACGGCCACGGCTCGAAAGTTCGAGAAGCTGAGGAAATAGGGATTAACGTTGGACATCACGATGATGATGGCGGCGATCAGAACGATCAGCGTCAGTTCACGAATATCGACAAAAGCTTGTAGAACACGGCGCAGCAGCGGACGCTTCATGGGCAAGTTGGCTTGAGCGGTCATGGTCACGTCGCGACTCCTGATTGATTGGTTTGGGGTGCGTCCACAATAGGAACGGAATTTCCAGCGGCCATTTGAAGAAGCGTGGTTTCGGTTGCCTCAGCGGCTGCGATGTCTCCCATGAGGCGACCGTCGTGGACGACAAGGATGCGGGTCGAGAGAGAGACAAGTTCGGGAAAATCGGATGACACGACGAGGATGGCCATTCCCTCGGCTGCTCGACGCAAAAGTTCCGTGTGGATTTGGAATTTGGCTCCGACATCGACCCCTTTTGTGGGCTCCTCAATGATCAGAAGAGCTGGCGCGCGTTTGAGCCACTTGGCCAACATAATCTTTTGCTGATTGCCCCCTGAGAGATCACCAACAAGTTCGTTAATCCCACTGGTTTTGACACTGAATGCGTCAATGGCTGTTTGGCTGGCTGCTTTGATCGAGCCCGAACGCATGAACCCAGCAGACGCATGATCGGAAAGACTGGCCGCGATCAGGTTGTCGCTGAGTGATTGTTCCAGAAAGAGGCCTTCAGTCTTGCGTTCCTCGGGAACAAACCCGACCCCAGCACGCATCGCCTGCCGCAAGGACGCAAAGTTAACAGGCTTGCCGTGCAGTCTGATCTCCCCGGTCGCGCCATGCATCAGCCCGACAATCGATCGAACAATCTCGCTGCGGCGAGCGCCCATCAACCCCGCCATGCCTACAATCTCTCCGGCTTTAATGGAGAAGGAAATGTCTTCGAATTCACCTGGATGGGTTAGGTGTTGGACATGCAAAACCTCTTCGCCGTTAACCTTACCTGACCGCGTGACATCACCGGGGTGAGCGCCGCCGATCATCTCGGCGACGACTTGTTCCTGAGAAGTTTCCGAAACCGGTAAAGTGCTGATGTGGCGCCCATCTCGCAAAACGGTAATGCGATCCGAGATCTGGAAAATCTCGGCCATATGGTGGCTGACATAGACGATGCCAATCCCTTTTTTTGTCAGGGACTTTAGGACTTCGAATAGTGCCTCTACTTCGTCGGGTGCCAATGCCGATGTCGGTTCATCCAGCAAAAGGACGCGGGAATTCAACGACAGAGCCTTGGCGATTTCAACAATCTGGCGGGAGCTGATCGGCAAGTTTTCCACGGGTGTTGAGACGTCGATATCCAGACCGAATTCCGCCAGCAACGCCTCCGCTCGGCGGCGCAGTTCGGGCCAGTCAACTACGCCGAACCGGGTGGGTACGCGGCCCGCGTAGATGTTTTCCGCGACAGAGAGCGCGCCAGCGAGGCTGAGCTCTTGGAAAACACAGCCGATGCCCAGGGATTGCGCGTGTGATGGGCTTTCGACTCGCTGTTCCTTGCCGTCGCACAGGATACGCCCAGCAGAAGGTTGGTGAAGTCCATAAAACAGGCCGAGACAAGTGGATTTTCCGGCGCCGTTTTCCCCGCATAGCGCGTGAACTTCGCCGGGTCTCAATTCAAAGTCGACGCCATCCAAAACAATGTTCGTGCCGAAGCTTTTGCCAACCCGATCCAGCTGGATCAATGGCTGTAGCCCCGGTGAGTCAGGTTTCATTGCTGGCGTCATACAAGCTTCCTCCCGTCTTTTGATTGGCATCTGATATCTCAGATGTCAACTGAAAAAGAAAAGACCGGGAGGTGCCCAAAAGAAAGGGGCGGCGCTGTTTTGGCCCGCCCCCGTCACAACGAAGCTACGTTTTTGCTAGGATGCGGTCGCTCCTTCGAGGACGATGGCGGCGCTTTTGTAGGCTTGTCTGGTGCGGTCAATATGCGCAGTGAGAAGAGATTTGATTTTGGCCATGTCGCCTTCGCGAACGGCAATAGCGATTTTCGAATGCTCATCGAAGGAGAGCTCAGTATGCTGTGGCAGCTTCGCCAAATGGGTTCGCAATGCGGCAATCTTACCGATGTAGCGTGTATAGCTGGCCGTCAGGTAGTCGTTACCTGCATGTTCAAAAATCAACTGATGAAATGTGGTATCCAGTGAAAGGTAGCCCTTTTCATTACCTCGCCTGCGTTCCTTCTCCATGTCCTTCACGACACGCTGCATGTCGCTGGCAAGACCTTCCGGGTTCCGCAACAACGCAAGTTCAAAGGCGGCAGTTTCGATAGCCTGTCTGAAATCGCAGATCTGAGTCACTTCCGGCTCAGACAGCGAAAAAACGCGTGCGCCTTTTTGAGGCTCGATACTGACCAACCCTTCGTCACGTAATTGAGCGAGTGCTTCGCGTACTGGCGATTTTGATACGCCCAGCTCTTCGGAGATTTTTCGCTCCGACAAAACCTGACCCATTTTCAGGGAGCCATCGATAATACTATTCCGCAAATGTTCCAGTGCGAGTTCACGCAAAGACTTGGGTCTCTCAAGCGCCATCTGAGGATATCTCCAAAAAAAGGTGTTGCCAGATGCAAGATATCTGATACACCAGATTAGGCAAGCTGGTATATCAGATATCAGAATGTACTTGGGAGATCAAAAAGTGCGCGCAGAGTTGGTCGTCGATTGTAAGAACCAGCACGGGGAAGGGATTTTCTGGAATCCCGCCGATGGTCTTGTCTGGTGGACCGACATTGAAGGCTGTGCGCTTTGGTCATTTGATCCTGCAACGTCAGAAACTGCCTCTCATGAGATGCCGGAGCGCGTGTGTTGCTTCGCGCCGCGCGCGTCTGGCGGTCTGATCGTTGCCTATGCGGATCGAGTTGTCTTGTTCGATTCGCCCAATAGCGAGCAAACCCTCGTGGCACGATTCGAGCCGAACAACCCAGAAACACGGCTGAACGACGGGCGAACCGATCGCCAGGGGCGATTGATTGTTGGAGGCATGAACGAAGTGTCTGGCAACGCCGATTCATCGGTCATCTGCGTTGATAAGGATTTGAGTGTACGGACGATTATCGAAGCAGTGTCTTGCGCCAATTCGACTTGCTTTACGTCCGACGGTGAGACGATGTTCTTCGCCGATACCCCGGATCGGGAAATCGTCGCGTTTGACTACGACACCCGCAGTGGAACCGTTTCGAACCGTCGGCAGCACGCTTCCTTCAATGATGAACCTGGCTTGCCTGATGGGTCCTGTGTCGATGCCGAAGGGGGCGTTTGGAACGCCGAATGGGAAGGCCATCGCGTTGTTCGCGTCGCACCTGACGGCACGATAGATCGAGTGATCGAGGTGCCGGTCTGGAAGCCTACCTGTTGCGCTTTCGGTGGGCCTGATCTCGACACGCTGTTCATCACGAGCTCAAGGCTGATGAGTGACGAAGCAGCTTTAACAATAGAACCGGAATCCGGCGGCCTCTTTGCTGTGAAACCCGGCGTTCGTGGCGTGATCGACGCGCCATTCAAAGGATAACCAACGAAATTCTGGAGGAGAAAACTATGTTGAAAACGCTTATGACCACTACGCTTGCCGCGGGGTTCGCCACGCTGGCAACGGTCGCTCTGGCGGAAAATTATCCAACACCGGTTCCACTTGAGGACGGGGCACAAGCGCCAATCGATGCAATAGAACCCAAGAACGATACGTTCCGGATCGCGTATATGCCGCCGGCGACCGAGTTCAACTACTACATCGCCATCGGTGAAGGTATCAAAGCGGTTGCTGCTGAGGCCGGGGTCGAAGTCTTCATGCTTGCGCCCCAGTCCGGTGCGGACATCAACGGCCAGATGGGTATGATCCAGGATGTGCTGACGCAGGATGTGGATGCGATAATTTTTGGAACACACGATGAATTTGCTGCGGCACCACTGCTGAAGCAGGCCGTCGACAAGGGCATGGCAGTTCTGATGATCAACTCGGACATTCCGAACTTCCCGACACCCATTCATGGCGTTGTCGGGTACTCTCAGCGCAACGGCACGCATGCTATCGCTGACTGGGCAATTGAGACTTATGGCGATAAACCGTTGAAGGTCGGCATTATCGAAGGGCAGCCTGGCTATCACTCAACCGAGCGTGTGGGTGGCTTCCTCGACGGTATCGAGGGCAACGAAAACTTTGACGTTGTGGTGTCTATTGACGGAAAATGGAACGTTGAGGGCGGCAACACTGCTGGCATGGATATCCTGCAGTCGAACCCTGATCTGGACATGATCTTTGCGGCGAACGACTACATGATCATTGGAGCGTCCTTCGCGGCTAAGGCACTCGGTCGCAATGACATCGTCCTTTTGGGCAATGATGGCGACACGTCCGGCCTTGAAGAAATCGCGGCTGGCAACATCACGGCAACCGTCAACACCTCGCCATTCTTAATGGGTAAAGCGGCCATGCACGCAACCATTGATGCGCTCAACGGGTCCTATCCCGGCGGCTGGATCGAAACGCCCACATCAATTGAAGACAAAGATGGTGCGATCAGCGTGCTGCAAGAGCCAGAAAAGCTCTTCCCGCAGCCGTCCAAAGAGTACTGAGCTTTCTCCCCGCTTCCCGGTGGCGCGTGCGCGTGCTGCCGGGTCGCAACTCAACCGAGTTTCGCTTTTATCGAGGCAATCGTAATGACACCCGCAACGCCACTTTGGGAGTTTGTCGATATCACCAAGGCCTATCCCGGGGTTTTGGCGAATGACAAGGTTTGCATCCGGCTTATGCCCGGTTCCATTCATGGGCTGCTGGGTGAAAATGGCTGTGGCAAGTCGACCATGATCAAGACTCTGTCCGGCGTACAGCAACCCGATAGCGGTCGAATCCTGCACAATGGCAAGCAGGTCACGATCAGCGACCCGCAGGCCGCACGCGAACTGGGTGTCGCAACAGTTTTTCAGGAATTCTCGATCGTGCCCACCTTGTCGGTTGGCGAAAACATCTTCCTTGGCAATATGCCTCGGTCCCGCTTTGGTGTGATCGACTGGGCCAAGGTCCACGACGAAGCCGCGCGCGTGTTGGCAGAAATGGATGTCGATGTTTCACCCGAAACCATCACCGGCTCGCTATCGGTAGGCGAGCAACAACTGGTCGAGATCGCGAAAGCCGTCGCGATGGATGCCCGCATGATCATCCTGGATGAGCCGACAGCGGCATTGGGTGAAGATGAAATTGAACGCCTGCACCAGTTACTGCGCAATATGCGTGAACGCGGAACCGCTATTCTCTATGTGTCGCACAGGCTGGATGAGGTTGAACGGATCGTTGATGAAGTGACGATCTTGCGCAACGGCTGTGTTGTGCGCGCAAGTGGCGAGACCAAGATCAACGTCTCTGAGATTGTCAGCGCAATGGTCGGTGAGGACATTGGTGAGCATTATCCGAAGGAGCAGAACGCGACCAAGGATATTGTGCTGGAGGCGGCGGGTCTGGCCACCAATTCGGGCGTGAAAGATGTATCATTTTCGTTGCATCGGGGCGAAGTTCTGGGCTTGGGTGGCGTATTGGGCAGTGGCCGCACAGAGATCGCTCGCGCCCTGTTCGGGACAGACGAGCTGACGGGCGGACAGATAACACTGCATGGCAAACCAGTACGCTTCCGCCGGGAAATCGATGCGATCCGTGCTGGTTTGGCCCTTGTTCCGGAAAACCGCAAATTCGACGGCTTGTTCTTCAATTTCCGCGCAAGTGGGAACGTCACCGCAGCGTCGCTTGGCGGGTTAAGTCGGTTCGGAGTGCTGAACCTCAAGGCCGAAGAGCAAGCTACCCATGACCTGATCCGCGATCTGGAAATCTCAACCCAGGCTGAGGAAAAGACGGTCAACTTTTTGTCTGGTGGCAATCAACAGAAGATTGTTATTGCGCGTTGGCTGTTCTCAGCCTCGGACATTCTGATCCTTGATGAGCCGACGCAGGGGATCGATATCGGCGCGAAAATCGCTGTTTACAAGCTGATTAACAGGCTCACGCGGGCGGGAAAATCGATCATTCTGATCAGTTCAGACCATGATGAGTTGCTTGCGATGAGCGATCGAATTGCCGTCGTGCAGCACGGAACGATCGTGCGCACGGTCGATGCATCCGACCTTACTCATGACGACCTTGTGCGCGCGTCCGCCGACACTCCTCAATCCAAGCCTAAGGAGGCTTTCGCATGAAGCGGATCTTTGACACCCAGTTGATCGGACCATTTGCAGCAATGGTGATCGTCGCACTGATCGTGGCACTTACGACGGAACGCTTCCTGAACCCGGGTAACCTTTCAAACCTGTCCCTTCAGGTAAGCATCGTGGCCTTGATCGCAATCGGGTCTACTATCGTGATCTTCGCTGCGGGCATCGATCTGAGCTCCGGGTCTATGGTGGCTTTGCTGACCATGATCCTTGCGCAGATGTTGAAATTTGTTGGCATTCCACTGGTTCTGGCGTTGCCACTCATTCTCCTCATGGGCGGATTGCTTGGTCTGTTCATTGGGCTGATAACAGCCTACGGGCGTATTCCATCTTTCATCACAACATTGGCGGCGTTGATTGCCTTCAGGGGCCTTGCGCTGACTTTCAACAATGGATCGCCGATCTTTTCGCTGGATCCGGCTCTGGAGCCAATCTTTTACGGCAAGCTGTTCGGCGTTCCGATGCCATTCTTCTACCTCGTGTTCTTCTACGTCCTTGCCGCGTTCACTATGAACTTCACGAAACTCGGCCGTGAGATCTATGCCGTGGGTGGCAACCCAGCCGCTGCCGTTCTGACGGGTATCAACGTACGTAAAGTTCAGACGACGACATTTGTCATCGCGGGTTTTATGACTGCGGTTGGTGCGATCCTGATGTCAGCGCGCCTCAACTCTGGTTCGCCCAACTATGGCCAGACGCTGGAACTGCAGGCCATTGCCGCTGCTGTAGTTGGCGGAGCCAGCCTTGCAGGCGGACGCGGCAACATCCTCGCCACGCTGATGGGGGCGATGACAATCGTTATCGTCCAGAATGGTTTGAACCTAAACGCTGCGCCATCTTCGGTTCAGAATATCGTGCTGGGCCTGATCATTCTGTTGGCCGTCGGCATAGACATGTGGCGCGCGGAAATTTCGGGCTTGATGGGTCGAATGTTCGGCCGCCCTTCATCGCAGCAGTCATCTAACGTCAAGAAGGAGGCCTGAGATGGATCTGGGGCTCAAGAATAAACTGGTCCTGGTGACTGGCTCAGGTTCCGGCATCGGCAAAGCCACTGCCCGGGTCTACCTGGAAGAAGGCGCGCGGGTCATCGTGCATGGCCTGACCGAGGCGGAAGTGTCCGACTGCGTCGACGACCTGTCATCTCTGGGCAAGGTCGAAGGCATTGCGGCCGACTTAACCAAAACCACTGATGCGGAAACTCTGGCAGAGTTTGCTCGTGCGCGCGGTGCGGTGGACGTTCTTGTGAATAATGTTGGCATCTTTTCGGTCAAACCGTTCGAAGATCTCACGGATGACGACTGGATGCATTACTTCAACATCAATGTCCTGTCCGCCGTTCGGATGAGCCGGATTTTCCTGCCTGACATGCTCGGCCGGGATAAGGGATCCATCATCAACATGGCCAGCGAAGCGGCAGTGAAACCACTACCTCAGATGGTGCATTATTCTGTCACTAAAACTGCCATGTTAGGTCTGACACGTGGCATGGCAGAATTGACAAAGGGGACAAAAGTCCGGGTTAACTCGATCCTGCCTGGTCCAACCTGGACCGAAGGTGTCGAGGCCTATTTTGACGGCCTCGCCGATCAAAAGGGTGAGCCGCTCGACACGATCGTCGACAATTACTTCAAATCAGATGAGCCCACATCGCTCATACAACGCTTTGTCCAACCAGACGAAGTCGCCCGCATGATCGTCACGATCTCAGCAAGCACGGCCTCCAATGGTTCTGCGCACCGGATCGAAGGCGGCATCGTTCGCAACATTCTTTAACTTCTAACTGGAGGAGCCCTACATGGCCGCTCTCACTTTCTCTCACATCGGCATCACAGTTCCCGACCTGGAAAAAGCCGTGAAGTTCTATTCCAAGGCATTTGGCCTTTACGTGCTGATGGAGCCAACTGAAATCCTACATGACGAAAGCGCCATCGGTCAGATGTGCGACGATGTGTTTGGGGAAGGTTGGGGAAGCTTCCGTATTGCGCACTTGTCGATGGGTGACGGTGTTGGCATCGAATTGTTTGAGTTCCCGAAGACCGTCGAAGAAGAACGCCCGTTTGAATATTGGCGGCGTGGCTTGTTTCATTTCTGCGTACAGGACGAGGATCTGGAAGGCCGCATCAAGATTATCGAAGGCCTGGGCGGGCGCCAGCGCATGAGCCAAGTGCGCAAATATTACCCAGGTGAAAAGCCCTATCGCATGGTCTATATGGAAGACCCGTTTGGCAATATCTTCGAGCTCTACAGCCACTCGTACGAATTGACCTATTCGGCGGGTGCTTATGACTGATCGCGCCGACTTTTCCCCCAGAACGGACAAACCCAAGGTCGTGATAACCGATTACGACTTTGGTGATGTTGCCGTTGAGACGGAAATCCTGGAAGCCGCAGGAGCCGAGGTGATTGCGCTTCAGGCCAAGCGCCAGGAAGACCTGTTCGATGTCGCGCCGCATTGCGCAGCGATGATGAACCAATATGCCCGGATCGGGAAGGAAACGATTGCGCGGATGCGGAACTGCGAGGTCATCGCGCGTTATGGCGTAGGCGTAGATATCGTGGATGTCGGCACGGCGACGGAAAAGGGCATTCTCGTCACCAATGTGCAAAACTATTGCACCGAGGAAGTCGCCGACCACGCGATTGCCCTTTGGCTGACCCTGGCGCGCAAGTTGCCCGACTATGATCGAGCCACTCATGCAGGGGTCTGGCAGTGGCAAAGCGGGCAGCCGGTCTATCGGTTGCGCGGGCGGACGATGGGTGTCGTCTCGCTGGGAAAAATAGGGCAAGCCATCGTTGCGCGGGCGCAATCTTTCGGAGTTAGAGTCATCGCTTACGACCCGTATTTGCCAAGGGAAGTCGCCGCGAATATTGGGGTCGAGCTGGTGAGCAAGCCTGAATTGCTGGCAAGGTCCGACTATATCCTGATGCAGGCGCCGATGACGCCGAATACGCACCACTTTCTGTCGGATGCCGAATTCTCGGTCATGAAACCCGGTGCGATACTCGTGAACACTGGACGCGGACCAACGGTGGACAACAAGGCCCTGTTCCGGGCGCTGACCGAAGGCCATCTGGCTGCAGCAGGGCTCGACGACCCCGAAGAAGAGCCGGCTAAGCGCGCCAATTGGACGCCTGATGACAACCCGTTGTTCACACTGCCCAACGTCCTCGTAACACCACATGCCGCCTACTATTCCGAGGAATCCATACACGCAGCGCGGGTTACCGCGGCTACGCAAGTGGCCAAGGTCCTGACAGGACAAAAACCCGACTACACAGTCAATGCCGACGCATTGGCCGTATCTACCGCATAACAGGAGACAAGAATGCCAGACGTCAGCACAGACCTTAGGGTTTTCAATGATTTTGAAAGAAACCCGGAACTTCTCAAAAAATTCGACAAGGTGTTGGAGGCGTACTCTGCTGCTGCCATTTTTGCGGATGTGCAGTACCGAACAGGCGTGATGGACAGCGCCATCAAGCCCGCTTTCCGCGCCAAGGTGACAGGCCAGGCCGTGACGGTTCAGCTTTCAAAAGGCGATCTGGTCGACCCATTGCGAGCGCTTGAAATGGGACAACCCGGGGACGTGATTGTTGTGGACGCGGGTGGTGATCGTCAAACGTCAGTCTGCGGCGGTTTGATGGGCGGTCTGGCCAAGAACCGTGGCATTCGCGGTATGATCGTAGATGGCACAGGGCGTGACACAGATGAGTTGGAAGACATCAACTGGCCAATCTGGACGCGTGCGATCACGCCGCGTGGAACGCACACGATGTTCTCAGAACGTAAAGAAGAACTTTCGATCAATGTGCCAATCGCCTGTGGGGGCGTCGTCGTAAACCCCGGAGATTTCATTGTAGCTGATCTTATGGGCGTCGTCGTGGTTCCACAGGAAATTGCAGAAGAAACCGTGCGCCTTGCTCAAGAGCAAGCTGACCGTGAGGAAGAAACCCGTAAATGGGTGGCCCAAGGCAAAACCGTTGAGGATCTGCTGAATGAATTCGGTCGCATCTGAGCCAGCGCTGATCGGCGTAGATTGGGGCACTTCATCGTTCCGTGCATTTCTCATTGGTGCGGAGGGCGAGGTGATCGATGGGGTCTCGTCGCCAGAAGGTATCATGCAGGTTGCGGGGCAAACCTTTGACGCGGTCCTTGATCGTCTCATCGGCCCTTGGGTCGCCAAAGCTAACCTGCCGATCCTGGCATCTGGCATGATCACCAGCCGCAACGGCTGGGTAGAAACGCAATATGCCGAAATGCCTCTGGGTGCTGGCGGTCTTGCGCGGGCGTTAGTCCCCCACGAAGCGGCCAACGGAGCGCGTATTCATTTTGTGACTGGTGCTTCGACAGAACATGCCGGAGGACCCGACGTAATGCGCGGCGAGGAGACCCAGATCATCGGGGCATCTTCGCTAGGCTTGAGCGAAGGTATGTTCGTGATGCCGGGAACGCACAGCAAATGGGTTCAGGTTGCGGATGGGAAGATCGTGGATTTCTCGACCTACATGACAGGTGAAATTTTTTCGGCACTGAAAGAACACACGATCCTTGGCACATTGATGAAGGAGGACGCCTTCAGCGAAGACGCATTCGTGATGGGCGTAAAGGCGGGCCTCAGTGGTGAGTCGAACCTGCTGCACAGCCTGTTTCATGTTCGGACGCTTCCTCTCATGGGCAAAATCCCAAAGGTTGCCACGGCCGACTACTTGTCGGGCTTGTTGATCGGGACCGAGGTTGCTGCCGCGACCGGCGAAGTAAAAGACGTCGGCACGATCACTGTTGTTGGACGCAGCGACTTGTCCGACCGATACGAAATAGCGCTTCGAACTGCTGGTTTCGACAGCCGTCGCGCGCCAGATGATATCGTTGCGAAAGGGCATTTTCTGATTGCTCGCGCTGCGGGGTTGGTTGGATGATTGACCTCACCGCAGCTCTTGCCGAGAACCCGCTGATTGCGATTTTGCGGGGGCTAGCACCAGAAAATGCGCGCCCGGTGTCTGATGTACTCTTCGATGCCGGGTTTCGGATAATCGAAGTGCCGCTCAACTCACCGGACCCGCTGGAATCGATAGGGCAGATCGCCGTGAAACATGGCGCTCAGACCATCGTCGGCGCTGGCACAGTGTTGACTGTGGATCAGGTCGCAGCGGTTGCTGATGCAGGCGGGCGTATCATCGTGTCGCCCAATATGAACCCGGACGTCGGGCGCGCGGCTGTCGCTCGGGATCTTTATTGGTGTCCAGGAGTCATGACGCCCTCCGAGGCCTTTACGGCGTTGGATATCGGAGCATCGGTCCTCAAATTCTTTCCGGCGGAAATGGTGCCGCCAGCTGCCATTGCTGCCATGCGCGCCGTATTGCCTGCAGACGCAGTCGTCGCTGCGGTAGGGGGCATAACGCCGGATACGATGGCGTCATATCATGCTGCGGGTGTAGATGGATATGGGCTGGGATCCGCACTGTTCAAACCGAGCTATACATTGGATGATATCGGCAGGCGCGCGCGCGCCTTCACCAGTGTATTGGAGGAACTTGGATGAAACAGGCGCTTGTAACGGGCGGTACGCGAGGGATTGGTGCGGGTGTTGCACGGTCGTTGGCAGACGCAGGTTGGTCCGTCATTGCCGCATCCGCCTCCCAATCCGAATTGGATGCATTCGAGCCTCGGGACGGGTTAAAGGTGCAGCTCTTGGATGTCACCGACCAGACGTCCATCAATGATGTATTCGGCGAACTCACGGGTCTCGATGCCTTGGTGAACTGCGCAGGTATTCTTTTGCGTGGCGAAGAATATGACATCGACGTCTTCGCCAAGGTGCTCGATGTGAATCTGACAGGCACCATGCGCTGCTGTCTTGCCGCGCATCCATTGTTGGCTGAAGCGAGTGGGGCCATCGTCAACACCGCCTCTATGCTCAGTACCTTTGGTGGGCCTTTGGTTCCGGCGTATTCCGCTTCCAAGGGCGGCGTGGCACAGTTGACCAAGGCGCTCGCAGGTCGCTGGGCCGAAAACGGTATCCGGGTCAATGCCATCGCGCCGGGTTGGATTGAGACAGAGATGACCCAGGGCCTTCGGGAAGACCCTGAACGAACAGCGGGGATCATGGCGCGTACGCCTATGAAGCGCTGGGGGAAACCCGAAGAAGTCGGTGCGCTTGTGCAATGGCTTTTGAGTGAAAACGCCAGTTTTGTGACCGGATCGGTCTATCCGGTCGATGGCGGTTATCTCGCTATGTGAGGAAAATCTATGAATGACGATGACACCGCCCGAATGCCATATCAATTGCCATTCCCCAAGGATGCGCAAGACGAGATCGTGATCCCGAATGCCATGAGTGAGGACGACAGACTATGGGTTCCGCAGGCAGAGAACGTCTGGTTCCGACCGCTCTGCCTGAACCGCTCGCAAGGTTATTGGATGAACCTCCTCAAAGTACGCAAAGCTGGTGTTCTTTCGCGGCACCGCCATCCACAGCCAGTCCACGGTTTTGTCCTGAAAGGGCGCTGGCATTATCTGGAACATGATTGGGTTGCGGAAGAAGGGGGATATGTCTTTGAGCCGCCGGGTGAGACTCATACTTTGGTCGTTCCCGACGATGTCGAAGAGATGGTCACCTATTTCCAGGTCAATGGCGTGATGTGCTATGTTGATCCGTGGGGCAAGGTCACTGGCTACGAAGATGTCTTTACCAAGATTGATCTGTGCCGAAAACACTTCGCGGAAGTCGGTCTTGGAGAAGATTACGTTGAACAATTCATCAGGTGATGCGCCCCGTTTCGCGCTCGTGGCCCATGATGCGCGAAAGGACGAAATCGTTGAATGGGTGGGTCTGCAATTGGCCCGCCTGTCCAGAGTACAAATCTTTTCGACAGGGACCACCGGCAGTCGCATTAAGCAAGCCTATCCAGAACTGGATGTTACCTGCTTGAAAAGCGGACCACTCGGAGGCGACCAACAGATCGGCGCCATGATCTGCGAAGAGAAACTGGATGCACTGGTTTTCTTTGTCGACCCTCTGTCGCCCATGCCACACGACGTCGACGTTAAGGCTCTGACCCGTCTCGCCACGGTATATGATCTGCCAATGGCATGTTCACGCTCAACTGCGGATCTGATCGTGGAGGGACTGATTGACGGGGATGACAACACGCCTGTCTGATACGCCGCACGTCGGAATTGCCGATCATCTGGTTCTCAGAAGGTGCTCTGCCAGACTGCCGAGGTTTTCGCTGCCAAGCTGGCTCATGTTGGCCTCTATGTCAGCTTTCAGGATGTGAACGAGATGGTCGATCCCTCGTGCTCCGAACGCTGCAACGGCATATTGAAAGGCGCGTCCGACCATGACGAAATCTGCACCTTTCGCCAAGGCACGCATGATGTCCAATCCCCAGGCAACGCCAGAGTCATAGATCAGTGGCACATCTGTTCCGACCGCCTCGCGGATGTTTGGGAGTTGGTCAATGACCGCGGGTCCGGCTTCGAATTGACGCCCGGAGTGGTTTGAGACCCAGATGCAATCCACGCCCTCGGCCACCATTTCTTGCGCGTCCTCCGGCCGCAGGACACCCTTGACGATCAGGTGACCCTCCCATTCCTGTCGCAGTTCGCGCAGGTAGTCCCAATCTGGAATCCCACGGATCAGAGCGCCTGCATGGGTAAAGCTTTCTCGCCCGCGTGTCGGGGCGTAATCGTCAAAGAACCGCATACGTGGCATGATGCCCTCGCGCAGATGCGCAAGGCACCAGGCGGGTCGTGATGCCATTTCAGTCAGCGTGCGCAGGTCAGCTTTTGGAGGCACCGTCAGATTGGCACGGCGCTGTCGTTCGCGCCGGCTCTCTTCTGGAACGTCCACCGTGATAATCAGCGTATGAAATCCCGCTGCCTTTATCCTCGGAAGCATTGCGCGGCGCAACTCGCCGGACTTTACCGGGTAATGCTGAAACCATCCGTTTTTGCCAATGTAGGGCGCCACATCCTCCGGTGAAGCAACCGCCACGCTGGACAACGAGAACGGAATGTTGTGAGCAACCGCTGCCTTGGCAAGCATCCGCTCTGCTCCTGCCCACATCAGGCCGGACATGCCTACCGGTGCTATCCCGAAAGGCAGGTCGTATTTTTGACCCATCAATGTAGTCTGCAGTTCGGCCTTTGTTCGGCCACATAGCACACGCGGCATGAATCCTATGGCATCGAGTGCGTCACGGTTGACCTTCAGTCCCAGCTCCCGGCCGGTCGCGCTGTCGAGGTATTCGAAAGCAAACTTCGGAATGCGCTTCTGTGCGGTTCGCCGAAGGTCTTCTATCGACGGGTGAGAAAGGTCCAGATCCATCCGGGTCCTCTGGTGTTGTTGTCTAACGTTAGAAGGGCTTCAGCCGGTCACCAAAGGGATGGCAAGGCCAAGGAAATTGCGGGCACATAAGTGATGAACATCAACAAGATCAGCATGCCGGCAAAGAATGGCAGGATTGCCCGGCTGAGGCTTTCGATGGAAACCTTGGAAATGCTGCTGGCCACGAACAGGTTTACACCCAATGGCGGTGTGCAGAACCCAATGGCCAGGTTGACCGTCAAGATGACACCAAAAACGATCGGATCGACCCCCAGTGCGGTTGCAACCGGCAGCAGGATCGGCGTCATGATGATGATCGACGAAATCGTCTCCATGAACATTCCGATCACCAACAACAGCAGATTGATCAGCAACAGGATGATGATTGGGTTGTCGGACAGGCTGGTGATCGTTGTTGCGAGCTCTGTCGGGATTCTTGCGAGCGTGATCAACCTGCCAAAGGCGGTCGCCATGATCACCAATATCAGAATGGTCCCGCTGGTCTTTGCACTGCCCGCCAAAACCTCTGGCAGGTCCTTGAGGGTGATGTCGCCATAGACGAATATGCCGATGAAAGCGGCATAGACTACGGCCACGGCACCGGCTTCGGTTGGGGTGAAGATACCGCTGTAGATGCCCCCAAGGATAATTACCGGCACCAATAGCGCCCAGATGGAAGACCGGAAGCTCTGCCAGACGCCCGGGCCTGAGAACGTAGTCGTCGATTGCTGAACAACCTCGTCCTTTCGCAGCAGAACACGAGCGACCAACATGAACATGAGGGCAAAAAGGATGCCAGGAACAACGCCTGCAAGAAACAGTTTGCCGATCGAAACCTCGGCAGTAACACCATAGATGATGAAGGGAATACTTGGCGGGATCATAACACCGATCATTCCTGAGGATGCTGTCAATGCGCCGCTGAATTTGCGCGTATAGCCGACCTTTTCCATCTCTGGGATCATGTTCGACCCGATGGCGGCTACGGTCGCAGGAGATGAGCCGGATATGGCGGCAAAAAACACACAGGCGAGCACGTTCACATAAGCCAGCCCACCCCGGATATGACCGATCAGCGCATTGGCAAATCCAACTAGTCGGCGAGACATTCCGCCGTGTTGCATCAGGTCGCCTGCCAATATGAACAGAGGGACGGCAATTAGAGGAAAGGAGTCCGCGCCTGTTACCACCGACCGTGCCAGAAGAACCATGGGTGGTGTGCCATCTACAAAGACCATCACGATCATAGTGGCCAAGCCCAGACAGATGCCAATAGGCACGCTGAAGAGCAACAGGGCAAAGAGCGTCAAGAAAAGCGTTGTTGCAAGCATGCCGGGTTCCTCACGCTTTGGTTCCTGCGATCAGACGCAGGGTTCGGAACAGATGTTGAGTGACGCGGATCGCGGACAGGCCAGCGCCAATCGGAGCCGAAGCATAAAGGATCGGAATCGGTAGCCCCAAAACGACCGAAGTCTGGCTGGCGACAAAAGGCTGTCGGATAAGCTTGATGCATTCAATTGTCAGAACGATCAGAAATCCAAGGACAAGAAGCGCGATCACAAAATCCGCGTAAAGCCTTGCGCGCTCGCTTAGGACATCACGCAGGACCGTGATACGCACATGATCACCTGTGTGGAACGCATAGCTGACGCCTAGCCAGACAAACCATACAAACAGCCAAAGCGTTAGCTCTTCGCCCCATGAAAGAGAGGCATTCAGAATGTAGCGCATGAACACATTTCCAAAGATCAACAAGACAATCGCGGCCAAAAGTGCACTGGCTAAGACCTTTTCGGCATTCATATCGATCCATTTGATAACCGACACCGTTCACCTCCCCTTGAACGAAAGGGGCGCCCGAACTTTCATGGCGCGGGTGCCCATATTGGCTGAGTAGTCCGAGTGTCAGCTTCCGCTCGCTGCGGAAACCGCTGCTACCCAGTCGTCATAGGCTTCAGCGCCAACCTCGTCGCGATACTGCAGACGGACGCTTTCAGTTTTGTCGGCAAAGGCCTGTCGCTGCTCTGCAGTCAGTTCCAGAACCTCGACACCAGCAGCACGAATCTGTTCCAGTTGTTCCGCATCTTCGCTCGCGACCAGTTCAGCCTGATATTCACGTGCGGCGGCCATCGAGTCCCGGACCAGTTTCTGATGCTCTGCGGACAGCGAGTCAAAGAACGGTTTGGAGATGACGGGCATATAGACCGCAAAGACATGGCCCGTGGTCGAAAGGTATTTCTGAACCTCGTAGAAACGCTGTGAGGTAATGATCGCCAGTGGGTTTTCCTGGCCGTCGATCACGCCTTGCTGGAGAGCAGAATAGACCTCACCAAAGTTCATTGGCGTCGGGTTGGCCCCGAGCGTTTCGAATGTCGCCACATGAGCCGGAACCTTCATGGTACGTAGCTTGACACCCTCGAGATCTGCGGGGGTTGCAACCGGGCGGACGTTGTTGGTCACATTGCGTACACCCAATTCAAGCCAGCCAAGACCTACCAATCCCTGGTTTTCGACCCGTGCAAGCATGCCATCACCAGCATCACCATCAAGAACATCAAAGGCGATGTCCTTGGAGGAATACATGTAGGGCAGTTCAATTACTGCAAAAGCCGGATCCCAGCCCGCGAAGAAAGAGGAAGGAGGAATGGCCATTTCCAGAACGCCGGTTTGAACACCTTCGATCATTTCGCGATCAGGGCCCATCTGCGACGAAGGGAATATCTGTACGTCGATCTCACCATTCGAGCCAGCTTCGACCAGTTCTTCAAATTTCAGTAGCGCGCGATGCATATGAAACGCTTCTGCTGCGCCATGCCCAACCTTAATGACTGTTTCAGCGGATGCTGCAAAAGTAAGCCCAGCTGACATGACGACGCCAAGCGCCAATGTTGATTTCTTGAACAAGGTATCCTCCCACGGATTTAGTTATTTTCGATCTATTATCTGAGATATCAGATATAATATAGAAATCAAGCTTACATGTGCTATTGTGTTAGAGAGACGAAATAGGACGAAGTGAAAATGACCGAGATTTTGCCGATTAAGCGCCCGGATTCGTTGAGTAAAACTGCTGAAGAGCATATCCGAAAAGGCATAATCAATGGCACGTTTCAATTGGGTGAATCGTTGCCGGAAGTGAAGTTGTCAAATGCCATGGGCATCAGCAAAACTCCGATTCGCGAAGCTCTATCAGCTTTGAATCTTCAGGGCCTCGTTCAGATCTTTCCTCATCGAGGAGCCTTTGTATTCTCTCTTTCTCAAGAGGACGTGGTGCAGCTTTGCCAGTATCGGCTAATCCTGGAATCTGCAGCTTTGGAGCAGGCGCTTGAAAAGAACCCTTCGGTTCTGATCAATGAGCTGTCTACAATTGTTTCGAAGATGTCGGAAGCGCAGGAAGCGGATGAATTCGAACAGTACTTGGAACTTGACGCCGAGTTTCACGACGCGTTTTTCAGGTCCTGCGGAAACAGTTACCTGCGGGATGGATATCAAAAAGTCAGTGATATCGTCCAAACTATGCGGACACACCTGTCCAAACGTTCCAATCGAACGAAGAAATCTTTCAAGGAACATCAAGCGATCACATCGCTATTGGACGAGGGTAAAGTAAAAGCAGCAACGAACACCCTCAAACGTCAAATCACTCGCGGTGAGCGTTCTTACTCCGATTTGGTTGGTCTAAGGCAAGCATAGGTGCCCACCATTTGGTCACGATGTTCACCAAAAGCGCATCTGGCAGCAAATCTAATGCCGCGTGCGTGGGCAACATAAGTTCAAAGTGGCAGAGTTGGGCTATTCTTAGACAAGGGCCGTGGCCACGATTAGAGGGCGGTTTTTGTGTTGGGTCAGAAATGCTTGACGATTGGGTCAGAAATGAATGACGTGATTGGCCGATTTATTGAGGTTTTGTCTGTCGATTGAGTCAAATATCAGTGACGTTCCACATTTCCCCTAAAGCATTGAAAATAAGCAACTTTTTCGCGCTCGGAACCGAAAAATTTAGGGAGGATTCAAACCATCCCGCAACAAATCCCGCAACATTTATTATTGAATGCACTTTGTTTGCATCGGCGCAGGATAGAATCTTGTGCCGTGGTGGTTACCAACGCAAACTCCCGGCATGAGTGATGATGAACAAAAATTTTTCGAACTAAGAAAAGAATCGAAGACATACATTTCAAAGGTCTTCTCTTACAGCGACCGCTCACCTGAAAAACTACGACAGGTGCGAATGGTGATGGAGGGTTCTGATAGGTTACAACTTGGTGAAGTTGAGGGGGCGGCATGTTTACGTCTAACCGGCGAGAAGCGAAAAACGCAGGTAACGGCCCTAGTAACCCAAGACGAAAAGCAAGTGCGTCGTATCACATTGCAGAGCTTTCAAACGCGCGCGGGTGATTGGATCCAAGCTTCCGAGAAGAACGAGTTTACTTTCCGACAAGATGAATTCAACCGCCTGCTGTCGTTCTTGAGGCAAATTGAGTTCATTGATCTTTCCAACGAAGACAACTTCCAAATTGAGGACATTTCCACCCAATCAGGTCCGAAAGCGATAATTGACGCTTCTGATCGTGGGTTAGTCGAACGCATCAAGTTATTAAGTAATGACCAGAGAAAATCAGTTGTTCGCGCTTTGCAGGCCGACCTCACAAGTGAGGAGATCAATATCCTATTAGGAAGACGTCAGGGTGTTGAAGAATTTGAAGCACAGATCGCTTCCGGGAATTGGTCCGAAGCCCACTGGCAAGACTTTTTCGATAAGCATCAATGGGTATTTGGCTACGGCCTTGATTATCGGATCATGCGTCAATTTGATCGTGAAATGACAGTTGGAGGAGGTGGAACAGATAACCAGAACAAACCCGTTGTCGATTTTCTGCTCAACTTCACTGACTATACCGTTTTGGTAGAAATCAAACGGCCAAACACGCGAATTTTCAAATCAGGCAAAGGCGGCAGGGCTGGAACGTGGGAGTTTAGTTCTGAGTTTACCAGTGCCGTTTCTCAAGTCCTTGAGCAAAAAGCCGAGTGGTTGGCCTCAGCTCAAAGTGGCGATCATTACAATAGGACCGGAACGGAAAAACTTGAAGCGCGAACGCGCAACGCAAAAACAATCTAAGTCATCGGATCGCGAGGTGAATTTGATGAAGCGGAAAACGTGAGAACAGCGCAAATAAAACGCGACACATTTGAACTGTTTCGCCAAGAAAACCGGACGGTGGATATTTTGATTTTCGATGAATTGCTCGAACGCGCCCAGTTCATCACCAAGAGTGTCTAAGGGGTTCATCTGATCCCGCAACAAATCCCGCAACATTTGATGCTGAAAATTCATGTAATTTATTGATTAAAACGATAATTCATAGATTACCGAATCCTCCTCGGTCCGCCACTGGTTTCCTTGTCAGGCGACACATAGTTCTGCCACCAGCGACAGAACCTTGCCATTTTCGCCTCACTTTCTTCATCCAGCACCTAAACCGATTTCAATGATCCCGACTTCCCTTTTGGGAAAATCAGGTCTGATTTGCGGATCAGACGCCGAACGCGCCTGTTCCTGCTGATCTGCCACGTGGCGAACGCGGATGGGGGCGAGGCAATGCTATTCGACAGTAGTGGTGCGGCCCGCAGGCTCAGGCGAGGACACGGTGTTGTCTAATAGGGTTGCGGTTCTTCAACCAGCACCAGATGTAGTGGTTCGTATTGAACGTCATCGTTAGCATTGGCAGCCTCGCCGACGCGCATCCAAGAGTCGCGAAAGCTCATCAACCTGAAAATCATCGAAATTAGGTTTTGGTATCCGAGCCCATTGTTGTTTTCTGGAAGCCGCAGCAGCGGCACCATATCTTCGCTTTCCGTAGGGGCCACATCAACGACAAATGTTACAGCCGAAGAGTGATTTAACCCGTCGATTGCCTTTAATCTCGTAGAAACCTTTGGTTTCGGGTCTGTTACGCTTGGGTAACTCATTTCTTCAACTTCACTAAATGCAGCTGCGAAGCTTTCGGTTAGCTTTTGATCAAACGCGTCTTGCGCCGCTTCAATGGCTTGAAGCGCGCCTAAATCATTTGCATCAGGTCCTTTCGCCGGATCGAGGTGTTTTGAATAGTAGCTGCGGAGTTGATCCGAAAGCTTGCTACCAGGAGATCCTGCGGGAGCGTCGTCGTCTTCCTCGCCTTCCGCTTCTTCACCAAATCCTCGCTGCTCAGGGATATCGTGAATTCGTACTAGCCCTTTCAATTGCTCACCTTCGTAAGGAAGACAGTTTGACGGCAATTCCTGCAAGGCCGCTTGTCCACGTACAGGGTCGGCAGCTTTTGCAGGGTCAAGCGGATAGAGCTGTCGGCTATGAAATACGCGAACCAGCCATTCATACAATCACTTTCAAAGCCTGCTTTGTCCCGCGAGGCTGCCTTATGTACTCGTTCCACTGAAGGGCCACCTCTCAACCAGAGATCGCTTCACATAAAACCGTTTCAAGGATGTTCGCGGTTTGTTATGGTGGTGCAAAGCAACCCTTGGTTGCGGAAGCTTAGCGTTCTCATCCCTGTTTAAACGGCTGCCTGATGTAGCGGGTTCGGATGTCGAATCATAAACTTACGGAATTCGTCTGGTAAGCACAGTAATTAAACTTGCCTTTCAGGTCCCGTGCCGTTGATTCAGGTGATGGAGATAGGCGGCAACAACAGCGAGCTACATAGCCTCCAGCGTATGTGAAAGACCGTTTCGAATGTGATCTTCCAACAGCCTCTTTGCCGTGTCGGCGTCTCTGGCCAGCGCGGCATCGAACATGCCCTTGTGCTCCTTGACCGCTTCTTCGCCGCGATAAGTCAGCACAAGCATCTGATACCGCAAGTATTTGTCGTAGATGATGGAGTGCAGAGACAGAAGGTTTTTGGAGTTGCAGGCCGCGATCATCGCTTGGTGAAACTCCCAATCATATCTTTTCCAGGTTTCTTTCTCGGACTCGTCGCCCTTGAGAAGCTGCTGTTCCATCAGGTGCAGTTTGTGGTGTGCAGCAACGAGGTTGCCTTCCCAGTCCGTGTCGCCATTCGCAATGGACAACTCCAACGCGTGGCATTCCAGCAGGACACGCAACTCTGATATCTCGGTCAGGTCTTCGCGAGAGACCGGCGTGACCAGGAAACCCCGTTGCTCGGGAGCTTCGACAAATCCGTCGCTGGCGAGCCTGTTCAGCGTTTCACGAAGTGTCGAAAGGCTTGCCGAGTAGCGTTCCTTCAAGGCGTCCAGCTTCAGTTTGGAGCCGGGCTGCAGCTCCCCGAAGATGATGTCGCGCTTGATGCGCTGATAGGTGCTCGCACCTATCGTAGACGGCTGCTTCGCCATGCGTTTCACCCGATATTATCAGTTTCCTCGTTCAATTAGCATTTTTCAGAGACATCAGCAATCCAAACTGATGTATGGTAAAAATAAAAATATCATATATTATTGCGGAATCGCGAAAACCCCAATACGGTCGTGGCCAAGTTGGGCAAAAGCAGCCCGACCGCAATCATCGGTTTCGGGATTTTCCAGACCCTCCGGAAGGAAGCAAAGTGTCTAAGAACTTTCGCATTGCCATTGTTGGCATTGGTCTTGTTGGACGCCGCCACGCAGACGCTATCCGAGCGTTACGCCATGTTGATCTCGTCGCGGTGGTCGACCCCAGCGATGAAGGTCGTGCGTACGCCGTTGAGCACGGGGTCGCATGTTACGAGACACTCGAGGAAATGTTTGCGAATCAGACGCCGGACGGAGCTGTTCTTGCGACCCCAACCACGCTTCATGTTGAACAAGGCCTCACGTGTGTGCGACATGGTTGTCCCGTTCTTGTCGAAAAACCGATCGCCGTAGAAGCCACCGCTGCACTTGAGCTTGTTCAAGCGGCGGAGAAGGCCAATGTGCCACTGATGGTCGGACATCATCGTCGGTACAATCCTCTGATCCGGTCGGCTAAGGAAGCCATTGTCGATGGGAAGATTGGAGATGTGCGCGCTGTCCATGCGAACTGCTGGTTCTATAAGCCAGACGAGTATTTTGATGCTGCGCCTTGGAGAAAGAAACCCGGTGCAGGGCCCATCTCAGTCAATCTGGTCCACGACGTCGATCTTCTGCGGTATTTGGCCGGAGAAGTCGTGACCGTACAGGCTCAGTCGGCTGCATCGCAGCGGGGCTACGACAACGAAGATGTTGCCGGTGCTCTGTTGACGTTCGAAAGCGGGGCGATAGGGACCATAAGTGTGTCCGACAGCATCGTTGCTCCATGGAGCTGGGAGATGACGTCTCAGGAATATCCAATCTATCCGTCGACCGCTGAGAGTAGCTACATGATAGGTGGCTCTCATGGTTCGTTGTCCGTTCCTGATCTTCGATTGTGGAGTTACCAGGGTGAGCAAAGGGACTGGTGGACGCCAATCTCATCAACCGCGCTGAAGAAGGGTGCGTCTGACCCCCTGGTCAATCAGCTTAGGCACTTTGTTGAAGTAGCTCGGCACGAAGCAGAACCGATTGTGTCTGGATGGGAAGGTTTCAGAACACTTCAAGTTATTGAAGCTATTCAGAATTCCTGCAGAACAGGTGAAACAGTCAGGATAAGCAACCTTCAGGAAACGCAGCAACAGAGAATACAGGTAATGAATAATATCTGATATTTTGCAAAAAATCTTGCAAAAAGTCCAAAATAGGTCAAAACTCAGAATCGGAAAAATGCATCATGATGTCTCAGGGAGGAGCAAAGTGATTACCAAACTTACCCGCCGGGCTGCTGTGTCAGCCCTGGTCGCAACCGGTGTTCTGTTTAGCGCAACAAGTGGTGTGCTGGCGGAAGACAAAGTGCAACTTCGCCTCGCAACATCAGGATCGGAGACCGATCAGCGCTCGGTCGCTATGGCCGAGGTTTTCGCGCCCATGGTCGCTGATTTCGCAAGCTACGAGCCCAGCTATAATGGAACCATCTTCGCCCAAGGCACCGAGTTGGACGCCATCAGCCGGGGTAACCTGGAAATGTCGATCACCTCGGCGCAGGAACTGGCCCAGTTCTTCCCCGAGTTTTCGATCTTTACCGCAGGCTATGTCCACCAGGACGCTGCGCATCAGGTGGCTGTCTTCAACGATCCCTTGATGGATGCCTTTAAGCAGAAGGCTGAAGAAGAACTAGGCGTCAAACTACTTTCGGTCATGTATCTGGGCCGTCGTCAGGTGAACCTGCGCCAACCCAAGGATGAGCTGACAGTCACGACGCCAGCAGACTTGGAAGGCGTGAATCTGCGGATGCCGGGCACCGACGCATGGCAGTTCCTTGGCAAAGCGCTGGGTGCCGCGCCGACACCGATGGCCTTCTCCGAAGTCTATACTGCGCTGTCGACCGGTGCCGTTGACGGGCAGGATAATCCGTTGCCGACCGTCGTCGACGCCAAGTTCTATGAAGTGACCAATCAGATCGTCCTGACATCGCATCTGGTCGACTTGAACTATATCGCCATCGGCAAAGAGGTTTGGGACGGGCTTACACCGGAACAGCAAGCCAAGGTTCAGGAAGCTGCGGACGCAGCAGCTGAATCAGGCCGCCAGAAACAGCTTCAGAAAGAAGAGGATCTTGTCAGCTTCCTGAAAGAGCAGGGCATGGAGATTTACGAACCCGATCTCGCTGCGTTCCGCGATCAGGTACAGTCTATGTACCTGGAAAGTGAATTCGCCGGATCATGGCCGGACGGTGTGCTTGAGCAGATCAACGCTCTGGGCAACTAAAGTCGTCTGAAGAAGGGAGGGAGAACCATAATGAAAGCCTTTATGAAGGGGTTCTCCCGACTGACCGAAGCGATTGCCGGCGGGATGCTGGCGGCAATCTTCCTGATCTTCCTATTGCAAATACTCTTGCGCTACTTCTTTACCCCCGCCGGATGGACGCTTGAACTCATCGGCATTCTGTGGGTCTGGGTGATCTTCTTCAGTTGCGCTTTCATAGTGCGAGAACGGGATCACGTGAAGTTCGACATTATCTACCTTTCCGTACCGATGCGCGTGCGGCAGGTCTTTGCGATGCTGGCGGCCGCAGCGATCGTGGTCGGTATGCTCTACAGCTTCCTTCCGACGTGGGACTACATCGACTGGATGAAAATCCGCAAGACATCGACTGTCCGCAATCCGTTCTCCGGCGAGAAGATACCGCTGCGCACAGTATTCTCGATTTACGCGGTATTCATGCTGGTCGTCGCAGCGCGGTACGCGTGGCTATTCTTCGACGTCATGCGCAATGGCCCACCAAAGACAGAGTTGGAACTGGTCGTTGGGTACAACGTCGTTGACGACCATCCGCGTGTCGACGTCGAAGAGGGCGAGGAAGTTAAGAAATGAGTTTTGAACTTCTTTCCTGCCTGCTCGCTCTCTTTCTTCTGGCAGGCATCGGGACACCTATCGGCTATTCCATCCTTTTGGCCTCATTGGTGTATCTGGGCACGGCCGGATTGGACGTCGCCCTCGCGGGCGAGAAAATCCTGCAAGGCTTCTACAAAAGCACGATCCTGCTTGCCGTGCCTTTGTTCATCGTCGCCGCGAATATCATGAATGCTGGGTCGATCACGGACCGTCTGCTGAACTTCTGCGTAGCCGCTGTCGGTCGTTTCAAGGGCGGCCTCGGGCACGTCAATGTGGTAGCGTCTCTGATCTTTTCCGGTATGTCCGGCTCGGCTGTCGCGGATGCCGCGGGGATCGGCAAGATAATCATTGAAATGATGACCAAAGATGGCCGCTACAGCCGAGGCTACGCAGCTGCAATCACGGCGGCGTCGGCAACGATCGGCCCTATTATTCCACCCTCGATCCCGATGGTTTTGTACGCGCTCGTTTCCAAGGCCTCTATTGGGTCGCTGTTCCTGGCCGGTATTCTGCCGGGTCTGATCATGGGCGTCGTTCTGATGGCGATGAACTACTATCTGGCCGGAAAGCGGAACTTTGCTTTGGAAGAACCTGTTCCGCTGCGCGAGTTGCCCGCAAAAACCGCCAACGCGTTTCCGGCGCTGCTGATGCCTGCAATCCTGCTGTACGGAATCTACGGCGGCGTCACCACTCCGACCGAGGCTGCAGCAGTGGCTGCTTTCTATGCGCTGCTTCTCGCCGCCCTGTTCTATCGTGCCTTGACTTTCCGTGGCCTGTATCAAGTGTTCGTCGACAGCGCGCGCTCTTCCGCCGCCGTCGGGGTGGTCATTGGCGGCGCGTTCATTCTGAACTTCATCGTCATTCAGGAACAGATTCCACAGTCGATCTCGGTACTGCTGGAGGGTTCAGATGTTAGTCCGATTGTTTTCCTGATCCTGGTTAACCTGCTGATCCTCGCGCTGGGTTGCGTGTTGGACGCGACAACGATCATTCTTGTGATCGTGCCCCTGTTCATTCCAACCTGCGAAGCGCTTGGAATTGATCTGGTGCATTTCGGAGTGCTGGTCGTCGTGAACTCGATGATCGGTCTGATCACGCCTCCCTATGGCATTCTACTCTTTGTGATCAACGCCGTGACGGACATTCCGCTGCGTGAAATCATCTCGGAAATCTGGGCCTTCCTCGCGGTTCTCATCTTCGCCCTGGTGATCATGATGCTGATGCCGGATCTGGTCCTGTGGTTGCCGCGTATGTTTGGATATCAGGGATAATGTGCCTCTCGGTTTCGACAACGTCGATCCCCGGTGATCTGGCTGAAAAGCTGAGTACTATCGCTGACGCGGGATTCGGGGGTGTCGAATTACACGAGCCGGATTTGACTGCTTTTGACGGGTCGCCATCTCAGATCCGGAACATTGCGTCAGATCTCGGCCTAAAGATTTGCCTGCTGCAACCCTTCCATAACCTTGAAGGCCAGTCCGGCGGTGGACGGGAGCGCGCCTTTGATCGGCTGAAACGCAAACTCGACCTGATGACCGAGTTGGGAACGGAATTACTGCTAATCGGGTCTGCCTTCGACGTCGATGCCGCTGCAACCGAAGAACAGGTAATCGCAGATCTTGGCGAGGCGGCCAAAATCGCTAAAGAAATAGGGATGCGTCTGGCCTATATGGGCTTGCCATGGTCGGATCTTATTCGCTCGGATGAGCAGGCGTTACGCGTCGTGGAAGCCATCGACAGCCCCCATTTCGGGCTGGCCCTGAATTCCTTCTTCTCGCTTGCCGATGGGTCCAAACCAGCCCGCCTTCGGGACATTCCCGGAGAGCGGCTGTTCCATGTGCAACTGTCCGATGCACCCCGGCTTGAGATGGATATCCGCAGGCTCAAGCGGCATTTCGGGCTTTTGCCCGGGCTCGGATCGCTGAACCTTGCGGGCTTCGTGCGGGTGTTGTCGCGCGCCGGTTACAAGGGGCCTTGGTCCATTGCGCGCGTCAACGAAGCGGCGCCGCAACCCGGAGGCAGGACGCTGGCCCGAGACAGCTACAGGTCGCTGGTGAACCTCCTGGATGAGGTATCTCGGACCGAATCGGGAACCGATTTCGGTATCCCGGAACTGCCGGAACGCGTCTATGTATCAGGCTTTGAGTTCGTCGAATTTACAGCTGATGAATTAAGCGGCGCGCAGCTTGCAGAGATGCTGTCAGCAATGTGCTTTCGAATGGAGCGAAAACACGTCACCAAGTCCGTCGAGCTGTGGCGGCAGGGTGCCATAAACATCGTTGTGAATACCGAAAAGGAAGGTTTTGCCCATTCGGCGTTCCTGGGTCACGGCCCCTCCGTTTGTGACATGGGGTTGCGTGTCAAAGATGCGGATCAGACGGTTCAGCGGGCGACCGCGTTGGGCGCGCCGAATTTCTCACAGCCGGTGGGAACAGGGGAACTGGATATCCCGGCCATTCGGGGTGTTGGTGGCAACGTCGTTCATTTCATCGATGAGAAATCCGATCTGCATCGGGTTTGGGACATTGAGTTTGAGCCAGTCGCCAAGACCAAAGCGACCCAGCCCGCCGGTCTGCGCCGCATCGACCATCTGGCACAGACGATGCGTTACGATGAGATGCAGAGCTGGCTGCTCTACTACATTTCGACTTTTGAGATGGCAAAGTCTCCTATTGTGAACGTCGCCGATCCGTCCGGCGTCGTGCAAAGCCAGGCTATCGAAAGTCCAGAAGGCGAAGTGCGCCTGAACCTGAACGGGGCCGTTGGGCGCCGAACTCTGGCGGCGTCATTCCTTGAAGATGGCTTTGGCGCCGGTGTTCAGCACATTGCCTTCCAATCGGACGATATTTTTGAAACTTCAGCCCAGTTGCTCAAGTCCGGCTTTCCCAGCCTGTCCATCCCGGAGAACTACTACGCCGATCTGCAAGCGACATTCGGATTGGATGACGATTTGGTCGCCCAATTGCGCAGGGGGAACATTCTCTACGATCGGGCGGCGGGTGCTGAGTATTTTCAGATATACAGCCGCCCCATCTTTAACGGCTTCTTCTTCGAAATTGTTGAACGCCGTATGGGCTATGCCGGTTATGGCGCGCGCAATGCACCCATTCGCCTTGCTGCGCAAAGCAAAACCCAGCCGGTGAAAGAGGTGCAGACGCAATGACCGCGCAGATGAAAGACGATGAGCGCGCCGTTCGCCAATGGTGGCGTACCTCCATCATCGACATGAAACCCGGACAGATCTCTTTTCGTGGAAACGCCATAGAAGACCTGATCGGAAACGTATCTTTCCCGCAGATGATCTGGCTTATGGTGCGGGGCGATCTACCCAGCGACGCGCAAGCGCGCCTGTTCGAAGCCGCTTTGGTCGCAGGCGTGGATCACGGCCCACAGGCTCCCTCAATCGCGGCTGCGCGTATGGCCGCCACCTGCGGGGTAGGTCTCAATAATGCGATGGCGACTGCGGTGAACATGCTGGGCGACGTGCACGGCGGGGCAGGAGAGCAGTGTGCAGAGCTGTACTATGATATCGCAGCTCGCATGGATTGCGGAGCATCGTTGAATGACGCAGTGAAGGACGGTCTGGACAGCTGGCGCGAGACCTATGGCAAGATCGTATCGGGCTTTGGTCACAGGTTTCACAAGCCTGTCGATCCACGCGCACCACGATTGATGCAACTTGTTCGTGATGCGGCGGCAGAAGGCACAGTATCTGGCCGGTTTGCCGATATCGGAGAAGAGGTTCGCGCCGAACTCGGTCGTCAACGCGGCGGTCGGCCAATTGCCATGAATATCGACGGCGCGACAGCTGTGATCTTCTGCGAACTTGGCTTTCCTGCGCCCTTGTCGCGGGGGCTGTTCTGCCTGTCCCGCTCGGTCGGAATACTTGCCCACGCCTGGGAGCAGACGAGCCAGGGCGGTCGGAACAAAGGGCCTATGCCCCCAAATTACTTACCCCTCTACGAAGACAGGAATGATGACAGGTGAGACATCGAAATCCTTCCGGGTCGGCCTTATCGGCTGTGGTCGTATCAGCGATATCTATCTAAAAACACTATCTAAATTTTCCAGCGTCGAGGTCGTGGCTTGCGCAAGCCTTGACCCTTCTGAAAGCCGCGCCAAAGCGGATCAATACGGTATCGCCAAGGCCTGCACGCCAGGTGAAGTGTTTGACGATCCGACGATTGACTGCGTTCTGAACCTGACAATTCCGGCGGCGCATGCCGAAATCAGCTTGCGCGCGCTGGAGGCGGGGAAACACGTCTATTCCGAAAAGCCACTGGTCATGAACCGAACGGACGGTAAGGCGATCCTGCACATGGCCTCTGAAAAGGGGTTACTGGTCGGTTGCGCACCCGACACATTTCTGGGCGGTCGCTGGCAGACCGTTCGGCGCTTGATCGACGAGGGTGCCATTGGCAAACCGACAGGGGCTTTTGCCCATGTCGGGACCCACGGGACGGAGCGCCACCATCCCAACCCGGATTTCTACTATAAGGCGGGTGGTGGGCCATTGCTGGACCTTGGGCCGTACTACCTGACCGCCATGATCTGCTGCCTTGGTCCCGTTGACCGGGTTGCCGGAATGGCTCGGCGCACGTTCGACAATAGGATGATCGAAAACGGCCCTCGCAACGGCGAATGGATAGATGTCGAGGTCGACACGCACTCTCTAAGCCTGCTGCAGTTCTCTTCCGGAGCTATAGGGTCGATGACCATGAGCTTCGACGTCTGGGACAGCGAAACTCCACGGTTCGAGATCTACGGTGAAAACGGCACCATCAGCATCCCAGACCCAGACCCGGTTCATGGTGCCAATATCTTTCAAGGGGATGTCTGGCTGAAAACGCGGGAGACCTCGCGCTGGTCTCATCAGCCTCGTCCAACCGGTCGCGAAGACTGGCAGGTGGTCGAAAACAAACACGGGTTCAATGAAGACAGCCGCGGGCTCGGCCTTTTGGATCTGGCCCTGGCGGCGCAAGAAGGACGCCAACCCCGTGCAAGTGGAGCGCTTGCCTACCATGTATTCGAGGTCATGGACGCGATTGAACGGGCGCCGAAATTTGGTGCCTATCAGACGATAGAAAGCCGTTGCGAGGCTCCGGAACCTTTGCCGGTCGATTTCCTGAACGATGAGAGGAAGGAGTTGGTCCATGCCGATTGAGACACTCGATTTTGCTCAGCCATTCTTTCGCGTCCAGCACATAACTGACGAGCGCAGAATTTCTATAGAGGGTCGCGCCATCGTCCTTAACCTTGGGGGGCGAAATCTCTCTGTCGAGGATCAGACCATTGCACCGCTTTCGTCTGTGATCGTGCAAGACAGCACGCTTAGCGGCGTGGAACGTGCAGTCATTGTCCACGATTTCGACGCCCATGCGGATGACAACGAGTTGTTCGCATGGGTGAAAGATACATGGCCATCTGCTTTTGATGTTCGCCAAGAGGAGCGTTTGCGCGGTGTCAGCCACTACATGTCGCCAAAGGTCTTTGTAGGTAACGTTGGGCTGACCATGTACCATTCCGGCTCGGTGCCGCTGAATGTCGGATTGCACAAGGATCATCCGTTCTGCCCGGTACCGGGGTTTCGCGAAGTGCATACACAAATCGTAGGCTTTGGCAAAATGCAGCAATGCCGTGAGCGGGATGTTGAAACCCTTTACCTCGAAGAATTCATGGCCCCCGGCACGACGCACAAACCGATGTATGACGCTGAAGGCAACTATCCCTGGCATCAATACGAGACGATTACCCCCAGCATCTTCATGGCGGTGGAAATACTGCCAGAAGGCGTACGGGCCCCGGAAATAGAGGTTCAGAATGGCTGAGAGACTTTTACCCAAAGACCTGAACTTTGACGGACCTTTCCCCCGGTTGTCTCGCCGTTTGCGGCTGGGCGTTGTTGGCGGCGGACGGATCTCTGTCACGCAGGCAACGGCCGCGCGGATGACCGACCGGTGGGAGGTCACCGCAGGCGCGCTCAGTTCTGACGCCGCGCGAAGCAAGGCGCGCGGGGCCGAGTGGTTCCTGCCGGCAGACAGGTGCTATGCGTCGTTCGACGAGATGGCGCAGGCCGAGGCGACGCGCCCGGATGGCGTAGATGCCGTCATGATCACGACCCCGAACCACGTTCATTTCGAAGCTGCCAAAGCGTTTCTTGAGGCGGGCATTGACGTGCTGTGCGACAAGCCCCTGACCAACGAAGTTGCCGAGGCCGAGGGGCTTGAGGAGATCGCCGCGCGCACGGGAAACATCTTTGCTGTCGGATATACGATGTCATGTTTTCCAGTAATCCGTCAGGCCAAACAAATCGTGGCGGAAGGCGGCATCGGTAAAATCAACCAAATCCACGTCGAGTTCATGCAAGACTGGATGACGCCCGATGATGTGGCTGATGCGCCCCACGTCAAATGGCGGCTGGACCCAAAGATTTCTGGTCCGACCAGCTGTGTCGGCGATATCGGCACCCATGCCGCGCATCTCGCCAGTTTTGTCTCGGGCCTGCCTTTGACCGACCTACGGGCCGAGTTTCATGTCTGCGGCGCGCCAAAGCCTTTGGAAGACACAGCATTCATGTTCACCCGCTATCAAAACGAGGTTCCGGGAACTCTGATGGCGACTCGCCTGGCCCCTGGGAATCGGGGAGGGTTGCGGTTGCGCATATTCGGGAACGAAGGAGGTCTCGAGTGGGACCTGGAGAATTCGGAACAGCTGAAGTTCAATCGGTTCGGTGAGCCGGATCGTATCATCAGCCGAGGTCACGGGCATGGCATCGGCCCCGGCGCAGAACGTCTAATCCGGACCGCGCGCGGCTTCCCAGAAGGGATTATCGAAGCCTGGGCCAACCTCTATGCGGAATTTGCTATGGCCGTAGCCACGCGTCGGGATGGCGTTACCGTTCCGGATGATTGGCTTACTTATCCCAGTGTCGAACAAGGTGCAGATGGCGTCCGGTTTATTGAAGCCTCCGTGCGCTCTCACCAGTCCGGAGGTGACTGGGTCACTCTCTAAGGCTCTGCCAACAAGATTGTAAAACACGCCCGGGCAGTTGCCCGGGCGCTTTCATTTCCTGCTCAGTATTAAAAGTTGATATTTTAAAAAATATCAGATATTTTTTACTACGTGTGATGAATTTAAGATTCGCAGACACGTGGAGCTGTCGTTCATGGTGAAACCCGAAGAGGCTGGCGCAAGCCCCTCTCTCTATTCCTTGGCGCATCTGACGCTGATTGGCTGTACGCCGCCCGAGTTGGTCTATATCGCCGCGCGGGCCGGTTACGATGCCGTCAGCCCCCGCTTCATTCCGATGCATGTGCCCGGTGAATTCACTCAATCTCCAATAGACAAGGCACAGGTGCATGCCACCAAAACTGCTCTCTCTACCACTGGCTTGAAAGTCCTCGATGTCGAACTTGCGCGCATAACAGAAGATGTCGATCCGCGCAGTTTTGAGCCTTCTCTTGAGATCGGTGGGGAATTGGGTGCCAAGCGCATGATCATGAGCGCGTGGACCAATACCCGTGATGATCGTGATTTTCTGATCGACGTCTATTCTGAAACCTGCGAACTGGCCGCGCCCTACGGGTTAACGGTGGACCTGGAGTTCCCAAGTTTTTCCCGCCTGCGCACTCTGGATGAGGCCCTGGATATTGTCCGCGCTTCCGATCAGCCCAACGGCGGTATCCTGGTCGACACGCTCTATCTGCACCTCAGCCGAGTGGATCTTGGAGAGCTGTTGCACGTCCCCTCGGACCTCTTTCACTTCCTGCATATCTCAGATTGCCTGCCCGGAATCGCTGATACGCGCGAAGGCATGATCCAGCTGGCCCGTGATGCAAGGCTGTACCCCGGCGAAGGCTGGATCGATTTCACCGGTATCATCGAACGGATGCCACCCGTCGACTATTCCATCGAACTGCCCAACCAAAGCCGCGTTGCCGAGTTGGGATATGAAGAACACGCGCGTCGCTGTCTCAGCCACGCCAAGCGGACATTCGGCGCGGCGCGATCTCAGCGTCGTATGACCGATGCAGCAATTCCAAAACACCAAGAGGATTATCATGGGCAAAGAGCTCACTGAGAAAGACCGCAACATGGCGGCCGATATGCTGGCGCGCGCCCGCGCTGCCATGGCCGAGATCGAGGATTGGGGTCAGGACAGGCTGGACCGCCTGTCTCAGGCCATTGCGTGGTATGCGGGGAACGAGAAGACCTTCACGCGTTTGGCCCAGCAGGGCGTGGACGAAAGCGGTATCGGAGATCGCGCAGGGCGTCCTGCGAAGCGCTTCAAGATTCACATGGTGCTGCGAGATGTCTTGCGCACACCCTCGACGGGTATCGTCGAGGTGGATGAGGAAAAAGGTCTGGTGAAATATGCCAAACCTGCCGGTGTGATCGCCTCCCTGATCCCGATGACCAACCCGGCAATGACTCCACCAGTGACCGGCGTGTCCGCCGCGAACGCCCGGAATGCGGTCGTCTTCAGCCCGCATCCGCGAACCGCCCATACCACCTTTGAAATGGTCGAGGTCATGCGTGCAGCTTGTCGTGCTGCCGGTGCCCCCGAGGACTTGTTCCAATCCATTCGCAAACCGTCGATCCCATTGACGCAACATCTGATGGAGATCTGCGACCTGACGCTGGCGACGGGTGGCAAGCCCATGGTCAAAGCAGCCTACAGCTCGGGACGTCCGGCCTATGGCGTGGGCGCGGGCAATTCGTCCATCGTCATCGATGAGACCGCAGATCTGGACATTGCCGCTCAGAACACTCGTATTTCTAAGACCTCTGACTTTGGGTCTGGCTGCTCGGCAGATGGCAACATCATCATCCAGCGCTCGGTCTACGACGATATGATCAAGGCACTTGAGGCCGAAGGTGGATATCTCTGTTCGGATGAAGAGAAGGCCATGCTCGAAGCGGCTATGTGGGATGATAGGGGCAACCGCACGTTCCCGACCATAGCTTGTCCGCCTCAGCAAACGGCCAAGGTCGCCGGGTTCTCGATCCCCGAAGATCGCAAATTCCTGATGGTTGAAAATCAGGGGCAAATCGGCCCGCAGCATAAGTTCTCCAAGGAAAAACTGACCACGTTAATGGCGCTATATCACTTCGAAACTTTCGATGATGCGCTGGAAACGGTCAGCCAGATCTACAACACCGGGGGCAAGGGCCATTCCTGCGGCATCTACAGCCACAATGACGATCACATCGACCGGTTGGCGCGTCTGGCTCCGGTCAGTCGCATGATGGTTCGACAGCCTCAGTCCAAGGCCAACGCGGGTGCGTGGACCAATGGCATGCCTATGACCAGCAGCCTTGGTTGCGGCATCTGGGGCGGCAACATCACAAATGAAAACGTCACCATGAAACACATGATGAACTACACCTGGGTCAGCCGTCCGATCCCTGAGGATCGCCCCTCGGAGCCGGACCTGTTCGGTGAATTCTACGGACAGGAGGTCGCGTGATGGACGCAAGCAAACTCGACGGTAAAACCGTCGCCGAACACATCGTTGATTTCCTCGAACGCCGTGATGTCAAGCATGTGTTCGGGCTTTGTGGCCATACAAACATCGCAGTTCTGGCTGCACTGGCCGAAAGTCCGATTGATTTTGTCACGGTGCGGCACGAACAAATCGCCAGCCACGCGGCGGACGCATATGCCCGCGTGACGGGCAAGGCCTCGGTGGTGTTGTCACACCTCTCCCCAGGTTTGACAAACTGTGCTACCGGGGTCGCCAACGCGGCGCTGGACTGTATCCCCATGGTCGTGATCGCGGGCGATATTCCCACGCATTACTATGGCAAGCATCCGCATCAGGAAGTGAACCTGCACGCAGACGCGGCCCAATGGGAGATTTATCGCCCCTTCGTCAAACGTGCTTGGCGGGTGGATCGCGCCGACCTGATGGCCGAAATCTTGGAAAAGGCGTTCCATCTGGCTGAAAGCGGTCAGCCCGGGCCGGTGCTGGTCAATGTGCCGATGGACATCTTCTCCGAGGTGATCCCCTCGGACAGCTTCGACCGTATCCGCGATAACACGCGCGCGCTCAAGAAGCCGTCGATTGACGATGAAACCGCACGTGAAATCATTGAGGCTCTGGCACAGGCCGAAAACCCGGTTGCCTATGTCGGCGGCGGTATCCTGTTGGCGCAGGCCAGTGAGGAGTTGCGAGAATTTGTTGAACATATGGGCCTTCCAGTCGCGCATTCCCTGATGGGTAAAGGCGCGTTGCGAGACGACCATCCGCTTGTGCTGGGAATGACCGGGTTTTGGGGCACCGAATTGGTCAACCAGTCCTGCTTGAATGCGGACTACATCTTTGCCGTGGGCACTCGGTTCAAAGAGGCCGATTGCTCCAGCTGGTACCCCGGCTACACGTTCAACATCCCCGGTTCCAAGGTCATTCATATCGACATTGAACCGCAGGAGATCGGCCGGAACTACCCCACCGAGATCGGAGTCGTTGCTGACGCCAAGGCCGCATTGCGCGTCCTCAACCGGGTCGCCCGCGAGATGTATCCGGACGGCTTCAAGCGCCCCACGCTGGAACAGAAGATCGCTGGCTTCCGGACGGACTTCAAAGCGCGCAACGAGGAAATGGCGACCTCATCGGCCTTTCCAATGATGCCCGAGCGTATTCTGGCAGATGCCCGCAAGGCACTGCCTGAGGATGCCATCATCACCACGGACGTTGGGTGGAACAAGAACGGTGTCGGACAGCAATTCGATATCCTGACCCCTGGCTCAATACTGACCCCGGGCGGGTTCGCGACGATGGGTTTTGGCCCTCCGGGCGCGATCGGCGCGAAATTGGCAGCACCTGATCGAGTCGTACTAAGTTTAGTTGGCGATGGTGGCTTCGGTCAAAACCCGTCGATGCTCGCAACGGCCGTCGAACTCAATCTGGGCATCATCTGGCTGGTCATGAACAACAACGCCTTCGGAACGATCGCAGGTCTTCAAAAAGCTCATTACGGTTTGACCTATGGAACCACGTTCCCCGGATCAGCCGCCGCACCCGCAAACGGACCGGGTTATGCAGATATTGCAAAAGCTTATGGTGCAGAAGGGCACAGGCTCAGTGCTGCTGATGAATTGTTGCCCGCATTGGAAGCGGCAATCGCCAGCGGCAAACCAACCGTTCTTGATGTCCCAATGATCAACAACCCAACACCAACGACCGGACATTGGAACATCTTGGACATATACTCGCCGGACA
>NZ_JAEDOU010000003.1:0-369819 GCF_017872515.1 Ruegeria sp. HKCCE3926 | reverse complement strand
CTAGGTTCTGTCACAAATTCCTTTGAAGGCTGAGGAGATGGCGCAGGCAGGTTGATTACCCTGCCAGTTGAGCAAACTGCTGAAACGGACGGAGTTCGGGCGTGAATTGACCTTTGCGGATCATGTTAACCAGTTCGATACCAGCTAGGGCAGATGCAGCTGAAGAGAAAGACTTGAAACCCAGCATTGGCCTGATCCGACGTTTTATGAAGCGATGGTCTTGTTCAATGATGTTGTTGAGATACTTCCGCCTCACCATCTCAATCGGTACCAGGCAACCAAAGCCTTTCAGCATCTTGTTTATTGCTTTGATGCCAGCTGTGTTTGCACCGCTTTTGTCGATGACAATTTTCCGTGGTAATCCGTTTACCTCAAGCGCACGAGCGAAGAACTTGGTCGCAGCCGCTTTATTTCGGCGCTTGGATAGCATGAATTCAAGGATCTTGCCGTGTTTGTCGATGGCGCGATAGAGATAAACCCACTCACCCTTCACCTTCACATAGGTCTCATCCATGCGCCATGAACGGTCGGCAGGACGCTTTTTGTGCCGCGAAGCATCAGCGACAAGACCGGCATATCGGCTCACCCAGCGATTCAAGGTCGCGTGATCGAGTTCAACGCCGCGTTCCGCCATGATTTCTTCCAGATCCCGGTATGAAACACCGTAGCGTAGGTAGAAGAAAACCGCGTACAAGATCACTTCTTTCGGAAAATATGCGCCTTTGAATGAGATTGTCACAGTCTGCTCCTGTCATTTAGAGCATGCGCTACCAAAACTAAGCTTGACCTGACAGGTGGGAACAAAGTTTGCGACAGAACCTTCTGGCTGAACTTATCCTGCTGAGCGGCATGGTTTGCGCGCACTTCTATGGAGGCCCTATAGGCTCAAGGACTGGAGGCGCGTAGCGACACGTTATGATCGCTGTCCCAAAGTCTTCCGCTCCGCAATCGCACTTGCAGCAACCGTCATCTATTGGTTATGAATCCTGACCCCAGGTCGCATTGAGACGTGCTTATCACCGCAGATTTCTCAGGGCAAAGTTGCTAAATATTGTGGGTGCCAGCGTCACAGACGTAGTACATGCACCGAACACTGAGCATGGCGAACAACGAGAGCAGCCGTGGAACCCAAAAAGAACTCTTTCATCCCAGGTTTATGTGAAGCGAGGACGATACAGTCGATGCCATGTTTGTTGGCGTATTCGGTGATTGCGCGACCTGCCGATTGGCTCTCGAGCAGGATAGACGACACGTCGGTCTCACTTGTTAGGCGCTCGGCCAAGCGCGCCTTTGCTTTCTGGAGAGATTTTTCTGCAATCCCTTCATCCATATAGCACATTATCTGTCTGTTCGGGGGCTCATGGATATGCGCGGCAGTGATTTTTCCACCTTCGGATACAAGGGCATGTGCCGCCGCAAGCGCGTGTTCACTGATGCCATGCTCCAGCGACAGCGCGACTAGAATATTTTTGTACATTTTAAACCTCCGTTTTTTTGTTTTCAGTTTTCTTCTGCGAACTGGCCTCTCCCACTTCATCTTTAGGAGGGCGCTCAGGCACCCCAGCCGAAAGTTGGGGTGCGTGCTATTTCGTCTTGGGCTTTTGCGCTTTCTTGCCACTACCGGCTGAGCAGGAGATCAGGCAGGAAGAGAGCCAACTCTGGTACAAAAGTCGTCAGCATCAGCGTCGGAAGCCATGCAAAGACAATGAAGATCAAAGTCGGCCACAGCATGCGCGAAACCGGCTCATCACAGACCTGAGCTCCAAGGTAAAGCAGCGGCGCAGTTGGAGGGGTGATGTTCGCCATACCCAGGTTCACGCCAATCACAGCCGCAAAATGGATCGGATCCATTCCAGTGCTCTGCGCGATGGGCAGCAAGATCGGTGTCGCCAGCAGCAAACCCGAGATATCGTCCATCAGCATCCCGATCAGGATCATCACAACGTTGATCATCAGAAGGATGACGACCGGATTGTCCGAAACGGAATAGACCAGATCTTTGGCCAACTGAGGGGCACCCTGCGAGATCAGGTTGTCCGACACGATCAGAACCATGAAGATCATGACCATGACCACACCAATCGTAACACCGGAATTCTGGATGGTCTGGGCCAGAGTTTTCCAGGTCAGGCCACGATAGAAGTAGATCGCGATTGGGATCGAGTAGACCACTGCGATACCGGCGGCTTCGGTCGGTGTCATGATACCGCCATAGATTCCGCCCAGAATGATCAGAGGCATCATAAGCGCAGGTCCGGCCAGGCGCGCCTGAACTCCGAATGTCGGCAGAAACGGTTTAGGACGTTCCGTCAGGTTAATGTCGTCATACTTCCGCAGCATGAACTGATTAACGATTATCAATAGCGTGATCAGGATGATCGCCGGAATGACCGTGGACAAGAAGCACTTTAGTACATGCTGCTGTGCGACCCAGCCATAAAGGATGTGCGACGAACTCGGTGGGATCAACAGACCTAAGGGGCTGGCCGCTACGATCAAAGCCGCCGATTGCCCACCCGGATAGTTGGCCTTTTTAAGGTGGGGCATCATGATGCCGCCAATACAGGTCAGCGTTGCGTTCGCACTACCGGAGATAGAGCCGAACACACCGCAGGCCAGTACTCCTGCCGCGCTCAATCCCCCTTTGATATGGCCAATGAACATTTCAGCCAACGAGACAAGAGGGGCGGCAATTTTGCCTTTTTCCATGATGCCACCAGCGATCATGAAGAGCGGGATCGCCAAAAGCACCAATGAACGGATGCCTGTAGAGCCGGTCGGCAGGTAGCCGGTGATGGATTGATCTCCAACAATTGCGATGAAAATCAAGACCGATCCGAATGCCACGTAAACGCTAACGCCCAACAGCAGCATAAAGCAGACAATAAGGAGACTTCCTCCGATGATCATTGGGTTTCTCCTTTTTGCATTTCTGATCTCAGGGGAAGCCCGAGCCCCTTGCGGATGTGTACGTACAAGTATGCCGCCGTGAACGTTGCCATGAGGCCAAAGGCAATCATGATTGCGATCCGCCAGGTCACAAATGGAATGCGCAGCACCGGGGTTGCGCGCAACCGCGGGAATGAGAAGTCATCAAGCAGCGAAACGTAGCACGCATACATGAGAAACAGGATCACCAGCACCTCAACAGTCAGGACGACAAAGCCGCGCCACCAGATCAACCGGGGGTTTTGGATTACAATGCCCAGAATGTCCGCGTTGATATGCAGGTTGCGGGCAGAGGCCAGCACTGCGCCTGCAAAAAACCCGATGATGCTAATGCCCAAAAGCCACTCTTCGTAGGCAAACAGATCACCGCCAAATCCATAGCGAATGACAACAACTGCCCCAAATGTGAAAGCCATCAGGAAACCGGCAAACATAACGATCTGCCTCATGACAAAGGCCACTGCTTTCAGCGGATATCCTATAATAACCGGCAACTCGTCAGTGATTTTTTGCGAGCTCTTCTTTTCTGCACTTTCGACGACCAACGGACGTTCAGCTTCAGAACTAGACATCTTTCTCCCTCCCTTTGTTGCGCCAAAGACCAAAGAAGGGCCAGCTGATCTGCTGGCCCTTCTTTTCAGTGTTTATTGCTGTTCCTTTGCTGCCAGCAGGCGGTCGATGATGTCCTGACCGACGTTTTGTGCCATCGCGGGCCAGACCGTTTCCTGGACATGAGCGGCCATCGCAGCTTGTTCTTCGTCGCTCAGGCGCAGGATGGTGTAGCCTTTGTCGAGTAGTTTCTGGCCGAACACCTCGTCATTCTCACGGTTGTAGGCAAAGAAGTCTTCGGACGCCTTGGTCATCGCGGCCTGCAGCGCGGCACGCTGTTCGTCGTTCAACTTGTCGAGCGTCCGCTGCGACGCATAGAAAGTTGTCAGCTCTGAGATCGAGTTGTATTCGACAAAGTGGGTGCCAACATCCGACTTTGCGAAGATCGAGTAGGTCGCAGTCTTGGTGCAGCAGATGGCCCCATCGACAATGCCGGCCTGAAGTGCGGGGAAAATGTCGCCCCATGCCATAGTGGTCGCCTGGTAACCCAGTTCTTCGACCATCGACTTCACGACGCTGGACGACCAGACACGAATGTTCATGCCTTTGTCGTCAAAGGTATTCCAGTTGTCGGGCTCTTGCGAAGCAACGATACCGATGAACCCCTCCGGATTCTGTGCCATCACGCGAACACCGTATTCGTCGGTGATCTCTTGCAGGATGGTGTTGAACTCGGAATCTATGTTCAAAAGCGTGCTTTCCATGTCATCCCAGCCGCCCAGCAGGAACGGCATTGACAGGAATTCCAAACGCGGATCGGTATCGGCATAGATGAACGCCGATGCCAGGTCGATATTACCGCGCGCAACATCTTCGAACAGCGCCTCACCCGAACCCAGTTGGTTTGCCGGGAATACTTCGATCTTCAAGCCGACGTCTGCTGCCGCGACATCCGCTGCGACCTGCTCCATCATTTTCGTGCCCTGATGGTCAATCGGGAACACACCGGCAAAGCGCAGAGTCATGTCTTCTGCTGCGGCTTCTGTTGAGATTGTGGTTGCAGCAAGCAAAGCCGCGGCACCCATCGCGCCAAGGGCGCGGCGGTTAATCTTCGTAATCATTAGGTTTCCTCCTCAGTGGTGGGTCTCCCGCCGCATTGCGCGCGGCGGGACGTTTCTTTGCTTCAATTCAGCAAAGTTCCGGGGCGATGAACTCATATCCAAGATCATCGGCCACAGCTTTGTATGTCACCTTCCCGTGGGCCACGTTCAGTCCGTTCATAAGGTGACGATTGTCTGCGAGTGCTTGCTTCCACCCATTGTTGGCAATGGCCAGAGCATGCGGCAGCGTGACGTTATTCAGTGCATAGGTCGACGTTCGGGCGACTGCGCCCGGCATGTTGGCGACGCAGTAGTGAACAACATCGTCGACAACATACGTGGGCTCTGCGTGAGTGGTGGCTTTGGACGTTTCAAAGCAGCCGCCCTGATCGATCGCCACGTCCACGACGACCGCACCGGGTTTCATTTTCGAGATCAGCTCGCGCGTGACCAGCTTGGGTGCAGCGGCACCCGGGATCAGAACCGCGCCCACAACCAGATCGGCATTGGTGACTTCTTCCTCCAGCGCAGCCTTGGTCGAATAGACAACCTTGGCGGACGCCTCGAAATGGTTCTCCAACTTCTCAAGAACTGCCGGATTGCGGTCTAGAATGGTCACGTCCGCGTGCAAGCCAACAGCCATCTGAGCCGCATTGAACCCAACAACACCGCCACCGATGACCACAACTTTGCCGGGCTTCACGCCGGGCACCCCGCCCAGCAATACGCCCAGACCGCCCTTTGCTTTCTCCAAAGCGCTGGCACCGGCCTGGATCGACATGCGACCGGCAACCTGGCTCATCGGTTTCAGCAGGGGCAGACCGCCATTATCGTCGGTGACTGTCTCGTAAGCGATGCAGACAGCGCCCGAGTTGACCAGATCTTTGGTCTGTTCCGGGTCGGGGGCCAGATGCAAATAGGTGTATAGGATTTGACCTTCGCGCAGCATGGCGCGTTCCACAGCCTGAGGTTCCTTCACCTTCACGATCATCTCTGCATTGGCAAAGATATCGGCTGCGGTTTCGGCGATCTCTGCGCCCGCGGCCCGGTACGCATCATCATCCGCGCCGATGCCGATGCCGGCATTGGTTTCCACGATGACGTTGTGACCATGAGAAACCAGTTCCGCGACGCTTTCGGGGGTCAGGCCAACCCGATATTCATGGTTCTTGATTTCCTTGGGAACACCAATGAACATTTTCTTCACTCCTTGGATCGGATGATCATTTTGCCGTTGGCATGACGAATTCGGCACCTTCCGAGATGCTCTCGGGCCAGCGCTGCATGATGGATTTCTGCTTGGTGTAGAAACGAACGCCCTCTTCGCCATAGGCGTGCATGTCGCCGAAAAGGCTCTTCTTCCAGCCGCCAAAGCCGTGCCATGCCATCGGAACCGGGATCGGGACGTTGACGCCGACCATGCCGACCTGAACCTGTTTGCCGAACTCACGCGCAACGTTGCCGTCACGGGTGAACAGTGACACGCCGTTGCCGAACTCGTGGTCGTTGATCAGTTGAAGGCCTTCGGCAAAGTTCGAGACGCGGACGCAGGACAGGACGGGGCCAAAGATCTCTTCCTTGTAGATCTTCATGTCGGGCGTGACGTTGTCGAACAGGGTGCCGCCCAGGAAGAACCCTTCTTCGTGCCCTTCGACGGTATAGTCGCGACCATCGACTAGCAGGTCAGCACCCTCTGCAACACCAGAGTCGATGTAGCCTTTGATCCGATCACGCGCAGCGGCGGTGACAATCGGGCCCATCTCGGCGTCCAGTTCAAGGCCATTCTTGATCTTCAGAGTTTCGGCGCGCTCTTTCAGGACCGGCATCAGTTTGTCGGCGGCATCGCCAACCAACAGGGCAACAGAAATCGCCATGCAGCGTTCGCCCGCCGACCCGAAGGCCGCACCAATCAGGGCGTCGGCAGCCTTGTTCATGTCGGCATCGGGCATCACCAGCATGTGGTTCTTTGCGCCACCCAGAGCCTGAACCCGTTTGCCGTGCCGAGCACCAACTTCGTAGATATAGTTCGCAATCGGGGTCGAACCGACGAAGGACACGGCCTTGACGTCGTCGTTCTCCAACAACGCGTCCACGGCGACCTTGTCACCTTGTACGACGTTGAACACACCATCAGGGAAACCTGCCTTCTGCATCAGATTCGCGTACAGCAGAGAGGCCGACGGATCGGTCGGAGACGGCTTCAGGATAAAGGTATTGCCTGCGGCGATGGCGATCGGGAACATCCACATCGGCACCATGACCGGGAAGTTGAAGGGAGTGATCCCGGCGACAACCCCCAACGCCTGACGCGTGGTCCAGTTGTCCATGCCAGTGGAGACCTGCTCCGTGTAATCGCCCTTGAGGAGTTGCGGGATGCCGCAGGCAAACTCGATGATATCAATACCGCGCTCAACCTCGCCTTGGGCGTCGGTGAAAACCTTGCCGTGCTCGACGGTGATCGCGCGCGCCAATTCGTCCTTGTGCTCACGCACCAGAGCCAGAAAGTTGTTCATAAGACGTGCACGGCGGATCGGCGGAGTGTTCGACCACTTCGGGAACGCTGCTTTGGCGGCGGCCACTGCGTCGTCGACTGTCTGGACGTTCGCCAGCGACACCTCGCCGGTTTGCGCTCCGGTTGCGGGATTGAAAACCGGCTGAGTATTTTCACCGGATGGAGCAGTGATTTGGCCATTAATGTAGTGGCCGATCAAAGCGATCGGGGATGCATCTTTCATGATGTCAGTCCTTTTTGGGGTTAGAAGTCAGGGACTATGGCAGGTCAGCCAATACTTCTCCGAGTGTTTGACAGAGTGTCGTTATTTCGGGTTCCGAGATGATCAGTGGTGGCGACAAGGCAATGATGTCACCGGTGACACGGATCATTATTCCGGCATCCCAGGCCCGCTTCATTGCATCATAGCCCCGTGCACCCGGCGCGCCTTCTCGTGGGGCGAGTTCAATTGCGCCAACCAGTCCCAGGTTGCGAATATCGATCACATTCGGCAGCCCTTTAAGGCTGTGAAGCTGATCCTCCCAAGGCTGCGATAGCAACGCGGCGCGGCGGAACAGGTCGTTCTGTTCATAGCTCTTCAAAGCTGCCAGCGCGGCGGCACAGGACACCGGATTTGCGGAATAGGTATAGCCATGGAACAGTTCGATCGGCGCATCGGCGTTTTCCATCGCCGAGTCGTAGATCTTATCGGACACAATGACCGCACCCATCGGAATTACGCCGTTGGTCAGGCCTTTGGCGGTCGTGATGATGTCTGGCTTTACATCAAAATAATCTGATGCCGTCGCCGCACCCAGACGACCAAATGCAGTGATTACCTCGTCGAAGATCAGCAGAATGCCATGTCGGTCGCAGATCTCACGCAGTCGCTTCAAGTATCCTTTCGGCGGCAGAAGCACACCGGTTGAACCGGCCATTGGTTCGACGATCACAGCCGCAATGGTCGAGGCGTCATGCAAAGCAACCAAACGCTCCAGATCGTCCGCCAACTCTGCCCCGTGTTGCGGGCAACCGCGAGAGAATGCGTTTTTCTCCAGATCATGCGTGTGACGTAGATGATCAACACCGGTCAGGAGCGTGCCAAAATGCATGCGGTTCTTGACGATGCCGCCAACCGAAATGCCACCAAACCCTGTGCCATGATACCCGCGCTCGCGCCCGATCAGGCGGGTGCGCGCTCCATCGCCTCGCATCCGATGGTAATGCAGTGCGATCTTGAGCGCCGTATCGACGGACTCGGAGCCTGAGTTGGTGAAGAAGGCGTGTTTCATTCCCTCAGGCATCATCGCGGTCAGCTTTGCCGACAACTCAAACGCCTGAGGGTGGGAGAACTGGAAATTCGGCGCATAGTCCAACTCGTGCACCTGCTTCTGCACGGCTTCTACGATCAGCGGATCCCGGTGGCCCGCGTTGACGCACCACAGTCCGGCGGTGCCATCCATGATCTTCCGACCATCGGAACTGGTGTAATACATTCCTTCAGCCGATTGGATCATCCGGGGCTCGCGAAGGAAATCACGATTGGCCGAAAACGGCATCCAAAACGATGACATTGTGTTGGGTTGATCGAGCACGTACATTCCTCGTGAAGCAGATTTTCATTTGATGACAAATCTTTGCAGAGTTCGCGCCTTCCGCATACCCGGCTTTGTTTTAATCTGTAAGTTATTGAAAAAAATCGTTGGGCCCTTAGAATGCTTTCGATCCAAAGCGGGAAAGCACTGGAGTAACGGTTATGTCATCAGATCTCGAAACAGCCCGTCGTCTAAAGTTGATTCGAACGACCAAAGGCCTCAGTCAACGCGAAATGGCGAAACGCGCAGGAGTGGGTAGCGGAACGATTTCTCAGATCGAGAGTGGATCAACTCAACCTTCCGTGGCGCTGCTAAAAAAGATCCTTGCCGCAGTCGACGTCAACTTGGGTTTTTTCTTCAGTTTCGAATTGCAGAACGAGGAGTCGTTTTTTTATCCGCACGAAAGAATGCGCGACCTTGGTTCAACCGGAGTTTCCTATTTGCTTGTCGCAGGTGAGCGCCGAGACAGAAAATTACAGATGCTAATCGAGGAGTACGAAGTAGGTGCCGACTCGGGGCGAGCTGAACTGTCTCACGAAGGTGAGGAATGCGCGGTTGTGATAGAGGGCCGTCTTGAAGTCACGGTTGATGGGCAGTCGAGGGTGCTGGGGCCAGGTGATGCGTATTACTTCTCAAGCATTTTGCCACACAGGTTTCGGAATGCCGGTGATGCGCCGTGCAAGGTGATCAGCGCATGCACACCTTCGTCGTTCTGACTGAACCACAAGAGCTCTTTTGTGAGCGTTTTCAATATTTCGCGGAATGGTGAAATTCGACAACCAACTCGTAATGTCGAGATGAAGTCGACATTCACAACCAGGAGCCAATTGCGGTTTTCTTACGCGGTCCCGAACGGCGAATTCTTATCGGATTTCGCGCTTGCCGTGAATGGCCGGAATGCGTGCGCGGCTGCAGAAATCCAACGAAGTGCGCAAAGTCGGTTCTGGGCCGTCCTTAACGGCGAGGGCTCCGCATAGCCAGGACCGACTACTTGAATTCGAAACTTGTTCCGAAGCTTGTGCCCCTCCGGCACGATTCAAACCAGCCCTCACACCTCTACCATTTAGGCATTGTCGACCGAAAACAGAGCCGCAAGCGCTGCTTCGCGTCCGGCCAACGCGCCGTCGCGCACAGTTGCGAGAACCAGCTTTCTGGCCGAAGCCTTTGGAAGTTGGATACTTTTGACCTCTGCGGACCGATATCGGACAACGTCCGGTGCAGGCAGAAGCGTAAATCCCAGTCCCGCTGAGACACATTCCATGATGGCTTCCAGGTTATCGAGAACGATCGTCTCGGACTCCTTTGGTCGGTCATGCTTCAACATTTCGCCTGCGATAAGTTTCCCGATGCCCGTGTTGGGCATGAAGTGAAAGAAGGGCTGCTCACTCAGCAAACCCGTGAGACCGTCCACTAGGAGGGTTTCATGGGCCGCAAAAACAAAAGGTTCTTCCCTCAGCACCAATTCTGACAGCGCATCAGGAACGCCTTCGGCATCCGTGACAAGCGCCGCGTCGAGTTGCCCATTCACAACCTTATCCTGCAGCACTTTTGAGAGCCCGGTCTCAAACGCGAAGGTCGCCTGTGGAGCATCGCGCTTGGCGTTCTTCAGAAAGTCAGGCAGCAGTCGGACGGCGGCGGAGGTCACAAAGCCGATCCGGAAATGTCCAACCAAAGTATCCGTGGGCCTGCACAGATCGAGAAGCTTGTCCTCGCGTTGCAGCAGCGGCGTCGCGGCCTCGACGATGGTTCGTCCGATGGGTGTCAAGCGCGGTGGCCGCACGGTGCGATCAAAGAGATCGACGCCGAGTTCCGTTTCCAAAGCCTTCATCTGCATGGAAAGAGCGGACAAAGTCATGTTCAGCTGCTCAGCTGCTTTAGCAAAGGAGCCGACCTTGGACACGCGGACCAGGGTTCTGAGAGAACGTGTCTGCATTACTTAAGAAACTCTGTATTTGATATCAAATCTTATTCGATTGCGTTGGACTTTAGCAAGCGTATTCTGACCAGAAGAGAATGAGGGACCTGCCATGACACATCCGCTTGTTGACGTCGCAAAAGAGTTGGTGCCGGGATTTGAGAAACGCGCTGCAGAGTGGGACAAATCCCGTGTCTACTGCTGGCAGAACGTTGGTGAACTCGCCGATGCCGGGATCATGGGGATGTCTATTCCGAAGGAATATGGCGGTCAGGGCGCAAGCTTTCTCGACGTGGCCATGGTGGTCGAAGAGATCGCCAAGGCCTGCACGCTGACGGCGCGCGTCGTTGTCGAAGGCAATATGGGCGGCATCAGCGCAGTCATGGGCTACGGCAATGATGAGCAGAAAGCCTTTTGCGCGTCCCATGTTCTGTCCGGAGACAAACCCGCGATTTGCATCACCGAACCTGAGGCCGGGAGTGCTGCAACTGAGATGCTGACCACGGCGCGCAAACAGGGTGATCGATACATCCTCAACGGCACCAAGCACTGGATCACCGGCGGCGGCGTGTCAAAACTCCACCTCATCTTTGCCCGCGTCCTCGATGAAGCGGGTGTCGAGCAAGGCATTGGCGGTTTCATCCTTCATGCCGATCCGCTCTCGGGCGAGATGCCAAAAGGGTTCGCCGTGGTGGGCCGCGAATATACGATGGGCCTTTGCGGGATGCCGGAAGCGGAACTTCGATTTGAGAATGTCGAGATCGAAGAAAAGTGGTTGGTCAAACCGCCATCTGGCCTCAAGCGCGGCTTTGCCGACCTCATGAATGCTTACAATTCACAACGCGTCGGCGCGGGTACCATCGCCATGGGTGTCGCCGCCGGGGCGCTCGAACATGCCAAGCGTTACCTCCATGAGCGGGAGCAGTTCGGGCGTCCGCTTGCGGAGTTCCAAGGCCTTCAATGGATGGTCGCGGATATGGACACGCAGGTCCATGCGGCGCGGCTGATGTTGCATGAGGCGGCGCGGTCGCGCGGCCCGAATGGCAGCCAATACCCTGACATGACAATGGCCGCCCGTGCCAAGCTCTTTGCCTCCGAGATGGCGATCAAAGTCGTCAGTGACGCGCTGCAGATGTTCGGTGCACGTGGCTACTGCGACCGCGAGCCGTTGGAGCGGATGTATCGGGATGTGCGCATGTTCACCATTGGCGGTGGAACAGCGCAAGTCCTGAGAACTCAAATCGCCGGGACCGTTCTTGGGATCAAAACACCACAGACGCGTGACGGATATACGCGCCTCACGACAGCAGCGCGCTTCGCGGCTGAATAGGAGACCCTATGAAAACTGAGAAAGACCTTCGGGCCGCCGACCTCGTCGCGCGGCGGCTCTACGAGGCTGGCTGCAGGCATGCATTTGGTATGCCGGGTGGCGAGGTGCTGACGATAGTCGATGCGCTCAAAACGGCCGGTATCAAATTCATTCTGTGCAAGCACGAAAACAGTGCCGGCTTTATGGCCGAGGGCGCGCATCACATGACGGGCGCGCCCGGCATTCTGGTGGCGACAGTCGGGCCGGGGGCTGTCAACGGCGTCAATGTCGTCGCGAATGCACAGCAAGACCGCGTGCCCTTGATCGTCCTGACGGGCTGTGTCGATGCAACCGAAGCCCTGACCTATACCCATCAGGTTTTAGATCATCAGGCTGTATTCCGTCCCATCACCAAGGCGAGCTTCGTGCTGACTGCGGATGGAGCGGATACGATTGCAGACAAGGCCGTTGCGATTGCAACGGATGGCCGGGACGGTCCTGTTCACATCGACGTCCCGATCTCCGTGGCCGATGCAAAGCCTGGACCCGTTGAGATGCGCCGCCGGGCCAAGGTCAGCGCGGTTGTTCCTGGGGAAGATGATCTCACGCTGGCCCGCTCATGGCTCGCGTCGTCCAAGCGACCCGTGATGATCGCTGGCCTGGATGCGCTCAAGGACAATGCGAGCGCCGCTGTTTTGCGTTTTTGCGAAGCGCATAACGTACCGGTCATTACGACTTACAAAGCCAAAGGCATCATCGCGGAAGATCATCCGCTCTGCCTTGGCGGAGCGGGCCTGTCGCCAAAGAACGATGATATCCTACTGCCCTTTGTGAAGGAGGCTGATCTGATCATCTGTGCTGGCTACGACCCAATCGAAATGCGGGTTGGGTGGCGCGATGTCTGGGACCCTGAAATTGTCAATGTCATCGACATCACCGCCGAGCCCAACACCCACTACATGCACCAATCGACCCTCCAACTCGTCAGCCATGTCGGACTAACGTTGGACGCTTTGTCAGATTGCATTGCGACAACGCCGAGCTGGTCGGGGGGCGGGATCGACGACGTGCGTGACAGCCTGACCAAGGCCGTTGCCGAGACGGAGGCGTGGGGACCTGGTGTGGTCATCGATACCTGTCGCGACGTGCTGCCAAAGAACACTGTCGCTACCGTCGATTCCGGCGCGCACCGGATTCTGCTATCCCAGAAGTGGTCCTGCTACGCGCCTAAGGGCCTGTTGCAGTCGTCTGCTCTCTGCACGATGGGCTGCGCGGTTCCGCTCGCAATGGGTGCCTCCCTGATCGAGCCCGAGCGAACCGTCGTGTCTTTTTCCGGTGATGCCGGCATGCTGATGGTCGCCGGCGAATTGTCGACAGCAGCGGAACTTGGGTTGAAGACCATTTTCGTGGTCTTTGTGGACGCCAGCCTCGCGCTGATTGAAATCAAACAGCGCGGCCGTCAGCTCAAGAACGCGGGCGTCGATTTCGACAAGCACGACTTTGCCCGATTGGCCGAAGCCTTCGGAGGCAGCGGGCATACCGTTGGCAACGCCGAAGAACTGAAGGCTGCACTCATGGAAGCCCGGAGCGCGGACAGTTTCACAGTCATTGCTGCGGTGATTGATCGGGGGGCATACGATGGACGGATCTGATATGCGTGCAGACCGCCTCGCGGCAGTCGCGCCCTCGATGATCATGGAGCTCGTCGCTAAGGCCCGCGCTTTGAAAGCGCAGCTCTCTGCTATTGCGGAGGTGTTGCGCCGCCACCCCCATCTCTGGGTTCAAAGCGACGACATTTACGAGCATCTGATGTTCGATGATCACCGCTTCGTCTCGAGCCTAAATGTTGCTCCCGACCTGAAACCAAGAGCTTTGCTGGTCAACGGCGTCTCGAAGGTCTTCGCAATGACCGGGTGGCGCATCGGCTACGGCGCGGGTCCGGCATCCCTGATCGTGGCAATGAATGTGGTCCAAGGTCAGAGCAGCACACATGCCTGTTCCATCTCACAAGCGGCGTCGGTTGCGGCACTTGATGGTCCGGCGGAGTTTTTTGCAGACCGCGCAAAAAGCTTCGAACACCGCCGCAACATCGTCGTTGATGCGCTGAACGGGATCGACGGCATCTTCTGTTTGCGACCGGAAGGTGCTTTCTATGTCTTCCCGCATGTTGGAGGCCTCATCGGTCAAACCACACGCGACGGCGCGGTTTTGAAAGACGACACTGCGGTCAGCGCTTGGCTTTTGGACAAACACCATCCGTCGACCGTTCCGGGCGCTGCCTTTGGGTTGTTGCCCCATATCCGTATCTCGACGGCTGCATCCGAGGAGGACCTTCGATCCGCGTGCGTCCGCATCAAGGCAACGGTCGGGTCTCTGAGGGTCGCGGCATGACGGGTCTTCTTTCGGGACTGAAGGTCCTCGATCTCATTGGCATTCTGGCCGGTCCCACATGCACGCAGCTTCTTGCGGATATGGGAGCGGATGTCATCAAGGTCGAAAATCCTCTCACGGCCGGGGATGACACCAGAAGCTGGGGGCCGCCTTTCTTCGATGAGTTGGAAAGTAATGTCGCGGACCTCAGCGCTTATTTTGATTGCACCAATAGGAGCAAACGATCCATCGCCATCGATCTTGCAAGCGCCGAGGGGCAGGAGGCGATCAAGCAACTCGCAGCCGTGTCTGACGTTTTGGTCGAAAACTTCAAACCCGGCGCGCTGAAGAAATTTGGCCTCGACTATGAGAGCCTGTCCACGATCTCTCCAGGTCTTGTCTATTGCTCGATTTCCGGCTTCGGCCAGACGGGACCGAATGCCAGCAAACCGGGCTATGACCTTATGGCGCAAGCCTATGGTGGGATCATGTGTCCGTCGTCAGGGATTTTTGGGACAGATGGCGGCCTGAGCTAAGAGAGGATCAGGCGCATCTGTTTGGTTTGATTATGCGGCGGTTTTGCGGTGAAGCAATCGCCGGGTTTCGATTGTCTTCCGTTTGATCCTTTCTCGTTGTTTCAGAACGGTGTGGCCGCGCTCGAAGTAGACATCGGCCGGGGTGAGGTTTTTCAGGCTCTCGTGATAGCGCCGGTGGTTGTAGTGATCGACGAAAGCATCGATCTTTTGCCGGAGATCACCGGGCAGGTAGTAGTTTTCCAGCAAGATGCGGTTCTTCAAGGTCTGGTGCCAGCGCTCGATCTTTCCCTGAGTTTGCGGATGGTATGGCGCCCCTCGGACATGATCCATTTCCTGATCTTCCAGCCATTCAACAAGTTCACCAGAGATATAACTGGATCCGTTATCACTGAGCAGCCGTGGCTTGTGGAAGACGGTCGCCTGGGCACAGCCCGAAGCCTGCAAAGCCAGGTCCAGCGTATCGGTGACATCACTGGCCTTCATCGTCGTGCAGAGCTTCCAGTCGATGATGTAGCGGCTGTAATCATCGAGGATGGTCGATAGATAGAACCAGCCCCAGCCGACCACCTTCAGGTAAGTGAAGTCGGTCTGCCAGAGTTGGTTCGGCCGAGTGGTTTTGTCCCGGAACTCGTCGGCCGCCGATGGAACCACATAGGCCGGGCTGGTGATCAGGTCGTAAGACTTGAGAATGCGATACCCGTTCGTCGGGTGATCCGTCCACTGGACGGATCACTGATCCTCCTTACCCTCTGACACAAAGTACTTTTCCGCGTCAGTGAACGGCACGGCCAGCTCCCGTGGCGACAGATCAGTTTCTTTCAGGGCCAGGTCCTTGACCTTCTCGCGCCCCGGTTCGGGAATGCGGTTCCAGACGCGGGATGGTTTCGGGCTGCGATCCTCAAGCGCCTCAGGGCCGCCAGCCAGATATCGGTCATACCAGCGATAGAAGGTGGTCTTCGGGATGCCCAGCTTCTCCAAAGTGCGCTTGGTCGGGAGATGCGAACCTTCGATGAGGCGGATGATCTCCAGTTTTTCGGATGCGGCCCTCTCATCGCTGCAGACAGCGACTGCCGGGTGACAGATATCTCATGCGTCGTCGCCCCCATCTGTCACCTGACAGGCGCATGTAAAGCATGCTGCCGAGAGGGCGCGATCATGCTTTTTTGAGCAGGCGAAGCTCCAGGGCCTGTTCTGCAACAACTTCTTTCAGATCGCGGGATTCCCGCCGTAGGTCTTTGACCTCGGTCGATGTCGCAGCACGTGCCGTGTCGCTTGCCAGACGTTTCTTGCCGGCTTCCAGGAACTCCTTGGACCAACTGTAGTAGAGGCTCTGCACTATGCCCTCGCGGCGACACAGCTCTGCAATGCTGTCCTCGCCCTTCAGGCCGTCCAGTGCGACCTTGATCTTCTCTTCCGCTGAATACTGCTTGCGGGTGGCGCGGAGGATGTCTTTGACGACCTTCTCGCCGTGGCTCTTACACGTTCCGGTCATGCGCTACATTTGATCCACTGGATCAAATGCTAAACGCTTTGACCTATATCATCTCCGCTCCTTGGTGGTTACGATGTGCCAGAAACCCTCTCTTATCAAATCGACCTAAACTGTCCCATTGGCGCTGACGTCCGACACGTGGCAGTCCGCAGCGCCACCAGCCAGGAACGAACCCGGTGCATTGCGTGCAGGTCCAACTGGTCCTGGCTCTTCTCAGTGACCGTGTGCAGGTTTGGACGCATCACTGCTTCTGCAATTGCCTCCGCATCATTGTAGTCCTTCTTTTGTCCCTTGTTGAATGGCTTCACATAGGTCGCTGGGATGATCCGAGGCTCAAAACCGAGCTCTCGCAGCAGTCGGCTGACAAAATGCGCGCTCATGCAGGCTTCCATCCCAACGATGCAACGCGAAAGTTTCTCAAAGATCGGCGTTAGTTCTAACCGCTCAATCTTCTTGCGCAAAACGCGCCGGCCTGCATGACCAAAGTCGACGAGGTGGCTTGTGTCTTTACCGATGTCGATGCCCATGACTGCGATCTTTTCCATGTCTTCTGGGATTTTTGGCAAGCTCAAGGATTGGAGACGCTTGACGACACGCTATGACCGATCACCAAAGGTGTTCCTCTCGGCCATCGCGCTCGCCGCTCTCGTCATCTATTGGTTATGAATCCTGACCCTAGGATTGCGCGGGCCAATAGAAGAAAACCAAATCCACCGGCATGCCCGGGCTGATCAGTGAATATTCAAACACAGGATTATCATAGAGGTCATTCATTCCCGAAACAGCATAACCTTCCGTTGGCATCCAGTTTTCGTCAAAACCCATCTCATAGTCGCCATTTTCGTCATGGTAGGCCACAACGCTATAGTAATCGGCATTCAGATCAGGGAAGTCCACGCGTTGCGGTTCCATGCTGGCCGGAAGCGCGATAAAGCCAGCGGCTGCGTTGTAATCCAGTATGTCGAAGGCGGCAGCATTATCAAAAGCCATGACAACAAGTTGACCTTTGTCACTGCGTGCGCCGCGCAGGTTGATCACCAGCCCATAGTCGGACGGCGTTCCTGTCGAAGAGGCCGAGGTCACGGCGATGTCGGTGCGAAAACCTGAGGCGACCCAGGCTCCGCCAACAAACAGGGCGGCTGTGGCCAGAGCCCCGAAGATGCGTTTTGAGTTGGACGGCATGGCTTGGTCCTCGCCTTAAGAGTGGTTCGAAGTTTTGGCGTCTTGTTTCTTGGGCTGCCAGCCGGGCGGACGGAACAGAACCGCCAGCTTGTTCCGGAAACCCGGCATATGCCACGCATCGCGAAAGACACGGGTAAAGCCGTGGAAAAACGCCACAAACGGATTCACCGAATTGATGGGCGTAACCAGACCATAGGTGACTTCCTCGTTCTCCTCTTCGAATGTGCCAAACATACGGTCCCAGATGATGAAGATCCCGCCATAATTCTTGTCCAGGTACTTGCGGTTTGACCCATGGTGCACACGGTGATGCGACGGCGTGTTCATGATGTACTCAATGGGCTTCCAAAGCTTGCGAACCACCTCGGTGTGCAGCGCCGTCTGGTAGAGCTGCACCAGAAGTTCCGCAATCAAAACAACGAAGGGATTGAAGCCGAGAAGAACCAACGGCAGGTGGAAGAAGACGGGCCAGAAGCCATCCAGCGGACCATGCCTGTAAGCCACCGAGATGTTGAAGAAAGGTGAACTGTGATGCACCGAATGGGTGGCCCACAGAATATTGATCCGGTGCAGGATTCGGTGTTCCCAGTAATAGGCAAGGTCCGCAAGAACCAGCACAATCAGGAACGACGCCCATGTCGTGGGAATGTCGAACACAGCATATTGCGACGCCCAGACATACGCTCCGACATAAAAGCCGGCCATCAGCACAAAGGTAATCGCAATGAAAAAGCCAAGAGTGATGAAGTTGGTGACCGTGTCCCCAACCATCTCGAAGCTAAGCTTTTTCCCTATGGCGTAGCGTACAAGCTCAAAGATCAGGAAACCTATTGCAAAGACGAAAAACCACTCGTCGATCATTGTCTCCCAATAGTTGAGCTGAAAGTCGCTAATGTACGTGTTGAGGAGTTCCATTCTCATCGCCTCCTAATAAGTTGTCTTTTGTGACAAGTAATGGATTTCAGACCCATGTCAAGTAGACCGCTCGACAAATGAAGCTCTGGTTTAAAAACGCATTCACCGCAGGAAAACGCTGCTTAATAAAGAAAAGGGTTTGGCCGCTCTCGAGCTCAGATCTTCTTCCCGAGCACAGCATCGTCGTTTCGCAATATATAATACAGCCCGGGCCGGAAACTTCGGACGGGGGTTCACCAGAACGAACCATCCCCGGTCGGATGGCAATCTCGATGACGAATGGCATCTGGACGAAGTTGTTGTCTCGATCGTGGGAGCCGACGCCTTCAGAACCAATAGCGAGCAAGCATTCAAGTGTTTACACTTGGCCGCCTGCGGTCAAACGAATGCCACGATCATTGCGGGGCATTTCATGCGATCACCGCTTGAAAGTATGGTGTTACCCAATCAACCCAAGTCGTTCGCCCGGAGCCGCAAAACGCCGTAGATTGGGGAGTATCTCAGTTAGGGCCGCATCCTGAACACCAAACCAACGAGAAAGGTCTGCATAGAGCTGATCGGTAGAAGTCGTTGGGATCAGCACGCCGTCACCCACATCCAGCGGGTTGTCATCGCCCAACCCCAGGACAGGGTAGTCACCGAAAATTCGGCCACCGACAATGGGATCCCCCATCACCAAGGTATTGCCGCCCCAACCGTGGTCCGATCCGTTGCCATTCGATGTGAGCGTGCGGCCAAAATCGGAACCGGTAAAGGTGACAACCCTGTCCGCCAGCCCCATGTCTTCGAGCGCGGACTGGAAGGCGCCCAGAGCTTGGGACAACACGGCAAGCATGCTGGCATGGGTTTCAAGCAACTCATCATGATGGTCCCAGCCGATGTAGCGCACAAAAAAAGTCTGCTGCTCCAGCCCGAGACGATCAGAGGCGGCGATGGTGCGGCCACCATCTTGAGTTGCTGTGCGAGGTCAGTTTCAGGGAACCTGCCCGGGGCCTCAATGCCCTTGGTGGCGGCAGCGAAAGTCTCGTGCTGGGCCTGGGCGTTTCGCGTCAGGCGCAGGTAGGTTTCCCTGAAGGGATCTCCGGACTGATCGGCTGACATCATACGATTGAAACTGTCATTCAGCAGATCATTGAGTGGGGTAAAGCATGTTTGCCATTGGGTGCATTCCTCTTCTGGAAAAGTTAAGCCACCGATGGAAAGAAGTCGCCCGGCAGCATGAAAAAACCCAGCACAACCCTGGCGATCTGGATACACCAGAACAGGACCGGCTCAGTTGCCATGCAGACATCGGTCAACAAGAAAGCTTGTCCAGACGATATGCCAAGGACGCTCCAATATAGAAACAACAGACCCCAAAGAAATTGATAGCCCAGGAGAATCGAGGTCATCAGCAGGGCGAACACAATGTAGTTTGCGGAATGGCTGCGTTTTATGCGGGGTCTGCCAGATTTTCACATAGCGAAATTGCCATCGCCTTCGACTGGTTCACCCACTCTGCCGGCATCTCCAAGGCAGCAAGCGATGCCGTGTTGAAGTAAAGCGCCACTATGCCATGCGCTGCGCGCTGGGTGTTGACCTCTGAAGCCCCGGGATAGTTCCGCTGCAAAACCTCAGTAACCTGCGCTTCAAATCCAAGGATCGAAGCCCGGCAGTTTATTCTGAGTTCACCATCCTCTTTGGCCCGAGCCGTAAGAGCCGCAAATGCCAGAACCAGATCGGGTGACGAATCTGACTGATCGGAGAATAGGTAGTTCACCAAGGCATGCGCGGGCTCTGAATCCGGCAATGCGGCAACCAATTCGTTCGCAGCACTGTTGAACTGGTCCAACACGTAATCCTGCAAGGCCACGATCATCTCATCCCGGTTGCCAAGGTGGTGACGGATCAGTGGGCGGGTCAACCCCGCCTCTTTTGCAATCGCACTCAAGGTGGCACTATCCAGGCCCATCCGTGCGACACAGCGCACAAACGCCTCCATGACCTGACCATAGCGCTCATCGCGATTTGAAGGGCGTCCCATTGTTCTAATCCCAATATTTCAGCCGCAATGACGACTGAGCGGTTCCACCGGCTAAGACAGCAACATCCTTGAATTCTGGAGGCAGGCCCTCGGTCGGGACCTGGACCTTCATGTCCAGGTCACCATCCATGTCCTCATCGTAAAGAGCGACAAAAGCGTAGTCTCCCAGGGGTAAATAATGAAACGTGAAGGCGGTCTTTGAGCCGGACGCCGGTATCTGTGCCATCGCTGCCGCATTGGTTACGTCCATTGCCTCAAATGCGTCAGCTTTATTGAAGCCGGCTACGATGATTACTCCATTTCCGTTTCGAAGGCCTTCAACAGTAGTCAGAAATGGTGCGTTATTGGAGGGTTGAGCAAAAGAGCTGTTTGCAATGGCTAAAAAGGCTGTCATCGCCGTGTATCTCAAAAATCGCATCAGATCACCGAAAGCTGCCAAGTGTAAGCGAACATAGGTGAAGCACGATTAATTCTCAAATGCGACAGCAAACTGCAATCCCAAACCCCTGAACGTTCAAATCGGTCATAAGAACGTTGGTTTCCACACTCTCCCACACACGAACTAGGCTCCAGACTCATTGAATTACAGCCAGAACAGCACGGTAGCTGCTAGAGCGATGGCCAAAAGGAATACCTTTGGGCATCTGTCATATCGGGTTGCCACACGCCGCCAATCCTTCAGGCGTCCGAACATGATCTCGTATCACTGCCCGGCAGTGCATTGCACAGCAATGTCACGAGAGGGGCGATTGCGTCGTTTGTAACGGCGCTTGTGGCGACCGCTAAATTTCTTTTCATCATCTACAACCGGCTTAAGAATCCCTGCTTTCAACAGGTGCTGCGCCTGCGCCCTCGTGCAGTCGATGTAGTCCGGGATTCTAGATACAGGCACAGCTCGGACCAATTTTTTGATCAATTTCTCAGCTTGCTGGACGCGAGCGGTTTGACGCATTGAATCGTGGTCGTTTGAGCCGCGAAGTAGTCCGGATTTTGTCAAAGCACTCCTAACTGTTTTCGGATGCAGCGCATACTTCCTGGCGAGCGACGCTACTGAGTGCACCCTTGCCTGATCTACTACTGAGCCAAATAGCAAAGTACCCGGCTCTACCCGGACGTTGTCTAAAATGAACTCTCGAAATACCTCTTTGAAAGGGCCGATGTGTTTAACACCGCGGTCGGCCTGGACCCAGTGAAAAAGTCTTCCGAATGTTCCCTGCGGCCCGGACTGTGCTTGGCTTTTTTCAGAACTATTCAATAGATATCTCAGGCCTTCTCGATTTCCCTCCTCGCCCCTCGATGTGAACTCGTAACCTACCTTAGCGGCGTGATCCCATTTGTCTTCGTTTAGCTTCGAAAGCGCGGCATGGGCCCCAAACTCAACGCATGCCCCAAGCATCTCGGTAGAACGGCTTGCCAGATCAATCGGCTGGCTATCCATCCAGCTCGATACCATATGACCTTCCAACCGTTTCTCCACATAACCTTGAAGTTCAGAAGGTCTTCGAGTTTTTGAGTGCGCCAAGATGTCCTCAAGATCCCCAATGTTAGGTTTCAAGTACGAAGTGTCGATCTTCGCACCATTGCTTGTTGCCTTGCGCGCTCGAACCAAAGGCACGCTATGATATCGACAGGTTCGAACCGGGTTAAATGTCCAATTGATGCTTGCTGCGCCAATTCCCAATCCGTCTCGGTTGGTCTCAATGTCCGAAAGTAAGCAAGCCGGGCAGAAAGTTTGCCTGTTTCTTAAGAGAAATTCCTGAAAGAAGTTCTCGCTGCGATAACCGTAAGCGGTATTCTCTCAGGAAGGGCTCAACTATTTGGGAAATAGCAAGGTAGCTACAAGTCTTACGCCCCAACCGTCAGGTCCACTATCTGGGCCGTCGGCCCAGTAGCGTACTCCCCCGCCTACGCTGATAAGTTGATCCTCGAGTTGGGTAACTTTGGTGACAACACCGTTGATTGGCACAGACCATTGATCGGTTTCCCAGTTGTAGGTGGACTCAGTGTTTAATGTGAACGTCCACGCGTTCGAATTTGTGTAGGAAATAAATGGCTGTAAGAACGTCTGGTTGATGTCGGTATCACCATCAATGTCCCAGATGTGATTTGTAAGGCCACCATATGTCCACTGACCCTGCTGTTTGAGTGCCACGCCGGTAACTCCAGCACCCCACTCTCCGAGACCTAAGCTGTTATCTGTCGACGTTGGCAGCAGAAAAACGGGGCCAGCCCCCCAGATCCAACCGCCCGCACTTGGTTTTTTGGGCGAAAGGAATAAGCTTTGAACAGTATCTCCTAGCCCAGTCTCGGATCCAGAACCCGGCAGGCCACCGTCTATGGAGGCAATTGGAAGAATTGTTCGGGATATGAGGTTCCAATCATCCGAAAGATCAAAGGGAACAACCGGTTGTACGTTTAATATCCAATGCGAACCATTTCTGTCGGCACCCAAATTCTGATCATAATTCAGCTGGAATGGTACACTAATGAGAGCGGCCACTGGGTTAGCAAGTTGCTTTGCTAGTTCTTCTTCCTGGGACTCTGCCCACGCAGTACCAGAAAGGGCACCAATCCCGGCAAGTATGGAGCAGCGTAGCAACCTGAGGTTCATAGGCGGTCTCCTCTTAGCTGGCCGTTTTCTCATGGGTGGCTTGCACTTGAGATCGCCAGGTTGGCAATGACGTCAATGGCCCACTCACAGTCCGCCGCCGCCGAACTGGATGAAATTATCCAGCACGGTTGACTTATAGCCAAAATACTTGATCGAACATGGCTTTCAGACTGTCTCCATAAGCGTATCCGAAAGCACATCCTCGGAGAGGGCCCCCGGTGCGCCTATCGCGACAAGCCTTGTTTCGGGTTTGCGGTCACCCCATGTTCCATCCCGTGCTATGTCCATACGTTTTCCAACGACCTGAACAAGAATGCGATGATCCGGATCCTCCTCACTGAAGACAAAACCCTTGAGACGATAGACATCACCGGGAAGCTTCCGAATAGCGCTGCGGAGAGAGGATAGGCTTATGGGGTGTTCAGCTTTCATCATAGTTGTTGAAAAGCTGTCTGAATGATCAGCGTGGCGGCAACCGCAGTCGGGGCCATGTTCATGATGATCGGGTATTTCTGTTTGTAGCTGTTCGGCGGCAAAGCGACCGACTGAAAGAAGTATATCCAGTGGGACGTCCGCATTGACAGCTTCGACCAAACGATAGCGACGGAAGCGAGACCCGAGCCAATCGTGTACCCTTTGAACAGCGGCCCTGTCGACAAGATCGACTTTGTTTAAAATAACCATATCTGAGAACGCGATTTGACGGAGCTTCAGTTCCATTTGTTCCGGCGCAGCAAAAAGCTGTTCCGCATCAACCAGACACATAAGGCTGTCCAAGCGGATCATGTCCCGAAACTTCTGATCGGTAAATGTCATCGCAATTGATGACGGATCCGACACTCCGCTTGCTTCAAGGACGATGTATTCCGGTTTCTCAGGCCGGGCGAGAACGGCTTCCACCGTTTCGATCAGGTCATCTCGGATCGAGCAGCAAACGCAGCCATTCGCGAGGCTCATGACGTCATCTTCGAGGCCGACCACCAAGTCTGCATCGACGTTTATGGATCCAAAGTCATTTACAAGAACCGCAACCCGCAACCCGTGATTGCCTGTTAGGATCCGGTTCAAAAGTGTAGTCTTACCGGCTCCAAGAAAGCCGGTAAGGATCGTTACGGGGATCGCAGAAGTCGAACCAAATTCAATCATTGCTCGATCTCCTCTCAGTCTTCATCACGCGAGCCGATTATATCAGAAACTTTAATGGTAAAGTTCTGCGGCCAATCTCCGCCGGGTGCTCGGAAAACGTCAGTTGGGTAGTATTCGCGTGGATCGATCTCCATATCGCGGTACTTCTGGTCTTGCTGATCTGCGCGGGTGAGCCTCGGATTCGGTAATGTGATTTCATCCGGAAGCTCAATACGCCCGGCCTCAGCTGCCGCAGCCAGTTCACGAAATGGTGGCACAGTACCGGATTTTCCGGGCAATGCAGCTTTCCTGTACCAGATTGCATCCTTGGTCACGTTCACAACGGCTACATCGAGACCCCATTGGAACAGACCGTCGTAGTGAGCGCGAATACCAGCCAGCATTTCAGCGTCAATGTCTTCGTCCTGGGTATAGTGTGTCACCATTCCCAAACGCGGCCTTGTGTCAGCAAAGAGCTTACCCACGGCATAGTGGGAGGTGTGATGCGTATCGATAGTGTAATTAAAGAGATCCTGTGGGATACCGTATTTGTAAGTCATCAACTGACCAATATCCTGTCCCGACATTTCGGTTACAAAGACATCAACGCCTTCGCCGTATTTCCGTGAAAGCTCATCCGGGCGTCCATCGCCGGTCCATACAAAGCTCAGACCGTTCCAATCGAGCCGATAACCAACTGCGCCGTCCTTGGCATGACTGCGCGGCCAGGACCGAACAGTCACACCGTCTTGGTCATAAACGATGCCACCTTCTTGGCGGAAATCGAACTCGTTGACCTCGATCTCATAGCCGTCCCCAATCGGGAACACATCAAAGGCCTCCAGATGCCATTTGAGCATCTGTTGCATGCCTTTGACCATTCCAGCTGTGCCAAGTTCGGGTGTCCGACCAGAGGGACCATGGATGCGCAATGGTGTATACCCTCCAGACCAAGCCCGGAACGGATAGATATAAGGAATGTCGGCGTAGTGATCGACATGCAAATGAGAGATGAAGATATCGTTGATCAACTGCCCAGGCACTTGCATCGCAATGATGTTGCGGACACAACCGGACCCAAAGTCGAAGAAGAACCGTTTTCCATTCCCCAACTCCACCATGATACAAGTACCCGCCTGATCTTCGCGCGGCGGATATGGTGTTGAGCCGCAGAATGAGATGCGCATCTCATCTGGCCCCAACTCCTCACTAAGCGGAAAATAGTTCGCATTTGAACCAGTCATGTACTTCGTAGGGCGGAAGTACTCTGGCAAAGAGATGCCGCCTGCGGGTCGACCACCATATGGGTTCTTGAGTGTTTCTCCCAGTGGACCGCCTCCTTCGTGGGCCTCGGCACTTCCTGCCGCAAACCCAGCTGCCCCTGTCGCAGCCGCTCCAGTTGCCAAGCCCTTAAGAACACTCCGCCGCGACGGGTCTTCAATTTGATCTGATGCCCGAACCTGTTTGTCGTCCTGGTCTTTTCTATTGTCTTCCTTGGTCATGGATTGGTCCTCAGTTGGAAGTATCTCAAAGGTTGCGCTTCAACATCCGGCGAAGCTCGTTGATGAGTTCAGATTTGATGTGGGCCCATTCGGCGCGCTCTAAGGCCGAGATCGATGCGTCTTTCGAAAACGCAGATGCTTTCTTCAGGTCTTCGATGACCTCGCCGAGTAGCGCATCCGTTCCGATACGCCCCGACAGCACATCAGAAAGTTCTGGAATTTCTTCAATCAGGTCGACCGTCACTGGAAAAGTCCCGACACCCACTATCTATTCTCAAATCAAGATGAGTGCGGTTGACCGCAAAGGCCAAGTGAGTCACCGTGAGTTGGGGGTGAGTTGACATTGAACAAATCCAACGATTTAACAATAAATCAACATGTTGGGCAGCCTTCTCCGGAACTCATTCGGGAAGCTCTGAGCCGAATCGTATCAAGCGACGGGTTTCAAGCTTCACCACGACTCACGCAATTTCTCACCTATATAGTCGAGGAATCTCTATCTGGTCGAAGCAATCAGATTAGAGGCAAAGCTATCGCTGTTGAGGTCTATGGGCGGCGCATAGATGGTACTGGTGGTCAAAACCTGGTTCGCGTTGAGGCAAGGCGGCTGCGTCGTCTTTTGCATCAGTTCTACGAAGATCACTGGGACGGCAATGGAGTTCGCATTTTTGTTGACCCCGGCGGATACAAGCCGCGGTTTTCATTCGAACCTACAATCGAAGACCGCACATCAAGTGAACTGAAGAGCGACAATCCAGTTGGCCGTTGGCGTTCGCGGCAACTGCTGCATGCAGGACTGGGTGTTCTTGCATTGGTCGCTGTGCTTGGCATCTGGATGAGCCAGGATAGCAGGGAGGTTGTGCCAACAACTCGATCCATCGAACAAGCAGAACGTGTGGCGCTTGGTGAACAATCATTGACACGACTCCAGGCGGTCAACCTTGCGGATCAAGCCCGCGGCATGTTTTTCCCCGTTTTTGATGTCAAGCGTCAGCAAATAGCGCTGGGAATGTTCCAGTACGCTAGGGAACTCGACCCGGGTCTGTCCGACGGCTATGCCGGATCAGCGCAGGTCTTGGCGATCCTGGCGGTGTTGTCGCCGGATGAAGCACAAAGGGATGATCTCTTCAATCAAGCCTCGGAAATGTCTGGAAAAGCGCTTGAATTGTCCCCCTCTGATGCGTGGGCAAACGGCGCAAATGGTTGGGTGCTGGCTGTCAAAAACCAGCCAAACGAGGCATTGAAATACGCTAGAATGTCCGTCGAACTGGCGCCGAAGGATGGCCATATTCTCGACGTTGCAGGTATGACCGCCATCTTGGCTAACGCCCCGGAACTTGCTGCCGAGGTTAGCAACCCAGAGAGACCCAAATCAGGATCTGGTAGGTTTGGTGCGAGAAACATCTGGGGCGTTTCACAACTAATGCTCGGGAACTACGAAAGTGTTGTTGAAGCCTTTCAGGGAGCGCCAGCTGCCGGAGCGCCAGTCAGCGCGCCTTCGCTCTTATTCCAAGCCGTTGCGTATGATCAGTTGGGAAATTCAGAAGAAGCACGACGGCTCGTCACTGAAATGCGCAGGACATGGCCTGAGTTTCCGTCCGAGTTTCTCGCCGGCAGGATTTTCCACAACGACGTCAATACGCGGAACATAATACTGGAGACGCTGAGTAGATACTGACGAAACGTATCGCGCCTATTGCCTAGAAACGAGCGTCAAATTCTATTCATATAATTCCGCTTTTAAATCACACGGCGTTGATAAAATCGGTGATAGAGCCAGACCACGCCGTCTGTCGATTGAGGATGGGCTTTGCAGATTTGCAAAGCCCGCATTCTACGCATTGCAGACGTTCGCGAGAATCCAAGCAAAAAGGCCGCATGGAACCCAAGGTTCCTTAGGAAGGCCCTTTGCGTGATCGAGCAACGCAAAGGACCATAACCGCAACGACTGAGCCAAAAACTGATTGAATTCATCGTTAAGGCAGACAATCGTGCCGCGCAATACTATGGGCAAACTACGCAAACTTATGGGGTGCGCGAAGTGTTATTCGCAAACCTACACATGATGTAGGTGTTCTCATAACGATGCATTACTATCGTTGATTTCATTCAGGAAATTCGGCTGTGTTCGCCCATAATTTTGCGCGGCATTTGCGCATAAGTTTGCACGATTTGCCCATAAGTTTGCGCGGTTCAAGAAACGCGCTAAATTGAAAGTAGTCACCGCACATCTTCTTCAACTAAAACCGGGCGCCTTTCAATCAAGAGTGCATTCTGATTGGAAATATTCAACCCTGATCATAGGGAAGCAGTTAATTCGCTGGCTAGTGATAGATCCTCGCTTCAAGAATGGGCATTTCCGTAACTGCTAGGTGAGCGCGTTCAAACCGACGCGCTCACTTTGCTTGGTTTTGTTTGTCACTACGGAGTTAAGAGCGATGTATCACCCTGCGGCAACCGCTTCCTCTTCCAGTGCCGGGTAATCGGTGTACCCTTTTTCAGTGCCGCCGTAGAGAGTGGTTGGATCGAGCTCATTCAGCGCGGCGTCTTTCTCCAGCCGGTTGACAAGATCCGGGTTGGAAATAAACGGCCGACCAAAGGCCACCAGATCGACGGCTCCGGTTTCAACCGCTTCAACCGCCATTTCGCGGTCATAAGCGTTGTTGCCGATTTTCGCACCGTCAAACAATTCATAGAGCGCCTTCAGATCGCCACCTTCCGGAATATCGCGCAGGCCGCCGGTCTGTCCCTCCACGAGATGGAGATAGGCCAGCCCATAGCCATTCAGCAATTTGACCGCATGGGTGAATGTCGCCTGTGGGTCGCTGTCGGAGATGTTGTTGGCGTCCGAGAATGGGCTGAGGCGGACACCAACGCGGTTGGCGCCCCAGACATCGACAACCACGTCCATGACCTCTTTCAGGAACCGCGCTCTATTCTCGACAGGACCGCCGTATTCGTCTTCGCGCTTGTTGGATTCGTCCCGCAGGAATTGATCGATAAGGTATCCGTTGGCTGCGTGGACCTCGACACCGTCGAAACCGGCCTCTTTGGCGTTTTCCGCAGCCCTCCGGTAGTCCGCAACGATGCCAGCAATTTCTTCGATGGCCAGAGCCCGCGGTTCAGATGTTTCAACAAACTGCTCACCATCAAACGTCTTGGCCTTGGCTCCAATTGCGGATGGTGCCACAGGGGCGCCACCATCCTGCTGCAAGCTGTAATGCGAAATCCGGCCCACATGCCAAAGCTGGATTACAATCTTCCCGTCCTTGGCATGGACGGCCTCAGTCACTTTTTTCCAGCCGTCGATCTGCGCTTCGGAATAAATGCCGGGCGTCCAGGCATAGCCCTTGCCTTGGGGCGAGATTTGCGAAGCCTCCGTTATGATCAGACCTGCACCCGCCCGCTGGGCGTAGTACTTGGCCTGCAATTCATGGACACTGTCATCCTCGGCTCTTGCCCGGTTGCGGGTCAATGGCGCCATGACAATGCGGTTTTTCAGCTCGATTGCACCAGCTTTGATGCCGGAGAACAGTTTTTCATCAGCCATTGCTGCTTCCTTCTTTGGTAAACTTCGTTCAGATATTACTGGACCAATCGGTCCAATAATAGGATCACTGTCTCTTGTTTGAGTTTGTGTTAGGTTTCATTTCCTTATGGTGGCGGGGGGCCTTATGGCGAAATCACCAACCGGGCTTGTTTCAGGGTTTGCGATATCTGCTCATCGGGAACGCCCGCCTTGCGCAAGGCTAGCGTGCCAATTGCAAGGGAGGCATAGGCGCGCGCCTTGTCGAGAGCCACACCCGGATCTGAAGGCTCAAGCGCTCTCGCAATAATCTCGTCAATACTCTCCAAATGCTGTCGCCCGAGAGCCGCCACTTCATCATCATGAGGAGCAAGCTCCGTAAGGCAATTGATCAGCATGCAGCCGTCACGACCACCTTGTGGGTTCGCTAAAGCTTCCATTATCGCACCAACGGGGTCATTTCCGCTCGCATCTGCAACGTCACGCAGATTTTTCAAACCACGCCTTGAATAGTGCCTGAGAGCTTTGTGAAATAAAGTCTGCTTGTTGACGAACGTTCCATAGAAGCTGGACCGGCTCAAACCCATGGCCTTGGTCAAATCGTCCACGGACGCGGTCTCGTAGCCCTTGTGCCAAAATACGCACAAGGCTTTTTCCAAAGCCTCAGCTTCGTCAAAGGCACGAGGTCTGCCTGGACCTGCGGATGATTTGATGTCGCCATTGGGTAGAGTTTTTTTGCTCATGCGCATGATTTGGAATGATTGATCCAGAAAATCAAGGTGGCGGTAGGAAATTTTTGGAATGGTCAGTCCGTATTGTGACCAGAGAAAGGAATTTAGGTCGGTAGAAAAACAGAACCTTCCCATCCCGCTTGGTGTCACGCTAATCTTGGGATCAGGACTGTTTGTCTTTTTGCGGGAGTGTCAGACGAAGAGGATCGTGATCGTCGAAAAGAGAGCCCACGCTCGGTACTAGTTTCCAACACTGGACAGAGTGACTGGTGGCTTTGTCCAATGCGTTGATGTTGATCACTCACAAACCAGAGATTGGTTCGGTAGATCCATGGCCAATGACCTCATTGCGTGCCACAGAGAACTCATCGAATAAACAGGCCGTCAGGCTTATCTGCGGTGCCCAAATGCAGCTTACTCCCAATCGCCAGCAGATGAGCGCCAAGTGTCGGCTTCGCCATCCCAAACACTAGCGCTGACGCATGGCGTTGGGTTTATTCCGTCGCAATTGGATCCATGAATATCCGCTACGACAACGCGTCGACGCCCAAAATCAACGACCGTCCAGCCTTGGTTGAGCAAGGAGTGCACCTCTTCGCTAACCCAAAAGTGCGACATGCATCCGCCAGTTCCGCAGTAAAGAGATGCGGCGCTCGAACACGCAAAACCAGACTCATTCAAAACCCAGTCGCGTTGTAGATCTCCGTTGAGATCGACCCTTTCGACCGCGCCCCAATCTAAGCCAAACTGACCGTTGTTGAACTCCGCGCAGGCTCGTGCCGCCAGATCAACCTTTGCTCGCAAACCGGTTGGAAGTTGCGAAACGTCAGCCGCGACAACTGGTGAGGTCCAAACCAGGCCCGAACCAAGCAGGATCGCAGATACCAAACGTTTCAAGTAGTTTGCCAATTGGGAAGCCGGTTGGAAGGTGGCTTCAGTTGCATTGATCATACCTGTAGTCCCCGTATTCCAGCCAGTTTGACGAGCCTTCGCTAAAAATCAGAAACTCGGACATGTCTTCCCCAAGCAGGGCGACGACAAATCCGGCCGGCGGCTCATAGTTTCCGAAGTAACTATAGGCCGTCATGGCTCTGATCGACGCGCCGTTGACCGTTACTCGCGCGTCCCATTCTCCGTCCGGGTTGTCCAAAATTACCGGTTCGATGACACGCTCTACCGCTCCGCCACCACAATAGACGATGCCTTCTGGGGGTTCGTAGGAGGCCCCTTGGCTAGCTCCTGAATCGCAGGCGGAACGAAGGGACCGAATTGCCGCGCCGGAACCTTTCAGGTCAAAGATTCCATAGCTGATATCTTGATCAATCACAGACAGGTTAACCGATGCATTGGCTGCAAGCTGGTCCAATACAAAACCATAATCCTGCTGACTATTGAAACTGACCTCGACAGGATAATTGTCGACGATCTGCAAAGCCGCGTTTTCTGCGCCAACCTGAAATGCCCCAACTTCGGTGGTGCCATTCTTTAAAAACCGAATGGAAAGCCCCTGCTTCTCCACAATGTCCTGGCTGTCCTCATATCCAGCCGGAGCAAAGCGGATACGGTCACACTGAAGCTCCAGCGTCATGTTTCCGGTCTGAATAAATGCGTTGGGATTAGGCCCAGAGTTGAACGACCACTCCGCCGATGCGGTGGTCGCCATTGCCATCAGTAGCATTCCAATGGAAATCGTTTTGAACCTCATTTTCTCTCTCCAGGGGTGTGGTTCGTACTGTCATTCAGCCAAAGTTTCCGGTCCGTTACCCGGGCAACAAGGTTAGGAAACAGGTGCGCCGTATTCGTTTGCGCCTTCTTGGGAAGGTCGCGTCAGCCACCAGATCATCAGGATGGACAGAATGAATTGAAGAATTGAGACAACAACAATACCGGTCACGCCCAGGACTGCCGCGGGTCCTCGTAATGCATCGGGGTTTTCCGTCCCTTGCTCCAATACCGAGAAGAACGCCACGCCGCCCAGCATAACAAAAAGCGTTGTAATGCTGAGCGCCATCGGCAGCAGCAAATACCAGCCAGGTCGTCCTGTATCATGCAGCCTCCGCCAACCGGCGGCCAGCATGGGTATGAGAACAGCCAGTTGGAAAACAGAGGACAGAACCCGAGATCCCTGCCCTGTTTCGGGGTTGGTCCCGAATATGATCGTATCCAGCACAGCTAAAGCAGCGCTCGCGAGAACCACGAACAAGAAGAACCACCAGTATTCTGAGCGTAAAGCCCGACCGGAGAACTGAAAGTATTTCGAGAAACACGTTTTAACGGCTTCGCTAAATCCCATATTTCACTCCATTCTTAACTTCTGTGCGGCCTTAAACGCTGCGCCGCTTAGGAGAGCGAACTCGCCCCTACGGATGCTCCTTCTTACCTTTGTTTGAAAGCAGAAGCCTATCGCACGAGAGCGTAATGAATTTTACGCGCGGAAAAAACATTGATTTATTAGAAAATAGATTCAAACATGCGAATTCGACACAGCTTTCATTTTACCTCCGTTGTTGTCGCTGTCGCCCGATTTGTCGGGCCCTTCCGACTGCTGGTGTGAGTGCTGGCGGTCGGAAGGCATTTTACACGGATCAGTCGTTGGGAGGGCGCGATGCTTAGACTTAACGTACTCGCCCTCTTTCCAGAGTTTGCTCTAGCATTTGCTAGTGACATCATTCGGCCATCCCACGTTGTTGGAGGTCTTGGCAGTCAACGTAATAGTGATCTGCCCGCCAAGCCCCCCCGCAGCAAGTTTTGGAAAAGGTCGTCACAGGATCGAGGTATGTTCTGTCGGCTGCCCAAACGCGAGATCCTCAAACAAGCGTATCCAACTTCGTTAATTTCAACAGACTCAGAGGGAGAAGAAAATGACCAACAAGATAGTGATGATTGCGGGCGCAACTTGTTTCACACTGCTTGCGGCCTGTGAGGACACGGGTACATCCAGTGCGCCCGCCGAACTCACACCCGCTCAGCAGGCGTGTTTGCGAGATGTGGCCAAAACAACGAACAATTCGCAAGTCGTGGTGCTCTCATCCGCATTCAGCGAAGCTGGAACACAGGTCACCGTCGGCGTTGGAGAGGATCGGGCTCCGTGGAATTGTATTGCCTACAGTGATGGCGCGACGGCTGGTATCGAGTTCTTGGGCGACGAAGGCGCATTGTGAGCAGTCTGATGCGTGGCCAATAATGGCTGCGCAGCACTGGCTTGATCTGCTGAGGCTCGACTTGGTTTGTAGAACCACCATCATCGTATTCTCGATCCTGTACCTGTTGGCGTTGATTGCATTCTTGACCGGCACATTTGGCTGGTTGGGACAGGAACGAGATCCCTTGTCCGGGGTGTTCCTTTTGCCGTTGGGATTGCCTTGGATAATTCTAGTGGATTTGGTCTCAGAGTCAGCCAAACCGTGGTTTGCGGCGATTGTACCGGTGCTCAACCTGTTAGCGCTGGTCTTGATTTGCAGATGGGTACGCAGTTTGCGCCAGAAGTGAAGGCGGAGCTCTGTCTCACCCAAAAGGAGGAAAACATGGGAAAAGTAATCTTGGGAATTGTGATCGGGCTCGTCCTCGGCGTGGTTGGAGCGATGACCTTGGGTGGCGGGGCCGCAATGGGGGTCGGCGTTGCGACAGGCTTGTCCGCCGGTGTTTGCACCACATTGAAAGGAGCACAAGCCGAGAACCTGATCACCGCCGAGCAAGCGGATCAAATCCTCAATCGCGTAAATTCCGAGATGGCATCTCTGCAAGGAATTGAAACGACAGATGAGATCGTCGGCAGCGCACAGGCATGCGATGAATTTCTGTCAAAGTTACGAGAAGCAAAGTGAGGTTCCGCTTTGTACGGAACAAAACTTCAAGGACAAGCCAACAGGGAACCATCTGATGAAACTCGTTTTACTCAAACTCCTCACACCCATGTTCGCAATCGCGAGCACAGCTGCTTTTGCAATGTCAGAAGCCGACGACGCGTGTATCGACCATTTGCGGCTGGTTGGTGGACCAGACGGTCAATCCGGAACGATTGAAAGCTCTCAGTTCTCGGAAGCTGGTACGCTCGTTATGCTGCGTGATGCAGGTGGAACACTTTGGCGCTGCATCGCTTACAAGGATGGAAGCATCGGCGAGATGTCGGTTGTCGAAGCGATGGATGATGGCGGTGGAGCAGTGGCAGGCGCCGCCGGTTCTACCATTAGCCAACGTGTCAAATTCGATGCTGATTCCACCGGCGCCGAACTAGTTGGTGAACTCGCGCCCGGAGCGTCGCAGCAATATGTTCTCGGTGCAAAGAACGAACAGTTTCTTTACGTCCGAGTTGCGCCGCGAAATGGCTCCTTGGACTATGTTATTCGTAACCCTGATGGATCTGAATTGTTAGGATTGATGTCGGCGGACAAAGAGTATCGAGGACAGCTTTGGCAATCCGGTGATCATGTTGTGGAGGTTATCAATCGCAGCAACTCTTCTGTCGACTACAACGTCATTTTCGGAATTGAATAGGTGATCAATCAGAAACCCTGGAACGCAAGTCCAAACAAGCGAGGGAAAAACAGATGAAACCCAAGGTCCTATTGGTGATCGGCACGGCGTGTATTACTGCGCTTGCAGCATGCGACGACAGTGTTGGATCAGTGGATGCAAGTGCACCAACTGTGGGCAGCTCTAGCGATCTTTCGTCATTTGAAGGGGCAAGAGCGGGCCAAGCTGAAATGGGCATCCAAAGTCTCGGATTTGAACTCATCCGCAGCGAAGGGCTGACCTCGTACTGGTTTAACAGAGATACTGGTGCATGTGCTCGGATCACGACATCTGAGGGAAGGTACTCAGATGTAACTATGCTGCCATCAAGTGACTGCTGACACATTTTTCATCAATCAAACATCTGCAAAAGGGAGCTTCAGTTTGCATTTCGACTTGGCACATGCGGCGGTTACCATCGTCGCTCTAATTGTAACAAACCTGGCCTTGAAATTGGCCGGCGTGATAAACGAAGAAAACAAAGACCAATTGAACTGGAAAGTATTTCTGGCCTACTTCGTGGTCGTCTTTATCATCAATCTGGTGTGGCCAATCTAAAGCTTCAGTTCGGAAAGTCTATCGCGCACTTGATACGGCTGCTGAGAATGAGCCGCTCCAATAGATTACCAAGTGGGAAGAGTTTGAGCATATAGCGCTTAAGAATAGAAAGGAACTGGCATGCGGTTTTTGACGTCCCTCATATTCATCGGTGTTCTGGCAACTGCGGCGAATTCTGACGTCACCAGTCGAAACGGTGGCCCAAGCAACAGCCAGATGCTCTCAAAGGGCAGCGACGGAGGCGTCGATGGCGTCGCTTTCTTTCGCCCAGTCCTAAGCGGAGTTTTGTATCGCTCTGGCTTCAAGGGCGGCGACAAGGGTCGAACGGGCTTGAGCAACGCTCAGCGCGAAACACTGTGCGATGAAGGGTTTTCGGCCGGGTTTTATGCGGACTTCGGCAAGAACACCGAATACGGCCGCACCAGTTGCGGAAACGGATCCTTTGACTATCAGAACACCAGATCGTCCCGACCCGGCACTGTCATGGCCGCCATACACGAGGTGATTGAGGACCCTGGAAAGGGTCCTGTCCTGGTGCACTGCATGTGGGGCGTTCATTCCTCTGGTGCATTGTCGGCAATGGCGCTTGTTCAGTTTTGCGGATGGACGGAAGAAAGGGCCAAGGAATATTGGAATGATGCCCGAAACGGGGCCCCATGTTCAGGCGGGTGTGACCAGTGGATTGACTCGAAGTTCTCTAACTTCAGTGTCGACCCCAGTTTGAAGATCTCCGGCGAACAACAGGCCGCGATTTGCCCCAAATGACATCGGGAGGACTATCCAAATGAGGTTCAATCTTCTGGGGTCACTGGCTTTCATTGCGCCCACTGCCTTGTGGGCGAGCGACGATGTTCGCGGAGAAGCCACGACATTTGATAGTCCCAATGGTGTTACGGAACACTGCATTCGGATCGAAAAAGTCCCAACGGGCGAGTACAAGAACAGCGATCTTGAGGAAGAAACTGCCTATTGCGAAATCGATTTCTATGCGCCCGAAATCGCCATTTGCCCAAAAACCTGGAGCACCAGCCCAGGGATGGCCGTCTACGATATTTCGGAAGGACCCTACACGGGGAACCGTTCTGAATTCGAGAGAAACGCTTGCAAAGAGGGAAAGGCGGCGAAAGATCTGGCCAAGGACAGGGTCGCTAAATTCAAGTCCACCATGAACCAAAAGGGCACCAGTGGAACGTTTTCCACTTCGTCGCTGCTTTACTATCATTTCTCCAGATATTTCGACGCGACTGTCAAAGTTCCAGTCGCCGTTTGGCGTAGCATGGACGCCCAGGCGCATTTCTCCGAGGTTGCAGAGCCTGGCCTTGCGATTTCTGGCGGCTCTCGCGGCGGGCGCATGAACCATGAAGGCTGGCGGGTCTTTGCAGCTGCGGACGCCGACCCGAACTCATACCAACCGACCGATGATCTGTTCACCGCAGACCGAACGCAAATATACGGTGTCCTGCTTGATAGCCCTGGGCATCGATACGGTTCGGAAATCAACGGCACGCGCAAATCTGGATGGGGAAAAGGTCAAAACCGCGATTTTCAGGAAACGCCTGCTTTTTTGGCTTTGCGGTCTTCAAAACCAATCTCAGAGGCCATTGCAGAGGGCGTTAGTGAAGGCCGAAAAGACAGGATGATCAACAAGGATCTCGGCCCCGATGTCAGCGACCAACAGATGGCATTCTGGATGCAAGAACTTACCGAGATTGTTCTACTCGACTTCATCTTCAGCCAGCAGGACCGTGTAGGAAACATAGACTTCACACCCTATTGGTATTGGGTCGAAGACGGAAAGTTGAAGCATAAGAAAGCCAAGCACCATCAGCCGAACGATGGAGATATTCCCGCCGAGGCATTATTGATCCGTCGCAGCAATCTAAACGACAACGATGCTGGTGGGCGTGTCGAGTATGCCAACTTCGCGAAATCTACTCAAATGCTGGAGAAAATTCGCCACTTCTCTCCAAGCACGTATCGGCGCTTGGTTGCTTTGAATAGTGATCTTCAATCTCAAGGTCTCGTCTACGGCTGGTTGTCGCGGAGCCTTGGGTTGTCAGATAGGCAGATTGCCCAAGTTGTGAAAAACACCGAGCTGGCAACGTCCATTCTCTGGGACAATTGTTCTAATGGTGATTTGATGTTCGACTTGGATCCTGTCGCATTCTTTTTGAACAATAATACCGAGGCGGAGGGCCTGGACTGCAATGATCCGTAAGCGTTCGATCACTGTCGCGGCGTTCGTTTGGACGGTCGTGCTCGCCTGCAAAGCGGCCGCTTTGGATGTGATCGTCATATCGGATCTGAACGGCAGCTATGGCTCGGTCAGATACGATGCGCGCATCGAAAAGGCGATCAAGCGGATAGTCGAGATTGATCCCGATTTGGTTATTTCGACTGGAGATATGGTTGCGGGACAGCGCATCCCCAACTTATCCGACAAACAGGTCAGGGAGATGTGGGAGGCGTTTCACAAGGCCGTATCAGACCCTTTAGAGGCTGCCGGCATTCCATTTGCGGTCACGCCAGGAAACCATGATGCCTCTGCGTACCGTGGGTTCGAGCGTGAACGAAAAATATACGCAGAGGAATGGGCGCCGAGAAAACCAGGCGTCGACTTCCTGATTTCAGATGACTACCCGTTCTTCTACGCATTCAAGATGCAAGGCATTACGTTTGCGTCTCTGGATGCAACGACCTTAGGGCCGCTATCCGGTGATCAACAGGACCGACTTGTGGAACTGGGTGCAAATGGGAATCCGGTTGTCACTTTCAGTCACCTCCCACTTTGGCCCTTCGCGATCCAGCGCGAACGCGAAATCATCGGTGACCCAACACTTGAAAAAATTTACCTAGAAAGCGGTGTCGTTCTGCATCTGTCAGGCCACCATCATGCCTTCTACCCAGGCTGGAAAGACGGTGTGGCTTATGTTTCCCAAGCTTGTTTAGGAGGTGGCCCGCGACGGCTTATTGGTGACAATGCCAAATCACCTCACAGCTTCACTCATGTTACGTTCCAACCAAACGGAGAGTTTGGGATAGCAGTATATCGAGGGCCTGATTTCGAAAGGTCAGTAAACTTCAAGTCGCTCCCGAAAGAGATCAGATCCCCGAATGCGGTGTTGAAACGCTTAGACCTTGTGAAATGATTAGAGGTTGAGTTTCAGCTCAACTTTTTCAGGGACCAGATCGTTTATCATCTCTTCGATCCGAGCTTCCGACAATCCACCCGAAGTGATGAAAAGCAAAGAAACGCGAGATTTTCCGGGTACGTGGTGTTTTCGGACCAACTTCCAGCCAGCGTCTGCGGCCATGGCTTCAATGTCCCCGCTGACTTTCAATGAGTGCTCTTCGTTTGAAGCCTTGAGCGAAATTTCCACGCCCTTGTTTCGCCCACCGAGCCAAATGAAACACCAACATACAACCGCCACCAGTGTGGCCATCAAGGGTAAGCCCAGCCCTACCGCCAGCCCAAGCACGGTGACTATAATCATTTCCACCGTGTCGACCGGGTCATCCATATTTGATCGGAACCTTAACAGAGCTCCTATTCCAAAAATCACGAACCCGATCATCGATCCGTGCTGTACGACCAGAAACCCAACCGCCATGCCGACAAGCGCATAAAGGAAGAACAGTCGCGGCATGACGATATCGCTGACACTTCTACGGGCTTTACGTCTCACCGGATGATAGACGATCAAGCCAGCCAGAATGATCGTTACGATCACATCGAGAGTAAAGAAATACAGTTCCTGTTTGCCACGAAACTGCGTCCACCGGCGTTCGATAACGATTTCCGACCCCGAAGCCCCGGCCAGCATCGTCGCAGGGTCGACTTGTGACACCGCAGCACCTGGCAACAGCAGCATCAACAACACGGTCACAAATGTGAGGGTCGTATTCAACTTGTCTTCCTTCCTGCTCACGCCAAAGGCTTACGCTTCACCAAAGGCACATCGTGCCCTATTCAATTCAATCGCAACAGGCGGGATCAGGTAAAGAGATTACCGTGCATTCTTCGGACATCGCGTCCGGACTGTGATACGAACGCTGATACAAGGATATGGTCCAAGCGCGAGAAAATCCAATGTCAGAACACAAGCTGCTTCGGTCGAAACTTGGGTTTTCACGGTGCTTACCCAAGCTTGGAGAACTCGCTTCTTTTGCAAGCGCTACTGTTGCATTTCTGGCATGGATCGAGCTCGCCCACGCCGAGAGTCCCGGTTTGACTCTCATCGACTCCTTCAAGGTGGCGGATAAATCGGAAGGCTTCTCGGAGCCTTCCGGATTGTCTCTGTCCAACGCGGAAGGCTTCTTATGGTCAGTAAGCGACGCTGAACCTAAACTGCACCTACTTGGAATCGATGGGGCATTAGGAAACTCATTCAAGCTGCCTTCATTGGCGGGATCAGATCTGGAGGGCGTCGCATCACGAAAAGATGGGTCTGTTTTAGTACTTCAGGAAACTGATCGATCAATTCTAGTCGTTCACCCGACTGACCCCATTCAACTAACTACAATCCCTCTAACATCTCTCAAAGGCTACTCGGACGCCGCTGAATTGCTCGTCGGTAACCCTTTGAACAAGGGACCTGAGGGCATCGCCGTCGACCCGGAATCCGGGCGGGTCTTCATTGGCATTGAGGGACAACCAAGGTTGTTAATGGTCGTATCACCAGAGCTAGATGAAATTATTGAGATGATTCCTTTAGCCCGCGATGCAGGTTTTATCTCCGAGCGTGTAGATAATGATGAACTGGATTTGAGCGGCCTGGCATGGTCCCCGTCTTCACGTTCTCTTTGGATTGTAAGTGACAAAGGCCGTCAAATTTTCGTCTATAATCCAGAGTCCAAGTCCATAAAATCCATCAGTTTGACGTTCACAGAAGATGGCAAACAAAAGGAAGTTAAACATCCCGAAGGTATCGCTCTCGATGAGACCAAAGGGCTTCTCTACATCCTGACAGACGACGCCAAGAAATCGCGGCTTTATGTTTTTAATATCCCCAAATTTTAGCCGCTAGAGAATGACGCTCACATTGCCACGATAGCTTCCGCAAGTTGTTGCAGCTAGCTTACCACTCCTCTTCGTTGGTCCGCCCTAATCAGAACCGAACACTTAAGTTTGCACCGAGGCCATGCTCTTGGCCATTGGAGCGAACTGAATAGCCATATCCTGCCGTTAGTCTGGCCAGATCAGATATCTGATACCCTAGCCCCAGACCAAGCACGAAGCCATTTGCCCCTCGGTTTTGTCCGACTTGTGTGAAAGTGCCAAATATCGGGCTCGTTACAGTGATATCGTGCTCACTATCCTTGTTGGCAAAGAAGTCATACTCATAACGAGCAAAGGCAATTGGGGTTAGCACACCATTCTCTGTCAAGAAGTCCCGTTGGTAGTCAACTCCAATGGACGCGACCAGAGACTCTGCATCCGCTTTTTCAATTGAGTAGTTGAAGTCACCACCGCCAGTCTCTGTGCCTGAACCTTGTTGAATACGCCCGTAGTTCAATCCAAAAACCGTAGAAACCCTTGCACCGCTGTCCAGGTTAAACAACTTCCGTGCCTGGATACCGGCGTGGATTCCCTCTTGGTCCAAATCCGATTTAGCCTCGCCTCCCGTAAAGCCATCAACAGAAGGGTTGTTTCGGTTGGCGTCGGTTTCACCGAACATGTAACCGATCAGTCCGGAGAACTCCCAAGTTCCGGTTGTTGTTCGCCCATAGACGCCCACGTGATAGTTGTCGGTCGAAAAGTCTTGATCGACTTGATCGTGCTCATCCATGGAGGACGTTCCGAAACCTGCATACACGCCGACCACACCTCTATTGGTACTTGCGACATCCGCTCCAACCAAAATGGTGCCCAGCGAATAGTCGAATGTGCCAAGGCCGTTACTTCCATCAACGTCCCCGCTCACATAGGCCGTGTCGATCCACCAGCGCCGATCAGAGCAGTCGATTGCGCCACTAGGGCTGCGGTCCGTGTCGATGCCACCTGATGCAACGGGTCTGTTTTGATTGTTGAAACCAACTGCTTGATATTTGCGGCAGTCAGCATGGCTCAGAACTGTGTTTGTTATCAGGTCTAGTTGCTCAAGCCCAATAGTCAGGTTGGAGGAATAGGGTTCTGCATGCACGCGATTAAACCCAGCCAGACCTGAATTGGTGAGCGTATTGACAGCGGCACCAATTGTTGAACCGCTACTGAGCCCCGTCCCCGGTGATGTGTTTGTGGTATTAGCAACCGCTCCAGCGAGGTTGCTGGCGTTTGGCGAACTGGTAACCGCCGGGTTCTGCGGTAAGCTTGAGACCGGTTGTGCGGTGAATGCAATGTCGACCTGACCATCTGCGGTGGGCGTATTGGCTATCGTCAGATTAGACAAAGCCGGCAGAGATCCACCTGCAACAAGTGTTGGCGAATCTCCATCAATACTCGAGGCTTGAAGGACCGTGTAATTGTTGCCGGCCGCATAGTCTTGCGCAGTCAGACCGGGACGAGCGGCTTCGACTTGGATTGTGGCGTTGTCAATCCCTGTCACCCGCCCGCTGGATGACACCAAGTCAGCTTTCTGCCCGGCAGTTGGATCGACTTCACTTAAGAGCCTTGACCCAGTTTCAAAGGCGATTCCGCCACTGTTATTAAGTGTACCAATTGAAAAGCCCGGCGAAAGCACCCCCCCGTTCTTAACTGTGAAGTTGAATGCGTTCACGGTTCCCGTGCCGGCCAACGTGCCAAAATTCTCAAAGTTTACGGTGTTCAAACTACTTGCTGCATCAAGCCGAACAGTCGTGCCTGCCGCTATCGCCAGGTCACTGGTTGAAGAAATTGAACTATTCGTCAGTGTGAAATCAGAAGCCTCAGCAACCCGAGTCTGAATATAGTAGGCCCCAAAAACTACTTCGGTCGCTCCCATAACGGTAAGGTTGTCATAGGTTAGCGGGCGGTCAGACTGGAAGTAGACTTCAGTGGGGTCGATATTCGCGCCGTTGAAGGGAGCGAACGTCATTGATCTGCCGGAACCAATCGAAGTTCCAATGAGGTTCACTCTGAGCTTTCCATTGATGTTTGTTGCCAACGCTTCCCGAGATACGAAGTCTCCGCTGCCTGCGGCGACATCAACATTCAGAAGAGTTAAAACTGAAGCATTGCTTGAAACGGTATTTTGGCCAGGAACATACAACTCAATTTCACCTGAGGACGTGATCGAGGAGTTTCCAATTGTAAGTCCTGTAATGGGTCCGTTTGGGATCGGGAGACACGTGCGTTCCGTCGTTGAGATTGTTTGATTAACGCGAATGCTTTCAGATCCAGAAGAGTACTCAATTCGAGGAGCACCTAATTCCACGCAGGCCTGTGAGCTTTGGGCTTGCACTTTGGTTGGCGACATCAAATAAGCCAAGATTAAGAATGCGATATTCGCCAGAGTGATGCGCTGAGCAATTCGACTTAGTGGGAACGGCCTATTATTTATCACCAACTTTCTCCTCTCGCGGTACAAGCGAAGCTACCTCAACTTAGGACTAGAAAAACAAAGTTTATCTTTTTGGATTTTTTGTTGTGGCATATGAGCAAGCTCACAACACGGGAAGGTCTGCGCAACGCAGACCTGCTCGTGCATTTACTGCGAGACAAGACAAGCCAGGTTTTACATTCCGACCATACCCACCTATGCGCAGAAGCAATCGCAAAAGGTCAAGCCATGAAACGATTTTGCCGAGCTTGATGGGCGCTGAACAGCGCCATTGAGTGTAGGCATGGATCATTGGATTTCGGAGTCGATAGCTAGGGTCAGGACCCATTGATTTTCAGCGAGCGGCATGATTCACGGCTGAAAACCGAGCGGTGAACATGTCTGATCTTTTCTGGTTGACCGACGCGCAGATGGCGCGTCTTGAGCCCTTCTTTCCCAAGTCTCACGGTAAGCCGCGTGTCGATGACCGGCGTGTGTTGAGCGGGATAATCTTTATCAACCGCAATGGTTTGCGATGGCGCGATGCTCCCGCTGTCTATGGCCCCACAAGACGCTCTACAATCGCTGGAAGCGATGGAGCGACAAGGGCGTTTTTGCCCGGATAATGGCCGGTCTCGCCGCCGAGCACGGCGAGAAGAAGACCGTAATGATCGACGCGACTTATCTCAAAGCCCACCGGACAGCGACCAGCATGGGCGTCAAAAAGGAGGGCGTGCACGCCTGATTGGTCGGACGAAAGGCGGCATGAATACCAAGCTGCACGCTATTTGCGATAGCCAGGGCCGGCCGCTCAACCTGTTCGTCACCGCCGGTCAGGTCAGCGACTACATCGGCGCACGGGCATTGCTGAGCAGTCTGCCGAATGTCGACTGGCTGCTCGGAGACCGTGGCTACGACGCCGACTGGTTCAGAGAAGCCTTGAAAGACAAAGGGATACGCGCCTGCATCCCTGGCAGGAAACAGCGGAAGAAGCCGGTGAAGTACGACAAGCGCCGCTACAAACGCCGCAACCGCATCGAGATCATGTTCGGCAGGCTCAAGGATTGGAGGCGTGTGGCGACCAGATACGACAGATGCCCGAAGGTCTTCCTCTCCGCCATCGCCCTCGCCGCAACCGTCATTTATTGGTTATGAGTCCTGACCCTCGAACCTGCCATCGGCGCGCTTCAAAATATCTGACATGAAGCGTGCAAACCAATTTTCCGGAATTGCACTACTAAATAATAACATTTTTTGCCAAATATTTACGCTGATTACGAGGGTTCTCTTGGCACTTGTACCTCCACCAGAAGCCATCTTTGTCGAACTGTCCCGGTCTTTCTTTGGCTCAGTAATGGGCAAGCGCGAAAAGACGCGCCTTCTTCGGCGAGAGCTTTCGATGAAGCAGATCGAAAAAGAGCATCGTAGAAGTTGTAGGGAGCTCTTTGTTGCTCTTGAGTTTGATGAGAGCGCGGTCCGGGATGCCGAACAAAATATCTGGGAAGTGGTAATGTTCTTTTGGCGGATCGAGCAGGAGCTTTGGGCATTCGATGCGCCGATCCAACATATAGTCTGGGAGCTTTTGATTCACCTGTACGTGCCGGGCGCTGCCCGACGGGCCGCATTCTGGATGATCGACGACCGTTCGGATGACGGTTTGCCGGACGGGCGGTTTTGGTTTTTGCCGGAACCGGATCCCGCAGACCCATCAAGGCTTCGGCTTCCGGTTCAACAGGTTCTGGATTGGGCCTTCGATCTGATCGGTCTGTCAGTTGAGGGCTACGCTGTTCGTTTGGCGGAAGATCATATCGAAAATGGAATCTGCAACCCGGACAAAGACCCCAAAGCAAAAATCGCGCGGGCCCTTTATCGCTGGCAACAAGGCATGGCTCTTCCTGACTAGGACAGTATCACACGCACATTTCCCGACAGGTTGACTAAGTCCGGGGATACAGGACCAAACCTGGGATCCCGACTACCGTTTTCCGGATGCTGGGAATACGACACGGGCCAAGATCTGGAATACAACTACCAGTCGGCCCGGAATTTCATTCAGGCCCGGAATCTTACCATCCCACGGTTGCGTTTTGACCTGGACATTTCAGAAGACGCACTGAGCCGCGCCCTGAATGGGCATCCGCCGGAGGACGAAAAGGCAAGATTTCCCTTTCTTGTAAGTCGGCGCTTCGCGCGGCGCAGCATGAAGACCATTCGCCAAATGTTGTTGTTCGCGCGCGCGATGCAGGACGGTTACCTGCGCCTTCTCAAACTGCTTTGCCCGGATGTTCAGCCCACATGCGCCGATCCCCGTGAAAACCGCATTCTCGAACTGACCCACATCTTCAAGCTGGTCTACAACCTGACGCTGGAAGCCCATCGCAACACGGCTGGGGAGGGAATATGGGCTCAGGACCAACATTTCGAGGCCAAACTGAAGGCTTGCGTTCCTTGGATGGTGAGTGCGCTTGCGACAATCTTGCCCTCGAATTTCCGGTATCCGGATGCAACACGCGCAGGTATCTGTGAACGCCTGAGCCGACGCTTTTCCGAGATACAAGATGGTGATCGACTACAGGCTTACATCCCCGGTTCCGGGGATCGCGACGCGTTCAGAAAAATCTTTGAACGCGAAAACCAGTCATTAAAAAACGTCGTGGCCGAATTTCAGGATCACCAGTGGCATTGTGAAAGACTGGATCGTCAGGCTGCCGTGGAAGAAATAGAAAGGGAAACGCGCCTTTGGTTTCTGAACAATCTTGCGCAGGATGCGAACGTTCCTGACGTGATCCGGGCCGCCTCGACGAACCGACTCGCGGCAATCGCAAAGGGAACTGCGCTGGAGGGCGTTTGGTTCCGGGACGCGCTTGAAGCGACTCGTCAGAAGGGCGACAAGGCACGCGTCGACAAACTGCTGAGTGAGACGAAAGAGCTTGACCCTTCGGACCGCTGGCTTCCGGTTTGGCTTCACCAAAAAGCGCGGCACCACATCAATCTCAATGAATGGAACCAGGCAAAAACATGCTTGAAGGAAGCAATCGAACTGACGCGGATACAAAGCTTCGGCCCGACACGCGGCCTTCTCTCACTTGACCTGCTTGGGCTGGAGTTGACGAAGTCAGCATACAATCAGCGAAATCACGGCGGGTTGGTAAGAGATGTGATCATGTTCGGAGTCGTGGACGTCCCGCCAACGGACAAGTGGGTGGTTGTCACGGCGGAAACCCATTTTTGGGAAGAGCTGTATCAACCCTACGCAGGGACGACGCGGCGAAAGAGGGCGCGCAATCAGCGCAGCCAGAGGCGCTGACTACGAACAAATGCACGTACCGTCAGGATCTGGGCCGAAAACCGCGAAAGACCGGCGAAGAGGCACCAACACTGTCAATGGCACCGCTGTGGCGGATCATGTGTTTTGCCCAGAAATGCCTGACGGCCCGACGCCGTCACCAACATCCTGACCCTTGGAATGCGGAGGATCAGGCCGGCTGCAAAAAAGGCGTTGCAGGGCTCAGGCCTGCTTTTGAACCTCGCCTTCGTCTGCCACCTCTGCCGACTCTGGTGTCACTTCGACCACATCATCCTCGTCTGCGGGCTCCATGACTTCTGGCTCTTCGGATTGATCTTCGAGCGCACCAACGATCAAAGGCAACATATGTACGCCGGTCGCGCTTGCGATTTCGGGTGTTCGTGGTGTCTGCCAGCTGAGCGTGTCGAAGCTGCCACAGTTCTGGCAGACCGGTCCCCATTCAGGTTGGATATCATGGCAATTGGTGCACACCCATTGCGGACCACGCGGCGCATTCAGCGCTTTGGCCAACCAGCCTTGCACAATGGCGTCCGAGGCCCCCTCGCCCCGTTCGACAGCGGCCATCAACGTATAGGCGCGCGCATCTCCCTGCGTTTCAACCACATCGCCCAGCGCACGGCGGGCTTCTGGGAAGTCTTCGGCCACGATGTTCAGTTCGGCCAATATCAGACGCGTTTCCATGTTTTCGGGGTGAATCCGGGTCAGTGCGGTGAACCGCTTGATCCGTTGATCAGGGGTTTCATCCGGCACGATGTCGGCAAAGGCATGGGCCAGATCCGGATGCGGCTGAGCCTCCCATGCTTTTTTCAGAATCTTGGTTGCGGCCCGGGGTTTGCCTTTGGCGATATACGCGCGGGCCGACATGGCAGCGGCTGGCACCAGATCAGGCGACAGGCGATTGGCTTCAATCGCGCGTTCCTGCTGTTCGACCGTCGCACCTTCGTCCAGAATTCCCTTGGCTTCGGACAAGGCCAAAACCGCGTCACGCCGTTTGAAGACATCGCGCGGCAAGTACCCGGCCTTCAACTTGGCCGTCAGGGTCGAACGTGCACCGGCCCAATCCTGCGCCTTGGTTTGCAGGTTCAGCAGCACGTCCTGCGTTTCTTCATGACGTGGTTTGATCGCCAGGGCCTTCTCGGCCAGTTTGCGGGCCGTTTCATCATCACCTTCGGCCAGCTTCTGCTTCATGATCCCGCGCACGCCGACGAAACGGGTGGCGCTGTTGGTCACCAGTTTTTTATAAGTGTCCGATGCCTTTTTCGTATCCCCGGTCATCTCGGCGGCCTGTGCCACCAGCAGGTCGGTAAGCTCGGGCTTGTTCAGCAGTTTTTCGGCCTTGCTGGCTTTGGTCATCGCCACGCGGCCTTCGCCCGAGGCCAGCGCCAACAGACCATCAGCCAGCGCCTGGTATCCCTTTTGCTGGCGATTGCGGTCAAAATACCGAGACAGGGCCGTTTCGTCACCGTTCAGGAATTTCAGCGTTGCGATCAGCAGGCTGAGCAACTTGAAAAACAGCCAGACCGCAAAAACCAACACAGCCAGCGCGATCACTGACTGAAGCGGCCCCAGCGTGAATTCCGTGCCCGCGACGGTGATCTGAACCCCGCCACTGGTTTGCATCAGGAAGTGACCGCCCAACGCCAGCAGGCCGATAATCGCAACAAAAACGAGGATCTTAAACAGTGACCACAGCATGGCAGGTCCTTCAGTTCGAGTTCAGGCTGGAAGCCAGTGTATTCGCCGCATCGACGGCGGCGACCCGTGTTTGGGCCGCCTGTTCCCAATCGGACATTGCAGCCTGTGCCGCTTCGGGAAGTGATTTCAGTTCGCTCAAGGCTTTGGCCAGGTCTCCGTCCGCAAGCGCAGCCTGTGCCCGTGACAGGATGGCATCTGGTCCATCCCCTTCCTGTGGCGTGACCGAGCGTGCACCCGTTTGACGTTGCAGGAATGCGATCAGGCCGGTGCCCTTGTCGGCTTCACGGGCTTGGGCCAGCGCGGTTCGGGCCGCAGGCGCGAAACTATCGCGCAGAGAAGAGAGTGTTTCAACACCCTTCTCAGCCGGCCCGGACAGGGCATCCGGTACATCCACACCGCCTGCTTTCAGTTCTGCAACCAGATCGGAATAGGGTTGACCCGCATCCAGTTGCCCATGCAAGCGGGACAGAACAGCGGCATTGGCCGCAGCCTGCGCATCGGCTGTTGCTTTCGCCTCCAGCGCCTGAGCGTCGGAAACCATTTTTTCAACCTCGGCCCGTTGCGAGGCCAGCGAGTCCTGAAGCTTCTTAAGCTCAGCTTCGAAGGCGGCCATGGATTCGGGCGACACGCTGGATTCGATCGGGGTTTTCTCAAGCGTCGCAATGCGCTCTGACAATGGTCCGATCTGGCCTGACAGCGTATCCACTGTGGATTTGATCGCGCTCAGGTCACTTTCCACGGGTGTCAATTTGTCGGACAGCGCTTTGACCTGATCCGTCAAACCAGCAACATCCGGACTGTTTGCAAGCGCCTGAGACAGCTTGGCAATCTGGTCGGACTGGTCTGCCAGTTTGGATTCCAACGCTGCCAAGGTATCCGAGCTGTCCGAGCCAGTTGACAACAACCCGCCATTGCCCAGCGCAAACCCGACGGCGGCAGCGATGGCACCGCCCAGCAAAGCGGGAACAAATCCGCCACGCTTTTCAACGACACGCTCGACCACTTTTTCTTCGACCAGGGCAGTATCTTCATTCGACGCTTCGGCTTCGGCTTCGGCTTCGGCTTCGGCTTCGGCTTCGGCTTCGGCTTCGGCTTCGGAAAGTTCTTCTTCTACGGCCTCAGTCGGGTCAACAGGTGTATCTTCCTGTTGCAGTTCGGGTTCGACGACGTCATCTGCCTTGGGGGTTTCCACCGGCTTTTCTTCGGACTTTTTCTTACCAGCCACCGCAATATTCCCCTTATCGAATCCAAATTCAGATGAATAACAGCCCCAGTCAAGTTAATCGGGGACCGCGCCGCCCTCAACCCGCAACGCATGTTTCACAAGCTTTTTGACAGCCTTACGCATTTTCTTTGGTGTCGGCTTCTTTGCGATCTTCAGGCGCGCATAGTCCAACGAATAAAGGGGATCCGCCGTGGCCTGACTGATTGCGGCCAACCACAAAGGCGCGGATCCGGTCCAAATATCGGCAAAATGTCGCGCCGTTCTTGGTGAAAAAAGCGGTGCGATTACCGGCGAATCCAGAGCTGCCACCCGGATCGCTTCGGATGTTAGCGGCAACAGCAATTGCTGGTAGACTGGCAGTTCCCCCACGGTCAAGCCGGATTCGGTCAGTCGACCGGCAACATTGCCGCGCGTGTTCTCACCCCTCAAATGCAACAGCGGGCTTTTGGGCCTCCGCTTCAGCAGATGTCCCACCAGTTCTTCCGCCGTGGCCCCGATCATTTCGGCCTGCCAGCCGCAACCCTTCGCTGTGCTGGTCGTAGTCGGTCCGACGCAGAAGGCGGGCAGGTTGCGGTCCACACCTTTCAGGGCCGCCGCGTTCACCGCATTGGCCGACGTGAAAATCAATCCCTGCACATCCTCGGTCTCAACCTCGACCGGCAGCGGCCGGATTTCCATGATCGGAGAATAGATGACCTGAACCCGGGATTTGGTGCGGGTCGGCAGCTGCGCGACGAACCGTTCAGAGGCAGCGCGCGGACGGGTCATCAACAAATACAACGTGCGGCCCCTTGGCCCTTCAGGATTGTTTGCATCCGCGCAGGGTGATACCCCGCCGTTAGATCATGATGCAACGGATCAGGGTGATGGTGCAAACACTTACCGTACTGGGATTGGAAAGCAGCTGCGACGATACCGCCGCGGCCATCGTGCGCCAAACGACGGGCGCCAAGGCCGAAATCCTGTCATCCGTGGTGCATGGCCAAACCGAACTGCACAGTCCTTTTGGTGGCGTCGTGCCCGAGATCGCGGCCCGGGCGCATGCGGAAAAGCTGGATGTCTGCGTTCTGCAAGCGCTGGACACCGCTGGTCTTTCCCTGAAGGACGTGGACGCCGTTGCGGTCACCGCCGGGCCGGGTCTGATCGGAGGGGTCATGTCAGGCGTCATGTGTGCAAAGGGGATCAGTGCGGCAACCGGTCTGCCGCTGGTGGGTGTCAATCACCTTGCCGGTCACGCGTTGACACCACGACTGACGGACAACATTGCCTTCCCCTACCTGATGCTTCTGGTGTCTGGCGGCCACTGCCAATTCCTGATCGCCCACGGGCCCGAACATTTTACCCGCCTTGGCGGCACCATCGACGATGCGCCAGGCGAGGCCTTCGACAAAACCGCCCGCCTTCTGGGCCTGCCGCAACCTGGTGGCCCTTCCGTCGAAGCCGAGGCGCGCGCCGGTGATCCCAAACGCTTTCGATTTCCCAGGCCGCTTCTGGACCGACCCGGTTGCGATCTGTCCTTTTCGGGATTGAAAACGGCCTTGATGCGGATGCGCGACCAGATCGTGAACGAAAAGGGTGGCTTGACGCGCCAGGACCGCGCAGATCTGTGCGCTGGATTCCAGCAGGCGATTGTGGACACGTTGGCCGAAAAGACCCGGCGAGCGATTGATCTGTATCTGGAAACCTCTCCGTCTGAACCCGTGATTGCCGTTGCCGGAGGGGTTGCCGCGAATTCGGCCATTCGGTCTGCATTAGAGTCTGTTTGTGCTGAAAAGAACACCAGATTCACCGCCCCCCCGTTGTCGTTGTGCACGGACAACGCGGCGATGATAGCCTATGCTGGCCTGGAACGCTTTCGTACCGGCGCGCGGGACGGGCTGGACCTGACCGCCCGCCCTCGCTGGCCTCTGGATCAGCACAGCCCGGCCATGCTGGGCGGCGGCAAGAAAGGGGCCAAGGCATGAGCGTATCCATTCTGGGCTCCGGTGCGTTTGGCACTGCTCTGGCTATCTCACTGGCAGGCAACGGGCCAGTGACACTGTGGTCAAGAAACGCCGATCAGGCGCAGCAGATACGCGAGACGCGCGAAAATGCAACCCGGCTGCCCAACATAACCTTGCCCAAGGGCATCACCGTGACCGCGGATATCGCCGAGGCGCTCAGGGCTGACACGCTTTTGTTAGCCGTCCCAATGCAGAAATTGCGCAGCGCTTTGCAGGATCACGCCCCGGCCCTGCGCGGCAAGACTCTGGTGGCCTGCTGCAAGGGAATTGAACTGACCTCGGGGCTTGGACCTGTCGCGGTCATCAAAGAGGGCGTGCCGGACGCCCGCGTCGCGCTGCTGACCGGGCCCAGTTTTGCAGATGACATTGCACATGGCCTGCCCACCGCTTTGACGCTGGCTTGCGAGGATACGGAACTAGGCCAGGCGCTTCAGGCCGAACTGACGACAGCGAACCTGCGCCTCTATCGCACCACAGACACGATCGGCGCTGAACTTAGCGGCGCACTGAAGAATGTCATGGCCATTGGCTGCGGTGCCGCCATCGGCGCAGGTCTGGGAGACAGCGCCCGGGCGGCCTTGATGACCCGCGGGTTTGCTGAGATGCAGCGCTTTGCCGCGATGCGCGGCGCGCGCCCAGACACCCTGATGGGTTTGTCCGGGCTAGGAGATCTTGTGCTGACCTGCTCGTCCGAACTGTCCCGAAACTATCGTTTTGGCCTGAGTTTGGGTCTGAATCAGCCCTTCGACAGTCAAACGACGGTCGAAGGCGTCGCCACCGCCCGCGCCATGTCGGACATAGCCGCCAAGGAAGGGCTGGATATGCCCATCAGCACCACGGTGGCGGACCTGAGCCATGGCGCCTACAGTGTCACCAAGGCCATTCAAAACCTGCTCAATCGACCCCTCAAGGAGGAATAACATGCTGATCGCCCTCATCGCTCGTGACAAACCCGGCGCGTTGCAAACCCGATTGGACAACCGCTCGGCCCACCTGGCTTATATCGAAGAAACCGGCGTCGTGTCACAGGCCGGACCACTGCTGGACGGCGATTCCATGATCGGCTCATTGATAATCCTCGACGTGGAAGACCTGGCCGCAGCACAATCATGGGCCGACGGCGACCCTTACGCAAAGGCAGGATTGTTCCAATCGGTTGAGCTGATCCCGTGGAAAAAGGTGATCGGTTGATGGCCTATTGGTTGTTCAAGTCAGAACCGTCGACCTGGAGTTGGGATCAGCAAGTCGCAAAGGGCGACGCGGGCGAGGAATGGGACGGAGTGCGAAATTATCAGGCGCGCAACTTCATGCGTGAGATGAAGATCGGGGACTGGGGGTTCTTCTACCATTCGCAAAAGGACAAGTCCGTTGTTGGCATTGTCGAAGTCTGTGCCGAGGCCCATCCCGACAGCACCACCGATGACGAACGGTGGGAGTGTGTCGACATCAAAGCCGTGCGGCCCTTTTCCAAACCCGTAACGCTGGACCAAATCAAGGCGGACGAGCGTCTGGCCAACATGGTGCTGGTGAAGAACTCTCGCTTGTCGGTGCAACCCGTGACCGAGGATGACTGGCGGGTGATTTGCATGCTGGGTGAAACCCAGCCTGATTGAACGGGAAAATGGCGCCGGGCGCAGAACTTCTCAAACCCCTGGCAAGATGCTATCTTTCCTTGGGCTTTGCCGGGTGAGAACATGTCGGTCGCGTTTTTCCGCGATTGAAATTGCTTGGTGGTGTTCGAATAAAGATCGGACTTTCTTGAAAGCAAAAACCCATGTCTGACGACGAAGGCAGCAATGGGATATTCGAAGACGCCGTTGCTGCGAAGAATTCAAAAAACTGGGAAGCGCGCCTGAAAGAGGCGCGTGAAAAGCGTGCCAGAGTGCTCAGCGGGGCGCAGGGTGAAGCGCAGGAAAAGCCCACCCTGAAACCTTCCGAGACAGAGCACCTGCCCCGGCCAGACGAAACCAAAATCGAAGAGATCGTATCAGACCGGGTCCGTTCCCTGCATTTGGAAGAACCAAAAACCAGGAAAAAACCCTTGGTCAGAGCAGGTATTATTCTGGCCGCCTTGGTTTGCGGCGCGATCCTGCAATGGGCGGTCACACATATTGCCGGAACTTGGCGCTCTACCGGTGGAAGGCCACCAGCCAGCCTGGATGCGGCGACTGAAACTCTTCCTGAAATCGAGGAGCTGCTTTCAGACAGAGCGCCCACCGTCAGAATCGCTGAGTCACCGGCCCCACGAGACACACAAGCAGCCGAGGACCTCGCCGATTCAGCGTCTTCCGAAGTCGCGCCCGTTTCCACCCCCGCAACCATCGAAGAGGCCGAGGGTGCGATCACAGGCGCATCTCTCGACCAGAGCGTCTCGGTTGAGGCGCTCGTGACGCCACCCGTTCCTGCCGAAGGCATTTCGGCTGCGGATGACCAAGACAGGGTGGAACCAAGACCCCCAACCCCAGAAGCGGAACCGGCCGTGTCTTTGTCCCCGCCAGCCATATTCATTCCGCCACAGCTCGAACCCATCTTGGCCACCGCTTCTTCTGCGGATATTCAAACCCTGTTTCCAGCTTCTGCCGAACCTCCGTGGCGCCACACCAACCGGTCGAACAAAGACAGCTTTTCGCAGACGTCCTTGATGGTTTTGGACCCTGTCCAGCAAGAGATCACTTTTTCTGCAGCCCCGTCTTATGCAGAGGTTAAACCGCTTTCGCCCGCACAATCCCCCATTGATCTGGAAGTCTCGCTTTTTGTTCCCTTGAGAGTGTCACAAGACGCCAGCAGCCGGGCTTTGGAACTGCTTACACAGGGCCGCGCGACGGTTGTGTCAACAGACCGCGTGGGTTTTCGGGTCAGAGAAACACAGGTTCGTTTCTACCATCCAAGCGACGCTGAAAACGCGGCGCTGGCAGCTGATGCTCTTGGCGGAATATTGAGGGACTTCACGAATTCGGGCAGCAAGACCCGTCCGGGGCGGATAGAAGTCTACTTGGCAGGCAGCGGTGGCGCGTCATCTAGGAATTCGGACCCAAGGCCCACGGCATTCGACAATTTCATTGCGCGTATTCTTGGCGAACTCAGATAAGAAACGAGGGAAGGCTCTGACGATACAGAACCTTCCCTACCCCCGCGTGCTCCCTACTCACCACACGCGTATGGAAATATCTGGTTCTGACCGTCCTGGTCACAGGTTGAACTTAGCGCAACCGCACCCTTGGTTTCAAATGCCAAGTCTTTAAATTGAAACTTAAATTAAGTACGCCCGCCAGAATCTCGGCGGGCGCTTGGCAGATTTCGACCGGGTCAGCTGTAAACGGATTCTTTTCCGAAATGCTTGGTCAAAATATAATAGACAACGGCACGGTACTTGTTGCGCTCGGACATGCCATAGGTTTCCATGGCTTTGTTGATCCCTTCCATCAGCTCGGGGCCATCTGCCAGACCCAGCTTTTTGATCAGGAAGTTGTTCTTGACGGTTTCCAGTTCCGAGTCCTGGCTGGCCGCGACAGTTGCCGCATCTGCGTCATAGATCGCCGGACCACAACCGATGGTGACCTTGGTCAGCAGGTCCATATCGGGGTCCATCCCGCATTTGGTTTTCAGGTCTTCTGCGTATTTGGCGATCAGCTCGTCGCGCTTGCCCATATCCTAGTCTCCTTGATCCGTTTACCCGGCACCTTTTACCGATGATCGAAAGACTAGCCGCGTCGCAGGCTTTTCCAAAAGGAAAAAAATTTGCGATTTCTCCCCCTTGGTCGCAGCCTGCACGTTTCTTGCTGAAAAGCCTAGCGGCAATAGCCCCACCCCGGGCCTTGCAAGTGGAAATGATCCGCGTGCAAACGATTGAAATCGGGTCCAAGAACCACGCGAAACCAACCGCAGGCCCCGCGCCAGATCCGTCGAAAAAAGGCGCCTTCCGGTCCGGAGCCCTGCCAGTTTGACAACAAGGTCAGCGTCCGACCGTCAACGGTATCCACACCGACGATATCTATCGAATCCGCGCGGGCATGGCTGCTCCACCCACCGTTTTCACCCTGCGCGGTGCGCATGGGGCGGCAATTGTAACTGCCGATGTGGCGCAATCGGGAAACGTTGGACCCAAGCAGATCGCGTGCGGCGGGCTGCACGACGTGGTATTCCCACATGGTCAGGCGCAAAGCCGTGGCGCAACTGGTTTCAACATCCTCGATCCCTGATGTCACCAATTTGGTCAGACGACCCCGACCAGCGATGCCGCAATTCTGATCGACAACCAGGTCCGCCATCGCCTCAAACCGAACACCTGCGTCTTCCAGAGCGGCCCGGCACTGTGCTTCGCTCGCCAATGCGCGGTTCAGTTGGAGCTTGGTGACGGGTGTGATCGGGGCGGTTACCTTCAGATCACGCAACGGGTTCCAATGTGACGGTATCGGCGTTTCGAGATGCGCCAACACCCACCAGACACCACCGCCCAAAAGGATCACAACAACCGCCAGCCTGAAAAAGAAAGACGCCGCCAGGTACAAATACCGGCGGCGCCCAGATTTCTGCGTCATACCCAGACTGCGATCAGTAGCGGTAGTGTTCCGGCTTGTACGGACCTTCCGGTTTGACACCGATGTAAGCGGCCTGATCCGCATCCATCTGGGTCAGCTTCACGCCGATGCGATCCAGATGCAAGCGGGCCACTTTCTCATCCAGATGCTTGGGCAGGATGTAGACCTTGTTCTCGTACTGGTCACCCTTGGTGAACAGTTCGATCTGGGCCAGAACCTGGTTGGTGAACGAGGCCGACATCACGAAGGACGGGTGCCCGGTGGCGTTGCCCAGGTTCAGCAGACGGCCTTCGGACAGCAGGATCAGACGATTGCCCGACGGCATCTCGATCATGTCCACCTGTTCCTTGATGTTGGTCCATTTGTGGTTTTTCAGGCTGGCCACCTGAATTTCGTTGTCGAAGTGGCCGATGTTGCCGACGATGGCCATGTCCTTCATCTCGCGCATATGCTCGATGCGGATCACGTCTTTGTTGCCGGTGGTTGTGATGAAGATATCCGCGGTGGCAACTTCGTCTTCCAGCAGGGTCACTTCGAACCCGTCCATCGCGGCTTGCAGGGCGCAGATCGGGTCGACTTCGGTGACTTTCACACGGGCACCAGCACCGCGCAACGACGCGGCCGAGCCTTTGCCCACATCACCGTAACCGCAGACCACTGCAACCTTGCCGGCCATCATCGTGTCGGTGGCGCGGCGGATACCGTCGACCAGCGATTCCTTGCAGCCGTATTTGTTGTCGAATTTCGACTTGGTGACGCTGTCATTCACGTTGATCGCCGGGAACGGCAGATGCCCTTCCTTGACCAGCTGATACAGGCGGTTCACACCAGTGGTGGTTTCCTCGGAAACACCCTTGATCTGATCCCGCATCTTTGTGAACCAGCCCGGGCTTGCCGCCATACGCTTGGCGATCTGCTTCTTGATCACCTCTTCCTCTTCCGAACCCGGAACAGGGATGATGTCCTCACCCGCTTCGGCACGGGCACCCAGCAGGATGTACAGTGTCGCGTCGCCGCCATCATCCAGGATCATGTTCGGGCCTTCCTCGAACAGGAAGGATTTGTCCAGATAATCCCAGTGCTCTTCCAGTGTCTGGCCCTTGACGGCGAAGACGGGAATACCCGCCTCGGCAATCGCGGCGGCGGCGTGGTCCTGGGTCGAGAAGATGTTGCACGACGCCCAGCGCACATCCGCACCCAGCGCCACCAGCGTTTCTATCAGAACGCCCGTCTGGATGGTCATGTGCAACGACCCGACGATACGCGCCCCTTTCAACGGCTTGCTGTCGCCGTATTCCGCGCGCAGGGACATCAGGCCCGGCATCTCGGTTTCGGCTATGTCCAGCTCTTTGCGGCCAAAGCCAGCCAATGAAATGTCTTTAACGATATAGTCCCCGGCCATCAGGTGCTCCATTTTCCGGTAAATCACAGTCCCGGCTGCCCCTAGCATTCCTTGGGGCAGGTGGCAACTTTGAAGACTGTGATCGGAAACGATATGGCCAATATCAGCTTGGTGTGCCTTCAATTTCGATCTTTGGTATCGCTTCAAAAAAATCGGTGCCAACGGCAACAATACAGCTGATACCGTTCGCATTGGTTACCAAAACGGTATAACTTCCCGTTTCTTTCGAGGTCCAAACCTCCATCACCGATTGCGCGCCGCGTGTTTTTTGCAGGCCGCCAAAGGCCAATTCCTCGGCATAATTCTCCTGCAATCTGGATATGATGTGATCCCGTGCCGCACAATTCTGGGCAAAGGCAGGCGGCGCGGTGGCGGCCATTCCGAAGGTCAGTGCGATTGCGAATAAACGTTTGAACATAGGGTGCTCCTTTCGATACGTGTTTCAGTTCGAGAGGGGCACACTGGGAGGAGAATGCACCCCCCTCAGTCTTTAATGTCGGGATCATACCGCGCCGTTTCAAAGCACGAACGCTCAAGAAAATGTTGGCAGCGTGTGATCCAGACAAGTACATCATACCATAAAAACGCGAATTGAACGTGTCCAACTTCACAAGGCATGGCAGAATGGCAACACAACCCAGAGCGTGGCAAAGGATGCTGTCGGGTCGCAGGCTGGACCTGCTGGACCCGACACCGGTGGATATCGAGATTGAAGACATCGCACACGGCCTTGCCTTTGTCGCTCGTTGGAACGGTCAGACAAACGGCGATTTCGCTTATTCCGTGGCCGAACATTCCCTGCTGGTTGAAGAGATTTTTGGCCGTATTGCCCCAAAAACACCCATGAAATGGCGTTTGGCGGCCCTGTTACATGACGCGCCCGAATATGTGATCGGCGATATGATCTCGCCCGTGAAATCCGCCGTCGGCCCAGATTATGGCGCGTTGGACGACCGGCTGGCGGCAGCAATCCATATACGGTTTGGACTTCCGGCTGAGGTGCCGAAAACGGTGAAACGCCAGATCAAGAAGGCCGACAAGATCAGCGCCTGGATGGAGGCGACACAGATTGCCGGGTTTTCCGAGGCCGAAGCCACAAAATTCTTTGGTCGCCCGGACAGGGGGATCATGGCGGGTTTACAGATCAGGCTGCGCCCCCCGGTCGAGGTGCGGCACGCCTTTACGGCGCGGCACGCAGAATTGATCGCTCAGATCTGAGAGGCGCTTTCCGAATGCGGTGAGTGGTACGGGGAAACTGGTGGAAGAATGATGAAAACAAAGACCGGAACCCGAGTTTTGCTTGTCGTCAACGTCGTGCTGACTTTTGGTCTTGCGGCGGCGTTGGTCGAAACCGGGTATGTCTCGAAGGCGCTCAGAAAAATCTCGGGCACATATGTCCCGGTCACGGAAACCGATCACTACAAGCTCATGGTCTGGCTGCACGAGCGGCCGATTTCTCAGGCGCTCACCTCACCGGATATTCAGATCGCTTTCATCGGCGATTCCATAATCGAAGGGTGGTTGACCAGCAACGTCCTGCCCAACGCGCTGAACCTTGGGATCAGCCGCGACACCACCCCGGGCCTGATCGCAAGAGCAAAACCGGAACTGATTGCCCATGTCCCGACATGGTATCTGGGAATCGGGGTCAATGACGCTCTGACGGCCACACCGCCAGAGAAGATTGCAGGCTATGTCGCACAGTTGAAGGCCCTGTTCATACCTGCTGACAGGTTGATCTGGCGTGCTGTGTTGCCCGTCACCGGTGCTAACTGGACCGCGGAACAAGAGGCGTTTCGAACGGCCTTCAATTCGGCTGCACAACAGGCCTGTCAGGATATGGCGAACTGCACGTTTCTGACCCCGCCGGACGGGTTCGCCGAAAAAACCGCCGACTGGACATCGGACGGGTTGCATCCCAACGCAACCGGATATCGTCAGCTGGCGCGGCAGCTCTGCGCAGAAATCTCCTGCTCACCCTGAAGCTACTGAATGGGCACGGTCAGCACCGCTGCCCGCAGACCTGTCTGAAACTTGGGCAGGGTTTGTGTTCGCCCTGTTTCAGCCAAAGACGTAGAAGCACAGTTTGTTGCCATCCGGGTCACGCACATAGGCACCATAGAACCTGTCGGGGACGCGTTGACCAGGTTCGCCTTCGTCCACCGCACCCAGGCTGATTGCCTTGTCATACAGTTCCTTGACCTCATCCTTGGAGTCGGCTGCAAAGGCGACCATGTTGCCATTTCCGGCGGCGCAGACATTGCCGTCGTAGGGCTCGCACACCGCCAGCATCGGCGCGTCGGGTTTGTTGCCGATGAACGCGATCCGGCCTGCGTCTATAACCACTTTCGCGCCCTTGTTCGCGTAAAGTTTGGTATAGAAGTCCTTGGCGCGCGCCATGTCCGAAACGCCAACGGTTACATATCCGATCATAAAGTGGTCCTGTTCTGACAAAATATTCCAGATGCGGCGAACAGTCCTCGACAGGGTCCAAGGTTACAAGTCACTAAACCGTCATCGAGCGGCCGGCAGACCTAACGCGGGCTGCGTTTCGCCAGTATCCGCTGCAACGTCCGCCGATGCATATTCAACCGTCGCGCGGTTTCGGAAACATTCCGGTCACACAGCTCATAAACGCGCTGGATATGTTCCCAGCGCACACGGTCCGCGCTCATGGGGTTTTCCGGCGGCGGGGGCATCTCGTCACCCTTTGCCAGCAATGCGTTCGTGATGTCGGTGGCATCCGCAGGCTTTGACAAATAGTCGGTCGCGCCGATCTTGACTGCCGCGACGGCGGTCGCGATCGCACCATATCCGGTCAGAACAACAACTCGGCTGTCGGGGCGTTTTTCCCGCAATACCTCGACAACGTCCAATCCGTTGCCATCCTCCAACCGCAGATCGACGACGGCATAAGCCGGGGGCCGGGCGGTGGATATCGCGCGCCCTGCCGCGACGGATCCTGCTGTCTCAACCTCGAAGCCACGCTTTTCCATGGCCTTGGCCAAACGTCTCAGAAACGGCTCGTCATCATCAACCAAAAGCAGGGATTTGTCAGGGCCGATGTCAAGCTGAGAAGTGTCTGCCATATGTTAGGTCTTTCGCTATTTCATGCCTTTGGCTCGAACATGAGTAATAGCAGCGCGGGAACAAAGGTCAAACAACCTTGTTACGACGCGGCCTGTTCCAGGAAGCATGCAACCTTGTCCGCCATCTGTTCGGCCGTGTCTTCGCGCTTGAAGAACTCCAGAAATCCATTTTCGGGTGTAACCAGATACGTAAAGGTGGAATGGTCAACCAGATAGAATTCGTCGCCTTTGTCATGCGCTTTGTAATAGGTCTTGTAGGCCTTGCTGGCCGCCTTGACCTGTTCGGGCGAGCCGGTCAGGGCGATCGTCTTGCCCCCGAGATTGAAAGCATAGTCGGCCATGACTTCGGGCGTATCGCGATCCGGGTCAATTGAGATGAACAAAGGTGTCACCGACAGCCCGCGTTCAGCCAGAATATCGACAGCCTCGGCGTTGCGGGACATGTCGAACGGGCAAACGTCCGGGCAGAACGTGTATCCGAAGTAAACCAGCGTCGGTTCGGTAATCACATCTTTGTCCGTAACCGTCTCGCCTTTACCGTTCACCAGTTCAAATGGTCCACCAATTGCGGCGGCACCCCCGGCGATCTGGCTGGACCGACATTGTGCGAACTTGTCATCGGACCCGCCACCCCGTGTCAGAATCCATATGGCCCCAAGTCCGATAGCCAGAACAAGAGTTGCGAGAATTGCGAGAAGGCGGGTCATTTCGATTATCCGGTCTCAGGGGGTTGTTGATCGTTCCGGCCGGGACACCTATCAAGATGACCAGCCGATGCAACAGGACATAAGCGACCGATGGCAGAATCCAATCAGACTTTTTGGCGCGGCCAGGAACGCAGCAGCTGGATTCGCCTGCGAACCCTGATCCTTTTGCGATGGGTGGCCATCATTGGCCAGCTCACCGCAATCACGGTGGCCCAGCGATATTATGACGTGCAGCTGGAACTGGGCCTGTGCTACCTGGCCATCGGAATCTCGGTCATGGGCAACCTGACTGCCATATTGCTGTTTCCGCAAAACAAGCGCCTGACCGAGTTTGAAAACTTCCTGATGGTTCTGTTCGACCTGCTGCAATTGTCAATTCTGCTCTATTTGACCGGCGGGCTGAACAATCCGTTTGCGCTGCTTCTGCTGGGCCCGGTTACGATTTCAGCCAATGTCATGAGCACACGATCAACCCTGATTGTCGGCGCCGTCGCAATCGTTCTGACAACTGTGCTGGCGGAATTTCACCTTCCGTTGCGGACAAGTCTGGGGCTTGTTCTGGATATCCCCGATATCCTTCTGTTTGGAAACTGGGCCGCGATCATCATCGCCATCGTCTTCATCGGCGCCTATTCCCACCGCGTCAGTTCCGAAGTCCAATCCATGTCCGAAGCGCTGGCCGCCACGCATATGGCGCTGGCGCGCGAACAGAAGCTGACCGATCTGGGCGGCGTCGTCGCCGCTGCCGCGCATGAACTGGGCACGCCTCTGGCGACGATAAAACTGACCAGCGCGGAACTGATCGAAGAACTGGACGACCGTCCGGACCTGAAAGATGACGCCGCTTTGATCCGCGAGCAGGCAGACCGTTGCCGTGACATTCTGCGCGACATGGGGCGGGCGGGCAAAGATGATCTGCACCTGCGGCAGGCACCGCTTTCGACAGTGGTGAACGAAGCGGCCGAACCACATGTCGGTCGCGGCAAAGAGGTTCATTTCTCTGAAGGCCCCGCGCAGGACGGGGATGTTCAGCAGCCCTCGATCCTGCGCAAACCCGAGATCATTCACGGTTTGCGCAACCTGATTCAGAATGCCGTGGATTTCGCCCGCGCAAATGTCTGGGTCGAGGCCGAATGGACCGACAGCAGGATCACCGTCAGCATCATGGATGACGGGCGGGGATATCCGCCCCACATGATCGGACGCATCGGGGATCCGTTTATGCGCCGAAGACGGGCAGAATCCGATCAGAGAGCACGCCCGGAATACGAAGGGATGGGCCTGGGATTGTTCATCGCCAAAACCCTGCTGGAACGCAGCGGCGCCGAACTGGAATTCGCCAATGGTTCGGACCCCTACCAGCATCTGACCGACAATCCTGAACGGCGCGGGGCAATCGTCAAGGTGACCTGGCCACGCAAACTGATCGATGCACAGAAGGGTGACACCCCGGTCCCGTCGGGATCCAACACGCGCATCCAGGTGTGAATTAAGAGACCGTTAACCAATCCCACGCATAGTCTGTCCTTGTATCGTTCAGGCTTGGGGAATTTGATGGCCGATTGGATTATTCTGGCCGCGATCAGTCTTGTTTCGTGCTGTTTCGCCGTTCTGTGGCTGTTGCCACGCCGGGCTCAGCGCGACAAGGCTTTTGGTTTGTTTTCGAACACCTCGCTGTTTGATGCCGTATTCCTTTTCGATGGCAACCAACTGATCAGCCATTCTGATTTCGCACTGGCCGGGTTTGAGCATATTGAAAACTGGCTGGACCTGCGGCGCTTGTTGCAAAGGGATTTCCCCACCTTTCCCGAAACTTCCGACAAAGTGCGCGATCAGGGCAAAATCTTGGTATCGGCCATTGACTGCACGGTTGAACGAGAAGTCGTGTGTGAGTGGATCGACGGTATCGTCCGCGTTCGACTTTGCGAATGCGCCAGGACCTCCTCGGCCGGATCGGTTTCCCCAGGCGAACCGACTCGTCTGGCAATGGATCTGGCCCCTTACCCTGTATGGTTGGCGGATAACGACAATCGGGTGCAATGGTGCAATGCCGCCTATGTCGCACTTGTTCAAAAGGCGCGTGATCAGGACGCCGATCTGACTGCGCCGCTTTTTGAAAGCCCGGAGGATGCCACAAGACCTACCGGAAAAACCCGCGTGTCGGTGGATGTTGCAGATACTGATCGCAAGCTTTGGTTCGATTTGACTCGGATCGAACACGAGAACGGTCATCTATGCTATGCCGTTGACGTCAACGCGATTGTCGAGGCGGAAACCGCCCAGCGCAAATTCGTGCAGACCATGACCAAGACCTTTGCCCAATTGTCCATTGGTCTCGCCATTTTTGACCGCAATCGGCAACTGGCCCTGTTCAACCCGGCCCTGATCGATCTGACCACGTTGCCGCCCGATTTCCTCAGTTGCCGCCCCAGCCTGAGCAGTTTCTTCGACCGCTTGCGGGATCAACACATGATGCCCGAACCGAAGAATTACCGCAGCTGGCGGCGTCAGATGAACGACCTTCTCGAAGCGGCTGAAGATGGAAACTACCACGAGACGTGGTCGCTGCCATCCGGATCGGTCTATTCCGTCAGCGGCCGCCCTCACCCGGACGGCGCAGTGGCGTTTCTATTCGAGGATATCACCGCCGAAATCACCCTGACGCGGCGCTTTCGATCAGAAATGGATCTGATGCAGTCCATCCTGGACAAACTGGCGGACGCGATTGCCGTCTTTGCAGATGACGGTACGCTGGCCTTCACCAACTATGCGTATCAAAAGCTGTGGGGAGACGCGCACGAGGTCGGGTTCCAAAGTGAAACGGTCACCGATGTCACGCGACGCTGGCAAGACCTTTGTATTGCGACGCCGGTTTTGGGTGAGGTGCGGGATTTTGTCGAAATGCGGGAAAACCGCGCCGAATGGACAGCTGAAATCCAGATGAGAACCGGCATAACCGTGGATTGCACCGTCACACCGGTTCATAACGGCGCGACAATCGTGCGGTTTACGCAATCCGAATTTCCCTCGAAATCCACCGCGATGGAACAGATCAGCGCCTGAACCGGGTTGCAGCCGGTCAGGCGCAAGGCCATTGTGGCGGCATGACACAGACCGCCCGATCTCTGACTTTCAAATCGCCCGAAGAAACCGCAGTTTTCGCACGCCAACTGGGAACATCACTGCGCCCGGGCGATGTTGTTCTGCTGGAGGGCCCGATCGGCAGCGGCAAGACGCATTTCGCGCGCAACCTCATTCAGTCATTGATGGCAGAACCCGAAGATGTGCCCTCGCCAACTTTCACTTTGGTCCAGGCTTACGACACGCCATCAGGGGAAATATGGCATTGCGACCTGTATCGTCTGAGCGCGGCCGAAGAAGTTGACGAACTGGGCCTGACGGACGCTTTCGATACCGCAATCTGCCTTGTGGAATGGCCGGACAAGCTGGGCCCGTTGGCGCCCCAAGGCGCGTTGACGTTGACCTTTGAAACAGACCCTAACAATATCGATTTCCGCTGTGTGACCCTGTCTTGGACTGCTCCGAAATGGGCGGAAAAACTGGAGAGAACTGCATGACCAACAGGACGGTCCTGGCCGAGGCCCTGATTGCACAAACACCCTGGGCCGGGGCAACACGTACGCCACTGGCAGGCGATGCCTCGAACCGGCAATACGAACGGCTGATTGATCCAACTAACGGGCGCACTGCGGTTTTGATGGACGCGCCACCTGAAAAAAGTGATAATGTTGAACCCTTTGTGCGGGTCGCCGAATACCTCCGATCGGTTGGTCTGAGCGCGCCGGAAATCTACGCCGAAGATGCCCAGTACGGTTTTCTGTTGCTGGAAGATCTGGGTGATGACCTTTTTGCGCGCGTCCTGAAAAAAGACCCGGGCAAAGAGCGCGAATTGTACCGCGCCGCCACCGACGTGCTGCTCCACCTGCATCGGGCGCCTTCTCTTGCATTGCCGTCTTATGATCCGTCCCTGATGACGGAACTGGCGGCATTGGCTTTCACCAAGTATGCGGCCGGTATCCTGGGAATATGTGATGAAGACGCCCTGTCCCGGTTCGAGCACCGGTTCGCGGATATCCTGCATCGTGAAACATCCGGTTCGAAAGTGGTCATTCTCAGGGATTATCACGCAGAAAACCTGTTGTGGCTGCCGCAGCGCGAAGGCGTGAAGCGCGTCGGGTTGCTGGACTTTCAGTTGGCCATGCTGGGGCACCCGGCCTACGATCTGGTGTCTCTACTACAGGATGTACGCCGAGATGTCTCGGCCGGGATCGAAATGCAGATGATCAACCACTATATCTCTGCGTCAGGTATGGACGACCATGAATTCCGCACGGCCTACAGTGTTTTGGGGGCCCAGAGAAACCTGCGTATCCTTGGCGTCTTCGCACGTCTGGCGACGGAATATGGCAAGCCTCACTATGTGGACATGATCCCGGCCGTCTGGGCACATCTGATGCGCGATCTGGATCACCCTGCCCTGGTTTCGGTGGCGTCCCTGCTGCACGAAGCTTTGCCCAGACCCACACCGGAAAACCTGGCCAAGTTGAGAACGCAATGACCGGATCGCCATTTGCCGTAATGCTGTTCGCAGCCGGGTTCGGCACCCGTATGGGCGCGCTGACCAAAGACCGGCCCAAGCCATTGATCGAAGTGGCGGGGCGACCACTGATTGATCATGCGCTGCGTCTTGTCGAAGATCTTGATCCCGTCCGTACCGTTGCCAACCTGCATTATCACGCTGATCAACTCGCGGCGCATCTCGGCCCCAAGGGCGTTCTGCTGTCTCGGGAAGACCCTGAAATTCTGGAAACAGGTGGCGGATTGCGGGCAGCTTTGCCGATGCTGGGCACCGACCCCGTATTCACGTTGAACACGGACGCGATCTGGTCCGGACCAAACCCTTTGACCCTGTTGCAGCACGCCTGGGACCCGGGTCGTATGGATGCGCTGCTGATGTGTGTTCCAGTTGCGCGAACCGTTGGTCATATTGGATCGGGTGATTTCACCGCTGGAAAAGATGGACGGATCACGCGCGGTCCTGGTCTGGTTTACGGCGGGGCCCAGATCCTCAGGGCCCAGGGTTTGCATTCGTTCTCGCAAACTGCGTTTTCACTCAACCTGCTCTGGAACCAGATGCTTGATCAAGGTCGGCTTTTTGCGGTCGAATACCCGGGACGCTGGTGCGATGTAGGTCGTCCGGAAGGCATCGCGCTGGCCGAGGGTTTGCTGGCTGATGTTTGAATCCGGCACCTTACCCCGTGTATTTGCCGTGCCTCCCGGCACGGATTTCCCCAAGGCATTGGTCGATGGCCTGCGGCAGCGCTGTTCGGGCCCGCCCGACGCTTTGGCGCGGGTAGAGTTGGTGCTGAACACACGACGCATGGAACGGCGCGTCCGCGATCTGTTCAATCAGGGGCCACCTTGCCTTCTGCCCCGTCTCTCGTTGGTGACGGACTTGGGTGAAAGGGTTGATCTGGCGCGGATCCCGCCTGCTATCCCGCCTCTGCGGCGGCGTCTTGAGTTGACTCAGCTTGTGTCCAAACTGCTGGAGCAACAGCCGGACCTTGCCGCCCGGTCATCGATCTTTGACCTGTCCGACAGTCTGGCCGCGCTGATTGACGAAATGCAGGGCGAAGGCGTATCGCCCGAAGCGATCCGGCAGCTGGACGTCAGCGACATGTCCGGACACTGGTCGCGGGCACAAGCCTTTATCGGCATCGCGGATAAATTCATCGACACCAGCAGGCAGACGATGGATGCACAGGCCCGCCAGCGCCGCGTGGTCGAAAACCTGATCACGCGATGGCAGATTGCCCCCCCGCAACACCCGGTCATTCTGGCGGGCTCTACCGGGTCCCGTGGCACCACCCTGATGTTGATGGAAGCCATCGCGCGCCTGCCGCAAGGGGCATTGGTGCTGCCCGGATTTGATTTCGACCAGCCGGATCACGTTTGGCAGGGGTTGGATGATGCGTTGACGTCTGAAGATCACCCACAATACCGTTTCCGCAAGTTGATGCGCGCGCTGGAACTTGCACCGGGTCAGATCACCCCATGGACGGACTTATCGGCCCCCTCACCCTCGCGTAACCGCTTGATATCACTATCTTTACGTCCGGCGCCCGTCACTGACACCTGGATGACCGAAGGCCCCGGACTGTCCGATATAAAAGGCGCAACCGACGGCCTGACGCTGGTCGAGGCTCAATCGCCTCGCGCCGAGGCATTGGCCATCGCCCTGCGCCTGCGGCAAGCGGCGGAAACAGGACAGACCGCCGCTCTGATCACGCCGGATCGCATGTTGACCCGCCAGGTCAGCGCCGCGCTGGATCGGTGGAACATCGTGCCGGACGACAGTGCGGGCCTGCCGCTACAACTTTCCCCGCCGGGACGTTTTCTGCGCCATGTGGCCAACCTGTTCACACGCCGTCTGGAAGGCGAGGCGCTGCTGACCCTTTTGAAGCATCCGCTATGTCATGATGGCGGTGACCGCGGAATTCATTTGCTGCACACGCGTGACCTGGAACTTGACTTGCGCCGTCACGGCCCGCCCTTTCCTGACAGTGCAAGCCTTGCGGCTTTTGCGGTGCGTAAAGAGGCCCAGGAAAGCTGGGTGAAATGGGTCGTGCAGCATTTCTGCGAACAGCAGATCACCAGTGAACTACACCTCGCAGACTGGGTGGAGCGTTTGATGACACTGGCCGAGGCGATCTCGGCCGGCAGCACGGGTGAAACAGGTACTCTGTGGGACAAAAACGCAGGCCAAAAGGCGCTGGAGGTGCTGAGTTCTCTCAGTGCAGAGGCGCAGCATGGCGGCCTGATGACGGCCCATGACTTTGCCGATCTGCTGGGTGCTCTGCTTGCGGGTGAAGAGGTTCGTGACCGGGATGCGCCGCATCCGCACATCATGATCTGGGGCACGCTCGAGGCACGGGTGCAGGGCGCCGACCTGCTGATCCTTGGCGGGTTGAATGAAGGAAGTTGGCCAGAGGCGCCAACGCCCGATCCCTGGTTGAACCGGCAGATGCGTGACAAAGCCGGCTTGTTGCTGCCCGAACGCCGGATCGGCCTGTCTGCGCATGACTTCCAGCAGGCCATCGGCGCACCCGAAGTATGGTTGACCCGCGCGATCCGCTCGGATGATGCCGAGACGGTTCCGTCGCGCTGGCTGAACCGACTGACCAACCTTTTGCAGGGTTTGCCGGGTCAGGGTGGCCCCGAAGCTCTGGCCAAAATGCGCGCTCACGGCGAAAAATGGTTGAACTGGTCCAAGGCACTGGAAGATGCGCCGCCGATCGACCCCGCACCGCGTCCTTCTCCGCGCCCACCGGCCGCCGCACGTCCGCGCCGTCTGTCTGTGACCGAGATAAAGAGGCTGATCCGCGATCCATACGCGATATACGCCAAACATGTGCTTCGGCTGAAACCGCTAGATCCGCTTGTACAGGCCCCCGATGCTTTGCTGAGAGGCATTGTGATTCACGAAATCCTCGAGCATTTCATCAAGGACAGCGTCCTCGACAGCGCTTTGCTGACGCGGGACAATTTCCTGAAACGGGCGCATGCTCTGTTGGATCAACACGTCGCCTGGCCGACGGCCCGTAAACTGTGGTTGGCCCGGCTTGAGCGGATCGCGGATGATTTCCTCGGGGCAGAGCTCGCGCGCCGGAAGGATGGTGGCCCCGTCGCGTTTGAGGCGGTGATGAAACTGGCGCTGCGCCCCCTGGATTTCACCATTGTCGGGCGCGCGGACAGAATCGATTGCAACAGCCGGGGCGCGTTGCGCATCATCGACTATAAAACCGGCGCACCACCGACGGAAAGCCAGCAATCCAAATTTGACAAGCAGTTGCTGATCGAGGCGGCCATGGCCGAGCAGGGCGGGATTGAGGGTCTTGACCCGACAAGCGTGGCCGAAGCCATCTTCATCGGTATGGGTGGCAGCTATAAGGAGGTTGCGGCGCCCCTGGCGAAAGAACCGACCGACAAGGTTCTTGCCGAACTGAAAGAGTTGATTTCCGCCTATTTAGAGCCTGATCAGGGGTTTTCGTCCCGGCGCATGCTGCACAAGGATACGGATATGGGTGATTATGATCACCTGGCGCGGTTCGGCGAATGGGACCGGACATCGGAAACATACCCCGAGGATCTGACATGAGCCCGCGCAACGACGCAACCGAACGGCAGGTACAGGCCGCGCGCCCCGATGCCTCGACCTGGCTGGCGGCCAACGCCGGGTCCGGCAAAACCCGGGTTCTGACCGACCGTGTGGCGCGTCTGCTGCTGGGCGGGGTCCAGCCTCAGCACATTCTGTGCCTGACCTACACCAAGGCCGCCGCCAGCGAGATGCAGAACAGGTTGTTCAAGCGCCTTGGCGAATGGGCCATGCTGGATGATACCCCCTTGTTGGAGGAGCTGACCGACCTGGGTGTACCCGGCGAAATCGGCTCGGACCGGTTGGCGCAAGCACGCACCCTGTTTGCCCGCGCCATCGAAACGCCGGGTGGTCTGAAAATCCAGACCATCCACTCGTTCTGCGCGTCATTGTTGCGACGCTTTCCGCTGGAGGCTGGCGTTAGCCCGCAGTTCACCGAAATGGAAGACCGCGCAGCAGCCTTGCTGCAAGAGGAAATTGTCGAGGATTTAGCCGCAGGCCCGCAGGCCGGGTTGATTGGAGATGTGGCCCGGTTCGTCACGGACACGGGGTTTGATAAACTGACCGCTGCGATCACGCAAAAACGCAGTCTTTTTGCGCAGCCGCTCGAATGGTCCGATCTGCTGCAACGCTTCGGTCTGCCCGCCGGTTTTGACGAAACAGCGCTGCTTGCCCGGGTTTTTCTTGGTGTCGAAGTCGAACTCATCCAGTCCATACTGCCCGCTTTGACCGAAAGCGGAGGCAACAATGCCAAGGCCGCTGCAAAACTGGCCGCATTCAACGAAGCCAGATTGATACATCTACCCATGTTGGAAAGCGTGTTTCTGACAGGGAAGGGCGCAAAGGAACCCTTCACGGCCAAACTCAACGCTTTTCCCACCAAACCCCTGCGCGAAGGTGTGTTGGCCGACCGGATGCCGCAGATCGAGGCCTTCATGCAGCGGATCGAAACCGCGCGTGAACAACGTCTGGCGCTGGTCGCGGCGCAGAAAACCGCGGTTCTGCACCGCTTTGCCGCAGCCTTCCTGCCGGAATATGAACGGCGCAAGCAGTTGCGCGGCTGGCTGGATTTCGACGACCTGATCCTGCGCGCGCGACAGGTGTTGAACGATCCGGCAGTGGCCGAATGGGTGCTGTACCGACTGGACGGTGGCATCGATCATATTCTTGTGGACGAAGCGCAGGACACCAGCCCTGATCAATGGGACGTGATCGAGAAACTGGCACAGGAATTCACCAGCGGGGAAGGGGCCCGATCCGGGGTCGAGCGCACGATCTTCGTCGTCGGCGACAAGAAACAATCGATCTATTCCTTTCAGGGCGCCGATCCACAGGCCTTTGACAGAATGCAGGATGAGTTTGGCCGGAAACTGTCTGAATCAGGCTCTAAACTGTGGGATTCGACGTTGGAATACTCGTTTCGATCCTCCAGCGCGATCCTGACCGTGGTCGATATCCTGTTTGATAACCGCTCTGATGCGGGGTTTCACAAGGACAGTCAGCACCGTGCTTTCAAGGCCGATCTGCCGGGTCGTGTTGATCTTTGGCCCGTTGTCGAAAAAGTTGCGGATGCCGAAGACGGGGATTGGACCGATCCGGTCGATCGTCCGGGCGCACGGCATCACACCGTCATTCTGGCCGAGAAAGTTGCACAGTCGATCAAAGACATGATCGAACGGGGCGAGACGATCCCGGAAGATGGCAAATCCGGCCAATTCGTTCGTCGAAAAGTGCAGCCGGGGGATTTTCTGATCCTCGTGCAACGCCGCTCGGACCTGTTTGCCGAGATCATCCGTGCCTGCAAGGCGCTGCACCTGCCCATCGCCGGAGCAGATCGGCTGAAAGTGGGCGCTGAACTGGCGGTCAAGGATCTTGCGGCCCTGCTCAGCTTTCTGGCCACGCCCGAAGATAGCCTGTCTCTGGCGACGGTTCTCAAGTCCCCCTTGTTCGGATGGTCCGAACAGCAGCTTTTCGATCTGGCGCACCGTCGGAAGGAACAGTTCCTTTGGGCCGCACTGCGCAACCGCGCGGAAGAGTTTCCGGAAACACTGTCTGTGCTGAATGATCTGCGCAGCCAGATCGACTTTCTGCGCCCCTATGATCTGATCGAACGTATCCTGACCCGCCATGACGGACGGCGCAAGCTGTTGGGGCGGTTGGGGGCGGAAGCCGAAGACGGTATCAACGCGCTGTTGTCGCAGGCGCTGGCCTATGAGCGAACGGATATCCCCAGCCTAACGGGATTTCTGGTCTGGATGCAGACCGACGATCTGGAGATCAAACGACAGATGAGCGGCGTCGGCAACAGAATCCGGGTGATGACCGTTCATGGTTCAAAAGGGTTGGAGGCGCCGATCGTCATCCTGCCGGATACCGGCAAGCGCCAGCCTCCGCGTGACGCAGAGATCATGCTGGCCGGCGGAACACCCCTGTGGAAAGTGTCGGCGGACGCATCACCAAACCTGATCTCGCAGGCGCGGGAAGAGGCGCGCAGCCGTGAGGAAAACGAACGGCTTCGGCTGCTATATGTGGCTCTGACACGGGCGGAAAAGTGGCTGATCGTGGCGGCGGCAGGTGATTTGGGGAAAGACGGCAACAGCTGGTATCAGATGGTCGAGGCGGCGATGGATCGGGCCGGGGCCGCTCAGGTGCCGGGTACCGATATCCGCCGTCTGTCCCACGGGGATTGGGACGCGCTGCCCTTGATCGATCAACCGAACACTGTCGTTCAGCAGGTCGAATTGCCGGACATGTTCCAACATCCGGCACCGGATCCGGTTGCGCCTGCCGTCACGCTCAGCCCTTCGGATCTGGGTGGCCCTAAAGCGTTGCCCGGCGATGCCGGCCTGGATGAAGATGCGGCCAAACTGCGCGGAACCCGCCTGCACCTGTTGCTGGAACACCTTCCCGTCGCCGAGAAAGACCTTTGGCCAGAGCTTTGCGCGCGGTTGCTGCCCGATATGCACGAAACGGACCGGCAAGAGATATTGAGCGAAGCCGTAACTGTGCTGATAGCGGAAGGTTTGCAGCCCGTCTTCGCGCCTGACACGTTGGCCGAAGTGCCCATTACAGCCGCTCTGAACGGGCAGCGGATGCATGGGGTTGTTGACCGTCTAATCCTATCGGAATCGGAAGTGCATGTGATTGATTTCAAATCAAATGCCACCGTTCCAGACCGCGCGGAAGACTGCCCCGAAGGCCTGTTGCGACAGATGGGGGCATACGCGCAGGCGCTGGCGCAGATCTATCCGGATCGCAGCATTCGTACCGCCATTCTGTGGACCCGCACGGCGCGGCTGATGTGGTTGCCACACGATCTTGTGACAGATGCTTTGGCCCGCACCCGGATATCTTGACCTTACCCGATGCGGCACATACGTTCTGTTCCCAAGTTTACCCCATTCAGGAGACAGAATATGTCGACCGTAGCCGTAACCGACGACACCTTTGACGCCGAAGTCAAGAATTCGACCGTTCCCGTGGTCGTGGATTTCTGGGCCGAATGGTGCGGCCCCTGCAAGCAAATCGGCCCCGCGCTGGAAGAGCTGGCGGCCGAGTATGGCGACAAGGTCAAAATCGCCAAGGTCGATGTGGACAGCAACCCGAACTCTGCCGCCGCCATGGGTGTGCGTGGCATCCCCGCGCTGTTCATCTTCAAGGACGGTCAGGTCGTTTCCAACCGCGCGGGCGCGGCGCCCAAAGCCGCCCTGCAAAGCTGGATCGACGAATCCATCTGATCTGGTCCTAACAGATTATCTCGAAGGCGCCTCTGATCGGGGCGCCTTTTCTATTGAAGACATCGGAGACACCAATGGCAAAAACGCGGGTCCTTGTGGAATTCGGGATGGGCACATCCCTGCGCCGGATGGACTATACCCAGGCGTCACTGCGGGCGATCAAGGATGCGCTTTGGCACAACTCGGTCAACATGGCGGAATTGTTCGGGTTTCCGAAAGAGGCGATGATCATTGATGCCGAAATTGGGGTTCAGCAGCCGGATCAGGTGGACACCGAAGCGTTGAAAGCTGTCTTTCCCTATGGTCATCCGAATATCACTGTCACCAAAGGCGGGCTGGACATCGCAAAGCCCCACAGTGATGGGCACACGGTCATTGCCAACGCCGCCCTGATCGTTTCCTTCGACATGGAGCCCGCGCAATGAGCGAAAAACGCATCATTCTGGAGATGGGAACAGGTAACGACCTGTATGGCCGGGACTATACCAAGGCAGCCCGCCGCGCGGTGCAGGACGCTTTGCACCATTCATCTATCACGTTGTTTTCAAAACTGGGGATCGACCATTCCGAAATGCGCGTCAGCGTCACGATCGGCGTGCAGGATCCTGAACAGGTGGATTGCGATCTGGTTGCCGCGGATCTGCCGCGGGGCAGGGCCGAGGTTCGCGCAGTCAAAGGTGGGCTTGACGTTGTCGACGAAGAAGCGGGAACGCGGCACGTGGTAGCAACTGCGGCGATCGAGGCTTTTCTGCCTGATCTTTCCGGAAAATACGTTCAGGGCTAAAAAAGAAAAAGCCGCTCGGAAATCCGTGCGGCTGTCATGAAATGGCGATCTGCGGGAACATCAGAGATCGGCGATGTCTGCGCGGCTCAGGCCGATATCGTCAAGCTGGGCGTCGCTGAGTTCCGACAGGAGTTTGCGGGTTTTGCGGGATTCTTTCCATTCGACAACGGTGTTGACGACATTGGTGAACGCGTCCACTACGTGCAGGATGGTAGCTGCTCCGAGCGGCGCATGAATGTTAGCTGTGGTTGCCATGTGCGCGGTCCTTTGTGAAGAAACAGCCGACCCGTTGTCGGTTGTGAGCCTCATGTAGTCCTGCATGCCCGGACTCACAATTGCTGGTCCGGTAACCCCGGAATGCGTTTTTTGCATATCTTTTAAGCAACTGAAGAACGGGTTGCGCCAACCTGCGACCCAGCCCATATATACCGCCAGCGAAAACGGAGACGATCATGGCAGACAACGACTTTCCCGGTTGGCACGGCACAACGATCATTGGCGTCAAGAAAGACGGTCAGATCGTTATAGCCGGTGATGGGCAGGTCAGCCTTGGTCAAACCGTGATCAAGGGCACGGCCCGCAAGGTGCGTCGCCTGTCTCCCGGAGGGTCCGAGGTTGTCGCCGGCTTTGCCGGGTCGACGGCCGACGCCTTCACGTTGCTGGAACGGCTGGAGGCCAAGCTCGAGGCGACACCGGGCCAACTTGCCCGTGCTTCTGTGGAATTGGCCAAAGACTGGCGCACCGACAAATACCTGCAAAAGCTCGAAGCGATGCTGATCGTCACGGACGGCAAGGACATGTTCGTGATCACCGGGGCGGGTGACGTACTGGAACCTGAACACAACGTGGCTGCCATCGGATCCGGGGGCAATTTTGCCCTGGCCGCTGCCCGCGCGATGATGGACAGTGACAAGTCGGCGGAAGAGGTCGCGCGTCAGGCAATGGCCATCGCGGCCGATATCTGTGTCTATACCAATGGCAAGCTGACGGTTGAGACGATCTCAGGCTAACAGCGCCGAGATCTCCTTGCCTTTCCAGCGGCGATGCATGCCGATCAGGCCAATGATCGCTGCGATGATGACGATGTAATAGGGCACGCGGATATCGATGCTCATCAATCCGCCCCCGATCAGCGACATGATCCCGCCCGCAAGGCAGAACACGGCAGTGGTCACACCCATGACCCAGCCCTGATCCGCTTCGCTGACGCTGGAAGAGAACAGCCCAAGCATGGTGGGGTAGGCGATTCCGAACAGGAAATAGAAGAAAAAGACCGGCACATAACTGAACACGCCGCTTGGGCTGAAGGCGAACGCGAAGCCGCAAATCACCATGACGATGAGCGATGTGCGGATTATCGCATGTTTGCTGAATTTCTCCTGCGCGGGTTTCACCAAAAACGTGCTGGAGAAGGCCAGCGCCACACCGATGACGACCATCGCCACGCTGCCGCCGATGACTCCGTATCCGAAGGCGCTGGTCAGGAAATTGTCGACAAAGACGTAGAAGGTGACATTGGCGATCATGAAGAACGAATAGACCGGCAGGATCTTCAACACCATCGGATGACCACGCACCGCCATCAGGCTGTCTGTTATGTCACGGGGACGGAAAACAAAGGGCGCGCGATCCGTTCGGGTATCCTGGAAGAAAAACAGGACCAGAAAAATTGCAATCAGCACAAGAACAAATGCGCCGTAAAAGGGCGTTCTCAGCGTGGCGAAGCCGCCCAGCAGGGCGGTGTCAGACAAGACCGCGCCGATGATCGGCCCGCCCACAAGACCAAAGCTGACGCCCGTCACGATATAGCCCATGTTCCGGTCCCGGTCTGTCGCGTCGGTACTGCCGTCGATCATCGCCGCTTGCGCAATGGGTTGGTTGCCCGCAGTGAATCCGGTGATCGAACGCCCGACGATCAGCAGAAGAAGGTTGTTGAGATAAAGCGCGGCAATGGTCAGGGCATAGCCGGCCAGAGCACCGCCCAGGCACACCAGCAAAGCGTTCTTGCGCCCGATCGAATCCGATACTTTCGAGACATAGACAACGCCCAAAAACCACGACAGGAAAAAGCACCCGATCACGAGGCCGTAATAGAAATGCCTGCGCCCCTCGGGCGTGTTTTCGGGCAGAAACCCGGATTTCGTTTCCATGATCAGCGAGTTGATGATGGGAAAGACCAGCCCCTGTCCGATCAGATCCACAAACACCACAAACAGAAGGGTAATCTTGGCAATTCTCGTCATTAAATTCGTCCCCGGCTCCAATGCCTTGGGACAAGTGTAACAGACGACGACTTTGTTACCTAACGGTGCGTCAGCAACCGGAGGACCCGGCCGCTGACCGAAAGAATTACTTCAGCGACGCAACACCCAGCGGCACACCCGCGACCTCGCACCAGATGTACACCTCATTGTAGCCAGAAACATCCATGGTCGGCGGAACGGCATAGGATTGGCTGCCGGTCAAGTTCAACAGCGCGCCCAGCTTGGTGTCGGGCGCATAGGTCCCATCTTTCCCGAAGGCCACCCGTGGGTCAGGGCCGCCGTCCAGCGAGAAATCATCGCCCAACTCGACGATGTAACGCTCGCCGTCCTTGACCAGCTTCACCGATCCGCTGGTGATGTGGTTCGACCTGCCTTCAAACGTGCCTTTCTTTTTGGCACCTCCGGCCAAAGCAGCCCGGGTGCCAACCAAAGCAAGAGCAGCGCCCGTGGCGGCAGCTTTCGCAAAAAGCGAACGACGAGTCATCATGATAAGGTATCTCCATATGAATGTCGCGGGCGACCTGCCCGTCACGCAAGACTATGGGGCACACACCGTTCCGTGACGATTCACATCGCCGCCAATTTCCGTGTGCTACGTGTGAGTTGGTGTGAGTTTTCCGTGATCAGCTTGTGTTTTCGTGTCTTATGATTAGGTTCCGTTGCGAAACAAACGGATAGAATTAAACATGACCGACCTGACCCCGCGCGAGATTGTCTCGGAACTGGATCGCTTCATCATCGGGCAGAAGGACGCCAAGCGTGCCGTTGCCGTCGCCCTGCGCAATCGCTGGCGCCGCAAGCAATTGCCGGACGACATCCGGGAGGAAGTATATCCCAAGAACATCCTGATGATCGGCCCTACCGGCGTCGGCAAGACCGAAATCAGCCGCCGTCTGGCCAAACTGGCCCGCGCGCCGTTTATCAAGGTCGAGGCCACCAAGTTCACCGAAGTCGGATATGTCGGCCGAGACGTAGAACAGATCGTGCGCGATCTGGCGGATGCGGCCATCCTGCAAACCCGCGAGTTCATGCGCGAAGACGTCAAGGCCAAAGCGCATCAGGCCGCCGAAGACCGCGTGATCGAAGCCATTGCTGGCGCGGATGCGCGCGAAGGCACGCGCGAGATGTTCCGCAAAAAGCTGAAAGCCGGCGAACTGGACGACACGGTGATCGAGCTGGAACTGTCCGACACCACGAACCCGATGCCGATGTTCGACATTCCGGGGCAGCCGGGTGGTCAGATGGGCATGATGAATCTGGGCGACATCTTCGGCAAGGCCTTTGGCGGACGGACCGTCAAGAAACGCATGACCGTCGCCGAAAGCTATGATGCGCTGATCGGGGAAGAGGCCGACAAGCTGCTAGATGATGAAACCGTCACCCGCACCGCGCTGGACTCCGTCGAACAGAATGGCATCGTATTTCTGGATGAGATCGACAAGGTTTGCGCCCGCTCTGACGCACGCGGCGGCGATGTCAGCCGGGAAGGCGTGCAGCGCGACCTTCTGCCCTTGATCGAGGGAACCACCGTCAGCACCAAGCACGGTCCGGTCAAAACCGACCATATCCTGTTCATCGCCTCGGGTGCGTTTCACATCGCCAAACCGTCGGATCTGTTGCCGGAATTGCAGGGGCGCCTGCCGATCCGTGTCGAACTGCGCGCCCTGACCGAAGAAGACTTCGTGCGCATCCTGACCGAAACCGACAATGCCCTGACCTTGCAATACACGGCGTTGATGGGCACCGAAGACGTGACCGTCAGTTTTACCGAGGACGGCATCGCGGCATTGGCGAAGATTGCAGCTGACGTGAACCAGAGCATCGAAAACATCGGCGCGCGGCGGCTTTACACGGTCATGGAGCGGGTTTTCGAAGAACTGTCCTTCGCTGCACCGGACAAAGCCGGTTCAGAGATCACCGTTGATGCACAGTTCGTCAGCGACAATCTTGGTGAATTGACCAAGTCCTCTGATCTGAGCCGTTACGTTTTGTAACACGGCCAGCCGTTTTTTGCCGTTGTTTTGGTCTTGCCATGCTGGACGTCGCGCAGGAATAGGATAGCGTGTGCACAAGTCACCCCGAGGTCTGGCCCGTGCTGCGATATTTCGTCATTCTGTTCATATGCCTTTCGCTCAGCGCCTGTGTCGACCGGACGGTGTCCGAGGTCGTGCCCGGTGCCGTGAACATCGGAACACCTGAAACCATCTTCGCAAGCACGACCCGCGCGCGTGAGGCCGATGGCTCCTATGGATTCCGACGCGGTGAAACGCTCAGGTTTCTGGAAACGACGGTTTCTATCCCACCCACGCATACGCCGGGTACGCTCCGCTTCTCCTACGCGAACCCGAATCCGCGGAAAGAATTCGTTCTGGCGGACGTAACCGAGTTGGATGGACCGCAGGGGCTGCGCAAACACCTGCGAGGACAGGATGATGTCACGATCTTTGTGCACGGCTACAATTCGACCCAGACCGAAACGATCTTCCGCGCGGCGCAGCTGACACATGACATCGGCCTCCCCGGATCAACGCTGGTGTATTCCTGGCCCAGCCGCGCGACGGGCTATGGATATGCCTATGATCTGGACAGTATGCTGTTCGCCCGCGACGGGTTGGAACAGACCATCCGCGAACTGAAAGCCATGGGTGTCAAACGCGTTATTCTGGTCGCACATTCCATGGGCGGTGCGTTGACGATGGAGATGATACGGCAAACCGAATTGCAGAAACCCGGCTGGGCCAAGCGAAACATCGAAGGGGTCGTTCTGATCTCGCCTGATCTTGATCTTGATCTGTTTCGATCGCAGATGAAACGTATCGACAACCCCCCCGATCCGTTCATCGTAATGGTGTCCCAAAAGGACAAGATTCTGAACATCTCGGGCCGCTTGCGTGGCACGGATGAGGGCCAGCGGTTGGGGAACATCAGTTCGGTTGACTCGCTCGAGGAATTCCCGATCAGCGTGATCGACACGACTGCTTTCAACAGTGATGCCGCATCCTCGCATTTCGTTGCCGCGACCTCTCCGGCTTTGTTGTCGATCCTCAACTCATTGCGGCGGGTCAACAATACCTTCGGGCGGGAAGACCGACCAGCCATTGATATTCTGGTACCACCTAGCGAGCGCAATCCAGACGGAGCCACTGAAATTGTTCTGACGGAAACCGGGCAGGCACAGGTTACCACTCCGTGACGCGGTTCAAGCTGCGTCGGTATCTTCTGGACAATGCCACCTGGCTTGGCGCCGGCGTTCTTCTGACGTTTTTATCCAGCTTCGGGCAAACATTCTTCATCTCGATCTTTGCCGGTGAAATCCGCGCGGAATTCGGCCTCGGCCACGGTGCGTGGGGCGGGCTATACACATTGGGCACAACCCTGTCGGCCATCGTGATGATCTGGGCCGGAGGGCTGACGGATATCCTTCGCGTCCGGGTGCTGGGTCCGGCGGTTCTGGCTGGGTTGGCCCTAGCCGCCCTTGCCATGGCGCTGAATACCTGGCTGCTCCTGTTGCCATTGGTGATTTTTCTGCTGCGCCTGCTGGGTCAGGGGATGAGCACACATCTGGCCGTGGTCGCCATGGCGCGGTGGTTTACGGTCACGCGGGGCAAGGCGCTTTCCATTGCATCCATCGGCTATGCCATCGGTGAGGCCCTGCTGCCCCTGATCTTTGTTGCGGCCATGGTTTACCTGGACTGGCGTTGGCTGTGGGTCGTCGCGGCGGGGATGACCGCCTTGGGAATTCCCGTTCTGTTGCGGCTGTTGCGCGAGGAACGAACACCGCAAAGCCTTGCCAGCGAATCCTCTGCCATTGGGATGCAGGGTCGCCACTGGAGCCGTCGCGACGCGCTGTTTGACCCCTTGTTCTGGTTCATGGTGCCCGCCGTGCTTGCGCCATCGGCATTCATCACCGCGTTTTTCTTCCATCAGGTCTATTTCGCCGAGGTCAAAGGCTGGCAGCATATCCAACTGGTCGCTCTGTTCCCGGTCTTTACCGGAGTATCACTGCTGTCGATGTTTGCTGCGGGCTGGGCATTGGACAAGTGGGGCACTGCGCGCATCATGCCATTCTATCAGCTTCCGATGGCGGTTGGCTTTGTGGTTCTGAGCATGACTGAATCAATCAGCGGCGCGACGATCGGGTTGGTGTTTCTTGGCCTGACGGTCGGAGCGAACAGCACGTTGCCCAGCGCGTTCTGGGCAGAATTCTATGGGACCCGGCATATAGGGGCCATCAAGGCGTTGGCTGCGGCCGTCATGGTACTGGGGTCAGCCATCGGTCCCGGTCTGACCGGCGTTCTGATTGACCTTGGTATCCCGCTGAGCATTCAGTTTTTCTGGATTGGCCTGTTCTTCGTGCTGGTATGCAGCCTTGTTTGGGTCGGTATTTCCCGCGCCCGTCGCGACCTTTAACGCACGCGCCTGAGATACACGTAATACGCCCCGTCACCACCGTGGCTTATATGAGCCGGCGTGACCTGCATCACCGCCTGGGCCAGCGGTGGGATCGACAACCAATGAGGAACCTGATTTCGCAGAACACCGCGCGGCGTCGGAATCGGACCGGGCTCGTCCCGATCCTTGCCTTTGCCGGTCACGACCAGAACCAGACGCTTACCCTGTGCTTGCGCGCTCAGGATGAATCGGATCAGCGCCGGGTGGGCCGAAGCCACCCGCATACCGTGCAGATCCAGCTTGCCTTCGGGTTTCAGCTTGCCGCGCTTCATCCGGCCAAAGGCCTTGTTGTCCATCTGAACCGGTGCATTGCGCAACGCATCCGTCACCGAAGGCTTCAGGTCGTTCGGTTTCGGTTTCGACTGATGGGCCTGTCCAAGTTCGAATGCCTGAAAACGGGGTTTCGGCGTTTTCTTGGGCTTGGGTTTCGGCAAAGAGGTCGGATGGATCGTCTGCGGAATCTCGGGGTGCAGCCTCTCGGCCTGTTTGGCGACCTTGCGCCACAGCTCGATCTCTTCGCTTGTCAGTTTGCGCCGGGTCATCAGAATTCATCCGGCAACAGGGCATAGGCACGCTGGATGGGCAGCAACAGCACCATCCGACCCGGATCCTTCAGCTTACCCGCGGCATGACCGGCTTCGTCCCCCGTTCCGAAAAAGATATCGGCCCGCTGCGCGCCTTTGATGGCCGCACCTGTATCCTGCGCGATCATCAGGCGGCGGATCGGTTTCTTGCCGTCTTTTTCCACCCAAACCGGCGCGCCCAACGGGGTATAGGCCGGGTCAACCGCAATGCTGCGCATCGTGGTGACAGATCGGTTCATGGCGCCCAACGGCCCAAGCTCGGGCGCGACACGTGAAACTTCGCGGAAAAACACGTATGATGGGTTGTGGAGAAGCAGTTCCGCGCCGGCCTCGGGGTTCTTGCGCACCCAGGCGCGGATCATCTGCGCGCTGACCTCATGCGCGCCAAGAATGCCGCGCCGCACCAGTTCCACGCCAATTGACCTGTAGGGATGCCCGTTCGCACCGCCATACCCGACGCGCAAAGCGCCGCCATCCGGCAATCGAACGCGGCCCGAACCCTGGATTTGCAGAAAAAACAACTCTACGGGGTCATCGACCCAGGCAATCTCAAGCCCGCGGCTCTGCATGACATCACTGGTCAGGATTTCTCGTCGGCTCAGCCAGGGCCCCTCAGCGCGGGCCTCGGGCGGCATCTTGTAGATGGGGTATTTGAAACGATCCGTCCGGGTACGCGCACCATCAAGTTCGGGTTCGAAATACCCCGTGAACAGGGAATCCTCACCATCCTCGACCAGAACAGGGCGAAAAAAGAGCTCAAAAAACGACCGTGCCGCTTCGGCATCATAGGTTCTTGCCACACCGCACAGGGCCCGCCAATCGGGATCCTTCAGATCCCCGCAGGTGTTCAGAAAAACGGACAGGGCTGCACCGTGGTCATCCTCGGCCCAGCCACGCAGATCATCGAACGACAGAATGGATCGCGTTGCCTCGGCCCCGGCAGCGCTGGCAGTGGTCAATGCACCCACCAGTAAAAGCGACCGGAGCGTGGCAATCATGCGTCCGTGGCAACAAGCAGCCAGTTCGGATCGTCCTTGCCCATCACACGGGCAAAGGTCCAGCTGTCCTTTTGGCGTTTCACGGTGTTGGGGCTGCCTTCGACGATATCGCCACCGCGATCCCGCACGACCGAAGTCAGTTCACCCACGAATTTCATGGTGATCTCGGCCTGATTGGTATCCTTGTCGAATTTCACATCCGTCAGGGTCGTCTCTCGGACACCGATGAACTCGGCCTCGATCGTCAGGCCCTGATCTTCTCGTGCGGCGACGCCCGCAACGAAGGATTCAAAAACTTCTTCCGACAGGAATGGCTGGATCTCGTCCAGGTTGCCCTTCTCAAACCCCATCACAATCATTTCATAGGCACCGCGGGCACCCTGAACAAACTCGGTGACGGAAAAACCGGGTTCAACGCGTTTCATCGCCGCCAGAGTCTGTGCCAGCTCGCTGTCTTCCGGGACATGGTCTGTGATGTCATGATCCGGGCCGCCTTCGATCACTTCGAAATCGCGGCGCGACTTATGCGCTTCGGGCTGCTGCTGCACAGGCGGTTTCTCAAAACCTTCACGCGTGCCCAACACGCTCTTGAGGCGCAGGATCAGGAAAACGGCAATTCCGGCCAGGACCAGCAACTGGATCATGGGTTCGTTCATTTCATCCTCTTTTCAGAACCGCGGCTTTGTATACGCGGCCTCATGCCACTATGTAGGTGACCGTAGGTGGCAAGTCCACAGCCCGGCCTAAGGGAAAGGATAACGCAAATGTATCTGTTCTTGGCATTTTTGTTGGTGCCCATCATCGAGATCGCGCTGTTTATTCAGGTTGGCGGGTTGATCGGCTTGTGGCCAACCCTTGCCATCGTAGTGCTAACGGCGGTTTTGGGCACTGTTTTGGTGCGGACACAAGGTCGCATGGCGTTGGGAAACCTGCAACGGTCGTTTGCCGAACTGGACGACCCGACCGAGCCGCTGGCCCATGGTGCGATGATCCTGTTGTCGGGCGCTTTGTTGCTTACACCTGGATTCTTTACTGATGCCGTTGGATTTGCGTTGCTTGTTCCCGGCGTGCGGGTCGCGGTTTTCAGGTATCTCAGATCGAAAGTCACCGTTACCCAGTTTCAGATGGGTCAAGGCCCCGGTTTTCAATCTCGCGGAAACCCGTTCGATCAGGGTGACATCATAGATGGTGACTTTACCGAGGTCCGCCCGAAAAATGATCCGTCAAAGCCGTCTAAATGGGTGGAAGGCCCCCACCGGCATTGAGGTGCCGCGCCCAACTTGATAAGCAGTGGCGAATTTCATTTTTGGAGTAGATCCATGGCCGAAGAAAAAGCTGCAGAAAACACTGCGGCCAAAGCCGCCCCGCAAGTTCAGATGCGCGTTCTGGGGCAGTTCATCCGCGACATGTCCTTTGAGAACGTGATGGCCCAGAAGGGTGTTTCCGGTGACGTACAGCCCGAAATCGCGGTTCAGGTGAATCTGGACGCCAAGAAGCGCCCGGCTGACCACCAGTTCGAAGTGTCGATCAAGCTGAACCTGACATCCAAAGCCAAGGGCCTGGAAGACGTTCTGTTCCTGTGTGAACTGGACTATTGCGGCCTGTTCCACGTGGAAGGTGTGCCGGAAGACCAGCTGCACCCGTTCCTGATGATCGAATGCCCGCGGATGCTATTCCCGTTCCTGCGCCGCATCGTCAGCGACATCACTCGCGACGGCGGTTTCCCACCGGTGAATCTGGACAATATCGATTTCGTCGCCCTGTACCGCAACGAATTGATGCGTCGTCAGGCCGAACAGTCCCAGAAGACAGACGCCTAAGGGTTCGGCCCGTGCCTGACGGGTTCAGGTGCGGGTCCACAGGGCATTGTCGCCCAGTTTTTCTATGAATGCATCATGTGCCGCGCGTTCATCCTCGGTAATACGAGACGGCAGTGGCGTTGCTCGTGGTGCCGGTCGCCAATCATCGCTGCCGCCTGCCACGGATGATGCAGATGTTGACAGTCCAAAATCGGGCTGTCGTCCTCCGATCAGCTCAAGATAAACCTCGGCCAGGATTTCAGAGTCGAGCAACGCGCCGTGCAGCACACGGTTCGAGTTGTCGATATTGAAGCGACGGCAAAGCGCATCCAGTGAGGCCGGAGAGCCGGGAAACCGTTTGCGCGCAATCGCCAGCGTATCCAGCGCCTGTTCCATCGGGATGAGCGGGGCACCCATCCATTTCAGTTCGGCATTCAGGAACTTCATGTCGAAAGATGCATTGTGGATCACCAGCCGCGCATCGCCGACGAATTCGCGAAAAGCGTGACCGATCTTGGCAAAAACCGGTTTGTCTTTCAGCGTCACTTCACCCTTTTCGGGCGGGCGTGGGTTTTCCAACAGGTCCGGGCCGATGCCATGCACGCCAAATGCCTCTTCCGGCATCGAACGTTCGGGGTTGATGTAGACGTGATACGTCTCACCCGTTGCGACGTGGTTCCACAGTTCAACGGCGCCGATTTCCACGATCCGATCACCGCTTTCGGGATCGAAACCCGTGGTTTCGGTGTCGAGTACAATTTCACGCATCTGCCATCCCCGCCCGTATCTGCCTGACCACATCCTGCACCTGCGCGCGGGCGTGGTCCAGCGTGTCGGTCACGATGACGTAATCCGACCGCGCGCATTTTTCTTCATTCGGCATCTGCTTGGCGCGGATTTGCTCGAACTGCGCCTCGGTCATTGTGCCCCGTTCCATGACACGCCGCTTTTGCTCGTCGGCCGGGATCGAAACACAAGCCACCGCGTCCATCGCCGCGTCACCGCCCGTTTCAAACAAAAGCGGAATGTCGAACACCAGGATGTCGTTTGTCGCGGCTTCACGAAATGCTGCGCGGTCAGCAGCGACCAGAGGGTGGACGATGGCTTCGATGGCCTTCAGCGCAGCAGGATCGGCGGCAATTATCTGTTTTAGCGACTCCCGGTTGACCGCACCGTCCTGAATGGCCGACGGAAACAATCGTTCCATGGGGCCAACGGCCGCGCCCCCCCTGGAATACAGGCGATGCACCGCCGCGTCCGCATCCCACAAGGCACAACCTTTTTCGACGAACATCTGCGCCGTTGTGCTTTTCCCCATGCCGATAGAACCGGTCAGGCCAAGCGCAAAACTCATGCCAAGGCCGCCGCACGTGCATCAGCATCAACTTCGGGGCGCACGCCGAACCAGCGTTCGAAACCGGGCACTGCCTGATGCAGCAACATGCCCAGCCCATCGACTGCGGTGCATCCTGCCTGTTCAGCGGTTTGCAACAGGCGGGTTTTCAATGGCGCATAAACCAGATCTGTCACCACGGCACCGGGCTGCAACCCATCAAGCGGAACCCGCAATTCCGGTTGGCCCTGCATGCCCAACGAGGTGGTGTTCACCACGAGTTCTGCGTTTTCGATGACATTTCCGGCCTGAACCCAATCCACCACGCGGATACGTTGACCGAATTCCTCTTTCAGATGATCCGCACGGGCGCGGGTTCGGTTGGTCAGCAAGATTTCCGGAACACCCGCGTCAGATAATGCCTGCAACACGGCGCGCGCGGCCCCTCCGGCCCCGAAGACAACAGCCGGTCCGTCCTTTGCATTCCAGTCCGGAGCACCAGTGCGAAGATTCTCCATGAACCCGTACCCGTCAGTGTTATCCGCGTGGATCGAGCCATCTTCACGAAACACCAGAGTGTTCACCGCACCTATCACTGTTGCGCGGTCAGACGCATGATCCGCGATCTTCAAGGCGGCTTCCTTGTGGGGAACGGTCACATTGGCGCCGACAAAACCCGCCCTGGGCAGGGTGCGCAGCACAGTTTCCAGGTCGGCGGGTGCCACATCCATCGGGATGTAATGACCGGCAAGACCGTATGTCTTCAGCCAATGACCATGCAGTTTGGGGGATCGTGAGTGACCAATGGGATGTCCAATCACACCGGCCAAAGGAACCCGATAGTCCGTCATTGATCGATTACCCCTTTGACAGCCAGAAAGTTGAGCAGCTCCAACAGGGGCATACCCAAAACGTTAAAATAGTCGCCGTCAATGGTGGCGAACAGGCGGACACCTTCTTCCTCCAGCTTGTAAGCTCCGACGGCGTGGCGGATACTGTCCCAGTTTCGCGCGACGTAATCTTTCAGATAGGCGTCGGAACTGGCCCGCATCCGCAATCGTACCTGCCCCACATGCCGCCAGACCGGCTGAGCATTCTGATAGATCACCGCTGCGGACAAAAGCATGTGACGCTTGCCTCGCATGGCTTTCAGCTGGGCCAACGCCTGTTCGGGGGTTTCCGGCTTTGACATCAGTTGACCGTCAAAATCCAGAACCTGATCACATCCCAGAACCATGGCACCGGGATTTTTGTCACTGACCTTCCGCGCCTTCATTTCTGCGAGTGTATCGGCAATGTCCCGTGGTGATGCGTTTTCAGCCAGCAGGGCGCGTTTGGCCGTCTCTTCATCCACGCGCGCGGTTTGAACCACAAACGGTACGCCTGCATTTTCAAGCAGCTGCGCGCGAATGGCGGACCCGGAAGCAAGAAGAATGGGGACAGACATGTGGAAAACCCCGTGCGCAAATCATTGAGAGTTCAGGGGTGCTTTGTATGGTTTTCCGGTTGACACGCAACCCCGGGGATTTCGCGCCAGAGATCCCAGAGTCGCTCAAATCTCATCCCGTCCGGACAAGGATAAGTCGGTTTCTCTGGAAAACCCCGATATCCCAAATTCTCCTACCAGTTATCCCCAAGCGGAACGAGGAATACTGTTATTAAACTATTGATTTTAAATGATAGAAATATCCACCAACAGAATCACCTGAAAAATTCCGTGCTCTGTCCACCTGGGGAAAACACTTGTGTAAAAAAGTAATCCACGGATTTTACTCACCCTACAAAACCATCATCCTTTTTCTTTTCTTATTTTTTTATTAGGGAGGGTCCCGAACAACGCCCGGAGCCGAAATGACCGATCTTCTGTTCACTTTGTACCCATGGGTGAAGTCACTCCATATCATGGCGGTGATTTCGTGGATGGCCGGCCTGTTCTACCTGCCCAGGTTGTTCGTCTATCACGTCGAAAAGGCGCAGGCCGTCGAAGGCGCACAGGACATTTTCTTTGAAATGGAAGAAAAGCTGCTGCGTGTGATCATGAGACCCGCGATGATCGTTGCGTGGGTTTGTGGTTCGATCATGGTGTTCACGCCCGGCATCGTGGGATGGGACTGGAGCTGGCCTTGGGTCAAGGGCGCTGCCGTGATCGGCATGACCTGGTTTCATCACTGGCTGATGGCGCGACGCAAGGATTTTCTGGAAGGGCGAAACACGCTCAGTGGGCGGCAGTTTCGCATGATGAACGAGGTCCCGACCGTTTTGATGGTTGCCATCGTTCTGGCGGTTGTTCTGAAGTTCTGAGGGCATGTTTGACTCCGCCCCGCACTGCGCTTATGTAGGGGTCAACACGCCCGTCCGGGCGGCGTATCTTCCATACTGAAATTCCACTTCGTGCCGCGCTGTCAGCGGTGAAGGTATATATCATGACAACCGAATCCCTGAATCTTGCTGACCTGAAAGCCAAAAGCCCCAAAGACCTTCTGGCGATGGCCGAAGAGCTGGAGATCGAAAACGCCTCGACCATGCGCAAGGGCGAGATGATGTTCCAGATCCTGCGTGAACGCGCCGATGAAGGCTGGACCGTTGGTGGCGATGGCGTGCTTGAAGTGCTTCAGGACGGATTCGGCTTCCTGCGCTCGCCCGAGGCGAACTATCTGCCCGGCCCGGATGACATCTACGTCTCACCCGAGATGATCCGCCAGCACTCATTGCGGACAGGGGATACCGTGGAAGGCGAGATCAAAGCCCCGGATGAGAATGAGCGCTATTTCGCGCTGACAAAGGTGACCAAGATCAACTTCGAAGACCCGGAAAAGGCCAGGCACAAGATCCTGTTCGACAACCTGACGCCGCTTTATCCGGATGAGCGGCTGAAGATGGAGATCGAGGATCCGACCATCAAGGACAAGTCTGCACGGGTGATCGACCTGGTCGCGCCGATCGGCAAGGGCCAGCGGTCGTTGATCGTGGCGCCGCCGCGCACCGGTAAGACGGTGATCCTGCAAAACATCGCGCACTCGATCGAGCGCAACCACCCGGAATGCTACCTGATCGTCCTGCTGATCGACGAACGCCCGGAAGAAGTCACCGACATGCAGCGTTCAGTGAAGGGCGAGGTGGTATCCTCGACCTTTGATGAACCCGCGACGCGCCACGTGGCTGTGTCGGAAATGGTCATCGAAAAAGCCAAGCGTTTGGTCGAACATAAACGAGATGTTGTTATTCTTCTTGATTCGATCACAAGACTTGGTAGGGCCTTTAACACGGTGGTCCCATCCTCGGGTAAAGTTCTGACCGGTGGTGTGGACGCAAACGCCCTGCAACGGCCCAAGCGTTTCTTTGGCGCGGCGCGGAATATTGAAGAGGGTGGCTCGCTGACGATCATCGCAACCGCACTGATTGATACCGGCAGCCGGATGGACGAGGTCATCTTTGAAGAATTCAAAGGTACTGGTAACTCGGAAATCGTTCTGGATCGCAAGATCGCGGACAAGCGTGTGTTCCCGGCCATCGACATCCTCAAATCCGGCACGCGGAAAGAGGACCTGCTGGTCGACAAGGGCGATCTGGCCAAGACCTTCGTTTTGCGGCGTATCCTCAACCCGATGGGCACGACCGACGCAATCGAGTTCTTGTTGTCCAAGTTAAAGCAGACAAAGACAAACAGCGAATTCTTCGATTCCATGAACACCTGACACTGGTCTTTAACTCTAGCGAGGCCTTCGAATGGATACGATATTCGCCTTGGCCAGCGCGCAGGGCAAAGCCGGGGTGGCGGTCATCCGCCTCTCGGGTCCGGACTCTCATTCAGCTGCGGCGCGCCTGACGAGTGGTGCGCTGCCAAAGCGTGGCATGGTCCTGCGCACTCTGACCGATCATGGCGGAGCACGTTTGGACGACGGATTGGTCTTGACCTTCCAGGCCCCGGCCAGTTTTACCGGTGAGGACGTGGCCGAGCTTCAGATTCATGGAAGCACCGCCTCTGTCAACGCCGTTCTGCGTTGCCTGTCGGATACGGAAGGATTGCGCATCGCTGAACCGGGTGAGTTCACACGACGGGCGCTGGAAAACGGCAAGATGGACCTGACTCAGGTCGAAGGCCTGGCCGATCTAATCGATGCAGAAACGGAAGCACAACGTAAGCAGGCTCAGACCATTCTGGCGGGCGAGCTGGGCACGTTGGCTGAACGGTGGCGTCGGGATTTGATACGGGCTGCGTCCCTGTTGGAGGCTGTCATCGATTTTGCTGATGAAGAAGTTCCAACCGATGTGACGCCGGAAGTGCGCGAGCTGATCCAAGGCGTCATGTCGGACCTTCATCGCGAAGCAGATGGCGTCAAGATTGCCGAGCGAATTCGTACAGGGTTCGAGGTTGCGATCGTCGGCCTTCCAAATGCGGGAAAATCCACTCTTTTGAATGCTTTGGCAGGCCGTGAGGCGGCCATTACTTCGGAATATGCCGGGACCACGCGCGATGTGATCGAAGTTCGAATGGATCTGGCTGGTTTACCGGTGACCTTGCTGGATACGGCAGGCCTGCGAGAGACCGAAGATCATGTCGAAAACCTGGGTATCGAGCTTGCGCGCAGCAGAGCGGAGGCCGCCGACCTTCGCGTTTTCCTGTCTGAAACACCGAAGGACCTGGGGGTGGAGATGCGGGAAGATGATATACATGTTTTGCCCAAAGCAGATCTTAGAGGGATCGGGGAAAAGGGTGTTTCAGGGAAATCTGGCCAGGGAATAGATGCGTTAGTAGACCAGATATCGTGTGTTTTGCGCCAGCGAACCACTACCCATGGTATTGCAACTCGGGAACGTCACCGCATTGCAATCACCAGAGCATTGGACTCACTCACATCTGCAATCTCGGTTCTGGAATCAGGCCCAGACCTGTATGATATAGCGGCGGAGGAGCTGAGAACCGCCATACGCGCCCTTGAATCCTTGGTGGGCAGAATTGACGTGGAAACTCTGCTGGATGAAATCTTCTCCAGCTTCTGTTTGGGAAAATAAGGAGTGTTTCACGTGAAACATTCGAAGTTTGATGTCATCGTCATCGGCGCAGGTCACGCCGGAACCGAAGCCGCTCATGCATCAGCCAGAATGGGTGCTACAACTGCGCTGGTAACGCTGTCCGCAACGGACATTGGCGTCATGTCCTGCAATCCAGCGATTGGCGGTTTGGGGAAAGGCCATCTTGTGCGTGAGATTGACGCTTTGGATGGCGTCATGGGTCGGGTGGCGGATCAGGCGGGCATTCAGTTTCGATTATTGAACCGTCGAAAGGGGCCCGCCGTTCAGGGGCCGAGAGCGCAGGCGGATCGCGCCCTTTATCGTCTTGCCATGCAACAGGTAACGGAGAAGCAGGATAACCTGTCCGTCGTTGTCGGCGAGGTTGTCGATTTCCTGATGAACGGCGAAAAGGTTGCAGGTGTTGTTCTTTCCGATGGATCAGAACTTTCCGCGCGCGCCGTTATTTTGACGTCCGGTACGTTTCTAAGGGGCGTCATCCATATCGGTGACGTGTCTCGCCCAGGCGGGAGAATGGGGGATCGGCCTTCCATCAAACTGGCTGAGCGGTTGGATAGATACGATCTTCCCATGGGGCGATTGAAAACCGGAACACCACCGCGTCTGGACGGGCGGAGCATTGATTGGTCCGATCTTGAAAGGCAGGACGGCGACGATGAACCAACCCTGTTTTCTTTCATGTCGAAATCCGTTGTCGCGCCCCAGATTTCTTGTGGAATTACGCATACAAATGCGCGAACTCATGAGATCATTGCGTCGAATCTTTCGAAATCTGCCATGTATGGCGGTCACATCGATGGGGTAGGCCCGCGTTACTGCCCTTCGATCGAAGACAAGATCGTACGCTTCGCCGACAAGGAATCGCATCAAATCTTCCTTGAACCCGAAGGGGTCAACGACCACACAATCTATCCGAACGGCATATCGACATCTCTGCCCCAGGATGTTCAGCTGGACTATGTGCGGTCGATCAAAGGCTTGGAAAATGCAGAGATTCTGCAACCGGGATATGCAATCGAATACGACTATGTTGATCCGCGCGTCCTGAGTGCTTCTTTATCCTTGCCGGCTGTTCCCGGACTATATCTAGCGGGCCAGATAAATGGGACCACAGGATATGAGGAAGCTGCGGCTCAGGGCATGGTGGCCGGACTCAACGCGGCGTTAGAGACCCAAGGGCGGGAGCCTATCCATTTTACACGATCCGACAGTTATATTGGCGTAATGATTGACGATTTAACAACTCGAGGAGTTGCCGAACCTTACCGCATGTTCACGTCACGCGCGGAGTTCCGGCTATCTCTGCGTGCCGACAATGCTGATCAACGGCTGACTCCGCTTGGTTTGGAATTGGGGTGCGTCGGAGAAGGGCGCAAGGTTCAGTTCGAAGATAAAATGGACCAACTTGAGAGTGTGAAGTCAAAGCTGACGGAACGCACTTATACGCCCAAGGAAGTTCTCGCTGCCGGTATAAACGTTAATCAGGACGGAAACCGAAGGGATGGGATGGCAATTCTGGCGTTTCCCGATACCTCATTTGAAGATTTGTTGCCTCTCGTTCCTGATCTGCAGGACGTTGACCCAAAGATCAGGCTTCAGATCGAGAGGGACGCCTTGTATGCCAACTACATTGCCAGACAAAAGCGGGATGTCGAAGCAATGAAGCGGGATGAATCCTATGTTATCCCGAATGAGTTCGACTATTTTGCCTTGGACGGCCTGTCTTCGGAGATGAAACAGAAGCTGTCGCAGGCGAAACCCGCCAATATCGCTCAGGCAAGCCGTGTCGAGGGCGTTACTCCGGCAGCGCTGACGCTCGTTCTGGCAAAACTGCGCCGGGATCAAAGAGCTCGTCAGGCATGATGGTTGATTATTCGAAGTTTGAAGACCTGAATGTTTCACGTGAAACATTCGATCGCCTCGTGACCTATGTTGATCTGGTGAAGCGTTGGAATCCTAAGATCAACCTCGTGTCTAAGAACAGTTTGGAGCATATCTGGGATCGGCATATTCTTGATTCGGTGCAAGTCTATCGGTGCGCTGACAGGTTTGACACCTGGGCAGACCTGGGAAGCGGAGGCGGATTCCCTGGTATGGTCTGCGCCATCATCGCTGCGGAAGAAAACTTAGGCGCCGCATTCAATATGATCGAGAGCGACCAGCGGAAATCGGCTTTCTTGCGCAGCGTTGCGCGGGAATGCGGCATAAAATGCACGGTGATCTCAAAGAGGATTGAATCGGTTGATCCTTTGGCTGCAAGCATAATTTCTGCCCGAGCACTGGCTGACTTGCGCACCCTGTTGTCCTTTTGTGACAGGCATTTACACACCAACGGGACAGCGTTGTTGCCCAAAGGCGCAAATTGGAAAAAAGAGCTGGAAGACGCACGTGAGGAATGGAATTTCGAGGCTGAGGCGATTACAAGTTTAACTGAACCTCAAGCCGTTATCCTTAAGATAAATGGAGTATCACGTGGTTGATTTGTCTCGACCTTCAGGGCCTCGGATAATTGCTGTTGCCAATCAGAAGGGCGGGGTCGGAAAAACAACCACAGCGATCAACCTTGCAGCAGGATTGGCCGAATCCGGGTGTCGGGTGCTGGTGGTTGACCTTGACCCGCAGGGGAACGCTTCGACAGGTTTGGGTGTCGAAGATCGAGACTGGACAACTTATGATTTGATCCTCGACGACGCGCCATTGGAAGCCGTCGTTCAGGAGACTGAAATCGAAGGTCTTTTCGTTGTTCCGGCGACCGTTGATCTGAGTTCCGCCGATATTGAACTGATCTCCAACGAAAAACGCAGCTATCTTTTGCATGATGCTTTGAGGCAGCCAGCCATAGATGCGTTTGAACTGGATTTCGTGCTTATTGACTGCCCGCCATCCTTAAACTTGTTGACCGTGAATGCAATGGTTGCTTCGCATTCGGTGCTTGTTCCGCTGCAGAGCGAGTTCTTTGCTCTTGAAGGGCTTTCACAGCTGATGCTGACGATTCGAGAGGTCCGCCAAACGGCGAATCCAGATCTGAGAATCGAAGGTATTGTGTTGACCATGTATGACAACCGCAACAACTTGTCCCGTCAGGTTGAAAAGGACGCGCGTGACAATCTGGGTGAGATGGTCTTTAAAACGAAGATACCCAGAAATGTGCGGGTCAGCGAAGCGCCGTCATATGCGCTGCCTGTTTTGCAATATGACTCGGGATCGCTTGGGGCCATGGCCTATCGGCATCTTGCTCGTGAGATCTTGCACAAGAACAATAAGACCGCTGCCTGAGCGGGAACGAGGAGGGCGACATGAGCGCCAAGAAAGCAAAGTCCAGAGGTTTGGGGCGGGGGTTGTCTGCCCTTATGGCGGATGTGAATCCTGAATCAGAAGGCCGGATTTCAACGGATGCACGCAGACCGGATCTGAAAGTCCCGATTGAAAAGCTGAAAGCCAACCCCAACCAGCCGCGCCGGACATTCATGCCCGAGCAGTTGGACGAGCTGGCAGCGTCGGTTAAGGAAAAAGGTATTATTCAGCCGTTGATCGTTCGCTCGACGGGGTCCGATGAATACGAAATCGTCGCGGGGGAACGCCGTTGGCGCGCGGCACAGATGGCGCAGCTGCATGATATCCCGGTGATTGTGCGTGAATTCGATGATACGGAAGTGTTGGAAGTTGCGATTATCGAAAACATCCAACGCGCGGATCTGAACGCGGTGGAAGAGGCCGCCGGCTACAAGCAGTTGATGGACCGGTTTGGTCACACACAGGAAAAGCTCGCCGAGGCCCTGGGTAAAAGCCGCAGCCACATCGCAAATCTTTTGCGGCTTCTGTCCTTGCCGTTGGATGTTCAAACCCTTGTTATTGAAGGAAAATTATCTGCGGGCCACGCCAGGGCGCTGATTACGGCGGAAAATCCGTCGGAACTTGCGAAACAGATCGTCAAGGATGGCTTGTCGGTGCGCGCAACCGAGGCTCTGGTCAAAAAACAGCAGCAAGGCACTGCCGAGCGTTCTGCGCCGCGCTCCAGAAATCTGGATGCTGGAAAGGATGCAGACACACGTGCGTTGGAAAAAGACCTGTCCGCGATCCTGGCGATGAAAGTTTCAATCAATCACAAGGCCGGAACGGAAACGGGACAAGTTGTTCTGACCTACGAAAACCTGGATCAGCTGGACGACTTGTGCGCCAAGCTCAGCCGTTAGGCCGTGACCAGATAAAGATCATGACACCGCCCAGCACAACCGCCTGAATGATCAACACAAAAGGCGGTGCTGACAACAAAACAGAGAGTCCAAAAACGGCGGCGATCGAGACGGTTGCCGCCTTTTTTGCGGCTGGTCGAATGGCACCGGAACTTTGCCAATCAAGAATCAGTGGCCCAAAAAGGTTATGGGTCACAAGCCAATTGTGCAGCCGCGAGGATGAGCGGGCGAAGAAAAACGCGGCAAGCAGAAGAAAAGGCACCGTTGGAAGAAGGGGCAGAACAACCCCAACAGCCGCCATGGCAACACATAGCAATCCCAGTCCGGCCCAAAGATACTGCATGCTCAGTCCAACAACTCCCGGATGACTGCGTTCAATACGGCGCGACCGTCTGATGTGGCGATGAGGCGCCCGTTGCTGCGCTGTACCATGTTGATGTCGGTCAGATGATCTATGGCTTCAGAAGGAAGAGAGCGGCCAGACAAGGCTTGCCACCTGTCCATATCTAGTCCCTCAGAAATTCTCATACCCATCATAAGGTATTCATTTGCCTGATCTTCAAGGGGCAATGCGCTGCGGTTCTTTTCACCATTGCCTTGATTCGCGGCATTAAGCCAACGCTGGGGGTTCAGATAGGTTTCGGTCGCGTATTTCCGACCATTCAGGGTAATCCTCCCATGGGCGCCGGGGCCGATTCCCACATAGTCGCCATACCGCCAGTAAATCAGGTTGTGCTGCGATTCTGCGCCCGGTCGGGCATGGTTCGAAACTTCATAGGCCGGCAAGCCATGTGCTTCGCAGATTTCCTGCGTGGCCAGATACATGTCGGCGGCACTGTCATCTTCGGGCAAGCCGAGTAACTTACCGACGGCGTATCGATCCCCAAAGGCCGTCCCGTCTTCGATCGTCAGTTGATAGAGCGACAGGTGGTCGATGGCCATCGATAGCGCTTGGGTCAGTTCCTCTTGCCAGGCGTCCAGTGTCTGGTGTTGGCGCGCATAGATCAGGTCAAAGCTGACCCGGTTGAAACAGTTGCGGGCGATGTCAAAGGCGGCGCGGGCCTCTGCCGCGGTGTGGATGCGGCCCAGCCGCCTCAGGTCTTCGTCATTCATTGCCTGAATGCCCATCGAAACCCGGTTCACGCCCGCATCGCGATAGGCGGCGAACCGCCCGGCCTCGACCGAACCGGGATTGGCCTCGAGCGTGATTTCCATGTCATTGGCGGGCCGCCACAGGGCGCGGGCGGTGTCGATCACGGCGGCCACGGTCTCGGGTGCCATCAGTGACGGGGTGCCGCCGCCAAAGAAGATCGTGTTCAGAACCCGGTCGGGCGTTTCGGCAGCAGATCGCTTGAGTTCGGACAGATAGGCGCTAAGCCATTGTTTTTGGTCAATATTTTTGGAAACATGGCTATTGAAGTCGCAATAGGGGCATTTGGCCTCGCAAAAGGGCCAATGCACATACAGGCCAAAGCCCCCGTTGCGCCAATCATCCGCCAAAGCAGCCTTTCACGAACATTTCCACCGCGCGACCGCGATGGCTGATCTTGTTCTTTTCCCAGCGATCCATCTCGGCAAAGGTAATGTCGTAGCCGTCGGGGACAAACATCGGGTCATAGCCGAACCCATCCTTGCCGCGGATCGGCCAGACCAGATGACCGGGCGCGACGCCTTCGAACACTTCGTCGTGCCCGTCGGGCCAGGCCAGAACCAGAGTGCAGCGGAATTGGGCCGTGCGAGGGTGCGGCGCGTTTTTTGCTTCGAGCTCATCATGGGCGCGAGTCATGGCCATCAGAAAATCGCGGCCATTTCCGGTTTCGGCCCAGTCGGCCGTGTATACACCCGGCGCGCCGTTCAGCGCGTCGATCGTGATACCGGAATCGTCCGACAGGGCGGGAAGTCCGGTGGCCTGTGCGGCGGCGTGGGCCTTGATCCGGGCGTTGCCGACAAATGTGTCTTCAGTCTCTTCCGGCTCAGGCAGGTCCATCTCGGCCGCGCCCACGACCGTCACGCCAAAGGGCTCGAGCAGATGGGTCATCTCCTCAAGCTTGCCTTTGTTGTGGGTGGCGACCAGCAATCTGTCGCCGTCGAACTTGCGGGTCATGCGGTGGCGGCCTTTTGCGCGGCCGCCAGTTCGGAAACGCCTTTTTCCGCCAGATCCATCAGTTGATCCATTTGGGTGCGGCTGAAGACCGAGCCTTCGGCGCTCATCTGCACTTCGATCAGTTTGCCGGATCCGGTCATGATGAAGTTGCCGTCGACGCCGGCTTCGCTGTCTTCCGGGTAATCCAGATCCAGAACCGGTTGACCGGCATAAATTCCGCAGGACACAGCTGCTACAGGGTCCACTAGGGGGTCCGAGATTACATCGCCCGCTTTCATCAGCTTGTTCACCGCCAGACGCAGCGCAACCCAACCGCCGGTGATCGAGGCGCAGCGAGTGCCGCCATCGGCCTGAATCACATCGCAGTCCACGGTGATCTGACGTTCGCCCAATGCAACTCGATCCACACCGGCGCGCAGGGCGCGGCCGATCAGGCGTTGGATTTCGACCGTGCGGCCCCCTTGTTTGCCCGCGGCCGCCTCGCGCCGCATCCGCGTATTGGTGGCACGGGGTAGCATGCCGTATTCGGCTGTGACCCATCCCAGGCCCGAGCCCTTGATAAACGGCGGCACGCGATCTTCGATCGTAGCGGTGCACAGAACATGGGTGTCGCCCATTTTGATCAGGCAGGAACCTTCGGCATGTTTCGTGACTCCCGTCTCGATTGAAACGGCGCGCATTTCACTTAAATCTCTTCCAGAGGGTCGCATCGGAATTCCTTTGTTTGCTGGGTTGGGGATAACGCCCCGCAGCGTTACGATGCAACCCCGATTGACCTTTCATTTGCCTGCTATTTAATGACGAACGAGCAGGGGAACACGGATGAGCGAAGCGAGCAAGATTCTGGACGAGATGAACGACCGGTCACGCGAAGTGTTCCGGCTGATTGTCGAGAGCTATCTGGAAAGCGGAGAGCCCGTCGGCAGCCGTACTTTGACGCGTACGTTGTCAGAAAAAGTCAGCGCTGCAACTGTCCGCAATGTGATGCAGGATCTGGAGTTTCTGGGCCTTCTGGATAGCCCCCATGTCAGCGCGGGCCGAATCCCGACGCAGCAAGGCCTGCGAATGTTTGTAGACGGATTGCTTGAGGTTGGCGACCTGGGTGCCGATGACCGGCAGAAACTGGAGCAGACATTAGGCTCTAACACGGGTGATGTTGGTGGAATGCTGGACCGTGTCGGCTCTGCCTTGTCAAACGTGACACAAGGGGCTTCGCTGGTTCTGACGCCCAAGCATGAATCGGAAATCAAACATATCGAATTTGTTTCTCTGGGCCATGATCGGGCTTTGGTGGTTTTGGTTTTCTCGGACGGACATGTGGAAAACCGGCTGTTCACGCCGCCGCCTGGGCAAACACCCAGTTCCATGCGCGAGGCCGCGAACTTCCTGAACGCACTTATCGAGGGACGGACACTCAGCGAAGTGCGGCGGCAAATGCAGACGCAGATCGATGCGCGCAAGCAGGAAATCGACACTCTGGCCCGTGAGATGGTCGAAAGCGGAATGGCCGTTTGGGACGGAGACGGAAGCGACTCGGCCCGTTTGATCGTGCGCGGGCGCGCGAATCTTTTGAACGAACCCGGTCAGGCCGAGGAACTTGACCGCATCCGCACCCTGTTCGATGACCTTGAGCGCAAGCGAGACATCGCCGAATTCCTTGAATTGACCGAGGAAGGCGAGGGTGTGCGCATTTTTATCGGGTCTGAGAACAAACTTTTCTCACTTTCGGGTTCCTCTTTGGTGGTGTCTCCTTATATGAACGCTGATCGAAAGATAATCGGTGCGGTGGGGGTCATCGGACCCACACGTCTGAATTATGGGCGGATCGTACCGATCGTGGATTATACGGCGCAACTGGTCGGCAAGCTGATATCCGACCGGAGCTAGAGGGTAAAAGATGGCAGAGCCGAAGAATGAAGATTTTCTGGACGATATCGCAACCGCCGAGGCCGAAGAGCTGGCCGAAGAGCTGATGGATATCAGCGAAGAAGAACTGGAACTGGACGCGCTGCGGGCCGAACGGGATGACTATAAAGACAAGTTCATGCGCGCGCTGGCGGATGCCGAAAACATGCGCAAGCGCAGCGACAAGGCGCGCCGCGATGCGGAACAGTATGGCGGATCCAAACTGGCCCGCGATATGCTGCCCGTCTATGACAACATGAAGCGCGCCCTGGAAGCTGCGACGGATGAGCAGAAAGAAGTGGCTGCTGGTCTGCTGGAAGGCGTCGAATTGACCATGCGCGCCTTGAAGGACGTGTTCCAGAAGCACGGAATCGAAGTGATCACACCCGAAGTGGGCGACCGGTTTGATCCGAACGTGCATGAGGCCATGTTCGAGGCGCCTGTCCCCGGAACCAAGGCAGGAGACATCATTCAGGTGTCCGCCGAAGGGTTCATGTTGCACGATCGTCTGCTGCGCCCGGCACAGGTGGGCGTGTCGTCAACCCCGGCAAGCTGAAACGCGCCCAAGGGCGCGTGCCTTCGGCGAGAGTATTTGGGAAAAGATGAAGGGGCGGTCAGGATCTGGCCGCCTCTTTCAGTTTGTAGATCAGATCGAGGGCTTCGCGCGGGGTCAGTTCGTCCGGCAGGATCTGGTCCAGCATATCGGTGACTGGCGACGCTTTCGGGACCGGCTGCGGCGGGGGCGGTACGGCGGAAAATAGCGGCAGATCGTCGATCAGCGCCTTCTGCTTGCCGCCCTCGCGTTCCGTTTTCTCCAACTGGTCCAGAACCACGCGAGCGCGTTCGACCACGGATGCGGGAAGCCCGGCCAATTGCGCGACCTGCACGCCATAGGAGCGGTCGGCGGCGCCCTTGTGGACCTCGTGCAGGAATATCACCTCGCCGTCCCATTCCTTGACCGCGACGGTGGCGTTTTCGACGCCTTCCAGTTTACCGGCCAGCGCGGTCAGCTCGTGGTAATGCGTGGCGAAAAGCGCGCGGCAGCGGTTGGCGGCGTGCAGATGTTCCAGCGTGGCCCAGGCGATGGACAGGCCGTCATAGGTGGCGGTGCCACGCCCGATTTCGTCCAGGATCACCAGCGCCCGGTCATCAGCCTGGTTGAGGATGGCGGCGGTTTCCACCATCTCGACCATGAAGGTCGACCGGCCCCGCGCCAGATCGTCGGACGCGCCTACGCGGCTGAAAAGCTGGCTGACCACGCCGATATGCGCCTGCTCGGCCGGGACGTAGCTGCCCATCTGGGCCAACAGGGCGATCAGCGCATTCTGGCGCAGAAAGGTCGACTTACCGGCCATGTTCGGACCGGTAAGTAACCAGATGGCGGCGCCGTCCTCGGCGCTGAGGTCGCAGTCATTGGCGATGAAGGCATCGCCCGATTGCTGGCGCAGCGCGTGCTCGACCACAGGGTGGCGGCCCGCGACGATGTCGAAGGCGCGCGATCCGTCCACCTGCGGGCGGCACCAGTTCTCGCCCCGCGCCAGATCGGCCAGCGCGGTGGTTAGGTCCAGCTCGGCCAGCCCGCGCGCGGCCTGATTGACGCGGGCAGCCTGCGCCAAAATCTTGTCAGAAAGCCTTTGATAGAGCCGCTTCTCGATCTCCAATGCCAAATTGCCGGCGTTCAGGATGCGGGTTTCGATCTCGCTGAGTTCAACCGTGGTGAACCGCACCTGGTTGGCGGTGGTCTGACGATGGATATAGGTCTCGGAAAATGGCGGGTTCAGCATCTTCTCGGCATGGGTGGCCGTGGTTTCGATGAAATAGCCCAGCACGTTGTTGTGCTTGATCTTCAACGAGGCGATGCCGGTATGTTCGGCATATTTCCGCTGAAACCCGGCAATGACCGAGCGGCCTTCGTCCCGCAGGGTGCGGGCCTCGTCCAGTTCGGGGTCGAAACCCGGCGCGATGAAGCCGCCATCGCGCGCCAGCAGCGGCGGGTCGGCGACCAGCGCCTGATCCAGCAGGTCGAGCAGATCGTCAAAGCCCACAAGGTTCTGCACCGCAGTCGCCAGCAGCACCGGCAGGTCCTGACCTTCGCAGATTTCGGAAATTGCCTGCGCCTGCGCCAGCCCGTTGCGGATGGCGGCCAAGTCGCGCGGGCCGCCTCGGTCCAGCGACAGGCGCGACAGGGCGCGGTCCAGATCGGGAGTTTTGCGCAGAGCCTCGCGCAGGTCCGATGCGATCAGGCTGTCTTCAGCGGCAAAACTGACCGCGTCCAACCGTCCGTGAATAACATCGAGGGTACGCGAAGGGCTGGACAGGCGCTGCTCCAGCAACCGTGCGCCGCCGGGCGTGACCGTACGATCCACCACGGATAACAGCGATCCGGCGCGCCCGCCGGACAGGGATCGAGTCAGTTCCAGATTGCGACGCGTGGCGGCGTCGATTTGCACAACACGGTCCTCGGATTCCTTGAGTGGTGTTTGCAGCAGGGGTAGTTTGCCTTTTTGAGTAATCTCCAAATAGTCAATCAAGGCACCCATCGCCGATACTTCTGCGCGCCCGAAGGACCCGAACGCGTCCAGAGCATTCACATGAAACAATCCGCAGATGCGTTTTTCCGCCGCAGTGCTGTCGAAGCTGGCTCGTCCAATTGGTGTCAGCGAAATTCCCAGATCTCGTACCGTTTCCTGCAAAGGCTGTTCCATTCCGTCGGCCACGATCAGCTCGGATGGGGCCAGCCGGGCCAGCTCGGGGCTCAGCCGGACCGAGGTCAATGGCATCACGTGAAACGCCCCGGTTGAGATATCTGCCCAAGCCAGCGCGGCCTCGTCGCGCACCTCGGAATAGGTAGCCAGAAAATTGTGACGGCGGGCTTCCAGCAGGGCATCCTCGGTCAGCGTACCGGGTGTCACCAGTCGCACGACATCGCGCTTTACGACTGATTTAGAGCCTCTTTTCTTCGCTTCAGCGGGGCTTTCCATCTGTTCGCAGACAGCGACGCGGAACCCTTTGCGGATCAGTGTCAGCAAATACCCTTCGGCGGCGTGAACCGGCACGCCACACATTGGAATGTCAGTTCCGTTGTGTTTGCCGCGTTTGGTCAGGGCGATGTCCAGCGCCTCGGCGGCGTTCACGGCATCCTCAAAGAACATCTCGTAGAAATCGCCCATGCGATAGAACAGCAGGGCATCCGCGTGGGCCTCTTTGATTTCCAGGTATTGCGCCATCATCGGCGTGACGTTGGACAAGGCTGCTCCCCTCTGGCGTATTCCGGCGCGACCTTACAAACCCGGCCCCTGCGACGAAAGGTGAAAACGTATTGTCGTTGAGACGCGCCTTTGCCTGCGCTATGAGGCAAAAGCCCAACAGATGTAAAGAAACGACATATCCGATGCCCAAAGCGAAGATCACCAAAGAAGAGGCGCTGGCCTTTCACCTCGACCCGACCCCCGGCAAGTGGGAGGTGCAGGCCACCGTCCCGATGACCACGCAGCGGGATCTGTCATTGGCCTACAGCCCCGGTGTGGCTGTCCCATGTGAAGCCATCGCCGAGGCGCCGGAAACCGCGTATGACTATACCAACAAGGGCAATCTGGTCGCTGTGATCTCGAACGGGACGGCGGTGCTGGGTCTTGGCAACCTTGGTGCACTGGGCTCGAAACCGGTGATGGAGGGGAAATCCGTTTTGTTCAAACGGTTCGCCGACGTGAACTCGATCGATATCGAGCTGGACACCGAAGACCCGGATGAGTTCTGCCGCGCGGTTCGACTGATGGGGCCGACCTTCGGCGGCATCAACCTGGAAGACATCAAGGCGCCCGAATGTTTCATCATCGAACAGCGCCTGAAGGAAGAGATGGACATCCCGGTCTTCCATGATGACCAGCATGGAACAGCGGTGATCTGCGCGGCGGGTCTGCTGAACGCTCTGCATATCTCGGGCAAGAAGATCGAGGATGTGAAGATCGTTCTGAACGGGGCCGGGGCGGCAGGAATCGCCTGTATCGAATTGCTCAAGGCGATGGGCGCCCGCCATGAAAACTGCATCGTCTGCGACACCAAGGGCGTGATCTATCAGGGCCGGACTGAGGGAATGAACCAGTGGAAGTCGGCGCATGCGATCACAACCGACCTGCGCACATTGGAAGACGCGATGAAGGGCGCGGATGTGTTCCTGGGCGTTTCGGTGAAAGGCGCGGTCACGCAGGATATGGTTGCCAGCATGGCTGACAATCCTGTCATCTTTGCGATGGCCAATCCCGATCCGGAAATCACCCCGGAAGAAGCGCACGAGGTCCGTGTGGACGCCATCGTGGCGACCGGGCGCAGCGACTATCCAAACCAGGTGAATAATGTTCTAGGCTTCCCCTACCTGTTCCGCGGTGCGTTGGACATTCATGCCCGCGCCATCAATGATGAGATGAAGATCGCCTGTGCCCACGCACTTGCAAATCTGGCGCGCGAGGATGTGCCGGATGAGGTCGCCATGGCCTATGGCAAGTCGCTGACCTTTGGGCGGGACTATATCATCCCCACGCCGTTTGACCCGCGCCTGATCCACCGTATCCCGCCCGCTGTTGCCAGGGCGGGGATGGACACCGGTGCCGCGCGCCGTCCGATCATCGACATGGACGCGTATGAGCTGAGTCTGAAATCCCGGATGGACCCGACCGCCAGCATCCTGCGCGGGCTGAACGCCCGGGCGCGACAGGCGCAAAGCCGCATGATTTTTGCTGAGGGCGATGATCCCCGCGTGCTGCGTGCAGCGGTCATGTATCAGCGGTCAGGTTTCGGCAAGGCGCTTGTGGTTGGTCGGCCAGACGATGTTAAGACCAAACTGGAAGCCACGGGCCTGGGCGACGCTGTGCGTGAAATCGAGGTCGTGAATGCGGCCAACACCGCGCATCTCGAGACCTATTCGAATTTCCTTTATGAGCGTTTGCAGCGTAAGGGCTTTGACCGTAAAGATATTCACCGTCTGGCCGCACGGGACCGGCACGTGTTTTCCTCGCTGATGCTGGCCCATGGGCATGGTGATGGTCTGGTCACCGGCGCAACCCGCAAGTCCGCGCATGTGCTCGACCGGATCAACCATGTGTTTGATGCCGATGCCGCCAACGGTGCCGCCGGTGTGACAGCTTTGCTGCATAAAGGTCGGATTGTCCTGATTGGCGACACTTTGGTACATGAATGGCCCGACGAAAACGATCTGGCGAATATTGCCGAACGTTCGGCCGCAGTTGCCCGGCATATGGGGCTGGAGCCGCGCGTGGCTTTTGTCAGCTTCTCAACCTTTGGCTATCCGGTGTCAGAACGTGCTGAAAAGATGCACCGCGCCCCGGCTGTTCTGGATCAGCGCGGCGTCGACTTTGAATACGAGGGTGAAATGACGGTGGATGTCGCCCTGAACGTCGAACAGCAGGCGGCCTATCCGTTCTCGCGTCTGACCGGTCCGGCGAATATCCTGATCGTTCCCGCACGGCACTCGGCCAGCATCTCGACCAAGCTGATGCAGGAAATGGGCGGTGCCACCGTGATCGGGCCGATCCTGTCGGGCGTCGACAAGCCGATTCAGATTTGCTCGACCGTCTCGACCGCGAACGATATTCTGAACATGGCCATTCTGGCCTCGTGCGACATCGGGTAACCCATGACAATCTGGAACCTCGGCTCGATCAACGCGGATATGGTCTATGACTTGCCGCATCTGCCTGCGCCAGGGGAAACTCTGGCCGCCCACGGGCTGGACCGGTTTCTTGGCGGGAAAGGTGCCAATATGTCAGTGGCGGCTGCGCGGGCCGGATCACGCGTCAGCCATATCGGTGCCGTCGGGCATGATGGGCGCTGGGCGAAGGATCGACTGACGGAATATGGTGTGGACACACGCTATATCTCTGAGGTGGATCTGCCGACCGGGCACGCGATCATTGCGGTGGACGCCGAGGGTGAGAACCTGATCATCCTTTATCCGGGGGCCAACCATGCTTTGGATATCAGCCATCTGGGGCAGGCGCTGTCATCGGCAAGCACCGGTGATCTGCTGATCTTGCAGAATGAAACCAACGCACAGGTCGAAGCTGCGCAATTCGGGCGCAAACTTGGATTGACCGTGTGTTATGCCGCTGCACCGTTTCAGGCACAGGCGGTTCAGGCGGTTCTGCCCTATCTGGATTTCCTGATCCTGAACGAGATCGAGGCCGAACAATTGCGGCAGGAAACCGGGATGGGTGCGGCTGACCTGCCCGTGCGGCATGTCATTGTCACGCTGGGCTCAAAAGGTGCCCGGTATTTGCAGCAGGGCAATGACCCGGTGGAATTTTCGGCCCACAAGGTGCAGGCCGTGGATACCACCGGGGCAGGTGATACTTTTACCGGCTACGTGCTGGCTGGAATGGATCGGGGAATGCCGATGGAACAGGCCATTCTGCAAGCGAACCGCGCCGCTGCCCTGATGGTCACGCGGCACGGGACTGCGGATGTCATTCCCGATCTGAAAGAAGTGCGCGACGCGTCCTTCGATTAAGAGCCGGCGAAAGGCGCATCTGAACCCCAAAGCTGTTTGACACGCGCGTCACGGCCACAGGCTTTGCGATATGCTTTATAGGCGTTTTGCTGACGTTTCGGCCCAAAGCGGGTAAAGATCAGCTTGTTCCCTTTGTAGTAATCCTGATGATAGGCCTCGGCAGGGTAAAACGTGCCCGCGTTCAGGATCGGGGTGACCACCTTTTGGCCCAATGCCCGCTCTGCGTCTTTCTTCGCCTGTTCCGCCAACGCCTTTTCGCCCGGGTTAGAGACGAAAATTGCGGTTCGATAGCTGTCGCCCCGGTCGCAGAACTGACCACCGGCATCCGTTGGGTCAACCGAGCGGAAGAACATGTTCAGCAGCGTTTCACGTGACACCCGGGCCGGATCGAAAGTGATCTGAACCGCTTCATAATGGCCAGTGCCACCTTTGGAGACCTGATCATAGGTGGGGTTGGCCGAATTGCCGCCGGTATAGCCCGACACAGCCCCGACAACGCCCGGTACCGATTCAAAATCGGACTCAACACACCAGAAACAGCCCCCCGCAACTGTCAGCGTTTCGGCCCCTGCCGCGGGGGCGGGCAGAGCGCGCAACATCGCAGCCAATGTGATCAGGGTGAAAAGAATGGCCGGTTTGAAGGCTTCCAGAAAAGCGGTTCGTGACATGTCGGGTCTCCTTTCGGCACCAAGGTGACCCGAACCCGAATGACATTCAATTGCCTGACATCTGATGTCACGGTCTGGTGAGGCAAGTTTATCGGCGGCGGATGTCAGTGGAACAGCTTGCGCAGGCCGTCTTGGCGGAGGGACAGGGCGCCCCGGCGAGGTGGAATTCCGCGGTGAACCTGCCTTCGGCTTAACCCAGCAGCTGCCCCAGTTTCATCGCAACGCCCATATTGCCCGAGATTTTGAGCTTGCCCAAAGCGACACCTGTCATCGGGTTCAGTTTTCCGGTCAGAAGCTTGGTCAGGTTGTCCTGCGAGATGCGGATCGTGCAATCCGTTTCCTGGTCCTGTGTCGATGCCTGACTGTCGGCCAGAACAATAACGCCGTCCTCGCCACAATCGAATTTCAATGAGCCGTCAAAGGTTTTGCCGTTCAGGCCTTTTTGAATTTCGTCGGCGATATGCTGAAGCATCCGGGTTCCTTTCGCAGTTTCCGAATGCGTAAAACGTCAGGTATCGAACAGGCAAGGCTGACCCGACTGGAACTTCCGATCACGATGCGCCAAGGCTCTGAACGGTTCGCGCGCAAGGCTCCCCATCGTAGAAAGCGTCAAGAATTGCCTGAAACTCGGCCGGAGCATCTGCCACCGAGGAAAACAATGTCATCGAAGAGCGAAGCTTTTTCGCGTCAACCCCACCCAGAATGTCGCTGGCAGCGCGCCCCTGATGCAGCAACAACAACGAGGCCGCTTGCGTCAGACGGTGGCGCAGTACCGGGTGGTTCAGATAGCGCGTGGCTTCATCCAGATCTTCGATGCCGTAAAGCTGCGCCATATGGGACTGGCCCAGCTCGGCCAGTTGCGGAAACACGAACCACATCCAGTGGCTGGTCTTCTGCCCCTGTTCCAGTTCGCGCAGGACATCGGCCCAGACCGTGTCCTGCGCTTCGATGAACATTTCCAGTTCGTCGTTCAGACCGTCATCTTCGGTCACTTGGACAACCGCTTGTCGCGCGCGGCCAGCAGTTTCAACCGCAGCGCGTTCAGTTGGATGAAGCCCGCGGCGTCTTTCTGATCATAGGCACCCGCGTCTTCTTCGAAGGTCACATGCGCCTCGGAATACAGCGAGTGATCCGACCAGCGGCCCACGGTCGAGGCCAGACCCTTGTACAGCTTCACCCGCACGGTGCCGGTGACGTGTTCCTGGCTCTTGTCGATGGCGGCTTGCAGCATTTCACGTTCAGGCGAGTACCAGAAGCCGTTGTAGATCAGTTCCGCATATTGCGGCATCAACTGATCCTTCAGATGCATCGCGCCCCGGTCCATGGTGATGGATTCGATGCCGCGATGCGCCTCAAGCAGGATGGTGCCGCCGGGTGTTTCATAGATGCCGCGCGACTTCATGCCAACAAAGCGACCTTCAACAAGGTCCAGTCGGCCAATGCCGTGCTTGCCGCCATATTCGTTCAGCTTGGTTAGGATGGTCGCGGGGCTCATCGCCTCGCCATTGATACTGACCGCGTCGCCTTTTTCAAAGCCGATCTCGATGAATTCCGGCTGATCGGGCGCGTCCTCGGGGTGGACGGTGCGCTGATAGACATAGTCGGGCGCCATATCGGCTGGGTCTTCCAGAACCTTTCCTTCGGACGAGGTGTGCAGCAGGTTGGCATCGACCGAGAAGGGGGCCTCGCCGCGCTTGTCCTTGGCGATCGGGATCTGGTTCTGTTCCGCAAATTCCAGCAACTTGGTGCGGCTGGTCAGGTCCCACTCGCGCCAGGGTGCGATCACTTTGATATCGGGGTTCAGCGCATAGGCCGCCAGTTCGAACCGTACCTGGTCATTGCCCTTGCCGGTGGCACCGTGGGCGACCGCATCGGCACCGGTGGCTTCGGCGATTTCGACCAGACGTTTCGAAATCAGGGGGCGCGCGATGGACGTGCCCAGCAGGTACAGACCTTCGTACTGCGCATTGGCGCGGAACATCGGGAAGACGAAGTCGCGCACGAATTCCTCGCGGATATCCTCGATATAGATGTTCTCGGGCTTGATCCCGAGCAGCTCGGCCTTTTTGCGAGCGGGCTCCAGCTCTTCGCCCTGACCCAGATCGGCGGTGAAGGTGACGACCTCACAGCCATATTCGGTCTGCAACCATTTCAGGATGATCGAGGTATCAAGGCCACCGGAATAGGCCAGAACAACTTTCTTGGGCGCGGACATCTGACTTCCCCTTATGCGTAAGACGATTGGCCCCTAGCGGGTTTTCGACGTGGGGGCAAGTTGTGAGGATTGACGCAGTACCTGAATTGAGGTGAAACGGGTGCAGAGAATAACAAGCATTGGTTGAAGGGGCGGTTTTAAATGTTGGGATGGCAAATATTTGTGCATTCGGTGCGGATGGTATTTGGAAACATCAAGCAGGTGCTGCAGATTACGGTTGGCCCTGCCCTGATTGCGACAATCATCATCGTGGGCGTGTTCATGGCGCTTGGTATTCCGCTTGAGGCGCTGGATGAAAACGCAGTCGATCTGCCACCGGGTGTAACCGCAGGTTCAGCCTTTGTTTTTGTGGTCGTTTTGCTGGCGGTAATGTTCGTCACCATGTTCTGGATCGCGGTGTCATGGCACCGCTTCATCCTGATGGAAGAGTACCCCACGGGAATACTTCCGACATTCCGTTTCGACAGGATTCTTGCCTATTTCGGTCGCTTCCTGATGTTGGGGATTTTGATGGTGATCGCGTATATCCCCATGGGTCTGGTCGCTGCTGCATTAGGCGAAGGTTTTGCAGGGCTTTCGATCATTCTGATGATTGCATACTCCGTTTTTCTGGTCGTATGCTTCTATCGCCTGTCAATTATTCTGCCCGCGGCGGCGATAGGAAATCCCATATCGCTCGGTGAGGCATGGAACAACACATCCGGGGTCAGTGGTGCAATCTTGTTGCTGCTCCTCGTTGCATTCCTGTTCCAGGTGTTGGTGCAGCTGGCTTTCGCCGCCTTGGCAATAATACCGGTGCTGGGCGTTTTACTGACCGTGTTCTTCGGCACGCTCATCCTTCCGATGATCAACGTCAGTATCTTTACCACAATGTACGGCGTCTTCATCGAAAAGCGCGAACTGTCCTGAGCGGCGTACACATATGTATTCCTTGCCCTTATCGCGATGATGGGGCAGGGAAACGGGCATGACTGATTTCATGACCCGCGCCCGCGCAGCCGAACAGGCGATGCGCTCTGTGTTTCCGGCGACGCCATTGCAGCGGAATGCCCATCTGTCTGACCGCTACGGCGCCGATATCTGGCTCAAGCGTGAGGACCTCAGCCCGGTGCGGTCTTACAAGATCCGTGGTGCGTTCAATGCCATGCGCAAGCAGCAGGGGCAGGACCTGTTTGTCTGTGCCAGTGCTGGCAACCACGCGCAGGGCGTGGCGTTCATGTGTAAGCATCTGGACGTGCGCGGCGTGATCTTCATGCCGGTAACGACGCCGCAGCAGAAAATTCAAAAGACCCGCATTTTCGGCGGCGACAATATCGAGATCCATCTGACCGGCGACTATTTCGATGATACTCTGGCGGCCGCTCAAGCCTGGTGCACGCAACAGGGCGGATATTTCCTGTCTCCTTTTGACGACGCTGATGTAATCGAAGGCCAGGCCTCACTGGCGGTCGAGATCGAAGAGCAATTGGGCGGTGTGCCGGATCATATCGTTCTGCCGGTTGGCGGCGGTGGCATGTCCTCTGGCGTGGCCACATGGTTCGGGGATCGCAGCCATTGTCTGTTTGTCGAACCGGCCGGAGGTGCCTGTTTGCGCGCTGCTTTGGCTGCGGGGCACCCTGTTTCGCTGGATCATGTGGATACCTTCGTCGATGGCGCTGCGGTCGGCCGAATTGGCGAGAAACCGTTCGAATTGTTGAAATCACGCCATCTGTCGGATGTGCTGGTTCTGTCCGAGGACCGAATCTGCACCACCATGATCGAGATGCTGAATGTCGAAGGCATTGTTCTGGAGCCCGCCGGCGCGCTGGCGATCGAAGCGGTGGGCGATATTCAAAGCTTTGTACGGGGCAAGACCGTGGTCTGCGTGACATCCGGAGGCAATTTCGATTTCGAACGCCTGCCCGAGGTCAAAGAACGCGCCCAACGCTATTCCGGGGTGAAGAAGTATTTCATCCTGCGCCTGCCGCAGCGCCCCGGCGCGTTGAAGGAGTTTCTGGGTATTCTCGGCCCCGAGGACGATATCGCCCGCTTTGAATACATGAAAAAATCGGCGCGCAATTTCGGTTCGGTTCTGATCGGGATTGAAACCCGCAAGCCTGAAAACTTCATGCGTCTGTTCGCGCATCTGGATGAGGCAGGGTTCACCTACACGGATATAACCGAAGACGAAACGCTGGCGCAGTTCGTGATTTAATCCAGATTCTGGCGCAGCTCAGCGTCGAATTTCTGTTTCGAGCTGTCAAATACGGCCAGAATAGCGGGCAGATCGACATCCTCGCCCTGACCCGCGGCCGCCTGCCGTTCGCCGTCCTGACAGAGTTTCGAGAACTGGTCGAATCCAAGACTGAGCGCGCTGCCCTTCAGGAAATGCAGGTTCTGTTCCAGCTCGGACCGGCTTGTATCCTGATGCAGGCGGGCGATGACCTCCTGCACTTCCTCCAGAAAGATGTCGACCACCTCATCAAACTCATCCGGGCCAACCTCGTCCCGCAATTGTCGGACTCTGCCCCAGTGGATCATACTGCGTCACCTGCCGTTGAACATGCGGTTTCAGGAATAGGCAACACCAGTAAAAACCGGGTTAACAGCCAAGCGGGATTGCGGCCTTCGGTCTTCACCGGATGTTAAAACCGTCGCCACTAGGATCGCCCTGTGTGAATGAACGCATCAGGTCAGAGGGTAAATGGTGCCAAGGGCGAGTCTTGAGGAAACCAGATCAGATCTGGATTTCGGCGCGATCCGTAAGGTGCTGGTTGTTGATGACAGCCGTTTGCAGCGGCGCATCCTGGTTGCATCGCTCAGAAAGTGGGGCTTTGAGGTGGTCGAGGCCGATACGGGCGATGCGGCCCTGGCGCATTGTCTGGACGATCCGCCTGATCTTGTTCTCAGCGATTGGGTCATGCCGGGGATGAGCGGGCTTGAGTTCTGCAATGCGTTTCGCGCCCTGGATACCGATCAATATTGTTATTTCATCCTTCTGACTTCCAAAAGTGAAAAGCAGGAGGTTGCGCGCGGACTGGATGCCGGGGCAGACGACTTTCTGATCAAACCCCTGGAGGCGGATGAGTTGCGGGCGCGCATATCCGCAGGCGCGCGCATTCTGGACATGCAGCGCGAGCTTTCACAGAAAAACCGCCTGATCGAATCCGCGCTGGAAGAACTCAGGCTGGCGCATGACGCGATCGACAAGGACCTCATGCAGGCCCGAAAAATCCAGGAATCGCTGGTTCCGGAATTTACGCGGAGCTTTGGAAAATCCCGGGTCAGCCTGTTGTTGAAACCCTGCGGCCATATCGGAGGAGACCTTGTTGGCATGTTCTCGCCCGGGGTCAATCGGCTGGGGTTCTACAGCATAGATGTATCCGGGCATGGCATCACCTCGGCCATGATGACGGCGCGTCTGGGCGGTTATCTTTCCAGCAAGCATTTCGATCAAAATGTCGCAATGGAAAAGAGGTTCAACAAATTCTATGCACTGCTGCCTCCGGAAGACGTCGCAAGCATGCTCAATTCCCGATTGATGGCGGATGAGGGGATCGAGGAATATTTCACGATGGTCTACGCCATTGTGGATCTTCGAAACGGGCATCTCAAGATGGTGCAGGCCGGGCATCCGCATCCGCTTCTGCTGCGGCAGGATGGCAGCACTGAATTTCTGGGTGATGGCGGGTTGCCGATCGGGCTGATCGAAGATGCGAGTTTTCAGCAAATCGAGATTCACATGAAACCCGGCGACAAACTGTTGGTGTATTCGGACGGGTTTACCGAATGTCAGCTTGCCGAAGGCGGTTTGCTAGAGGAAGACGGTTTGCGACAGATGGCCCAGCAGTGCATTTCTGAAAAGGGCGGCTCGGAGTTTCTGGACGACATGTTCTGGCGATTGACCCAGGAGATTTCGCCCAAAGATGGCATTGGGGATGACGTATCCGCCGTTTTCTTTGAATATAACGGGCCTTAAAGCGAACTGAGATGCATTTCCGCAAAGTGCCGGTCACCGTCATTGCCCAGCAATTCAACGGCATCGGCGGCTTCCATCCACAGTGCTTCGTGGAATGCCTCGCTCGGCGGGCCTTTGCGGCGTACGGGACGGGCGCGGTAGATCAGGCAGACCTTTTCGGCCCACAGATCGTATTCGGGCATATAGGTGAACCGACGAAAAGCGCCGATGCGACGCGGGTTGGCAACGTGCCACCCGGTTTCTTCATAGACTTCGCGATGCAAGGCCGAAATCGGTGATTCGCCCGGATCGATGCCTCCACCCGGCAATTGCAGATCCGGGCCCGGTTCGGTCTGACAGGTCAACAGCAATTGGCCGCCACGTGGCAAAAGGGCATATACGCCAACCCTTCGGGTGTATTTCCGCCCCGTCTCGGGGGTTTCACCGAACCGCCTGATCATGTATGGCCCCTTTCAACCCGATCTGTACGACCTATATGGTGCCGGTATGCCAACCCGTGGCGTGTAAGGAAACCCCATGTCTCTTGGAACAAAAATCGCGTGGGACGATACTGTCCTGCCCTTTCAACTTGATGCATCCGACATGCGCGGCCGCGTGGCCCGTCTGGATGGCGTGCTGGAAGGTATCCTGAAACAGCATGACTATCCCGAGCAGGTCGAGGCGCTTGTGGCCGAGATGGCCTTGCTGACCGCGTTGATCGGCCAAACGGTTGCGTTGCGCTGGAAACTGTCGTTGCAGGTACAGTCCAAAGGGGCGGTGCGCATGATCGCAACCGACTATTATGCGCCGCAGAAAGAGGGCCAGCCCGCCCAGATTCGGGCTTATGCCAGTTTTGACCGGGACCGGCTTTCCAATTCCGCACCGTTCGATCAGGTGGGCGAAGGGTATTTTGCCATCATGATCGATCAGGGTGAGGGCACGCAGCCGTATCAGGGCATTACCCCGCTGGCCGGTGGATCACTGAGTGCGTGCGCCGAGGCGTATTTTGCACAATCCGAACAGCTGCCGACGCGGTTTTCGCTGAGCTTCGGCAAATCGACCGAGCCGGGCGTGGGCGAGCATTGGCGTGCAGGCGGCATCATGCTGCAACACATGCCCAAAGCGTCGCCCTTTGCCGCGTCGGGCGAAGGAACCGGTGACATTCTGACCGCTGCCGAACTGGTCGACGGCGAAGAAGGTGAAAACTGGGGTCGCGTCAATATCCTGCTGGATACCGTCGAGGAATTGGAGATGATCGGCCCCTCTGTTGCGCCGACCGACCTTCTGGTTCGCCTGTTTCACGAGGAACAGCCGCGTGTCTATGATGCGCAGTCCGTGCAATTTGGCTGCACCTGTTCCGAGGATCGTGTGCGACAGAGCCTGTCGATCTATTCGGCCAAGGATATCGAAAAGATGACCACGCCCGAGGGCGAAGTCACCGCGGATTGTCAGTTCTGCGGGGCTCATTATGTGTTGGACCCAGCAACTGTCGGGTTCGATGCCGAAGACCCCAAAGGTGCATGACCTGGTTGAAAAGATCCGGGCGGCCCTGCGCCGCCCCGGTCACGGGTCCAGCGACTTTGACCTGAACCCGGATACCGTTCTGCCGCCCGGACGACGGTTGCGACCCGCCGGTGTTCTGGTGGCCATTTCGCTGGCTGATGACACACCGCAGGTCATCCTGACCAAACGCTCATCCGCGTTGAAGCATCACCCGGGCCAGATCGCCTTTCCCGGTGGCAAACAGGACGAAACCGATGCTGATGTTACGGCTGCGGCGCTGCGGGAAGCTGAGGAAGAGATCGGCCTGCCCCCGGAAATGCCCGAGATCCTGGGATTTCTGTCGACGCATGAGACCGTGACCTCGTTCACTGTGACACCGGTTGTCGCAGTTTTGCGGGACAGGTTCCAACCCGTGCCTGAACCCGGCGAAGTGGACGAAGTTTTCTCGACCCCCCTTGCCCATCTTTTGAATCCTGAGAATTATCTGGTCGAGTCGCGCCGATGGCGCGGCCAAAGACGCAGATACTACGCAGTTCCGTACGGCCCCTATTACATCTGGGGCGCGACCGCCCGCATATTGCGCGGGCTTGCTGCACGGGTGAATGAATGATGCTGATTGACGAAGCCTGGATCAGTGAACCAGCGACCCAAAAGGTCTGTTCGGCGCTGACCTCATCCGGGGCTCAGGCGCTTTTCGTGGGTGGATGCGTGCGCAACGCGCTGCTTGGCGCACCAGTGTCGGATATCGACATTGCCACCGATGCAAAGCCCGGGCAGATCGTCGAGCTGGCGCAGGCTGCCGGGCTCAGGGCCATTCCGACCGGCATCGAGCATGGTACGATCACAGTGGTCAGCGCGGGCATCCCGCACGAGGTCACCACCTTCCGCCGTGACGTGGAAACAGATGGCCGCCGCGCGGTCGTGGCTTTTTCCGATCATGTCGAAGAAGACGCGGCGCGACGGGATTTCACCATGAACGCGCTCTATGCCCAACCCGATGGAACCGTGCTGGACCCTCTGGGTGGTCTTCCCGACCTCGAGGCCCGGTTGGTGCGGTTCATCGGAACCGCCGAGAACCGCATTCGCGAAGACTATCTCCGCTCGCTTCGCTACTTCCGTTTTCACGCCTGGTACGGGGATCCGGATGGCGGTTTCGACCCCGATGCCCTGGCCGCCATCGGCGCCAATCTTGACGGGCTGGAGTCATTGTCGCGCGAGCGGATCGGGGCAGAGCTGCTGAAATTGCTGGCGTCACCTGATCCGGCCACTGCCGTTGCGACCATGCGCAGTACCGGTGTTTTGGCCCGTGTGCTGCCGGGGGCGGACGATCGGTCTTTGGCCCCTTTGATCGCGCTGGAACAGGCGGCTGGTGCCGATCCCGATCCGGTGCGTCGTCTGGCAGCCATTGCCTCGCCCGATGATGCCGCGACATTGCGGTTGAGCCGTTCGCAGTTGCAACGCCTGATCAGGATGCGTGAAGAAGCACAGTCCACAACCAGTATTGCTGAACTGGGATACCGCTATGGCGATGAAGGGGGATTGCACGAGACGCTTTTGCGCTGCGCCTTTCTGGAACAACCCTGGTCTGAAGATTTGCGGCGCGATCTGCATGCAGGCGCAGCAGCACGTTTCCCTGTCCAGGCCAGGGATCTGATCCCCAACTTCACCGGCCCGGCGCTGGGCAAGAAGCTGGCCGAGCTGGAAAAACGCTGGATCGCATCCGGTTTTGCGCTGTCACGCGAAGAGTTGCTGGCACATTAGCGCGAAGTCTCAAAAGGGGATGACATCTCGGATCCTTTGTGCTTAGGTGCGCCTGTCACATGGATGGAGGAATGCGAATGTATTACGGGATCTGGTTCGGCTAAAGCCGGGACACCTGCCCCGTAAAGGGTGGTGTTCAGGCGCCATCTTTCTTCGCACGTCTATTTTCCTGCTCAATCGGAGCACTATCCATGTTTCGCTATTTCGAAAACCTTGTTGACCCTTTTGTTGCCTACCGTGAGTCTGACACTCCGCCGACGCGGTTGTGGCCCTTCATGCTGGATTATTCGCGGCCCTTTATTCGGGTATTTTTCTGGGCGGCGCTGGTTTCCATAATCGTCGCGGGTGTTGAAATCGGGCTGATCTACTACATGGGTCGCGTCGTGGATCTGTTGGGCGGCACGCCGGCAGAGGTCTGGCAAAATCACGGAACGGAATTGCTGCTGATGGCAGCCTTTGTGTTGCTGTTGCGTCCGCTTCTGCATTTGGTCGACGTACTTCTGCTGAACAATACGATTTTGCCGAACTTCGGTACGCTGATCCGTTGGCGTGCGCACAAACACGTGTTGCGTCAGTCGGTTGGCTGGTTCGAAAACGACTTTGCCGGGCGGATTGCAAACCGGATCATGCAGACACCTCCGGCGGCGGGTGAAGTGGTCTTTCAGGTTTTTGACGCGATTTCCTTTTCGCTGGCCTATTTGATCGGTGCGGCGATCCTGCTGTATGCGGCGGATCCGCGTTTGTTGATCCCGCTGCTGATCTGGCTCGGATTCTACGCCATGCTGGTGCGCTGGACCGTTCAGCGTGTTGGTCCGGCGTCAAAAGCTGCCTCGGATGCGCGTTCGACGGTCACGGGGCGGGTGGTGGACAGCTATACCAACATCCATTCGGTCAAAATGTTTGCCCATGGCCCGCAAGAGCTGGACTATGCCCGCGAGGCGATCGAGGAAACCCGTCGGACATTTCAGATTGAAATGCGGATTTTCACTATTATGGATGCCGTTCTGGTCACTTTGAACGGTATGCTGATCGTGGGTGTTGTGGGCTGGGCGATTGCCTTGTGGATGCAAGGCAGCGCTTCGGTCGGTGTTGTTGCGGCGGCTACGGCCTTGACCCTGCGCCTGAATGCCATGACCGGATGGATCATGTGGGCCCTGACCAGCTTTTTCCGCCAACTTGGTATCGTGTCCGAGGGGATGGAGACCATTGCCCAGCCCATCGATTTGCTTGATGCACCGACTGCGAAGCCACTGCAACTCAGCAAGGGTGAGATCCAGATCCGCGACCTCTCGCATCACTATGGTCGCGAGGCCGGCGGTTTGGACCATATCGACCTGACCGTCCGGCCCGGCGAAAAGATTGGTTTGATCGGGCGGTCTGGCGCGGGAAAATCGACCCTAGTAAAGCTGCTTTTGCGATTCTACGACGTTGAGCGTGGCGCAATTCTGATTGACGATCAAAACATTGCGGATGTCACGCAGGACAGTCTGCGGAGCCATATCGGCATGGTTCAGCAAGATAGCGCGTTGCTGCACCGGTCGGTGCGCGACAACATCCTCTATGGCCGTCCGGATGCGTCCGAGGCACAGATGATCGCCGCCGCCAAACAGGCCGAAGCACATGAGTTCATCCTCGATTTGCAGGATCCGCAGGGTCGCACCGGGTACGACGCGCATGTCGGTGAACGGGGGGTGAAGCTGTCAGGTGGCCAGCGGCAGCGTGTGACGCTGGCGCGGGTGATCCTGAAGGATGCACCGATCTTGTTGTTGGATGAGGCGACATCCGCCCTAGATTCCGAGGTCGAAGCGTCAATTCAGGAAACTCTCTACGGCATGATGCAAGGAAAAACCGTGATCGCCATTGCCCACAGGCTTAGTACCATCGCGCAGATGGATCGCATTCTGGTGATGGATGCAGGCCGTATCGTCGAGGAAGGCACGCATTCTGATCTTCTGGCGCAAGGTGGCCTTTACGCCCAATTCTGGGCGCGGCAATCTGGTGGCTTCATGAACCCGGAGGCCGCTGAATGAGGATTGCCGACCTCATCTATCCGTTCAGGAACACCGAAACGCCCCCACCGCAGACGTTGGGGGCGTTCATCCGCTGGAGCCTTTCCGGGGCGTGGCCGATGCTGTTTGTTGCGGCGTTCTTCTCGGCCATTGCAGGCGCGATGGAGGCGGTCACGGCATGGATACTGGGCCGCGTGATTGATGTGGCGACCGCCAGCGGACCCGAGAATTTTCTGACCGCTTCTAATATGTGGATGATCCTCGGTGCGGTCGCCTTCTTCATGTTGCTTCGCCCGATCCTGTTTGGCCTGTCATCCTTGTCGAACAATTATATTGTCATGCCAAACATCACACCTTTGGTTCTGGCCAAGTTGAACCGTTGGACCTTGGGTCAGTCAGTGACCTATTTCGACGATGATTTTGCCGGTCGGATCGCGCAAAAGCAGATGCAGACATCGAACGCCATGGCTTCGGTCGTGTCGGAAACGATCAGCGCGATTGTGTTTGCCCTGGCGTCTCTGGTGGGGTCTTTGCTTTTGTTAGGGTCTATTCATCCTTTGGTGATGCTGCCCTTCGCGGCATGGCTGGCTGTGTATTTCATGCTGGTGCGCTGGTATCTGCCGCGCATCCGCAAACGTTCCGCCGCGCGGGCCGGGGCGCGGGCGATGGTGTCCGGGCAGGTGGTCGATACGATCACCAACATCAAAACCGTGAAGCTGTTCGCCCACTCGAAATTCGAAGATCAGGCGGCGCGTGAATCGATGGTGGATCTGCGTGAAAAATCGCTGGATTTCGGCAAGTTGTCGGCGAGTTTCCGGTTCATCCTCATGACACTGGCCGGTGTCCTGCCTGTCTTGCTGCTGGGCGCGACTTTGTGGCTGTGGCAGGGCGGTATGGCGACCGCCGGGGATATCGTGGCTGCCGGGGCGGTTTCGATCCGTATTGCTCAGATGACCGGTTGGGTCAGTTTCACCTTGATGGGGCTGTATGCCAATGTCGGTGAAATCGAAAACGGGATGAAAACGCTGGCCAAGCGTGACCGGGTCGAAGATATGTGCGGGGCGAAGGACCTAGACGTGACCGAAGGGTCGATTTCCTTCGAAGGCGTCAGCTTTGCTTACGGGCGCGATATCGGTGGCGTCACGGACTTGAGCCTGACCGTCAACCCGAGCGAAAAGCTGGGCATCGTCGGTGCATCCGGGGCGGGGAAATCCACGCTCGTCTCACTGTTGCTCAGGCTCTATGATAGGGAAAGTGGCGCCATTCGTATCGACGGCCAGGACGTGTCACAGGTGACGCAGGACAGCCTGCGCCGACAGATAGGTATGGTCACGCAGGAAACGGCGATGTTCAACCGGTCTGCTCGTGAGAACATTCTGTATGGTCGGCCGGACGCCTCAGAGGCCGAGATGATTGAGGCCGCAAAAAAGGCCGAAGCGCATGATTTCATCCTGAGTCTTGAAGATGCTCATGGTCGAAAAGGCTATGATGCTCATCTGGGTGAACGGGGCGTGAAACTCAGCGGCGGGCAGCGACAACGGATCGCTCTGGCGCGCGCCATTCTGAAAGATGCTCCAATTCTGGTTCTCGACGAGGCGACATCGGCGCTGGATTCCGAGGTTGAAGCTTCGATTCAGACCGCGCTGCATCGGGTGATGCAGGGTAAAACGGTGCTGGCCATTGCGCACCGGCTGTCGACACTCAGCGAAATGGACCGGATTGTTGTTTTGGACGAGGGCAGGATCGCCGAAACCGGAACGCATGAGGCGCTGCTGGACCTGGGTGGGCTGTATGCGCGGTTCTGGCACCGCCAGTCGGGCGGGTTCATTCAGGCAGAAGCTGCGGAATAAGGGTTTTTTTGCTGCGAAAGCCCGGCTATCAGGCCTCTCATGACGCAGCAATTCACAATCACAAGGCTTGGCCATCAGGGCGACGGTATTGCCGATGGTCCTGTTTACGCCCCTCGTACCCTTCCCGGCGAGATCGTCAGTGGCACCCTTGTTGGTCAGCAATTGACCGATATCCGGGTCGAGACACCGTCCGAACACCGTGTCAAAGCCCCTTGCCGCCACTACAAAGCGTGTGGTGGCTGCCAGTTGCAGCACGCATCCGATGCATTTGTGGCCGACTGGAAACTGCAAGTCGTCCGCAAGGCGCTGACGGCGCAGGATCTCGAAGCACCCCTGCGCCCGATACACACATCGCCCGAACGGTCACGTCGGCGGGCTACGATTGCCGTAAGGCGCACGAAAAAGGGCACATTGGCGGGGTTTCACGGTCGTGCATCCGGCACGATCACCGAGATACCCGATTGCCGGTTGCTTGACCCGGCCTTGATCGTGGCCATTCCCGTGGCCGAGGCGCTGGCCACCCTGGGCGCAAGCCGCAAGGGCGTTCTGGCTGTCACGCTCACACTGTCCGAAGCTGGTCTGGATGTGGCCGTAACAGGTGGCAAGCCGCTGGACGGCCCCTTGGAACTGGCGTTGGCGCAGGCGACCGAGAAACATGGGCTGGCCCGGCTCAGTTGGGATGATGAGGTTATTGCCATGCGGCATGCGCCGGTTCAGCGCTTTGGAGCAGCCGGAGTCACGCCACCCCCCGGAGCTTTCTTGCAAGCAACAAAGGACGGAGAAAAGGCTCTGTCAAAGGCAGTTTCCGAGGCTACACGGGGTGCGAAACGTATCGCTGACCTGTTTGCAGGCAGCGGAACGTTCTCTTTACCGTTGGCGGAAAGCGCCGAAGTTCACGCGGTTGAAGGCGAGGCCGCCATGATCGAGGCGTTGGATCAGGGCTGGCGCAGGGCACAGGGGCTGAAACGCGTCACGACCGAGGCCCGCGACCTGTTTCGCCGCCCGCTGATGCCGGACGAGCTGAAATCTTTTGACGCCATTGTTCTGGACCCGCCTCGCGCCGGTGCCGAAGCGCAGGTAAACGAGATAGCACAGGCGCAACGCCCGGTGATCACTTATGTCTCGTGCAATCCCGTCACCTTTGCGCGCGATGCAAAAACGCTGGTTAACGCGGGTTACACCCTTGAATGGGTACAGGTCGTTGACCAATTTCGGTGGTCGTCACATACGGAACTCGCTGCGCGGTTTGTTCTGAACGCCGCATCTTGATCTTACTGGGGAAGCTGACACATGGGGTCCAAACAGCGTTTGCTGAATATTATCGAAGCGCCCGTTTTCGGGCGGTTCATAACGGCCGTGATCATTTTCAATGCCATTCTTTTGGGGATGGAGACATCGCCGACCCTGATGGAACTGGCAGGTCCTTTGATCGTGGCGCTGGACAGGCTTTGCCTGGCGATCTTTGTGGCTGAAATTTCCATGAAACTGATTGCCACCGGGCGCAGGTTCTTCACAAATGGCTGGAACATATTCGATTTCCTGATCGTTGGAATTGCCCTGGTTCCCAGCGCCGGGGGTCTGTCGGTGCTGCGCGCCCTGCGAATTCTGCGGGTGTTGCGCGTGATTTCCGTGGCGCCTCGTCTGCGTCGCGTGGTCGAAGGGTTCATCTCGGCCCTTCCGGGCATGGCCAGCGTGTTTCTGCTGATGGCAATTCTGTTCTATATCGGTTCGGTAATCTCGACCAAGCTGTTTTCGGAATCGTTCCCGGATTGGTTCGGCGATCTGGGCCTGTCTGCTTATACGCTGTTCCAGATCATGACGTTGGAAAGCTGGTCGATGGGCATCGTGCGCCCGGTGATGGAGGTCTATCCCTATGCCTGGGTCTTCTTTGTTCCCTTCATCATGGTCACGACCTTTGCGGTGGTGAACCTGTTGGTGGGTCTGATCGTCAATTCGATGCAGGATGCCCATCATGCCGAGGATGAGGTTAAAACCGATGCCTATCGCGATGAGGTTCTGGAACGGCTGGAAAGCATTGAACGTAGACTGGCCGAGCAGTCGAACATCAAAATGTGATTTCAGTTTTTCCAATTTTTGGCATAATGATCGAAAAAAAGCAGAGCAGGCAGTGAAACATGGATCGTCGAGTATTCGGTTTAGGCGCGTTGGCAACGCTGAGCCTTTCGGCTTGTGCCTCTAGCGGCCCAAGATTTCTGACTTACAACGGACCCGAGGTGACCTCTTTGGTGGTCAACAAGGGCACGCGCAAACTTTACTTGTTGCACAACGAAAAGATCCTTAAGGAATATGACGTCGATTTGGGGTTTGCCCCGAATGGAACGAAGAACCAGCGCGGTGACGGTAGAACGCCCGAGGGCACCTATCTGATCGACCGTCGCAACCCCAGAAGCCGGTACCACCTATCGCTGGGCATTTCTTATCCAAACTCGCAGGATGTCGCCAAAGCCAAGGCTGCGGGCGTTGATCCGGGTGGGGATATCTTCATCCACGGTGAACCCAATCTGCGTTCTGAGCGGAGACGCGCAAAAAAGAAGCGGGATTGGACAGCTGGATGCATCGCGGTCAAGAATGACGAAATCGAAGAGATTTACGCGATGGTTAACAAAGGTACGCTGATAACCCTGCGCCCTTAGGCCGTTTTTGGCGCCCAGTCACTGAACCCGAATGCTTCATAGTCGCGCTGATAGGCGTCAACCGCCAGCGCTTCGAGGTTTTTGTCGCAGATCAGCTGCAAAGCGTAGGGTTCATCCGGTGCGCAGGAGCCAGGCTGAGGCGGGTTTGAATGCCCCATGCTGCGCGCCAGATTCGGCAGATCGGTCATCAGATCCTCCTCTCTCAGAATCAGATCCGGCAGAGTGAAGGATGCGATCCCTTCCAACGTCCTGGACTGGCTGCACCACGTGCCGTCCACACGGACCGGTGTCTGCCCGTTGAGGTTGAGGCGCAGAAAGTTCAGAAAGCCCGAAAACGCTTCGCGGTGCTGTTCGACAGAATAATTGTTGTCCCTCACTTGCCCCGGGATCGGCAGCTTGAGCCGGTTGCGAAGATAATTCCGCACCATCTTATAGCTGCTCGGCCCCGTGTTCAGAATATGACTGCAAAACGCCGTATGTGCCCGGGCCAGAGGGTGACGCAGGACGGTAAATTGCCGATGACCGGGATGGCCCTGCTTCCATGACCGGACCTGTTTGCGATTTCGATCCGTGATCAGCTTGTCGGTCTGACATCCGTCCAGATCAGCCAGCCATTGCACGATAAGAGGCTCTATCCCGCCCCGAATGGGCAAATACATCAAAGGAGACCTTGCAGCGGCAACATAAAGCGGTACAGCCGCGCCGCGCTGCGGCTCAAAGCTTGTTGACCGATGCAATCCGAACCGATCCTGATCGCACAGGGCTTGTTTCAGTTCATCAGGATTAGTGACCTTGGACAAAGCCGGCGCCGGGTTTTGCGGTTTCAGGGTATCATCCAGTCGGGTCAGCCGCCCCTCAACCCCCAGCCATGCAGCCAGCCCGTTTATGACCTCCAGCTCGGTCAGGTCGTCATAGTGAATGAAGAACCCGGTTTGGCCTGTCTTTTGCAGGTGCCGTTGCACCATAAGCTGATGGTCTTGCAGCTGGTTCAGGTAATCCGAAAATTCGTCGGCGTCGAAGTCAACCTGCGCGTCGACGCGGCGTTTCACATTCTTCAGCAGCCACTGCTGCGTTTTCTGTGCTATTTTCAGCGACAGGTAGCTGTCCAATGGGTTGCGGGTCAGAATGATCTTGGCACAGCGCGGATCGTTCAGCATGGGTTTCAGGATACGTGGGTCATGGTCTTCGAAATATCGAAAGCCATTGATGTCACCCGGTGCTGATTTGATCGCCTTGAGCAATCGCATGGGGTCCGCATCCCGGTCTTCCAGCGAAAGGCCAAGCAGACGATCGGATTTCAGGCTGCCCGCAAAATGCGGATTGAACGCCTCTCCGTGACAGGTGACCCCTTCCAGCGCGTTCAGGTTGGCCTCAAGCAGGTTCGAACCTGTGCGCATGGCGGCCAGAATCACGAAGTAATCAAAATGGGCTGACATGGGCAATCACTGCACCAGATACGGTTTTCGGTATGGCTTTTCCTGGCGACCGAACACATCGTCCGCCGGGAAATCACCCATCAGATATGGGTGCATTCCCTGATTCTTGAGGTTTTGCAGGAACTTCCCGAATCCGGACAGTTCGACCATGGTTGGCACTTCGGTCAGATGGCTGGTCTGCTGCATGCCGATTTCTTCTAGAATGCCCTGCAAGGCATCCATCGGAGATTCAATGAAGTCGGCCAGCGTCCAACTGCGCATCCGCGCCTTGGTCCAGACCGATGTCAGCACCTCCAGCTGCTTGGTTTCAATTTGTTGCAGGCGCGCCGCCTCACTTCGGATTTCCGAGAAGTTCATATTGGACCGGAACAGTGGGATCGCCCATGCGCCGGTGATGACCGAAATCTGAGCGTTTTTGTCCCGCGCCAGAAACCAGTTGATTTCCTGAGTGTCCCGCGGGCTGAACTGGAAACACTGGCGTTCACCGCGCGTATTCCAGATCAGGTTCGACAAAAAGGCGGTCGGGTTATAGTCCCGCAGCGCCGCACTGTCGCTGAGGGCGCCATTTGTTATGGCTTCTCCTTGCGAAAATTCGGCGCGTTCCGGCCCGAATAGATGCCCGTGGACTCTGGCCCCGGTGGTTGCGGCTAACCAAGGTTCGAAATCCTCGAACAGTTCCGAAAAGCCTTGGAATACGGAATATTGTGACGATGTCAGACCGTTTTCACTGCCATGGCGGGGAAACCGGCTTTGCATATACAGCCCGTCGCGCCCGCGGGTTCGCCGTTCCACCGCTTTGGAAAATACGCGATCGATCTTGCCCGGATTGGGCTCTGCCGGTTTCATCGCCCCGGCCTGATCTGTCAGGAATGCCTGGTACAATCGCTCTGCGCGGGGCCAGATTTTACGGGCGACAAAACAATCCGATCGGCGCAGCAATTGCAGATGATCGTCATAGAAGATGTGCGGGCGGCCCTGGTAATCGAATTTGGACAGCGTCAGGGACCTGCTTTCAATATGCGTGGAATACAAGCGCGCCAGCGTCTGGAAATAGCTTTCATCCGGAATCCAGACATGACGGAAATACTTGTCATACAGCTTGCGCCTGGGGTCTTGAAGGATTGCCGACAGCGTTTGGCGGGTCAGGCACCACCACTGGCTTCCCATATGCGGAACCAGTCCGTCGGGGATTTTCCTGCGAAAGCCCATCAGACGCTGAAGTTTTACATATGCGTCGAATAGTTTGCGATGCTTGCGCCACGAAAACGGAAACCGCAGGGTGAACCGTTCATGATCCAGCCCGCCGATGGTCCAGCTGACATCGGATGTCGTCGCGCTTTCGATGAAATCGACACGCGGCCGGTCTGACAGGTAATCGATCAGTTCCTGAACCGGTCGCAAGGGCAGGCAGGCCCCCGAGGCAAGAAATACATGCCGAACTTCGGGGAAACGCTCCAGCATCAACTCGGACGCGCTTTGCGAGGCGGCAACGATACCCCAGCCACCCCAATCGCAGCGATGTCGGTCAGAAAACACGATCGATGGATTGTTCGAACAGGACGCAACAAACCGGGAAAAAACAGTGTCTGGCACCTTGCGATCCACATGGATGACCACCGGGCACCCTGCTGCTGTCCAGTGGCGTGCGACCTGCTCGGCGCGGTCCAGCGAAGTATGAACCAACATGACAATACCCAGACCGCTCATGCCCAGTTTCCTTTCGACATGAGGCCCAGGATCTCAAGCTGTCGCCAGTTGATGTAGGCCTCGGACCATTCGCACCAGAAAACAGGCTTGTCCTCAAGCCGGGTTGCATATGCCTTGTATTCGCCCGAGCCCCGGTAATGCTGGCCACGCAGCAATTCCTCGCGGGCTTTTTCCCCAAGAGTATTGATCAACTTGGCATGAAGCAGTGACCCGCTGGCCTTTTCGCCGCCCCATTCGTCGTAAACCTGGTTAAGCCCGCGCGGCAAAAGCGAATGGGTCGAGCTGACATAAACATAGCGCCGGTTCCATTTTACCAGCGGAATCTTGTTCAGCGCCGGTGCTTTGGAGGGGTTGTCCTGAAAGAACACGCGCGCCCGTGGACCCCCTTGAATCCAAAGGTTCTTGTACTCGGGGTTCTTGGTGATCATGTAATTCCCGGGATCGAACCAGCGCGCGATTTCGAACGGGTTCTGACCTTCGGCATAGGGGTCGGCGTCCACCGGACCTTCGGGGTACATGTCGATCAGCATCGTGCCAAAACTGCGCACGGCACTGCCATCCAGCCAGTCCGTCAAGGCTCGGATTGGACGGGTGTCGCAGAACGGATAGATGAAGAATTCGTCCGGATCGACGCTCAGCACCCAGTGATCGTGCGCGTATTTGCGCAGCAGATAGTTCGACCAGTCCAGACCATAGCTTGCCCGTTTGTAGCTGGTCGTCGTCCGCCAGACCGAAACGTCAGCCTGTTCTTTCAAAAATTCAAAACTGCCATCATCGCTGTTGTTGTCGACAAACAGAAAATGGTTGATACCCAGTTTGCGATAATATTCAAGAAAGAAGGGCAGGCGAATTTTCTCGTTCCGCACAACGCTCATCAGCAGGATATCATCACGCCGTATGGCCTGTGTGTTGTTGCTGACTGGCTTGAGCTCGCGGCGTCGTCTGAGGCAGCGCAGAATACGGCGCTTGCGCCGCAATCTCATTTTGTAGGACTCAAACAGGCTCACGTGACTGCCCAACCTTTTTATAACGCGAGCTTTCCCCGAACCAGCCGTGACAGTTGGCACGACATGGCATTACCGGTTTATGCCATCTTTGCATCTTCTGACGCAACGTCTTTAAAACCCGCAAACTGTAAACGTGCGGTTGATGCCCTTGTTTTCGTTTTCAATCCCAGCCTCCGCCGTTCATCAGACCCAACTGTTCCAGCTGGCTCCACCCGGTGTAGCGCACCGATTGTGGGGTCCACATGTCCGGCTGGTTGATTATCCCATCGTAGTATGGCCCGAATTGGTCCGGATCATGAAAATGTTGGCGTCGCTGCTTTTCGGTATTGGATTTCTCGATAACGTCCGGCAGGAACTTCGTGTGCAGCAACACGCCCGACGGGGTATCGCCGCCCGGGCCATCATAGGTTTCGTTCAGGCGGCGCGGCAGGGCAGAATGGCATGAGTTCACATAGGCATAGCGCCGCGACCAGCGCATCAGCGGGATCTTGTTCAGCGTGGGTGATCTTTGCCGGGTTTGCGTAAAGAAAATACGTTCCCGCGCGCCACCCTGCACCCACATATTGCCCATCGGGCTTTGCCGCTGCGCGCGATACGGTCCTGCATCGAACCAGCACAGCAGATTTGTGGGGTCGGTGTCCGGGTCATAAGCCGCATCACCCAAGGGGCCCTTGGGATAGAGGTCCAGCATCAGCGTCCCGAACCCGATCTTCCCGTGCAGGTCCAGCCAGGTTGTCAGGTCATGCAGGGACCGGGTGTCGCAGTGGGCATAGACCAGCAGTTCATCCGCATCCACCATCAGGCACCAGTGGCGGTGGCCATAGCGCATCTGCAACCAGGTCAGCCAGTCCAGGCCAAACCGCGATCCACGATAGCTGGAATGGGTTCTCCACACCGAGACATCCGGTTGATCTTGCAGATACTCGGATGATCCATCGTCGCTGCCGTTGTCGACGATCAGAAAATGATCGACGCCCAAGGCGCGATAGTGACGAAAGAACCAGGGCAGGCGGATGATTTCATTGCGCAAGGTGACAAAGGCCAATATGTCACCCCGCTGGATTCGGGATGTCTGATCCTTCTGGCGGGTCAACTGATGTCGGCTGCGCAGCGACCTCCAGAGCAGCCGCCGGCGTTTCCAGCGCAACCTGTACTTCCGTGCCCATCCGATCCGGGGAAGTGTCAAAGCAGAGCTGGATGTCACCGGGTCCTCATTTTTCGTAGTGGCCGTTCTGGTGCCAGCGCCAGGCGTCTGCGATCATCGTCTCTAACGTAGATCTTTTTGGCTTCCATCCCAGTTCATTTTCAGCCCGCACAGAACCAGATACCAGCTTGGTGCAATCTCCTGCCCGACGAGGGCCCACTGTATACGGCACGGGACGGTTGGTGACGGACCTGGATTGCTCGATCACCTCAAGAACGGAAAACCCGGACCCGGTGCCCAGATTGAAGACACGGCTGCCTTTGCCCTGTTCCAGCCAGCCCAGCCCCAGAATATGCGCATCTACCAGATCGCAAACATGTACATAATCGCGGATACAGGTGCCGTCGGGCGTATCATAATCTGTGCCAAAGACGGTCAGACCGTCCCGCTTGCCGTCAATCGCGTCCAACATCAGCGGGATCAGATGGGTTTCGGGGCGGTGAAACTCGCCCACGTCTCCTTCGGGGTCTGCACCTGCAACGTTGAAATACCGGAAGATGACATGGCGCAGCCCATGAGCCGCCTCGAAATCCTTGAGGATATCTTCGATCGCGCGTTTTGATGCCCCGTAGGCGTTCAGAGGATACTGCGCCGTGGATTCATCAAGAACCACATTGTCGTGCTCGCCATACGTTGCACATGTGGACGAAAATACGAAATCCAGACAGCCGGCCTCGACGGCTGCTTCAATCAGAGTCAGCGAGCCCGTGACATTGTTCGACCAATACACGCCGGGCTGGCGCATGGCATCGCCAACCTGGCTGAGCGCCGCGAAATGCATCACCGCATCTGGCTTGTGTTTCGCGAACACCTCATCCAGGCGGTCCCGGTCCAAAAGGTCGCCCTGTTCAAAAGGGCCAAATTGCACCGCATCCTGCCAACCCGTGATCAGGTTGTCGTAGGTCACAGGAAGGTAACCTGCCTGCGCAAGCGCCTTGCAGGCATGTGAGCCGATATACCCGGCACCACCGGTGACAAGAATTGTCTTCATGGCATATCCATTGGGGCTGGTTGAGGCACAGTTTCTACAGGGGCGCCGTCAGAGTCATGGGGAAAAGACGTCACTCCAGCCCCATGGCTGCCATCATCTCTTCGATCTTGGGCACGTCCTGCGGGTTGTTCAGTTCCCAGAACTGACGGCCCCTTGCCTCGACCTCGACGCACAGAACCTTGCGCCCGTTTTCCATGAACCTGAGCTGTTCCAGGCCTTCCAGCTGTTCCAGAGGCCCGGTTGGCCAGCCCGGATACGCCGCAAGGGCGTCGGGCCGATAGGCGTAAACGCCGACATGGTGAAACACGGGTGTCGCTTCATCGCCGGCGTATGTCTGCGACGTGAAGGGAACAACCTCTTTCGAGAAGTACATCGCACTGTGATCGCGTCCGAACACTGCCGTCGTGCCACCTACACGGCCATGCTTGCGGTCGTTCAGCAGACTGTTCAACGCACTGCCGTCACAGCGCAGGACAGGGGTCGCAACACCGGCATCCGAGGCGGCGCGCAGGCCGGAAACCAGATCTTCGACAAACCAATGCGGGGTCAGCGGAGCGTCGCCTTGCAGGTTGACGATGATTTCATACCCGCCACCCAGAACCTCATGCGCCTCGGCGCATCGTTCGGTGCCGTTCTGACAGTTTTCCGAGGTCATCACGACCTCGGCCCCAAAACCCTCGGACACGTCGCGAATGCGCTCATCATCCGTCGCAACAACAACGCGATCGACACCCGAGACTGACATGGCTGCACGCCAGGACCGTTCGATCAGTGTCATGGATGCGCCTTTTGCGCCGGTCAGGGGAACCAGTGGCTTGCCGGGATAGCGGGTCGAGGCGTAACGGGCGGGAATGGCAATCAGAACGGACATCAGGCTTCCTTCAGTTCAACACCCGGAGCGTAAGCAATAAAGAACGGATTTGCATAGCCGTCCTTGCCATAAACCAACGGAGTATGGTCGTCAAAACGCACAACCTGGCCACCGGCTCCGGCCAGTACCGCGTGGCCTGCCGCCGTATCCCATTCCATCGTGCGCCCGACGCGCGGATAGATATCCGCTTCGCCCGTGGCAACCAGACAGAACTTGAGCGACGAACCCGCGCTTTTGCTGTCCTTCACATGATATTTGTTGATGTAGTCCTCGGTGGCCTGATCCCTGTGGGACTTCGACGCCACGACCAAAAGCCCGGAATTATCCGGTTCAGAGACTGATATGGGCGTCAAAGAACCGGTCTCGTTTTTGTCGAAAGCGCCCGTTTCCTCGACCGCGCGGCCATCAGCCAGCGTGAAGAACATACGACCCCGCGCCGGGGCATAGACCACTCCCCGGGTTGGCACTCCGTTTTCGACAAGCGCGATGTTGACGGTAAAGTCGCCGCGACGGTTGATGAATTCCTTGGTGCCGTCCAGCGGATCAACAATGAGGAAAGTATCGCCTTTTTCCGAATGCGAAGCGGCCTGTTCTTCGGTGATCAGAAGAATATCCGGGAATGCCGCACGCAAGCCTGCCGAAATCAATGCATCAGCGGCTTCGTCTGCCACGGTCACAGGGCTGGAGTCGGATTTGACTTTGACATCGAAATCATCCGCCTCGTAGATTTCCATGATCTTGTCGCCTGCCTCCAGAGCCAGTCGCCGGATGACGGGAATAAGCGCATCGTAGGTCACAAAAAAGCTCCGTTCCTGTGGTTTGTTGATCCAAAATCGCGATCGACTTATGATGCGGCGGTTACGGAACGGCAAGATATTCATGCCAGTTTAGAGGCGACGAAGCAGAAAAGACCCTTTGAATGTTCTATTTCAAGCGCAACCAAACGCTGCTGGGCGGCGCTTTCACGACGGCTGAGCTGGTATTCCATGCCACCGTGCGAAAGGTGCGCTCGCAACATCCGAATGCAATAGTCGCCATCCTGATCAATGTTTTGCAGCTTGTGGTGATGGGAACCACTTTCTACCTGCTCATGTCACTGATGGGCCGGGGCGGAATTCCAAAGATCAGGGGCGAATTTCTGCTGTATGTTCTGTCCGGCGTGTTCCCCTTCATGCTGCACATCCAGTCAATAGGCGCGATTTCAGGGGTTGGGTCCGCGAACAATCCGATGATGCTCCATTCGCCGATGAATGTGATGGTGACGATCCTGTCTGCGGCGCTCGGTATTCTTTACAAGCAACTGCTGGCTATGTTCGTGATCCTGTTCATCTACAGCGTCGCGGTCGCCCCGATCGAGGTGCAGGATCCCGGCGGTGCTTTCGCGATGCTGATATTGGCCTGGTTTACCGGATGCGCCGTGGGTTTGGTGTTCATGGCGATGAAACCCTGGTTTCCGACGACTGTGGGAATGCTCACCAATATCTACCGTCGCCTGAACATGGTGTTTTCGGGAAAGATGTTCGTCGCAAACACGCTGGGCGGCGGATTGCTGATGATGTTCGCCTGGAACCCGCTGTTTCATATTATCGACCAGTGCCGGGGCTTCATCTTCCGAAACTACTTTCCGCGAAACACAAGTTGGGAATATGCGCTATGGGTCGGGATAGCTTTGTTGATGATCGGTTTGATGGCTGAGTTTTTCACGCGCCAGCATGTTTCACAAAGCTGGAACGCGCGCCGCTAACATGCGACCCGCAGCGTCAAGTTGATCCGTCCGCCTTTTGGCAACAGCCGGGATGATCCGTATCTGATCCGGTCGACTCCGTGATAGGCCAATCGTGCCGGGCCGCCCATCACTACCACGTCGCCCGAGCCGAGCCAGATCGACTCGGTCTTGCCGCCACGGGTCGTGTTCCCAATCCGGAACAGGGCGTCATCGCCTAGGGAAACCGACAGAACGGGCCAGGAAAAATCTGCCTCGTCCTTGTCCTGATGCAGGCCCATTTTGGCGCCTTCCCCGTAGTAGTTGATCAAACAGCAATCCGGTGCGCGCTCGGTGCTGACCAGATCGTGCCAGATATCAAGAATGTTCGTGGGGATTTCAGGCCAGACCCCGCCTTTCGGGTGCTTGTCCTGATAGCGATAGCCTGCCTTGTCGGTCACCCATCCCAGATCCCCGGCCGAGGTCATTCTTACCGACATCTCTTTGCCCGAAGGCGTGACGGGTCGAAACAAGGGTGCCGCTTTCAGAATCGGTCGAAGGGCCGCGATCAGCCGTGCCTGGGCAGCAGGGTCAATATAGCCTTTCCTGATTTCGAACCCTCGCAAGACAACTCGCGTCATTCCGGAAACCCCAAACCTTTCCAATTTCTTGCCAAAAAAGACCTCAAATTCCCGAAAACCTGCACTCTACGGTGCTTGCAGGCCTCTTGCCTCGCCCTTATATACGCCGAGACGTGCGATGGTAGTGCTGTCGCGCACATCAGATCGGGGGTGGGATGCCATAAAGGGTCCGACCCTCGGGACATCGCCTTGAAGAGAAAGGGATTGCAAAAATGGGAAAAGTAATCGGGATTGACCTGGGAACCACGAACTCCTGCGTGGCCATCATGGAAGGCTCGCAGCCGAAGGTCATCGAAAACGCCGAAGGGGCGCGGACCACGCCTTCGATCGTCGCCTTCACCGAAGATGAGCGACTGGTCGGTCAGCCTGCAAAACGTCAGGCGGTCACCAACCCCGACAACACGATTTTTGGCGTCAAACGTCTGATCGGTCGTCGCGTGGATGATGCAGAAGTCGAAAAAGACAAGAAAATGGTGCCGTATTCCATCGTGAACGGCGGCAATGGTGATGCGTGGGTTGAAGCCCGCGGTGAAAAGTATTCCCCGAGCCAGATCTCGGCCTTCACTCTGGGCAAGATGAAGGAAACCGCCGAAAGCTATCTGGGCGAAGATGTCACGCAGGCGGTTATCACCGTTCCGGCATATTTCAACGACGCCCAGCGTCAGGCCACCAAAGACGCCGGTAAAATCGCCGGTCTGGAAGTGCTGCGGATCATCAACGAACCGACAGCGGCTGCGCTGGCCTATGGTCTGGACAAAGAAGAAACCCAAACCATCGCGGTTTATGACCTGGGTGGTGGTACCTTCGACGTGACCATTTTGGAAATCGACGACGGCCTGTTCGAGGTTAAGTCGACCAACGGCGACACCTTCCTGGGTGGTGAAGACTTTGACATGCGCATCGTCAACTACTTGGCGGATGAGTTCAAAAAGGAACACGGTGTCGATCTGTCTCAGGACAAGATGGCCCTGCAGCGTCTGAAAGAAGCCGCTGAAAAAGCCAAGATCGAACTGTCCTCGACCTCGCAGACCGAGATCAACCAGCCCTTCATCTCGATGGGCGCCAACGGTCAGCCGTTGCACATGGTCATGAAGCTGACCCGTGCCAAGCTGGAATCTCTGGTGTCGGACCTGATCAAGAAGTCGCTGAAACCGTGCCAGGCCGCTCTGAAAGACGCGGGTCTGTCGGCTGCTGACGTGGACGAAGTTGTTCTGGTCGGTGGTATGACCCGGATGCCGAAAGTGATCGAAGAGGTCACCAAATTCTTCGGCAAAGAGCCGCACAAGGGCGTGAACCCGGACGAAGTGGTTGCCATGGGCGCCGCCATTCAGGCCGGTGTTCTTCAGGGCGACGTCAAAGACGTGGTTCTGCTGGACGTGACCCCGCTGTCGCTGGGTATCGAAACGCTGGGTGGCGTGTTCACCCGCCTGATCGACCGCAACACCACGATCCCGACCAAGAAGTCTCAGGTCTTCTCGACCGCCGAGGACAACCAGAACGCCGTGACCATCCGCGTGTTCCAGGGTGAGCGTGAAATGGCTGCGGACAACAAGATCCTCGGTCAGTTCAACCTTGAAGACATCCCGCCGGCACCGCGCGGCATGCCTCAGATCGAGGTGACTTTTGACATCGACGCCAACGGCATCGTCTCGGTTTCGGCCAAAGACAAAGGCACTGGCAAAGAACAGAAGATCACCATCCAGGCATCGGGCGGGCTGTCCGATGAGGATATCGAAAAGATGGTCAAGGACGCCGAAGAGAACGCGGAAGCCGATAAGGAACGCCGCGAGCTGATCGAGGCGAAGAACCAGGCGGAAAGCCTCATTCATTCGACCGAAAAGTCGATGGAAGAGCATTCCGACAAGGTCGACCCGACCACGATCGAAGCCATCGAGTTGGCGATCGCCGCGCTGAAGGACGAGCTGGAAACCGAAAATGCCGACAAGATCAAGTCGGGCATCCAGAACGTCACCGAAGCCGCGATGAAGTTGGGCGAAGCCATCTATAAGGCGCAAGCCGAAGAAGGCGAAGAGGAACCTGCTGCCGCAGACGCTGCACCAGGCGACGATGACATCGTTGACGCCGAGTTCGAAGACCTCGACGACGACAAGCGTAAGTAACGGGTAACCGGGCCAGTATGGGCCGGTCCGGATGCCGGGCCGGCCTATTTACGTTGAGGCGGAAGGAAACACTGATGTCAAAACGCGACTATTACGAAGTGCTCGGCGTGTCCAAGGGCGCTTCGGCGGATGAGATCAAGAAGGGTTTTCGTAGGAAAGCCAAAGAGCTGCACCCAGACCGCAACAAGGACAACCCGGATGCCGAGGCGCAGTTCAAGGAAGCCAACGAGGCTTACGACGTGCTGCGCGATGCCGAAAAGAAGGCGGCTTACGATCGCTTTGGCCATGCTGCATTTGAAAACGGCATGGGCGGCGGTGGCCGCCCCGGTGGCGGCTTTGGCGGTCAAGGCGACTTCTCCAGTGCATTTTCGGATGTATTTGACGACCTGTTCGGTGATTTCATGGGTGGTCAAAGGGGCGGCGGCGGACGTCGCGCCGCGCGCGGCTCGGACCTGCGCTACAACCTGCGTGTGACGCTGGAACAAGCCTACTCGGGCCTGCAAAAAACCATCAACGTGCCAACGGCCGTGGCGTGTTCGTCCTGCGAAGGTACCGGGGCTGAAGGTGGCGTTGAACCCACATCCTGCCCCACCTGTTCGGGCATGGGGAAAGTGCGGGCACAACAGGGCTTCTTTACGGTGGAACGGACTTGCCCGACCTGTTCGGGATTGGGTCAGATCATCAAGAACCCCTGTAAATCTTGTCAGGGGGCCGGCAGGGTCGAAAAAGACCGCGCTTTGTCGGTGAACATTCCTGCTGGTGTCGAAACCGGTACGCGAATTCGTCTGGCAGGCGAAGGTGAGGCGGGAATGCGCGGCGGCCCTCCGGGCGATCTGTATATTTTCGTCGAAGTGGCCGAGCACAAACTGTTCGAACGCGACAGCGTAAACCTCTACTGCCGCGTGCCGGTCAGCATGGCCAAGGCGGCGCTGGGCGGATCGATCGAGGTTCCGACCATTGATGGCGGTCGCGGCCGTGTTCAGATTCCGGCCGGAAGCCAGTCGGGTCGGCAAATGCGCCTGCGCGGCAAAGGCATGCCTGCGTTGCGCGGCGGTGGTGTTGGTGACATGTTCATTGAACTGGCCGTGGAAACCCCGGTCAACCTGACCAGCCGCCAGAAAGAACTTCTGCGCGAGTTTGATGATCTGGGTGAAGACAACCATCCGGAATCAAAAAGCTTTTTTTCGTCCGTCAAGTCTTTCTGGGATGGCATGAAAGGCTGAACGACCAGGAACGGGGGCTCTGCCCCCGCCGCCCTTTGGGCGACTCCCCCGGGATATTTTCAGCCAGATGAAGCAAAGGACCCTGTATTCATCTGGCGAAAAATATCCCGGAGCGCGAGGCAGAGCCTCGCATGTCACTGTCCTAAACATGCAGTTTTGGCCTTAGCAGAAAGCTGAAAGTGGCAATACATCTGGAAAATTGAGTCTTGATTCCGGCCTTCGACCCTGAGATTGTCCGCTTCAACCGTTGGGGTGCCCTTTGACAGGGCTGAGAGACGCAACCGCGTTAACCCATCGAACCTGATCCGGGCAATTCCGGCGTAGGGAACGGTCTCTTGAACACAGACGTTTTCTCTACTCCGTTGCCCATAGAAGATGGAGCAACGACATGGTGGCAATTGCCCTGACCATAGCAGGATCCGACAGTGGCGGCGGCGCGGGCATTCAGGCTGACCTTAAGGCAATGTCGGCGCTGGGTGTTTTTGGCGCAAGTGTCATCACCGCCGTTACCGCGCAGAACACGCAAGCTGTCACCGCTGTGCATGGAATTCCGCTGGATGTGATTTCCGCCCAAATCGACGCGGTTCTGAACGATCTTGACGTCAGGGCCGTTAAAATCGGCATGCTTGGGACACCTGAGATCATTCATACGGTCGCCAGGGGCCTGGCGGCGTTCGACGGTCCCGTGGTTCTTGATCCGGTTATGATTGCAAAATCCGGCGACGCTCTGTTGGAGCAAGAGGCGGTCCGGACGCTGCGCGATGTGTTGTTGCCAACGGCGACTGTTCTTACGCCGAATCTGCCTGAGGCGGCGTGCCTGCTGAACATGCCAGCGGCAGAAACGCGTGAGCTGATGGCTGAACAGGGCCGGGCATTGTGCGCCTTGGGTGCGGGTGCAGTCGTGATGAAAGGCGGACACGGGTCAGGTGATATCTGCCACGATTTGCTGATCGATCCGTCGGGTGTCATGGCCGAGTTTCAGGCCCCACGTCAGGATACGAAAAACACCCATGGAACAGGATGCACCCTGTCGTCATCCATCACCGCCGGTTTGGCCAGGGGACTGACCCTGAAGGACGCAGTTGCGCAGGCGCATGACTATCTGCAAGGGGCCATCGCGCGCGCGGATGAGTTGAATGTCGGCGCTGGGCACGGGCCGGTGCATCATTTCCACCGGGTTTGGCCCTCGTGACGCTTTGGTCTGTCATAGGGGCAGGGGTTGCCGGTCTTGCCGTTGCCAGCGAACTGGTGTCGCGCGGTGCAAAAGTGCAGATATTCGACCCCGGCGGGCCACCGGGCCCGCATGGGTGTTCATGGTGGGCCGGAGGAATGCTGGCACCTTGGTGCGAATATGAAAACGCGGAAGAACCGGTGTTGCGTCTGGGGCAGTCCGCGATGGAATGGTGGGCCCAACGCACCAAAGTGACCCAGCGGGGAACGCTTGTTGTCGCAAGTGCCCGTGATGTGCCGGACCTGCGCCGATTTGCGCGTCGAACAAAAGAGTTCACCAAGGTCGAACGGGCAGAAATATCTGAATTAGAGCCTGATCTGACGGGGTTTGGCCAAGGCCTGTTCTTCGAACGCGAAGCCCATGTTGATCCGCGTCAGGCGTTGCAAGATCTGTATCGTCAACTGCAAAGCCAGGGCGTCGTGTTCCACCGGAAGCTGGCGCCCGCCCAGTTGGAGAATGCAATTGACTGCCGTGGCCTTCACGCCCGCGAATACCTACATGATCTGCGCGGCGTGAAGGGTGAGATGCTGGTCATACGATGCCCTGACGTGGAGCTGACGCGCCCGGTTCGTTTGCTGCACCCGCGAATGCCGCTTTATATCGTTCCGCGCGGCGGCGGCGTCTACATGTTGGGTGCGACCATGATCGAATCCGAGGATAGCAGCCGCATTACCGCCCGTTCGATGCTGGAATTGCTCAGCGCGGCCTATGCCGTGAACCCGGCTTTTGGTGAAGCCGAAGTGTTGGAGATAGGCGTCGATCTGCGCCCCGCCTTTCCCGACAACTTACCGCGCATCCGGCGTTTGGGCCGCACGATCTATGCCAACGGGCTTTATCGCCACGGATATCTGTTGGCACCGGCGCTGGCGCGGGGTGTTGTGGATCTGGCGCTGAACAACACACATTCGGAGATGGTAGATGAAGATCGTGCTTAACGGCGAGACGCGCGAGGTGCGCGCCGAAACCCTGTCGGAATTGTTGGACGAATGCGGTTTCTCGGGCCGTGTGGCCACCGCCGTGAACGAAGAATTCGTACCCTCAAGCCTGCGCGTCGCTCACAAGCTGGCCGAAGGTGACCGGGTCGAGGTCGTCGCACCGATGCAGGGGGGCTGAAGATGAAAACGTTTTACGGCACTGAACTGCCCAACTCACTGATGCTGGGCACGGCGCAATATCCAAGCCCGGCCATTCTGGAACAGGCGTTTCGCGAAAGCGGTGCAGGCGTTGCCACTGTATCCTTGCGGCGTGAAGCGGGTGCAGGCCAGACCTTTTGGAACATGATCCGCGAATTGGGAGTTCTGATCCTGCCCAATACGGCCGGTTGCCATACGGTGAAAGAGGCCGTGACGACCGCCCATATGGCCCGCGAAGTGTTCGAGACCCGATGGATCAAGCTGGAACTCATCGGACATACGGACAGTCTGCAACCGGACGTTTTCCAACTGGTAGAAGCCGCCCGCATTCTGACCGAGGATGGGTTCGAGGTGTTTCCCTACACCACCGATGATCTGATCGTGGGCGAACGCCTGTTGGAAGCGGGATGCGAGGTGCTGATGCCCTGGGGCGCACCGATCGGGTCAGGACGCGGGCTGAACAACGAATACGCCCTGCGCGCGATGCGGGCCGAATTTCCTGACATTCCCCTGGTGGTGGATGCCGGTATCGGCTTGCCCAGCCACGCGGCCCGCGCGATGGAGCTGGGCTTTGACGCGGTTCTGCTGAACACCGCTGTGGCCCGTGCCGGAGATCCGGTTCTGATGGCCAAGGCGATGGCGCAGGCAACCCTTGCCGGGCAATTGGCCCATCAGGCCGACCCGATCGAGCCGCGCGATATGGCGGAACCCTCTACTCCTGTTGTTGGAAAGGCCTTCCTGTCATGACGCTGGACCGTTTCTATCCGATCTTTGATCACTCGGACTGGCTGCGGCGGATGTTGCCGCTGGGCGTCAAGCTGGTGCAGCTGCGCATCAAGGATCAGCCAGACGATGCGGTGCGCGACCAGATCGCAGTCTCACGCGAATTGTGCCGCGACCATGGGGCGGTTTTGGTGATCAATGACTATTGGCAACACGCGATCGATCTGGGCTGCGACTGGATCCATCTGGGGCAGGAAGATCTGGACGACGCCGACCTAAAAGCCATCCGAAAAGCGGGTCTGAAACTGGGCGTTTCCACCCATGACGACGATGAGCTTGAGCGTGTGCTGGCCATGGATCCCGATTACGTGGCATTGGGCCCGGTCTACCCCACCATCCTGAAAAAGATGAAATGGCATCAGCAGGGCCTGCCCCGCGTAACGGAATGGAAGGCGCGGGTTGGTGATATTCCCTTGGTCGGTATTGGCGGCATGAGTGTCGAGCGCGCAGCCGGTGTGCTGAAGGCCGGGGCGGACATCGTCTCGGCAGTCACGGATATCACCCTGAACCCCGACCCCGAAGCACGGGTGCGCGCGTGGATCGAGGTCACACGATGAGTCGATATGCCCGCCAGACGCTTTTGCCCGAAGTCGGGGCAGAGGGGCAGGTACGCTTGTCGGCGGCCCGTGTTCTGGTCGTTGGTGCGGGCGGTCTGGCTGCACCGGTTCTGCCACTTTTGACAGGGGCCGGGGTGGGGCGGATCACGGTCATGGACGGGGATACCGTCGATCTGTCGAACCTGCACCGTCAAACGTTTTTCTCCGAGGCCGATTGCGGGCAACCCAAGGCAGAAACCGCCGCCGCCCGTTGCCGCGCGCTGAATGATGAAACTGATGTCATTGGCCTGAATCAGGCTCTGACCAGTGAAAATGCGCCCGGTTCGGTGTCGCAAGCCGATATCATTCTGGATTGTGCCGACAGCTACGCAGCCAGCTACATCCTGTCGGACACGTGTCTGGCGCAGGGCAAACCTTTGATCAGCGCCTCGGTGCTGGGGCTTTCGGGTTATGTGGGCGGTTTCTGCGGCGGGGGCCCATCGCTGCGCGCTGTATTTCCCGATGCACCGGACAGCGGCGCCAGCTGCGCCACTGCGGGGGTTCTGGGCCCCGTGGTTGGCGTGATCGGGGCGATGCAGGCGCAGATGGCGCTCAGCTTGATCCTTGGACTTGATCCCTCACCCCTTGGGCAGTTGGTTCAATATGACGCAAGAACCCTGCGCAGCACCGGGTTTCGCTTTGATGACGCACCCGAGCCCGGCAACTGCTTTCGCTTTCTGTCCGCAAGCCAGCTGAAGGGCACGGATCAGATCATCGAGCTGCGCAGTTCGCAGGAAGCCCCTGTTCCCATCCATTCGAACGCGACGCGCATTTCGCCGGATAATTTGCGCGAAATAGACCCTAATGGCGGAAAAAGGCTGGCTCTTTGCTGTGCCACCGGTTTGCGGGCATGGCGTGCCGCAGAACAAATTCAACCAGATTGGCCGGGCGAGATTGTCCTCGTCGCGGCCTCAACCTCGTGAAGAAAAGGGAAACGCGAGATATGAAAAAGCTGATGACAGCCATCGCCCTTCTGGCCGCCGCGCCGGCATGGGCCGAAGACAAAATGACCGTCCTGCTGGACTGGTTCATCAACCCTGACCATGGTCCTATCATCGTGGCGCAGGAAAACGGCTATTTTGCTGAACAAGGGCTTGAGGTCGAGATCGTTCCGCCCGCCGACCCGTCCGCCCCGCCCCGTTTGGTGGCTGCCGGCCAAGCCGACCTGGCGGTGTCTTACCAGCCGCAATTGCACTTGCAGATTCACGAGGGCCTGCCTCTGAAGCGTGTCGGCACATTGGTTGCAACGCCGCTGAACTGTCTTCTGGTGCTGGAAGACGGGCCGATCAAGTCGCCTGCTGACCTCAAGGGTAAAAAAATCGGCTTCTCGGTCGCGGGGGTCGAAGAAGCCATCCTTGGCACCGTTCTGGGCAAATACGATGTTGCGCTGGGCGATGTCGAGCTGATCAATGTCAACTTTTCCCTCTCGCCGTCGCTGATGACCGGTCAGGTGGACGCGGTGATTGGCGCTTATCGCAACTTCGAACTGAACCAGATGGATATCGAAGGTCGTCCCGGCACCTGCTTCTATATCGAGGAAGAGGGCGTTCCGTCTTATGATGAACTGATCTATGTCGCCAATCCGGAAACGATGGACAAGGACAAGATCGCCCGGTTCCTCGCCGCGACTGAAAAAGCGACCCAATATATCGTCAACAATCCGGAAAAAAGCTGGGAAATCTTCGCGGCGACCTCGCCTGAACTTCAGGACGAGCTGAATGCCCGCGCCTGGGTCGATACACTGCCGCGCTTTGCGCTGCGTCCGGCGGGTTTTGATGCCGGTCGTTATGCCCGGTTCGAAACCTTCCTGAACGAAAGCGGGATGATCGACAGCGTCCTTCCGGTCAGTGACATCACCATCGACGTGACCGCGCAATGAGCAATTATGGCAAAGCCTTTGCGCTGATGCGCGATGCTGCGGCGGATCCGTGGCGGGATTATACCCGCCACGCCTTCGTAGAGGGTATGAAAGACGGAACGCTGCCACGCGAGGCGTTTCTGCACTATCTGCGGCAGGATTATGTGTTTCTGATCCACTTCTCACGTGCCTGGGCGCTGGCCGTGGTGAAATCAGAAACGCATAAAGAAATGCTTGCCGCATCGCGAACTGTGAACGGTTTGATCAGCGAAGAGATGAAACTGCATATCGGTATCTGCGCGGCGGAAGGTATCTCGCAGGCAGAGTTGTTTGCCACGCCAGAGCGACACGAGAATCTGGCCTATACCCGGTTTGTCCTGGAAGCAGGCTACAGCGGAGATCTTCTGGACCTGCTGGCGGCCCTTGTTCCTTGCGTCATGGGGTATGGTGAGATCGGTACGCGCCTGTCCGCCGAGGCAACGTCCGAGACATATCGCGGCTGGATCGACACTTATGCCGGCGAAGATTACCAAGCCGCGTGTGTGGCGGTTGGCGAGTTGCTGGATCAGGCTCTAACAAAACGTATTGGGGCTGATTTTCAGGGTTCGCCACGCTGGGATCGACTGTGCCAGACCTTCCGCAAGGCGACAGAGCTTGAAGTCGACTTCTGGCGGATGGGTTTGACGCCATGACACCTGCGCCCGAACTGACCATCAACGGCACTGCCACGATCGACGGCGCGACCCTGTTTGCGCCGTTGTCCCTGACCCTAGGGGCCGGGGCGTGGACATGCCTGCTGGGCGGTTCGGGCGTGGGAAAAACCACGGTTCTGAGGTTGATTGCGGGGCTCGAGACCGGGGCTGTCTTCGCTGGACGGATCACGGCAAGTGATGGCTTGCCTGTGGCTGAGCGTGTCGCATACATGGCGCAGGATGATCTTCTTTTGCCTTGGGCAACCGTCGCGCAGAATGTCTCGCTGGGTGCGCGTCTGCGCGGGGAAAACGTTGATCTTGATCGACGTGACCGCCTGATCGAGCGTATGCGGTTGCAGGATCACATGAACAAGAAGCCCAATGCGTTGTCCGGCGGGCAACGTCAGCGTGTCGCCCTGGCCCGGACACTGATGGAAGATCGCCCCGTTGTTTTGCTGGACGAGCCCTTTTCGGCCCTTGATGCCCGCACCCGCGCTGACATGCAGGATCTGGCCGCTGAAGCATTGCACGGTCGCACCGTCCTTCTTGTGACCCATGATCCCGCAGAGGCCGCGCGTCTGGGGCAATCCATCGTGGTGATGACCGAACACGGATTGACGCAGTGCGAACCGCCCCGGGCCCAGGCCCCGCGCCGCGTGGATGATTTGGAGACATTGGAAACCCAGGGTGCCTTGCTGCGTCTTCTCCGCGAGGGCGTGGCATGAAGTATTTTTCTGCACTGGCCGCAACTTTGTTTGCCTTGCTGATCTGGCAGGGCATCGTGACCCTGACCGGGTTGCCGAAGTTCATCCTGCCCGGACCCGCCGTCGTGGCCGAAACCTGGTGGCAGAACCGCTGGGTGATCGCCGAGCATACCTGGATCACAGCGATCGAAGTGGTGATCGGTCTGGCATGCGGAACGCTGCTGGGTGTCGTCACTGCGTTGCAACTGGCGAATTCGCGGGCGGCGCGGGTCCTGGTGCAGCCGATGCTCGTGTTCACGCAGGCTCTGCCGGTATTCGCATTGGCGCCGTTGCTAACGCTATGGCTGGGCTATGGGCTGTGGTCCAAGGTCGCCATGGCGGTGTTGATCATCTATTTCCCCATCACCTCATCCTTTTTTGACGGGCTTATGCGCACCCCGTCGGGGTATCTGGATCTGGCCCGAACGATGCAGGCCAGCAAGCGCGCCGTATTGTGGCATATCCGTATTCCGGCCGCTCTGCCGTCGCTGGCGTCGGGGATGCGGCTGGCGGCGGTCTATGCCCCGATCGGAGCGGTGATCGGCGAATGGGTCGGCTCGTCGCAGGGGCTGGGCTATCTGATGCTGCTGGCCAATGGACGTGCCAAGACCGATCTCATGTTTGCCGCGATGCTGACCCTGGGCGTATTCTCGATCCTTCTGCACATGATTGTCCGCCGGGCCACGGCACGCATGGCGGGTGAGGTGCGTTAACCAATCAGAAACCGATTCTGGGTCAGGGTGCGCCCATGACACAGGACGCCTTTGCCGAAGCCCCGATGCTGTTTGATACGGACGAAGCGCCGGCGCAGCCGCTGCCCTCTGGCCGGTTACCCTCCTACATAAAAGACCACCGCAAGCGGCTGCGCGAACGGTTCAGGACCGGCGGATCGGCGGCGATGCCGGATTACGAACTGCTTGAACTGGTCCTGTTCCGATCCATTCCCCGTCAGGATGTGAAGCCACTGGCACGGGCATTGATGGACACTTTTGGTGATTTCAATCGTGTCCTGACCGCGCCCGAGGAACGGCTGCGCCAGATCAAGGGCGTTGGCGATACCGTGGTTACCGACCTGAAAATTCTTGAGGCCTGCGCCCACAGGATGGCCCGCGCCCGGGTGATGCAGCGGCATGTGATCTCGGGATGGGATGCGCTACTGGATTATTGCCACACCACCATGGCGCATCGTGAGATCGAACAGTTTCGCGTGTTCTATCTGGATCGCAAGAACGTAATGATCGCGGATGAGGAACAGGCCAAAGGCACCGTGGATCACGTGCCGGTTTACCCGCGCGAGGTTGCCAAACGAGCGCTGGAACTGAATGCCTCGGCCCTGATTCTGGTGCACAACCACCCGTCGGGTGATCCGACGCCCTCGCAGTCGGATATCGACATGACCAACCGTATTCAGGATGCCTGTGCGGCCTTGGGCCTGACCCTGCACGACCACCTGATCATTGGAAAATCGACCGAGTTGAGCTTTCGGTCCGAAGGGTATCTGTGAGCTTCACTGCACCCAGATTTCAACCCGGCGGTTGACCTTGCGGCCCCATTCGGTGTCGTCACAGGCCATCGGCATTGCTTCGCCAAACCCTTCCGCGACCACCTCGATACTGTCTGATATCGATGTCTCGGCTGCGGCCAGAACCGCGTTTCGTACCGTCTGTGCACGTCGCAGGGCAATGCGGGCGTTGGCGGCGGCCCCGCCATCCCCGTCGCTGAAACCGGCAAACACCAGCTTGCGCGCCTTCAATATGCCGGCGTCAAGCATATGTGCCAGTTGCTGAATATTGGAACGTGACTGCGCATCCGGACGGGATGATCCGGGCTCGAACCGAACCGACAGGGACAGGCGCGACAGCGGGCGCAGCGTTTCGATCATGCGCTGAAGCTCATCCAGCCCAACTTCGGGCCCTCCGGTGGCGACGGCATTGGCAAGCCGGTCGCCCTGTACGCCAACCGGCAAGGTTTCAGGCGATTGATCCACATAACCTGCGTCACGAATGGCCATCTGGGCCCCGGGGCTTAGGCTAAAGGCCAGAAATTGCCGTGCAATCCGCGGCAGGCGGCGTTCGGGCAGATACAGAAACATCGGCAGGTTCAACGGATAATCTTCGGTCTTGATCGATTGACGGGTGGCGGCCAGCGGATGCCCACACCCTCCGGTCAACGGCAGGGCTCGGGTATTGTCGGCTGTCGCTTTGCTGGCGATTCCGATGGAAAACGGGTCCTTTGCCACGGCCTTGGTCAGATCGCTCGTTCGAATATGACGGATTGCGGTATCGGTCAGTTCCACGCCAGCGGTCTTCAATACCTGATCCTCGACAGCTTGCGCCAGCCCCGATCCCGGATCCGGCACATGCAATGCGATCGGAGCATCCGGCCCGCCCAGGTCCATCCAGTTCTTCACTTCACCTGACAGAATGCGCGCCAAGTCGGCCAGCGAAATCTGACGCATCACACTATCGGATGCCACCACCGGAACCATGGCGTCCAATGCAACAACCCTGGATCGCCGGGCCCGTTTCAAATCACCCAGCCCCGCGGCATCGGCTGCATCCCGCTCTGCCTCGCGTACTTCGCGCAGGGCCATCACGATATCTGTCTGATCCCCGATCAACTTGGCGAAGCCGCGATCCGTGGTCCCGACGTCAAAGTAGAACCGCGCCAACGGGGCGTCACGGCCTGACTGAAAAAGCTCATAGACGAAGGTGTCAGAATCCACGCGGGCAGGCGTTGCGGTCAAGCCTTCCTGCTGCGCAAACCCGATGATCAGGGCGGGCAGGACCGTTTCGGCGATGACAGACGATCCGGAAAACCGCAACTCGGCTACGAAATCCGTCAGGCTGGGGCACGCAGGTCCGTCGCAGGTGACGCCCGATCCATCAACGGTCAACTCACCGAACTGCGTATCAACGCGGTAAAATTCACCGTCGAAGCCCAGCAGGTTGCCTGTTACTTCGACCTTGCCGTCATGAGACGTCAGTGTGATGTCCTGCGCCATTGCACAGGTCGCACCTGCAACGGTAAACAGCGCGGTCACAGCCGCACGAAAGAAAGTCATAAGAGAGTCGAGCCCGCCTGCGGATTACTTTGCCGCGATTGTCAGGTCTGAGAGCAGATTATTCAACACCAGAAACTCACCGGCCTGTGAACAATCCGGCAGGGTCAGGGACATGTCGCGCGACCGCAGGCGGCTATCTGACAGAAGTTCCAGCGCCTGCACATTCAGCGTTTGCCCGCAGTTGGATTCGGTAACTTCGGCTTCGACCGTCAGGTCGATGCTGCCGGACCGATCCGACGCGCCCGTCGGAAAGGAATATACTTCGATATTCTTGGCACGACCCAGACCCGTCTGGCCCAGGCGCAGAACTTCTCCTGCACCATTTGCCGAGGAATCGTTCCACACATGGCCGCTGTTGCCATAGCTTGCCCCGAATTCCAGCGCGTGAATCTGCAACTCGGTATCACCCTGCCATTGCAGGACGACGCGGTCATATTCGGCAATGTCGGTCACGTGAGTGGTGGCGACCGTGCCTGTTTCATCTTCGAATGAAATCAGGAAAATCGCGTATTCCGACAGTGCCGGGATGGACATGTTCAAGGCACCGGAATCGTCGGTGTTCTGGCTGACCGTCAGGCCGCTGTGATGAATTTCAACGCGTTCGTTTCGGTGGCAGGGTGCCCGCAGCGACAGGTGTGCCATGGCGCCGGGGACGGCGACGGCGCGCGCGCTGATGTTGCAATCCGTTGTTTTCGGTGCTGACGGAACTGCGCGAGGTTCGGGCGCTGCCGCCCCGAAATCTGCGTCAGACGCCGGAGCCGAAGTCAGTACGATAGCATCCAACCCCGACAGAACCGAGGATTGCTGAGATGCCGAGGCAACATCAACACTACCCCCCGCGTTCGCAGGCTGCGCGGTTGGTCCGTTCTGCATCAGGTAGCCTATGCCCAAAGCACAAGCGACCGTGCCGCACATGGTCACGTAGTTTCGAACTACAAACAAGACACCCTCCCCAGTTGAAGGAGCAAATCGCACATTCGCCACGAATCGCGGCCAATTTGTGGCCGCAAGACGAACACATTGTGGATTCGGCGGGTAACGTTAGGTCAGTCGGCCATGGCAGTGTTTGAACTTCTTGCCCGAGCCACACGGGCACGGATCATTTCGCGACGGGTTGCCCCAGGTCGATGGATCGCTTTCGTCGAACCCCGGAAGCGCATCACCCGAGGCCGCAGCCTCGGCCTTGGCTTCGGCCTGTTTCGCGGCCTTGTCCACGGCCTCCTGCGCCTGAGCCTGCTGCCCGGCCATCTGCGCCAGCATTTCTTTCTGTTCTTCTTCGGTCAGCGGACGTACGCGCGACAATTGCTGTGTCACGGTCTCGCGCAGCGAATCCAGCATGCTTTCGAACAGCTGGAAGCTTTCGTTCTTGTATTCGTTCAGAGGATCGCGCTGGGCATAACCGCGGAACCCAACGACCGAGCGCAGGTGTTCCAGGGTCAGCAGATGCTCGCGCCATTTGCTGTCAATGGTCTGAAGCAGAACCTGTTTTTCGATGTTGCGCATGTTTTCAGGGCCAAAGGCGACGGCCTTCTGGGCCATCATCTCATCCGCGGCCTTGATCAGACGTTCGCGCACCTGCTCGTCATCCACGCCTTCTTCGGCGGCCCAGTCCTGAACCGGGACGTCCATGTTCAGCTTGTCCTTTATCGCCACGTGCAGACCCTCAGTATCCCACTGATCAGCATAGGATTTCGGCGGCATGTATTCGTCAATCAGGTCGTCAATCACCTGTTCGCGCATATCCGAAACGATCTCGGACAGGTCGTTTGCAGACATGATTTCGCGGCGCTGGCTGAAGATCACCTTCCGCTGGTCATTCATCACGTCGTCGAACTTCAGAACGTTCTTGCGCATGTCAAAGTTGCGGCCTTCGACCTTGGACTGCGCGCGTTCCAGCGACTTGTTCACCCAGGGGTGAATGATCGCCTCGCCTTCTTTCATGCCCAGCGTGGTCAATACCTTGTCCAGCCGTTCCGAGCCGAAGATGCGCATCAGGTCATCCTCGAGGCTCAGGTAAAATACCGTTCGGCCCGGGTCGCCCTGACGACCGGAACGACCACGCAGCTGGTTGTCGATGCGGCGGCTTTCGTGGCGTTCCGATGCCATGACGTAAAGGCCGCCAGCAGCCAGAACCTTGTCTTTTTCTTCGGCGTGGCGTGCTTCTTCGGCGGCCCGCAGCTCGGACGGATCCGCGTCTGGATTCTCGGCAATCGCTTTCAGGACCTTCATCTCGACATTGCCGCCAAGCTGAATGTCGGTGCCGCGACCGGCCATGTTGGTGGCGATGGTTACCGCACCCAGACGACCGGCATCGGCAACGATCTGTGCCTCTTGTTCGTGCTGGCGGGCGTTCAGAACGTTGTGCTTGATGCCTTCCTTGGTCAGCATCTGGCTGAGCAGTTCGGATTTTTCGATCGACGTGGTCCCCAGCAGAACCGGCTGGCCCTTTTCCTGCGCCTTTTTCGTCTCGGCGATCATCGCATCGTATTTTTCGGCGGCCGTACGATAGACCTGATCATCTTCGTCGATACGGGCAATCGGCAGGTTGGTCGGAACTTCGACCACGCCCAGACCGTAGATCTCGGCAAATTCTTCGGCCTCGGTCAACGCGGTGCCGGTCATGCCGCTCAGTTTGTCGTACAGGCGAAAATAGTTCTGGAACGTCACGCTGGCCAATGTGACGTTTTCCGGCTGGATCTGAACCTTTTCCTTGGCTTCGATCGCCTGATGCAGACCTTCGGACAGGCGACGGCCCGGCATCATGCGGCCGGTGAATTCATCGATCAGAACGACATCGCCGTCGCGCACGATGTAATCCTTGTCGCGCTGGAACAGCTTGTGGGCACGCAGCGCCTGGTTGACGTGATGCACGACGGTGGTGCTTTCCGGATCATACAGGGAATGGCCTTCGGGAATCAGGCCGGCCTGAAGCAGCTGTGCCTCAAGAAATTCGTTGCCTTCATCGGTAAAGGTCACATTGCGCGATTTTTCATCCAGGGTGTAATGATCATCGCTCAGCGTCGGGATCAGGCCATCAATGGCGGTGTACAGATCCGACCGGTCCTGCGCGGGACCCGAGATGATCAGCGGTGTCCGCGCTTCATCGATCAGGATCGAGTCGACCTCGTCCACAATCGCAAAGTTGTGGTGTTTCTGGTAAACCTGCTCTAGATCCGCCTTCATGTTGTCGCGCAGATAGTCAAAACCCAGCTCGTTGTTGGTGGCATACGTGATGTCACAGGAATACGCGGCCAGTTTTTCCGCGTCGGGCTGGCCGGACCAGATCACACCAGTTGTCATGCCTACGGCCGCAAACACCTTACCCATCCATTCCGCGTCACGTTTGGCCAGGTATTCGTTCACCGTGACAACATGCACGCCCTTGCCGGTCAGCGCGTTCAAATAGGCCGGGAAGGTGGCGACCAGAGTCTTGCCTTCGCCCGTCTTCATTTCCGAGATGTTGCCCTGATGCAGGAAAATGCCGCCCATCAGCTGCACGTCAAAGGCCCGCAGGCCAAGTGCGCGCTTGGCGCCCTCGCGTACGTTGGCAAAGGCCTCGGGCAGCAGGTCGTCCAGGCTTTCGCCATCCAGTGCGCGCTTGCGCAGGTCTTCGGTCTTGTCGATCAGACCTTGATCTGAAAGCGTTTCAAACTCTGGTTCCAGCGCATTGATCTTTTCGACCAGAGGGCGGGTCGCCTTGATCTTGCGGTCGTTCGGTGTTCCGAACACCTTTTTGGCGAGCGTTCCGAGTCCCAGCATGTTCACTCCAGAGGATCTGTTCTTTTCGTGGTTGCGACAGGCTTGCCCACCTTGCGCGCAACCCATAGATACGGGGGGTGAAAGGCGGCCCTGTCCAAGGCTTCAAAGCGATGTAAGCGGCAGGTTCCAGAGTGTCAACGCCGCGCCCTGTCGCGGCAAGAAAATAGGATGATTCAATGCCCAAAGGTCTCACTTTTCTGCCATCGCTGGCCCTGGCCGCCGTGATGGCCCTGCCGCTGGCCGCCGAAACCCAGCCGGATGCGTCGACCGTGGTCGCTCGGGTAAACGGGGATGAGATCACATTGGGTCACGTGATCGCCACCGTCGCTTCTCTGCCACCGCAATATCAGCAGGCGGAAGACGACGTGCTGTTCGATTTCATTCTGGAACAGCTGATCCAGCAGCAATTGCTGGGACAGCAACAGGATGGCCTGAACATGCGGAACGCGCTGACACTCGACAATGAAAAGCGGTCGCTTCAGGCGGTTCAGACGGTCGCGGCTCTGACCAACGATCTCGTCACAGAGGAAGCCATTCAGGCCGCTTACGATGCGCGTTTCAATGATTTTGCGGGTGAAGACGAATTCGACGCCAGCCATATTCTGGTGCAATCGGAAGAAGAAGCCAAAGCGCTCATGACTCAGCTTGATGATGGTGCAGATTTTGCGGAACTTGCCCGCGAGAACTCGACCGGTCCGTCCGGTCCGAATGGTGGCGCGTTGGGATGGTTCGGAAAAGGCCAGATGGTACCTGAATTCGAGGCAGCCGTGATCGCGCTGGAAAAAGGGCAGGTGTCGGATCCGGTGCAAACTCAGTTTGGCTGGCATCTGGTCAAGCTGAACGACAAGCGCAAAACCGAAGCCCCCGAACTGGACGCGGTGCGCGATGAGCTGGCCCAAACGATCCAGCAAGATGCCATTCAGGCGCGGATCGACGAGTTGACGCAGCAGGCACAGATCGAACGCCCCGCGCTGGAAGGCGCAGGCCCCGAGATCATGCGCCAGCTGGACCTGATTCAGGAGTAAAGACCAGTGGCCACGATCACGAAGGTATCGCCGCTGGCGCCGGCGTCTTTCCCTGAACTGCCTGCGATTGACGGTGTGCGTTTTGCCACCGTCGAAGCGGGTGTGCGCTATCAGGGTCGCACGGATGTCATGCTGGCTGTTCTTGATCCGGGCACGTCGGTGGCGGGTGTCTTCACCCGCTCGGCCACCCGCGCGGCACCGGTTCTGGATTGTCAGAAGAAAATAGGAGGCCCCAGTGATGGACCTGCGGCGATCCTTGTGAACTCGGGCAATGCGAACGCGTTCACCGGCCACTATGGCCAGACATCGGTTGCCGAGGTGACACAGGCCGTTTCCAAAGCGACCGGCGTCCCCGTCGAACGGGTCTTTACGTCATCCACCGGTGTCATCGGTGAACCGCTGCCACATGATCGCATCATATCGCAGCTTGAAGCGTTGAAATCCGGCCTCAGCCGCCATGCCATCGAAGATGCCGCGCGAGCGATCATGACGACGGACACGTTTCCCAAAGGGGCGAGCGCACTGGTCGAAATCGGTGGCAAAACAGTCTCTATTGCAGGGATTGCGAAGGGTTCTGGAATGATCGCGCCAGACATGGCGACGATGCTGGTCTATATCTTCACCGACGCACAGGTTGAGCAATCGGCGTTGCAGGAAATGCTGAGCGCCCAGACAGATCGCACCTTCAACTGCATCACTGTGGACAGCGACACCTCGACCTCGGACAGTCTGCTGCTGTGTGCGACCGGATCTTCGGGCGTTGATGCCACCGGCGATGCCGCTTTTGCACGGGCTTTGGAAACAGTGATGCTGGACCTCGCGCAACAAGTGGTGCGTGACGGGGAAGGCGCCACGAAATTCGTGGAAATCCGCGTGACCGGAGCCGCCTCGGACGCTGACGCCAAGACCCACGGTCTGGCCATCGCCAACTCCCCTCTGGTGAAAACTGCCATCGCCGGTGAAGACCCGAACTGGGGCCGCATCGTCATGGCCATCGGCAAGTCGGGCGCGGCAGCGGATCGCGACACGCTCAGCATTTCATTCGGTGATATTCTTGTGGCCGAGAACGGCTGGGTCAGCCCGGATTATCGCGAAGACGCCACCGCCGCCTATATGAAAGGTCAGGACCTCGTGATTGCGGTTGATCTGGGGCTGGGCGAAGGGAAATCCACCGTCTGGACCTGTGATCTGACCCACGGCTATATCGAGATCAACGCGGATTATCGCTCGTGAAAACCGTGTTAGTCTCTGCTGTCGCCCTGATCGACATCGAGGGCCGCGTGCTGCTGGCCCAACGTCCCGAAGGCAAATCCATGGCCGGACTGTGGGAATTCCCCGGCGGCAAGATCGAGCCCGGCGAAACCCCCGAGGCCGCCCTGATCCGGGAATTGCACGAGGAACTGGGCATCGACACCTGGGCCTCGTGCCTTGCACCGCTGACCTTTGCCAGCCACAGCTATGATGATTTCCACCTGCTGATGCCGCTGTTCGCCTGCCGCAAATGGGAGGGTATTCCGCAGTCGAAAGAGGGCCAGGCGCTGAAATGGGTGCGCGCGAATGACCTGCGGAACTTTCCGATGCCGGCGGCGGATGTGCCGCTGATTCCGATTTTGCGGGATTGGCTGTAACAATTCGTAAGAATTGAGAAAACATCACGAAAAAGTTGACGCTGATCGTTCTCCTTGTCCTTAATCGAGGCAGCAGCGTTCCGGTCTGACCCGGCGACGCCGTTCCGGCCCGACCCGGGGCCGGATGGGGAGGAGAGATAGAATTGGCTCAGACGCAGTCGGGCGCCGAGGGGATGCACTCCCTTCCGGCGCTGCTACATCGCAATGCGACGCAGTTCGGGGATGCCCCGGCTTACCGCGAAAAGGAGTTCGGGATCTGGCAATGCTGGACCTGGGCGGAAACGGCCGCCGAGATCCGCGCGCTGGCGCTTGGATTTCTTGAACTTGGCGTTGAAAAGGGTGACCACATCGCCGTAATCGGGCGCAACCGTCCGGCACATTACTGGTCAATGGTTGCGGCGCAGATGGTCGGTGCCATTCCGGTCCCTCTCTATCAAGACGCGGTTGCCGAAGAGATGGCCTATGTGCTGGAGCATTGCGGGGCGAAATATGTCGTCTGCGGCGATCAGGAGCAGGTCGACAAGGTCATCGAGATTCAGGAAAACCTGCATCAGGTCAAACACATCCTCTATACCGACAAGCGCGGTATGCGGAAATACGACCACAGCCAGATGAATGCCCTTGACGACATCAAGGCCGAGGGCAGCGCCGGTCATGCGCGTTTCGACGCCGAACTGGACAGGCGCATCGGCGAGATCACCTATGACGACACCTGCGTGATGCTCTATACTTCGGGTACCACGGGCAAGCCCAAGGGCGTGGTGCTGTCGAACCGCAACGTGATCGAAAGTGCAAAGAACTCAGCCGAATTCGACAACCTGACCCGCAACGAAGACATCCTGTCCTATCTGCCGATGGCCTGGGTGGGGGATTTCATCTTTTCCATTGGTCAGGCCTACTGGTGCGGGTTCTGCGTGAACTGCCCCGAAAGCGCCGACACGATGATGACCGACCTGCGCGAGATCGGGCCGACCTATTTCTTCGCGCCGCCGCGCGTATTTGAAAGCCAGCTGACCAATGTGATGATCCGAATGGAGGATGCCAGCAAGCTTAAGCAGCGCATGTTCCACTACTTCATGGCGCATGCCAAGAAGGTCGGCGGTCGGTTGCTGGATGGCAAGCCGGTGAGCTTGGGTGACAAGGTGAAATATGCGCTGGGCAATCTGTTGGTTTACGGGCCGCTCAAAGACACGCTGGGATATGGGCGCTTTCGGGTGGGCTATACGGCGGGTGAGGCGATCGGGCCGGAGATCTTTGATTTCTATCGCTCTTTAGGCATCAACCTGAAACAGTTGTACGGCCAAACCGAGGCGACCGTGTTCATCACCGTCCAGCCCGACGGCGAGGTGCGCGCCGACACCGTTGGCGTCCCGGCCCCCGATGTCGAGATCAGGATCGACGACAAGGGCGAGATACACTACCGCTCGCCCGGCGTTTTCGTCGAATATTTCAAGAACCCGGACTCGACCGCATCGACCAAGGACCCTGAAGGCTGGGTGGCCACGGGCGACGCGGGGTTCATCGAGGAAAGCTCGGGTCATCTGCGGATCATTGACCGCGCCAAGGACGTGGGCAAGATGGCCGACGGGTCGATGTTCGCGCCGAAATATGTCGAGAACAAGCTGAAGTTCTATCCCGATATTCTGGAGGCGGTGCTGTTCGGCAATAGCAAGGATCGCTGCGTGGCCTTCATCAATATCGATCTGACCGCGGTGGGCAACTGGGCCGAGCGCAACAACGTTGCCTATGCCTCGTATCAGGAACTGGCGGGACATCCGCGTGTGTTAGAGACGATCAAGGCCCATGTGGAAGAGGTGAACAAGTCGGTTGCCGCTGACGAGATGCTGTCAGGTTGTCAGGTGCACCGCTTTGTGGTGCTGCACAAGGAACTGGATGCCGATGATGGCGAGATGACCCGGACCCGCAAGGTGCGGCGCGGGTTTGTCGAGGACAAATTCAGCGACATCATTGCCGCGCTTTATGACGGGTCCAAGACGGTTTCGACCACGACCGAGGTGACCTATGAGGATGGTCGCAAAGGATCGATTTCGGCGACGCTGGAAATTGTCGATGCGCCGGTTGTTCCCGTCGCCCAACACAAGGTTGCCGCAGAATGAGGGCCGTACGAGCGCCGCTCGACCTGCGGTCATCGCCCCGCCCGCCGTCCCGTTTTCGCGCAAGTCAGGGAGTGACCGATGCTGGATAATTCCGAAGGATATGTCACCGAAGACGGTCGCAAGATCGGCGGTGTGGTGATGGAAATGAAGAACATCACCCTGCGCTTTGGTGGTGTGGTGGCGATCAAGGATATCTCGTTCGATATCCGCGAGGGTGAGATTCGTGCGATCATCGGGCCCAATGGCGCCGGTAAATCCTCGATGCTGAACGTGATCTCGGGCTTCTATGTTCCGCAGGAAGGCGAGGTCTGGTTTCATGGGTCAAAACGCCCGCCGATGCGGCCCTTTGAGGTGGCGCAGCAGGGCATTGCCCGGACGTTCCAGAATATTGCTTTGTTCGAAGGGATGAGCGTTCTGGACAACGTTATGACCGGGCGGCTGGGGTACATGAAGACCAATATCCTTCAGCAGGCACTGTGGAAGGGCAAGGCCGAGAAGGAAGAGACAGAAAACCGTGAAGCTGTCGAGAAGATCATCGACTTCCTTGAAATTCAGCACATCCGCAAGACGCCGGTGTCGCGCTTGCCCTACGGTCTGAAGAAGCGGGTGGAACTGGCGCGTGCGTTGGCCGCGGAACCTAAGCTGCTGCTGCTGGACGAACCGATGGCCGGGATGAATGTCGAAGAGAAAGAGGACATGAGCCGCTTTATCCTCGACGTGAATGATGAGTTCGGCACCACCATCGCCCTGATCGAGCACGATATGGGCGTTGTGATGGATCTGAGCGACCGGGTGGTCGTGATGGATTACGGCAAGAAGATCGGCGACGGCACACCCGATGAGGTGCGCAACAACCAGGAAGTCATCGACGCCTATCTGGGGGTCAGCCATGATTAAGCTCTGGGCAGAATTGGGGAGGGGCTGGCATGCCTGAACAACTTATCTTCGCGATGGAGGTCATCCTCAACGGTCTGATGGCCGGGGTGCTTTATGCGCTGGTCGCGCTGGGCTTTGTGCTGATCTACAAGGCGTCCGGTATTTTCAACTATGCCCAAGGGGTTATGGCCCTGTTCGCGGCGATGACGCTGGTCGGGATTATGAATGGGCAGGTGCCGTTTGCCCATCTGATCAACGCGACTTTCGGCACCCATATCCATTATTTCGGGTGGAATGTGCCCGCGCTGTTCGCGATCATTCTGACGATGGGTGTGATGGTATTGCTGGCCTGGGCCGTGCAGCGGTTCGTCATGCGCCATCTGGTGGGGCAGGAACCGATCATTCTGTTTATGGCGACCATCGGTCTGGCGTACTTCCTTGAAGGCGTGGCCGACCTGATGTGGGGGTCTGAAATCAAGACGCTGGATGTGGGTCTGCCGCAGGGTATCAATCTGTGGATTGACGAGACCACCTATAACATCTTCGACTACGGCTTCTTCATCGACAATCTGGACATCGTGGCGACGGTCATCGCGGCGCTGTTGGTAGCCGCTCTGGTGGCGTTCAGCCAGTACACCAAGCAGGGCCGGGCCATGCGCGCAGTGGCGGATGACCATCAGGCGGCGCTTTCGGTGGGCATATCGCTGAACTTCATCTGGGTCATGGTCTGGTCGGTGGCCGGGTTTGTCGCTCTGGTCGCGGGCATCATGTGGGGCACCAAATCAGGCGTCCAGTTCTCGCTGTCGCTGATCGCGCTCAAGGCGTTGCCGGTGCTGATGCTGGGCGGGTTCACCTCGATCCCAGGCGCCATCGTGGGCGGCCTGATCATCGGCGTGGGTGAAAAGCTGTTCGAATTCGCAATCGGACCGATGGTCGGTGGCGCAACCGAGAACTGGTTTGCCTATGTGCTGGCGCTGATCTTCCTAGTGTTCAGGCCGCAAGGCCTGTTCGGAGAGAAGATCATCGAGAGGGTATAGGGCATGACCAAGCTGATCGCCATCATCAACGTGATCGCATGGGCGGGGTTCTGGGCTTTTGGCTACATCGCCCTCACATCAGACGATCTGACCGAAGGCCAACTGACGATTGCAGCGATCCTGGCCTTTGCCGGGCTGATCATGGGGGTTCTGGCCTACCTGAAACTGGTGCGCGCCTCGGAGGCGAGCGGATATGCCAAAGGGTCCAATCAACTGGACGCCGAAGCCCGGAATCGGGCGCAGGAACAATGGGGAAAGTAAGACATGTTCTATCGTGAGGCCGGAGATTTCAAAACCTCCTACGTGGATGACAGCCAGACTTTCCCGATCAAGTTCGATCGGTATCGGTACTATGTGGTGCTGGCGGTGGCCTTCGGGATCATTCCGTTCATCATCAACGACTATTGGGCCAACGCACTTCTGCTGCCCTTCCTGATCTATGCGATCGCGGCCATTGGGCTGAACATTCTTGTGGGGTATTGCGGGCAGGTCAGCCTGGGTACCGGGGGCTTCATGGCCGTTGGGGCCTATGCCTGCTACAAGTTGATGACCGCCTTTCCCGACGTGTCGATGTTCATCCACGTGATCCTGGCCGGTGGCATCACCGCCATCGTGGGCGTGCTTTTCGGCTTGCCGTCATTGCGGATCAAGGGGTTTTATCTTGCGGTGGCGACGCTGGCGGCGCAGTTCTTTCTGGTCTGGCTGTTCAACCGGGTGCCGTGGTTCTACAATTACTCGGCTTCGGGGCAGATCAACGCGCCGGAACGGGATGTTTTCGGCATCATCATCACCGGTCCGAATGCATCGGCCTGGGCCACCTATCTGTTCTGTCTGATTTTCCTGACCGTCTGCGCCCTCGTTGCGCGCAACCTGACACGCGGTACGACAGGGCGGACATGGATGGCGATCCGCGATATGGACATCGCCGCGGAGATCATCGGGGTGAACCCGCTCAAGGCGAAACTGACCGCCTTTGCCGTAAGCTCGTTCTTCGTGGGCATCGCGGGCGCACTGTTCTTTGCGGTCTATCTGGGCGCGGTTGAGGTCGGTGAGGTCTTTGGCATCCAAAAATCGTTCCTGGTTCTGTTCATGGTCATTATCGGCGGGTTAGGCTCTATTTTCGGATCCTTTGCGGGCGCTGCATTCCTTGTGCTTTTGCCGGTGGTCCTGAAAGTGGTCGGCGTCGATGTGCTGGGCTGGCCCACAGATATCGTTGCCCATCTTCAGCTGGTGATTGTCGGCGCCCTGATCATCATGTTCCTGATCCTCGAACCCCATGGGCTGGCACAGCTGTGGCGCGTCGCGAAAGAGAAACTCAGACTCTGGCCGTTCCCGCACTAAGGGTAGGCCCAATCAAAAAGACGGGTGCGAAAACCCGAATACACCATCGGATCAATCAAGGGAGGATACACCCGATGAACAAGAAACTGGCAACCGTGGCGCTGAGCGCCCTTATGGCCGCTGGGCCAGCGATGGCGGATCTTGTGATCCCTGATCTCAGCTATCGCACCGGGCCATATGCTGCAGGCGGTATCCCGTTCTCGGACGGCTACAACGACTATTTCACTCTGCTCAATGAGCGGGATGGCGGTATCGGAGGAGAACCGATCCGGGTGGTTGAATGTGAAACCGGCTATAATACCGAAAAGGGTGTGGAATGCTATGAATCGACCAAAGGCGAAGGTGCATTGGTTTATCAGCCTTTGTCGACTGGTATCACCTATCAGTTGATCCCCAAAGTGACGGCAGACGGAATTCCGCTGCACACGATGGGGTATGGCCGCACTTCGGCTGCAAACGGGAAGGTGTTCAGCAACGTGTTCAACTATCCGGCCAACTATTGGAACGGAGCTTCGGGCGCGATCAACTATCTGCTGAGCGAAAATGATGGTGACCTGAACGGTAAAAAAATCGCGCTGGTCTATCACAACTCTGCCTATGGCAAGGAGCCGATCCGCACATTGGAAATGCTGGCTGAAAAGCATGGGTATGAGCTGACGCTGCTGCCAGTGGACCACCCGGGTCAGGAGCAGAAGTCGCAGTGGTTGCAAATCCGTCGTGAAAAGCCGGATTACGTGGTCATGTGGGGCTGGGGCGTGATGAACCAGGTCGCAATTCAGGAAGCTGCGAACATCCGTTTCCCAATGGAAAACTTCATCGGTGTCTGGTGGTCGGGTGCAGAATTCGACGTTGAGCCTGCTGGTGATAAAGCAACCGGTTACAAGGCGCTTACATTCACCGGTCTGGGCGATGACTACCCGGTTTACGACGACCTAAAGAAATACGTCGTCGATTCGGGTAAAGCTGCGGGCGCCGGTGATCAACTGGGCGCGGTGCAATACAACCGTGGTCTCTATGCAGCGATGTTGGCGGCTGAAGCCATCAAGACCGCACAAGAAATCCATGGCGTGACCGATATCACCCCAGCGATGATGCGCGACGGTATGGAGGCGCTGGAGATCACCAATGCCAAGATGGAATCTCTGGGCATGAGTGGATTTGGTCCCGAATTCAGCGTGACTTGTGAAAACCATGGCGGCCCGGGTCTGGTGGGTGTTGTTCAATGGGATGCCTCGACCGGTACCTGGAACAAGCTTCAGGACTTTATGCCAACTGATCAGGAAGTGATCGGCCAGCTCATCGCGGAAGACTCGGCAGCGTACGCGGCCGAAAACAACATCGAACCGCGCTGCGAATAAAGTCGGTTTCTTCCCGGCTGAGGCCGGCTCTCAAAACTCCGGAGCGGCGGTTTGCCGCCGCTCCTCACGAACAGTCCCGAAGGGGACAGGCATGAGGACACGCGCTGATGCTTGATGCGGCACAAACCACTGACGTGCAGGCGGAAACCCTGCTTGAGGTCAACAATATCGAGGTGATCTACAACCACGTGATCCTCGTGCTGAAGGGCGTAAGCCTGACTGTGCCCAAGGGCGGTATCACGGCCTTGCTGGGGGGCAATGGCGCGGGCAAGACGACCACGCTCAAGGCAGTGTCTAACTTGCTGCATTCAGAACGCGGCGAGGTCACGAAAGGCACGATCAAGTATCGTGGCCAAAACGTACACGAAAGCGACCCCGCCGTTTTGGTTGAAAAAGGCGTGATTCAGGTGATGGAAGGCCGTCACTGTTTCGAACACCTGACGGTTGAAGAAAACCTGCTGACGGGCGCGTATACCCGCAAGGACGGCAGCGCAGCGATCCAGCAGGATCTGGAGCTGGTCTACAATTACTTTCCCCGCCTGAAAGAGCGCCGCCGCTCGCAGGCAGGTTATACGTCGGGTGGTGAACAGCAGATGGTCGCCATGGGCCGGGCACTGATGTCGCGCCCCGAGACAATCCTGCTGGACGAACCTTCGATGGGACTGGCGCCGCAGTTGGTCGAAGAAATTTTCGGTATCGTGAAGGATCTCAACGAGAAAGAGGGCGTTTCCTTCCTGTTGGCCGAGCAGAACACAAATGTTGCCCTTCGGTTCGCGCATTACGGATACATTTTGGAATCCGGGCGCGTTGTGATGGATGGCCCGGCCGCAGAACTGCGCGAGAATCCGGATGTCAAAGAATTCTACCTCGGCATGTCTGACGAAGGCCGCAAGAGTTTTCGCGATGTGCGGTCCTATCGTCGCCGCAAGAGGTGGCTGTGAGCGGATGGAGGATATCGCGATGACCTATTTCGACGCACTCGAAACACGCTCGGCGGACGAACGCGCTTCGGATCAGGCCGCAGCTCTGGTAGAGCAGATCAAGCGTGCTGCATCTGCACCCGGGTTTGCTGCACATTTTTCTGATTCAGACACTAACAAGGTGATTTCGGCAGATGATTTGCCGATGCTGCCGGTGCTGCGCAAGTCGGACCTGATCCGCGCGCAGGCGGAGCGCCCCCCTTTTGGTGGTTTCACCGTGAAGCCTGCGCGCCACTTTCATCACGTGTTCCAGTCCCCCGGGCCGATCTATGAACCGGGCAGCACCGATCACGACTGGTGGCGTATGGGCCGGTTCCTGCATGCCGCTGGTGTTGCAGCTGGCGATATTGTTCAGAACTGCTTTGGCTATCACCTGACGCCGGCTGGCATGATCTTTGAAAACGGTGCCCGCGCAGTTGGTGCTGCCGTTTTGCCGGCGGGAACCGGGCAGACCGAACTGCAGGTGACAGCCGCGCGTGACGTTGGCTGCACCGCCTATGCGGGCACTCCTGATTATCTAAAGGTCATCCTGGACAAGGCCGACGAGATGGGCGTTTCGCTGAATTTCTCCAAGGCCGCTGTTGGTGGTGGCGCGCTGTTCCCGTCCCTGCGGCAGGAATATGCGGATCGCGGTATTTCGTGCCTGCAATGCTATGCGACGGCGGATCTGGGTAACATCGCCTATGAAAGCGCCGCGATGGAAGGGATGATCATCGACGAACACGTGATCGTCGAAATCGTGACGCCCGGAACCGGAACCCCGGTAGAGCCGGGCGAGGTGGGCGAAGTTGTCGTGACCTCTCTCAACCCGGACTACCCGCTGATCCGCTTTGCGACAGGGGATCTTTCTGCAGTCATGCCGGGTGTCTCGCCCTGTGGCCGGACCAACACCCGGATCAAAGGCTGGATGGGTCGCGCCGATCAGACCACCAAGATCAAGGGAATGTTCGTACGCCCGGAACAGGTTGCGGCCCTGGTCGACAAGCATGAGGAAATCGTCAAAGCCCGCGTCATCGCAGCCCGCCAAGGTGAGATGGACACGATGACTGTCCGGATCGAAAGCCCACGCGGTGACGACCCGGCATACGCCAAGTCAGTGGCCGAATTGTTGAAACTGAAAGGTGCGATCGAGGTCGTGGCACCCGGATCCCTTCCCAAGGACGGGGTGGTGATCGAGGATCAGCGCGTCTACGAATAGCGGTGTTTTTCAGGTCTGCGGCAGATTGTGCCGCAGATTTGTTGACCGATGCACTGGTGTTTCCGAGCTTTTTGGTCGATTAAAGGCGAACCCTTCGCCTTTGCCAATCACAAGCCGGGATGATGGCCGAAATCGAGTTTTCACAGAATGGATCGCGCAATCGCGGTGTACGCGGTACCCGACTGCTGGCGGGCATCGCCTATGTCGTGGCTGCCGCATGCCTTTTGCCGATGATCGCCGTGGTCCTGGCGGCTGTAACCGGGGGAACGGACACGATCTCGCACCTGATGGAGACGGTGCTGCCAGGCTATATCGCGACGACCCTGATTCTTGTGGTCCTGGTCGCGGCCGGCACGTTCAGCATCGGCACCGGGGCGGCCTGGCTGGTAACGATGACCCGTTTTCCCGGCGTGCGGTTTCTAGAGATCGCACTGGTCCTTCCGCTGGCCTTTCCGGCGTATGTTCTGGCCTATGCCTACACTTTCATTCTGGATCACCCGGGCATCGTTCAAAGCACGCTGCGTGATGTAACGGGGTGGGGCCCGCGCGATTATTGGTTCCCGGAAATCCGCTCGACCGAGGGTGCGGCGGTCATGTTGATCCTGGTGCTTTACCCTTATGTCTATCTGCTTGCACGGGCTGCGTTCCTGCAACAAAGCGCAACCGCGTTTCTGGCGGCGCGGGCTCTGGGCAACAATCCATGGCTGGCTTTTCGGCGCGTGTCACTGCCGATGGCGCGACCCGCCATTGCAGGCGGCGTTCTGCTGGCCGTCATGGAGACCATCGCAGATTTCGGAACCGTGTCGTATTTCGGTGTGCAGACCTTTGCCACCGGGATCTACACAAGCTGGTTTTCCATGGCCGATCGTGCGGCAGCGGCGCAACTGGCCCTGTGCCTGCTGGTCTTTGCCCTGATCATGGCCGTGGCCGAGCGCACCCAGCGTGGCAAGGCAAAATACTATCAGGCGGGGAAACAGCATGTGGCGCAACCGGCGGCAAATCTGACGGGTCTGCGCGCCTGCGGGGCATTTCTGCTGTGTGCAATACCCGTTCTTTTCGGTTTTTTGCTGCCTGTCATCATTCTGGTCGAGATGGGCTTGGACTCCGAACAGAACCTGCTGTCGCAGCGTTATATCAGTTTCATCCAGAATTCGTTGATACTTGCTGGTACGGCGGCGGTCATCACCGTCTTTGCGGCGATCAGTGTCGGGTTCTTTCAACGTCTGAGGCCCGGGCGCGCCTCGTCTGCGACCGCATATATGGCGCGTCTGGGATATGCCGTTCCCGGTGGCGTCATTGCGGTTGGCCTGATCGTCCCCTTTGCGAGTTTTGACAATGCGCTGGACGTCTGGATGCGACAGACCTTCGACGTGTCCACGGGGCTGTTGGTGACAGGTTCCATCTGGCTGCTGGTCGCTGCCTACATGGTGCGCTTCCTGGCTGCCGCGCTTAGCGCGTATGAGGGGGGCCAAAGCACTGTACATGCGAATATGGACGCCGCAGCCCGTTCACTGGGGCAGACGCCGTTGGGAACATTGCGACGGGTTCACCTGCCGATTCTGACCCCCTCTCTGCTGACGGCCCTGCTGATCGTGTTCGTGGACGTGATGAAAGAGCTTCCCGCCACGCTGATCATGCGCCCGTTCAATTTCGACACATTGGCGGTGCAGGCGTATCGGCTGGCCTCGGATGAGAGGCTGGAGGGCGCCGCCGTGCCTTCGCTGGTCATTCTGGCGGTGGGTCTGTTACCTGTAATCCTGATCTGCCGTCAGGTCGGCCGACGGTAACACTTGTGTCGCAATTGTAGGACAACTGCGCATCAGGCTTGATTCAAACACGATTTCCGGCAAGGCTGGAGGTATGAATATGCAGCCTCCCAGCCGGTTCTCGGCAAGCGCAGCGCAGATGCCCGTAGCTTTCGACCGGCATGAGATGTCTCAAATCCTATCCGTTTATGGTCGGATGGTCGCCGCCGGAGAATGGCGTGACTACGGTATTTCCAACCTGCGCGACATGGCGGTGTTCTCGATCTTTCGGCGCACCGCGGAACATCCGATCTACCGCGTCGAAAAGCACCCGCGCCTGAGGTCCCGGCAGGGAATGTATTCCGTCATAGGTATGGATGGCCGCATCCTGAAACGCGGCCACGATCTGCGGGCAGTACTGCGGGTGCTGGAACGCAAGCTGATCCGGGCCGTAAACCCGGATTAGAGCCTTTTGTGGGCCGTGACCGGCCCGTCACCCTGATCCATTATGCGGCGGATCGCCTGATCCATTGGTTCGAATACCACCGCCATATGGCTGGCGTTCGCATGCAAAAGCATGTTTTGGCCCGAAACCCAGGCCACGTGCCCTTTCCAGAACAACAGATCACCCCGTTGCGCAGGGCCCCCTTCGATCACGGTTTTGCCCAAAGCGCGTTCCTGATCGCCGCTGTCGCCGGGGCACGGCAGGCCACAAGCCAAAAGCGCCGCTTGAACCAACCCGGAACAATCGATGCCGAACCGGCTGTTGCCGCCCCACAAATAGGGTGTGCCCAGAAACAGCTGGGCCACTTCGACCGGGTCGTCAGGCTTTTCGGTCATCGGCGCCGTGTGTACCTTTGGGATATATCCCAGTTCGGTTTCAACAAACCGGTCCGTCTCGGTCCTGGCTTGGATTTTGCTTCCGAAACTCAGCGACACCAGATCGCGGCTTTTGAAATCCGCTTCCTGGTAGGCATGCGTTGCAGGCGCCGTGATCCAATGCGTCGCAGGCGCATCCGCCGTCAGCTGATCTGTTCGCAACCAGCCGGTATACCCATCTTTGTCTGCGATGACCCTGTTCCACCCGCTCTTTGTTTCCTCGATCTGAACCGTATCACCGAACAACAATTGCCGGTCGCGTGGCCCGTCTGGGCTGCGCAGCAAATCGACAACGGGTGCGGAAACTCGATGGCGTGTCACAGTCCCAATATCTCCGGCAACGCCGTCAGCACGGCACGAGGTCCCTGACCCAGACCGCCCTTGGTGCGCCCCGGCTCTTTGCTGGGCTGCCAGGAATAGATGTCGAAATGGATGTAGCGGCGTGTGCCCACGAACCTGCGCAGAAACAGAGCGGCTGTGATCGACCCTGCAAACCCGCCCGACGGCGCGTTGTCCAGATCGGCGATGCCGGGTTCAATCATCGCTTCATAGGGCGTGTGGAACGGCATGCGCCAGACCGGATCAGCCGAAGCCTCAGCGGCATGCGACAGGGCAGACGCGCAGCGGTGATCATCGGTATAGAAAGGTGCCAGATCGGGGCCCACAGCCACACGGGCGGCCCCGGTCAGCGTCGCCATCGAGATCACCAGATCGGGTTCACCTTCCTCAGCAAGCGCCAACGCGTCAGCAAGCACCAGACGCCCTTCGGCATCCGTATTGTTGATCTCGACCGTCAGTCCCTTGCGAGAGGTCAGGATGTCCCCTGGGCGGAAGGCATTTCCGGCAAGCGCGTTTTCGACTGCCGGTATCAAGACCCTCAATTGCAGGGGAAAACCCAGCTGCATGATCATCCGCGCCAACCCCAACACATTGGCCGCGCCACCCATGTCTTTCTTCATCAGACCCATGGATGCGCCCGGTTTCAGGTTCAATCCACCCGTATCGAAACACACCCCCTTGCCGACCAGAGTCAGTTTGGGGCCGCTGCTGCCCCAATTCAGCTCGATCAACCGGGGGGCTTGTTCGGCGGCGCGCCCTACGGTGTGGATCATAGGAAAATTCTGTTCCAGCAAGGCCGCGCCGCTGATCACGCTGCACGCGGCACCGAATTCACCGGCCAAAGCCTCGGCCGCCTGCTGCAACTGCTCAGGACCCATATCCGAGGCTGGCGTATTCACCAGATCGCGGGTCAGAACTTCGGCATTGGCCATCGCTTCGATACGGTTGGCGTCAACACCTTCGGGCGCAACCAGCGCCGCGGTTCCAGCAGATTGAGACGCGTAGCGATCGAAGGTGTAACCTGTCATCAACCAGCCAAAGCACTCCATTTCCAGACGATCAGCGGGAATGCCGGACGCGATATGATAGGTTCCTTCGGGCAATGCCATGGCTGCGGCGGCCAATGGGAACCTTTTTCGCTCGCGCTTGTCTTCTGTTCCATACCCGGCCAGCACAAAATCAACCGCGCCATGCGCGCCTGGCACCAGCAGGGTCTGCCCCATCGCACCTGTAAACCCGCTTGCGGCAACCCAGGTCCGGACGGTATCCGGCTGGTCCTGCAACCAACTGTCCAAATCCGGCTGCGCAATCACATGAAGCGGTATGGACGGGTCAGAGGATGGGGCGAAGGACAGGGTCATGGGCGTCTCGGCTGATGGTTTCTGCGCACAGACTAGCCGCGCATGATCTACCCGCAACCCCTGTCAGACGGAAAGGTCCTGCTGGTCCCAGACGGCGGTCAGCGATCGTTCGCCCACGCGGATCAAACGCCCAAGCGTCGCGCCTGCCGCAACGGCGTCACCGGCATCGACGGTGTGGGCCACGTCACCCGCCACCCGGGCCAGGGCCGTCATCCCGATCTGTTCGGATATAGCGACCAGTGACCTGGCGCATTTGCGCAGGTCCGCCCATTCGCGCTGACGCCAGTAGCGTTCGCAGTTTGACAGGCGCACGGCAAGCTCTTCGACCGTGCGACACAGAACATCCAGCGCATTCTTGTCGCCAAGTTGCCGGTACAGCCCGCTCAGTTGATCCGAGTCCAGACGGACGGATTCCTTATGTTCAAGCGTGATAATCTTTTCCACCACATTCACCCTAGTTCAAACGCCCCCACGGCGCGGTGTTGATCCTGGCAGAAAATTCCTTTGCAAAACCTTGCAGGGAAACTGGATAATGGCTCGAATTTTCTTTGAATTCGGTTTAGATCATCCGTCAGCGACAAGAACGGGGACATTGAAATGGAATTTGCCAAACCTCTGCCAAGCTACCTTGTAAAACGGTATCACGGATGGAAGGCCACAACATATTCGGAAAACCAGGTTTGGTATCGCCGTCTCGCCGATGAAGGGCAACGCCCCCGCGCCATGGTCATATCCTGCTGCGACAGCCGGGTTCACGTCACGTCCATGTTCGGCGCTGACCAGGGCGATTTCTTTATTCACCGCAATATCGCCAACCTGGTGCCGCCCTATGCTCCGGACGGGGACCACCACGGCACCAGCGCCGCCATCGAATATGCCGTAACGGCGCTCAAGGTCGCTCATTTGATCGTGCTGGGGCATTCGCAATGCGGCGGCGTGCAGGGCTGCATCGACATGTGCAAGGGGCAGGCGCCGCAGCTGGATGCCAAGGACAGCTTTGTTGGCCGCTGGATGGATATTCTGAAGCCGAAATTCGAACTGGTCGCGGATATCGAGGACGGTGTCGAACAGGCCCGGCAGTTCGAACGTCAATCGGTTGTCGCTTCGCTGGAAAACCTGATGACCTTCCCCTTCGTCTCGTCAGCCGTTGATCAAGGCGCGCTGAGCTTGCACGGCTTGTGGACGGATATCGGCGCAGGCGGGCTTGAAAGCTATGACCCTTACCAAAAAAAGTTCGTCCCAGTTTGATAGCGACAGAGCTGGAAATCCGAAACAACAATGGCGGCTCTGATTCAGGGCCGTTTTTGGTATACTCCACCCATTACACCTGAAGATCGGAGCCTGCCATGAAAGTCATCAAGCGCATCTTCACAGGATTGGTCGTTTGTATTCTGGTTCTGGTCGCGGTTTCCTATCTGTTGCCGGGAAAGGCGGAAGTTTCGCGTAGCATCGCGATCGACGCGTCGGCAAGCGCCATCTTTCCGTACGTGAATTCGATGCAGGAAACCGAAAAGTGGTCTCCGTGGCTGCACCGGGACCCCGAAACCAAACTGACCTATTCTGGCCCTGCCGCCGGGGTCGGGAACACTCTGAACTGGGCGTCGGATCACCCGCAGGTCGGTACGGGATCACAGGAAATCGTCGAAAGCGTGGAAAACCAACGGGTCAAAACGGCGCTGGATTTTGGCCCGATGGGTACTGCCACAGCGTCCTTCATCCTTGAGCCTGACGGGGCGGGAACCAGAGTGACCTGGGGGTTTGACTCGGATCTGGGTCTGAATCCCATGTCCCGCTGGATGGGTTTGATGATGGATACGTGGGTGGGCGAGGACTATGACCGTGGTCTGACCAATCTGAAAGCACTGGTTGAAAACCAAAGCTAGGCTGCTTGTTTGTGGGAAAGCATGCGGAGGTGTGCTTGACCGAAGCCCTAGCCCAGTCGAAACCGGGCAAGCTTTCCCAGGTGATCGGATCCCATGAAGGGGCGCAGCTCAACTGTTCCGGTTGTGCCTTTGGGGAACAACAGGTTGTCTATCGGCAATGGGATTTTCCAACTGCCGAGGTTGTGGGTGTTCAGGACGGTTCCAAAGCTTTGGTTGTTTGCGGCTGCTCCGATCCGTCTGACGCTTTCGCCCCAGGGCACCATATTGAAATCCCCGGCAATCAGAACCGGTCCTTCAAGTTGGCTGATGCGGTCGGCAATCACCTGGCTTTGTCTGGACTGGTCGTAAGGAAATGGCCAGTTCAGATGAACTGAAACAACCCAGACCAAGTCACCGCCGGGCGCTTTGACCTGTAACCCCACAAGCCCATAACCTTGCAGACAGAACTCGGAATTCTCGACAATCGGCAAGGTCGTCAGGATGGCGACGTTTTGTTCAGGACGGAATTCACAGATCGCCTGTTCGGGGTAATGCTCGAACAGGTTGCTCATGTACTTGCGGTTGTGGCTGGAGACTTCCTGCAAGGTCACGATCTGTGCGTCTGATTCAAGGATATCATCGGCCAGCGAATACCGGGGCCAGGCTTTGCTCATCAGGTTCTTCTGGTACAGCGTCAGGCAGGTGTCGTCACAATCGTACGAGGGCGCGGCAACGCTGGCCGCGATGGACCCGATGGCAATCCCGGAAAAGACCAAGGTGGCCAATGCAAGATATCTGGCGCGCATGAAAAGAAGAATTACCGCGCAGGGGAGAAGCAAAACACCAGCCTGAGGCCGGAGCAGAGCGATTGAATCTCCCACGGCAAAAACCTGCCCCGTAAAGCCAATGACAACCAGTATCATCAGAACGCATGTGCATCCGATGGTCAGGGTTCTGGCAATCCTGCGTCTGGTCGAAATGTGCATGCCCTGCCTCTTTTACCTTGCACCGGGCGGTTTTTTCCGGACTTCCGACATCCGCCACGAACAAGGTTCAGTTTTAGGTGGCAAGCGTGTCTGGTTTTGTCAACAGGTTGGCGATTTTCACCGCGCGCAAGACTGTACCCTAACCGAGGTTCATAGCGCAGCCATGATGGATGCGGGTGATGGACCGGAAGGTGCCGATTTAGTGGAAGAGGTGATCCGAGCCGGTTCTGCTGAGCGCATTGACGGGCCACCTCGGGCGCGGACTCACCTGTGACGTTGACTGCTGATCACGGTGGTAAAGGTTCGTGTTGCGCGACTTTGTGCAAGTGCAATGGCGCTCAAAACCAAGGCACAGGCCACTGCTTGCGCACCTGTGATTGTTTCACCGAAGGCAAAAACGCCCACGGCAAACATTGTCGGCAGTTCAATGCTGCCGATAACGGCCGTGCGCGATGCCCCGATGACAGGGGAACAGACGGTGTAAATCAGCTGGGGAACCAGTGCCGTCATAAGACCGATCCCGACGATCAGAAACCAGTCACTGCCGCCTGCTGGCAGGACTTCGCCAATTTCCGAAGAGATAATCAAAGGGGTTAGCCCGACGACCGACCCCAACGAAACCGACGCTATCCTGGCCAAAGGAGCAATTCGCGAAAGACGGTGTACAAGCACGCATATGCCGAAGCCAAATCCGAAAGGTGCAGCCAAAGAGACAAGCAGCGTTGGAATTTGGTCAATCGGTACGGATGCCGGAGACCCTGCAATGCCTGCCGCAAGAACAATCAAACCGGCCGCAACAAGGCTGCGCCGCGTCGGCGGATCGGCGAATATCGCCCAAGCGATGATGATCGTAAACACCGGGTAGGTCATGTAAAGAACACCCACCGTTGATGCCGGCACTGTTTCAAGTGCGGTAACATATCCGACCCACCCAAGCCCCATGACTGCCCCCGCAGCCATACCCCAGACTATTTCCCGCCGGTTTGAACGATGCTTCAGAAGGGTTGGCAACAATAGGATCGCCGTCAAAATGTACCGATAAAACGCAACTGCGTAGGGCGCGAGTCCGTGGTCAGTGAGACCCCGGCTGAAATAGGGTACAAAGCCAAAACAGATGGATGCAAAGAACACTCCCGCCCCGGCAAGGGCGTAGGGTATTGGATCATGCTTGGTTGATGTTGGTCGGCCCATCTTTAACACCTACCATGCAGTATTTCCGTTGGCATCAGCAACCTGACCGAACCGTCACGTCGTCTGTAAACCAGCTATTGGGAAACGCAAAAAACCCGCCGAACGATCAGCGGGTTTCCTGGTTCTCAAGCTTTGACCAAAATCGGGATGTCAGCCCTTTTTCAGAACCTCGCGGCCCAGAAGCTCCGCGATCTGCACCGCGTTCAGGGCGGCGCCCTTGCGCAGGTTGTCGCTGACGCACCACAGGTTCAGACCGTTCTCGATGGTCGAGTCCTGGCGGATACGGCTGATGAACGTGGCGAAATCGCCCGCGCATTCGATGGGCGAGACGTAGCCACCGGCTTCGCGCTTGTCGATCACCATGATGCCCGGTGCTTCACGCAGGATGTCGCGGGCTTCGTCTTCGTCCAGGAATTCCTCGAACTCGATGTTCACGGCCTCAGAATGGCCGACAAACACGGGAACGCGCACGCAGGTGGCTGTGACCTTGATCGACGGATCGACGATCTTCTTGGTCTCGACAACCATCTTCCACTCTTCCTTGGTCGAGCCGTCTTCCATGAAGACGTCGATCTGAGGGATGACGTTGAAGGCGATCTGCTTCTGGAATTTCTTCGGCTCAACTTCGGTAGTCGGGTTGTAGATGGCCTTGGTCTGATCCCAAAGCTCATCCATGCCTTCCTTACCGGCACCGGAAACCGACTGATAAGTCGACACCACAACGCGCTTGATCTTCGCACGGTCATGCAGCGGTTTCAGCGCGACAACCATCTGCGCGGTCGAGCAGTTGGGGTTAGCGATGATGTTTTTGTTCTTATAGTCGTGGATCGCTTGCGGGTTACATTCCGGCACGATCAGCGGAATCTCCGGGTCATAGCGATAGAGCGACGAGTTATCGATCACCACACAGCCAGCCGCAGCCGCTTTGGGGGCATAGGTCTTGGTTGCGTCCGAGCCGATGGCGAACAGGGCCATGTCCCAGCCGGTGAAATCGAAGGTGTCGATGTCCTGGGTGGTCAGTGTCTTGTCGCCAAAGCTTACTTCCGTACCCAGCGAACGACGGCTTGCCAGCACGGCAAGTTCATCGACTGGGAACTGGCGTTCCGCCAGAATGTTCAGCATTTCGCGGCCCACGTTACCCGTGGCGCCGGCGACAACGACGCGATAGCCCATTTCATGTCTCCAAAGTTAAGGACGCGCGTTCATAGCCGCGTTGCAGCAAAGAAAAAAGGGCTATCACGGGTGAATTGGCCGAATTGACGTCGATTTTAACCCGAATGCGCTTTTTCACCCGTGTTCAGCAAAGACCGATACACCCGCACGATGGCCTCGGCCTCACCTTCGATTCGAAAATGCTGCTCGACACGCTGTCTTGCGGCCTGACCGGATTGCACCAGCTTGTCCGGATCGCTCAACATCTGTTCCAGTGCTTCAGCCAGCGCCCCGGCGTTGTCCTTTTCGATCAAGCGGCCGGTTTTCCCGTCCTCGATCTGGGCGCTGAACGCTCCGACCCCGTGGCAGGCGATTGCAGGCACGCCGGAGGCCATCGCCTCAAGCGGTGTAAGGCCGAACCCTTCGTGACGGGCCGGGGCCACGAACAGGTCAAGGGCGCGGTAGGTTTCAACGATCTCCTCCCAAGGGCGCTCGCCCAGGAAGTGCACCCGTTCCGACAGCCCGGCAGCCTTGAGTTTGGCTTCCTGCTCCTGTTGGAAGGTTTCAAATTCTTTGGTGGCGCGCCCGGTGAACACGATGCTGGCGTCGGGATGGTTCGGCAGAATCTCGATCGCCGCATCCACCAGCAGATCGACACCTTTCTGAGGTCGAATACGCCCGAAACACCCGATCAAGGACCCTTCCGGCAGCCCCAGCTTCTGCCGCAGGGCGGTTTTGTCTTCGGCCGGGTGAAACAGTTCGGTGTTCACACCGTGCATGATGACGGTTGCGGGATGTTCCAGAAACGACGCCGCTTGCGGCGTTGTGGCGATCAGCGCATCCATCTTCGAAATCAGCCACTTGGTGAACCCCGAATGATTTCGTTGCGCAGCCGAGGTGAACAGAAGTTTCAGATTGCGTCGCAGCACATGTTTCAGAAACAAACCCATCAGCATTTCGGTGTTGCGCCGTGCATGCCACACCCGGAGCGTTCTGTTCGAAAGGAACGGAATTTTGATCAACCGGATATGGGGCAGATCACCCGGCAGGCCGGGTCCCGTGGCGACGATCCTGATCATTTGCTTTTGAATCGGCAACAGGCGGATTACGGTTGTGGTGACGCCGGAGAGGCTGTGTTTCAGGTTCGGCGCTATAACCTCGATATCCTGCACGGCTTGCTCCGCAATTGCTTCAATCCACATTATCTCGGCTGAATAGATAAATCACGCAACCGATGGCAAGGGTTACCGCAAAAAACCCGAAAATCGCGGTGTAGGGCGCGGTTGTTCCAGCCTGGGCCGTGGCGGCATGAATGCGCCCGGTGACAAATTGGGCGATGCCGACCCCTCCGATTCCGAAAAGGTTCAACAGGGTTACGCCTCGGCCCACCAGATGGGCGGGAACGAAGGCCCGACCATGGGCCATGATGACCGGAAAACTGGCCCCGGTGAACCCTATGATGGCCAACAGCAGAACGGACAGCCATGTGGCATGGTCGATCCAAACGCAAAGCAGGGTCAGCGCCACGACACCCAGCGCGTTGCCTGTGAAGATAACCCATTTCCGAGTGCCGAAGACACGATCCAGCGGTCCGTAGACAAAGGTACCGGCGATCATCGCAGACCCCATGACCAGTGTCGCAGTGCCGATCTGGGTGGTGCTGAGCCCGAAGACATCGTTTAGATACGGCCCGGCCCATAGCCCGCGCAGCGCGGCAGAGGGCGCATAGGCCACCAGCATCAAGGGCATGATCAGCCACAGTGCAGGCTCTTTCAGCAGGTCCAGAAGTGAACCTTTGTGTTCCGTATCAACCTTCGCTGGATCGCGCAGGCTCAGCCAAATACCCAAAGCAATCGCAGCAGATATAACGGCCAGCCCAACCATGGTGGCGCGCCATCCCATCCATTCGACCGCAAGCGCAGTCGGATAGGAGGCCACGAGATTGCCCACCGAGCCAACACCCAGCATGACGGCAGCCAGTGTCGCGAATTTCGCAGGCGGGTATTCGCGGGCAAAGATGAAATAGGAAGCCATCAGAACCGGAGAGCACCCAACCCCGATCAGGCCCATGGCAACACTGACATGCAACGGTGAGGTCGCGACCGCAAAAATTGCGGATCCTCCTGCGCCGCCAACCAGAAGAAGCGCGGCTGCGGTCAGCCTGGGCCCAACCTTGTCCAGCGCCCAGCCGACCGGGATTTGCATTGCAGCGAACACCAGAAACCAAAGGCCGGATGCAAAGGCCAGATCTTCGGGTGTAGCGCCGATATCGCGTTCAAGATCCAGGCTGAGCACAGCCAGAAATGCACGGAAAAACTGGCTGAGCACATAGCCCAGGCACAAAACCACCAAACCCGCCTGCATATTCCGCCTCTTTTCCGCTTTTCCGCAAGGAATGCTTGGCACGCAATGATGCAACGCACAAGCATGTGTACTATGTTTCAAAACGAGGACTCGGGCCGCATTCCGGCTATCATTGCCAGAAGTTTGATTTCGAGGGGGAAAATGAAAGACCTCCATTCCGCATTTTACGAAAACCTGCCCCTGTTGAGGGATTTCACCCGTCTGGCGGATCCGGCGCAGTTTTCGCCGGTGCCCGACGACTGGTTTCTGGGGGTTGCCGACATCGTCGATTCAACCGGCGAGATCGCGCGGGGGCGATACAAAACCGTCAACACCGTGGGGGCTGCTGTTATCTCGGCGATGATAAACGCGATGGACGGCAAGTTGTTTCCCTATGTCTTTGGCGGCGACGGGGCGGCGTTTGCGATCCCCCCCAGCGAAATTGAAGCAGCGCGGGATACTCTGTCAGCCATGCGGCGTTGGGCGGAAGAAGAGTTTTCCATGCCGTTGCGTGCGGCGCTGGTGTCGGTGGCGGATATCCGAAAAGCAGGCAGGGACTTGCGCGTCGCTCGTTTTGCGCCCTCTTCCGGGGTGGATTATGCCATGTTCTCGGGCGGAGGCTTGGCCTGGGCCGAGGCAGAGATGAAAGCGGGCCATCACATGATCGCGCCTGCCGAACCGGGTGCGCAGCCGGACCTGACAGGCCTGTCATGCAGATGGTCAAACAGCCCGGCGCGGCACGGTCAGATCGTGTCACTGGTCGTTGAACCCACTGCGTCGGCAACTGAACGCGACTTTGCCGACCTTGCGCAATCGGTTCTGTCCGCGTCAGAAGAGCTGGAGCGCGCAGGTCATCCGGTGCCTGTAAATGGTCCGCCCATGACGTGGCCGCCCCCCGGCCTCGACATTGATGCGCATGTTTCGCGCAACGGGCGGAATTTGTTTCTGCACAAGCTCGTTCTTCTGTTTCAGAACCTGCTGATCGCGATATTGTTCAAAACACGCAAGAAGCTGGGACAGTTCGAACCCGAACACTACAGGACGATGGTCAGCAGCAATGCCGATTTCCGTAAGTTCGATGACGGCCTGAAGATGACGTTGGATTGTGACCCGGCCACTTTGCGACAGATCGAACACTTGCTGAAAGAAGCGCGCGGGCGCGGCAAAATCCGATACGGTCTGCACGTGCAGGACGAGGCGATGATGACCTGTTTCGTCCCGTCGGCCACACGGGACGATCATGTGCATTTCGTCGACGGTGCCTCGGGCGGATACGCCCAAGCCGCAGCGGCCATGGTCCGTTGAGCGGTTAGTCGGCTTTCCATCGTGCGGCGAGATCACGTGCCGTTTGCGTCAGAAGCATCACATCAATGCCAACCGCCAAAAACTGTGCGCCCATATCCAGATATGCCTGACGGGCCTCGTCATTTGTGGCCAGAATGCCCGGCGCTTTGCCTGCGGCCTTGATCCGCGTCAGTGCATCCCGGATAACCGCGCGCACCTCGGGTGCCGCGCTGTTGCCCTGATGGCCCATATCGGTCGACAGATCAGCAGGGCCTATGAATACGCCATCCACGCCTTCAACATCCAGGATGTCGTCCAGAGCAGCAATTCCGGCGCGGGTTTCCACCTGCAACAACAAACAAATCTCCTGATCTGCGGTCTGAATATAATCTCCGACCGATCCGTACATCGTCGCCCGCGATGCCATCGCGCCCACGCCACGGACACCGGCAGGGGGATAATGGCAGGCCCGAACCAGATCTTGCGCCTGCTCGGCACTTTCCACGATCGGAACCAGAATGGTCTGAGCACCCGCATCCAGAACCATCTTGATCAACCAGGTCTCACCCACGGGAACCCGCACAACCGCATGAGAGTCGCTTGCCGCAAGTGCCAGAAGCTGGTCCCGGATCGACCGGATATCGTTAGGGGCATGCTCTCCATCGATTACCAGCCAATCAAAACCCGCGGTTCCCATCATCTCGGCCGCTGCGGGCTCGGCAAAGCTCATCCAGCACCCGATCTGCGTTTCTCCCTTTTTCAGAGCCTGTTTGAACGCGTTTTGCTGCGCAGCCATACTGTTTCCTTTGTTGCAAAATCTTCGGCGCGACGTGGTCGCGAAAGTGGCCGTTTCCACATCTTCTTCCGTGGCGCGAAATTGTCCAGTTTTAATGCAATTTGGCGTCATCGGATTGACGGCGGCAAAGGCGTGTCACGCAAGGGCGGCGGCGACCCTGCGGTTCTTGTGCTTCAAACCGAAAGCCGAGGGTTCCCTTGCGTAAATCACGGATTTCGGCGATAATTTTGGCATGACCGACGACCTCCCACTGACGTCGCGATCTTTGCCCATTGCGCTTTTGCGGGCGCGGGAAAAGGTTATGGGACCCATCCGAGCAATGCTGGCCGACGCCGGTGTCACCGAACAGCAGTGGCGGGTGTTGCGCGTATTGAACGAAGAAGGCCCGCAGGAACCGACGCATATTGCCGAACGCGCCTGTCTGTTGTTGCCAAGCCTGACACGGATATTGCAGAAACTGGAGCATCGCGGCCTGATCTCCCGACGATGCCATCCGGCGGACCGGCGTCGCCAGATTGTCGAGATCGGTGAGCGTGGCGTTCAGATCATTCATGCCAATCAGCCCGCCAGCATGGCACAGGCGAAACGCATTCGTTCCCTTCTGGGGCCGGAAAAACACGAATTGTTGCTGGATCTTCTGAACGAGTTGAATGACTTGGATACCTGATGCCGGTCGCAGAACATGGGTGTCATCTGCAAGGACCCCGCCGGAGATTTTAGGGGCGATCTCCGACGGGGTGGCCAGACTTGGATTTGGGTTAGGCCTGGCCTGAGGCCGGTTGCGTCACGCCTTGCCTGACGGTCCGGCCTGCGCATCGGAGTATTGAAGAGCCGGAAATGTGGCTCTGACTAGGGTCTTTCGGCCCTTGGGGGAAGGGCCATGCACCTATGCTCTCCGAAACAGACTTAGGCAATTGCCGATCGTTACGTGGGTCCGCAAGTGGTTTCCTCGCGTCACTTTGGTCGCTTATGGTGCCAAGGGCGCGGTGTTGCTGTCTTCGCATCTCATAAGATGGATGCGTCAAACCAGTCTTCCTCAGTACCTAGCCCGACTTTCGTCTGAGCCAAGTGTTAACCCGATTTGTTTGTACCTTGATGCGTCCATAAAGACGGATATGCACTTGTTTTGATACGGCGGTTTTCTTTCAGGTCAGAATTGAGCAGGTTCGCGCTGAAACAACTCTTGGATAGCGGCGAAATCCAGCGCGCTTTCCCGGCTTGCTGACTGTTCTGGCAGGCGTAAGATGACGGCAAAGCAATATTCAGGAACCAACATGTCGAACAGTGTGTTTTCCCTTCCCGATCCAATCACCATCCCCATTGTTGGCGAGACCGCAGGGTATCCTGTTGGGCGCATTTTCTGCGTCGGTCGAAACTACGCGGCCCATGCTGCCGAGATGGGGAATGAAGTGGATCGCGAAGCACCTTTCTATTTCACCAAATCTGCGCCAAACGCGATTCTGACTGGTTCGACCGTCCCGTATCCAGCCGGGACCGAGAATTACCATCATGAAATGGAATTGGCATTGGCGATTGGAAAGCCTGTGTTTCGAACCACCCGTGCGCAGGCATGGGATGCTGTCTACGCCTATGGCTGTGCGCTTGATATGACCCGCCGCGACCTGCAAATCCGCGAGCGAAACAAGCAGCGACCCTGGGATCTGGGCAAAGACGTCGAAAACGGAGCGGTATTCGCACCGCTGACGCCCGCCGCTGCCTGGTCACCGGACGAAAACAAACACATCCGCCTCAGTGTAAACGGCGAACTGCGCCAGAACGCGACACTGGAAGAGCTGATTTGGAAGATAGACGAAATCGTTGTGCACTTGTCCGGTTTTTACCATCTGCGCCCCGGCGATCTGATCCTGACCGGCACGCCCGCTGGCGTGGGCCCGGTTGTAGCAGGAGATGTTCTGACTGGTGAAATCGATGGGCTGGAGCCGATTCAGCTCACGCTGTCTGACGTCGAATAGACCCTATTTAGGGTCTTTCAGCCAGTCAATTGCGAACTCTACATGCGTGACGCCTGCCAGCCTACGCACCCTGTCCAGCTCAGCGTTCAGGCGGCGGGTGCGGGCGTCAGACCAGCGCACTCCGCGTTCGGGCCAGAGCGCTTTGACATGCAGCAGGTCGCGATCGCGATGCGCCTTCATGTCGATCCGGCCGATCAATCGATCGCCTTCAAGCAAGGGGAAGACGTAATACCCATATGTGCGCCTGTCTTCGGGCACGAAAATTTCGATGCGATAGTGAAAGCCAAACAACCGCTCGGCCCGGTTTCTGTCCCGAAGCATGGGGTCAAACGGGCTGAGCACTCGGATCCGACCGGGCGGTTGCGGCAAGTCGGTTGCCCGATCCATCAATTCAGAGCGGGCAAAAGTTTTGCGCAGGCGTCCATCGGCGCAAGTGACCTCGATCTCTTCGATATTGCCTTGAGCCAACGCCGTGGCACACCAGTCTTTGGCTTCGGCGGTGGTAACCGTGCCCCAGAACGCGGCCAGCTCGCCGGACGTGGCAAAGCCCAACCGGTCCAGCGCTGCGTTGCACAGCCAATCCACGGTCGCCGTCGCATCACAGGCCATGTTCCCGGGGCACAGGCGGGTTTCGATCACACGTTCAGTCAGATCATACCGTTTCTGAAACCCGTCGCGGCCCACAACGGTCAGGGCCCCGGAACGCCACAGAAACTCCAATGCGGTTTTTGACGGGTGCCAGTCCCACCAACCGCCCGAGCCTTTCTTTTCATCCTTGCCAACGTCTGACGAACACACGGGCCCGTGGTCGCGGATGTGTTGCAAGACAGTCTCGAACTGTTGCTCGAACCCATCCCGCCGCCAGTTCTTCCAGCGTGCCTTCAACAGATCCGCATCACGCTGAAAGCGCAGATGCCAGTGCGGATAGAACGACATGGGGATTACGGCCGCATCATGTGTCCAGTGTTCGAACAGCGCTTTTTCCCTTTCATAGAGCCTTTTCAGGTTGGCGCTGCGATACGCAGGCCGTCGGGAAAACAGGATCATGTCATGAGCGCGGGCAACGGTGTTGATGCTGTCGAGCTGCACGAACCCCAACCGCTGGACAAGGTCAAGAAGCCCGGCGCCCTTGGCCGCGCCCGCAGGCTGTTCGGCCAAAGCATGGCGATCCAGGAAAACGGCGCGGGCCGTCCGGTTGTCGAGCCGCTTCAGGGGCGCATTCATCGTCGTTTCAGAGTGTCGCCATAGCTGATCTTGGGGGTCAGCGTGACCCGTGTCTCGATTTCGGCCTCCGGGTCCTTCAGGCGTTCAGCGATGATCTGCGCGGCCTGACGTCCTATGTCTAGACGACAGGCATCCATCGTCGCCAATTTGCGCGGAAGACCCTGCAAAAGTTCCACGTTGTTGAACCCCGCCAGACCGATCTGCCCCGGGATATCCACGCCTTGCTCCAGCAGGTACAACAGACCGCCAGCTCCGATCATGTCGTTGGAATAATACAGGAAATCCAGATCGGGTGACCGATCAAGCATGGCCTGTGTCATCTCGCGCCCTTTGGCCAGGGCAGAGCCACCGGAATAGAACTCGCGATCTTCGATCTCGATCCCGTGTTTGCCCAGCACTTCCGTAAACCCTTCAAAGCGTTTTCGGGCGCGGTGATCCAGCGGCATCTTGGTGCCCATAAAGCCGATATGCTGATACCCGGCCTTCAGGATCGCCTGCGCCATTTCGCGCCCGGCGCGGCGATGCGAGATGCCGACCATCGCGTCGACAGGTTTGCCGTCGGTATCCATGATCTCGACCACCGGAATGCCAGCCGAATCCAGCATGGCGCGCGCCGCGTCGGTGTGTTCCAGCCCTGCAATGATCACGCCCGAGGGTCTCCACGAGAGCATCTCGTACAGCACTTTTTCCTCTTTTTCGGGCAGATAATCCGTCACGCCAACCACGGGTTGCAGTTCGGTATCTTCGAGCACCTGATTGATGCCGGTCATCACCTCGGGAAATACCATGTTCGAAAGTGAGGGGATGATCACCGCGACCAGGTTGACCCGGCTGGATGCCAGGGCGCCCGCGATCTTGTTGGGGACATATCCCAGCTCTTTGGCGGCGGCCAGAACGCGGGTGCGGGTGGCGTCGGACACATCCCCCCGGTTACGCAGAACCCGGCTCACCGTCATCTCTGAGACACCTGAAGCCTCGGACACATCACGAAGGGTAAGCGGGCGTTTGGTTTCACTGTTCACGGGAGGCACCTGCGTTGTTGTTTTGTCCGATGCTAGCGTGAACAGGTCGGTGTGTACAACAATTGTGCAAAGGCGATGACAACCCGGAAAATCCCGGTTACAGAAGGCAGGGCGCGGCCCCGTGGCTCAACTGGATAGAGCAGCCCCCTCCTAAGGGGTTACAGCACCCACAAAACAAGCCCCTGAATTTCAGGAAAGGCTAATAAAACAATTCGTTAGACCCGGATAAGCCCGGACCACCCTTTACTAAGCACGGTTAATATACTAAGCCATTCTTAAGCCTCGAGAGGGCCTGGACGCTTTAGGAATAGCCATGGCTAGGACCGTACAGGACAAACCGATCACCACCCGCGCTGCCCGCGCAAAGCTTAATCCGTCGCCGAATGCCCACTTCCGGCGGCTGACGGACAAGCTACATGTCGGCTACAGAAAAGGAGCCAAGCTGCCCGGTCTATGGACGGTGCGAATGCTGGACGCTGATGGGGTGTCTAAGCAGAAGCGCATCCCCGGCGTGGCGGACGATCTGGAACCTGCGAACGGCAACGATGTGCTGAATTTCGACCAAGCCTGCGAAGCTGCCCGCAACATCTTTGCTCCGGCTCCTGCGGCCATCACGGTCGCTCGTGCACTGGACGACTGGTTTGCTGATAAGCTGGCGCGGGGCATGAAGCCCAGAGCGGAACACAGCACCATGAATTATGTCCTGCGGACCAAGCGATGGTTCGGCGATATGTTGGTTCTTGACCTGACTGTTAGCGACATTGAACGCTACCGTGACTCCTTCCTTGAGGGCCATGCGGAGGACCGCCTGCGCGCTCGGAGAGCTACCGCCAACCGGGACATGAACACGCTGAGGGCCGCGCTGAACTTCGCGGCTGACAGACACCTGCCAGACGCTGCCAGGCCTTGGGGCAAGGTGAAGAACTTCGCCAAGGCTGACGCCTTCGGCAAACGTGTCGTGGTCCTCACCGAAACTGAGGAAAACAGGCTCTACGACGCTTGTGAATCTGGCGAGGTGCGTAACCTGTGGCTGGCGGCGTTCTACACAGGTGCCCGGTACGGTGAATTGGTAGCCGCGAACGTAAGAGACCTTGCTCCGCGTCGGTTGACCGTTGACGGCAAGACCGGACGCCGGACCATTGTTTTGTCGCCCAAGGCAGATGCGTTCTTTCGGTCGCTGGTGAAGGGGGTGAACGATCCTGACCGGGCGCTGCTGATAGACAAGAATGGAGACCGCTGGCACCATGACCATTCCCGTGGGCCGATAGACCGGAGCATTGCCAAGGCTGATCTGCCGGAAGGCACGACCTTCTATTGCGCGCGACACTCTTATATTACCCGGCATCTATCTCGGTCGGTCCCGGTCATGGCAATCGCCCAGAACTGCGGCACGTCGCTGGAGATGATTGAGGCGACCTATGCGAACTTTGTGAAACAGGACTTGGAGGTGTGGTTCAGTGACTGATCGGACTGACATAGACTTCTTTGCCGATGCTGAGGAGTATTGGGAGGCTGAGAACTGGGGTCTGGAGTACTGGACCGATCACCCAACGTTTCTTGCGGCTGATGTGGCTCTATTAAAGGAACTTTCGCCAACTGCGCTGAAGGCTGTCGCAATTGGGCTGGCTGCAACCGCCAACGAAGAAATGATTTCTGAATTCAAAGAACAAACGAATCAAAAGCGTAATGAGTCACGTCGTTCAAATCCGAACAATGTCGTGGCTGAAAGAGTCGCGCAGATCGCATGGGCCGAAGCTCATAGGATCAATGCAGGCTATTCTAAGCCAATGACCATAAGCAGAGCATCTACGAAGGTGCTAGAGCACGTGAATGAAAAGCTGAACAAAAACAGAGACCCCAGTTTGCCCGAGGTCTCTCTAAAAGCGAACACGATCTATGCCTACATGAAGCGGTACAAGCCCTAAGTATCACTTCGCCATTGGCGAAGGCTCTACGCAGATAGCACCCCATAACACTTTGAGATCGCGTAAAACGTGTGTTGCGTATTTATGCGACAGGTGGACGTCTACCCATGCTGACAAGAACCGATCTCCAGCTTTGCGACCTGCCTTCTGCGGTAGTGACAAGAAATGTTTCGTGGTTTCGGTAAATACGTCAATCTTGACCTCCCGACCACCGGGATTATCGCGTGGCGTTCGTATCTTAATATCGTAATCCGGCACCGTAATTGGTAGGTTTTCTGCTGATTGTGGAGTTGTGATTACATTCATTTTTTCCCCCTCCTTTGTGGGATGGGGATTGAAATAAGAGTGCAGAACTATTCGAGTCAACGGCACGGAAGTATTTAGCGGGTACGGTAAATATACCATACCCGTTGCGCCCGGTATGCAGGTTCTAATCAACCTATTGGAGCGTGAATATGCCGAAAAAAGACAACGAAGTACCCAAGAATTGGGACCCCGACCTTTTACGCGACATCATCCGTGTGAACGGTGAAGTCATCAAATCATTCGTATCGCAGAACTATGGTGCGATCCCGATCGACGACTTCGCCTGCCAGATCGCGCTTCCTGTTTCGACCATGCAGCAGATACGCAAAGAGGGCAAAGGCCCAAAGACCTTTAAGATAGGTCGGCGCGTGTATGTACACGTGAAGGATGCGCAAGAATGGCTGACCGAATTGGCCCAAGCAGCCGAAGTCGAATCAGACGCAGCATAGAAAGTGCCCCGACCCATGTTTGGCAGGATCGGCCGGAGCACTCGTTGATGTCTGAAAGGACGACCAAACGATACCGTATCTGAGCAATGCCGACTAGGGTGACGGGCGCTCCGCAAGGAGACGCCAATGCCAACTATACCCCCACAATTCAAAGGGTGGTCCGACGCGGGTGTTGAAGGCCAAGCTGAATGGCTTGGCCTGAGCACCAAGCAGAAGTTGCTACGAACTATGTCGCCACACCGCCACCAGATGTTCAAGCGAGCATTGCGACAAGCTGCGGCAGCGATAGACCGCAGCGCACGCAAGTTCCGCGGACCACATGCCAGGATCGCGGTGTTTGCCAACGAACGCATCGGGACGACCATAAAGTTCCCGGCTCCGACCGACTTCGATGCGAGTGTTGCCCGAGGCGAGGCGATCATGCGCCGTGTCCCGCCATGGACGACAAGCACACAAATGCTGAGTGAAGAAGGCTACATCTATTTGTCGGCCATCGACCAGCACGGCGACAGTATCACTCGCGAGATGTGGGACATCGTAGAGCAACGCACCGCAGACCTTTGGGCAGCCGTCTCGTCTGACTTGATGATCGGCAACCTGCTGACACCCGACCCAACCCAACCTGAAATCGCCATCGCGCTCGTGTCGTTGCGCGCCAAGGACGAATTACACCACTGCGCCTTTCCGTTGTGTCTGGTGCCTGTTGCGGAGACCCAACAATGAATGAACAAGAACCAGTAAACGTGATGATGGTGCGGGAGGGCCTGCGGGTTTCCGAACAGATAGAACGCGTCAGACAGGACGGCATGTTCACCCCGGCAAGCACAGTGATTGTCGCCAGTGTAAATACGACAGTCTTTGGGTTGAGGCTTCCGTACATCCCGCATGACCCTGAAGAAAACGATCTGACCAAGCCGGAAACCTACCTTGACCAGAACATCGAGGCCGTGTGGCGAACCGGAACACGCGACCCCGGCATGGCACTCTACGACGCCTTGTACGAACTCTCCACCCACGTCTTAGACGAGTGTAACTACAAGACCAACCTTACCGACATCGGCAACCCAGAGATCGAGCAGATCGTAGACTGCATCTATTCCTTCGCGCTTTGGTGGCTGACTGCTGAAGGCCCAGACGCCTTAGACCGTCGCACGTCTGTACGTCTGATCACGATGGTGAGCGAACCGATCCGCCAGACCTTCAACCTACAGCACACAGTGGTAGTGAAATGAGCCCACGAGACAGTTTCCTGGCCCCCGCCCATGTAACCGTGTTCACCAAGTCGGCTGGAATGCTGACCAAGGAACTGTCGCTAGATGGCGGCAAGTTGAAGAAAGACGCCTCGCAATGCCTGATGGTGCGCGGCGAAGCCCGAAAGGTGTATGTTCCCGATGCGTCGGCCATGGCTGACGTGCTGACCAACCTCGGCGAGAACGAAGCAATTTCCTTGGGCTGTTTCGCCAAGACCGACGAAACCGAAACTGTGGCGGTTGTAACCAACGACAAACTGAACCTTGCCGATACCGAAATTGCGCCAAAGGGTGCGATCTCTCGGTCGCTGGACCACTTCTCGTTCCCTGAATCCGAAGGCTGGATGCTGATAGACCTAGACATGGGTGAGGCTCCGCCGAACATTCAGCGGCGTGTAGACAAAGACGGTGCGGTGTCGGTCCTGCGTGATGTTCTACCCAGCCTGGAACATGCTGACTATGTGTTGCGTCCGTCTACGTCCGCCAAGCTGTACAACGCCGACACTGGCGAGGAGATCGTTGGCAGCAAGGGGGTTCACCTCTATGTGCGTGTGATTGACGCCACCGACATTCCCCGTGCGACCAGAGCGTTTTTTGACAGATGTATCATGGCAGATCTGGGCTGGATCTTCATCTCTCGCGCTGGGCAACAACAGACCCGAACACTGGTAGATGCGACCGTCGGCAGTCCCGAGAGGCTTGTCTTTGAAGCCCCTCCGGTTTGTGTACACCCCGTCGCCCAGAAGCCCGAGGACCGCGCTCCGCAAGCCCATGACGGTGTGCCCATTGATACCCGCCAAGTGTTGCCTGACCTGTCGCCTGCTGAACGCAAGGAATACCGCAACAAGATTGATACCCTGATGTTGGCGACCAAAGAGGAAGCCGACCGGGTGGCCGCGTCTTACGACCGGGTACAAGTCCGCAAGCTGGCAACGAAGCATGGTTGCTCTGACTCCGACGCCAAACGGATGCAGGAACGCAAGAGGGGGGGAGTGCTGTCGGCTGAGGCCGAGTTACACTTTGACCGTCGCACCATCGGAATAGTGTCTGTTTCCGACGTGCTGGCCGATCCCGAAACCTTTGACCGGCTGACCCTTGCCGACCCACTGGAAGGCATTGACTACGGTCGCGGCAAGGCGAAGCTGTACGTGGAAGAACATGGCATCTTCATTCACTCGATGGCCCATGGCCTCGGGACGACCTACAAGCTGGCCCACACTCCCGAGACCATCCATGCCTTGATTGACAAAGCAGTTGAGGCCGGGGCAGACGAGGTGACGAATGTAGATGTGCGCATTCGGTTTCTCTCCGACTTCGCCATTGCTGTAATCAGCGCCGACTTGTCCGACGACCAGTTCGCCATGGTGAAGGAACATGCCGTAGAAAAGACTGGCATTGGTACTCGTGTTCTATCGCAAGCTGTGAGTGGCGAACGTGGACGCCAACGCAGAGCCGAAGCTGAACGCCGAGCCGAAGAACGGGCAACCGGGTTGCCAAGGTTCGTTGTACCGGAATGGGACGCACCATTCGGCCCGACCTTGAATCTGGTTGAAAGTGTCCTTGCTGAAGATGATGCGCCTGAACCACCGATGCGGGACGTGGACGGCAAACTGGTTGAGGTACAGAACCGGGTTCCGGCTGGCCTACACCAACTCGGTACTGGCGACGGGGAAGGCGAGGAGAAACCCGCTCCGCCTGCTCCGACATTGGTTCCGCTGGAGATGAACGATGTGCTGTCGCTCGTAGAACAACACGTCGAGTTCTATAAGATCACCCGCCAAGGCGACATTCTAGATGTGCGTTTGCCCAATGCCCATGCGAACCGCCTTCGGAAGCTACATCCCGAGAAGTCTAAGCTGCCTGTCGCCAAGGGGGTCTGTACCCTGCCATTCCTGTTGCCCGATGGCACGGTGATGCACGGTGAAGGCTTGGACCGCGAAACCGGGCTGATCTATCGCCTGGAACCTGACGTGCTGCGTTCTATGCCACGACACACGCCAACCGATGAGGAAGCATTGGCCGCTCTAACGTGGATGCGGAACAAATGGCTTTGCGACGTAGAAACAGACTGGACCGGGTTCATCGTCGGGGTGTCGATGATGCTGAGCATGATACAGCGAATGGTGCTGCCCGGTGAGCGCCCTGCCTACGTTGTGAGTGCGGCCCAGAGGGGGGCAGGGAAGACGACCTTCGGTAACATGGTGAGTGCTGGCGTGTTGGGCAAATACGCGACTGCGGCCCGATGGTCTACGGACCAAGAGGAGATGCGGAAGTCTATGCTGCCGTACATCTCAGCGGACATTCCGTTGCTGGTATTCGACAACACCCATCGTGGGCAGGACATTGACAGCGATGCGTTGAATGCGGCTCTGACGACCGCCGAATATTCCGACCGGGTGTTGGGCGCGAGTTCTGTAAAATACGTGCAGCCGCGAACCGTGATTGTCGTGAACGGCAACAACATCCGTCCGGCTGGTGACTTCGCTTCCCGTGCCTTGGTCATGTCGCTGAGGTCTGACCGGGCTGACCCCGAGAACCGAGACTTCACCCACAAAGACCCCATTCGGTTCTCTTTCCGCAACAGAGGCAAGATCCTTGAATGCCTGTACACATTGCTGCTCTGGAACCCGAGGCTTGAGCGGTACACGGGCAAACATCGGCTGGACGATACCGAAACCCGGTTCCGCATGTGGTATCACCTGGTTGGGTCGCCTCTGGAAGCCTTGTCTAAGCTCGCGATGGAAGGCGGTATCAAGGACGCGTCCGAGGTGCGCTTTGCCCAGTTGTTCTTAGAAAACGAAACCCAGAACCCGGCTGAACTGGCCCGAGCCACGGTCCTGACCATCCTGGCAGATGCTTGGCAGAACAAAACCGAGTTTGCTGCCCGTGCGGTGATTGCCGCGCTGGAAGAAGAACAGAAGGAAATGAACAACCGTCGCGCCAACAATGGCACAGTCGGAACACCAGACGTTGACCTGAAGTTGGGCGGCAAAGGGCGCGAATTGCTTGAAGCTCTAGACGGGTCCGTTGACACAGGTTCGCGGTTTACAACCTCTATGCCTTCGGCAAAGACGTTGGGTCATCGCTTCGAGCAGATCGTTGGTGCCTTCACTCAGGTGAATGAAGACTTGGACCTTGTTCTACGAGCGCGCAATGATCGGAATGGCAACTTCTACCGGGTGGAAAGCAGAGAAGACCCAATAAGCGGAATATCCTGAAAATAGGGTTTTCTGATTTTCCGTCGCGGGATGCTCGCCTTGTTCCCCTCGCTCCCCACGCTTCTATTGGAAAGCCGTGGTAAGAGTGGGTTAGGAGGGGAGTTTCCCGCGACCGAAAATCATTTAAACGTAATTTTAAACTGAGCCGGAATCCCACCCGCCACCATCCCCTTCTTTTGAGTTCTTGCCAAGTTGATGTGAGTTCTTGCCATCCTATTGAAACAAATGAATTATGTGGCCAAGTTGAGAAAAGAATTTGAGGTACTAGGGTGTGAATTTATGAGGGAAGACGCTTCAAAAACGGCAACGCGCAGTTTTCTATTGCCAGTAGTTGCTGTGCTTTGTGGTCTATTTGGCGGGTACTATGCACTCCATTGGCCGCCGAGCAACTCGTCAAAGTTCGCTCAATTTATTGACGACAGAACTGGTGACATCGACTGGGGGGACGAGGAAGGCGAACCGCCCCTGACGCATTTGTCGAGCGGCTTCAAATGCGTGCGGTTCGTTAGCACTACGAAATTTGAGAGCGTTTTGGACCTGTTCAAGCAAACTGAATATGGTTGCGAATGGGGGTGGCAGTATGAGGTTCGAAATAATCTGGATAGATCGGTTAAGGTCACCGTTCAGTATGAGTTAGAAGATGCTGATGAGTTCATACTGGCCAGCAGCAAAGGTTCGACCACAATCGCAGCTGGTGAGACCGAAAAGATAATCGAGGTCGCCAAGGAACCCATCCCAATGTCTGACCTGGAGCGACTCTATCGAATGGGTTGGCGCATCTGGCATCAATAAACTGAGCATCTGGAGAAAAAGGTTATTCTGTTTCTGCGTCGCTGCGAGTAACCACTCTTTACACCTAAACCACTCTAACTTCCTGAATTTTCTACGAAAAGGGTAGTTAGAGTGGTGTTCTGCGCCGACGGCATTTCAAAATAATGTGATTTCTCGACAGGCGAGGGTCTATGGGTCTTGGTCCCTATCCCTCTGGTCCTCCTGCCCATCCTGCTTGGTCGAAGAACGATGGTCCTTTCGCCAACCAAGGACGAGGGCGACTATACCGCAGGAGTTGAAGATGATCTCTACCAGCCGACCGAGTAGGTCGAGTGCTTCTATAAGCAATTCGCTCACATTGCCCTGTTCTGAAAGAGGTATTCAGGTTAGCTGCTTGTGTGTGGCGGTACAACCAGTGTTCGAAGAACAAGGAAAAGACAATGGACATGCTTTACATTGGGTTTGCCCTCGGCATCGGATGCGTTTGGGCTTTTCGGTGGTATAACAAGAAATGCAAGCGAGATGAGATTGCCAAACTGGTGTTTGGGACAAGCGATGCTTCTGGCCCGTTCGATCATAAGGAATGGAAAGAGTACGAGCGCCGCTGCAAAGAAGCTGGCTGCTGGTGATTGTGCCGGTTGTTCTTTGCAATAAAACCGACACGCCGTTGTGTTGCTGAAATCGTACTTGTTGCCTTACGGCCAATTGCAAACTTGGTCGTAGTTGCCATGCGCGTGGAGATCGCGCTATGAACATTATGGTAAACAAAGGCTTGGTTTTAATGAAACATATTTCGTGGATGCTTATTCTGGGGCTTGCAGCTTGCGTTTCCGCGAGCCCTGAAGCAGTAAAGGGCTATCCTTCCGACTATTTGTGTCGCTTACTCGGACCCGAGTATATTTCCACCCCGCAAGAACAGATCAACATTTACAGGGAATTGGAGCGGCGTGGCGAAAGATGCGTCAACTCAGGTGCCAACGTTAACCAAACGGTCATTGTGAACAACTAAGCATCTTCGACTTTCGTGTCGGCCGAGCTGGACGAAAGGCGGGACGTTGATAGGGCGGGGCCTGTACAAACAAACAGGCAACGTCGCCTAAAGCACGCCCCCAGCTAAACGTAAAAAAGACTTTACTCTGGCCTTCTGTGTGATCAGTGTTCTACAGGTTATGTAGAAAATTCAATTGTTTGGTTATGTTCGGCGCGTTCGCGGTATGATGAAGAAAATTTCTAACTTGTTTGAAGACCTTCTTATCTTGCTTTCTCAGGTTCTCTTCTGGATTTTCGTTGTCGTGATTTGCATTGTGCCCATGAGTGTCGCGCTTCCGGTTATGGGGCAGGCCTTGGAATGGTTACGAGAAGGGCATGTACAACCCCGCGATGGTTTCTGGCTGTATGCCCTGTACGAATGCGGAGAAAGTTGGTGTCGGCCAAGCTACCTAACTCTCACCGACTGGGTTGGAGTCAACCGAATAATAAACTGGGTCTTGGACTTACACGTCGCGATCTATGCCATGGTTGTGGCTACGCTTGGATACGGGATCGCAGTTGCTTGGGCGGACTACATAGCAAATTGGAAAGCACTAGAGGAAAAACTGCGATCGCCGTCCCGCCCTCAGGATGAGTTGGATTGAAAAAGAACGGATGGCCTGACGCAGTGAGTGCGCCTTAAATTTTGTAGACTTTCCGGATGCTTAGATGGCGTTATACTAACGGCCATGCCCCGAAACGTCGTGAAAATTGCCGAAGTTGAAAGTCCTGCCGACGAAGTCTCGGTTTGCCCATCTGATCTGACCGGACAATGGGCTGAGGCTTTCCAGCAACTCGCAGACATTGTCTCTGTACAGTCCGGCCTATGGCCTGCCGATGCGAACATGATCGCCACGGTGGTTCGCGCCCAGCGTCGGGCGGCAATACACGAACAACTGTCGCTTGAGGCTCTACAGGCCCAAGACATGGACGAGTTCGGAAAGCAGTCTAAGCTGGCGAATGCTGCCGCCAGTTCTGCCCGATCTGGCCTTACACAGTTGAAGGCCCATCCTCAGGTCCGCGCTGGGCGAACCGCCAAGCAAGAAGGTGGCAAGATCGCGGGGGCGAAGTCCGAAAGCTGGCGAGACATGTTATGACCCATCCCGAAGGCGAGTTGGTCCCCGATCCGAAGACATTGCCACCCACGGCATGTGTAGACTGGGCCTCCCGCCTACAGCGTGGCTTGATACCGATCTCTCTGAACCGTTTGCCCATCCGATCCGCTCGTGCGCTGAAGTTCGGCAAGATCGTAGACATGCTGAGGGTTCCCGATCTGCCTGGCCAGCCAGCCTTCGGTGATCTGGCTTCCTCCCCATGGCTGAGGCAGGTCGGGATGGCGGTTTGGGGTGGTGATACCATCCGCGAGGCATTCGTGTGCGTTGGTAAGAAGAACGCGAAGTCTGCTGGTGGTGCGTTGCTGTTTCTCGCGGCCATGATCTTAAACAAGAGGCCCCAGGCATCGTTTACCATTCTGTCGCCGACCATTCAGGTGTCGCGCCTAACCTTCGAAATCATTGCTGGCGCAATTCGTGCCGATGAAACGCTGAAGCAGGTGTTTCACATCCGCGATGCGGCCAAAGAAGTTGAGGACTACAGGAATGGAAGCAAGTTGTCGGTGAAGGCGCTGGACGCCAGTTCCATCGCGGGTCTACGCGGATCGGTGCTGCTCGATGAACTCTGGATCGCCGGGGAACAGGCATCGTCCGACCGTCTACGGGCGCAGATCAGGGGAGCGTTGGCCGCTGACCCGACCGCCAAGCTGCTCTACATCTCTACCGTTTCCGACACCATTCCTCGGGGCATGTTCCTGAACCTTCTGGAATACGGTCGCAACGTGCGGGACGGAAAGATCGTAGATGATAGCTTCTTGCCTTGTTTCTATGAGCCATGGCCGGGTTGTCCCGACCCCATGAAAGATGAGAGCGTTTGGCCGATGCTATTGCCGAGCTTCCCGCACATCGCCGATCTACAGTTCTATCGGGGTGCTGTGCGTGAGGCTGTAGAAGCCGGACCCGCTGCCGTACAGATCGCCCGAAGCCAGTTCTTCAATGTACAACCGACTGCCCATCTTCGTGCGCGCGGTTGGGCTGTGGCCCAGCAATGGAGCAAGATCGCCAGTCGTCCTCTACCTCTACCGACCATCCTGGCATCAGCTGAACATGTTGCGGTTGGCATTGACCTTGGTGGCGCAAGCGACTGGTCGTCCCTCGGAGTGATCGGCGTGATGCCCGACGGACAGTGGCAGTGCTGGCAGCAGTCTTGGTTCTTCCAGTCTGCTTATGACATGTACAAACGGGAACGGACCAACTTTGACAAGTTCCTTGCCCATGGCGACTTGAAGTTGGTGGAACCGGGTGAGGACATTCGGCAAATTTTACAACTGATGGAACACGTGAAGAGTGCGGGCAACTTACATGGCGTTGGCGTTGATCCTTACGGTTCGTCCGCGCTTGTAGACGCTGCCGAGAGAGCGGGTTTCAGCATTGATGGCGACCGTCCCGAGGTGATGGGTGTGAGGCAGTCGGTACAGTCGTTGAACGACCCGATCACCCGGCTTGAGCGACAGGTGTTAGAAGGCAAGCTGATTGCGGACAATGGCCCCGCTCTTGCTTGGGCCATGGGGAATGCCGTGGTGCTTCCGGCTGGTGCCAGCGTGAAACTTGAGAGGGAGGAGGCTGCTGGCAAGATAGACCCAGTTGCTGCCCTGATTGACGCCGCTGGTGCGTTGGTGATGCGTCGCCCGGAGCACACAGATATCGGGGCGATGATAGGCTGATGCCAAAGGGCCGGTTGCGAAATATGCGATCGCGACTTGACCCGATGGGAGCGCGTATTTCAACCCGACCACCATTGGTGATAACCGACACGAACCGGGCGGTCCGCGATCCGATGTACCAAACCAAGGAATGGTCGCAGTTAAGAAGCCGGGTGATCCGCCAGAGTTCTAAGACCTGTTTGATCTGCGGCGTGAACCGAGTGACCCACGTAGACCATTTGTTGGGCCATAACGACGCCATCGCCGCCGAGGCCGCGTTCTGTTTGGGCGTGTCACCAGCCCCCACATGGCAGCGTCGGTTCTATGAGGGGCCATTCCTTACAATGTGCGGGCCATGCCACTCCTCCAAAACGGTCCTCGAACAGAATGGAAGGTTATTAGAGTGGATGCAGGCGCATTGGGGCAAGCTTCTGTTTGAAATATGAAAATAGGTTATCGAGGCCGCGCCAATCATCACATTAGTTATTTCCATCCATTGTGCCGAGTGGCGCCGCTCATTTACTTGGGTGTGTATGAAACACTACGACTTTATGTGAAGATGTCTGTCTAAAGGCTGCTCAGCCCGGTCGTTGTGCACTTGGCAGTAGGGGGATTCACAGGGAACTCAGAAGGTGATAGCCTCAGGATTAGGATTGACCGAACAGTATTTTTTTGGAGCGGAAGGATTGCTCGCAGGTGCATAAGCGCGTTTTAGTATTGGGTTCGGCGGGTGTAGATAAGCGCGCAGCCATGGAAGCCTTTGCAGCTGGAGCGGCGCGTTACTCTCATGTGTTTAGAATTGTCGACTTCGACAAAGATTTCGTTGAGCCGATCCGGCCATTCTTTGAGCATTTGAACGATGACATTTCTCTTGCCGCAAATACTTGGTCAAATGCTTGGGATGATTTCAAGAGAGAAGGATTCTCGGAAAACACTATTCTTTGCATGCATAGTGCCTATGTGACTGCGAAACATGGCGCTAGAAGCGTCGTTGACATTTCAGAAGTCTGCGAAAACTTCAAGCCAGACCTTATCATTACCTTGTTGGATGATGTTTACAGCACGCGGTCTCGTACTAGTGGACAAAAACTTAGCCCGACGCTTGAGCAGCTGCTAATGGCTCGGAGAATCGAGGCACTCTTTGGCGATCTAGCAAAAGGAAAAATGGCCACCAAGAAGATGCCAGTTCGCCATATTTTTATTTCTGTTAACCATCCAATTGAATGCCTGATCAATTTGATCGTCTTTGAGGCGGAGGTCACATATCTTTCCTTTCCGATTTCTGAACCAAGAAAAGAACTTAAAAAGGGCGATAGAACCTTTGTTGATCTGATTAATTCGGCTCATTGCATGTCGCTAAATGAAATGCGACAGGACCATGGAAGGTGTTTTATCAGTCCACTTGCAATCGACGAACTTCCATTTGTTCCACCAATAACTGCCAGTGATCACGCAGAAAGCGCAGACGAGTCCCCTAAAAAATGGAAATTCGACGAGGCTGAGAAGCGTTGGTCACTAGAAGAGTTATGGGGGGGAGCAACTCTGTTGAGGTCCGATGAACCTCGGGTACATGAATTCTCATTGGGTGAAATCATATCCGCACGAGGCATCATCGAAACTGATGTAGGATGGCGCGACCGTAGACTTGCTTTACAGTCTGACGATTTGGCGGTGATATGTCCGAAGCCACGAAATCGTAACGAAATCACTAGAGGCGTGAAGAACGAGATACAGACTGCGGCACCGCAGGCTATCCCTATACATATTTGGCAGGAAAAGACATGGGATCCGGATGGCAAGGTGGAAAATGAGTTCGCCAAGCCGGGAAGCATGGGAAGCTCTATGGTAGAAGACATGGCAAAGATTCATGAAACACTCGAACAGTTGATCAAAAGAGGGAAAACATAATGACAAAATGGCAGGTGGTAGTTCGCAAGGATGCACCGGATCTTTCCGAGTCAGAAATGGAGTCTTTTGCCGCCAAAGTTGGTGCTGACAATGTTCGATTTCTCGCGGCACCGAGCGGCTTCGAATTCTTAGAAGTATTTCCCATACTGAGAGCTCAGCGTGACGGAGTCCAATGGGCTTGGCATGGGGAAGAAGCGAAACAGAAGATGGCGACGACAAAAGAATTTGCAAACTGACAGCTTCTTTTTAGCGAGAACCACTGCGCGCTTGGAACAGCAAGAATATTCGGCTATGGAGTGCTCCAACGATCGTTTCCTAAGCGAATTTTAATCGAAAGCAGCCGGAATATTCGTAACCCATTGTTTTTAAATGATGGCCCCGTGGCTCAACTGGATAGAGCAGCCCCCTCCTAAGGGGCAGGTTGCAGGTTCGAATCCTGCCGGGGTCGCCAGTTTTCCCAGATTGACGTTTGACATCCAAAGTCCGTTTTTACGACAAAAAACGGTTTTTTTGAATTGCCCTCGAATCTACCTTCCTTTTAGCGCAGTTCTTTCAACAACTTGTGTGTCGTGGATCGGTTCGTTCATTCCGGCCGGGTTCGATGGCGCAACCCAACCAGGATGCGTTGACACGCAGCATGTTAGTTGTTCCCTAATCGTTTCACAGGTTCCGGAACCTTTCACACCCATCAGTCCCGCCCGCCCCGGCGGTGTGGACAACGGCGCGGCAAGCCCCGTCGCGCCTCGAAAGGATTCTGCGATGCCCCGTGCCACCACCACGAATCCATTTCATGCGCTGCGTTTCGAAGACGACCTGCCGACGCTGCACGAGGTCGAACGGCGCCTGAAAACATTCCTGCGCGGCCTCCGCAGGCAACGCCAGGCGGCGCAGACCGGTGACGATGAAGGCGCCCGCGACAAGATGGACCAGTTCTTCGACTATCTGAATGAGGCCGAGCGGCGGAAGATCCGGCGTCGCGCGCACTGCTACGTGCAACGGCTGGGCGCCCTGTCTGGTCTGTCTCACCTCAGCGAGGAGAACCGCGCGAAGCTGACGCCCATTCGTGGCGGGCTGCCGGTCACCCGCATCACCACCGAACAAGAGGCGGACGAGATCGCGACCGCCTTGCATGCTGAGATGCCCTGGATGGCGCCCGCCACCGAAGCCGTCTGGCACGGGTTGCGGGCCTCGACACGCGAGGGCCTGCCGGGTGTCCGCTTCGCCCCCGCTGATCCTGAACGGCCCGCCTGGTATCGGCAAGAGCTTCTGGGCCCCGGCGACTGGCCCACCATCTGGAGGTCCCTGCGACCAATATTGATGCAACGGGCAAGCCGGCGTCCTTCGCGCTCACCGGATCCCAGCGCGGCTGGGGTAGCGCCCATGCGGGCAAACTGGTCAACACGGTCCTGAACAACCGGCATGGCGGGCCGCTGGTCATCATCGACGAGATCGAAAAGGCCGACGAGGTCCACTCCAACAAAGGCACGCGGCACACGCTGACTGACGCCCTGCTGCCGCTGCTGGAGCGGATGACGGCGGCGACCTGGGAATGCCCGTTCTTCCAGGTCAAGATGGACATGTCCTGGGTCAACTGGGTGATGACGGCGAACAGCCGGCAGGGCCTGCCAGAACCGTTTCAGAGCCGCTGCGTTGTGCTGGACCTGCCGGACCTGACCACGGGGCAGTTAAGGGACTTCGCCATAAACGAAGCCGCGCGGCGGGGACTCTGGCTGAACCCTCTCGGGACATTGCTGCGCAATGCCCTGCCGGGCAGCAGACGGGTCGTGCGTTCGGCTTCGGCCAGAGCGGCCCAACCACGTCTGGTCCTATGATTACGTCCAAGATCGAACCGCCGATGGGCGGGCCTACCGTACCCTGAACATCATCGACGAATACACCAGTGAGGCGCTGATGATCCGCGTTGATCGCAAGCTCAACTCGACCGACGTGCTGGATGCGCTGACGGACCTTTTCATTCTGCGGGGACCGCCGGAATACATCAGGTCCGACAACGGCCCCGAGTTCATTGCGCAGAAGGTGCAGGACTGGATCGCGGCCGTCGGCGCCAAAACGGCCTACATCGAGCCGGGGTCGCCTTGGGAAAACGGCTACTGCGAAAGCTTCATCGCACGGTTCCGCGATGAACTGCTCAACGGCGAGCTATTCTATAGCCTAAAGGAAACCAGATTCCTGATCGAGCAATTGCGTGTCCACTACAATACCGTCAGGCCACACAGTGCACTGGGCTACCGTCCGCCCGCGTCAGAATGCATCGTGCCGGTGGACCAGAGGCCGACGATGCACTAACAATCAGACCGGACCACCCGACGGGGGCACGCCAGGTGCCTTACTTAGACAAGCCACAACACAAGGCAACATGCGATTGATCCGAGGGACAGGCTTCCAACAACCAATTGCAAGTGGAAGCGAGATGCCGGTTGGGCGCTGTGCGCTTCCAATCGGGAATACACGCGGCGGGCGTTCATCCACGCTCCCCAATAGATCAGCAGCGAGATCAACCCAAAAAGAGTGGCTGCGGCTTTCGCCAACCACTCGGGCTCGACGGCGGAAAATACGGCCTTGAGGCCAAGGGCGATGGCCACGCATGCCATCCCGGTTCTCATCCAACCCGCAAACGTGCGCTCATTGGCCAAAATGGTGCGGTCTTCGGCCCAGTCGGTCCGCTCTTCGGCCAAGTTTTGGCTTTTCGTGTTTTTATCAGACATTGCCACCCTTTGGACTGGTCACCAGATCAGAATGTGCAGGCTTGCCTATTTTTCGGCAAGCCTGCACAAGACCTTAAGCGCGCGCAGTTGGATCTCGAAATGCCAAACGCGCCCGGTCACCGCGTCAGCTTGATTTCGAGATCGCCCGCAGCATCCAAGCTGCTTGCTCATGAAATGCCGAACGTTCGGTCGCCAGATCTTCAGTCACGACGTCTTTGCGGCTGCCTGCAAGCTCGGTCAGGGCGTGCAGGCGGTGCGCCACCCGCTCGTGATCAGCAGCCAGATCTTCGATCATGTCGGCGGCGGTCAGGTCCCCTTCGCGGTCCTTGATGACCGAGAAATCCAGGATGTCGGACATGCGCGAGGGTGCCAGATGACCCAGCGCGCGGATGCGTTCCGCGATCTCATCAGCAGCGGCGAACATGTTTTCGTACTGTTCTTCGGTCAGCTTGTGGATCGAATAGAACAGCGGGCCTTCCACGTTCCAGTGATACGCATGTGTCTTGAAGGTCAGCCGGTAGGTGTCGGCCAGAACATCAGCCAGACCCTTGGCCAAGGGAGCGGTGTCGCGCACGCCAGTGGAAACGGGGTTTTCGTTCGGGACAACGTTCAATGCGTCGGTCATGACAACTCCTTTTTTCTACTGGGGAAGAAACGCCCAAAGCCTGGCGTTGTTCCACTTTCGACAAAAAAAATCAGGTGACAGTGGGCATTCCGCCATCAGCCGAATAGTCGACCGACACCCGCAGCAAAGTCGGAACGGCGACGTCGGCAGCCGCCTGCAGCGCAGGAGCAAGTTTGCTGTGGCTTTCGATGTCGTGATAGACCCAGCCAAAGGATCGGGCCAGTGACTCCCAATCGGGGTTGCGGAAGGAAAACTCGCGCGCACCTGGTTGTTTTTCGTCGATCAGACCATAGCCGTTGTCTTCCCAGATCAGAACAGTCACGGGCGCGCACAACCGGGCCGCCGTCTCCATCTCCTGAACGTTCATCAGGAAGTCCCCATCACCGCAAACGGCGATTACCCGACCCTCGTCCAACAGGCGGGCAGCCTCGATCGCTCCGGGCAGCGCAAGGCCCATACCGGCCAGGCCGTTCGGAATGATGATTTGCCCTGCCCGGCGCGCTTGAACCTTGCTGGCGACCCAAAGTTTGTGCAGGCCTACGCCGGACAACAGAACGTCGCCTTCGCGAAGCGTTTCGGAAATCGCCTGACAAATGTTCGACGGCGCGACACAGGCGGCATCGAAAGGTGTTGGCCCACCTTCCAGCGAGGCGTCAATCTTTTGCTGGAGACTTTTGAACCAGCTTTGCGCGGGGCGTTCGGCGGTGGCCTTCGCCAGAACGTCAATGCAGTGCGGAAGATCCCCAGTCAGAGCGGCCTTTACCGGCCAGTCCACATCAACCGCCGAGGCCACGTCCGAGATCTCGAGAACCGGCTTCTTACCGCCCATCGAGATGTTCGAGGTTGGATATTCAACCGGGTCAAACCCGATGGCAATGATCAGATCGCACAGGTCGAAGGCTTCAGACACCAATTCTTTGCCCGGTTGACCGACCGAATGCAGCGAGAGCGGGTGCCCCGGCGGCAAAACTCCTTTGGCCATGAATGTCGTGACGACCGGGGCGGAAAGGCTTTCTGAAAGTGCCCGCACGTCGCTTGCCGTGCCGGATCGGATCACCCCGTGTCCTGCAAGAATCAAGGGCTTTTTCGCCTCGGCCAGCAGGCGCGCTGAACGGATGACCGCATCGGCCGCCGGCCGCACCTCGGCTGTCGGCGGCGCCACGAAAGGTTCGGCCAGAATCGGGACCTCGGCCAGATCCTCGGGCAGGGAAAGATGGACGGCACCGGGCTTGTCGAGCTTGCTCAACCGCACGGCCTCGGCAACGACTTGGGGAATTTCATCCGCGACCATCAGCGTTCGGCTCAACTTGGTGACTGGCGCGAAGAGTGCTTCGAGATCGATGATCTGATGGCTTTCGCGGCCCAGCCTGGACCGCGCACCCTGTCCCGTAAGGGCGATCAGCGGCACATGGTCAAGCGTGGCGTCAGCCACACCGGTGACAAGGTTGGTCGCCCCAGGTCCAAGTGTCGAGAGGCATACCGCAGGGTTCCCCGTCAAACGCCCGTGAACCGATGCCATGAACGCCGCCGATTGCTCGTGCCGGCACAGGACGAAGTCGATGCTCGACTTGTCGATTGCGGCGATCAGATCGGTTGTTTCCTCACCCGGAACACCGAATGCACAGGCCACGCCGTTGGCTTCCAGGCAGGCAACCAGCAATTCGGCGGCGGTTTGGGTATGGACGGCATCTTTCATAGAGCTTTGAACCTCGGGGTACTGTTTCAGGGAATGGGGATGCGCGGGGGCTCACCCACGGATCAGCCGCAAGATCAGCGAACCGATGAACAGGACCAGAAAGATCACGAAAAGGATCTGCGCAATACCGGCCGAGGCCGACGCGATGCCGCCAAACCCGAAGATGCCAGCAACGATAGCAAGTGCGAAAAAGATCAGCGCCCAGGACAACATGGGATTTCCTTTCATTTCTGTGGCTACTGACGGGTTAACGCTTGGAACCCCAGATTGGTTCCGGGTCATTTTGGTGGAACCTTTGACGAGCGCCCGCGTTGGGTCGATGAAAGGAGATCTGACATGACACAGAAAACGGCGAAAAAGGCCCCTCAGGACGCTCCGCATGTGGAGATGGCGGCGCGGATCGAAGAAGTGGCCAAGGAGGCCAAATCAGCGTTGGAAGATGGCGTAACCGCAACGCGTGACACGTTGAAGACGGCGCGCGACGAGGCGCAAAAGCAGCTGACACAGACATCCGAGAAAAGTGCCGCATTCGTGCGCGAGAACCCGGGTCTGGCTATGGTCGGAGCGTTGGGCGTGGGTGTCCTGCTGGGCCTCGCGTTGCGCAAGGCGGACCGCGGTTAGAACACGCGATACTTCGCGACCGATATGGGCATCGAGTACGTATTGCCGGCCATGCTCGGATTGGGTTTGGCCGGTCTACTGATCTGGTTCTTCATCAGGAATCGCTGACAGCGCTATTCGTCACTGCCACGCCAACCAACCCGCCATCCCAAAGGCCCAAAGCACCTCAGGCGCGCTTTGGGTCTTCTTCTATTTCGGGTTTGATCTGGGCGTAGGCCAGCATCGTGAAGACAGCGGTTCCTCCGATGATGTTGCCGGCCAGAACGGGCAGGAAAAAGCTGAAAACGGCTGCGCCTGGTGGCAACTGCCCCTGAAGCATCAAAACCGCCATTTCCACCGATCCGGCAACGACGTGGGTAAAGTCACCGGCCGCAATCATCCAAGTGAAGATTACGATGACCAGCACCTCGTTGTTCTGTGCCGAAGGCAGCATCCAAACGATCGCCGCAATCAGGATCCCCGCCGGTATTCCGCGCAGAAAGCCAACCCAGGCGCCCATGCCGGTGGCGTGGTGGCTCAGGTCGTTGATGACCGCGACGAGTTGGGGCGACAACACCGGCGTATGGATCAGGAAGGCAGATATCGCAAACGCCCCCAGCACATTGGAACCCAGAACGATTGCCCACAGCCTGGCGGTTTTGGTGAAGCACGCGACGGACGGATTTATCATGGCTGGAACGACGGTCGTTATCGTGTTCTCTGTGAACAACTGCATCCGCCCCAAAATGACCAGGACAAAGCCGAGGGAATAGCCCAGGTTCTCGACCAGGAAGCGCCCGCTGGTTTCGGGCAGATGTGCCCGCAAGATCGCTTCACCCAGCACCGAAAAGCTGATCAGCACTCCAGCGGCAATCCCGGACCAGAACAACGCTTTGGTCGGGCGGTCCAGTTCCTCCTCGCCGTTTTGGCGGATGGTCTCGAATATCAGGCGCGGAGACAGGCCGGACGCTTCTTCGACCGCTTCGCGCTCGCTCTCTTTCTCGACAAGATCTTTTCGCGGCGCGTTGTGTGTATTGGACATTTTGACCCCTTGTATCGACCTTCAAACCCAACGTTCTGCCGGTCGTTTTGGTTCCATTAGGCGCAAAAATCCTCAAGCCTCGTGCGAGAGCTGGGATCACACCCAGATCTTTGTCGGGAACTTTTGGCCACCTATCGCGTTGTGTTCTTGTAGGAACAACGACAAGTAACTCGAAAGGAACTTCGGTATGGTGGAAGTGTATGGCATTGGCGGTCTGATCGTCCTGGTTTTGTCGATCTGGGCCATTATCTCGATCATCGGCTCGTCTGCGACGACCGGTGCAAAAATCCTGTGGGTCCTTTTCGTTCTGTTGCTTCCGGTCGTCGGCTTCATCTGCTGGCTGATCTTTGGCCCGAAGGCAGCGCGCAGCGCGATCTGATCAGCGCGGAGATTGTCGGTACAAAAAAGCGCGGCATCGGCCGCGCTTTTTTTGGTTCAAGGATCTGGGGGGCACAATGCACCCTTCGCCGTCTCACCCAGGATCAGAACCGATCTTCAAGCCGTTCCCACTAAAATCCATGGCTGCGATCTTGCGGGCAAGATCTGCGGCCGTAAAAGGCCGTATCAGTGCCGCACATTCAAATTGCGCTTGCACCTCGGGGGACGGGTCCAACAGCAACAGCGCACTGCCGCGCTCGGCCAACAGCCGCGCGACGGCGTCAAATGACGTCTCACTTCTGCGATAGCTCAGAACGCTCAAGGCCGGGGCGAATTTGGGCTCCTGCCAGAAATGCCTGCCCGCGTGCAGCTCGCGGATATGGACAATGCGATCAGTTGGAACTCCGGGGATGGCGTCACTGATGTCCGCTGCTTCGATAAAGTTTTCCGTAACAATCAAAACATCTGCTACGCTGCGGGAAGAGGCTTCCATAAATACCATCCTGAAATCTGTTCGATGCCACCCTAGGGCAATCCCACAGCGCCGCAATAAACTATGACACAGCAACGAAAAAATTCTCTAATCGCATGTGCGGACTGTCCGCTGAGGCAGATGGACGTCTTCCTGCCGTTCTCGGAAGACGACCTGCGATTCATGCAGAGGTTCAAAACCGGCGAGATGCAGGCCGAACCCGGAACGCAACTGTTCATCGAGGGTGCGAAATCCGCGCATCTGTTCACGGTTCTGAGCGGGATGGGCGTTCGTTATAAAACGCTGGAAAATGGTCGCAGGCAGGTCATCGGCTTTGTGCTTCCAGGCGATCTCGTCGGGCTGCAGGCTGGGGTCATGGGCGAGATGCGGCACTCCGTCGAAGCGACAACCGCGATGCGGCTGTGCGTGTTCAATCGCTCGCGGCTGTTCGAATTATATCAGAACCAGCCTGATCGCGCCTTTGACCTGACATTCCTGGCCGCCGTCGAAGAGCATTTTCTGGGCGACGCCCTGACAACCGTTGGCCAGCGCGGCGCGATCGAGAAGATCGCGTGGAGCCTGCACCGGTTTTACACACGGTCGCAGGCCGTCGGATTGGCAAAAGGCTTGCGGTGTCCGCTGCCCTACCGGCAGCAGGATCTTGCGGATGCGTTGGGCTTGTCTCTGGTTCACACGAACAAGACCCTGCGCCGACTGAAGGATCTCGGCTTGGCCGAGTGGTCCAACAATGTGCTGCAGATTAACGACCTTGAGGGTCTGGCCGAGCTTGGCTTGGTCGAAATCACCGAAGCCGTTCCGCGCCCGCTGATCTAAACGTGGTGGATGGACAGGAATTGAAAAACCGCCGACCGAAAAATCGGCCGGCGGCTTGATCACGAGTTTTGCGACTGAAGAGCCGGTTTACGACCCTTCGTAGGCCGGCATATCCTTCAGCATCTCCTTGTCGGCATGAACGAAGGCATAGGTGGTGTCACCATCGATTTCACGCATCAGCGACACGCGCGAGAAATCGATCAGAACATCCTTTTCCCCCAAGCCGAGGAACCCGCCGACGCCAATCACGGCCCCATCAACCGATCCGTCCATGTCGACGACAACCTCTTCGATCTCACCGATCCACTCTTGCGAAACGTCATAGACGCGCATGCCGGTCAGATCTTTGGCCGGGATGGTGCCTTGGGCAACGGGGACATAGCCCGTGATGTCGATGGTGGTTGGATCAACTGCATCGGCCATCTGTCCGGCTTTTTCGCTGATGTACTCACCAGTTGCTTCGGCTGCCTGGTCGACGTCTTCCGCCGTGTTCCGGGCGGCGTTCTTGATGTCCTGCGCGGTATTGGACAGCGCATCACCGGCTGCCTCGGCTGCCTCTTCCAGGTTCTTGCCGACTTCTTCGACATTCGAGCTTTCTGCATAGGCCGATGCCGACATCACCAGAACGATCGAAGTTGTGGTCAGAAAACGTTTCATAGCTCACTCCTTTGGTCTGTTCTGACCGCATTTCCCGCGGTCTTATTGAACAAACGAATGACGCCGCGACTTGTTCCCAGAAAAGTGCAAAAATATCTGTTTTAAAAAGAAAAAACCGCGCAACTGCGCGGTTTGACAAGCCGTGGTCAGACCTTCAGACCGGGTGCAGCGGATCGGAAGATGTGGACAGAACCATGTAGTGTTCGTCGTCGGGAATATTGCGTAACTCAGCGAACGGAAAACTCAGGATATCTGGTCGCCCGTCGATCAAGAGAAACCGCAGAACCTTGGTGTCAGGGTCGAACTCAATTTCCTTTAATTTGCCCAACTCACCAGTAGCGTCAAACACGGGGTTGCCCCGCAACTTCGTAAACCATCGGAAGTTGCTACCAGGTGGCGTGGGTTGCGGGCGTTGGCGGAGAGCGTCATTCAGGACCGCCCCCATCACAACCGGCGCAATCGCGTTGCCGAACGGCCCTACGACCAGGGGCGGTAGGCCTTTGATGTCCACTGCAAGGGGATCTTCGTCTTCTTTGCGCTGGCGAAGGTGATGAAATTGCTGATGGGAAAACGCGCACTCTATCACGCTTGCACCAAGTTCGAGCGTATCGGCGGTGAAAGCCACCGGGTCATTCCCTCCGGCCACGCTCAAATTGACCAAGACGTACTCCAACTCGGTCTGCCCAGCGCTAATAGCGATATCGGAAACGCGACCAATCGCGTGGTCGGTCCCAGCTGGGACAACGGGCTTATTGATGAGGTCAGACAGTTTCATAGCGGTGGTGATTACCTTTGGGTTCTATCTTGGGAGTGCGTGGGGCGCCACCGATTTGACGCCACCCCACACAATATGGGCATCCACCTTTGGGCTACATGTCCTTGATCAGGCGATCCACGATTTCCCGAACGTCTTCTTTCGAATCTCCGTATTTCTTTTGGATGATGCCTTCCAGTTGCTCGCGATCGCCGCGGGCTCGCTCGATCTCATCATCGGTCAAATCGCCGAAACGCTCGATCAGCTTGCCTTTGAATTCGGTCCAGCGTCCAAGAATTTGGTCCCAGTTCATCGTAAATTCCTTTCGATTGCTTCGTCGCTGCCAGTGAAACGCACCAAACTCGAACTGGTTCCGGGCACCGGCGATATTTCTGCGTTGGCCCGAAAAATGGGGGTTCGGGCAGATACCGAACTGTGTCTTCAGTGGTGTTCGAACTGGTCTTGGGAACAATCTCGCCTTCCATGCGTTGGGGGACCGAGACCTCAACACAGGAGATCGAACCATGCCACGTCGAACCGAGACCTCGGAGAAAGCAAAAGCCCATGCCCAGGATCTGGCCGGCAAGGTCAAGGACACCGTGACCGCCGAGGCCTCGGCCCGGGCCGAATCGCTGAAGAACAGCGCAGCGCAGGAGGTTGAGAGCGCCGCTCACGCAGCCGACGCAGCTGCCGATGCATTTCCCGACCAATCGGTGCAGCATCAGGTCTTGTCGAGGATTGCGGACAACATGGAAGCTGTGGCTGGGCAAGTCCGCTCTGCCGACTTGGCCAGTATGAGCCGAAAGGTGTCTGATTTCGCCCGCGAAAACCCGCTGTTGTTCGTCGGATCGGCTGCCTTGGCCGGGTTTGCTGCAGCCCGTTTCCTGAGCGCGCGCAATACGGGCGCGGCCCAGTCCGCATCTTTTGGGGCAGATCCTTGGGATATTGATCCGTCGCTGCTGCATGGGACCTCGGTCGATACGTCGGGCCACACCAGCGCGCTGGCGCGGATGAATGGTGGCCGCGATGCATAACCCCAACGATCTGCGATCTGCACCGGGGCTTGTGGCAAACGCGCTCAAACATCTGTCGGGTTTGCTTCAGGCTGAGGTAAAGCTTGCCAAGGAGGAGTTGTCCCGAAACCTGACGCGAGCGGGCTTAGGGCTGGCCTGCATTGGCATTGCTCTGATCCTGTTGATGATCGCGCTGAACCTCATGGCCACAGCCCTGGTCGCGTATGTCGCCGCCAGTGGACTGTCGGTGGGTATGGCCTCGTTGCTCGTTGGCGCGGGTTTCGTTCTAGTTGCTGCGTGCCTGGCGCTTTTTGGCCGATCCCGCCTGTCCGCCACCGCGCTGGTCCCCGAGCAAACCATGAAAAACCTGCAGCGCGACATCGAAGCGATGAAGGAGTCGACCCATGTCTGACCTGACACCTCTTGAAACGCAGATCGCATACGAACGCAGCGCTCTTGCACGCTCGCTGAATGCTCTGTCGGATACGCTGGCACCGCCACGCCTGGCAGACGAGGCGAAATCGACGCTCGAAGCCTATGGCGGGCAGATTGGTGCGCAACTCTGGTCCACGGCTCAAAAAAATCCGGCCGCCTTTGCTCTGCTCGGTGCAGGAGCAGCCCTTTTGGTTGCGGGTCCCGGGTCTGGCGCAAAAAGAACTCAATCCCCGCCCCAGGCCGTACCTCCGCAGCAGGCCTTCGACGGGTTTGACCGGCGTGTCGCCGACGCTGACAGCCGCATGAAACAGGAGATGACAGGAATGACTGAAAACAGCCAATCTGCCAGCGTGTTGTCCGCCGCCTTGGAACGTGGTCTGGACAAGCTCTCACCCCAAGCCCGTGCCCGTGTGATCGAAGCGCGTAAGGCCGCAATCGGTGCGCAGCAAGCGGTCGAGAAGCGTGCGCGGAAGGCGGCGAAGGCCTCGCAGACCTTCGTCCATGATCAGCCGCTGGCGGCCGGCGCATTGGCGCTGGGCGTAGGTATTCTGGCTGGCGCTCTGCTGCCCAACACTCGCAAGGAGGACGAGCTGCTGGGCCATCGGCGCGATCAGCTGATGCGTCACGCCCAAAAGGTTTTGAACGAAGAACTGGACAAGCTGCATGCCGCGGCCAATGTACGGCTGGATGACGCGGCAGATCGGGCCTCTGGCGCTTTGCGCAGTCAGTGAAGCGCGCCCATGCCAACTGCTTTCAGCTCTCCATCGGCCTTGCGTGCAATGCTGGCGATCCTGACCGGGATCGCCTGCATCACCGCTTTGTACCTGGCCCGGTCCATCGTCGCTCCGATCACATTCGCTTTGGTTTTGGGGGTCGTGGTCGCCCCGCTTGCCGACAAGCTTGAGAAGGTCGGTTGCCCGCGTGTGATATCCGCCTCGGCACTGCTGTTCGTGACCAGCACCGTCATCGTCGCGGCGTTCCTTCTGCTTGAACCGTTGCTGTCCACGCTGGTCGAACAGTTGCCCGCCATCAAACGCGAGTTGCGCTCTTGGGTCGCCGCGATGTCCGAGTTCATTCGGGGCATCGAAACGCTTGGACGCGAGATCGAGGAAACCGTCGGCGCCGATGGGGCAGCGGAAACGGAGTCCGCCCTTCCGTCAGTGATGGATGCCTTGTGGCTGGCGCCCAATTTCGGATCAAAGATCCTGATTTTCATCGGCACGCTGTTCTTTTTCGTTTTGACCCGGCCCGAGCTCTATGCCGCAGCCGGTCCCCTGAAAGAGCGGCTGTATCTGGCTGACCGCGCGGTCTATCGCTATTTCGCTGCCGTGACGTTGGTCAATATCGGCCTTGGGACTGTTACGGCTGTGGCCTTGGGGCTGATCGGCATCAATGACGCCGTAATCTGGGGGGTGGCCGCCGGCCTTCTGAATTTTGTGCTGTATCTCGGCCCGCTGATGATCCTGACCGGCCTTCTGATCGCCGGTTTAACCCAGTTCGGTGGAGCCGCGGCCCTGTTGCCTCCCCTGGTTTTCCTGGCAATCAATCTTTCTGAAGCACAATTCGTAACACCCGCCTTCGTCGGCCAACGTCTGCAGGTGAATCCGCTGGTCGTGTTCATCGCCATCATCTTTGGGCTTTGGCTTTGGGGGCCGGTCGGCGCCATCGTCGCGCTGCCGATCTTGCTGTGGTTCGGCGTGTTGATGAACCCCAAGGTCATGAGCCCGATCACAACCAGCTAGACGATGTTTTCAGTTACCCCGGGCAGCGGTTGCCGCATGTCGCGCGCAACGTCGGCGTCATGCGGGACGAGGAAGCCGCTGCGCGCTTCGGGGCGCCGCACACCGTTGGCCTGAACCTCTCGCCCCCACCACGCGAACATGGCATCGGGCTCGATCTGTTTGCTCAGATCACCCGAGAACCACCAATGGTCCACCAAGGCTTGCCGCAGAACCGCCACCCGCTGCCGGTCGGTGACCCGAAGGGCGACTTCTGTGTCCCACCGCAAAGACCGTCCGTTCAGGTTGGCGGACCCGACCAAGGCATGATTGTCATCCACCACCAGAACTTTGTTGTGAACGTGAATTATCGGAGACCCGCTCAGAACCTCGGCGCGGTCATCGGCCCCGCTTGCGGAAATCGGCTGGACCGGGGTCGAAAGCGATACACGGTCTTGGAACCCCTGCTGGATGATCTCCAGGCATTTGGCTTGAAGGTCCAACCCGAATTGCGCGTCCAGTCCGTCATGCCCGCCAAAGGCCACTTCCTCGGGTAAAGCTGGCAGAACAAGCACCAGTTTCAGGTCCTGCTTGTTAAGGCCCGCCTCAGCCAGAGCCTCGGCCAATAGAGTCGATCTGAAATACTGGGTCTCGATGTGCAGAAGTTGCCGCGCGGCTTGAAAGGCGGCTATGTGCTCATCCTCGATCTCATGCGCGATGGTCTTTGGCGACAGCCGCCAGAACGCAAACCGGCGCGGGCTGGACAGGGTGCGGCGCAGGTGGGTTGCCTGAGGGTCCGGTTGTCCGGTTGCGATTTCATGTTCGAACCGGTCGATATGGCGCGCGGCCTCGGCGGCCTCGGGTCCGCGGACAAGCAACTGAACGTCTGACCAGGTGTTTTTGGCCAGACGATCGTGATCCGGTGTGTCAAAGCGCCTTTCGTTCAAGTCCAATCCGCCGAGGTAGCAGATCTCATTGTCGATCACGGCGACTTTCTGATGGTGCGACACGGTGTGAAGCCGGGGTAACGTGTCCGACCCCAGCCGTACTGCCTGCCGTTCGCGTCGTTCGCGGGACAGCTTCTGAATCCGCTGCGCCTTTTTCCGAAGAACCGCCGGCAACAGCGCGGCCCACGGCAATGCGCCAGCCTGCGCCGGGTGCATGGACACGCGAACGGTCAAGCGCGAGGCGATTTCTGGACCCAGGATTTCCGCTAGCGCAACCGCCTGCCGTTTCGTGCGCCAGCTTAGCTCGTGCAACTCGGTCGCGAAGATCGGATCGAAATCGCTGATGACCAAATGAAACGTTACACCCTTGCGAATGACATGCTCGATCAGGTCAAACCAGGTTTCCCCAATCTGGCGCGCCTCGTCGCTGCGCAGCCGTGTCATGAAATCGAATATCCGAAAACTTGCCTTGATCTGGTGCCGGGCCTCAAGAACCGCTTTTTCCAAGGCGGGCCAGGCTTGCTCGGCCGTGATCAGGACCTCAAAGTCATTCTGCTGCGGCACGGGCATCACCGCTTCTCTCATCCGCAATGGACTGTGGTTCGCTATCCGCTTCTACTTCGGAGATTTCGAACGTCACCTCATACACATAATGCGATGACGTCTCGGTTATGTCTTCGGAACCGTCCAATTGGCGGAGGAAGGCCTGCATCAGCCGCTGACCGATCCCGCCGCTATGGAACATATCCGCACCGTCGTCTGTCTGCCCGCGCGTGTTGGAGATTTTCAGGTGCAGGGTGTTCTCCTCGGGTCGGGTCAATTCCACCGATATTGTCGGCGGTCCGTTCTGCGGAACGCCTACGTATTTGACCGCGTTCGTCAGTGCCTCGGCCACCAGCATCGACAGCGTGACTGCCTGATCCTGCCCCAGTTCGACAGGCGCGATCCGGCAGTCAACCTCGACCACCTGACCCAGAATTGGCGGTCGATGCGCCAGTTCGGCGACCAAATGTCCGATCAGTGCCTCGGTGTTGATCGTCGTCATCTGCGAGTTCTGGTTCAAGCTCTGGTGCACCATGGCCAGGCCGCGAACCCGACGCTGCAACTGTTCCAGCAAGCGCCGGGCCTCGGTGGTTTCGGCCTTGCGCAAATGCATGTTCATGATCGAAGCGATCAGTTGAAGATTGTTTTTGACGCGATGGTGTACCTCGCGCAACAAGAGCGTTTTTTCGACAAGGTCGCGTTCGTGCTGCGCCTCAGCCTCGCGGATCAACAAGACCATGCGGTTGAACGCAGTCTGTATTTGCTGAAACTCCTGCGGGGCGCCTGCGAGGCTTTCAATCGGGTCGCGCTCGCCCAACGCGAAACGACGCACGGCCGAACGCAAGCTGTCGAGATGCCGGATCACCAATCGATGCAGGCCCCACAAGGCAACTCCCAGACCGGTCACCCACATCAGGATCGGAAAAGCAATGGTCAGGGCAGTGCTGCCTGCACCGACAGAGGCCAGCGCCGCCTCGCGTGGCCAACTGCCAATCACGGCGACTTCGCCCGGAATGATGCTGGCAACTGCAAAAACCCGATCCTCTCCGTCGGCCGTTTTAGCCGAAAATGTTTTGCCGGAACTGGACAGAACCAACAGGTTTTCTTTCGCGGGCGGTAGGAATGGTTTGACCTCATCCAAGCCCACATTTGATGACAGCACTTCTCCGGTCGCGTCGAACAGGGCGATGACCACGTCACTACCAATGTTGCCAACATCCATGGGCGTGCGCGCCAGCGCATGAGGTATCGAGATGGAGACGAACCCCATAAGCTCAGTCCTGTTCATGACCGGCTGGGTTACGATGATCACTGATTGCCCTGTCGCCGCCCCGGCACGACTGACAGAAAAAGTAAGCTGCGGATTTTCCGAGATCTGCCCGAAACCGGGCGCGTCCGACAAATCGATGTCCTTCTCGACGGTCGAGCAGGCCATAATCCCATTTGGCTGGATGAATCCGGCAAATACGAACTCGGGCTGGCGTTCAACGAACCGGCGCATGAGGTCCGAACAAGCGGCATTGTCCAGGCTTCCCTCCGCAAGCGCGGCTGTAAGTCCCGAACTGGCACCAACAGCTTTCTGCAGAAGCTCCCGTTCGCGGGTGGCAGCTTCGATCGTGCGCGCCAAAACCGAGGCCCGAGATCTTTCGTCGGCCTCGGTAATCACAGCGCGTGTCTGCAATACCGCAATCAGCCCCAAAGGCAAAAGCGCCAGGGTGACTAGCGCGGCAAGATAGACGGTCAGGCTGCGCGGTTTCGCACCCATCGATCGTCAGGCCGCCGGTTGCGTCTGAACGATCGCCGCCGTCACCGCATCAGTCAATTCGATGGGTTCGTCATCTTCCAAACCCATCAGTTCGGCCAGTTGCGCGCGGGCCCGGTTCACCCGGCTTTTGATCGTTCCAAGGGCGACGCCACACATCTCGGCAGCTTCCTCATAGGAAAACCCTTGTGCACCGACCAGCACCAACGCTTCGCGCTGTTCATCCGTCAGTTGGTCAAATGCAACAGCAAAATCCTTCAACGCCAGCCGTCCGTCATGGTCGGGCTTTTGCGACAGGCTCTCGGCCATGGCGCCATCCACATCCTCGACTTCGCGCTTGCGCTTGCGGTGCAACGAAAAATAGGTGTTCCGGACGATGGTGAACAACCACGCTCGCATGTTGGTGCCTTCCTGGAACGAGTCGATATTGCTCCATGCCTTGATCAATGCGTCCTGCACGATGTCATCGGCAGTGGCGCCGTTTCGGCACAGGCTGATCGCAAAGGCACGCATCGCACCAATATGTTCGACAAGCTCTTCTCGCGGATCAACCATCCGAGCCTCCCGTGTCACCGCTTTTGGGAACACTGGTCTGATTGCGAAGTTTTTCAAGAAGATCGACGAATCGATCCGGAACCGGTTCGTTGGCTACCTCATCGAAAGCCCGCTTGAGGTTCTCGTCGATCCTTTGCTCTATTTCTTGCCGATGGCTTCGGCTTGGCTGTGGTTTTGTCATGGCATCATCAAAAATTTTTACTTTTGCTGGAACCATAACGCCCCAGTATGCGTTTGGTTCCCGAGTTTAGAGAATAAAATGAGGAAAACATAGATGACCGAGCTGACCGGAGTTTCCGTCGCAGATAAAATTGGCCCGCTCTTGCCGTTTCTGCGCCGTTATGCCCGTGCCCTCACCGGCTCACAGGACAGTGGCGACGCCTACGCCGCTGCATCGCTTGAAGCGATCCTTGCAGATCCCGCCCAGTTCGATGCCGATCTCGCGCCGCGGGTCGCGCTGTTTCGTGTTTTTCACGGTATCTGGTCAACGTCGGGAATGCCCGTTGACGCCGATGGCGGCAGTTCTGACATTCAATCGCGCGCTCACGCCCAGTTGGCACGCCTGACGCCCAATACGCGCGAGGCCTTGCTGCTGCGCACGGTCGAAGAGTTCTCGGTCAGCGATATCGCCGCAATCATGCAGATAGAACCCGCCGAGGCTCAGAAGCTGATCGATATCGCCTACGAGGAAATGGCCCGCCACACTTCTGGGCGCATTTTGATCATCGAAGACGAAGCAATCATCGCGATGGATCTTGAAACGATGGTGACCGACCTGGGCCACCGGGTCACAGGGGTCGCACGCACCGAGACGGTCGCCATTGACTTGGCCGAGCGCGAGCCGTTCGACCTGATCCTGTCGGACATTCAACTGGCGGACAAGTCCAGCGGAATCGATGCCGTGAACCGCATCATTGCCCAGCACGGCGATTGCCCCGTCATTTTCATCACCGCCTTCCCCGAGCGCCTACTGACGGGCAAAGGGCCCGAACCGGCCTTTTTGATTTCCAAACCCTACACCGAAGAACAGGTCAAATCGGCCGTCAGCCAGGCCATGTTCTTTGCCTCTAGCGCCGTGATCGAGGTCTGACGCGGCAGGACCGCGCTGCAAGAAAAAAACTCAGGCGATGAAACACGAGGAACATCATGGAAAACGAGATTGCACAGACCGCAGAGACCGTGACGAACACCGTTTGGGCCAAACTGTCACAAGTTCTGAATACCGAGCTGTATGACGGGAAATCGCTGAGCGACCTGCTGACGCTCGAGGCCCTTCTTGGCCTCGTCGCGAACGCGATCGCGGCGCTGATTCTATTGGTTCTTGGGATTGTGATTTCAAGATATGTCGGCCGGAAGATCCGGGGCGTCGGTGAAAACTCGGAACGTCTGGACGACACGCTTTTCAACTTTCTTGGCAATCTGGCGCGCTATACGATCCTGGCGTTTACAGGGCTGTTCATTCTGAATACGTTTGGGGTGCAGACGACGTCGATCATCGCGCTGATCGGTGCCGCGGGTTTGGCCATTGGTCTTGCCCTGCAAGGCACATTGTCCAACGTTGCAGCCGGCGTGATGATCATCCTGTTCCGACCGCTCAAGATCGGCGATTTCGTTGACGTGAATGGCGTGCTCGGAACCGTAAAAGATATCACCCTGAACTACACCGAAATTGCGGATATGGGGAACGTCAAGGTTATCGTTCCCAACGCCGAGGTGTGGGGAAACACCATCAAGAACTATTCCGTCTACGAGACCCGTCGTGCCGAGTGGACGTTCGGCGTTGGATACGGCGTCAACTTGGCGGAGGCCGAGCGCGTCATTCGCGAGACGATCATGTCGGACGCCCGTTCGCTGGCTGATCCCGAACCGTTCATCCAGGTGAACAATCTTGGCAGCAGCAGCGTCGATTTTCTTGTCCGCGTGTGGTGCAAGTCTTCGGACTACTTCCAATACCAGGCGGACATGAAGCGCAAAGTCAAAGAGGCGCTGGACGAAGCCGATATCAATATTCCGTTCCCAACCCGCACGCTGCTGATCGAAGACGTCGAGAGACGGCAAGAGAAGGCGATCGCGGCAGAATAACCTTGACTGTTGAACCTGGGGTCTGAAGCCAGAGCTCATCGGACAGATGTAGCGTTTTGAGCAATTGAGATGCGGTCATCGGCTGGGACGCTGCAATGATTGCAGCGACTTAAACAACAAAATGGGATGGCCATGAACTTACTATGTGAGACTGGATGTATCTGGTGAAAAAACTGCTACTTGCGTGATCGACGAGACCAGGGTCGTTGAGAAGGAACTCTCGTCGCAAAGCCTGTCGATGAGCATTCAATACTGACCGGGTTTTGGAGTGCGCCCATTTTTGCTCCGAAACTGAAACAGGCCGCTACAGTCATATCCGATTTCCTGGAAAGTTGAGAGGCAGAGCCTGCAGTAGAGCCGCAATGTGGCTTGCTGCAGGCAATCAAACGGGCCGTTTTGCAACTTTTTTGCGCAACGACCGCCAGGTGCCGGATACTCCGCTAAATCGCTGCTTTGGCTGTCCTTGGCAGCTTACGCAGCGAATGGCAGCGAGAATCACAGGTTCTTGGGCCGTGCAGCGAGCGGCGATTTGGGTCTGGCCCAGTTGTGTTTCAACGCCAACACGTCACGACAGCCGATAGAAAGACCGTGAGACATCGGTCTTGTCGGGTTTCAACGCGCTGCCAGTCTTTTGGTCTGCCGATCGTTTTCGCGCGGCACGGATCGCCGCATATCGGATTTCACACGCGACTTGCGCTTTTTGCGGCCCGGGATACAGGCGCATATCCCGTTGCCTATCAACGCGCCTGTAAATCAGAGACAGGCAAATCCTTTGACTGAATTGTCCAGCGCAATTTTGGGGATTGCCGCCAATTGGTCACTGCACCCAATGGAAGGTGAGGCCGTCGCCTAGCCGGAGCCCAAAATCGCTTCAATCTTTGACAGGGTTGCGGAGTTCACTGCGACACCCGCTTCGCTTGACGAAAGCCGGCTCTTGCGGCGGCCATCACCGGGCAGATGCGCGCCGTCCTGAGATCTGATCGACTCAACCAGAGTTGCCATTGCATTTGAAAACAAACCTGCAGAGGACGCCACGGGATCAATCGCAATGAAGAACTGCCCTGTCTTCGGGGGGCCACCGGCCGTTCCGGAAAAAGGCGATGCGTTCAACCCAAGTGTCGATCCGGTAAGGGCAGCGGCCATGACTTCGGTCAGCAAAGCAACACCCACGCCCTTGTAGCCGCCCGAGGGGGCCATGCTGCCTTTCAAACCAACGTCAGGGTCGGTTGTCGGGTTGCCGTCAGCGTCCAGCGCCCATCCGACAGGAATGTCCTTGCCTTCTCTTGCATGCTTCATCACTTCGCTTTTGGCGATGGTGCTGGCGCTTTGATCTATCAGCAGCGCGGGTTGACCATCCGTACCCGGTGCAGCGATCGAGAACGGATTGGTCCCAACAACAGGTTTCGATCCGCCCGAGGGTGCGATGGATGCTGGCGCATTGGTGAACCCCAATCCGACCAGCCCTGCCTGGGCCAGCCGATACGTGTGATAGCCCAGCACACCGCAATTGTAGCTGTTTGTAATCGCCAATGCGGCGATGCCCTGTTCCCGTGCCGCAGGGATCAGCGCCTCGAAACCCAGATCAATGGCCGAATGTGCAAACCCGGTTTTGGCATCGACGCGGATGAGGCCCGGACGCGGGGTTTCAAGGGCCGGTTTTGCGTGACCGTCCACCTTGCCGCATTGAACATGCTCGCAATAGATCGGGATATACGCCAGCCCATGGCTGGCCACGCCGTCCGCCTCGGTCGCGGCTGTGGCAACAGCCAGAGGGCGTGCGTTTTCTTCGCTTGTGCCGGCGGCAACCAGCGCATTGAATGACAGCTCTTCGATTTCGGCAAGCGAGAGGGTTCTGGTTTCGGTCATCGGGTGGTCCTTCAATCGTTGTCTGACAAGCCTGCACCAGCGCCAAGCAGCCGGGATTCTTCTGTTGCGGGGGCATAGGTGCGATGCGCCACAGTGTTGAGGAATTGCCACGCCCCCGGATCCGGGTCAGCGCGGCTGTGCAAGGAGCGGGTGGGTCTGATGTTGCCGGCTTCGGTTATCCCGACGCGGTTTGCCCTCTCCATTCCAAAATCTTCACAGCTGAGATGAACACCATCAGTGGTCGCGGAAACCCCGTCCAAAGTGATTTCCACAGTCGATTTCCGCTTTTTCGCCATGGTGGCGACAAAGGGCAGCAACAGAAGAGGTGCAGCAACATTGGAAATCAGAACTTTGCCTTGCGACAGGGCGTCCGGGAAATCTGATAGCGCCGATCCGGTCATAAGGGGGCACAGATCCCGGGCGCCGGTCCACACGCCGTCCCGGGCCTCTGGGGTGTGATGTTCCAGGTGCGGAGCAAATTCCTGCTCAAGCAACCGGGACAGGATCGCAGGCCCGTCAAACCCCTGGGCGCACAGCCATCGGGTTGCTTTCGCAGCTTCTTCCGCCACACCCCAGGCATATCCAGCCCCACGGGTTGCGCGTTTGGCGGTGGCTTCCACTTCGTTCAACGAGAAGGTCATTGCACAACCTCCGGATAAACCCAAAGATCGGCGTTCGCGGTGTTCAGTTCTTCCGGGTAGGGCGCGCCCGCATACATGCAGATACGCACCCACCGATCCGAACGCGGGTCGAAATGCGTCGCCCCAAAGAAGGACAGTTTGGCGCGCAGCATATCAATGGGCATCACCTGCGCGCTGATCGTGTTGTCTCGAATTTCACCGTAGGGAGCGATACGGCTGATTTGCGCGCGGCGCACGCTGTGGCGGTGTTCCGGATGGCGCAACAGAAACTCTGCTATCGGAGCGTCATCAGGCCAGTTCTGCAACGCTTCGAAAGCCAAGGTTGCATCCCGCGCCGGTGCAAGAGGTTGTTCATAATCCGAGATCGGCTCCTCAAACCGCTCGCCCAGCCGGGGTTCCAGCTTTTCTTCGGATACGTACCAGGCCCGCGCGCAGTTTTTGGCGGCGGCCCAATCAAGGTTCAAAGCCCAGTCAAAACTGTTCCGGATCAAAGCACGCACCGCTGATACCGGCATTGCCCCATCAATCACCTGTGCAGAGGCGTCGGTGTCTGCCATGCAGCTCGCAAGCCCGTCAACAAGCGCGCCATAAGGTTCAAGGATCAAAGAGGCCAGCAGCTCCTGACCTTCTTCGGTCAGCGCGGCTTCGGACCAAAGGATCAGTCGGTTCCAGGGGTGATCCTGTGTCAGATCATCCTTGGCCAGGTATTTCTCGATTTCTTGCAGATCCGAATTCAGCGCCGCCAGCTTTTCCATCTGCACCGGGTGTTCAGATCGCCACCAGGCGATTGACTGTTTGCAGCGTGCAAAGACATCGCAAAAGACACGTGCTTCATCTTCCGAAGCCGCATCAATGGACCGAACGCGCGAGATCGCCTCCTCGCGCACCATGATCCAGTTGTTGAACAGCACCGGGTGATTGACGATGAACGGCGCCATGCCCAGGCCGGTCGAATTCCCGATGCCCAGCCAGCGCGCGATGTCCGGATCAAGCTCTGCGGTCTGGTCTTGGCCTTTGACCCGCGCCATGTGCTGCACCAGATCGCGCACAAAGGCGCGGGTCAGATAGACCGACAGCATCTCGATCTGGAACGGACCGCTGACTTCGGCCCGGCCGGCTGTCTTTTCGCGGTCCGCCGCGCCGAATTTGCCCGAACCATAAACGGCCGTGGTCCGCATCAGATAGCCGACCTTGTAGATCTGTTCGAGGTCGGGTTGCCGCCCCGCAGCAAGCTGATCCACCACATGAGCCCAAAGCCGCACGGAACGGTTCGCCCGCGACAGGGACAGTTCGGCTTCGCTGACGCGTCCGGCTTCTTGCAACGGAACATTCTGCGACAGACGGTCGATATCCTCTGACGTTGGAATGCCGTCAAACAAGGTAAAGGTGGCATCCCAGGCCTCGGCAATCACCCGGTCCGATCGTTGATCGGGTGGCAGGTCATGGGCAAAAGCGACCAGCGAATAAGCCCGATCGGGGCCTTGCGCAGTATAGACCGCATGGCCCACACCCTTGTTGTCAATTTCGAACGCGGGGCGCGAAAAGCTCCAGTTTTCCTCGGCCATGCGACGCGTCAGCTGCCGCATAAAGCTGAGCCGACATTGGTGCAACGATCCCAAACGTGACAGCCGCATGACCGTGGATGGGTCACGTCTGGCGATCTCTGTCTGCGCGTGTGGTTCCATTTGGTTACCTTTGTGGGACGAAGTTCTCGGCAAAGAACCGATACCAGTTCCCGCCCATGATCCCGGCCACTTCGTCATCGTTCAGGCCGGTCGCGCGTAACCCTTCTTCGATGTTGCCAAAGTCTCGGTTGTCCTGAAACCAACCCGGCATCGGTGGGAATCCCGGAGCCGAGGCCGAGCCTTCGCCATAGTCGATCTCTTTTGTCCAACGCCCCACACGCATCCATTCCACGACGCTGTCGGGCTGATCCTGACACAAGTCAGTGCCAATCCCCAGATGTTCGGCCCCGTATTTGTCGGCGGTGCGGGCGATCATTTCGCAGAAGCTCTCCAGCGTGCAATCGGACTTGTCTTTCAGGTGGTGAGGGTAGACCGAAAAGCCCAGCATCCCACCTTTTTCCGTTACCGCACGGATGACGTCATCCCGCTTGTTGCGCAGGGCCGGGGACCATTCGTGCGGATTGGCGTGTGTAATCGCGATGGGCCGGTCCGAGATTTCAGCCGCCTCGATCGTGGAACGGTCTGCCGAATGGCTCATGTCGACCACAAGGCCCACGCGGTTCATCTCTTTGATGACCTGCTTGCCCATGCGGGTGATGCCGGTGTCTTCGGCCTCGTAGCAACCTGTCGCCAGCAGGGATTGGTTGTTGTAGGTCAGTTGCATGAACCGCGCGCCCAGATCGTGCAGGATTTCGACCAGCCCGATATCGTCTTCAATGGGCGACGGGTTCTGAAACCCAAAAAACACGGCGGTTCGGTCCGTATTACGGGCCGTGTCGATATCGCTGGCCCACCGGCCTTTCATGATCAGATCCGGGTATTGCTCGAACCAGCGGTTCCATTTCTCGAAATTCAGTACCGTTTCGCGGAAATTCTCATGATACGCGATGGTGACGTGGATCGCATCCACGCCCCCTTCGCGCAACTGGCGAAAGATCTTTTCCGACCAGTTGGCATATTGCAGGCCATCGATCCGCATCAGACGGGGCCTGCGCTGATATAGGCGGTTTTGACGGTCGTGTAGAATTCAGCCGCCGCCTTTCCCTGTTCGCGGGGTCCGTACGAGCTGTCGCCGCGGCCACCGAAAGGCACGTGGTAATCGGTGCCCGCGGTGGGCAGGTTCACCGTCACCACGCCGGTGCGCGCGTTGCGGCGGAAATGGGTGGCGCGGGCCAGCGATTTGGTCACGATGCCCGAGGTCAGGCCGAAATTGGTGTCGTTCACAACGCTCAGCGCCTCGTCATAGCTGCCGACCTTGATGACGCTGGTCAGGGGCGCAAACATTTCTTCGCGGTTGATGCGCATGTCGTTGGTGGTGTTCAGGAACACGCCCGGCGACATGTAGAAACCGTCATGGGGCATCTCCAGGCGCTGACCGCCACAGGCCAGCTCGGCCCCTTCGGATTTGCCCAGTTCGACATAGGCGAGGTTTTCATTCAACTGCTGCTGGCTGACGACGGGGCCCATCTGCACGCCCGCTTCCAGCGCGTGACCCACTTTCATTGCCTGCGCACCGGCAACCAGTTTCTCGACAAAGGCATCATGGATGCCCGCGTGAACCACCAGCCGCGACGAGGCAGTGCATTTCTGACCGGTGCCGCCAAAGGCCCCGCCCAGCGCCAGAGTTACCGCCAGATCCAGATCGGCGTCGTCCATCACGGCCAGCGCGTTTTTGGACCCCATTTCCATCTGCACCTTGGTCAGGTTCTGGATCGCGGCGGCGGCGATGCCTTTGCCCACGGGCACAGACCCGGTGAAGGAAATCGCATTGACCTTGGGGCTTTCCACCAGCCGCTGACCGATGGAACGGCCCGAGCCCATCACCAGGCTGAACAGACCTTTCGGGATATCCTGCCGTTCGATGATTTCGGTCAGGGCCACGGCCGAGGCAGGGGTGATGTTGGCGGGCTTCCACACAACCGCGTTGCCATAGCACAGCGCCGGGGCAATCTTCCACGAGGCGGTTGCAGTGGGGAAGTTCCATGGGCTGATGATGGCAACCACGCCAACAGCTTCGCGGCGCACGTCCACCTCGATATCGGGGCGCACGGAATCGGCGTTCTCACCGATCTGTCGCAGGCATTCGGCCGCATAGTAAGTGAAGAACTGACCGGCGCGGTAAACCTCGCCTTTGCCCTCGGCCAGCGGCTTGCCTTCTTCACGGCTCAGCAAAGTACCCAGCTCTTCGGCGCGGGCCATCAACTCGTTGCCGATGGCGTTCAGGACGGCCTGTTTGCGCTCGAGCCCGTAGGCGGCCCATTCGGCCTGCGCGACGCGCGCCTGATCCAGGGTCGCCTCAAGCTGGTCGGCGCTGGCTTGTGTGAACATGCCGACCAGATCGCTCAGATCCGATGGGTTGCGGTTTTCGATTTCGCTTTCGCCAGCCAGCCATTCGCCGGCAATCAGATTCAGTTTGGTCACGTCAGGCCCCAAATTCGCAAATTTCAGTTTGCGAAAGAATGGAACTTGCTGACGACATCAGTCAAACTCAAATAACTTTAGAAAACTTCAGAAAGATTGAAGCATGGCCGTGAAAATAGAGATGCTGCGGTGCTTTTGCACCGTGGCCCAAACCGGAAATCTTGCCGAGGCAGCCAGCCGTTTGGGCCGCACGCAATCCGCGGTCTCAATGATGTTGAAACAATTCGAAGAGCATCTTGGCAAGAAACTGTTTGAAGGCGAACGGAAAAACCACCTTACTCCGCTCGGTCAGCAAGTTCTCGACCTTGCGCTCAAACAGGTGCGGGATTTCGATCAGGCTGTTCAGAATATTGAACTGGCGGCACAGGCCGAGCACGGGTTGATCCGGATCGTATCCGTGCCGTCCGTGGGGGCGCTGGTCTTTCCTGCTCTGCTGGGCCATATGACGTCTCGTTTTCCCGGCCTGAAGATCGAGCTGCGAGACGGAGATTCGCAGCAGGTTCTGGATGCGGTCGCCGGGGACACGTCTGATATCGGCATAGCGTCCGGCCATTTTCCGCTGAACGGGGTCAGTGCAGAGCCGCTGTTTCAGGACCGTTTCGGCTTGGTTGCAGCGTCCGATCATCCGCTGATGACACGGGCGGAACCGCCAGCCATTTGCGATCTGGTGGCTCAGCCTTTCGTGCGAAACGCCCTGTGTGACTTTATCGAGTCCGCGCCTTTCCGAGAAATTCTGGACAGGGCCGAGGTTACCATCCACAACACGCATTCCCTGATCACGACTGTCAGGGCAGGCCAGTGGATCACGGTCCTGCCGCAGACCGTCGCGCAGTTCATCCCGGACGCAGTCGCCTTTCGTCCGATTTCGGATTTGCCGGACAGGCGCGAGGTGTATCTTTATGTGCGGGAAAGGTCGCGATTCCGAGAAATTTCGGAGGCCTGTCGTTCATTTGTCCTGTCGAGTGGGTTTGGAAATTCAAGCCTGTGAATGCATCAAAAGGGGATTAACCCTGCTCAAAATCACAAATTAATTTGGTTTTTGCAGACTCATGCCCGCTGCCATGCTAGGTTCTCGCTTGAAGTGGGGGACTTCAGAGGGGCGATATGTCTCAAGATCTGAGGGGCTGGTTGAGCGCAAATGGATTAAACGAGTACGCGCAGGCCTTCATTGATAATAAGATCGACTTTTCCATTCTGCCTGATTTGACGGCCGAGGATCTGATCGAAATCGGTGTGACCGCTGTCGGCGATCGTCGGCGGCTTTTGCGTGCCATCGAGCAACTTGATTCCGCGCAGATCGCCGCAGAGCCTGAACCCGCAGCGCCGCACGAACCTGCGCGGCGGCAGGTCACGGTGATGTTTGCGGACCTGACCGGGTTCACGAAAATGTCCAGCAAGCTGGATGCCGAGGATCTGCACGCGCTGCTCAACCAGTTCTTCAGCAAAGTGGACAATGTGGTCGAAAAATACGGCGGCCGCATCGACAAGCATATCGGTGATGCGGTCATGGCCGTTTTCGGAGCGCCGATCTCACATACCAATGACACGGAAAGGGCAGCACGGGCGGCAGCTGAAATTCATGCGGTTCTTCCGACGTTATCACCGCCGCTGTCCTGTCATATCGGTATCTCTTCGGGTCAGGTCATCGCCAGTACGACAGGCAGCCAGTCGCATACGGAATATACGGTGACAGGGGATGGGGTGAATCTGGCGTCTCGGCTGACAGATATCTCAGGGGGCGGCGAGACTCTGGTCTCACATGACATTCAACGCGCGCTGGGCCCGTTGTTCGTGGGCGACTCCATCGGGGTCAAGGCGATCAAGGGGCTGAACGAGCCGGTTGAGGTCTGGCGTCTGGACCGGCTGGCCAGGAACATTCGGACGAGACGGCACAAATTCATCGGGCGCGAGCGTGAGATGTCGATTTTCTCGGCCACATTCGACCGATGCCAACGCCATGGAAAAGGTGAAGTGCACATCGTTCTGGGCGAACCCGGAATTGGAAAAACCCATCTGTCCGAGCAAGTGGCGGAATTGGCGACCAGCCTGTCCTACACGATCCACAACGGCGTTGTGATGGATTTCGGCGCGCGCGAAGGTCATTCAGCCATTCAGACCGTTGCACGCAGCATTCTGGGGCTTGAGGCGTCGGACGGGGCGGAAACCGGGGCGGCCGTTGCAAAAGAGGCCATTACCAAGGGCTGGGTCAGCCCTTCCAACGCTGCGCACCTCAATGCTTTGCTTGAACTCGAGCAGGATCCGGGCCTGGCCGAGGTCTATGCGGTGATGGACAACAAGACCCGTCTGCGGGGGCGGCGTCAGGTGCTGGAGGAGCTGCTTTCCGCCAGCAGTCGGGAATCGCCCCTGCTTATTCAGATTGAAGACATCCATTGGGCGACGCCCGACATCCTGGCGGCGTGTTCTCATATCGCCGCGGTGACGCGGAACACGCCCTGTGTGTTGATGATGACCAGCCGGGCCGAGGGCGATCCGATCGACAGGAACTGGCAGATGGCCACGGATGGCGCGCTGGTGTCAAAACTGGAACTGGCACCGATGGGAGAAGAGCACGTCAGGCAACTGGTCGAAGAGTTCCGGGCCATCGATCGCGACTTGCTGGAAACCTGCGTCCAGCGCGCCGGTGGAAATCCGTTGTTTCTGGAGCAGCTGTTGCGAAACACGGATGTGCTCAAACAGGAAACTGTGCCGGGCAGTATTCAGGGTATCGTTCAGTCGCGATTGGACGCACTGGATCGCGCCAGCCGAACCGCCATTCAGGCTGCATCGGTTCTGGGTCAACGGTTCTCGCCCGAAGTTCTGAATTTCATTCTGGGTGAAGGGCATCTGGATACCAGCAACCTTATCCGCTCGGCGTTGATCCGAGAGGCAGGGCCCGATTTCATGTTTACCCACGCGCTGATCCGGGACGGGTCCTATGCAACACTGGTCAAATCCGAACGCGCCCGCCTGCACCGGCAGGCGGCTCAGTGGTTCGAAGACAAGGATGCAACCTTGCGCGCCCAGCATCTGGACCGGGCCGGGGCCAATAACGCGGCGCAAGCCTATCTGGAAGCAGCCGACAAATTGATACAAGCCTTCCGATTCGACGATGCCAGCCCGCTGATCGAGCGTGCTTTGGAATTGCCGTCCCCGGCGGGTGTCCGATTTGACCTGCTGTGCGCGCGGGGCGAAACCCATCGGTTGCAGGGGTTGTCAAACGAAGCTTTGGACGAGTTCAAAGACGCCGCCGGTTTGGCTGAAACAGACGAACAAATCGCCCGGGCCCATATCGGGCTTGCGCAGGCGGCGCGGCAAGCAAGCCTGTATCAGGACGCACTGGAAGCGCTCGACACGGCCGAGGCAGCGGCACAGCGCTGCGGGTCCGAGGAAGATGAGGCCCAGATAAGCTATGTGCGCGGCAACGTCTATTTCCCGCTGGGCCGGAACAAAGAAGCGCTGAAGGCCAACGAGCGGGCGCTCTCGCTTGCCCGCAAGCTGGAATCCCCGCGCCTTGAGGTTGGGGCGCTGAGTGGGTTTGGCGACGCCAATTTCATGAAAGCCTCGATGAAGACGGCGGCGGGGTTCTATACCCAAGCCGCTGAACGGGCACGCGAAAAAGGGCTGGTTCGGGACCTTGCAGCCAATCTGCACAATCTCAGCGTGGCGCGCAGCTATACTGGGGATGTCGGGCAGGGCCGAGCAGATGCCAATGAGGCGATTGAAATCTCGCAGACGTATTTCGCTTTCGTTCCGGAATGTGTTGCGCAAACATGCCTTGGCGTGGCCGAGACCTTTCTGGGCAGTCTCGACCGTGCGCTGGAAGCCTTTGGCGTTTCGGCCGAAATCGCAGAGCGCGTGGGCGCAAAACGCCTTGAAGCGCAGGCGTTGGAACATTTGGCCAGAACGCAGGTTTATGCCGGCCAGGTCGGGCGCGCACGTGAAACCGGTCTGCGAGCAGTCGAAATCGCGCTTGAACATGGCCGGAACTTTGTTGGACCCAAGGCCCTGTCAGCCCTGGCGATGGCCGAAACGGACCCGGATGAGCAAACGCGCCTTTTGAAACTGGGTTCCGAGATCATCGCCGAGGGATGTGTTGGCCACAGCCATCTGCACTTCTTCCCCGATGCCAGCGCCGTCATGCTGGCGCGTGGTGATTGGGATGCCGCAATGGAGTATGCGGATGGCCTTGCCGCGTTCACTAGGAACGAGCCGTTGCCGATGGTGGACCTGTCCATTCGTCAAACACGGCTGTTGGCCGAGAGCGGAAGGCAGAATATTCCACCGTCAGAGCATAGCGGTTTTGCCGGTATGACCGAGCATTTTGCCGCGATGGGCATTACCCAGTCCTTGCTGGGCCGCGCGGATTTTCTGACCAGTTAGGCGGCAAGGCAGGAGGCTGAATGAGCGTCGAAAAAAAGGTTTGGCTTATCTCTGGCCTGCTGACCTTTGGGTTGGCCGCCTTGTTGCTCAAGCTTTGGATCGAACTGAACCATTTCGAGGAAGACCTGACGCAGCTGCCCGATCAGGCTTCGGTAGATGCGTATCTGTGCAGAATGGACGTGGCGCCGGACTATCGTTTGAGAACGGGGATTTTCATAAAGTCGTTCAGCTTTCTGGGCGCCAGCGACGTGCGGCTTACCGGCTATATCTGGCAGCACTACAAAGCAAAGGAACATGATGCGATCCTTCCCGCCGAAGGTGAGGTTGGATTTCTTCTGCCCGAAGCGGTCGATACGGCAAACGGCCTTGTTGAAGAGGCATACCGCTTGTCGCAACCCGACGGCGTCTTGATTGGTTGGTATTTTGAACAAACCCTGCGCCAGAGCTTCGACTACACCAGTTATCCCTTCGATCACAAAACGGTTTGGGTGCGGTTCTCGCCCGCTTCTTTCGAGGTCAATATCGCGCTGGTTCCTGACTTCGAGGCTTATCCGGCGACCGGATCGGATGACATTTTCGGGATCGACAACCGGATCGTGATGGGCACGTGGGAGCGAGAAAACACCTATTTCGACTACAAGCTGTCGAAACTGGATACGACGCTGGGCATCCGGCAGAACGCTTACCAGACCAACACGCCCGAGTTGCATTACAACTTCGTCATCAAACGCAATTTTGCAAACGCGTTCATCGTTCACATGATCCCGTTGCTGGTCGTGGTGATGCTGCTGTTCGGTGCAGTCATGACCGTCACGCGCCGCGAGGGGTTGGTCGAGCGGCATGACTTCAGCACGTCCAGCGTGATCGGCACCTGTTCGGTTTTGTTCTTCGTGATCCTGCTGGCCCATGTGCAACTGCGCGAAGGATTCGCCGGATCGCCCGTGATCTATATGGAGTCGTTCTTTTTCCTTATGTACTTCATGCTGTTGGCGGTTTCGATCAATACGTACCTGTTCGCCTCAGAGGCGGTGCCGTCGCTGCGGATCATCCATTATCGAGACAACCTGATCCCAAAGGCCAGTTTCTGGCCCTTCGTGCTGCTGTGTATGGTGGCGATCACGGCCTATAACCTCGGCATCAAGGACAGCTCGGAACCGCCACCGATCAGCACGCGGGATTGTTAGGCCACGGGTTCAAACCCGGGTTTGGGTTCGCCCTGCGCCATGTCCAGCGTGTAATCGCTCACCACTTCGGATGTACCCTCGCGCCAGCTTTTCAGGTATTTTTCCGGATCAGCGATCACATAGGCATATGCGGGTTTCATCGCACCCTCGATGACGACGTTGATTTTCTTGCGCACATAGACATTCTCGGGTGAGCCGGGGCCGTAATACCCTTCCAGCCTGTCCAGTTCGCCGAGGCCGGATTCGGTGACACGGTAGACCTCTCCACCCACTTGCTTGCCCATCCCCTGCTGATCCACAAGGGTTGCCATGCGATGCAGATACCCACAGTTGGGATTGTCGCAGAATGGTTCCTTCGGGATGATCAGGGGCATTGGTTGCCGGGTGCGCGCCGTTCCCACGAATTCATTCAGGACCGCGCTGTGTGCGTCATGATTGGGGAACCCCCGCTTCAGTGATCCATAGGTGAAATACAGGTAAGAGGGCTCGTTCACCGCCACGAAGCTTTCGTCACGCCCCTGTTCGGGGTCTGCCATCTTCAGGTTGTGATCTTGCGCCCAGGCGTCCAGCATGGAACGGATTTCCGGTTCGATCTGCATGCTTTGAACGAATTCGATGCACGAGGTCGCATCCATGTCTTCGGCCCGCAGCAGGATTTCCGCCATCTTCGGTGCCTTGTTCATCACCGCCACATGCAATGCGGTGAATCCGTGATCGTTGACAATGTTGACGTCGATACCCCTGTCGATCAGGTTCTGGGCGGCCTCATAATCCGGCTTACCCAGATCATGGCCGCTTTCGCCCAGTTCGCCTTCACCGCCCGCTGCATAGTGCAACAGTGAATCTCCATGGGCCTCGTCCACGATGTTGACCCCGACGACCCCTTCGTCGATGGCACGGAACACGCGCTTCCATTCGTTGATATCATCGGCGGCAGCGGCCTCGCGCGCCCATTTGCAGACGCGATACTTCTGGTCGTCCAATTCCTCGAACGCGTCTTCCAGTGCCTCCATGATCTGGTCCGGCGTTGCCATCATGCCGATGCCCATCCGGCCGTTCGACAGGCGACCTTCACGCGGTCCGACGAAATCGACCCCAAGCGTCTTAAGCTTGTCGACGTTGTTCTGTGTGGTGATATTGTTCCACATATTCGTATTGCACGCGGGGCAGAGGATCACGGGTTTCTTCTGGTATTGCCATGCCACGAAGACCGAGGTCAAAAGATTGTCGGCGATGCCATTGGCAACCTTGCCCATCGTGTTGCAGGTGATGGGGGCCACGATGACGCAATCTGCCCAGTCACACAGTGCCAGATGCGAGGCGCGCACCGGCATGTCGAAATTCAAATAGCGGAAATTCCACTCGTCATCGTCGCGGTAATAGTCATTGTGGGTGATCTTGGCGTCGATCCGTTCGGCGCCGAAATCCCGAAAGAATTTCTCGGCCGAAACAGACGGGATCAGTTTCACGTTATGCCCCGCGTCGACAATGCGTTCGACAAGCTCGGGGATCTTGTCCGCCGCCGATGACCCGCAGGCGCAGAGCAATACGTTTCGCTTTCCGGCGTTTACTTGATTCATCACCCCCTTGGGATAGCCGAACGGGTTCTTCTCAAGGCTTGGGGTTTCATTCAGTTCGGATACCGGCAGCCCTTCCCTGCGCATTCTGGCCTGCAATTCACCGGCCTGGATCATGTCTACGATGTCTTCCAGCTTTTCACTTTTGCTGATGCATTTTCCTTTGAAAAACAAATACGGCACGTCCGGTCTTTCGCCCAGCGTCACCAGTTGCCGCCGCATCCTGATCATATTGGGATCGCGCCCGCCCACGTCGATCTGCTTGACGGTCGTTGCCCCGATATTCGAAAGAATGCTGCGCAGCATATAGGACCACGGGTCCTCGTCCTCGTAGAACAGAACCATCGTATTGTGCTTGATGATGCTGGCAACATCGCTTGGGTTTTCGGGCGGCTCGACCTCTTCGATCACCAACAATGCAGGGTCTTCGAGATCCCGCAGACCACGGAAGATGTTGCCCCGCGGCGCTTGCCAGACCTGCGAGGTTGCCGGACTCATATCGACTATGGTCACAACGTCTTCATCCTCGTCATAGTCTATGCAAAGGCACCAGAACTCTTCGAGCAACGCAGTTTCCCGGAACACGTTGTCCGGCGGGCGGATCGCCTCGATCCCGGTGACGCGATTGAAGTCGATGTTGATCATCAGGTGACGGTTGCTGTCGGGGGTCAGGCTTTTCAACTGCGCCTTGAACCAGTCTTCGGGGGTTTGGATTGATTTGTCGTCGCGGGTCTCAAAGCTCTGGAACGAACTGCTCAGATGCAGGTTCTCGGATTGTCTGATATACTTTTCGACCATGTCGTGCATGTCTTTGGCGGTGGCGACCCGGCGGACAGTATCCGTGAACGACACCTGGGCCGCCCGCAGCAACTCGTCCTCGTCCACCCTGTAGTCGCCGTGAATGGCGAGGCTTTCCACCAAAACGCCGATCGAGTTCATGTTGGGCGTTGCCCGGCGGAACAGGTTGCGGCGTTTCTTGGGATCTTTCGCCAGATAACGTGTGCTGTCGACGTAATTGCACCGCTGCTTGAAGGTCTTCAGGTGCGTCTTGACCGCGGCCCGTGCTGAAAACCGCAAAAGGCCGCGGGACCGCATCGAGGTTCCGTCACGATCCGACATGGCTTGCCACAACCGTTCGACGGTTGTCACCCAAAGCTTGCCGTATTTCTCAGGGTGCACATCCATCATATGCACCAGCCCCGTGCTTGGATTGCACTTGGCGATGACGGCAAAATGGCCGCCGGGCATAGTCTTGTTGCCATGGGCAAGACCGACCTGGAAATTAGCGACCAGAATGTCGTTGTCACCGCCCAGCCGGTTGGATTCGTCGATCGCCTCAAGCAGCAGCGGCACACTGGTTGTGTCTGCGTCCATGAAATAGGCCTGAACCTGAACCCGCTCGCGCAGCCCCTGCGTGTGAATGTAGGTGCAGGCGACGTCAAAAAGCTCGCCCAGCGAGATTCCGTCGTTCACGACAAAGGACGAGGGCAATGCGCATTCGCGGAAGATGTCATTCACTTCGCAGCTGAACCCCAGCGCCGACATGCTAAGAGCGGCCGCCGTGACACTGCAACAATTGATCGGCTGCTGAAAATTCTGCAACTGAACGCTGACCAGATCACCAAACATCGTTGCAAAACAGGGTTGCCGGACGCTCTCTGGTATCTGAAGCCAGTTCTGGCTGGACAGATACGCCAACCGGGTTCCATCCAGCGCAAGCGCTTCTAGGCTGACAGGGATATCCGAGATCTGAAGGTGTTCTTCATAGAAGTAATCACCGACATCCGCGCTGGCCAATGGATTTCCGTTCTGGCGCAGCTGAACCACGCCACGCAGCACGATATACATGCCGTTCGCTGGCAGAACCGCGTTTCCGGTCACCTCGATACATTCGAATTGTGGGTTGATGACGGCTGGGTCGGCGATCTGAGCCTTACCCGGAAGGACATCATATATCATCTTCCAGTCTGCGTCGCTTGGGGTGTAAGGTCTGGATTTGGAAATTTGATCTATGGTCACAACTGTGTCCCCCCGGAGTTGCGTTGCAATATTTCAATCTTCGGTCCGCCAGCGCCTCTGGTTCTTCGAAGCTCGGACAACGGTCATTCAGAATAAAAGACCTGCCTGTTTTCAGTGTTTGTTTCTGGCAAGGGCCGTGTTTCTGATGGAAAAAGTATGAACAAAATGGCCCAATTGGCTGCACAGTATCCGATAATTGAAAAAAAATCACGAGTGCAGTTGCAGCGGCTGCGGCTGCCTTGCATGGCGGAACACTTGCCATCCGCGATTTGGATTGCGCGGGTCACGGGTGCCAGCCTTCGGGCAGACAATCTGTGAAGGGCTTTGGGGATCAGTCGAGGAAAAGGTAATCCAACTGCATGACGGCTTGGGCTTTGTCTTCACCAACCCCAAGAAACTTGGCAATAACCGCTTCATTGTCGGCGCGCGGGGCCGTTTCCCGCAGGCGCAGGTAATTGTCCAGCCGGGCAGCGCGGATCCGTTCGGATTCATAGCCCAGATCGTTGCGAAGGGTCGGCAGCAAGGAAGCAACGGTTTCCGTTGGGCTGTTGTCTCCGGCCAGCCCGACGCGACGCGCGTGGCCGATCAGATAGTCGTCCGAGTATTCGCATTCGATCTCAAGCACGTGGGTTTTGGCCTGGTCGCCGCAGAAATCCTCGAGCGCGTCAAGATTGGCCGGGTCAAGGCACAGCACCAGCTGATCCGACCCGAAACTGTCGAACAACAGGCGCAGAACGGCACGCCGGTGACGAGAGCGCTTGGTCAGTGTGGAGTCGATCCCGCCCAGATCCGGCAGCAACGTATTTTCTTCGTTGAACAGGTATTCAACGCAAGGAATATCCGTTTCAGATGCGATCTGATCGACAAGACGTTTGGCAACATGCCATTTCTTGCAGACGATCACGAACAGTTCCCGTTCCGGGCCGAGTACGCTCCCGGCTTCCCAGAAGCGTTGTCCGAACCGGCGGCCGATACGCCCGCGACCAGTGAGAAACGCGTACAGATTGCGCCCCTCGTTCGAGATCGGGAAATCGACGCCCTCACTGGCATAGAGCGAGCCGAGCCGGGCCTTCAACTCATGCGCCTCGGCGCTGATCTTGCGTGCGAACAGATAATCCTGGCCCAGCAACATGTCATAGTGGTCATTGTAGAACGTGACCGGCATTCCATAGTCCGAGAACATCAGGAATGTCGGCGTTCGGTTTTCAATCTCGTTTTTTGGGATCAGGTGACGCACCAGCGTCTGAAAAAAGGTTTCATCAGGAATCCACGTGGTCGAAAAAAAACGGATCACATCCCGGCGCTGATGCAGGAAATCCAGTATCATTTCGACGGTTCTGCGACGCAGGCACCACCATTGGCTGCCGATCATCATCTGAATGTCCTGGGGGATGTCCCGCGTCAGACCGAGGCGCTTTTGCAATTCATAGGCGGCATAGAACAGCTTGGACTGCGTGCGCTCGTTAAAGTAGTGGCGATAGATCAGCCGGTCTTCCTTCATGCCGGTCTTGATCCAGTTGCTTTCAAAGAAATCGTGACTTTCGATGAAATCCTTGTCGTTATCGTCGAGGTAACGGTGCGTGTATTCAGCGGTTTTGATCGCCATGCAGTCACCCGACAGCATGTAGAAATGTGTGGCGCGGGGGAAATTTTCCACGGCGGCTTCCAGGGCGTTCAGCGTGGCCCGGACCAGCGACCATTCTCCCCAGCCGCATCTGACGCGTTTTTTTGCAAAGGTCACATTGGGGTTCTGATCCAGTGCGGAACGAATGCGCTCATAGGCTTTGGCGCTGGCGCTGGCGTCAAAATGGATGGCCATGCAATCGCCGACAGCGGTCAGTTGTTCGGCCTGTGCAATGATGGCTTCAGGGTCCTTGTGACACAGCAATATATAGGCGACTTTTGCCATTGAGATTACGCAATATCCGTTTCTGCCTGATTTCAACCGTGATACTGAGGATGAGCGATTGAATAAACAGAATAATTTTGGTTCTTTGTTACCAAAAGCTGGCGTATCGCATCGAGACCTGGCCAGCGCAGGAGGCACAGCAGATGGGGTTTCCCGGTACCTGGATGACCGAGAGCGAAAGCATGGTGTACCGCGTGGTGCCCAAATGTGCTTGCTCGACCATTGGTCAGATCATGTATTTCTCGGATCATGGTCAGTTCTTCGACGGTGATATCCATGATGCCAAGGACGGCATGCACAAATGGGCATTTGATCAGAGCCAGAAGCTGATCTCGAACAATGTGCGCAATCACGCGTCCTATTCTTTCACTTGTGTGCGCAATCCCTACACCCGCATCCTAAGCTCATTCTTTGACAAGATCTGCGGCATTCAGCGCAACGGCAAGAGATACCGCGGCAATCTGGTGCCGACGCTGATCTATAACTACGGGATCGAAGTGGGCGGCGGCGACGGCAAGGGAGAGTTTGACCAGATCGCCAGCTTCCGCCGGTTTCTGCTGTTTGCGCGTGATACGATCCGGTGGCGGCGCCCAATGGACCCGGACATTCACTGGTCTGCGATGTCAGGCCACGTGTCTACTTTCATCGTGAACGGCGGTCACTATGACCGGATATTCTGGACAGAAGCGTTCAACGACGGGATGCAGGATGTTCTGGACAATGTCGAGCTGAAGCACCCGGTCAAACTGTCCGAGATTCCACGGTTCAATGAATCCGAAGGGCATGGGCCAAAACGTGCGCATCCGGTCGAGGACTACTTTGACGATCTGTCAATGCATCTGGTCTACGAGATCTACAAGCAGGATTTCGAGCTGTTCAAATACGACTTCGAAAACCCGGCGAACAAGATGCCGATCGGTGAAATCGATCTGCATGAAATCCACGCCAAATTGGGCGACTGACGGTGGGGTGCTCCCGCCCGTCGTCGATATTTCTTGCGAAACATCTCCTCCGGTTGGGCCCGGCGCCGCGCGCTGCGCGGCGCCGGGCCCAAGGTCGAACGTGGCATCGGCGAAGCCGATGGTACGGATCGGGCGCGGGAGCTCTTGAGGACGGTTGATTACCCGGCTCGCCGCCTCGGCAAGCCGGTCGCGTGTGTGCTTAGACTTGGCGAACAGCCCCTTTTGCTGCGCTGGTCGTCAGCTTGGCATAGGCCTTGAGCGCGGTGGACACTTTACGTTTGCGGGGCGCGGCGGGCTCCCACCCCTTTGCGTTCTGTTCCGTGCGGCGGGCGGCCAGCTCTTCATCCGAAACTGCCAGATGAATGGTGCGGTTTGGGATGTCGATCTCGATCGTGTCGCCATTCTGAACCAGACCGATCTCACCGCCTTCGGCCGCTTCGGGCGAAACATGGCCGATCGACAGGCCTGATGTGCCGCCCGAGAAGCGACCATCGGTCAGCAACGCGCAGGCTTTGCCCAGACCCTTGGACTTCAGATATGACGTCGGATACAGCATTTCCTGCATCCCCGGGCCACCGCGCGGGCCTTCATAGCGGATGACGACCACATCGCCTTCTTTCACCTTGCCCGTAAGAATGTCGTTGACCGCCTGATCCTGACTTTCGCACACGTAGGCCGAGCCGGTGAATTTCAGGATATTGGCGTCCACGCCAGCAGTTTTCACGATACAGCCGTCGCGAGCGATATTGCCGAACAGAACGGCCAGACCACCATCCTGGCTGAACGCGTGTTCTTTCGAGCGGATCACGCCGCCTTCGCGGTCGGTGTCCAGTTCCTTGTACCGGTTGGACTGGCTGAACGCCTGTGTGGTGCGCACACCACCGGGGGCGGCCTTGAACAGCTCCTGCGCCTTTGGATTGTTGGCGACCTTGATGTCCCAGTTGGCGATCGCTTCACCCATTGTGGCCGAATGTACCGTGTTGCATTCCTCGTGCAGCAGGCCTGCGCGGCTGAGCTCTCCGAGGATCGAGAAGATACCTCCGGCGCGGTGGACGTCTTCCATGTGCACATTTTCGGTGTTGGGCGCGACTTTGCACAGGCAGGGAACGCGGCGGCTCAGGCGGTCCATGTCGGACATGGTGAAATCAACGCCACCCTCATGCGCGATGGCCAACAGATGAAGCACCGTATTGGTGGACCCGCCCATGGCGATGTCGAGGCTCATGGCGTTTTCGAATGCTTCGAAGGTGGCAATCTCGCGTGGGAGAAAACCTTTTTCATCCAGATCATAATGGCGCTTGGTGATCTCAACGATGCGGCGGCCTGCCTCAAGGAACAGCTCTTTGCGGTCGGCATGTGTCGCCAGTGTCGAGCCGTTGCCCGGCAGGGCCAGGCCCAATGCTTCGGCCAGGCAGTTCATCGAGTTCGCAGTGAACATGCCAGAACAGGAGCCGCAGGTCGGGCAGGCATTCTCTTCGATATGTTGAACCTGTTCGTCGGTGAATTTGTCGTCCGCCGCGGCGACCATGGCGTCGACGAGGTCGATTTTCTTGGCCTCCAGATCGGCGATATCGATCTTGCCAGCCTCCATCGGCCCGCCCGAGACAAATATGGCAGGGATGTTCAGGCGCATCGCGGCCATCAGCATGCCGGGGGTGATCTTGTCGCAATTCGAAATGCAGACCATCGCATCGGCGCAATGGGCGTTGACCATGTATTCGACCGAATCCGCGATCACTTCGCGCGAGGGCAGCGAATACAGCATCCCGTCATGGCCCATTGCGATGCCGTCATCCACCGCGATCGTGTTGAATTCTTTGGCCACACCGCCTGCAGCCTCGACCTCGCGCGCAACCATCTGGCCCAGATCCTTCAGATGCACGTGGCCCGGGACGAATTGGGTGAACGAGTTGACGATGGCAATGATCGGTTTGCCAAAATCATCGTCTCCCATGCCGGTGGCGCGCCAAAGGCCGCGTGCGCCAGCCATGTTGCGGCCATGGGTTGAGGTTCTGGATCGGTACAATGGCATGATGCTGTTTCCCTTTTGCCTCGGGTTGCATGTCTTGGGGTTCGTACGTTATAGCGCACGTACCACATGTGCGCTATAACGCACAAGAGGATTCGCGGGACGATGAGATGGACTCTGACGATATAACGCTGAAACTGCGAGACGTGCGTGCGGCATCGGGCCTGAGCCTGTCGAAAGTGGCCGAGATGACTGGCGTGAGCAAAGCCATGCTGGGGCAGATCGAGCGCGGTGAATCCAGCCCAACCATCGCAACGCTGTGGAAAATTGCCAAGGGGTTTCAACTGCCGCTCAGCGCGCTGATCGATACGATGAACGGGGACCCTTCGGTTTTTCAGACCGTAACTTTCCCCGGCACGATCGAGGTCAAGATCGTCTTTCCATTCGATCCCGCTCTGGGCGCCGAGACATTCCACGTCAACCTCAGGCCGAACCAAAGCCACGAGTCGCCCGCCCACGCGACAGGCGTGACCGAAGAGGTCTTTGTTCTGAGCGGCACGCTTGAGATCCTGCGCGGAGACGAGTGGGTTTCCCTACAAGCCGGGCAGGGGTTGCGTTTCGCGGCCGATCTTCCGCACGGGTATCGCGCCGGCCCCGAGGGGGCGGCCTTTCTAAACATGCATCATTACGCCCAACACACCGAATTTGTAGAGAACGGCAAGGCCCATTCATGACCGCATTTTTCGACAGCCTGACCATCGTCGACGCCATCGGCTCTTTCGGGGCTCTGATCGTGGTCGCCGCGTATTTCGCAACACAGATGCGGATGATGAACTCGGATGATCTGGCCTTTCCGGTGATCAACCTGCTGGGCTCGGTGCTGATCGTCTATTCCCTGCTCCAGAATTTCAATCTCGCATCAATGTTGATCGAGGGGTTCTGGATTCTGATCAGCCTCATTGGGATTATCCAACATTTCCGCCTGCGCAGCGCCAAGTGAGCGCTATCCAGCCTTGAACCCCTATGCCGCCGGGTATAGGGAAAAATCAAGCGCGCTTAGGGGAGGCTTTGATGCAGGACGATCCAAAAACCCTCGTATCCACCGAATGGCTGGCCGCGCATATGAAGGATCCGGATCTGCGGATTCTGGACGGGTCGTGGTACTTGCCCGCGCAAAATCGTGATGCACGGGCGGAATATGACGCAGGCCACATCCCCGGGGCGCGGTTCTTTGACATAGACGAGATATCAGATCGCCGTTCCGACTTGCCGCATATGGCGCCTCCGGTCGAGAAATTCATGTCGCGCCTGCGCGCGATGGGTGTGGGCGACGGTCATCAGGTCGTGGTTTACGATGGCGCTGGGCTGATGTCGGCTGCGCGCGTCTGGTGGCTGTTCCGTCTTATGGGGCAGGAAAACATCGCGGTTCTGGATGGTGGATTCCCCAAATGGCAGGCGGAAGGGCGCGAGGTCGAAGACCTGCCGCCGGTCATCCGTGATCGTCATATGACCGTCCGGGTGCAAAATCAGCTTGTCCGGGACGTCACGCAAGTTTCCGCCGCCGCCAAGCTGGGTGATCATGAGATCATCGACGCCCGCTCTGCCAGCCGGTTTTCCGGGGCCGAGGCCGAACCGCGCGAGGGTCTGCGCTCGGGGCATATTCCGGGTTCACGCAATGTCCCCTTTGGCCAGTTGCTGAACGCCAATGGTACCATGAAGTCGCCGGAAGAGTGCCGCGCCATATTCGAGGCCGCAGGCGTCGATCTGTCGAAACCGGCGATCACCTCGTGCGGGTCTGGCGTGACCGCCGCGATCCTCAGCCTTGCGCTTGAACGCATGGGCAAGAAAGACCACTCGCTTTATGACGGCTCATGGGCTGAATGGGGCGCCTTCCCGACCCTGCCCGTCGCAACCGGAGAGACCTGATGTTCGAGAACCTGAAACCGCAGCCTGCCGACAAGATCCTGGCGCTGATGCAGATGTATCGCGAAGACCCGCGTGATCAGAAGATCGACCTGGGCGTCGGCGTCTACAAAAACGCGGAAGGCATCACCCCGGTCATGCGCGCCGTCAAAGCGGCCGAGCAGCGCGTCTGGGAAGAGCAGGAAACCAAAGCCTATACCGGGCTGGCCGGCGATCCGGCCTATGCGGATGCGATGATCGGGCTGATCCTCGGCACCTCGGTTGAGCGCGGCAATATCGCCGCCGTGGCGACACCGGGCGGCACCGGCGCCTGCCGTCAGGCCTTCGAGATGATCCGTATGGCCAACCCGTCGGCCCGCGTCTTCGTGTCGAACCCGACATGGCCGAACCACTTGTCGATCCTGAACTACCTGGGGATCGAGACGGTTCCATACCGCTATTTCGATGGTGACACGCGTGGCGTCGATTTCGACGGCATGATCGAAGACCTGAAGACCGCAAAAGCGGGTGACGTGGTTCTGCTGCACGGTTGCTGCCACAACCCGACCGGTGCCAACCTCAACATGGTTCAATGGCAGGAGGTCGTGAACCTGATCAACGCGCTTGGCCTCGTTGCGATGATCGACATCGCCTATCAAGGCTTCGGCGACGGCCTGGAAGAGGATGCGCAAGCGACACGACTGGTCGCGTCTTCGGTCAAGGAATGTCTGATAGCGGCGTCATGCTCGAAGAATTTCGGCGTGTATCGCGAACGCACCGGTTTGCTGATGGCCATCAGCGCCGATGCCGGGCAGACCGCTTTGAACCAGGGTACATTGGCATTCCTGAACCGCCAGAATTATTCCTTCCCGCCCGACCACGGCGCGCGTGTTGTGACCACGATCCTGATGGACGAAGCCCTGCGCGCCGACTGGATGGCCGAACTGGAAGAGGTGCGCCTGTCTATGCTGGGCCTGCGTCGCCAACTGGCCGACGAACTCCAGCGTCTGAGCGGCTCGGACCGCTTTGGTTTCATCGCCCAGCACCGCGGCATGTTCTCGCGCTTGGGTGCGGCCCCTGAACTGGTCGAGAAACTGCGCGTTGAACACGGCATCTACATGGTTGGCGACAGCCGCCTGAACATCGCCGGTCTGAACGCCAACACCGTTCCGATCCTTGCGCAGGCGATTGTCGACGTCGGCGTCTGATTTTCGGGCATTGCCAAACAAGAAACCCGGGCACGAATGCCCGGGTTTTTTTGTTTGGGTGGAAGTGGGATCAGCCTTTCGAGAATTCGGGATAGGCTTCCATGCCCAGTTCGCCCATGTCGAGGCCGTTGATCTCTTCTTCCTCGCCAACCCGCAGGCCGACGGTGGCCTTGAGGATCGAGAACAGGATGAAGCTGACTACGAAGACGAAGATCCCGATAGCCGCGAAACCGATGACCTGGGTCACGAAAGACGCATCACCGTTGGTCCATGCCACGATGAAGGTGCCCCAGAAGCCTGCGATCAGGTGAACCGGGATGGCGCCGACCACGTCATCAATCTTCATCTTGTCCAGCAGCGGCACGGTGTAGACTACGATCACGCCGCCGATGCCGCCGATGATCAGCGCCTGAAACAGCGACGGCGCCAGCGGTTCGGCGGTGATCGAGACCAGCCCGGCCAGCGCGCCGTTCAGAACCATGGTCAGGTCGACCTTGCCATACATCACCTGCGTCAGGATCAGGGCGGCAACGGCGCCGGCGGCGGCGGCCATGTTGGTGTTGGCGAAGATACGGCTGATATCGGCCATGTCACCGATCGTGCCCATGGCCAACTGCGAGCCGCCGTTGAAGCCGAACCAACCCAGCCACAGGATGAACGTCCCCAGGGTTGCCAGCGCCAGGTTCGAGCCGGGGATCGGCACAACTTTGCCTTCCTTGTTGTATTTACCGATGCGCGGGCCCAGTACGATGGCACCGGCCAGAGCTGCGAAGCCACCTGCGGCGTGCACCAGGGTCGAGCCGGCGAAGTCGCTGAAGCCCATCTCGGACAACCAGCCGCCACCCCACTGCCAGGACGCTTCGATCGGGTAGATGATGCCTGTCAGAACGATCACGAAAAAGAAGAAGGGCCACAGTTTGACGCGCTCGGCCATGGTGCCCGATACAATGGACGCGGTGGTGGCGCAGAACATCAGCTGGAAGAAGAAGTCCGAACCGACGGATGCATAAGACAGGTCGGTTTCGACACCTTCCAGACCAACCGGTTCCAGTGACGTTGGCGAGAACGCGCCCAGAATGCCGGTGATCGTCCAGCCGTCGCCCGGATACATCAGGTTGAAGCCCACCAGCCAGTACATGATGGCTGCAAAGGAAAACAGACCCATATTCTTGACCAGCTGCATGGCCACGTTCTTGGAGCGCACCAGACCGGCCTCGAGCATGGCAAAGCCCGCGGCCATCCAGAACACCAGAAAGCCGCCCATCAGGAACAGCAGCGAGGTCAGGATGTATTGTGTATGCTGCGCGGTTTCGCCGGTTGCGGCGGCCTCCTGCGCCAGGCCCATCTGCGGCAGCGCGACGATCGCGGCGGCAGGGATGAGGGATTTCATCAGGTTCATGTTCAGTCCTCGAATGATTGTCGGTCTCGGCGCCTTACAGCGCCTCTTCGTTGGTTTCCCCGGTCCGCACGCGCAGGGCCTGCTCGACATCGAGGACGAAAATCTTGCCGTCGCCGATCTTGCCGGTCTTGGCGGTTTTGGTGATGGTCTCGACGATCTGGTCGGTCATCGCGGCAGGCACCACGATTTCCAGCTTGATCTTGGGCACGAAATTCACCGCGTATTCGGCCCCCCGATAGATTTCGGTGTGGCCGGATTGCGAGCCGAAGCCCTTGATCTCGGTCACCATCATGCCGCGCACGCCGGCCTCGGTCAGTGCCTCGCGCACCTCCTCCAGCTTGAACGGCTTGATTGTCGCAATGATCAGTTTCACGTCTTTCCCCTCTGGTTCTCCGGTGGAACCGGTTTGTTTGCACCTGCAGAAAAATGCGCGACGGATCGCGGTATGAAACGGCTCTTGGGGGTCAAAGGGCTGCCAAATGGCAGAAGATTGCACATTTTTTGCACAATTCGGTCGCGTTGATTAAATAACGGGCAGTGTTGTGAGGGGAATTTTCGGAAATTCGGACCTCTACATACTCGGATCACCGGGGTATGGTGGCGCAAAAGAAAACCCGGGCAGAGTTTGAGCATGACTGAGTCCAAGCGACGCAAGCCGAAATTGGTTGCGGACAAAAGGTACCCGTCAAAGGGTCGTAAACCGTCGGCATCCAAGCGCCCGGCGGGCAAGAAGGCGACGGCTCGCAAAACCACCACACGCAAAACTGCGCGCAAAAAGACGCGCAAGAGATCGGGGGGCAAAGGCGGCGGCATCCTGCGTCGTTTTTTCCGCTGGGTCTGGCGCATGGTCTGGGGGCTGACCTGGCGGGTCGGAGCGGTCGTGGCCATCCTGATCGCCCTGGCGGTGGGTGTCGTCTATTCCTCGTTGCCGGACTTGGATGCCTTGTTGGACGGCCGTGCGCGCGGGTCTGTCACGCTGCTGGACCGCGACGGCAAAGTGTTTGCCTGGCGGGGCGACCAGTTTGGCGGGGTGATCACTGCCGATACGGTGTCGCCGCATCTGAAAAACGCCGTCATCGCGACCGAGGACAAACGGTTCTATCGCCATTTCGGGGTGAGCCCGCGCGGTGTGGCAAGCGCCGTTCGCATCAACCTGAGCGAAGGGCGCGGCCCGTTGTCCGGGCATGGCGGGTCAACCATAACGCAGCAAACGGCCAAATTGCTGTGTCTGGGCGTGCCTTATGATCCGACTGAATGGGAATCAGAGGCCGCCTATGAAGCCGATTGCCGACAGGGATCGCTGTTGCGCAAGGCCAAAGAGGCCATTTATGCAATGGCGATGGAGGTGAAATACTCCAAGGATGAGGTTCTGACGATCTACCTGAACCGGGCTTTCCTTGGTGCAGGCGCGCGCGGGTTCGAGGCCGCAAGCCAGCGGTACTTTGGCAAGTCCGCCGCCGAAGTCTCGCCGGCCGAGGCAGCGATGTTGGCCGGGCTGTTGGTTGCGCCCACACGTTATGCACCGACGAACAATCTGCAACGGTCGCAGGACCGGGCCCGCCTTGTGATCGGTCTGATGGAGGATCAGGGCTATCTGACCGCCGCGCAGGCCAGCGAAGCGCGGGCCCGCCCAGCCCAACTGTCCGAGGCGGCGGCTGCACGGGCCGGGGGATATTTTGCGGATTGGGTTATGGCCAGCGGGCCCGAGTTCTTTACCCGCAACACGACCGAAGATGTGGTGATCCGGACCACCCTGGATCAGCGCATTCAGACCTCTGCGGAAGAGGCGCTGAAATTCATCTTTCAGGAAAAAGTGCGCGAAGGATCAAAGGCGCAGGCGGCCATTGTGGTGATGTCGGCCGACGGTGCGGTGCGCGCGATGGTTGGTGGGCGCAAGACACGCGTGTCTGGCGCGTTCAACCGGGCGACGCAGGCGTTGCGACAGACGGGATCATCGTTCAAGCCATTCGTCTATGCCACCGCGCTGGAACTTGGGTATTCGCCGCTGGATACGGTGATGGATGAACCCTATTGCGTCGATATTCCGGGGTCAGGCCAGTGGTGCCCCAAGAACTACACCAACAAGTATTATGGGCGGGTGACCTTGGCGGATGCGCTGAAAAACTCGCTGAACATACCGGCGGTGAAAGTGGCCGAGATTTCCGGCCTGGACAATGTTCGGACGGTTGCCAGCGGCTTCGGGATTGCCAGCGACCTGGCACAGGGGCCTGCGCTGGCGCTTGGTGCATCGGAAAGCACGTTGATCGAGATGACCGGGGCTTATGCAGGCATCCTGAATGGCGGGTCGCAGGTTGAACCTTATGGGCTGACCGAACTGAAGCTGCTGGGCGACGAAACACCCGTCATGGTCACGACGACCGGTATTGGCGAGAGGGTCATCAATGAAAAGGCTGCCAAACAGCTGACCTGGATGATGGAGCGCGTGGTCTCTGAAGGGACCGGCGGGCGGGCCAAATTGCCCGGCTGGCAGGTGGCGGGCAAGACCGGAACGACCCAGGCCGCGCGCGACGCGTGGTTCATCGGGTTCACGGCGGATTATGTGACCGGGGTCTGGATGGGGTATGATGACAACACGCCCTTGTCCGGCGTGACCGGTGGTGGCTTACCGGCCGAGATCTGGAAAGAAACCATGCTGCGCGTGACCGAGGGGATGACGCCCACCCCGTTGCCGATGATGGCGCCGGAACCTCCGGTGCAAACGGCGCAGCCGCAGCAACAACGGCGAAAGAAACAAACCGGGTTGGACCGGGCTATAAACAACCTGTTGAACAATATCTTCGGGAATTGAGCAGGCAAAAAAAGGCGGTGCGCTGGGCACCGCCTTTTGTTTTTTCATTCTTTCGTTTCTTAGACGCTTGCGTCCAACGCTGAAAGGATCGCGTCGCCCATTTCGCTGGTCGAGACGGGCTGAACGCCCTGATCCGCAAGCAGGTCGCCGGTGCGAACGCCGTCGGCCAGAACTTTCTCGATCGCAGCTTCCAGCCGATCCGCTTCCTCGCCCTGATCAAAGCTGTAGCGCAGAGCCATCGCAAAGCTGAGGATGCAGGCGATCGGGTTGGCTTTGCCTTGACCCGCGATATCGGGGGCAGACCCGTGTACGGGCTCGTACATTGCTTTGGGGCGTCCATTGGCCATCGGCGCGCCCAGCGACGCCGACGGCAGCATGCCCAGAGAGCCGGTCAGCATCGCGGCGCAGTCGGACAGGATGTCACCGAACAGGTTGTCGGTCAGGATCACGTCGAACTGTTTCGGCGCGCGCACCAGCTGCATGGCACCGTTGTCGGCGTACATATGGCTCAGCTCAACTTCGGGGTAGTCAGCGGAAACGCGGTTGACCACTTCGCGCCACAGAATGCCCGATTCCATCACGTTGGCTTTTTCCATCGAGCACAGCTTTTTGTTCCGGCGCATCGCCAGTTCAAAGGCCGAACGCGCGGCGCGTTCAATCTCGGATTCGGTGTAACGCTGGGTGTTGATGCCGACGCGTTCATTGCCTTCCTCGAAGATACCGCGTGGTTCACCGAAATAAACGCCCGAGGTCAGTTCGCGCACGATCATGATATCCAGACCCGCAACGATGTCTTTCTTCAGCGACGAGAAATCAGCCAGCGCGTCAAAGCACTGGGCCGGGCGCAGGTTCGAATACAAGTCCATTTCCTTGCGCAGGCGCAGCAGGCCGCGCTCGGGCTTCAGGCTGAAATCCAGATCGTCGTATTTTGGGCCGCCGACAGCGCCCAATAGAACCGCGTCGACCTCTTGCGCCTTGGCCATCGTCTCATCGGACAGAGGCTTGCCGTGGGCATCATAGGCGGCACCGCCGACCAGATCCTCGCTCACGTCAAATTGAAGACCGCGATTGGCGCCGAACCAATCGATGATTCTGCGCACTTCGGCCATGACTTCCGGGCCAATTCCGTCTCCGGGCAGGATAAGGAGCGAAGGGTTGGACATGAAGGGTCTCCTTGCGTTTTGTTGCACAGGGCCTAGCGTCTGCGTTGCATCGGGTCAATGAGACGAACCTGCCAAAACAGAAGGAAAACACATGCTGACACCTGGAAATCCGGTTCCTGCGCTGAAAATCGAATCTGTTGCCCATGGCAGCTTCGATCTTGACGCGGACAAGGGCGAACACGGGACGCTGGTGATTCAATATCGCGGGCTGCATTGCCCGATCTGCATCAAGCAGATGACCGAGGTCGAAGCGGCGCTGGATGACTTTGCGGCGCTGGGCGTCGAGGTCATCATGATCACCACCGATACAGCCGAGCGCGCGGCGGAAGCCGCCGAAAAAGCCGGAGCGTCGCGCCTGCGTGTGGGCCACAGCCTTCCCCTGTCCGCTGCGCGGGATGATTGGGGCCTTAACATCTCGACCAAGCGCGAAGGCAGCGCCGAACCGGACCTGTTCGCAGAGCCGGGGCATTTCTACATCGCACCCGACCGGACGCTGTACTATGCATGGCAACAGACCACGCCTTTCGGTCGCCCGTCCATGTCGGATATTGCGGGTGGTTTGAAATTCACACTGGGCAACAACTATCCCGCGCGCGGAACTTATACCGGCCCGCTTTGACCCTCAAAGAGCGGCTTTGAGCCCTTCTGCCAACAAATCCCAGACTCTGCGGATGCGCGGGGTTTGGCGCATGGCCTGAGGTGCGGCCAGCCACACGGGTAGAATCGGGATGTCCACATCCAGCGGCAGGATTTCCACGTCGGGGTCGGCTTTGGCAACCTGTACCTGGCTGAAGCCTATGCCACAGCCCGCCCGGATCAGTTCCCAATAGGCGCTTTGCAGGTCACAGCGGGTGGCAAAACTGTCGCGGCTTGCTGGCCACCCCTTTTCACGCATGGCTTTGATGATCTCCTGGTTCGCGTCAAACCCTACCAGATCATGCATAAACAGTTCTTCGGGTGTCTTGGGGCGCCCCTTCCGGTCCAGATAGGACTTTGCCGCACAAAAACACAGCGGCACATCCCCGAGATAGCGGGAAATGAGATCCACCTGCGCAGGGCGATACATCCGCACGGCGATATCCGCCTCGCGATAAAGCAGATTCTCGGTGGTGTCAGTGGCCACCAGTTCAAGCTGGATCGTGGGCTCTTGCCTGCGGATGGACGCCAGTATCGGTGGCAGCAGGTGATGCGAGGCAAAGACAGATGCGGTGATGCGCACCGAACCTTCAAGCTGTTGCGATTGCCCCGCGGCGGCAAGACTGAACGCGGTCATGGCGCTGTGCATCTGCTGGGCCATCGGCAAAAGCTGTAAGCCGGCTTCGCTGAGCTTCAGACCACGCGCGTGGCGATCGAAAAGAGAGACACCCAGTTCGTCCTCGAGGTTTTGGACCTGCCGCCCCAAAGTGGGTTGGCTGCGATTGAGATGTCGTGCGGCGGCGGACAACGATCCCGTCTCGGCCACGGCCAGAAAGCATTGAATCAGAGACCAATCTGCATGTGTCAGAGCTTTGTCCATTCAGAAATGAATACACGTTCTGCGAATTGCGGCAATTCCTTGCGCGAAGTGAATGGGTAGATTGACCTCAGACAGGAGGCAAACATGGCACAATCTGCACTGGTACTGGGCGCAACAGGTCGTTTTGGACGCAACGCAGCCCTGGCGTTCAGGCGCGCGGGCTGGGATGTGACGGAATTTGACCGCAGGTCTGATTCGCTGTCACAGGCGGCGCGCGGCGTGGACGTCATCGTGAACGGATGGAATCCGCCCTATCCCGATTGGGCACGCGATGTGCCGGTACTGACCAAACGGGTGATAGATGCGGCCTCAGATACGGGGGCGACCGTGATCGTACCGGGCAATGTCTACGTATTTGGTGGGAATACGCCGGGCCCATGGTCGGGCGGGACGCCGCATCGAACCACCAACCCTTTGGGCCGGGTTCGGATCGAGATGGAAGAGGCCTATCGCGCGTCAACCGTGCGCACCATCCTTTTGCGCGCCGGGGATTTCATCGACACCAATGCATCCGGAAACTGGTTCGATCAGGTCATGATCAAGCGTCTTTCGCGCGGTCAGTTCGTTTATCCCGGTGATCCGGACGCACCGCACGCTTGGGCCTTTCTGCCTGATCTGGCCCGCGCCGCCGTCGCGCTGGCTGAGATGCGGCAAGACCTTCCCCGTTTCTGCGATGTTCCATTTGAAGGGTACACTTTGACCGGGACGCAGATCGCTCAATCGCTTTCGCAAGTCACCGGCCGGCCGTTTACAGTGCGGCGTATGAAATGGTGGCCTCTGCAATTGGCCCGCCCATTCTGGCGCATGGCCCCTCATTTGATCGAGATGCGGTACCTCTGGCACGTGCCGCATCAATTGGATGGCGGTTATATGAAAGAATTGCTGACCTCGTTTTCTGAAACGAAGCTGGAGGATGCCTTGCGTTCCGCCATTTCGTCCCAACGTGCCGTTTCATCGGCGACGGCCGGGAACAGGGGCGAGGTTCTAGGGTAGGATTATGTCAACCCAGACCAGTCGATGCCTGCTGGCGCGTCGGGCACTGTCGTACAGCGTGTCACCTTCCACGGGCCAGACAATGCCGGTTTCCGAGATTTGCAGATCACTGGACGGCAACACATAGTCAACGCGCATTTCCCCGGTGGCTTTCCATTCGACCGTTGCTGATGAACCCGATGGGTCCTTTGGCATCGGATCCTGCACATGGGGATCGGCCAAAAGCGCGCGAATGGCCTGCTTGTGGCCTTCTCCGCGGGTCGGGTCGAGATTGGCGTCCGCGGCCATCACGAAGGGGCCTTGAGGAACTGGCCCCAGGCCGCCATTCAGCAAAACCGACCACAGGCGAATCTCGTCCCTGTTGCGCAGACCGTTGCGATCCTCGGGTCCGTCAAAAACCGGTGGGGCAGCGTGAAAGGTCATCAGGCTAAATCGCCCCTGCGGGGTTTCGATCGGAAGCACCCAATGCACGGTCGAGGACAGGCGCTGAATGTCGTGCGCAGCTTCAGACGGGAAGGGGAGCCCATCCCTGAATGGCAAATCAGCCTCAGGCAGGTCTTTCCACCGCAGATTGGTGTAATCCTGAACGTCTTCGGTCATGATTTCGAAACGGGACAACACCGCCACCCCTCCGTGGCCGGTGAACTTCCCCCAGCCCTGCGCGTCGCCGGGGCCTTGCGTTTGGCCATCTCCGTCCAGATCCAGCGGCGTTTCCAACCCAGCATTTGGTTGGGCGGAAAAGTGATAGGGGAAATCCAGGCCCGCCTCGCGCAGTTTCTCGGACAGGGCGCTCAGGGCCGCGCCGTCCAGATCCCAGTCGATGCCTTGCAGGGCAATGACATCAGGCCGCGCCGCAGCAATGACCTCGACAACGGCTTCAACCTGCGCATCATCCCGCTGGATGTCGCGCAGCAGCAGGCCGGGGCCGTTTCTGCTGAGTTCAGTGTTGTAGGTGGCGATGCGATAAACCTCTGCCTGTGCCGAGAAAGGCAACAGCAGCAGAGCAAGGGCACGGATCATGCGGCTTGCGTTGTCTCGTTTGTCGAATAGGCGCGGCGCTTTTCCACGATCAGACCCGCGATGCGAAGCGTCGCCATGCCGCGCATGATCATGCTGGCGGGCAGGAAGGCCCAGGCGCACATGGTCCAGATCAATGTTTGCGGATTGCTCAGCGAGATCGGGGCAACGACGCTGCTCATGAGCTTGATGACAGCCGGAATGAGGAAGGGGAGCAGAACGCCAATGCAGATATTCAGGCGACCATCACGTTGCAGGCGGGTGACAACATCGCCGCCCTTGGTGGGATCAAACAACGGCAGATTGGTCCATACGTTGAAGGCGCCATTGCCCGTGGGCCAGCCGCGCACTTTGACCGCATAGGCAAAGCTGGCGACGGTGACCAAGGCGGCAACATAGGCCACACTGGCTGCGATCCGAACCAATTCGATCAACGGCTGACCGGCATCCAAGGGTAGCATCAGCACGATCAACCGAACCGGGGAATAGGGAAAGTCCGCAACATTCGCGACGGCCAGACCTGCGGTGTAGGCGAACGCGGTCAGTTCAGTCGGCTCATAGGTGTTTTTGCAAACCAGTGTCAGAAAGGTGACCATCGACATCAGCCCGACAAACCGCAGACGGTTCACCGGCGGCGCATCGCGAAATTCAATAAAACTGGGAAAAGCAGAATTGTACTCGGCGAATGTCAGGATGAACGCGAGAATCGCGAGAAAGACCAGAATCTCGGTCCCGTTCGTCGAGGATACAGGCAGGTACAACGCGGGTGTCAGCACCATCAGTGCCACAAGTATTCCGCGTATCGCCGCCCCTGTTGTGCGCGCAATCACTATCCGAACCCTTTTTCAAACCGGATAAGTCGATCTTCGCCGACTTACATTCCAACTTGTGCCCATCGTCTCGAGTTTTTGACGGATGCCTCTTTAGCGCCAACATGGACGATAAGCGGCATTTCGCTCAAGACAGGGTGCAGAAAACACGTGATTTCGGGCAAAATGATGGCGCAACTGGTGCGGGATTGCATCATTTTCGACGCAAATCCGACGTGTATCTCAATATGAGACCAAGATGTTGTGGTTTTGCGAAAATCAACCCCAAGAATGAGAACGGGGCCGCATTGGCGACCCCGTTAGGTTGAGTGTTCAAAGAATCGCTTGGGCCTTACACCCAGGGGCGGGCCTGGCTGGCGTGTTCCTCAAACTTGTCGATGTGGTGATCTTTCTCCATCGTCAGGCCAATATCGTCCAGACCGTTCAGCAGGCAGTGTTTGCGATGCGGGTCAATATCAAACTCGATCACGACACCATCCGAAGTGGTGATCTGCTGATCTTCCAGATGTACCGTCATGCGGGCATTCTCGCCTTTATGCGCGTCTTCCATCAGGATCGCGTGATGCTCTTCTTCGACCACGATCGGCAGGATGCCGTTCTTGAAGCAGTTGTTGAAGAAGATGTCGGCAAAGCTGGTCGAGATCACAACCTTGATGCCGAAATCCTTGATCGCCCAGGGTGCGTGTTCGCGCGACGAGCCGCAGCCGAAATTGTCTCCGGCGACCAGAATTTCGGCCTCGCGATAGGCGGGTTTGTTCAGGACGAACTCTTCGTTCTCGCGCCCGTCATCATGATAACGCATTTCGTCAAACAGCACGACGCCGAGGCCGGACCGTTTGATGGTTTTCAAATGCACTTTGGGAATGATCATATCGGTGTCGATATTGATCAATGGCATCGGGGCGGCCACCCCGTGGACTTTTTCAAACTTATCCATGTTCACACTCCTGCGGGAGAGGGCCGCGCCCAGGCCCCGCGTTAAGCTTGTTTCGTTTCTTTTGGTGCGTCCTTGACGAAGAACGCCATGAAGACAAGGCCGAGCCCGTTAAAGATCATCTCGATCCCCAGCAGGATGCCCAGCAATTGCAGCAGCACCGAAGGGTCCATTGCGGCAAAGCGCCAGATCAGGATCGCCAGTACAATCGACATGATGCCCGAGACCAGCGTCGCCCAGAAATATTGCGTTCCGCGCATCTGGAACGACAGGATCACGCGGGCAATGCCGCCAGCCATGAACAGGATCAGGCAGACAGTTGCCAGTGTCAGCGTTCCTTGCAGTGGGTGATCCAGAAAGGACCAGCCCAGAAACAGCATCACGACACCCATGATAAGTGACAGTATCTTGTTGCCGGCCCCATCGACGGTGAAGCCGCCAACAACCTGTAACGCGCCTGAAATCAGCAGCAATACACCTGTGACCACCGTCACGGTGATTGATGCCACGACCGGTGCGCCCAGCACAAAGATGCCGAACACTATGGACAGAAGTCCAAGCAATAGCCATTTGACCCAGTCACTCATTTGTTCAATCCCTCAAATATCTAGATATGAGGGCACCTTACAACAATTCACGGACGTCTGTCAGCCGTCCCGTGATTGCCGCTGCGGCAGCCATTGCCGGGCTCAGCAGATGTGTGCGCCCGCCCCGGCCCTGACGGCCTTCGAAGTTGCGGTTCGAGGTTGCGGCACAGCGTTCGCCCGGTTGCAACTGGTCGGGGTTCATCGCCAGGCACATCGAACAGCCTGCCAGACGCCATTCGAACCCGGCCTCTTTGAAGATGTCGGCCAGGCCTTCTTCTTCGGCCTGAGCGCGGACCAGCCCCGAACCCGGCACCACCATCGCGCGCATCCCGTCCTTGATCTTCTTGCCTTTAAGGATCTCGGCCGCGGCACGCAGGTCTTCGATACGTCCGTTGGTGCAGGACCCGATAAAGACGGTGTCAATCTCGACATCGGTCAGCTTCTGACCGGCTTTGAGACCCATATACTCGATTGACCTGCGGGCCGCTTCGACCTTGCCGCCTTCGAAATCCTCGGGGTGCGGCACGGTTGCCGTGATCGGCAGAACATCCTCGGGGCTGGTGCCCCAGGTGACGACAGGCGCGATGTCTTCGCCACGAATCGTGACAACCTTGTCGAAATGCGCGCCTTCGTCGGTGTAGAGTGTTTTCCACCAATTCATCGCGGCTTCCCACTGCGCACCTTTCGGCGCATGCGGACGGCCTTTGACATATTCGAACGTGGTCTCATCCGGTGCAATCAGCCCTGCGCGTGCGCCACCTTCGATGGCCATGTTGCAGACGGTCATGCGGCCTTCCATCGACAGGTTGCGTATGGCTTCACCGCAATACTCGATGACATAGCCGGTGCCGCCGGCGGTGCCGGTTTCGCCGATCACGGCCAAGGTGATGTCCTTGGCGGTCACGCCCGGCTGCAATTTGCCGGTGATTTCCACCTTCATGTTCTTGGATTTCTTCTGGATCAGGGTCTGCGTGGCCAGCACGTGTTCGACCTCGGACGTGCCGATGCCGTGGGCCAATGCGCCGAATGCGCCATGGGTGGCGGTATGGCTGTCGCCGCAGACGACGGTCATGCCCGGCAGGGTCCAGCCTTGTTCGGGGCCGACGATGTGCACGATGCCCTGACGGACGTCATTTACCGGGTAATAGTGAATGCCGAAGTCCCGGGCGTTCTTGTCCAGCGCTTCGACCTGAATGCGCGATTCCGGGTTTTCAATACCGTTCACCCGGTCAGGTGTGGTCGGAACGTTGTGGTCCGGCACGGCAATGGTCTTTTCCGGCGCGCGCACCTTGCGGCCCGCCATGCGCAGGCCTTCGAACGCCTGCGGGCTGGTGACCTCGTGGACCAGATGGCGGTCGATATACAGCAGGCAGGTGCCATCATCGGCTTCGTGCGCGACATGGGCATCCCAGATCTTGTCATAGAGTGTTTTGGGGGACATGTGTCCTCTCCCGTATGTAATGAGAAATAGCTGGCGAGTTGGCTCAGGCGACGGGTAGGCGCGCCAGGACCGTGCGGGCAGCCCCAAAGAACCGTTCGCGCAGACGCGCGCGGTCTTCCAGATTCTGTTCTTGGGCCACATTGAGTCTCATGCGGTTCAGATATACCGCGCCTTTGCTGCAATCAAGGTTCAAAACCGGTGTCAGGCTTGCATCGCCTGGCATTGCTGTCCAAGCTGCCGTCCAGGAGGCGCGTATGAACCAAGACCTGATCCCCAGCTCGCTGACAGACCTTTACAACAACATGGTCGCGGGGTTCTCTTCCGAGCTTCAAGAACTGGTCGAGTTGGTGGTTACGCCGGGCTGGCGGCAGTATCAGTTGGTCATCATCCTTTTCCTTTGGGCGCTGGCTTTCCTTCTGAAAGTTCTGACACAGCCACGATGGGATGCCTGGACACGCGCACGCACCGGATGGCCGAAATGGCGGCTTCGCACCATGGTACAGCTGATGCAGCGGCTGACACTGGTCTATTTCGTGCTGCTGTCCTGGCTCTTGTATCAGGTTATGCAGCATGCCACCTGGCCGTCGCGCAGTTATCTCATTGGGATCATTGCAACTCTGGCAACTGCGTGGCTGGCGATTGCACTGGTCGCGAGGCTTGTCCGCAACCGGACGCTGCGACGGATATTCAAGTGGGCAATGTGGGTCTATGCAACGCTTGTTGCTTTGAATCTGACGGATGACGTGGCCAAATTCCTTGATGGGGTCGCGATTTCCGTCGGTGACCTGCATATTTCCTTGCTGGGCATTCTCAAGGCCATCCTGCTGATCGGGGTCCTGTTGACGCTGGCCCGCATCGGCACCCGCGCGGCCGAGCGTGGATTGCAGAGCAATGACGACATCACCCCATCCATGCAGGTGTTGTTGGCCAAGGGAATTCAGGTGCTGCTGTACGGCGCGGTCTTTCTGGCTGCGATCCGCACGCTGGGCTTCGATCTGACCGGCATTGCGCTGCTGTCGGGCGCAATCGGCGTCGGCATCGGGTTTGGCCTGCAAAAAGTGGTGTCAAACCTCATATCGGGGATCATCATCCTGATGGATCGGTCGATCAAGCCAGGCGATGTGATCTCGCTGGGCGATACGTTTGGTTGGATCAATGCGCTGGGCGCACGCTATGTCTCGGTTGTCACGCGGGACGGGCGGGAATACCTGATCCCGAACGAGGACCTGATTACCAACCAGGTGGTGAACTGGTCGCATTCCGACAAATTCGTGCGGTTGGATCTGGATTTCGGCACCAGCTATGAGGATGACCCCCACAAAGTGCGGGCAACGGCGATCCGGGCTGTAAAGGCAGTGACCCGCGTATTGAGTGGCGGAAAACATGAACCGGTATGCCATATCACCGGTTTTGGCGACAGCAGCGTGGATTACGTTCTGCGGTTCTGGATCAGCGATCCGACCAAAGGGCTGACCAATATCAGGGGAAATGTCTATCTTGCGCTGTGGGATGCGTTTCAGGACGAAGGCATCTCGATCCCCTTCCCGCAGCGCGAGGTTCGGCTTTTGTCGGAAAACGCAAACATGCAACAAATCGCAGAAGAGTGATCACCCCTGCGCGGGGCCAGACGCGCTTTCATTGAAATGTTGCATTCCCCTTGCTACCTTATTAGTACCCTGGCGCCGGGGTTTCACGGCGCGCAGCAAAGGAGGACTATGTCCTGTCTCTACATACACAGGCGGGTTTGCCCGCCGAAGACGGGTCCCGTGTAATGGCCCACTCTCAGTCAATCAGCGACAAGCTGCTTGAGCGTATCCTTTCCTCACTTTCCGATGACAAGGCCGAAGACGTCGTGCAGATCAACCTGCAAGGCAAGTCGTCTGTCGCGGATCACATGGTCATTGCTTCGGGTCGGTCGACCCGTCAGGTCTCGGCCATGGCGGAAAAGCTGACGGATCGCATCAAGCAGGAATTCGGTTTCTCCTCGAAGGTCGAAGGCAAGGATGCCGGCGATTGGGTGCTGATCGATACGGGCGACGTGATCGTCCATATCTTCCGCCCCGAAGTGCGCGAATTCTACCAGCTGGAAAAGATGTGGCTGCCTCAGGGCGGCAGCGCCTCGGCGAACTGAGGCGCCATCCCGGCCCGTATTAAAGGGCCGGAGGCGAGAGAGATATGCGTATCAGCATAGTTGCGGTCGGGCGATTGCGCGCCGGACCGGAGAAGTCCCTGCTTGATGATTACCTGACCCGCTTTGACCGGACCGGACGTGCGCTGGGCCTTGGTCCCGCGCGGGTGATCGAGGTCGAGGACAAGAAAAACGCAGGCATGGGGGCCGAAGCCGCGTTGCTGCGCAAGGCGCTGCCCAAGGGCGCGGTGATCTGTACGCTGGACGAACGTGGGTGCGTGATGTCCTCGCCCGATTTTGCCAAGAAACTGGGTAGTTGGCGCGATGCCGGGCGGCAGGATCTGGCGCTGATCATCGGCGGAGCGGACGGAATAGACCCTGCTTTGCGGACGGAAGCCGACTTTTCCCTCTCGTTCGGGTCGATGGTCTGGCCTCATATGCTGGTCCGTGTGATGCTGGCCGAGCAACTGTATCGGGCCGCGACCATTCTGTCTGGTGGCCCCTATCACCGGGTCTGACATGGCGCAGCTTCTGATCGTTTACCATTCGCGCACAGGTGGTGCCCGGCAGATGGCCGAAGCGGCGGCTGAATCGGCGCGGGCTGAGACCGAGGTTGAACTTGTGCCTGCGGATCAAGCGGGGCCGGAGGATGTGCTGGCCGCCGACGGCTACATTTTCTGCGCGCCAGAGAATCTGGCGGCGATCTCGGGCTTGATGAAGGAATTCTTCGATCGCTGCTATTATCCGGTTCTGGGACAGATCGAAGGTCGTCCATATGCGCAGATGATTTGCGCCGGATCAGACGGAGAGAATGCAGCCCGCCAGATCGCACGGATCGCCACTGGCTGGCGGTTGAAAAAGGTCCAGTCGCCGCTGATTGTCTGCACGCATGCGCAAACGCCCGAGGCCATTCTGGCCCGGAAAACCATTCCTGAAGATCAGCTGGATCGGTGTCGCGAGATCGGCGCCGCGCTGGGTGCGGGCCTGGCCATGGGGATTTTCTGAAGGTCAGTTCAGTTCGACCAATGTCGTGTCTTCGTTCCAGCCATCCACATTGCACCGGGCCTGAATCTGCACCTGTGACACGTTTTCCGGAATCACCACGCCACCAAGCGAGCGGGTAAAGGGTTGTTCTGTCTCGTGCGGGTGGTGCAGCACCCGCATTCCCAGTTCATTCCCGTCCATGTCCAAAACGCGCCAGCCGTCGGCGTAATGATCCCACCCTGTATCGGGATGCCGGATCGTCACATCGAACCGCCATGTGTCACCGGTGGCACTGGCGCGGACCTGTTCGATTGTCGGCGGGTCGGCAAGGGCAGGTGCAGCCAGAAGGGCGCTGAGAATCACATATCGCATGGTTCGAACCTAGGGTTTAATGTCGCGCTTGGGGATCACGTCTCTGTGTTCGACGTTTGGGCCATGAGGATCGCGCGGGAATGCGATGCAAATTCGCGGCGATACAGGACACCGAATGTGATCATTGTGCCCAACACCAATGCCATCGGCCCGAGAAACCACGCCAGCGAAGCAAGGGCGAAATATGTGGCGCGGAGACCGCGGTTGAAGCTTCGGGCAGCGGTCACGCAGATCTCGGCCGCCTGACCGGCCCGAGGATAGGCGTTTGGGTCTTCAGGATCGTTTGGAACCGAGGCCATCAAAACGGCGCAATACCCAAAAAGGCGATGTGCCCAGACGTATTTCAGAAAAGCATTGGCCAGCAGCAGGACAACCACAAGTATCTTGATTTCCCAGACCATCGCCGGTGCGCTGCCGATGGCAAGATCCGTCGCCACCCCGGCCAATCGCTCGGTATTGCCCAACAGGGCCAGACCGCCCCCGATGGCAATCATCGTGGTTGAGGCGAAAAAGGTGCTGCCTTGCCGCATGGCAGCCACGACCTGCGCATCGAACATCCGTGGCTGGCGCGTCACCATCTCGTGCATCCAGTCGCGGCGGTAGCCATCCATCACAAGGGCGACGGACGGTTTCTGTGGTGACGGGTGTTCGATCTTCCATCCGATCCATAGCCACGCACCCAGCAATATCGCCATGGCAGCATAATCCAGAAGGGAAAACAGGGCGGCACGTTCGATCCAGGTCATGGCGCGACAGTAAGACCGGACATCGCAACTTGCCAGAGTGGTAAATTGGTAATATTATTTTACCAAAGAGAGGAAGGGGAGGGATGCCATGGAAATGCCAAAGCCAAGCCCGGACGTACTGAACCGGAAAAGCACGATCGTTTCGCGGCTGTCGCGGGTTCTGCCAGATACGGCAATTATCCATGATCCGGCTGAAACCCGAGCCTATGAGTGCGATGCCCTGACGGCTTACAAATGCCCGCCGATGCTGGCCGTGCTGCCGTCGAGCACGCAGGAAGTCTCGGATGTTTTGCGCATTTGCCATGAAGAAGGCGTGCCGGTCGTGCCGCGCGGTGCGGGTACGTCGCTGGCCGGCGGGGCATTGCCAACTGCTGATTGCGTCATTCTGGGCGTTGCGCGGATGAATGAGGTTCTGGAAACGGACTATGACAACCGTTTCATCAGGGTGCAGACGGGCCGCACCAATCTGAGCGTGACCGACGCGGTCGAGGAAGAAGACTTCTTTTATGCGCCTGATCCTTCCTCGCAACTGGCCTGTGCCATTGCCGGCAATATCGCGATGAATTCAGGTGGCGCCCATTGCCTGAAATATGGCGTGACAACGAACAACCTTCTGGGCGTGACCATGGTGATGATGGATGGCAGTGTTGTCGAGATCGGCGGCGCGCATCTGGATGCACCCGGTCTGGACTTGTTGGGCGTCATTTGCGGCTCGGAAGGTCAGCTGGGCGTGGTGACCGAAGCAACACTGCGCATTCTGCGCAAACCCGAAGGCGCGCGGCCGGTTCTGATGGGGTTCGACGACAACGAAGTCGCGGGTCAGTGTGTTTCTGACATTATCAAATCGGGCATTCTGCCGGTCGCGATCGAGTTCATGGACACGCTGTGCATAAAAGCCTGCGAAAACTTTGCGCACGCTGGATACCCCGATTGCCATGCGCTGTTGATTGTCGAAGTGGAAGGGTCTGAAGCCGAAATTGACCATCAATTGGCGAAAATCATCGAGATCGCCAAACGACACAACCCGGTCGAACTGCGAGAAAGCCAGTCAGCCGAAGAAAGTGCAAAAATATGGCTTGGTCGGAAATCCGCATTCGGCGCCATGGGGCAGTTGAACGACTATATGTGCCTTGACGGTACGATCCCGGTGTCGGCCCTGCCGACGGTGCTGCGCCGTATCGGCGAGTTGAGTGAAGAATTCGGTCTGCCTGTTGGCAACGTATTTCACGCAGGGGATGGGAACATGCATCCGCTGATCCTTTTCGATGCCAACAAACCGGGTGATCTGGAAAAATGCGAGGCATTCGGGGCCGAAATTCTGAAATTATGCGTGGACGAAGGCGGTTGTCTGACCGGTGAGCACGGCGTGGGTATCGAGAAGAGGGATCTCATGTCGCATCAATATGCGCCTGCCGATCTTGAGGCGCAGATGGCGGTCAAGGACGTTTTTGACCCCAAATGGCTGCTGAACCCTGCCAAGGTGTTTCCACTGAACGTTTCGGAAACCCGTCGCCACGCGCAGATTGCTGCCGAGTAACAGGCTCTAATAACGGATTTTGCCATGAAACCTGAATCAGAATCTGAACTGGCCGACATGGTGGCCGGATTGAAAGACCCTGTTTGCATCGTCGGCGGCGGCACGCGCGCGGTCACCGGCCCCGAAGCGAATATCGAAACCGGGGCTCTGCGTGGCATTTCGCTTTACGAACCCGGAGCACTTACTCTTGTGGCCAAGGCCGGGACACCATTGGCAGAGATCAAGGCCGTGCTGGAGGCGGAAGGTCAGCAGCTGGCGTTTGAGCCGATGGATCACCGCAGTTTGCTTGAAACTCAAGGTGAACCAACGATCGGCGGTGTCATCGCGGCCAATATCTCGGGCCCGCGGCGGATTCAGGTCGGTGCCTGCCGGGATTTCCTGCTAGGTGTGCGTTTCGTCGACGGGCGCGGACAGGTGGTCAAGAACGGTGGGCGAGTTATGAAAAACGTCACCGGTTATGATCTCGTTAAATTGATGGGTGGGTCTTGGGGAACACTGGGAATTCTGACCGAAGTGTCGTTGAAGGTGCTGCCCAAGCCGGAAAAAGCGGCGACTTTGTCCGTCGCCGTTCGGGATGCCGGCAGCGCGGTGAAAGTTCTTTCCGCTGCGTTGAAATCACCTTTTGAAGTGACGGGTGCCGCCTATGACCCGGCGGGTGGAAATGCCCTGCTTAGGGTCGAGGGGTTTGCAGAATCGGTGACGTACAGGATCGGTCGTTTGACCGCCTTACTGGCAGATTTTGGTGAGGTGACAGACGAGGGAGACGCCGCAGCGCCTTGGACCGGGATCCGCGACGTTCACCCATTTCAGGGAAAGGACGGGGACGTCTGGCGGCTTTCGGTAAAACCGGGTGACGCGGCAGAGATTTCGGCGCGCGCCGAAGCGGATCAAGCGCTGTTTGACTGGGGCGGCGGTCTTGTCTGGCTGCTGGTCCCGGCTGGCACGGATGTGCGTGCCCGGCTTGGCGCGTTTTCAGGTCATGCCACTTTGGTACGATCTGACCACGACACGATCAGAAAACTGGGGCGATTTCATCCGGAGCCCACATCAATATCGGCACTGACAAAGGGCTTGCGTGCGAAATTTGATCCTCGGGGTTTGTTCAACCCGGGGCTGATGGGATAGGGCGATGCAGACAACATTCACTGATGAGCAATTGCAAGACCCGGCCATCCAGCGCTCGAACGAGATTCTGCGAAACTGCGTCCATTGCGGATTTTGCACGGCCACGTGCCCGACATATCAGGTGCTGGGAGACGAGCTGGACAGTCCGCGTGGGCGCATCTACCTGATCAAGGACATGCTGGAAAACGAGCGCGTGCCCGACGAAAAGACGGTCAAGCACATCGACCGCTGCCTGTCCTGTCTGGCCTGCATGACCACCTGCCCGTCAGGTGTGCATTATATGCATCTGGTCGATCATGCGCGCGAATATATCGAGGCCAACTACAAGCGCCCGCTGACGGATCGCGTGTTGCGCTGGGTTTTGGCGCAGATCCTGCCTTATCCGATGCGGTTCCGTTGGGCCCTGATCGGGGCCAGGCTGGGCCGTCCTTTCCGGTTCCTGATGCCTGATGCCCGGCTGCGCGCGATGTTGGAGATGGCGCCCAAGCATATCCCGTCTGTCAGCCGCAACGATGATCCGCAGAGTTTTGCGCCCGGCGGTGAACGAAAAATGCGGGTGGCGCTGATGACGGGCTGCGCACAAAAGGCGCTGAACACCGATATCAATGACGCCACGATCCGCCTGCTGACACGGTTGGGGTGCGAGGTCGTGATCGCTGACGGTGCCGGGTGTTGCGGAGCTTTGACCCATCACATGGGCAAAGTGCAAGACAGTCATATGGCGGCAACCGCCAATATCAGAGCCTGGAAACGGGAAATGGACGGTGATGGGTTGGACGCCATCGTCATCAACACCTCTGGCTGTGGCACAACCGTGAAAGACTATGGGCATATGTTTCGCAATGACCCGCTTGCCGAAGATGCGGCGCGTGTGTCTGCAATCGCCATGGATGTCAGTGAACTTCTGATCCAGCTAGACATGTCGGCGGGGGAAAACAAAAACCTGACCGTCGCCTATCATGCAGCCTGTTCATTGCAGCATGGGCAGAAGATCAAATCCTATCCCAAAGACTTGCTGAAACACGCGGGTTTCACGGTTGTCGAACCCGCCGACAGTCATTTGTGCTGCGGCAGCGCGGGAACGTACAACCTGATGCAGCCGGAAATATCAGGCCAGTTGAAACAGCGAAAAGTCAGAACACTTGAGGCGAAACAGCCCGATATCATTGCTGCCGGCAATATCGGGTGCATGATGCAAATCGGTTCTGGTACGCAACTGCCGATCGTTCACACGGTAGAGTTGCTGGACTGGGCGACGGGCGGGCCAAAGCCACCGGCCTTGCAGAGAACAGCGGATCCGGTTCCCGTCTTGCGGTAAATCATGCTGATGCCAGCGCGCATCATTTTCCAGGGAAATACCTTTGGTGCATGACCGCCCTATTTTCGCCCAACGCGGCACGTAGGACAAAGGCTTCAAAGTGAGTCTCGGAGAACCGCGTGCGCAACTGGATCAAGGCGATCGTGCTCTGTGTCTTGCCATTGGCGGCCACGGCGCAGGACACTAGGCTGGAAAGCCTGGATACGTCGGATTCCGGGCGCGAGTGGATGGCTGTCGGGCGGTTGGATATCGCCGGCGCAGGGTTTTGCACCGGAACGCTGGTGTCGCCGACGCTTGTACTGACAGCGGCGCATTGCCTGTTCGACAAAAGATCAGGACAACGGATCAACCCTGCGGATATCGAGTTTCTGGCTGGGTGGCGTTTGGGGCGTGCGTTGGCCTATCGGACCGCGCGCCAGGCTGTGATCCATCCGGACTACCAATATGGCGTCGATTCTACGGCCGACCGGGTAAGCGCGGACGTGGCTTTGATCGAGCTGTGGCAGCCGATCCGTAATACCGCCGTCATTCCATTTGAGTCGGGCGATCAGCCCAAACGTGGAGCTGAAGTGGGCGTTGTGTCTTATGCGCATGACCGGTCAGAAGCTCCGTCGCTGCAACAGGTCTGCTCGGTCATGAACCGGCAGGCCGGGGTTATGGTCATGTCCTGCGATGTTGATTTCGGGTCTTCGGGGGCACCCGTTTTTTCTTTCTCGGGCGCGCGCCCTCAGATCGTATCGGTGGTTGCGGCCAAGGCCAGTATGGACGGCCAGAGTGTTGCAATTGGAACCGCGGTTGAGCATTCGCTGCAATTGCTGCGTGACGAACTTTCTGCGGGGCGGGGATTTGGGCTTTCCTCGTCCGGATCGGGAACGAACAAGAACATAGGCGCAAGGTTCATTCGACCATGATGAGAGTCTTCTGGAGCTTGTTATTGGGCCTGAGCGTCTTGGCAACAGCGCCGCAAGCGCAATCCAACAAGCGCAAGCTGACCGACCGGGATGACCTTTATGGTTGGGAGGCTATCGGTCGACTGGATGTCCGCGATGCCTCGTATTGCACCGGCACGTTGATCGCGCAGGACATGGTACTGACCGCAGCCCATTGTGCGGTGGATCGTCGTACCGGGAAGACATATGTGCCCGAAGACATCACGTTTCGTGCAGGCCTCAGCAACGGCAACGCTTTGGCCGAACGTCAGGTCACGCAAATCGCCCTTCATCCCAGCTATGGGGCGCAGAACCCGCTGTCGCACGAAGGCGTCCAGTTGGACGTGGCCCTGATGCGGCTGAATGAGCCTATTCCGTATTCGGTCGCCGACCCTTTTGCGCTGCACAGCGGCCATGTTCCGGGCAACGAGATCAGCATTGCCTCGTATGGACGGGGACGGTCCGAGGCGATCACCCGAGAACGGTCGTGCCGTATCATCGACCGCAGGCAGGGTCTGATCACCTTTGATTGCGACATTACTTTCGGGTCTTCCGGGTCTGCAATTCTGGCGAAAAACGGTGCGCGCTGGCAGATCCTGTCCGTGGTATCGGCGGTAGGCACGAACGGCCGTAGAAAGGTGGGGTTTGGCATGGAGCTTGACGGGATCGTCGCCGAGCTCAAGGCCATCATGCGGCGCGACGCACCTCAGCCCAAGGCTTCGATCCGCCGATTGCAGGTCGGGTCCGGTAAGTCAGGATCTGGTGCGAAATTCATCAGTTCTGGCGGGGGTTGAACTCGGCGAAATCGCTACCCATGTGATGTGTATCGGACCGCCACAACGGGGTCCGGTACCTGAAATCGCCCGTCCAGTCGGAGGGCGCTTATCGCAAATCGCTCAAGAATGAGGATATGACACATGCGTACGTTTGATTTTGCACCGCTGCACCGCGCCACCATTGGCTTTGACCAGATTGCCGACATGATGGATCGCGTTCTGACCAATGATGGGGCCCAGCCCAGCTATCCACCCTACAACATCGAAAAAACTGATGTCGACACCTACCGGATTTCGGTGGCCGTTGCCGGTTTTTCGGAAAACGACCTGACCGTGGAAGTGAAAGAGAATTCACTTGTCGTGGCAGGTAAGAAAGCCGCCGAAGACAAAGAGCGCACCTATCTGCACCGTGGCATCGCCACCCGCGCGTTCGAGCGTCGGTTTGCCCTGGCGGATCATGTCCGCGTCACCGGTGCGAGCCACGAAAACGGTATGCTGAACATCGAACTGAAGCGCGAGGTTCCTGAGGCCCTGAAACCGCGCCGGATCGAGATCACCTCGGCCAAAGCCATCGAGAAGGATGTGATGGACGCCAAAGCCGTGAACTGAGGCTTCTGAATATCCCGCGGCAGTTCACTCCTCCCGGACTGCCGCAACACACGCCCCGCGTTCCTCCAGACGCGGGGCGTTGTGTTTTGGGCGTTTGCGAAAACTGGTTCCCAGCAAATTATCCGCCTGATAGTCTTCGGTATTATGGAAAGCCGACCAAAACGTCGACTAGCAGCTATCCTGGCAGCCGACATCGCCGGCTACTCAAGATTGGTTGGTCTGGACGAAGAAGGTACCATCGCAAGGCTTCGCCTGATCCGCAGCGAAGTGATAGAGCCGGCGATCGCCCGGCATTCAGGGCGCATCGCGAACACTGCGGGAGACAGCTTTGTGATCGAATTTCGCAGCGCCGTCGATGCGGTTCACGCTGCCGTGGAAATTCAGGCCGACCTTGCAAAGAGAAACGCGGGCACCGATCAAGATAACGCCATCGCGTTTCGGGTTGGCCTGAATGTCGGCGATGTGGTTTCGAACGGGGATGACATCCTTGGCGACGGGGTGAACGTTGCCGCGCGGCTTGAGGCACTGGCAGATCCCGGTGGTATCATTGTTTCACAATCCATCGTCGATTATGCGCGCAACAAAGTGCCCTATGGTTTTGCCCCGATCGGGCCACAGAACGTCAAGAACATCGCAGACCTGGTTCAGGCCTTCCGCGTAGAAGCGGAAATTTTGCCTTCCCCGCGAAAAAGCCGCACGCAGAGGACATCCCGCTGGCTGCCACTGGCGGCTCTGCTGGTGATGTTGGCAGCTGTTGGGCTTTTTCTGACGAAACCGTGGAAGACGGGCCAATTGCGCGCCTCAGAGGCGCAGATGGTTTACCCTTTACCGGATCTGCCTTCCATCGCCGTGTTGCCGATTGCGAATTACACCGATGACGCATCCAAGGAGATGCTGATCAACGGTATCTCTGAGGATTTGATCACGGACCTGTCCCGAATATCCGGATTGTTCGTCATCGCCGGGAATTCATCCTTCGCATACCGCGACAGAAACATAGATATCGCACGTTTCGCCGAAGAACTTGGGGTTCGCTACGTCGTTGACGGCAGCGTGCGACGTGCGGATGAAGATTTCCGGATCAACATTCGCCTGACCGACACATTGAGCGGGCGATTGATCTGGGCGAACAGGTTTGATGGCGCGATTGATGACGTCTTTGAAGTGCAGAAAACCATTGTTCTCGCAATTGCGCAGGAGCTGGATCTTCCGCTCGACCCTCAAAGCCGACAAGCCATCGAAAGCGTGGAAACCCAGACCATTGCGGCACGCGAAGCCTTCCAACGCGGGTGGGAGTTGTATTCGCAGTTCAACGAACAGGACAACCTTGCGGCAATTCCCCATTTTGAAAAGGCCGTGGAACTGGACCCGGATTATGGGCGTGCCTGGGCGACGCTTGCCCTGGCGCATTTGCGGCCGCACATCTTTCATCATTGGAATGGGTTTGCAGAGTCAGGCGCGCAAATGCATATCGGCCTGTTTTACAGATATTACCGGGATGTGATGGAGCAGGATACCGCCCTGGTGCACGTTATCCGGGCTATTGTCAGTCTCAACCTTCCGGATTGGGACAGTAACCTACGGGTAGGTCGGGGGACGGAAGAAGCAAGACGAGAAGCAGCGAAAGCCATCGCGCTGCAACCCAGCGACCCCGAGGCGCATCTGACGATGGGATGGGCGCTGATTGCAGCCGGTGAGCCCGAGGAAGGATTGGCCTTTGTACAGGCTGCGACCCGGCTGGATCCCAATTATCCCAGCCACTACGCGCTGTTTGAAGCGGCGGCTCTTTACGCATTGAATGACCTGACGGGCGCGGCAGATGTGATCGAGAAAGAGTTGAACAGAAATCCGCAGGCAACCGAGCTGATGCCATTTGCAGCCTCGGTTCTGGCCCTGAATGGAGATCGCCGTGCGGGCAGGGCCATCATCGACCGATGGCAAAAGGGCAAGCATGCCGGTGTCATACAGGACGCTGTTCAGAATTACTTTTTCATCATTCGCTGGGTCGGTGAGAACCAGCATCTGAACGCCCGGCTGAACGACGGGCTGCGTCTGGCGGCGTTGCCTCCGGAAAAAACCATAGCAAGTCTGAGGGCGGACCTGTCACGGGGGGATGCCAAAGATCAGAGGACGGCAGCTCAATCGCTGGCCCTGTTTGGTCCCGAGGCAGAGCCAGCGGTGCCGGAATTGATCGCGCTTCTTAAAAGCCCGTCGGTGTTTGTCCGCAAAGAGGCAGCTATTGCATTGGGGAAAATAGGTGGCGCGGCGTCCTCTGCATTGCCCGCGCTGGAAGCCATGGTGGACGGTTCGTTGCAGGGAAAGTTCGCGACCCGTGCAATCGAACAAATCCGCGACAAATCCGCAGAATAGCCGTGTCAGCGTCGACTGGGCCGCCGCCATGAACAGTCAAAAGACGACGCGATTGCGTTTCCGGACGCGGGGTCTCTGCCCACCGCAATGGGACAGAGACCGTATTGGATCAGACCGACATGCAGACGTATTTCATCTCCAGATAGTCTTCCATGCCGTGATGGCTGCCTTCGCGGCCCAGACCGGATTGCTTGACGCCGCCGAACGGGCCCAGCTCGGTCGAGATGATGCCGGTGTTCACGCCGACGATACCGTATTCCAGCGCTTCGGCCACCTTGTAGACGCGGCTCAGGTCCTTGGCATAGAAATACGAGGCCAGACCAAAAATCGTGTCATTGGCCATGGCGATCACGTCGTCTTCGTCCTCGAACTTGAACAGCGGGGCCAGCGGGCCGAAGGTTTCGTCCTGCGCCACCAGCATGTCCTGCGTCACGCCGGTCACGATGGTTGGCTGGAAGAACGTGCCGCCCAGATCATGGGGCAGGCCGCCTGTCAGAACCGCGCCGCCCTTGTCGGTCACGTCCTTGATATGTTCTTCGACTTTGGCGACCGCGTCGGCATTGATCAGCGGGCCGGTGGTGGTGCCTTCGGTCAAACCGTCGCCGATTTTCAGCGCTTCCACTGCCGCTTTCAGTTTGGCCGCGAACGCGTCATAGACACCGGCCTGCACATAGATACGGTTCGCACAGACGCAGGTCTGGCCGTTGTTGCGGAACTTGCACAGCATCGCGCCTTCGACTGCGGCATCCAGATCGGCGTCGTCGAACACGATGAACGGCGCGTTGCCACCCAGCTCCATCGAACATTTCATGACCTGATCGGCCGCCTGGCGCAGCAGGATGCGGCCCACTTCGGTCGATCCGGTAAAGGTCAGCTTGCGCACTCCGGGGTTCTCGCAGAACTCCTTGCCAATCTCACTGGCCTGTGACGAGGGCACCACGTTGAACACGCCCGCGGGTACGCCGGCCTGTTCCGCCAGCAGCGCCAGTACCAGCGCCGACAGGGGCGTTTCAGTGGCCGGACGCGCCACAAAGGCGCAGCCGGCGGCCAAAGCCGGGCCTGCCTTGCGGGTGATCATCGCGTTGGGGAAATTCCAGGGCGTGATCGAGGCCGCAACGCCGATCGGCTGCTTCATCACCATGATCCGCTTGTCGCGCTGATGGCCGGGAATAGTCTCGCCATAGACGCGCTTGGCCTCTTCGCCGAAGAACTCGATGAAAGACGCGCCATAGCCGATCTCGCCGATGGCTTCGGCCAGGGGTTTGCCTTGTTCAGCGGTCAGGATCTTGCCCAGATCCTCGGCGTTTTCCATCATCAGATCGAACCAGCGCCGCAGGATGGCTGCACGTTCCTTGCCGGTCAGCTTGGCCCATTCTTTCTGCGCGGCTTCGGCCTGTGCGATTGCTCCGGCGACCTGAGCGCGGCTGACGTCTGCCACCTCGGCGACCACATCGCCCCGAGCGGGGTTTGTGACTTTGAACGTGCCATTGTCACCGTCCACCCACTGACCGCCGATATAGGCTTTGGTTACAAGCAATTCGGGGTTCTTCAGGATTGACTTCAGATCGGTCGTTGCGTCCAGCATGATAAGCCTCCGGCGTGAATTGGGTTGTGCGCACCCAAACAGGTGATGTCTCAATTGTCTATGGCCACTCTGGATGTGGAATCAATCCAGATTTGATCAAAAAATTACTTAACAAGTTAATCTAATCGGGTCACCCGAAATCTGCGCGTTTCATTGTCCGGTCTCGCCTTTCTTTTTGCCAAGGAGTTTGCCAAAGTCTGGGTGAATTTTGAGACCCAGGGGATGTAAATCAGTGTAACATTTCCTATCTTATTGGGTAATAGAAGAAAAAAGGGATAGAAGCGATGTCGAACCAGCAATTCGAAGCGTTGATAGAAGAGACTCAAGCCAAAGTGCGCGAAAGCCAGTCTCAGATCGAAGGGCTGACCTCGCGCATTGAAGCGGCCCGCGCCAAGATCGGCACTGCCGAGGCCGATATCGACATCGAAAACGCCACGCTCGAAGATGTGCATGCCCATACCGAGGTGATGAATGCCAATATCGCCGAGCTGATCATGGGGCTGGACGACGTCACCAGCGCGTTTTCCAAGGATTTTGACGAGATGCGCTCGAAAACCGGGTGGGAGTCGTTTGTCGGCATCTTCTCGAAAGGTAAATCCGAGTCGATGCGGCAGGAGCGGATGCGCACCGCCAATATCGACGACAAGTTGCAAGACCTGATCGCCAAATCCGACGTGATCGTCAAACTGCTGCAAGGGCAGTTGGCCGTGCTGGAGGAACAGCGCGTCAAGGTCGAGGACAACCTGACCGTCACGCTGGACGATCGCGAGGCGACTGTGGCGGAACTCGAGGCGCTGCGCGCCGAGATTCAGGGTATGGATCCGACGATCATCACGCTGGAAAACAAGATCAGCGTCGAACAGGACGCCGCCGCGCGGACCCAGTTAGAGACTGAATTGGCAGAGCTGAACAAGCAATACAACGCCAAGGTTCAGGAAGAGCAGGTCAAGCTGGCCAAATCACAAACGCTGGAGCGCTATATCGAAAAGGGCAAGACTTGGGTCGATTCACTCCAGAACCAGGCGGCGACGCAGATGGTGCTGATCAACAAGCTGCAGACAGACACGCAGCAGCGCGTGGTGCTGTATGACGCCCTGACCAAATCACTAAAAACCGCGCAGCAGCAGGACGTGGCCCACCGTATTAACGAGATCGGCGTGCAGACCGACCAAGAGGCGCAGACGGCCATGGCCGCCATCGGCACCGCGACCAACCAGAAAATGGCCGATATGCTTGAGGCGCATGAGGACCACATGGTCTTTGCCCGCGACGTGCTGGAGAAAAAGGCCAAGGCGGATGAGCGATTTGCCCGCCGGTTTGCCTCGATTGTCGAGAAGCATGATAAGAACTTGTATGGTGGGTGACAAAGCTAGCGAGATCTGTAGTGTTCAAAGCCGCGCTTTTAATACTCGCCAAAATGATGGCGGTTTGTTTGTGTCTACTCGGAGCAATGAATGTAACGTATTACATATCGCTTCGATTTCTGAGCGACCATGAGTTTTTGTTTGTTCTTGTGAACTTGTCTCTGGGGTTAGGTGGCCTCTTCATCCTCGCGTATTCTGGCGGTGTGTTCAAAGCAGATTACGAGAAAGCTGAAAGACGTTACCGACCATGGCTTTTTGACCAGTTCGGGAACCGCAAATGAACGATCCCACCCAAGACCATGTCGGCCTGACCGACACCTTCGCCTCGCGCCGCTATTTCCGCAAATTCGAGGTGATCACCGTCCACCTCCTGCGCGTGGCCGCGACGATGGAGGCCGAAGGCGCGATCTCAAAGCAAGAGGTGCGGATCGTGTCGCGCTACCTTTCGGGGCTGCTCTACACCTTCCGCGCGCTGTCCATGAAATACCTGCTGGTCGGGCGCGATACGGGGCGGTTCTTTGGCAGCCTCGCCATGGACAAGCGCGACAGCGGGTTTCCGGTGGCGGCCGAGTTGTTGACCATGGCCAATGACGCGCAGCAGGCGCAGGTTCATCTGGCGAATATGCCCTCGGAAGACGACCTGAAAACCGACATGGTGCGGACAATTATTGGCGACCGGGAGATTCCCACCAAGTTGCAATTCGCGCTGTCCCAAAGGCTCTATTACGAGGAATTGCTGAAAGGTCAGCTGTTCTGGGCCCGCAACGATCCCGAATGTCACTGGATCGGGAATGAGGGCGAGCGGCGCAAGTTCCTGATCCATTGGGCGGTCTATGACAGCCAGATCAACCTGCCGGTCATTTACCTGATGCAGTTGGAGGACAGCGGCAAAACTGCCCTGCCCAAGGACCAACGCCGCTGGCCCGAGGTGCAGGCGCATCTGATGGCGCAAAGCTTAGGCGGTCTGAAACTGGTGACCATTGCCAAAGGCTTCGATCAGGATTTCGACGACCTCCATCCCAAACATTTGCGCCGCATCCATGTGGGCCCGATGTATTCCTCGGCCTATACCGAGCAATCCGGCCCCCTGCGGCAGGTGTTGGAGGACGCACAGGCGCCCGAAGGTCAGGATTGGGCGCTGGCCTGGACCACCGAGGAGCTGGAAAGCGAAGAGGTGATCGAAGAACGCGCCGGTTGGTTTTCAACCGTCGAGCGCGAGGTTTTTGCGCTGGACCCGTTCGGCGGGCAGGGGGCCGAAACCGGGGCTACGCGCACCCAGCGGTCGATCATCCTGCCACAGCGGCCGTTTCAGGTGCTGGCCGAGCGCAACCCGCCAGGCTTTGCCGATGTGCGCAAATTCGTGGTCAGCAAGTCGGGGCAGGTGTTGCGGTATTAAAGCGGGTGGCGGGCTAAAGCCCGCCCTACGCGACAAAAGTAGGCCGGGCTTCAGCCCGGCATTGCGAGGAAGAAAATGAATTTGACGTCAGATCAGATGGAATTGCGCGAGGCGGATATTCGCAAGCACTATCCGGCAGCGACCGCCTTGCTGAACGGGTTCGAGCACGCGCCACGGATTGCCAAACCGGTTGAAGCTGCGGTTGAACGGTCGCCCGGCGTGTCAACGGGGCGGCGGTTTCGGTCCACCACGCCCGGGCTGGTCACGCGCCGGGTGGCGCGGGCAGATGGCGTACATCTGGTCGACCGGATTGAGGCCGCAGATGATGGCGATACGCTGGTCTCTCCGCCGCAAGCAACCACGCAGCAGGCGATCCGACGCGCCATTGCCATCGCTCTGGCCGTGGCCGAGGCCTATGCGGAACAGACCCCGCTGGCGGATCTGAAACGGGCCAATCTGGCCGGGGATCTGCCCGCCGCCCGCAAGACGGAATTCTCGGAATTGCTGACGGCTGAGGCCATGATTACGTCGCACGTGTTCGGCAATGCGCTGGCTTACCTGATGTCCTCGCATCTGGGCGAAACCACCGTCGATATTGGTGAGGTCGAAGAGGTCCTGACCGACAATGGCCAACTCGCCCTGCATGGTGCTTTGTGGGAGCTGGACCAGACGCTGGCCAAACACGCCCCCGACGATGCCCACCTGATCGCTGCCACCAGTGCCTATGCCGAGCAGTTGATGGACAAGGCCGCCCTGCGTGCCCAATCCGCAGGTCATCTGGCCCCGTTCCGGAACGCCGCCTGGCATATCGAGGTTGATGACTTGACGATCCGGGGGTTTGAACCGGCCTCAAAGGCCAAATCCACCACCCTGACCATGACGTTCAAGAAACCGAACGAGGTGGTGGGCAACCATATCGCCAAGTATCAGGCGATGAAGCTGGCCAAGATGCTGATGGCCTATGATTTCGACCGCCGCCTGAACCCGTTCGCGGAACTGGGCGGGTTCATCTTTACCTTCATGGGCGACGGCAAGCCGGGTACCGGCAAGACCACCCTGATCCAGATGATGGCCGGGCTGATCAACGATTATTGCCAGAACGCGGGCTATCCGTTCCGCTATCAGAACCTGAGTACCGACAATATCGACAGCTATCAGGGGAAATCCGGTCAAAACGCCAAAGCCTTTATCAACACGATCATCGACCCCTCGGTCATTGGCTTCGGCACCATTGATGATATCGACCAGCTGGCGGGTAAACGCGGCGACCGGCAGTCCAGCGCCGGGCAGCTGGAAATCACCGCCGTGCTGATGGAGAGTTTTGCGGGTGCCAACACCGTCGTGCGTGGCAACTGCACCTTTGGCATGTTCTCGAACTACCCTGAGAATGTGGACGACGCCCTGCGCCAGCGCGCAGGCGCGCGGTTCCTGGTGGACGGGCCGCAAACGCGCGAGGATTACATCGACATTCTGCACCTGCTGATGGGCCGCAACCACGACATCCCGCTGGGCGAGCACGACCCCTATGCCGCGCAGGAAATCAAAAAGGCCGTCGCCGCCAGTTTCGAAAGCCACTCGCGCCCGCATGAGGATGCTTTGTTGCAGGTCTATGACCGGGTCTCGGGTGAGATCGGCCAGATGGATACGATCGCCAAGCTGGGCACCTACCTCAAGGCGATCCAACAGGCGGATGAGCGTTTCACCGGTCGCGCGATCAAGAACATCACCGACGCGGTCAAGGTCCGCGCGATGGATTTCGAACTGCCCGACGAGTGGATGGAAAACCCCGACCTGTTCCTGTTTCGCGACTACGACACCAAGAAGGCGATGATCGAGGATCTACGCCAACCGATCACGGTCGAGATGGTGATCCAGGAGATCAACCGCTACGCCGACAGCGAGTTCCGATATGCCGACAAGAGCGACGAGGTCGCCATAGAGAACGCGGTGCGTGAGATGGGCCGGATGGAAGAGGCCAAGCGGCGGTATTTGGAGGGGAAGGGGTGAGCGATCTTACTTCCAGTAAACTTAATATAAGCTCTATCGTATTCAGGACTGCGACAGCCGCGACAGTACTTATACTGGGCGTTTTCATCGTCTTTATGTGTTTTGAAGTTTGTACGACAAAGTACTTCTTCGTCGAAGAATGCGTGTCCAAATGGTCCTATTTAAGAAGCGCGCCTCCCAATGAAATTGGCGATACGTTGGCAGGTGTTGCGGGTGCATTGGCTTTTGTTTGGGTCGCCGCATCAGTTGTCATACAGCGACTTGAATTGGATAGGACTGTGAATGCGTTCGTCGAGCAAGGAGCAATTCTTAGGGAACAGTCCGACAGAGATGCATTTGATTCTTTTGTCGAGAACTTGGCCGACAAAGCACGCCATCGAAAGTTCCGGATCAACTTTGATCGACCCAATAACATTATGCCTCCGACAATACCTTTGGTGCATGAAATGGGGTCTGAATTCAGGAAGAATGCATCTTCAGCAGTTATCGCAAATACAGTTGCCGAGCAGGTTGCTCATTCAGTGGAAAAAATACTGAAAGAGGCCTACAACTTGACACAAGACGGTTCGGCAGAGCGATTGCAAGAATTGGCGGATTATCTCAGCGAAACCTCATTAAAGTCGGAACGCTGGCAAGCAGATATTCAAGCTGAATTTAAGCGCCAAGGATACAAACATTTGGAAGAAAGCGTGAAAAAGCTCTGTGCTCGGTACATTCATGAGTAGGCGGGTGTTTTATGATTTGATCTCTATGGCGGTGGAGCCGCGACGTGCCCGACCTGCCCCCATGAGCGGGCGCGTTCCGCACCCATCCGTGAGCAGAGCACATTGCTACCGGCGCACGGAGAGGCAAATGTCATGATCCGCCTCATCAAAAAAGGCCTGATGTTCGGCAATCTCGTCCACATCTCCAGCCCGGCTCTGGTCGAGCGGTATAACCGCGCGCTGCAGCATCTGGCGGGCAAGACCACCGAGCTGACGGATTTCCATGTCGATATATCGGGCTATTCGCCGGAGGTGGGGATTGAGTTGGAGGATGAGCTCTACCTCAACCCCAACGGGGTCAACCGGCAGTTTATCCTGCTGACGACCGAGCAGAAACGCGCGCCGCTGCTGAACGTCAAATTCTCGACCTCGCGCGATATCCTGCGGGAATTCATCGAGATGAACGAAGCGCAGTTGTTTGCCCTGACCGCCACCGATGCGGTGGCCGGAGAATTGGTGAACTCGGTCATAAAACTCAGCACACCGAGGGACCTTCTGAACCTGCGCAAGATTGAGATTGAGGCTGACACCGCAGGCGGCACCCTGCGCAAGGCTCAGCAACTGGCCGGCATGGTCGAGCGATTCAAAACCGAAGAGGACGCCTGGTTCGACGATGTGCTGATCGCCAAGATGATCGAAACGGCCAGGGAAACCGGTGACGTGACCCGAAACCCCGTCCGCTTGCGCCATACCGCGTTCGAGCAGCGCAACTTCTGGACAGCGCATTTCGGTGGGCTTTATCTGTTCCCGGATCTGGATCACCCGGCTGCAATTTGTATGGAAGACGTACCAGACGATCTTCCGCTGAAACACGTCTTTCAAAAGGCGCAACGTAATCAGATCGCCAAATTCCTTGGGCTGAACAACCTTGTCGAAACGATCATCGAAGCGCGGGGCGTGAACTCGAGCGCGATCCTGCAACAGAAGATGGATTTTCTGACGGTTTCTGCTGCTGCGGATGCGGGCGTGGATATGGCGGGTCTGGATCGCAGCGATATGCGCCGGTTGGCGCGCAACCATGCCGACCGCCTGCCCGAAGCCTATCACGGCCTTGCGCAATTGCTGCGCTGGGCAAAGGATGGCGGACCTTGGCCGCGCATCACCTCGGATCACCCGGCCTACTTCTACACCTTGCGGGCGACCGATACACCGAACCGTGATCTGGTGAACATGCTGTTGTCCGAATTGGCCCCGCTGGACCCGCGCCAGATGTTCATCTGCCACAAAGAATTGTTCTACCGAACATATTCGGGCTGGCCCGAGAGCAAGAAGGCCTATGTGGCCGACTTCCTTGCGCGCGAATATCAGGTGGACAAGCAAGGCGCCCGCGCCGCCCTGTTCGGACATGAGCCGGATATGAGCGGCGACGATCGCGTCAGCGATGACATAATTGCCCGGGTCGGTCCGTGGGGTTCGGTGAGGAAAGGTTGAAATGATTGGATTATTGCGCCTTTTGCTGATCTTGCTGGTGATCCAGACGATTGCCTATGTCGGGCTGTCTTTCTATTCGCGCGGCATACGCCGGCGCAAACTGGAGAACTGGTGGGACGAAAAGGGCAAGACCGGCAACAAAGAAGCCTTTGTCGAACGCGGATTGCATGTGTATGACAACTCGTTTCGGCGTAAACTGATCCTGGGTGTCTATATCGTGCCGTGGGTGGCGATTGGCGCGCTGATCTACATCGTGAATTACATGTGAGGGTTTAGGCATGGCCTATGTGAAATGGGCGTTCATTATCATTTTCTGGGGTACGATTGCCGTGATCCTGCAATATTCTCTGCCCCAGCATGACATTGTGCGCATCGTCAACACCTATGAAGAACGGCAGGATCTGAACGACTGGACCCGGATCTTCTGGTCAGAGCCGGAAGATCAATCTACCAGCCTGTCCAACCGGGATGTGCAGTTCATTCAGGCAGTGCGGGCCAACGGAAAACCCATCGTGTACCGAAATGAGGATACCGGCTGGGGATGGCCCCCGTATTTCAAGTTCGACACTGCGAACCTGTACACCGAGGCCAATGATGCGAAATCCACCAAGGAAAACCCGAAATGGGTGGTCGTAACCCATTACGGGTGGCGCAACGAATTCATGTCGATCTTTCCCAACGCCATTTTCATCAAAGACGTTGAAGGGCCGGATGTTCGGATCATTCCCTGGTTCAATATCATCTTCCTGACGATCTTTGCGGCGTTCGTCTGGGCGATGTGGGTGCGTTGGCGCAGGTTCCGGCAAGCACGGATTGATCCGATGATCGAAAACGTGGAAGACGGCCTTTATGCGGCGGGTGACGCCATAGAAGAGCGACACAACAGATTTCGGCGCTGGCTGGACAGCTGGAAATCGAAATAGATACAAGCTTTGGCGGGCGTGCCAGCAGCACGCCCATCCAACTGGCGGTGCCCTTCACCTGACGATGAATTCCGCATGCAGCGCGCCTGCTGCCTTGATCGTTTTCAGAATGTCGATCATGTCCTGAGGCGAGACCCCAAGCGCGTTCAGACCTGCCACAACCTCGGACAGGGTGGTGGCTTCGGGGATTTCGGCGAGGCCGGTTCCCTCTTCTTCCTCGATCCCTGCGATTGTACGTGGCACGACCACTGTTTCACCTCTGGCGAACGGGTTGGGCTGCACCGCAATCGGTGCTTCCTGAACCGTCAGAGTCAGGTTGCCTTGAGACACCGCAACACGCGAAATTCGGACCTCCTGCCCCATGACAATGGTGCCAGAGCGCTGATCAACAACAACGCGCGCTTTCGATTCAGGTTCGACCAGAATGTTTTCGATACGCCCTATGGCGTGGGCTGTAGAAACCGCCTGCGTCGCCGCGACGTTGATCTCAACCGTGCCGGAATCTCGCATGATTGCCACGGTTCTGTTGAACTCGGTGTTTATCGCGGTTTCGATGCGCCCGGCTGTTGTGAAATCGGGCTCTCTGAGTGCAAGGCGCATCTGAGTGAGAGTTGACAAGTCGAAGTCAATTTCACGCTCGACCCTGGCACCGGATGGGATCACGCCCGAAGTTGGCACCCCACGCACGACCGAGGCTGCCTCTCCTTCAGCCGAAACGCCACCTGCAAGGATTGTGCCCTGCGCGACCGCATAAATTTGGCCATCGGCTGCGTTAAGCGGGGTCATGATCAATGTTCCACCCAACAGGTTGCTTGAATCGCCTATGGCTGAAACCGTTACATCGATTTGACCACCCACCCGTGCAAAGGGCGGCAGGCTGGCCGTGACCAATACCGCTGCCACGTTTTTGGGCCGGAAATCCTCACCTGTGACGTTAACGCCAAGGCGTTCGAGGATATTGGACATGATTTCTTCGGTGAAAGGCGCGTTGCGTAACCCATCGCCAGTTCCGTTCAAGCCGACCACCAGGCCGTAACCCACCAGATCGTTGCCCCGTACACCGTCAAAATCCACGAGGTCCTTGAGACGGATTGTCCCTGCCCAAGCCATGCCGGGAAGGAGAAGCAGGAGAAATATCAGCGCCCTCATCTCAGAAAGTTCACCAGCGACAGGTTCGCATTACGAACGGTTACGGAATACAGGCTTTCCAACTGAAATTGCACCGTTTGCAGTTTCGCTGCCGTCTCATAAGGATCGGCCGCGATCAGTTCGTTCCGGCTGAATTCCAGGCTGGTTCGGGTCGAGGAATTGCGTGTTGCCGCCTCTTCGATGCGGGCTTCGGCCGCCCCGACCTTTGCCCGGAGCTTGACGGTGGCATCCTGTGAGTTGGCCAGATCGACCCCTAACTGCGTGAACAAAGCGGTGCGTTGATCGGGCGAAAGTGCCAATGCGCTGTCGGTGGCCAGCGCCGCAACGGCGACGTCCCTGAGTGCGGCCTTGAACGCCGGATCCGTTGCCGTGATCGGCAGCGTGACGCTTTCGTTTTCCGAAATCTGCATCGGAGAAAGGGTGCCGTTTGACCCCTGATAAATCACGGCGTCGAAACCGGCTGGGTCATTGAACCAGTTTTCTGCCGCCAGCCTGATATCAGCGACCGTCGCAAGCCCCGTCAACTGCGATTTCAGCGCCGTCAAAAGATCGTTCGAAGATTGCAGGGGCGACACATCGGTGGCGGTACCGGAAAACAGGCTGCGCCCTCCTACGCGCGTGTTCAGTGCCGAGATCATCGTGTCCAGCTCATTCTTCGCCTGTTGGGACGCTTGTTCATGATTGACGGGCTGATTGGCGGTTCCGTAAGCCAGCAAAGACGCGGTCATGTCTCCGACCGAATCTCCGAAGGTTTTCAGGCTCAGTTGCATGGTATCGGTGAACAGGGCCGCTTCGGACGTTGCGATGCCAAAGGCGTCGAGTCTGGCGAGGCTGCGGTCGAGATCCAGAATTTGCGAATAATCCCCGCCAAGCCGCCCCGAGACGTCCTGTACCCGCCCGGTGGACATTTCATAAGACAGGGTTTCGATCTGGGTTTTGATATCTGTTGCGCGGGTTCGTAAGGTCATTCCTCGCGCCAAATCGCCGATAGAAGTGATATTCATGGTCACAACCTCAGAAGAGTTTCCATAAGCTCGTCAACAACCGAGATGACACGAGCGTTTGCGGCATAAGTCTGTTCGACCTGCATGAGCCGCTGTAGTTCCTGATCGGTATCCACGCCCTGCGCGGCCTCGATCTGCGCCATTTGCTGCTGGAAGCTGTTTGCAAAAGTCTTGCGTTGATCTGCGGCATGGGCGTGTGCGCCCGCTTTCGACAACAGGGCCTCGGTCAACTCGGCAGCTCGCATGTTTCCCGTGCCGAACAGCCCGCCAGGTACCGGACGTGCGTCGTTCAATATGTGCCCGAACGCGCGCAATTGAGCAGCCTGCCCAGGGTCACCCGGAGTTGCGGCGCCCAGACCCGCGCGCAGTTTCCAACTGACCCCGCCATTGTCAGGGTCCACGGTTGAATTGAGTGAGATCCGTGATGCAAGTCCGACAACAGATGCAGGATCAAATCGGTTGCCATCGTCGGTGAACAGACCAGGATCTGTCACAAGAGCCGACGAATCCAAACCGGGCGTTTCAAATCGTTCAATCAGGTCCCTTGCAACCGTGTCGAGCTGAACCTGCGCCTCGACTGCCAAGTCGTCGCGGATGGTGAACTGCGCCATCAGTGCCCCGCCGCGGATTTGAGCGTTATCTCCGCTTGTCCGTACCGGGTTTCCGTTCATCTCCAGACCGGACAACAGACCATTTGCCACAGTCATATGAGGCTTTGTTTCGCCCGTCGTGGAAAAAGTGAACTCCGAGGCCGTGCCTTCCAACAGGATCAGCCCGCCCTCCGAGTACAGGGATACCTGATCATTGGCGCGAGGCACGACATTGACCGGGATCAGGGTATTGACTTGGTCGATCAGGACGTGCCGCTGATCCAGCAGGGCACCGATGTCACCGCCAGAGTTTTGAATGGCGGGAATCTTGGCGTTCAGGTCTTCGATATCTTTCAGAGTCTGATTCAGGGTATCGATCTGGGCGCCAATTTTTCGATCAGCATCCGAGCGTGCCTGGCGTACGCCTTCGGACGCCGCGTTCAGCTCGTTGGTCAGATCGCGGGCCGAGCGCGCAACCTGATCCAGCCGTTCGATCGAGTCAGGCAGACTGGCCGCCGTGATAAAGGCGTTTTCCAACGAGGACAGACGGGTAGACAGCGAAGGGCCGTCATCAGGAGACCCCACCAGTTGTTCGAACCGCGCGTGAAAATCTGAAACGTCCGACCGAAAGGCGAGTTCGGCATCAGACGAACGTCTGTTGGCGGTCAAAACCGGATCCTGATGCCGGATCACGCCAACGGTGCGTACGCCATTTCCGGATATAGGACTTGTCGTAAGTTCCAGGGACCGGCGCGCATAGCCGGGGGTTAGCGCATTCGCGATGTTCCCGGACACCACAGCGGCCCCGCGACTGGCCGCAGTCAGCCCGCCCAATGCGTTATTGAGTGCTGTCGACATGTTCATGAGGCCGCTCCTTTCTTTGGGTCAGAGCTGGATTAACGTTTCAGGTTTGTCGTTTCCTGCAACATCTCGTCCACTGTCTGGATCACCGTGGCGCTGGACGAGTAAGCACGTTGCGTCTGAATCAATGAGGTCAGCTCAGTCGCCACATCCGTGGTGGATTCCTCACGCGCGAAAGAAACAAGATCCCCTGTCGGGCCTTCGCCGGCATTCCAAAGAAAGAACGTACCGCTTTCTCGTGACGGCTCGTAGGTTTGGCTGTCCAGCGCGGTCAGGCCGTTAGGATTGGGAACGTCAGCAAGCGGGATTTGGAACATGCGGCGGTTGACACCTGTATCATAGCGCGCGTAGACATAGCCGTTTTCGTCCACCTGAACGCTGGTCATGGTTCCCACGGCAGAGCCATCGCGTGTGATTGAAACCGGCGCAAAGGTGTCGGATAGCTGGGTTATGCCGTCGGTATCCCCGATCTGGCCGATATTGATCTCCATCGGTCCGCCGGCGACGTTGACCATGACACTGCCCGTTGCTGGATCATAAGCACCACCTGAAATAGGTGTCACGCTTGCGAGGGTTCCCCCGGCCGTTCGGTTGTCGGTGAATGTCAGCCTGTATTCCCCCACGACGGCCCCGCCAGAGGCTGAATCGCGCAATACCATCCGCCATTCATTGCTGCTGCCGGTTGCGGGAACGGTCGGAATCAACTGGATATCGACGCTTTCAGACTTGCCGAGATTGTCGAAATACTTGACCGACAAAGGTTGAATGTCGCCCGGCGCGCCCGCATCTGTTGCCGTGGCCGGAAGGTTCATACGCAGTTTCATTTCCGTGGTTGGAGAACCCGACAGCTGATTCACGCTGAGCTGAATGGGTACAAGCGCGGAGGGTGTGTCGCGCGAAACCGGTGGAATAGTGCCATCAGATGCCGCGGGCCACCCCAGAAGAACGAGGCCGGATTCGGTAACCAAATACCCTTCTTCGTTGGTGCGGAACGACCCGGTTGTTGTCAGCAGCATCTCGTTCGAATTATTCCCGATCTGCGAACTGGGGCGCACAGGCAACATGCCGCGCCCGCGAACTGCCAGATCGGTTGAGTTGCTGGTCGTGACCAAGGGCCCGCGTTGGTCAATCATGCGCTGGCTTGTCGTCCGCACGCCGCCTGCCGAATAGCTGCCACCCTGGCCCGACGTGACCATTGAATGAAAATCCGTCTCGACCCGTTTATACCCGTAGGTTGAAGAATTCGCGATGTTGTCGGAAATCGTCGCCAACCTGTTGGCATTGGCTTTCAGCGCCGCCACACCGGCATTGAGCGAAGAGGAAATGGTCATGGGTGCGCCCTTCTGTTGCGTCCGTCTTTGATGCAACAGGTAACGCGCTGCCCCTTAACAGCGCGCTAACATGTAAAATACGTTCTATCATTTAGGGCTGGCGCAGAAAGATCACTTCGATCCTGTTGTTTCGCGCAGCCATGGGATTGTCGGCGAACAATTCTCGGTCTGCATGGCCCGTAACACGATCCATTCTTTGTACCGCAACGCCCTTGTCCTGTAGCAACTGACGCAATTTTTGGGCCCTTGCCGTGGACAGTTCCCAGGCTGTGTTGCGCGCCTGCACAACCGGAGACGCGCTGACATGCCCTTCGACAGCGATCGAATTGACGACAAGATCCGATGCTCGGGCGATGATCAGGGCCAGGGACCGCAGAAAGCTGGTTGGCTTGTCAGAGCCCGATTCGAACAATGCCTGATCGTCGGTGTCAAACAGTTCCACCACCAGTCCCTCATCCGTGACTCGTGTGACGATATGCTTGAGCAGTTTGTTCGAGATCTCGCTTTCACCCGTGCGCCCCAGCAGTTGCGCCTCCAACGTAGAGAAATCTTCCTTGTCTCCTTTGCCGCCGCCCTCGGCATTCACTCCGATCGAGCCACGGGCCTGATGCGATTCAGTCGGGTGAGTGGTCGTGGCACCCTGACCGTCCCGCAGCAGCACTTCTTCAGACAGCATGCTGTCGCCGCCAAACGCCCCGTCCCCGCCGCCGGATTCCGGGCTTAGCGGGATTGTCGGTGCGAAATAATCCGCCAACCCTTTTCGTTGCTGTTCCGTTGTTGCGTTCAGCAGCCACATCAACATGAAGAAGGCCATCATGGCCGTCACAAAGTCGGCATACGCGACTTTCCACGCGCCACCGTGATGGCCATCGCCACCCGATACACGCTTCTTCTTGATGATGATTGGTGCCGCATTGGTTTGCGCACCCATCTCCACCACCTTTTTATCACCCGACTATCGAGATAGCAGCGTAGGTCTTAAGGCGGCCTTAATACTTAAAACTGTTCCGAGTTCACTAACGCGGCAGGCCGGCCGAGGCACGGCGCAGAATCAGGGACAAGCGGTTGAAGCTGTTTTCAATCCCTTCGGAATCGGGTTTGCCGAAAAACGCGTCCAACTCCTCATGAACGCGCACGGCTTGATCCAAGAGCGGATCTGATCCTTCTGAATACAGCCCGGCCTTTATCATGACTTCGGATTGCTCGTAGCTGCCAACAAGTTTGCGGGTTTCGTTGATCATCTGGTTCTCGGCCTCTGACGCGGCCTCTGGAAGGCTGCGGGATACGGATTTGCTGAGGTCGATAGCCGGGAAGCGCCCGCGTTCGGCAATCTCGCGGCTGAGTACGATATGCCCGTCCAACACACCACGCAGAATGTCGGCGATGGGTTCATCCATGTCGGACCCCGCAACCAGGACGCTGAACACGGCGGTGATATCACCCTGCTCCTGCGTGCCGGGGCCTGCGCGTTCACACAGGTTGGCAATAAGGGGGGTGACAGAGGGCGGATAGCCTCGGAGTGACGGGGCTTCGCCCATGGCAACGGCGATTTCACGGTGCGCTTCCGCGAAACGGGTTACCGAATCGGCCAGAAACAGGACGTTCAGCCCCAGATCCCGCAGGAACTCTGCCGCCGACATGGCCGACCACGCGCACCGTCTGCGCGCCAATGCAGACTGGTCGGACGTCGCGGCGACCACGATCGTGCGCCTCATGGCTTCCGGACCTATGGCGCGGGCAACAAACTCGTTCACTTCACGGCCACGTTCGCCGACAAGAGCCACCACAACCACGTCAGCCTGCATGAAGCGCGCCAGCGTCGACAGCAGCGTCGATTTCCCCACACCTGATCCCGCAAACAACCCAACGCGTTGACCGCGTACAATCGGCAGCATGGTGTTGAGAACGGATAGTCCGGTGGCCATCCGCTTTCCCAATGGCTTGCGCGCCACCGCAGGCGGCGGGGCTTGCATGATGTCGCGATCCTGTGGCCCGTTCAGCAGAGGTTTTCCGTCCAGCGGTTTGCCAAACGGATCAATGACGCGTCCAAGCCAGTGCAATGCGGGCGCGAAACCCGGCGAGGGATCAAGGTACACACGATTCCCCAGGCTGACACCGTCAGGGGCGGAACCCGGTATCATGTGGATATGGTCTGCACCGACATGCAGCACTTCACCGGCCAGATCGGGCCCTGCGCGCCGCCGCAATGTAAGCAAGTCTCCGATTCGCGCATGTTCGTTCAGGCCACTGATCTCGATCAACCCTTGTGCGACGCCGCTGACCAGGCCCACGTGGCGGATTGAAGTCATCCGATCGAATTCATGTTTCAGAAGCATCGGGTCGAGATCAGACATCTTGGGTTCTCCAATTGGGTTCTGAAAACGGTTTCTAAAGGAATCGGGGTTAAGCCTTGATTGAAATTGATCGAGGGAGAAGCCCCGATGTTCTATGACTTGAACGTCCTTAAGACCGCGTACGCAATGGCAACCCATGCCGGGCAACGGCAGGCAGTGATTGCGCGCAACATGGCCAATGCGGATACGCCGGGCTACCAGCCGCGCGATATCGAGCCCTTCCATAAAGCACTTGAAACCTCGGGACGCGAAGTGACCATGATGGCCACGCGGCAGGGTCATCTGCACGGCGGTACAGGTGCGCAGCCCTGGGCAGAGCACCAGGCCGCTTCGTCGGGTGATCCAAATGGCAACGGCGTATCGCTTGAAGAAGAAATGCTGAAATCGGTCGATGTCAAACGACAGCACGACCGCGCGTTGGCGATCTACAAATCCTCGATGAACATCCTTCGCACCAGTCTGGGGCGTGGATAAGGAGGCCGGGGATGAGCGATTTTTCCCACTCACTTGCTGCATCCGCCAGCGCCCTGCGTGCGCAGGCAGCCCGTCTGCGTCACGTGTCCGAAAACATATCGAATGCGGATACACCCGGGTACCGGCGCAAGACGGTGCCGTTTGAGACCATGGAAAAAGAGGGTCGGAACGTGGTGCAAGCTGGCCGCGTAAAGCTTGATCGACGCGACCTGACACGAATTTTCGACCCCGGTCACCCAATGGCAGATGCCAGTGGTCACTATCTGGGATCGAATGTCGATCTGATGATCGAAATAGCCGACGCGCGTGAGGCGCAGCGGAGCTACGAAGCCAACCTCAAGATGTTCGATCAGACACGACAAATGTCGTCGTCATTGATGGAACTGCTTAGAAAATAAAGGACAGCCAGAATGGACATCCGATCCTTGACTGCCGCGCAGAATTATGCCGGCGCCCGTCCTGCAACCCAGGCCGACCCAGATCACTCGGGCATGGTGCAGGGGCTGAAGGCAAGTTTTCAGGACTTTGCATCCACGTTGAAACACAGCGAGCAGATGTCGCAGACCTCGATGGTGGGGCAGGCCGACCCGCACGCGCTGGTGCAGGCGCTGGCACAGACCGAACTGGCCGTCGAGACAGCTGTGATCGTGCGCAACAAGGTGGTCGAGGCCTATCAGGAAATCCTTCGGATGCCGGTCTGATACCATGCTGAGCGAAGGTCTTTTCTATGACATCGTGCGTCAGGCTCTCTGGATCGCCGTCATCACATCGGTCCCGATTCTGGCAGTTGCTCTGGTGTCAGGCCTGATCGTTGGTCTGTTTCAGGCCCTGACGTCGATACAGGAAATGACACTGACCTTTGTTCCCAAACTGATCGCCATCGTCGTCGTGTTCTGGATCTCGATGGGGTTCATGACTCAGACCCTTGTTACGTTTTTTACCGGTACGCTTGTTCCATTGATCGCAGGAGGTCGCTGATGGACACCGCCTATGTCACCCTGTCCCGCCAGTCCGGGCTGATGAATGAAATGCGCCTGGTGGCGAATAACATCGCAAATGCCAACACGACTGGCTATCGCCAGCAGGGGCTGGTGTTCTCGGAATACATTCGAGATATGCCGAACAGCCCCTCCCTTTCCATGAGCCGGGCCGAGGCGCGAAATTCGTCAATGCAACAGGGTGTGCTGACGCAAACCGGCGGGCAATTTGATTTTGCCATCGAGGGCGACGGGTTCTTCATGGTCGAAACCGAGAACGGCAACCGGCTGACGCGGGCTGGTAGTTTTTCTCCCAATGCCGATGGCGATTTGGTTTCAATGGATGGTGCGCGCGTGCTCGATGCCAATGGCGCGCCTGTGTTCATCCCGCCTGATGCCGCGTCAATCGATGTCGGCAGCGACGGAACGCTGAGTGTCGATGGTCAACTTCTGGGTCAGCTGGGCGTTTTCAACGTCGCCGACACGAACGAACTTGTACGCGAAGGAAACACTCGTTTCCGCACCGACGGTGCAATCGAGCCGGTCGACGAGCCGGTGGTTTTGCATCGCTTTCTCGAAGGGTCAAACGTGAACGCGATTCAGCAAGTGACCCGTTTGGTGGAAATCCAGCGCGCCTATGAGCTGGGGCAAAGCTTTCTTGAGAGTGAAGATGAGCGCGTGCGTGGAGCACTCAAGGCGCTGATGCGCTGATTTGGATGAGGAGAGTTAGACATGCGGGCCCTTAAAATTGCCGCCACCGGGATGACAGCGCAACAGATGCGGGTCGAGACGATCTCGAACAATCTCGCGAATATGAACACCACCGGCTACAACGCCCGACGGGCCGAATTCGCCGACCTGCACTATCAGCAGATGGCGCGGGCCGGCACCGTGAACGCGTCGGACGGAACGGTTCTGCCCACGGGTATTCAACTGGGTCTGGGTGTGCGACCGGCAGCGGTAACAGTGCAATTGGAACAAGGCGCCTTGTCAGCCACCGGGAGCGATCTGGATGTTGCAATCGAAGGTCGCGGATATCTGGAGGTGACCTTGCCCAGCGGTCAGGCCGCTTATACGCGCGACGGCAGTTTGAAGCGGTCGGCCGAAGGTCTGATCGTCACCTCTGACGGGTTTGCGGTTTCGCCGGAAATCACCATCCCCGACGATGCGCGTTCTGTTTCGATCAATGCGTCGGGTGAGGTCTATGCATATTTTGACGATTCCCCCGAAGGTCAGTTGCTTGGGGAGTTTACGCTGGCCAGTTTTTCGAACGCAAAGGGCCTGGTAGCCGTCGGAAGCAATCTGTTCAAGGAAACCGAAGCTTCCGGCGCTCCGGTACTGGGTACGCCGGGCGAAGACGGTCTGGGAACTTTGCGGCAGGGTTATCTGGAAGACAGTTCGGTTGACGCCGTTCGCGAAGTTACCGAGCTGATCGAAGCGCAACGCGGCTATGAGATGAATGCCAAAGTCATCACCGCGGTGGACCAGATGATGAGCGCGACAACGCAGGTACGGTGATGCGATATCTGGTTCTTTCTCTGGTGCTGCTGGCGCCAATTGCCGCCCAGGCTGACATCGTGGTGCCGACACGCACGATCCGGGCCAAGGAAGTCATTTCTGCGGCCGATCTCGAGTTGAAGCCAACAGATGTTGCGGATGCAATTTCCGACCCTGACCTTCTGATCGGACAAGAGGCCCGGGTGGCGCTCTACCCCGGTCGGCCAATTCGCGGCTCTGATGTCGGGCCACCTGCCATCGTGGATCGAAACGATCTGGTCGTGCTGGTGTTCAGCAGCCAACCCTTGTCGATCACCACAGAGGGCCGGGCCTTGGGGCGCGGTGCGGCGGGGGATCGCATTCGGGTCATGAACCTTTCATCCCGAACAACCGTAACAGGCCGAATCCGTCCGGACGGTCAAATCGAGGTACAGTGATGCACGGATTGCCAAAAACCCTTGTCCTGACGGCTTTTGTCTTGTCCGCATGTGGTCGAATGGATCATTTGGGCAAACCGCCAAGTTTCACACCCAACGAGGATTCCCCGGAACAGGTTGCAATGTTGTGGCCGGGTTTGCCATTGCACACCCAACCCCAGCGAAACGTCGACCGGTCCTCTTTGTGGAGCGGCGGGCAGCATTCGCTTTTGGGCGACCAGCGCGCGATCAAGAAAGGCGACATCCTGACCGTTGTCATCGAGTTGGACGAGAAGGCCGAAATTTCAAACAACACCAGACGATCCAGATCCGGGTCCGAGAACCTTGAAATCCCCAGCCTCTTTGGCCTGCCTCAGCGTGTGCAAAAGAACCTGCCCCAGGGCGCGTCCTTGGATGAAGCCGTTTCGATTGAGGCAGATTCCTCAAGCTCCGGCCGCGGATCCGTCAGGAGAAACGAAAAACTGACTCTGCGTGTTGCCGCAACAGTGCTGGATGTGTTGCCGAACGGAATTCTTTCAATATCGGGATCCCAGGAGTTGCGGGTCAACTTCGAGCTGCGAGAGCTTCTTGTCACGGGATATGTCCGCCCGCAGGACATCTCGCGGCAAAACGAAATAACCTATGACAAAATCGCGTCAGCGCGCGTGTCATATGGCGGCAGAGGGCAGATAACGGATGTCCAGCAACCCCGTTATGGTCAGCAAGTTCTTGATTCCCTTTTGCCGTTCTGAGGTGAGACCGTGGTTGCGAAATTGATTCCCGTGATTTTTCTGATTGTTGGACTCGGCGCGGGTATTGGCGCGGGGCTGGCTTTTGCACCTGCGAAAAAACCTGAAACCGCGGTTGCCGAAGAAAAAGCAGTCAAAGAGGACAAGGCGACCGGCAAGAAAACAGGAAAATCAAAGGAAAAGGGTGAGGCGAAAAGCTTTGAATATCTGAAAATGACCAAGCAATTCGTCGTCCCCGTTGTGAAAGACGACCAGATCGAAGCCATGGTAACGCTGTCGCTGAGCCTTGAAGCGAACCCGGCAATTACAGAAACCTATTATGCAATCGAGCCTAAACTCAGGGATGGCTTTCTTCAGGTTCTTTTTGACCATGCAAACACGGGTGGTTTTGACGGGGCTTTTACAGAATCCGGGAACCTGGATGTATTGCGGAAATCCTTGCTGGAAGTGGCGCGCAAAGAATTTGGCGACGACGTGTCCAAAGTGCTGATCCTGAGTGTAAACCGACAAGACAGCTGACACTGGTCAGCCCGAAACTTCGGGCCGGTCAAGCTATGGCCCGAAGTGTTTTCTGGTTTTTGCTTTTCGGTTTGCCTGCTGAACGTTCTTCCGCAATGTTTCCACCGCTTGTTTTCGCCCAAAGGCAGCACGTAAAGCTTCCATTCCGGCCAGTTTCTGCGAGCGCGTTCGTGCCAGTTGCAGGTTCAATTGTCTCCGGGTCGCGGACTCCCAACTATTCCAGAGAACGTCGGTCCCTGAAACCTGATAGCCTTCGACCTTGGTGCTGTCTTGGCGCGCCTGACGGAGTTGACCGTCCAATCTGGCAAGTTGCTGCTTGATCCGTGCCTCGGCCTTCAGGATCGGTCGCAGCGCTTGAAATTGCTTCTGAAACGCTGCGTTGGTCACTTTTTCCAGATCGGGCAATTGCGTATGAGTCATCGAACTTGCTCCTTCGCGCGTTTTCGCATCGCTTCGGCAAACCGGATCGCGGCGGCAACAGGACGATAGTGCTCTTCGGCGATTTCCTGACCTATGTCCACGGTCGCGTGAAGGGCGCGAGCTGTGGGAGGGTCTGAATGGATCGGAACGCCTGCTTCTCCTGCGGCGGATCGGATGGTGGCGGCGATTTCGTCCACCCCTTTGGCAACGCAAACCGGGGCGCTGCCCGCAACCCGTGTCCATTTAAGCGCCACAGCATAATGGGTTGGGTTTACGATCACGACATCCGCGCCTGGAACACCTGCCAACATTTGGTTGGTTGCGATTTCCTGTGCACGCTGGCGCCGGTGTTGTTTGACATGAGGGTCGCCCTCGGCATCCTTGGTTTCATCCATGATCTCCTTGCGCGACATACGGTTCTTGCGCATGTGTTCGGCATATTGCCAAAGGAAATCGACAACCCCGATGGCCAGTGCGATAGCGATCACGATGAACAGAAAGCGAAACAGCAGGTTCATCATCAGCAGAATGGATGACTTTGCCGGCGCCGCGCTGGCAGACAAAATTTCGGTTAGATTGGCTTTCAGAAAAAGCGCAAGGCAGGTGCTGTAGATCAACAGTTTGGTGGTGCTTTTGGCAAACTCGAACAGGCCGCCCCGCCCGAACTTGTTCTTAGCGTTCGAAATCAGAGAGATACGCGAAAGTTTTGGTTTCAATTTGCTTGGGGCAAAGATCAGCGCGCGCTGGGCGATCAAGTTCAGCAGAACAGCCGCGGCAGGAAGGCAGAACAGCAAAGCAACAGGCAGCAGGGCACTTTTCAAAACCCCTGCAACCGGAGCATGCGATGGCCCATCCGTCAGAAGCCGTGCAAAAGCGTCGGACTGATCGATCAGAACCATGAACCCGGTGCCCATATGCTCGACGCTGTATTGACCGACTGTAAGCAGGGCGATCAGAAACCCGGTATATGCCGCCACGACCGACAAGTCGTTGGATTTTGGAACCTCACCCTTCTCGCGCGCCTTCAGCAGCTTTTGCGGTGTCGGCTCGTATGACTTGTCGCTGTCGTCATCACCTGCGCTCATCTTTGCGCTCCCATCGGGTTGGTGAAGAAGGCGACCAGCGCGTCCGCCCACACGGACAGGATCAGCGGTGTGCCGGCGAACAGCAGAAACAGCCCGGCGAAGGTAATTGCAGGAGCACCCACGAAGGCCACCATCAGCTGGGGCATTGCCCGGTTGATGACCCCAAGTGCCAGGTTGTAAATCAGAGAGGCAATGACGAACGGCGTTGCCAGTGCAAAAGCCAGCCCAAAGCTGTTGGCGACCTGATGCAATCCCCAACGCGACGCATCCGCGGCACCGGGTGCCAACCCTATTGGAAACAGGGCATAACTCTGGATCAGGAACTGCGCGGCCCGGATGTGCAGGTCCATGATCACGGCAAGTGTCAGCCCTGCCAGGGTCAGCAGGTATCCCATGGCGGGGACCGGATCGGCCGCCGCGCCACCCAACAGTTGCGACAATGACGTGGACTGAGCCGCAATAGACCCCGCGGTTTGCAGCGCGAGAACGAACAGGCGCAGGCCTATCCCCAGGACAAGCCCGATCAGGACTTCGGTGCCGACCAGTTGCACGGTCGCCCAAAGGCTGGGATCAATTCTGACGGGGGGCGCAGCGGGCAGTATGATCAGCGTGAAAGCAACGGAAGCACCAAGCTTTACCCGTGTCGGAATACTGCGCTCACCGAAAGCTGGAAGCAGCGAAACAAGAGCGGAGGCGCGCAGAAACACGACAAAGGCCTGCCAGATTACTTCGGCCAGCTGCGACAGCATTTCTGGCGGCAGGGCAATCACGCTGCAACAGTTCCGACCAAGGCAGGTTTGGCTTCCAGCCCGATTTCTTCGAAGGACAACACCGGGTTGGACACGCCGCGTGCCTGCATGACTGTGCGCAGCAACCGACGGCGCCGGGTCGAGGTCACGACGGCCGGAAACAGACCGTTGTCAGCGGAATTGGCGATGGTGCTCACAACTCCGTCGGCCAGTTTGTTGAACACGTTTGGGGGCAGCGCGACATCCATGCCGGTATTTGGGGCGTCGATCTGGTAAGAGGCGAATGTGTCCTCCCATTCCGGGGCCAACTGTATCAGAGGGATCGAACCATCCTCGCGCTTCATGTCCGCGACCAGCTGAAAGCCAAGACGCTGACGCACAAGTTCACAGATGCCTTCGGGCTGGGTTGTGGTCAGCCGCGCCTCGGCGACACTTTCAAGGATCAGCGCCATGTTGCGGATCGACACACGTTCGTCGAGCAACAGGCGCAGAACAGCGTGCAACGTGTCGATCGGCACTTTGTCGGGGATCAGTTCATCCAGCAGCTTGCGGTTGGCTTCGGCGCGTACCGGGTCGCTCAGGCGGGTCATTTCCGACAGCAGGCGCCGGAGGGATTTCAGTGTCAGCAGGCGCGAGAAGTTCTGTTTGATGATCTCCAGCAGATGGGTGGCAAGAATCTCAGGCGGTGAGACTATGGTGGCGCCGCTCAGCGCGGCGTCCTCCTGATCTTTCGGCAGGATCCAGCGCGCCGGAGCACCATAGACAGGCTCGGTCACGTCATTGCCCTCCGGCAGCAGGTCAAACCCGTCCTGCACGAGCGCCAGGACCAGATCGGGATGCAAGACACCGCGTGCCTGTTCGACGCCCTGAACCTTGATCACATACGTTCCGGTCGGCAGGTCGGCGCGGTCGGTCAGGCGGATCTCGGGCAGAATCAGGCCAAAGGTCGACGCCACATAGGTCCGCATATTGGCAATACGGGCGTCCAGCCCCGTGCCAGGGTTCAGAACCATGCTGACCAGATCCGGCGCGAACTCCAGATGGACATCATCCAGGTCCAGGATGTCGCCGATAGCCTGGGATGACGGCGCTTCGGTTTCGGTCGAGGGCAGGTTTGCCGATGCCGCCGCATCTTGCTGCTTTCGGTGAACATTGTAAGCCGCATATCCCAGAATAGCTGCGCCAAGGATGAATGGCAGAAAAGGGAGACCGGGCACCAGAGCGAACAGGACCATGAGCACTGCCACGGTAGACAATGCTGCCGGGTGGCGGCCAAGTTGAGAAAAGATGGCGTTGTCTGTGGCCCCCTGCGTGCCGCCCCGTGCCAGCAGAAGGGCAGACGCTATGGAAATGATGACGGCGGGAATTTGGGACACCAACCCGTCGCCGACGGTCAGAATCGCATAGGTTTCGAACGCCGAGGCCACGGGCATACCATGTACGACGACTCCCATGACCAGGCCCATGACGAGGTTCAGCAACGTGATCAGAAGCCCGGCGACGGCGTCACCTTTCACGAATTTCGACGCACCGTCGAGCGAACCGAAGAATGTCGTCTCCTGCTGTTCCAGCTCTCGCCGTTCCTTGGCTTGCTGATGATCGATTGCCCCGGCGGACATGTCGCTGTCGATCGCAAGTTGTTTGCCGGGCATCCCGTCCAACGCAAAGCGCGCGCCGACTTCGGCCATGCGGGCGGCGCCTTTGGTGATGACCATGAAATTCACGATCAGCAGCACGCCGAACACCACCAGGCCAAGAAAAATACTGCCGCCCATGACGAAACTGGCAAAACCTTCGATCACGTCTCCTGCCGCATTCGGGCCGGTGTGCCCCTGCCCGATGATCAGTTTCGTCGACGACACATTCAGCGACAGGCGCAACATCAAAGACGCCAGCAGAATCGTGGGGAAGGACGAGAAGTCCAGCGGGCGTTCAATGAACAGCGTCAGGGTGAAGATCAGGATGGCCAGGGCAAAGGAGGCCGCCAACCCCACGTCCAGAACCCAGGCTGGCATGGGCAGGATCATCATGACGATGACCGTCATCAGCGCAATCGCCAGCAGGACAGTAGGCGAAAACAGCGACTGGATGTTTACCTTGGGCACGCGAAACTCCTAGTTGAAGGCGATAAACGCGGTTGCGGCGCCTGCGGCTGGCACCAGAGACCCAAGCGCGCCGGTGCGGGGCGAGGCCGTCGGAATGTGGATCAAGGGGAGTCCGGCTCCGGTGAACGGATCCCGAGACGTGCCCGCAACCCGGGTTCGGGGGGCCCCTTCAAGCTGTGCCAGCACCTTTTGAAACCGCTCTTTGTAAGCTTCGGCAAGGGGTGTCGTGCGGGAATGATAAGCCCCCGCGGCTGCGGGCCACGATCCAAGCTCAGCATGGAGTTCATTCAGGAACCGGGCGGCGTAGGTCGCGTTCTCATCCGGATCGAACATCGCGTCGATCGAACGGAAGGCTCTGCCGTGCCAGCGATAATTGATCTGAAAACAGCCGACATCAAAGCTGCGGGCGCCCGATTTGAAGATTTTGAACGCATAGGCCTTGGCTTCGACCTCGGACTTGAACCAGTATCCCTGACCGCCGACGTTGATCGTCCAGGGCCAAGGCTGCAACCGGCCGTCCAGCCTGCGCCCGGTTTCAACGCGCGAGATGGCGCGCAGCACGTCCAGGGGCACGCCTTCGGACAAAGCGGCGCGGCGCGCGGCATGATCGCACAGGTCACCGGTTTTGGCATCTGGCATGGCAAACCCTGCCTGCGCCAAAAGCACATGCACCAATATGAGTAACAGCGGGAACTTCTGATTTGGCATTCTGCCGGTCCGGGATTCTGATCTCTCCCGGCCAAGCTAGCCAACGATCGGTTTACAGAGAGTTATCGCCGTTTCAGTTTCGATCTATCCTGCGCCCGAAAACAACGCTGGTATTGGTGCGCAAGACACCGGGAATTTTCGCCAGGTCATCGACCAGAATGTCCAGATCCTCCAGCCTTGGGGCCTCTGCCGACAGCATAAGGTCGAATTCTCCGTTGATCGACAGGCACAGTTTGACTTCGGGGTAGGCTTCGAGCCGCTTGATGATCCGGCTGGTTTCCTTTTGCTGCACTTCGAGCATGACGATGACCTGCACTTTCGGCGTGTCTTCGGTGGACCCGAGGCGCACGGAATATCCTTCGATCAGGCCGCGCTGTTCCATCCGGTTAATTCGCTCGTGCACGGTTGTCCGGGCCACACCCAGCGTGGTCGCAATCTGCGTGGTCGAGGCGCGTGCGTTGGCTTGCAGGGCGGCGATGATGCGACGGTCAAGCTGGTCCATTGGGGCTCTGATTCATGGTCATTCCGGGTTGAGATCAGGTCGAAGCGCCCGCTCAGGGTTCGCGCGGGATGCGTGGGTGCAGATCGTCGATGATGATCGGATGCGCGTGCGGGCCTGACCCGGCCAGATGCGGATGATCGGGCGGCAGGTCGGGGTGATCATGGGTGATCGGTTCCTGGTCGAGGCGCGGCCACAGGCCGATTGCACCGACGACGCCCGCCACGGACAGCGTCGCCATGCTGCTGAGTGTGACGGTCGGGCCGAACACGGTCATCAACCACCCCGCCAGCGGGTAAAGAACCAGCCAGCAACCATGCGACAGGGTAAACTGTGCGGCGAAGACGGCGGGGCGATCCTCGGGGTGGGCCGACCGGGTCAAAAGGCGGCCCGAAGGTGTCAGGGTCGTGGAATATCCGAAACCGGTGAATGCCCACAACGCGGTCAGCAACCCGAGCGACAGAGGAGCAATTGCGGCCAACATCGCAGCGACGGCCATAGAGCCAGTGGCGAATACGGCGCCCGCGACCATGACCCGACGGTCCTCGATCCGATCCAGAAGGCGGGGCAAGGTAAAGGCTGCAAGCATCGACCCGCCGCCGAACCCGGCCAGGGCAATGGCCACCGCGCTTTCCGACAGGCCCAGATTGGCGCGCACGATGACCACGGTGTTCACGATTACCATCGAGCTCAGGGCTGCTGCGCTCCAGCTGAGCGCAAGCAGTCCGCGCAACCTGGGTGTTTTCAAATAGATACGAATGCCGCGCGTGGTGCGGTCATAGATGCCGCGGGGGCGGCTTGGCTTGGGTGACGGAAGCACGACCGAGACAACCAGCATTGCCGATGCGACAAAACCCAGCGCGGTACCCCAGAACAGGCTGTTGAAGCTGACCAGCAGCAGCAATGCGGCGGCGAACATGGGACTCAGCAGGCTTTCCATATCGTAGGCCAGGCGTGACAGCGACAAGGCACGCGTGTATTCAGCTTCGTCTGGCAGAACGTCCGGGATCGTGGCCTGAAAGGCGGGCGTAAAGCCCGCCGACGCCGATTGGAGCACGAAGATCAGCACGTATATTTGCCAGATTTCGGTCACGAAAGGCAGGCACACTGCAACCGCAGCGCGTATCAGGTCCAGCACGACCAACATCTTGCGACGATCCAGACGCTCGGCAAAAGCAGCGGCGAGCGGTGCAACAGTGACGTAAGCCACCATCTTGATCGTCAGTGCCGTGCCTAGGACAAGGCCCGCAGCATTCCCGGCCAGATCAAAGGCGAGCAGCCCAAGGGCGACCGTGGCCAGCCCGGTTCCGGTCAGGGCGACGATCTGGGCGGCGAACAGGTGGCGGTAGGTGCGGTGTTTCAGAATACTCAGCATGGCTCAGAGGTACTTTGTAATCGCTTTGAAGTCTTCGATCCCGCCGCCATCGTCGTCAGCGGACAGGCAGTGTTCGATATGATCATGAATCAATGCGCGTTTGGCATTGGTGACGGCCTTCTCTACTGCAAACAACTGTTGGGCGATGTCGGAACAGGGGGCGTGCTCCTCGAGCATGGCAATGACCTTGGCGAGGTGCCCATGGGCCCGCTTCAGTCGGGCCGTGATCTGTGGATGTGACTGGTGGGCGTTGTCTGACATGACTTATCCATATCCCCCCGATGGGGATATGGTCAAGGATTCGGCATCGAACGGCCCGCGACTTTCGGACGGCGTTGAGTTTGGGGACCAAACCGCCTATCTCGAAGGCGATATCGCACAAAGGAATAGTCGAGTGGCGAACCATTTGTACAAAAACGATCTGCCGGATGGGCTGGATCTGGGCCCGGTTGTGGCCATTGACTGTGAAACCATGGGGCTGAACCCGCATCGCGATCGCCTGTGCGTGATCCAAATGTCAGGCGGCGACGGTAACAGCCATATCATCCAGGTGGACAAGGGCCAGACCGTAGCCCCGAACCTGGGTGCCATGCTGGAAAACCCCGATGTCCTGAAGCTGTTCCATTTCGGGCGGTTCGACATCGCCGCGATGTATCACACCTTTGGTGCCCTGGCCGCGCCGGTTTACTGCACCAAGATCGCCAGCCGGCTGGTGCGCACCTACACCGACCGTCACGGGCTGAAGAACCTGTGCCAGGAACTGATCGGCGTGGATATCTCGAAACAACAGCAGATGAGCGACTGGGGCGCTGAAACCCTGACCGATGCTCAGCTGGACTATGCGGCCTCGGACGTTCTTTATCTGCACCGCCTGCGCGACGAGTTGAACAAACGGCTAGCGCGCGAGGGCCGGACCGAGATGGCGCAGGCCTGTTTTGATTTCCTGCCGATGCGTGCGAAGCTGGACCTCGCCGGTTGGCCCGAAACGGATATCTTTGCACACTCATGACCGACACCGAAGCATTTCTGAGAACCGCCCGCCAGGTCGTCACTGACGAGGCCCGCGCGCTGGATGTGCTGGCCGACAGCCTTGACGAGCATTTTGCCGAGGCCGTGCATCTGATCCTGAAAGCCACCGGACGCATCATCATCAGTGGCATCGGAAAATCGGGCCATATCGGCCACAAGATTGCCGCCACTCTGGCCAGTACCGGAACGCCCGCCTATTTCGTGCACCCGGCCGAGGCCAGCCATGGCGATCTGGGCATGGTTTCCAAAGGCGATGTGGTGCTGGCGATTTCGAATTCGGGCGAAGCGCCTGAGCTGGCCAACCTGCTTGCCTTTACGCGCCGCTTTGGCATTCCGCTGATCGGGCTATCCAGCAAGCCAGAAAGCACGTTGATGAAACAGGCTGATGTGCATCTGCTGATACCGTCGATGGGCGAGGCCTGCGGTTTCGGCATGGTGCCTTCGATCTCGACGACGCTGACCCTTGCCATGGGCGATGCGCTGGCCATTGCGCTGATGAAGTATCGCGACTTCCGCCCCGAGGATTTTCGCGCCTTCCACCCCGGCGGAAAACTGGGTGCGCGGCTGAGTACGGTGCGCGACCTGATGCATACAGGCGACGCCCTGCCTCTGGTCGCGGCGAACACCGCGATGAGCGACGCGCTGATCGAAATTAGCCAAAAGGGCTTCGGCGTGGCCGGTGTAACGGATGCGCAGGGGCATTTGTCGGGCATCATTACGGACGGTGACTTGCGGCGACACATGGACGGTCTGCTGGACAAAACGACCGAGCAGGTCATGACCGCCAATCCGACCACCATAACACCGGACGCATTGGCCGAAGAGGCGGTGGCGATCATGAATGATCGCAAGATCACTTCGCTGTTTGTGGTCGACGAGGCTGCATCCGGACAGGCGCTGGGTCTTCTGCATATCCACGACTGCTTGCGCGTCGGTCTGGGCTGAGGGAGGTCGAATTGGACAGGTATTCCCGCATGGTACAGTTCCTGAAGGTTCTGTTGCCACTTGCGGCCATTCTGATGCTGTCCACAGTGTTCCTGCTGTCTCGCAGCATCGAAACCAACGTATCGGTGCCATTCGCCGAAAAAGACATTGACGAGCGATTGGCGCAACAGGTGGTCACACAGCCGAAATATCGAGGGACAACCCGCAAAGGCGAAGATGTCCAGATCGAAGCCATCCAGGCCAAGCAGGGCGGCGAAGACGAAACCCCGACCGCATCCGAGTTTCGGGGCCGTCTGGGGCTTCTCAGCGGTGGAACGATATTTCTGGATTCCAATTCAGGTTTGATCCGCCCCGATGAGGGCACGGCAACTTTTGTCGGCGACGTCGTGATTACCACTGCCGACGGACTTCAGGTCACGACTGACCTGCTCAACACGTCGCTGGACGAAATCCGGGGCGACACGCCGGGGCGGGTGAACGGAACCGGGCCGATCGGCAATTTTTCCGCCGGACGCATGACCTTTGGCACTGAAAAAAAGGACGGACCGGTCCATATTGTTTTTACAGACGGCGTGAAGCTGGTATACGAGCCTGAAAAAGCAGAAAGATAACCTGTGTTCGATTTTCGTTTTGTTCCTTTGTGCCTTGCTCTGTTTGCAGGTGCCGTAACCGCGACAGCGCAGGAGGCGCAGGTGGCTTTTGGTTCTGCAAATGCCGACCCGAGTCTTCCGGTCGAGGTCACGTCCGAAACGTTGAACGTCAACCAGGAGGACGGTTCTGCCGAATTCCTCGGAAATGTCGTCGTCATTCAGGGCGAAATGCGGCTGACTGCTGAACGGGTTCTCGTGATCTATAACGAGGAACGCTCGGCGATTGAACGGATGGAAGCCACCGAGAATGTTGTTCTGGTCAGCCCGCCCGATGCGGCAGAGGGCGATTGGGCGGAATACACGATCGATTCCGGTGTGATCGTGATGAAAGGCAATGTCCTGCTGACGCAAGGCCCCAGCATCATCAGCGGCGACCAGATGAACGCCAATCTGACAACGGGCACAGCGACCATGACCGGGCGCGTCAAGACGATCCTTCAGCAGGGAAACAACTGATGGCGCGACCCGACCTGTCAGTGGCCGAAGGCAATTCCGGGCTGCGCATCGAGAAGCTGCGGAAATCCTACCGTAAGAAAACGGTGATCCGCGATGTCTCGATGACACTGGACCGGTCCGAAGTCGTTGCCCTGTTGGGACCCAACGGGTCGGGTAAGACCACGACCTTTTATTCCGTGGCGGGGCTTGTTTTCCCAGAGGCCGGCAAAGTCACGATTGACGGCCAGAATGTTACGACTTTGCCGATGTACCGGCGTGCGCGAATGGGCATCGGTTACCTGCCGCAGGAGATGTCGATCTTTCGCGGCATGAGCGTCGAGGACAATATCGCCGCGGTACTGGATATCACGGTTCCTCATGCTCACAGGCGGAAAGAACGGCTGGAAGAGCTGTTGTCGGATTTCTCGATCGAACATCTGCGTCGCGCGCCTGCTCTTGCCCTTTCCGGCGGTGAGCGCCGCCGCGTTGAGATAGCGCGATGTTTGGCCGCAGACCCGAAATATCTTTTGCTGGACGAACCATTTGCGGGTGTTGATCCGATCAGCGTCGGCGATATCCGGCATCTGGTTGCCGACCTTAAAAAACGGGGCATCGGTGTTCTGATCACCGACCATAACGTGCGGGAAACGCTGGAAATTGTTGACCGCGCCTATATCCTGCATGACGGGCAGGTTCTGATGTCCGGCACACCTGACGAAGTCGTCGAGAACGAGAATGTCCGCCGTGTCTATCTTGGCGAAAACTTCCGTATTTCATAGGCTTGTTATGGTCTGCGTCGGATGCATGGCGGAAATCGCGTATATACACACCTGTTTTGATTGACTCTTCCGTCGTCTCTTGCCTCAATTGTCCCATGGCATTTACCCGGTTCCAGTCTGGAGATCGTTGTCCCTTCGTTGAAGGGCTGGAGTTAAGACAACCGCGGAAAGTGTCTCGACCCCCCACCCGATAAAAACAAGTTCGTCGCGTAACGTGACGTCAGAATGGGTGTGAATTGTGAAGGAGATCACATGCGTTACCAAATCAGCGGAAAACAGATCGACATCGGTGCGGCGCTTCAGACTCACGTGCAGACCGAATTGGGCGAGGTTGTGGGCAAATATGCCCAGCGGCCTACCGACGCCAACGTCGTCTTTTCCCGTTCAGCGCATGAATATGTATGCGAAACAACAGTGCACCTGTCCACCGGGCTGACCGCTCAGGCCAAGGCGCATGCAACCGAAATTTATGCGGCGTTCGAGGCATGCTGCGACAAAATGGAAACACAACTGCGGCGCTACAAACGTCGTTTGAAGGACCACCACAAGGATCGGTCCGAGCCGGTTGAACTCTTTGGGGCGTCCTCTTATATCCTCGCCTCTGACGAATCGGACACGGCCGATGAACCCGAATCGCTACAGCCCATGATTGTGGCTGAGATGGAAACTAAAATCCCATCTTTGAGCGTTGGTGAAGCCGTGATGCAAATGGAACTTGCCGGTGCCCCGGTGCTGGTGTTCAGAAATGAGAACAAGGATGGATTGAACGTCGTGTATCGTCGCGAAGACGGTAATATCGGCTGGATTGATCCTTAACAGGCAAGGATACGGGGCGGCACCCGCCGAGGCGGGTGCGGTGCCCATGGAGCGTGATCATGGAGCTTTCGAGCATACTAAAGCCCGAAGCAGTACGTGTACTATCCGCCGCTTCCAGCAAGAAGCGGTTGTTTCAGGAAATAGGCGATGTAGCAGCCGCCAATCTGGGGCTCGACTCGCAGGCCGTCGTCGACTGTCTGCTCGAACGGGAAAGCCTGGGCCCGACCGGCGTGGGGCATGGCGTTGCGCTTCCGCACGCGCGTTTGCCCGAGCTGGATTCGGTTTCGGGCGTATTCGTCATGCTGGAAAAGCCCATCGACTTTGGATCGGTTGATCGTCAACCCGTGGACATCGCCTTTGCACTTTTTGCGCCGGAAGAGGCCGGCGTCGATCATCTCAAGGCGCTGGCCCTTGTGTCACGCACGCTGAGGGACACCTCGGTGTGCACCAAGCTTCGGGCGAACCCTGATCCGGTCAAGCTTTATGCTATCCTGACCGAAGCGCAGTCCATGCAGGCAGCGTAATCACAAAAAAAGCCCCCGGATTTCGGGGGCCTTTTTGTGTGTACGGTGATCGGGGTCAGCCGCCGGTTCCCATTTCCAGTGTCCACCAGATTTTCCCGCCTTTTTCCTGATGCCAGGCGAACCCCATCTGCGTGGCCTTGGGGTCCATGATCACGGCGCGCGGTCCGGGTTCCTGCATCCAGGCGGCAAGGGTTTCGGTTTCGGTTTCGTATGTCTCGGAAATGGCTTCACCGAGGAACGTGCCGAAATATCCGACCCGTGCAGCCCGATCGATCGGCGAGGAACCGTCGGACCCAAAGTGCCAGGGCCGGTTCTGTCTGGCCATGTCCTTGGAATGGGTCGCCGCTGCTGCGTTCAGCTGCGCGTTCAGCTGGACAGGCTGCAATCCCTGGGCCTGGCGCAGGGCATTGACCGAATCAACCATACGGAACTGCAACTTTTCCGGGTTGCCGCGAATTTTGTAGACCGTGGGCAGCGGGCGACCGTCTGCACCAATGGTCGTGGTGCCGGTGTCTGTACATGCCGCCAGCGCGACAAAGCAAATCAAGAGTAAAGAAACGATACGCGTCATGATCGACCTGGTTATTGTGTCTTTACAGGGCATAGCGCGCCTGAAGGCTCTGAGCAAACGCGCAATGGCCCTAACTTGCATGATTCTGCCGGTTTGATTTGCGACTGAAGCATTCTGGCAATAGAATGTCATAGATTTCAGACCTCATCTAAACACAGGACCCGTTGTCATGGTCAAAAAGCGTATTCATTCGCCCACACGCAGGGGATTTCTGGCAGGGGCCACTGCGACGCTGGCAACCCCAGCACTGGCGCAATATATCCCGGGCGACCCGCTGCGCCCTGCACCCGAGACTGAACCGGCGGTTCGCCGCAACGTATCCGGGTTCCGGGCATTGGATTGGCAACCGTATTTCTCGAACACCAGAAATGGCGCCATTCTGGTCGATACCGTCTCAAGAGCGCTGCATTATTGGTCGGATGATCAAGCGGTGTACAAATTGTACCCGTCGTCGGTTCCGCTGACCGAAGAACTCACCCGGCGCGGGCGTACCAGCGTAATCCGCAAGGTCGAAGGGCCCAGCTGGTCTCCGACGCCGTCGATGAAAAAACGAAATCCGGAATGGCCGGACTATATTCCTCCGGGGCCAGATAACCCGCTGGGAACACACGCTTTATACCTAAGCTGGAAGTATTACCGCATTCACGGCACGCACGATACGCGAAAAATCGGACGTCGGTCGTCGAATGGCTGTATCGGTCTGTTCAACGAAGACATTGCCGAGCTGTTCTCGATGGCGAAGGTCGGCACGCAAGTGTTGCTAATTTGACGACATTTTCGTGTGGGAACCCGCTTAGCGGTCAAGTTGCAATTGCATTCCAGCGTCAATGCTGATTAGAAAAAACCACGAGGTAAGTCTTAGATGTGTGGTTCCGGGCATTGGAACTGCGCAAATTCTGGAGGTTAATATGAAGAAACTCGTTCTCGCTGCTGCACTGACTGCTGCCGCTTCGACCGCTTATGCTGGTAACCTGGAAGAGCCGGTTGTTGAAGCACCTGTTGTTGTAGAAGAAACTCAGGGTTCGTCGCAGGGCATCCTGCTGCCGCTGATCCTGCTGGTCGTTGTTGCTGCTGCTGTTGCTGCAAGCTAATCCGACACGGAATTCATGAAAAAGGCGGTGGAGCAATCCACCGCCTTTTTTGTTTCCCAAGGCTGTGCAGGTCAGTCCAGCCAGCCGCGCAAGTTTTCTTCGATCACCGTGCCCAATGCAGCAATGTGCGCCGCATCGTCATTGAGGCATGGAATATAGGTGAAGGTTTCGCCGCCTGCTTCTTCGAAGCTTTCCTTGATCTCTTCGTTGATCTCTTCCAGCGTTTCGATGCAGTCGGCCGAGAATGCCGGTGCGATGACCGCTATGTTCTTTTTGCCCTGCCTGGCCAAATCCGCCACATGATCCACTGTATAGGGTTTCAGCCATTCCTCGGGGCCGAATCGCGACTGGAACGTTGAAACCAGTTGATCGTCAGACCACCCCAGCCGTTCCTTCAGCAGCCGTGTCGTCTTGGCGCACTGGCAATGATAGGGGTCACCCTGTTGCAGATACCGTTCCGGCATCCCGTGATACGAGCAGACCAGAATATCGGGTTTTGTCTCCGCCGCTGCATAGGCACGTTCAACGGATTGCGCCAGGGCGTCGATATAGGCCGGTTGGTCGAAATAGGCCGGTACGGTTCGCGAGGCGGGCTGCCAGGCCTCATCCATCAGTGCACGAAAGAACTGGTCATTGGCGGTGGCTGTGGTTGCGCCCGCGTATTGTGGGTAAAGCGGGAAGAACAGAATACGTTCACAGCCCGCGGCAACCATCTCGCGCACTTTGGACTTTGTTGAGGGGTTGCCGTAGCGCATACAGAAATCGACCATCACCTGATCCCCGTACCGATCCTGCATTGCGCCGCGCAGCTTGGCAGTCTGGTCCTTGGTGATCGTCATCAGCGGGCTTTCGCCCTTCTCGTGATTCCAGATCGATTTGTAGGCTTCTCCCGAACTGAATGGCCGTTTGCTGAGGATGATCGCCTGAAGAATCGGTTGCCATTTCCATTTCGGATAGTCGATGACCCGTTGATCCGACAGAAACTCGTTCAGATAGCGACGCATCGGCCAATAGGTGTAATCGTCCGGGGTGCCCAGATTGGCCAGCAAAATGCCAACACGGCCCATCTTGACCTTGGGATGGTCGGCAGGAGCATGAGCGGGACGAGTGGCATCAAACATTTGAGCATTCCTGAGTTTTCGTGTTCCGACCTGAGATAAAGGGATTTGGTTGCGCGTCAATCCGGCAGTTTGCCCTCTTTCGTGCGCAGGGCATCTGCCAGGCGCATTTGGGCTGACCCCGGGCGCAGCGGCTTTGGTTGGCTGTCATCGGGGGACCAGCCGGTCAGGCAAATCAGTTCGAAGGTTGCGGCAAGGCGGCCTGTTTCCGTCGAAAAGTGATCCGAATAGACGCGCTGTGCGGCTTCGAACACTCTGCGTCGGGTTGGGCATTTCAACCGGGCAGCCAAAGCGTTGGTCTCACCCATGTCCCTCAGATCGTGCATCAGGTGCCAGATATCGCGGTATTCTGCCGTCAGCGGTACGGCATCGGCCACTGGCAATGCCAGACCGGCCCGCTGCAACAATCCACCGAGGTCGCGCAGTTCGGCCATGGGGGCGATTCGGGGGCTGAGCCCGCCCGTGACTTTGATTTCGGCCTGACCCAGCGCGGCGCGCAATTCGTGAAGGGTCTCACCCCCAAGGCATAGAACAAGAACCAGTCCATCCGGTTTCAAAGCCCTTTTGCATTGGATCAACTGGCCGACCGGGTCATTGGCGCAATGCAGCGCCATCGCATGAATTACCAGATCATGCGCACCGGGTTGAAGCGACAGCACATCGTCATCCGCGACAATGGCGGCATCCGGAAAAACGTCTGCCCAAAGCTGTGGAAAAGGGGTCACAACCGCAGGTGCCGTAAAGGTTCTGTTAACCATGGAGAGCCGATCCTGAACCTCATCAATGGCGGCGCGGTGCAAGAACAAGGCGTCGTCCTTCGCGCGGGCGCGATGATGCAGAATGGCGTTACGGTCGAAAAGAGAGGGTGCGGTGGGCTCGGGCAGTTTCATAGGTCGCAAGTATCGCATTGCGCAGCGGATTCAAACTGCCCTTGCTCTGATCTACCCACCGCGTTGCATGGGCTGCGGAGAGCTGACGGAATCCGATTTCGGCCTGTGTGGGGCGTGTTGGCGGGATACGCCGTTCATCGGTGGCACGGTTTGCGAAAGCTGTGGTGTGCCCGTGATCGGAAGCGCAGACAGGTTCCGGACCGAGTGCGACGATTGTCTGAAAACCCCTCCGCCCTGGAACGCGGGCCGCGCTGCGCTGATGTATGATGGGAAGGCGCGGTCACTTGTTCTGGCTTTGAAACATGGTGACCGTACCGAACTGGCCCGCCCCGCTGCGCGTTGGATGGCGCAGGCCGGGCGCGAGCTGTTGCGTCCCCGTATGGTGATTGCTCCGGTGCCGTTGCATTGGTCACGCCTGCTGAAACGGCGATACAATCAGTCTGCGCTGCTGGCACGCAACCTTGGGCGAGAAACCGGGTTGGACTGCGTGCCGGATCTGCTGGTGCGCAAACGGCGGACCCCGGTGCTGGACGGAAAGACCGCGCGGGAAAGGGACGAAGCCTTGGCAGGCGCAATTGACATCCACCCAAGGCGGGCACTGCATTTGAAGGGGCGCGATGTCCTGCTGGTGGATGACGTGATGACATCCGGCGCGACGTTGGCGGCGTGCACGCGTGCGTGTCAGGCCGCAGGGGCAAATCATATTTTCGTGTTGGCACTGGCGCGCGTTGCCAAGGATGCCTAATTCGCCCAAGATCGCACGAAACCCAAAGGGACCGGAACATGAAGCCCGTAGAAATCTATACCTCGCCGCTCTGTGGTTTTTGCCACGCGGCCAAACGTCTGCTGAAGCAGAAAGGCGTTGAGTTCAAGGAAGTTGACATTCTGATGCACCCCAAACGCAAGCCCGAGATGATCCAGCGCGCAGGCGGCAAACGCACCGTGCCTCAGATTTTCATCGGGACACAGCATGTGGGCGGCTGCGACGACCTTTACGAGCTGGAGCGGCAAGGCAAGCTTGACCGTCTGCTTGCGGCCTGATGAAGACCGCGCTGCTGCAAATCACCTCGTCGGATGATCCGGTCGAAAACCTGGACATGGTGCGCGCCATGGCGGCCGACGCGGCAGGGCAGGGTGCGCGGTTTATCCTGACACCAGAGGTCACGAATTGCGTATCAAACAGTACGACGCGGCAAAACGAGGTTCTTCAGCACGAAGAAGACGACATCACCTTGGCCGGCCTGCGGGAACAGGCCGCCCGACTGGGCGTGTGGGTGTTGATCGGGTCACTGGGGATAAAAACTCATGACGCTGACGGGCGGTTTGCCAACCGGTCTTTCATGATCGATCCGCAAGGTCAGATCGTGGCGCGTTACGACAAGATTCATATGTTCGACGTGCAAGTCACCGAGACCGAGACGTTTCGCGAATCAAAGAACTACCGCCCCGGCGAAAAGGCGGTCCTAGCCGAAACCGATTTTGGCAAGGTGGGTTTGACCATCTGTTATGACATCCGGTTTCCGTACCTGCATGCGGCTTTGGCGCAGGCAGGCGCGCGAATCCTGACCGTTCCGGCAGCGTTTTCACCTGTTACGGGCGCCGCGCATTGGGAATCGCTGTTGCGGGCCCGGGCGATCGAGACAGGCTGTTGGGTCTTGGCCCCCGCGCAAACGGGGGAACACCCATCAACGCGCGGAAAGACGCGTTTTACCCATGGGCACAGCATGGTTGTCGCCCCTTGGGGAGAGGTGCTGATCGACGCAGGTACCGATCCGGGCATTCACATTTTCGATTTGGATGATAGTTCTGTGTCAGAGGCACGCCGCCGCGTGCCGTCGTTGACACATATCCGGTCTTTCACTGGACCCTGACAGAACTGAACAATGACGGAAGACACCAACGCCCTTGCGGTCACGCTGTTCAGCGAGATCCTGACCGCGGATCAGTTGTTGCGCAACCGGCTCAGCCGGGTGCTGCCCAAGGGTATGGAAATTTCGCATTTCTCTGTGCTGAATCATCTGGTTTTCGTCGGGGACGAGCGTAGCCCGGCGCAACTGGCCAACACATTCCACGTGACCCGAGGAGCGATGACCAACACCTTGGCCAAGCTGGAATGGGCCGGATACATCCACATCCGCCCCGACTGGGACGACGCCCGCCGCAAGATGGTGGCGATCAGCCCCGCAGGCCGACGGGCGCGGGATCAGGCGATTTCCTCGATCGCGCCGCTGATCAACCGTGTCGTCGGAGAGCTGGGGCTGGAACGGGTGCGCGGCACGCTGCCGGTTCTAAGGGATTTGCGGTTGCAGTTGGAGGGGGAGTAACCCCCTACTGTGGCTTCACACTCGCCGTCACGTAATTCACGCTCAAGTCCCGATCCGAGATGGACCAGCTCCACAGGATTGGGTTGAACACGAACCCTTTGCGGTCCACCGGGTCCAGCCCGGCCTGACGCAGCAGGTCGAACAGCTCGTCCGGCGTGATGAACTTGTTCCATTCATGGGTGCCGCGCGGCAGCCAGCGCATGACGACCTCGGCCCCGAAAATCGCCATCGCATAGGATTTCGGGTTGCGGTTGATGGTGGAGCAGATCAGCAAGCCACCCGGTTTCAGCAAGTCTTGCGATGCGGTCAGAAAGCCAAGGGGATCGGCCACATGTTCGACCACCTCCATGTTCAGCACCACGTCGAATTGTTCGCCTGCTGCAGCCATGTCCTCGGCGGTTGTGTGGCGATAATCGATTTGCAGCCCCGATTGCTCGGCATGGATGCGGGCCACGGGCAGGTTGCCCTCGGCGGCGTCGGCACCCACAACTTCAGCACCGAGCCGCGCCATGGGTTCGCTCAGCAGCCCGCCGCCGCAGCCGATATCCAGCAGGCGCAGGCCTTCGAACGGCACAGGCGACTTTAGGTCGCGATCGAATTCTCCGGCGATCTGCTGCGTTATATAGTCCAGCCGGCACGGGTTAAGCATGTGCAATGGTTTGAATTTCCCGTGCGGGTCCCACCATTCGGCGGCCATCGCCTCGAATTTTGCGATCTCGGACGGGTCCACCGTGTTCGGATGCGCTTGCATTCCTGTCTCCGTGTGCTCTTTTACGCTTAAGGACTATATAGGGCCATAATGGACAAGTACCCGGACCAAAAGCGCGCAGTTCAATATCTGTACCCGCCGATCGACCCTTTCGACCAGCGGATGGTCGATATGGGCGATGGGCACCGTATTTATGTGGAACAATGCGGAAATCCTGACGGCATACCCGTCGTGATCCTGCACGGGGGGCCGGGTGGGGGGTGCAGCCCGGCCATGAGGCGATACTTCGATCCTCAGGCCTACAGGGTGATTCTGTTTGACCAGCGCGGATGTGGCCGGTCGCGCCCCACCGCCTCGGTCGAGGACAACACGACGTGGCATCTGGTGGCCGACATAGAGCGGCTGCGCAAACTCTTCGAGATCGAAGAATGGATCGCTTTTGGCGGAAGCTGGGGGGCGACTCTGGCGTTGATCTATGCCCAGACCCATCCCGATCGCGTCAGTCGACTGGTGTTGCGCGGGGTGTTCCTTGCGACTCAGGCCGAGCTTGACTGGTTTTACGGCGGTGGCGCCGGGCGGTTCTGGCCCGAGCAATGGCAGAAATTCACCTCGCTGCTGCCCGAGGTTGAACTGGACGACACCATTGCCGCCTATAACAAACGTCTGTTTTCGGGCGACCGCGCGACAGAGATCCTGTATGCGCGGGCCTGGTCGCATTGGGAAAACGCGCTGGCCTCGATCCACACCAACGGATCGGTTGGCGAAAGCCCCGGCGAATACGCGCGCACCTTTGCGCGGCTCGAGAATCACTATTTCACCAACAAGGCGTTTCTGGAAACGGACGGGCAGATTCTGGATCAGATGGACCGGATCGCGCATATCCCCGGCCATATCGTGCAGGGGCGCTATGACATGATCTGCCCGCCGCAGGCCGCCTGGTCGCTGGCGGAACGCTGGCCGAATGCCGAACTGAAAATGGTTCGTCAGGCGGGGCACGCCCTGTCCGAGCCGGGCATCAGCGCGGAACTGGTGCGAATCATGGACCGTGTGGCGGAGGGTGTCGCATGACCCGCATCGATCGCCGTGCCCTCTTTGCCTCTGGTGCCGCTGCCGCATTGCTGGCGGCGACAGGAGCATCCCTTGCCGGTACGCCCAAGAAAGGCGGGACATTGCGTCTGGCTGTTCCGCGCGATGACAGCCTCGAGCAAGTGGCGCGTGGGGCCGTTTTCGACACAATGACCGAAATCGCCCCGGATGGTACGTTGCGCGGTGAGCTTGCGACCGGCTGGCAAACCGACGCCGACGCACGGGTCTGGAACTTTGATCTGCGTGATGACGCGGTCTTTCACGATGGCGAACCCTTGCAGATTGCCGATGTCCTGGCCGTTCTGGCCGAAATCGGAAGGCCCGAGGCGCTTGCCCCCAACCGCCTGCGGCTTGAACTTGCCGAGGCAAATCCCGGATTGCCATTCCTGTTGGCCGACAGCCGCTTTGTTGTTGCGCGCGCCGGTGAAACCGTATCCCCGTTGCGCAAAGCCTACGGCACCGGCTGCTATCGTGTCGAACGGGCAGAAGATGGCCGCCATTTTCTGGGCCGCCGTGTCGAGGGGCATTATAAAGATGGTCAGGCCGGATGGGCTGACGCGGTTGAAGTCATTGTAATCCCGGACCCAGCCGTGCGCGCCGAGGCGCTGCGGGACGGGTATGTCGATATCGCGGCGCTTCCGGATCGGGCCGGAATGCGAGGCACGCGCGGTGTCCGGTTCCACCCCTCCGAGGCCGACATGGCCCTTGCCGTATCGGATGCTGTCGGGATGCCGCGGCAGATTGCCGGGAACGGTGCGCTGGACGATGGCCGCATCGCCGAACGGTGGTGGATGGTGTAAATCCGAATGCGAATCCCTCAGGGGGTTGCAGACTCGGGCCATCCTGCGTATATGCAGTTTCAACAGCGGCGCGTTGGACTTCTGGTCCAAGGCTCCACCGGAAAATTCGACGGGCCGCGCGCCCGTTTTTTTGTGCCCGACTGACAGGGTAGAGTACCAGATGACAAACGACCTGATAGCAAAAGCTGCCATTGACCGGCGACTGGCCGAGATCATCACGCCCGTGATCGAAGATCTGGGGTATGAGCTGGTCCGTATCCGCCTGATGAGCGGCAAGCAGACTACGCTTCAGATCATGGCCGACAAGCCCGATGGCGGTATCGAAGTGGATGATTGCGCCGAGATTTCCAACGCGGTCAGCGCCACGCTGGATGTCGAGGACCCAATCCTTGATGCCTATACGCTTGAGGTGTCCAGCCCCGGTATCGACCGCCCTCTGACCCGTCTGAAGGATTTCGAGACCTTCGAAGGCTATGAGGCCAAGATCGAGACCGCCGAACTGATTGACGGCCGCCGACGCTTCAAGGGCGAATTGGCGGGGATCGAAGGGGACGAGGTTCTGATCAACATCCCCGAGGGGGATGAAACCATCACCATCGGTCTGCAATTCGACTGGCTGAGCGACGCCAAGCTGGTCCTGACCGATGACCTTATCAAGGAAATGCTGCGCCAGCGCAAAGACGCCGGCGCCCTGAACGAAAACGCTTTCGACGAGATTGAGACCGAAGGGTCCGAAGAGGAGACGAACTGATGGCAATCACCTCAGCCAACCAGCTGGAGCTGTTGCAGACCGCCGAGGCCGTGGCCCGCGAAAAGATGATCGACCCCGGTCTGGTTGTCGAAGCGATGGAGGAATCGCTCGCCCGCGCCGCCAAGAGCCGCTACGGCGCCGAGATGGACATCCGCGTGTCGATCGACCGCAAGACCGGCAAGGCGACCTTTACCCGCGTCCGTACCGTGGTCGAAGATGAGGAGCTTGAGAACTATCAGGCCGAAATGACCGTCGAGCAGGCCAAGCAGTATATGGAAGCGCCCGAGGTTGGTGACGTCTTCGTCGAAGAGGTCCCGCCGGTTGAGATGGGCCGGATCGCGGCTCAGTCCGCCAAGCAGGTGATTTTGCAGAAGGTGCGCGAAGCCGAGCGTGACCGTCAGTACGAAGAATTCAAGGATCGCGCCGGTACCATCATCAACGGTGCGGTCAAGCGCGAAGAGTTTGGCAATGTCATCGTCGATCTGGGCGGTGCCGAGGCGGTTCTGCGCCGCAACGACAAGATCGGCCGCGAAAGCTATCGCCCGAATGACCGGGTGCGCGCCTATATCAAAGAGGTTCGCCGCGAAGTGCGTGGCCATCAGATCTTCCTGTCGCGCACAGCGCCGGAATTCATGGCCGAGCTGTTCAAGATGGAAGTGCCGGAAATCTATGACGGCATCATCGAGGTCAAGGCCGTGGCCCGTGACCCCGGTTCGCGCGCCAAGATCGCCGTGATTTCCTATGATGGTTCGATCGACCCCGTGGGTGCCTGCGTTGGTATGCGCGGCAGCCGTGTGCAGGCGGTTGTGAACGAGCTTCAGGGTGAAAAGATCGACATCATCCCGTGGAACGAAGACCAGCCTACCTTCCTGGTGAACGCGTTGCAGCCTGCCGAGGTTTCCAAGGTGGTTCTGGACGAAGAAGCCGGCAAGATCGAGGTTGTCGTGCCAGAAGAACAACTGTCGCTGGCCATCGGTCGCCGCGGTCAGAACGTGCGTCTGGCCAGCCAGCTGACCGGCCTGGACATCGACATCATGACCGAGGCCGAAGAATCGGCCCGCCGCCAGAAGGAATTCGAAGCCCGTACCAAACTGTTCATGGACAGCCTGGATCTGGACGAATTCTTTGCTCAGCTGCTGGTCTCGGAAGGCTTCACCAACCTCGAAGAGGTTGCCTATGTCGAGATTGAGGAACTGCTGGTCATCGACGGCGTTGACGAAGGTACAGCGCAGGAACTGCAAACCCGCGCCCGCGAATTCCTGGAAGCACAGGCCAAGGCGGCACTGGATGCGGCGCGTGAATTGGGGGCCGAGGACAGTCTCATTGAATTCGAAGGTCTGACACCCCAGATGGTAGAGGCGCTGGCCAGGGACGACGTGAAGACTCTGGAAGACTTTGCAACTTGCGCCGACTGGGAACTGGCCGGTGGCTGGACGACCGTCGATGGTGAGCGTGTCAAGGATGACGGTGTATTGGAGCCTTTCGGCGTAACGCTGGAAGAGGCGCAAGATATGGTCATGACGGCGCGTATCCTGCTGGGTTGGGTTGATCCGGCCGAGCTGGAACAGGCGGAAGAAGACGTCGACGGCGACGCAGCAGACGAGGAGGTCGAGGCCTGATCTCGGGCTTCGGGTGGCGTGTATGAGTCGCGGTGGCGCCCATAAGGATCGGTCCGACGGACCCGAGCGCAAGTGTATCGCCACAGGCGAGGTGCAGCCAAAAAACGGGCTGATCCGCTTTGTGGCGGGGCCGGACGGTCAGGTTTTTCCGGATGTCGCGGCGAAACTGCCCGGGCGGGGGGTCTATGTGGCGGCGGATCGTGCCGCCCTGGACAAGGCCGTTGGCAAGAAACTGTTTGCGCGGGGGTTCAAGGCGCAGGTGTCTGTGCCCAAGGACCTGGCGGAAAAGGTTGAACAGCAGATCGCGCGCCGCGTTGTCGAGCTGCTCAGCCTGGCGCGCAAGTCCGGCGACGCGGTCGCGGGGTATGAAAAGGTCAAGACGTGGCTGGACCGGGAAGAGGCGCAGGTGCTGATTCAGGCCGCCGATGGATCGGGGCGCGGCAAGTCCAAACTGAGCACGCCGCACTTCGGGAAATACATAGGTTGGCTGACGGCAGACGAATTAGGACAGGCATTTGGGCGCCAAACGGTGATTCATGCGGCCTTGGCCTCTGGCGGACTCGCCAAACGTGTTGTAGAGGAAGCGCAGCGCCTGCGTGGCTTGCGCGAAACGGATGACGGCGGCAGGGGCCGCGCGGAAGGGTAAAGAGCTTTATGAGCGATAATGACGGCAAAAAGACATTGGGTCTTCGTGGCGGGGCACGCCCCGGAAATGTGAAACAGAGTTTCAGCCACGGACGCACCAAGAATGTCGTGGTGGAAACCAAACGCAAACGCGTGGTGGTTCCCAAGCCGGGCGCAGCAAAGCCGGGTGGCGGTGCTGCACCTTCGGGTGATCCGTCGCGTCGTCCTGCGGGCATTTCCGATGCGGAAATGGCGCGCCGCATGAAGGCGTTGCAAGCGGCCAAAGCGCGTGAGGCCGAAGAGGCCGCGGCGCGCGAGGCTGCTGAAAAGGCGCGCGAAGAAGAGCGCGCACGCCGCCGTGCGGAACAGGAAGCCAAAGAACGCGAACAGCGCGAAGCCGAAGAGCGTGCGCGTCAGAAGGCTGAGGAAGAAGAGCGCAAGCGCAAAGAGGCGGAAGAAGCCGCCAAACGCGCCGCTGCCGCGCCCGCACCTGAAGAGCCCAAAGCGGCTCGCGCCCCGGCCAGCAAACCTGCGCCGGCAGCCACGCCGCGCAAACAGGATCGCGAACGTGAGCAGCGTGGTCGTGGCAAAGGTCGCGACGACAACCGCCGTTCGGGCAAGCTGACTCTGGGTCAGGCGACCGGTGGCGAGGGCAACCGTCAGCGCTCGATGGCCGCGATGAAGCGCAAGCAGGAGCGTGCGCGTCAGAAAGCCATGGGCGGTGCCGTTGAACGGGAAAAGGTGATCCGCGACGTACAGCTGCCCGAGGCGATCATGGTCTCGGAACTGGCCAACCGTATGGCCGAGCGTGTGGCTGACGTGGTCAAATCGCTGATGCAGATGGGCATGATGGTCACGCAGAACCAGACCATCGACGCAGACACCGCGGAACTGATCATCGAAGAATTTGGTCACAAGGTCACTCGCGTATCCGATTCGGATGTTGAAGACGTCATCAAAGAGGTCGAAGACAGCGAAGACGATCTGCAGCCGCGTCCGCCGGTCATCACCATCATGGGTCACGTCGACCACGGCAAGACCTCGCTGTTGGACGCAATCCGCGACGCGCGCGTTGTGGCGGGTGAGGCCGGTGGCATCACCCAACATATCGGCGCGTATCAGGTGAAAACCGATGGCGGCACCACGCTGACCTTCCTGGATACTCCGGGCCACGCGGCGTTTACGTCGATGCGCTCGCGCGGTGCTCAGGTCACGGATATCGTGGTTCTGGTCGTCGCGGCTGACGACGCGGTGATGCCGCAGACGATCGAAGCGATCAACCACGCAAAAGCGGCCGAAGTACCGATGATCGTGGCGATCAACAAGGTCGACAAGCCGGATGCAAACCCGGACAAGGTCCGCACCGATCTGCTGCAACACGAAGTGATCGTCGAGAAAATGTCCGGTGAAGTCCAGGATGTCGAAGTGTCCGCAATCACGGGTCAGGGTCTGGACGAATTGCTGGAAGCCATCGCGCTTCAGGCCGAGATTCTGGAACTGAAGGCAAACCCGAACCGCGCCGCCCAAGGTGCCGTGATCGAGGCGCAGCTGGACGTGGGTCGTGGCCCGGTCGCCACGGTTCTTGTTCAGAACGGCACACTGCGTCAGGGCGATATCTTCGTTGTGGGTGAGCAGTACGGTAAGGTCCGCGCGCTGATCAACGACAAGGGTGAACGCGTCAAGGAAGCTGGCCCCTCGGTTCCGGTCGAGGTTCTGGGCCTGAACGGTACGCCCGAGGCCGGTGACGTTCTGAACGTGACCGAGACCGAAGCGCAGGCCCGCGAAATCGCCGCTTATCGCGAACAAGCCGCCAAGGACAAACGTGCCGCCGCTGGTGCCGCAACCACCCTTGAACAGCTGATGCAGAAGGCGAAAGAAGACGAGAACGTGGCCGAGTTGCCGATCCTCGTCAAAGCCGATGTGCAGGGTTCTGCCGAAGCCATCGTTCAGGCGATGGAAAAGATCGGCAACGAAGAAGTGCGCGTGCGCGTTCTGCACTCGGGTGTGGGCGCGATCACCGAAACGGATGTCGGTCTGGCGGAGGCTTCCGGCGCGCCGGTCTTTGGCTTCAACGTCCGTGCCAACGCATCGGCGCGGAACACGGCGAACCAAAAGGGTGTCGAGATCCGCTACTACTCGGTGATCTATGACCTGGTCGACGACGTGAAAGCGGCCGCATCCGGCCTGCTGAGCGCCGAGATCCGCGAGAAGTTCATCGGCTATGCCGAGATCCGCGAAGTCTTCAAGGTTACCGGTGTCGGCAAGGTTGCCGGCTGTCTGGTTACCGAAGGTGTTGCCCGCCGTTCCGCAGGCGTTCGCCTGCTGCGCGACAACGTGGTGATCCACGAAGGCACGCTGAAGACCCTGAAGCGCTTCAAAGACGAAGTGGCCGAGGTCCAGTCGGGTCAGGAATGTGGTATGGCGTTCGAGAACTACGACGATATCCGCCAGGGCGACGTGATCGAGATATTCGAGCGCGAAGAAGTTACCCGTACCCTGGATTGATCCCAAGCGGGATGGACACAAAAAACAGCGGCACCGGTCGGGCCGCTGTTTTTGTTTGAAAAATGCCTCATTACGTGTCGGGCAGGAATGTTCCGGAATGCAGGATGATGTCGAAATGGTGCATTCCGTGTTTCAAGGCAAAGCTGACCGAGTGCCCGGCCTTGCGCAGCCGTTCCGCATAGTCGCGGCTTTGACGAATGAATTCGCCGGTGTCCCGTTCCCCCACTGAAACATGATAGCGGGGGCCCGGTGGGGGCAGGTTGCGGATCGGGGACAGATCGTTCACTTCGACTGGGGTCAGGTGCAGAGGATCATTCACGGACGTCAAACTGACGGGTTCCAGATCGTAGACGCCGCTGATCAGAAGCACGTCACGCACACGCAGCCCGGCGCGGGCCAATGCGCCGGCCGAGGTCGCCATGACCATGCTTGCCAGATGGGCGCCGGCACTGTGCCCTGACAAGGTGATCCGCGTCGGGTCGAATCCCAGTGCCCCGGCTTGTGACGCAAGCCACAGAAGGGCGTCGCGGCATTCGTCGACCATTTGATCCAGCCGCGCATCCGGGGCAAGCGTGTAGTTCAAGGTGGCAAAGGATTGCTCGGCTTCGATCAGCGCCGGGGCCATCATGGCCGATTCGCGCTGGCTGAGATCCTGCCAATACCCACCGTGAATAAAGACATGCAACGGGGCGCCGGCCCCCTTCGCAGGAAAGAAATCCAGCACCTGGGCCGGGGTGTCGCCATAGGCCAGGTTGGCCTGAACGGGCAGCTCGGCACGGGCTTGCGCACTCAGCGTTTGATAGCTGGCCAGATAAGGGGTCAGGTCGCCACCGATCATCGAACTGGGAGAGTATTCCCGCTCCAGTTCGGCTTGTGAAAATCCGCGATACAGCATGGCTCAGCCCTGCCCGCTGTACATGAGTTCTGTCCGCACATCATAGAGGTCATGGAAGAATCGCAACTCAAGTGCTTTTCGCAAGAAAGCCACGCCGCTGGAACCTCCGGTACCGGGTTGCATTCCGATCACACGTTCAACCGCCGTGGCGTGGTCAAAGCGCCAGCGTTGAAACAGGCTTTCCACATCCATGAGCTTTTCTGCCAGCGCATACAGATCCCAATATTTGTCCGTGTTGCGGAACACGTCGACCCAGATCTGAACCACGCGCGGATCACCGGAATAGGGTTCGGAGTAGTCCCGCTCGATCAAGTCCTTTGGAACGTCGAACCCCTGTCGGGCCAGCATGTGCAACACTTCGTCATACAGGGACGGTTTGGTCAGGGCGGCGTTCAGCATCTCCATCACCTCGGGGTCATGCTCGTGCACTTTCAGAGTCGAGGCATCCTTATTGCCCAGAATGAACTCGATCTGCCTGTACCCATAGCTTTGAAACCCGGAAGAGTTGCCGAGGGCCTGCCGAAACGTCATGTAGTCGGCCGGCGTCATGGTCAGCAGGGTTTCCCAGGCCGCAATCAACTGCCGTTGAATGGCCTTGATACGGTCGAGGTTTTTCATGGCGGGCCCGAATTCGTCTTGTTGCAGGAACCGGCGGACCTCGACCAGTTGGTGATGCATCAGTTTCAGCCACAGCTCACTGACCTGATGAATGATGATGAACAGCATCTCGTCAGGTTGTGCGGGGTCCTGAAAGGTTTTTTGCAGGTTCAGCAGCGTCTTCAGTTGCAGGAAGTCGCCATAGCTTTTGCGGTGCGTTTCGGCGAAATCAGTGACCAGGGTGTCTTCGACCCCCCGTTGCAACAGACGATCGTCTTTGTTCTCGCCCATCTCATGCCTCCCTTGTGCAAGTTCTGCACCTGTCTAGGGGCTGAACTTGCAACTTTCCAGCGCGTTAGGTCCAGTCCAGAACAACCTTGCCGGACAGGCCTGATTTCATCGCGGAAAACCCTTTGGCGAAATCATCAACCGCAAAGCGATGCGTGATCACGCGGGACACATCCAGACCGTTTTGCAGCATGGCGATCATCTTGTACCACGTTTCGAACATCTCACGCCCATAGACCCCCTTGATCGTGATAGCCTTGAACACGATGCGCGACCAGTCGACCGGAGATTTGCCCGGTGGAATCCCCAGCAACGCGATCTTTCCACCCATCACCAAGGCTTCGACCATCTGGTCCAGGGCGGCTTGCGAGCCGGACATTTCAAGCCCGACATCGAACCCTTCCTTCATCCCAAGCTCGGCGATGACGTCCCGCAAGTCCTCGGTGGAGACATCGACGGTCCGCACCGAAGGAACCACATGTTCGGCCAGTTTCAATCGGTCTGCGTTGATGTCGGTGATGACCACGTTGCGTGCACCCGCGTGACGAGCGACGGCAGCGGCCATGATACCGATGGGGCCCGCACCCGTGATCAGAACGTCCTCTCCCAGCAAATCAAAGCTGAGGGCAGTATGCACCGCATTGCCCAGCGGATCGAGGATGGCTCCGATCTCATCCGGTATGTCGTCGGGCAAGGGAACCACGTTGAAGGCAGGCAGTTTCAGGTATTCGGCAAATGCGCCCTGTTCGTTCACTCCAATGCCCCGGGTTCCCGGATCCAGGTGAAACTTTCCGGCGCGGCTCTGGCGGCTGTCGGTGGTGATCAGATGGCCCTCGCCCGAGCATCGCTGGCCGATTTCAAGCCCGGTCACGTTGCGCCCGATCTCGACGATCTCTCCGGCAAACTCATGGCCAGTGATCATCGGAACCGGCACGGTATGAGACGCCCACTCGTCCCAGTTCCAGATATGGATGTCGGTGCCGCAGATACCCGTCTTGTTGATACGGATCAGCACATCATCGGGGCCAACTTCGGGGATCGGGGCCTGCACCATCCACAACCCTTCTTCGGGTTTGGATTTTTCCAGTGCTTTCATTGTGTTGGGTCGCATATGTTTACTCCCACAAATCGGTCGACAGGTATTTCAGGCCGCTGTCACACATGACGATGGCGACACAGCCGCCTTCTTCGGGGCCGCGCAGCAGTTCAATCGCCGCGGCAAGATTCGCGCCTGCCGAATAGCCGGCGAATATCCCCTCGGTCCGGGCCAGAAGTCGGGCGCAATCCCGCGCGGCCTTCCCCGAACCAGCAAGATGTCCGGCCAATCGGCTATCCTTCAAATGCACCAGATCACCCATGGCGTAACCGCCTCCCTGAATGGGATGGTCCGGGGTCGAAACCGGCTCACCGGCCAAAGCGCGCGCGCCCGCAGGTTCCACGGCATAGCATCGCACGGCGTGCCGGTTCAGATACTCTGCCGCTCCGGCCAGCGTTCCGCCCGATCCGGCAAAGTCGCAGAATGCCGTGACGGTGCCTTCGGATTGCGCCCAGATCTCGGGCCCGGTCCCGGTTTCGTGTGCCTTGGGGTTTCCCGAATGGCCAAATTGATCCGCACGAAATGCGTTGCGTTCAACTGTGATGCGCTTCGCCTTGACATCGACCAGTTCAAGATCGGCCCCAGAGACTTCGCCGGGTTTGCTGCCGGGGGCCTGGGGCACGATGACAACTTCGGCCCCCAGGGCCCGCATCATACGCGCGCGTTCGATCGAGTTTCCGGCGCTCATGACAGCCACGAAAGGATGGCCCAGAATACCGCAGACAATGGCCAGCCCGGTGCCCATATTGCCCGAGGTCAGCTCGACCACCGTTTGCCCCGGTGACAAAGTCCCGTCTGCGCGCGCCGTTTCGATGATGGACTTCGCCGCGCGGTCCTTTTTCGAAAATCCCGGCAGCAAGTAATCAAGCTTGGCGATGATACGCCCGTTCAGCTTCTGCTGGGCACACACGCGCGACAGTTCGACCATGGGGGTGTCGCCGATCACATCGATGACCGATGGAAGGATCATTCGATGACCCCCAGCTCTTTGCCGACCTTGCCAAATGCGGAAAGGGCGCGGTCCAGTTCATCCCTGGTCAGAGCCGCATTCATCTGCGTTCTGATCCGCGCTTGCCCGCGTGGGACGACCGGAAAGAAGAAGCCCGAAACATAGACACCTTCGTCGAACAGCCGTGACGCCATGTCCTGTGCCAGCTGAGCCTCACCCAGCATCACCGGGATGATCGGGTGTTCCCCAGGCAGCAGGTCAAAGCCAAGCTTTTCCAGCCCGGCGCGCCAATATTTGGCGTTGCCGAAGAGTTGCGCGCGCAGCATGTCGCCTTCTTCGACCAGGCGGATCGCTTCCAACCCGGCGGCGACGATCGAGGGCGGCAGCGAGTTTGAGAACAGATAGGGCCGCGCCCGCTGCCGCAGCAGGTCGATCACTGGCTGCGGCCCGGCGATATAGCCGCCGATTGCCCCCCCAAGTGCCTTGCCCAAGGTTCCCGTCAGAATATCCACATCGACGCCGAAATGATCGGGTGTGCCGGCCCCGTTCGGCCCCATGAAACCGGTCGCATGGCAATCGTCCACCATGACAATTGCATCGTATATATCGGCCAGTTCCCGGATTTTTGGCAGGTTGGCCAGATAGCCGTCCATCGAGAACACGCCATCGGTGGCGATCATGATATGCCGCGCCCCGTCTTCGCGCGCCTGTTTCAGCCAGGCTTCGAGGTCATTCATGTCGTTGTTCAGATAGCGATAGCGTTTGGCCTTGCACAGCCGCACGCCGTCGATGATCGAGGCGTGGTTCAGGCTGTCCGAAATGATGGCGTCTTCCGGTCCCAGCAGAGGTTCAAACAGCCCGCCATTGGCGTCGAAACAAGCGGCAAAGAGGATGGAGTCGTCCTTGTTCAGGAAATTGGCAAGACGTTGTTCCAGTTCGCGGTGAATGTCTTGCGTGCCACAGATGAACCGAACCGACGCCATGCCGAATCCTTTGGGCCCCATCGCTTGTGTCGCGGCCTCGATCAGCGCCGGGTGATCCGCCAGACCCAGATAGTTGTTGGCACAGAGGTTGATCACCTGCTTGCCGCCCACAGTGATCTCACCGCCCTGAGGTGAGGTGATCATTCGTTCGCGTTTGTAAAGACCCTCAGATTCGATCTGCGCAAGTGTGTCCGTGATATGGGACAGGAATACATCTGCCATGGCGACCTCCGTTCAACTGAGTCGCACATCTAACATAGCGGATGAAATTCCCAAATAGGGGAAATTCAATATGAAGGAAAAATATCCGTGAAGGCGGAATTTCGCGGATGTCAGGCGTTTTTTACGATCAGGAATACCCGGGCTGGCCCTTGGGCACAGATGGAATGCGCAATGTCGGCGGCATATCGGGCCGTGTCCCCCTGGTTCAACTCGGTCACCGCATTGCCTGAAGTGACTTTGACCGCGCCTTCCAGCACGGTGAGCTGTTCACGGGCACCGCGGGCGTGGGGTTGGCTGTTCAGGGCCCCGTCCTTGTCAAATTCGATATCATAGACTTCATGACCCCCGGCCTCTTCCGGCGGTGACAGGATGCGAATTCGGCAGTTCTGCCCCATATTGTCGATGCTGGGCACTTCGGAGTTTCTGAGCACCTCGATCTGGTCCGTGGTCTTTGCGCCCTCCAAGAGACCGGCGAAATCCACCTGCAAGGCGCGTGTCAGGTTCCACAAGGTCGAGATCGTCGGGCTGCTTTCGCCGCGTTCGATCTGACTGACCATGGACCGGGACACACCGCTGAGATTGGCGACCGCTTCCAAGGACAGGCCTTTGGCCCGGCGTGCCTCTTTCAGGCGGGCGGGCAGGAGGTTCAGGATATCGTCTGTGTCTTCCGTCATGACGGAATCCATGGGGGCTGCGCAATGCAATGTCAATTCCCGCCGTGACGGGACGTCTGGGGCGACAGTGCCATTCTGCGCATGCATAATGCAGCGAAATTCAGGAGGAGTAGCTCATGAGCGATATCGTTATTCTCGACGGTGCCCGCACCGCAATTGGCACCTTTGGTGGTGCGCTGGCTTCAACCGCGCCGATTGATCTGGCCACTGTCGCGACCGAAGCGGCGCTTGAGCGATCGGGGGTTGAGGGGGCGCAGATCGGGCATGTGGTGTTCGGTCATGTGATCAACACTGAACCGCGTGACATGTATCTGTCGCGCGTCGCCGCCATGCAGGCGGGCATTCCCAATGGTACGCCGGCCATGAACGTGAACCGCCTGTGCGGATCCGGCGCGCAGGCGTTCGTGTCAGCCATGCAGTCCCTGATGCTTGGCGATGCTGACTTTGCGGTGGCAGGCGGAGCAGAAAGCATGTCCCGAAGCCCCTATATCGTTCCGCAGGCGCGCTGGGGCGCAAAGATGGGCGACGTCACCTCTCTGGACATGATGCTGGGTGCGTTGAACTGCCCGTTCGGCACAGGACATATGGGGGTGACGGCCGAAAACGTGGCGGATGAGCATCAGATAAGCCGTGAACAGATGGATGCGTTCGCTTTGGACAGCCAGACACGTGCGGCAGCGGCGATCGAGGCCGGGTACTTCGACAGCCAGATCACTCCGGTACAGGTCAAGGTCAAGCGGGACATGGTCGATTTCAAAGTCGACGAGCATCCAAAGGCGACGACCGCCGAAGCGTTGGCCGGTCTGCGCCCGGTGTTCAAAAAGGACGGGCGTGTGACGGCCGGCAATGCCTCGGGCATCAATGACGGGGCGGCGGCGATGGTGTTGGCGACAGCGGATGCGGCCGAAAAGGCTGGGTTGAAGCCGAAGGCACGTGTCATTGGGTATGCGCATGCGGGCGTGCGGCCGGAAGTCATGGGCATTGGCCCTGTTCCGGCAGTGCAAAACCTGTTTGCGAAGACGGGTCTGTCAGCGGAAGATTTCGACGTGATCGAAAGCAATGAAGCCTTCGCCGCGCAGGCACTGGCTGTGAATCAGGAGCTTGGATTGGACGCGAGCAAGGTGAACCCCAACGGCGGTGCGATTGCGTTGGGGCATCCTGTGGGGGCCACGGGTGCGATCATCACGCTGAAAGCACTGTACGAGCTGGAACGTACCGGCGGATCCAAAGGGTTGATCACCATGTGCATCGGGGGCGGTCAGGGGATTGCCATCGCCATCGAGCGGCTCTGACCCGGAAGGGGTGCGGGGGGCTGTCTGCCCCCCATCGCGCCAGGGCGCGATTCCCCCCGAGGATATTTGTGGCCAGATGAAGCAGGCGGATTGGTTCAGCTGAGCGCGTTGATCAGCAAGACCAGCGCCGCACCTGCTGCGGCGCCGATCGTGGCGGGCAGAGCAAAGGACCAAAAGGTGGGCGTCTGCGGTTCGTCCTTCTGTGTCTGCGCAATCAGTGCGTTTTCGACCAGTGCCGGCAGACGCGGGCCGAAGCGGGCCAGCACCATTGCGGTTTTCCCAAAATCACGCAGGGCCGCCCGAGGGCCGATGGATTGTTTGATGTAGTCTTCGACCACGGGGCGGGCGACTTCCCAGATGTTCATATGAGGGTCGAGTGAGCGCGCAACGCCTTCGACGACAACCATGGTGCGTTGCAGCAGGATCAGCTCGGTTCGGGTTTCCATCCCGAACCGTTCGGTCACTTCGAACAGATAGCTCAGCAACCGCCCCATGGAAATATGCGTGGCATCCATGCCGAAGATCGGCTCGCCCACGGCACGCAGGGCGCGGGCGAACTCGTCCACGTCCTGGTTGGCGGGAACATAGCCGGCTTCGAAATGCACCTCGGCCACACGTTTGTAGTCGCGGCGGATGAAGCCAAACAGGATTTCGGCATAGACCCGGCGCGTGTATTCATCGATATGCCCCATGATGCCATAGTCATAGGCAATGATGTCTCCGTTCGCGGCGACCTTGAGGTTGCCCTGGTGCATGTCGGCGTGGAAAAAGCCGTCGCGCAGCGCATGGAGGAGGAACAGGCGCAGGACACGTTCGGCCAGATCATTGCGGTTGTGACCTGCGGCATCCAGAGCATCATTGTCACCCAGCGCGATCCCGTCCGCCCAGCTGAGCGTCATGACGCGCCGCGCGGACAGTGACCACACAACGGGCGGCAGCCAGAAGCCGGTGTCGTCCTTGGTGTTGGCGGCATATTCGGAGGCCGCCGCGCTTTCCAGACGCAGATCCAGTTCGCCGCGCACGACACCGTCGAAATGCTCGATCACCTCCACCGGTCGCAGACGGCGCGCGCCGGGGGCGAAGAGCTGGACAATTCCGGCGGCGAAATAGAACGCATCGACATCTTTGTGGAACGCGCGTTCGATCCCCGGGCGCAGGACTTTCACTGCGACATCCTCACCCGTGCTGGTCAGCTTGGCCTTGTGAACCTGCGCAATCGAGGCTGCGGCAATCGGTTCGCTGAATTCGCTGAACATGTCCGAGATCGGCTGACCCAGTTCTTTCTCGACTTCGGCCATCGCGTCGGCTTTGGAGAAAGGGGGCAGCTTGTCTTGCAGAACGCGCAGTTGCTCGGCCAGTTCATTTCCAACGACGTCAGGGCGGGTCGAAAGCACTTGCCCGAATTTGATATAGGCGGGGCCAAGCGCCGTCAGGGCGCGCGTTGCCGGTGGCATACCGGGGTCGCCTTTGTAGCCAAGCCATTGAAAGGGTTTGCCCAATGCGTGGGCCAGGATGCGTACGGCGCGCGGGGCTTCGAACGCATCCAGTACCACGTTCATGGCGCCTGTGCGCTCGAGCGTGGCGCCTGTGCGGATCAGGCGGATGATGTTATGGGGACCACGCATGTGTCAGATCTTCCAGCCGGAATGCAGCGCGGCGATACCCATGCTCAGGTTCCGGTATTTGGCGTTTTCGAAACCTGCGGTGCGAACCATGTTCAGGAACGTTTCCTGATCGGGAAATTTTCGGATCGATTCGACCAGGTACTGATAGCTGTCATAGTCATTGGCGATCAGTTTTCCCATGCGCGGGATGACGTTGAAGCTGTAAAGGTCGTAGAGCTTTTGCAGCCCCTCATTGGGCAGCTGGCTGAATTCCAGCACCATCAGGCGGCCGCCGGGTTTCAGCACGCGGTAAGCCTCGTTCAAAGCTTCTTGCGGGCGGGTGACGTTCCGAATGCCGAACGAGATCGTGTAAACATCGAATGTATTGTCTTCGAAGGGCAGGGCCATGGCATCGCCCACGACCCAGTTCAGGCTGCCCGACATCCGATCTGCCTCGGCACGTTGGCGCCCTTCGATCAGCATCGGCTCGGTCAGGTCCAGGACCGTGGCGTGGCCGTGACCCGCGCGCTTGAGGAACCTGAACGAGATGTCGCCCGTGCCACCGGCCACGTCCAGCAGCCGCTGGCCGGGGCGTGGCGCCAGCCAGTCCATCATCGCGTCCTTCCAGACCCGGTGGATGCCCATCGACATGACGTCGTTCATCACGTCATATTTCGAGGCAACCGAGTTGAACACGCCCTGTACGCGCCCTGCCTTTTCGGCCTCGGGGACGGTTTCGAAACCGAAATGAGTGGTCTTGTCGATGTTGTCGGACATTTGCCTTGCCGTTTGTCGATTTTCGCCTCTGTTATAGGGCCAAGAGAGGCGGGCACAATGCGGCCCTTTGAATTAGGAGCCCTGTAATGCCCGAATTACCTGAGGTCGAGACAGTAAGACGCGGCCTGAGTCCTGCCATGGAAGGGGTCGTGATCGAACGGGCTGATGTGAACCGCCCCGATCTGCGCCGGCCGTTCCCCGAACGTATGGCCGAACGGCTGACCGGGCAGCGGGTGGAGCGGCTGCGGCGGCGGTCGAAATACATTCTGGCGGATCTCAGCAGCGGTGAGACGTTGCTGATCCACCTGGGTATGTCGGGGCGGATGACGGTGTCGGGTGACCCGTTGGGGCAATTCGTCCATGACCATCCCGCCGTGCAAAAACATGACCATGTGGTCTTTCATATGGCCAACGGCGCGCGCATCACCTTCAACGATCCCCGCCGGTTTGGCGCGATGGACCTGATGCAAACGGCCAACGCCGAAGATCACAAGCTGCTGTCGGTTCTGGGGCCTGAACCCTTGGGCAACGATTTTCACGACCAACACCTGATCAAGGCGTTCAAAGGCAAGAACACCCCTGTCAAATCCGCCCTGCTGGATCAGGGAATCGTTGCCGGTCTGGGCAATATCTATGTTTGCGAAGCTCTTTATCGCGGCCGAGTGTCGCCACGTCGCAAAGCCGGACAGATTTCCGCACCCCGCGTGGCGGCGCTTGTTCCGATCATCCGGCAGGTGTTGCAGGACGCCATCGAAGCCGGTGGGTCTTCGCTGCGGGATTTCCGCCAAGCCGATGGAGAACTTGGATATTTTCAGCACAAGTTTGATGTCTATGGCCGCGAGGGCGAGGCCTGCCGGACCGAAGGGTGCGGAGCGCCGATCAAGAGAATCACCCAGTCCGGTCGCTCATCCTTCTATTGTGCGCAATGCCAAAGATAGCTTGATCCAAGTTTTTCGCGTGGTAAGGAATCGTACCTGAACGGAACAACCGGAAGCTTTCTCCTCATGGCTTTTGAGACGATCATCGTCGAAATCGAAGACCACGTCGCACTTATCAAACTCAACCGACCGGATGCGTTGAACGCGTTGAACACCCAGTTGCTGGGTGAGCTCTGCACCGCGCTGGAAGATGCGGACAGCAACGACAAGGTGCGCTGCATCGTGATAACCGGATCGGACAAGGCCTTCGCCGCCGGCGCGGACATCAAGGAAATGTCCGAGATGAGTTTTGTCGACGTCTACAACATCAACCTTTTTGCCGATGCGAATGATCGTGTGACCGCGATTCGCAAGCCGATCATCGCGGCCGTTGCGGGCTATGCGCTGGGCGGTGGCTGTGAACTTGCCATGCTGTGCGATTTCATCATCGCGGCGGACACCGCGAAATTCGGCCAGCCCGAGATCAATCTGGGCGTCATTGCCGGTCTGGGTGGAAGTCAGCGTCTGACGCGGTTCGTGGGTAAATCCAAATCGATGGACATGAACCTGACCGGGCGTTTCATGGATGCCGACGAAGCCGAGCGTGCGGGTCTCGTCAGCCGGGTGGTGCCGGCCAAGAAGCTGATCGAAGAGGCCGTGAGCGCAGCGCAGAAGATTGCCGAGAAATCGCAATTGACTGCAATGGCCGCGAAAGAAGCGGTGAACCGCAGCTACGAGCTTCCGCTGAGTGAAGGTATGTTGTTCGAGCGTCGTGTCTTCCATTCGATGTTCGCTACCGAAGATCAGAAGGAAGGCATGGCCGCGTTCCTGGAAAAGCGCACGGCGCAATTCCGCGACAAGTAAAGCGCGGGACCTCTGAGGCGGGTGTTTCAAGCCCGCCCCATATTCTTGGCCCTTGTTCCAAGAATCAACTTGGCAATCTCTCGAAACTTGGCTAAAGACCCCCGCTATACATGCGCGTGCGGCCCGCTTGGCCCGACTCACACTCGTGATTTCTGATCCGGTGCGGATATGTCCGTGGCGCGCAACCCAAGATTAACGTACCGAACGAAGGTCAGATTCACATGGCAAACTCGCCTCAGGCAAAAAAACGCGCGCGTCAGAACGAAAAGCGCTTTGCAATCAACAAAGCGCGTCGTTCGCGCATCCGCACCTATCTGCGTAAAGTCGAAGAAGCGATCGCATCCGGCGACAAGGACGCGGCGACTGCTGCTCTGCGTGCGGCTCAGCCCGAGCTGATGCGCGGCGTTACCAAGGGTGTTTTCCACAAGAACACCGCTGCCCGCAAAATGTCGCGCCTGTCCGCGCGCGTCAAAGCACTGGGCTAAGCTTTTGGGTGACCCAAGGTCACGTCAGAAAGGCTGAACCATTCTGAAAAGGCGTCGTGCATCGCGGCGCCTTTTGTCGTGTTGCCAGAAAACCGCGCCTTCACAAAACCGAGAGATTCTTTCGCCCAAAGACCCGAGTCAATATCAGAGTTTCGTTGCCGCGCCCCTCTCTGAATTGCTACGACTGATGTCAGCGATTCACTCGCTTGGGGGGACAGGCTGTTTTCCCGATCGAACTGACGGGCATCAGAGCGATCTGGGGACAATTGTCGACGACTGGCTTGAGCCAGGCTGCCGATCTGCCATGGAAGCCGGAATAAATCCGGTGATCTTGGCCCTGTCTAAAAATTGAGATTGCGACGTGCAACCCGGTTTTCGGGACGTTCCGTTATTGCTGAGCGTCAGAATTGGGGGTTGCCGGGCTATTCGGGATGGTCCCGCCAAGCCGACTGGTTTGGCGATTGGATACCTATTGCGTGTGAATACAACACCGGGAAACCGGCTTCGTATGAATAAGGCTGACAGGCCAATAAGAATGGGATGCGTGAGGCGCTTAATGACACAAGAAAAATGGGGACTACTGCGTAACAAGTTGCTGAAGGCCATCGGTCGGAACAATTATACGACCTGGATCGAGCCTTTGGAATTCAAGGAGCTTCAGGACGGCGTGGCGGTTTTCTCGGTGCCGACCAATTTCATGGGCAATTACGTCAGCCAGAATTTTGCCGACCTCATTTTATACGAGCTGAACACCGCAGGTGAAACTGTGCAGCGTCTGGATTTCCGCGTCGCTGCAAACTCGCCTGCACGGCCTAAGCCGGCTGTCGATACGCCGCCGGTGGCAAAGCCTGAACCTGTCGCCGCGCCGAGCGAGGACCCGGCGCAGGATACATTGGAATCGCTTCAGGCTGCCCCGTTGGATTCCCGCTTTACCTTTGACAGTTTTGTCGTCGGCAAGCCCAATGAACTGGCCCATGCGGCCGCGCGTCGGGTATCCGAGGGCGGGCCGGTAACCTTCAATCCGCTGGTTCTGTACGGCGGCGTGGGGCTGGGTAAGACCCACTTGATGCACGCCATTGCATGGGAGCTGAAAACCAAACATCCGGAACTCAACGTTCTGTACCTGTCAGCGGAACAGTTCATGTACCGGTTCGTGCAGGCCCTGCGCGAGCGTCGGATGATGGATTTCAAACACCTGTTCCGTTCGGTTGACGTTTTGATGGTTGACGACGTGCAGTTCATCGCCGGCAAGGATTCCACTCAGGAAGAGTTTTTCCACACGTTCAACGCGCTGGTGGATCAGAATAAACAGATCATCATCTCGGCCGACCGCGCCCCGGGTGAGATCAAGGATCTGGAAGACCGGGTGAAATCCCGCCTGCAATGTGGTCTGGTGGTTGATCTGCACCCGACCGATTATGAACTGCGTCTGGGCATTTTGCAGAACAAGGTGCAGCAATACAGCTCATCCTATCCGGACCTGGCGATTGCCGATGGCGTTCTGGAATTCCTGGCGCATCGCATCTCGACCAATGTTCGGGTGCTGGAAGGTGCCCTGACCCGTCTGTTCGCTTTTGCCTCGCTGGTTGGCCGCGAGATCGACATGGAACTGACGCAGGATTGTCTGGCGGATGTGCTGCGCGCCTCGGAACGCAAGATCACCGTTGAAGAGATCCAGCGGAAGGTGTCCGAGTATTACAACATCCGGCTTTCTGACATCATCGGCCCGAAGCGCCTGCGCTCTTACGCGCGTCCGCGTCAGGTGGCGATGTATCTGTGCAAGCAGTTGACCAGCCGGTCGCTGCCCGAGATTGGCCGCCGTTTTGGCGGGCGCGATCACACGACGGTCATGCATGGCGTCAAGCGCATTGAAGAGTTGAAGCTGACCGACGGTCAGATCGCTGAAGACGTGGAAATGCTGCGCCGGTCGCTTGAAGCCTGATCCGCGCCTTTAATGCAGGAAACCGCCCCGGTTCCTTGGGTCCGGGGCGTTTCTTGTGCGCATTAGTCCACGGTTGGATCAGAACTGGTGCCTGTCAGGCACGCTGCCCTTGACGCTGGACGCAATCCAACCCAGAAATCCGTAAAAAATCCTTGTGCCTCAGGGTGGAACCGCTAACGTGCCAGTCCCGCCCATGTCGGTACGCAAGTCAGAGGAATTGAGGGTATGAAGATCAGCATCGAACGCGGCACCCTTCTCAAGGCCGTTTCGCAGGCCCAATCCGTAGTGGAACGCCGCAATACCATTCCCATACTTGCGAATGTCCTGATTGAGGCGGAAGGCGATCAGGCGCTGTTTCGCGCGACCGATCTGGATATCGAAGTGGTCGACAAAGCCCCGGCGCAGGTCGAGAAAGCCGGTGCCACCACCGTGGCCGCGACCACCTTGCACGAGATCGTGCGCAAACTGCCCGACGGAGCGTTGGTCACGCTGACCGCGGACAGCGCGGCAGGGCGTCTGACGGTTGAGGCGGGTCGGTCGAATTTCTCGCTGGCGACGCTGCCGAAAGAGGATTTCCCGGTCATGGCGTCGTCGGAGTATCAATCAAATTTCACGGCTTCGGCTGCCCTGCTGCGACGGTTGTTCGACAAGTCGAAATTCGCAATCTCAACAGAAGAGACCCGGTATTATCTGAACGGTGTCTATATGCATGTGGCCGACGGATCCGATGGCGGCAAGGTGCTGCGCTGCGTGGCCACCGACGGCCACCGGCTTGCTCGGATCGATGCCGATTTGCCGGATGGTGCAGAGGGCATGCCGGGCGTTATCGTCCCGCGTAAAACCGTAGGCGAACTGCGCAAGCTGCTGGACGATGATGAAATGGATATCGCGGTTTCGGTCAGCGAAACCAAGGTGCGTTTCGCCACGCCTGATATCACGCTGACCTCGAAGGTCATTGACGGAACCTTTCCCGACTACACGCGCGTTATCCCGCAAGGAAATACGCGCAAGCTGGAAGTGGATGCTGCCGAGTTCGCACAGGCCGTGGACCGGGTGGCAACGGTGTCTTCCGAGCGTTCGCGTGCGGTGAAGCTGCAACTGGATGGCGACAAGCTGGTCCTGTCGGTGAACGCACCAGACAGTGGCGCGGCCGAGGAAGAACTGGCGGTCGCCTATGGTGATGAGCGTCTGGAGATCGGGTTCAATGCCAAATATCTGCTGGAGATCGCGTCTCAGGTGGATCGAGAGAATGCGGTGTTCATGTTCAATTCAGCTGGCGACCCGACCCTGATGCGCGAAGGCAATGACCAGAGCGCAGTTTACGTCGTCATGCCAATGCGCGTCTGATCGCGCGGACGTGCGATGCCTCCGGCGGGAGTATTTTTGAAAAAATGAAGGGAGGGGTCATGGGATTGGCCCTGACCGAGCTTACGGTCTCGCATTTTCGGTCTCACAAGCTGGCGCGGTTGTCTCTGGACGGGCGGCCGGTGGCTATTCACGGGTCGAACGGGGCGGGCAAGACCAATATTCTGGAAGCGGTATCCTTGTTTTCACCCGGTCGCGGAATGCGGCGGGCAAGCGCGGCCGAGATGACGCGGCGGCCCGAGGCGCTGGGCTGGAAACTGTCGGGACTGTTGCAATCGCTGGGTCAGAATTTCGAAATCGAAACCTGGTCTGAGGGTGGTGCGGCACGGCAGGTGAGGATTGATGGAAAATCCGCCACCCAGATTGATCTGGGTAAACTTGCGCGGGTGGTCTGGCTGGTTCCATCCATGGACCGCCTGTGGATTGAAGGGGCCGAAGGCCGGCGCCGGTTTCTTGATCGCATTGCGCTCAGTTTTGATCCGTCTCATGCAGAGGCCTCGCTGGCTTACGAAAAAGCGATGCGCGAACGGAACCGTTTGCTGAAAGAGCAGGTTCGGGACGCGCATTGGTATGCTGCGCTTGAGGGTCAGTTGGCCGAGATGGGGCATCGTATCCACACAGCGCGATTGGCGGCGTTGAGCCATCTGAGGGTAGCGCAGGATCAGGCGGAAACGGCTTTTCCGTCTGCCGAGTTGGAATTGGTGCAAACCGAAGGCGCGATGCCCGAAACGGCAGAGGATCTGCGCGAGGCTTTGAATGAAAGCCGGTTCAGGGACTTGGCTGCGGGTCGGACTTTGGTTGGGCCGCATCGGTCAGACTTGTATGGCGTCTTTGCTGCCAAGGGTGTTCCCGCCAAGGATTGTTCGACCGGTGAGCAGAAGGCGCTGCTGGTTTCATTGATCCTGTCCAATGCCCGAGCTTTGGCCGCAATGGTGGGTGCGCCACCGATCGTTTTGCTGGATGAGGTGGCCGCTCATCTGGACGCGGGTCGGCGCGCTTCACTTTATGACGAGATTTGTGCGTTGGGTGCTCAGGCCTGGATGACGGGCACCGGGCCTGAACTGTTTGCGGAGTTGAGTGACCGGGCCCAGACGCTGATCGTGACCGAAGGCGATGAGGGGTCGGTTGTGGCGGCTTAGGCCGGTTCGTTGACTTTGCGCTCCCACAGGAAACCGCGCATGACTTCATCGACCGGTGTTTTGGCCATGTGGTTGACGTAGTTTGACATGGTTTTTTGTGCAAGGCCCAGCACCACGTCCAGAACCGCACGATGGGAATAGCCCGCGTCGAAGAACGCCTGAAGCTGTTCCTCGGTCGGGTTGCCACGGGTTTCCATCACTTGCAGGGTGAAGCTGCGCAGCGCTTCGAGTTTGGGCGAAGGCAGTGGGGTTTCATTGCGCAGAGCCTGGGAGATTTCGTCTGATACCTTCATCATCTTTGCGATGCCGGTGTGCGCGGGCACGCAGTAATGGCATTCGTTTTCCACATTGATGGTCTGCCAGACGACGGTTTTCTCATCGTTGTCAAAATCGGTCTGCAAGAACAGGCTGTGCAGAACTTGATAGCCTTCAAGGTGCTGTGGGCTTTCTGCCATCACCTTGTGCAGGCCCGGCAAACGGCCAAAAGCGGCCTGGGACTTTTCCAACAGTGGTTTGGATGCTTCGGGTGCGGATTCTATGTCATGAGACGGGAAAGTGGCCATGTCGGAACTCCTGTTTCTGGCGCGATGGGTGGTATTTAGGGTTTCTTGAGTGATCACTCAAGTATATATTTGAGCGAACGTTCAAGAATTGGTGATGCCGATGCCCCGCAAACCCGCATATGATCGCGACGCGTTGATCGAGAAGGCCCGTGACATCTTTTGGCGTCAGGGTTGGGCTGGTACGTCGTTGAAGGACCTTGAGCGGGAATTGAAGCTGAAACCCGGCAGTTTCTACGCGGCTTTCGGGTCGAAGGACGCGCTCTATGCGTTGACGCTGGAAAGCTACACGCAAGAAGGTGTGGCGCGCCTGAAAGCCCTTGCTGAAAGACTGGGGCCGAAGGAGGCGCTCAAGGCGCAACCACGTCTGGTCATCGAAGCGGTCGAGAACCCGGCAAAGGCCTGCATGCTGGCAAAGACATATGCCGAGTTGCAGGCGAAGGATCATGCGCTTGCGGATCAGGCCGCGCGTCACATGGCGGAAATGAAGGCGTGTTTCGCCGACCTGTTCCGCAGCGCCCAGGCCGCCGGTGAAATCCGGCCTGAACATGACCCGGATCGGCTGGCGGCCCGGTATCAGTCGGACATTCTGGGGCTTCGGTTATCGGCCGAACGCAAGGATGTCGATGCGCTGGAAATCGCGGCGGATATCGCTTCTGACATCGACCGGTTATGAGGTGGATTCAGATGGGCAGAAAACGACTTGAGCACACACAAAATATTGGGGGATCGCGTGACAATCCCCACCAGAAAACGTATAAGGTACCAAAATAATATAGGTACTGACTGAATGTCCGAAGACGCACAGGCTCCTCAAGAATACGGCGCAGATTCCATCAAAGTTCTCAAGGGTTTAGAGGCCGTTCGCAAACGCCCCGGGATGTATATCGGGGACACGGATGATGGATCGGGCCTGCACCACATGGTGTATGAGGTTGTCGACAACGGAATTGACGAAGCGCTGGCGGGTCACGCCGACCATGTGACCGTGAAAATTCACGCGGATTCCAGCGTTTCGGTCAGCGACAACGGCCGCGGAATTCCGGTTGATATCCACCCGGAAGAAGGCGTTTCAGCGGCAGAGGTCATCATGACCCAGCTGCACGCGGGCGGCAAGTTCGACAGCAACTCTTACAAGGTGTCGGGCGGCCTGCATGGCGTGGGTGTTTCGGTAGTAAACGCCCTGTCGGACTGGCTGGAGCTGCGCATTTGGCGCGCGGGCAAAGAGCACGTGGCGCGATTTGAGGGCGGTGAAACAGCAGAGCATCTGAAGGTTGTCGGCGAATGCGGCGATCGTACGGGAACCGAAGTGCGGTTTCTGGCGTCGACCGACACGTTCTCGAATCTCGAATACTCGTTCGAGACGTTGGAAAAACGGCTGCGCGAACTGGCATTCCTGAACTCGGGCGTGCGGATCATCCTGATCGACGAACGCCCTGCCGAGCGGCTGGAGACCGAGCTGTTCTACGAAGGCGGCGTAAAGGAGTTCGTCAAATACCTCGACCGATCCAAAACGCCGGCCATGCCCGAGCCGATCTATATCAAGGGTGAGCGCGACGATATCGGTGTCGAGATCGCCATGTGGTGGAATGACAGCTACCACGAAACGGTACTGCCATTCACCAACAACATTCCGCAGCGCGACGGCGGGACCCATGTGGCTGGGTTCCGGGGGGCTTTGACCCGGACGATCAACAACTATGCGCAGTCCAGCGGGATCGCGAAAAAGGAAAAGGTCAGCTTCACCGGCGATGATGCGCGCGAAGGTTTGACCTGCGTATTGTCGGTGAAAGTGCCCGACCCGAAATTCTCGTCCCAGACCAAGGACAAGCTGGTTTCCTCCGAGGTCCGCCCGGCTGTCGAAGGTCTGATGAACGAAAAACTGGCCGAGTGGTTCGAAGAAAACCCCAACGAGGCCAAGAATATCGTCGGCAAGATCATCGAGGCTGCGTTGGCCCGGGAAGCTGCGCGTAAGGCACGCGAGCTGACCCGACGCAAGACGGCGATGGATGTGAACTATCTGGCGGGCAAGCTGAAGGATTGTTCCGAGAAGGATCCATCGAAAACCGAAGTCTTCCTGGTCGAGGGTGACTCGGCTGGTGGTTCTGCCCAGACCGGCCGGGACCGTCTGACGCAGGCGGTTCTGCCCTTGCGGGGGAAAATCCTGAACGTCGAACGCGCCCGGTTCGACCGGATGCTATCGTCTCAGGAAATTGGCAACCTCGTCATGGCGCTGGGTACGGGCATTGGCCGCGATGAGTTCAACATCGAAAAGCTGCGCTACCACAAGATCGTCATCATGACCGATGCGGATGTGGACGGCGCGCATATCCGGACCCTGTTGCTGACCTTCTTCTATCGGCAGATGCCTGAGCTGATCGAGGGCGGGTACCTCTACATCGCGCAACCGCCGCTGTACAAGGTTTCCCGCGGAAAGTCAGAGGTTTACCTGAAGGATCAGGCCGCTCTGGATGACTATCTGATCAATCAGGGCGTCGAAGGCGCTGTTCTGAAACTCGGCTCGGGTGAGGAAATAATCGGTCAGGACCTGACCCGCGTGGTGGATGAGGCGCGTCAGCTGAAACGTGTGCTGGACGCGTTTCCAACGCACTACCCGCGTCATATTCTGGAACAGGCCGCCGTTGCAGGAGCCTTTGTGCCTGGCGCTGTTGATGCTGACCTGCAAGGTGTGGCTGACAAAGTCGCCGCACGGCTGGATCTGATCGCGTTGGAGTACGAACGCGGTTGGCAGGGTCGTATCACACAGGATCACGGGATCCGGCTGGCCCGTATCCTGCGCGGTGTCGAAGAGGTTCGCACGCTGGACGGCCCGATGCTGCGCTCGGGCGAGGCGCGCAAGACCGGCAGCTTTACGCAGAGCCTGCAAGAGATCTACAACTCTCCGGCCACTTTGAACCGTCGTGATCGCAGCCAGATGATCCACGGTCCGCTGGACTTGTTGCGCGCCATTCTGGAAGAGGGTGAAAAGGGCTTGTCCTTGCAGCGCTATAAAGGCCTGGGTGAGATGAACCCTGACCAGCTGTGGGAAACGACACTGGACCCGGATGCGCGGACGCTGCTGCAAGTGCGCGTGGATGACATGGTCGAGGCGGATGATCTGTTCACCAAGTTGATGGGTGACGTTGTGGAACCTCGTCGGGAGTTCATCCAGAAAAACGCCTTGAGTGTTGAGAATCTGGATTTCTGATCATGTTGTAGGTTTGCGAATAACACTTCGCGCACCCCATAAGTTTGCATAGTTTGCCCATAGTTTTGCGCTGCGCGATTGTCTGCCTTAGCGATGAATTCAATCAGTTTTTGGCTTAGTCGTTGCGGTTATGGTCCTTTGCGTTGCTCGATCACGCAAAGGGCCTTCCTAAGGAACCTTGGGTTCCATGCGGCCTTTTTGCTTGGATTCTCGCGAACGTCTGCGACGCGCAGAAAGCAGACTTTGCAAAGTTTCGCGGACGGCCCTTTTCAAGTTTTATGAAGTCTACTTTGATGCCGCATTGGGGCGACTCGAAGCTGCCGTTCGTTGCATGCGCAAATACTAGTGCCTGAATTTTCTGCCTCCACGGCACTATGCACTATAAGTCTATCTCCATCTGTCAGGACGACTGAACGCCAGCAACGAAAAAACACCGCACTGCGCAATCGGGAACAAAGTCGCGGCAGAGCTGATGAAATTGCCAGACGCGTTCAGCCCGTTTGTGTGATCAAAGGGCGGAAAATCTAGGCGCGAGCGTGGACACTCCCGATAGCACAGCACAAACCCATGGACTTTCTTTGTGAACGAGCTGACCTGGGGGAGAGGCCACCAAAACTCAGAAAATAGGATGCAATCCTACGGACGCAACCAACGCGACATAGCAATCACTATATCCTTAGTTGCCAGAAAGATTGGAGATTTCCGATTTGCGGTTAAACTGAATTATGAAAGCGATCACAGGGAAGCAAATGAGAACTTGGCTGTTTAGGATAATTGGACTCGTTGCGCTACTCGCTTTTGCAGCAATCGCTATTGTTTGGTTGCTACTTGCTGCGCCGTTGTTCTCAGATATGCGACGCAACCTTGTGGAAAAGGCTCTTTCGGAACAAATTGGGCAGCCGCTTCTGGTCAACGACGATGTGAGCGTCGCACTAGGTCGCATTACCCACATCTATGTCGGCGGCGTGGTCATCCCGAGCGAGACACTGCCAGAGACCTCTCTTGCAGAATTGAAACTGCTTGAACTGGAACTGGACGTTGCCGCCTTGGCCAACGGACGTCTGCACTTTGACAACCTTTTGGTGGACGGTCTTCAGGCTAACTTTCTTACAGCCACGGATGGGACAACAAGTTGGCGAAAAAGCCGACCAATGCCAACGCCTCAAACCAACGGGTCGCTTGCAGAGGACAATCAGGATGCTGAGGCCGAACTCGAAACGTCCGAAGTTGGTGGCAAAGAAAACAGTGGGATTCTTACTTTTCTCAGCGACAAGAACGTCAATTTCACATCAATCGGGTTAAACATCGACGACAGGGTCTCGGGCTTCTCATTTGTGTTTGACCTTCAGTCGCTTGCGCTTGAACAAGTAGATAACGGAAAAAGAACAAAGGTCTCTGGTTCCGGCTCGGTCAACGGTCAAGGTTTTGAAATCAAGGGCGACTATCCCCATGACGCGCCGTTTACGACGAGAGCCAACTTTGGAGAAATGACTGTCCGCTACGATGGCGAGCCATTCGCGGAAGACGAAGGTGGCGGTTATCGGGCTGTCCTGGAGATGGATACTGGCGAATTCGGTGACTTTCTCGATGTCATGGGATTGGAACGCGTTCTGGAAGGTAATGGCCAGTTGCAAGCTGAGCTTGTGTCTCAGGACGCCCTAAAGATCGAAGCATTTACTACAACCGTAAGCCTTGAAGATGGGCAAAAACTCGAAGCTGAAGGTTCGATAGATGACCTCTATACAGCTAAAGGCGTCGATCTGCTTTTCAATGCGCGCCTTCACCCAGAGGGGCAGCCGCCTCAAGCAGCAAAGAGTATCCAAGATCTGAAGTTCACTGGCTTTGAAATGCATATGGTTGGATCTCTCGCCTCCTTCGAATTCGAGAAATTACTGTTTGAAACCAACGCCTTTGACCAAGGGCTGGACGTGATCGGCCCAGCCTCTATCGAAAGTATTCGCCGCATGCCGGATGGCCGCCTCGCGATGTTGGGCATTACCTTGCAAGCTGGCCCAATCGAGGAGCCGTTTCTGAAAGCTGAAGGCGAAGTACTCGACCTGCTTCAGCTTCAGGACGTGAGCTTCGATGGCATGCTGAATGGGCCTGCCAAGTTGATTTTGCCCGATCTCGACGAAGGTTTTGTCGACCAGTTTGGCGGTATTAAGGCGGACTTCAGCATATCCAATGCGGGAGGCCCGGTATCACTAAATAGGTTCAACGCGACCAGCTATGACACCGATCTTTGGGCGCTCGACCTTGCGTTGTCGGTCAATGAGCTCAAAGGGCTGGCCGGGCTTGATTTCGACGTGAACCTGGATGTGGGCGATGGTGCTCAATTTCTGAACGCGCTCAACCTGCAACCTATCGAAATTGGCGCACTCGGCATTGATGCTGAAACCTCAAAGCAGGGCGAGGACTTTAATGCTGCAATCGAGTTCGAAGCTGGCTCCTCGCAGCTTCTAGCGACTTTCGATGCAAAATTTCCGGATGGCTCTTCTGTTGTTCGCGGCAACGTTACCAGCGAGAGGCTCGATCTCAACGACCTGAAGAACCTGACTGCCGTGCTGGACCAATTCAAAAGCCTGGTAGGGGAAACCCCAAAAGAACCTGAAGCCGAAGTTCAGCCTTTGGTTTTGTCGAAGGAGACAAACGTCCAGCCCTTGGTGTTGCCAAAGGAAAAAGGGAAGCCTGCCGATCTTCTGGATGTGCAACGCGTGCTGCGAGAAGCTGACGTCGAGGTACAGATCGAATTCAAAGAGATTGTAGGCCAGCAAGGCGTAACATCTGTTTCCAGCCAATTGTCTGCAAAAGACGGAACCGTGGATTTCGGACCTCTTCAGATGGCTTATGGCGGCGGAACCTTCAGCCTGCGGGCGGTCATGGATCTGATTGACTCACCTGATTGGCTTTCATTGTCGGGGTCGACCTCAGGGTGGGAGTTCGGTGAGATCCTTGATGAGTTAGGGATTGGAATTGATGCCTACGGGCGTTTGAGTGGTGAATTCAACGTTTCGGGTAGTACCGCCTCGGGCAAGGCCTTCATCAACTCCATGCGCGGCAAAGCGTCTTTGTCGATGTCGCAAGGTTACATTAGTACCAGTCTCCTTGAGTTGGCCGGGCTAGGTATTTTCCCTTGGCTGTTTTCAGAAGAGTTCAGACAAGGCTACACCGACATCACTTGTGTGGTTGCTCCGGTTGATATTCAGGCCGGGCGGGTCAGTTCAAACTCCATCGTCATTGAAACAGCATCTGTTCAGTTGGTGGCCAGGGGACAAGTGGACTGGCTGAACGATACGATTGCAATACGAGCGGAGCCACGGCGCGTGGGCAAACCCCTTTCCCGCAGCGCTTGGCCGTTTGATGTGACAGGTCAGCTTTCATCACCGAAGTTCAAGCTGGACGTGGGTGGGTCTAGGAACAAGGCTCCAGAGGGCGCTGATGCAATGCCAGTAAACAGGCAACCTTGCGTGCCAGACATCAACCAATTGCAGTAATCGGTCGCGACCTAATTCTTCAGCGGATCTGGCTGCTCCGCCTGACACGCCAGAACGGCCTCAATGGCTTTTGCGGATCCGCTTAAATCGAGTTCGACTTCGGCTCCGCTTTCGCCAATGATCGTAACGCTTTGGCGTTTTCCAAACTCGGTTACAAATGCCGGATTGTCGAAAAATGCGTAGCCACCGGGCACGCCATTCTTGTAGACACCTACGGCCTCACCTTCGAACTGCGCATCACCAAAATCAAATCTTACTATGCCTGTCGCACCGTCCTCGACTTGAACCCAGGCCGGATTGTAGGCGGCAAAAAAGCCGCCAGCCTGGTTTGGTGCAGCGCCAATTTCTACTGTCATATCGTCTTCAAAGGCTCTCCACGCGAGACAACCGTTGCCTTTTTCTGGATCGATGAGAATTGCCCAGTCGCCGGACTCACCCCACTGTTCCATCCCGGCTGCGTGAACAAACCCAGGCAGAAGCACTACAGTTGCGGAAAGTACCCACTTGATCATCCGGAGCCTCGCTGAGTTCTGAAGATTTCTTGTTTGATTCTAATCATTGCGCAATGTCAATCAATCCAATCCGATGACGGTGGTATTGCGTTTTTGAAGTTTCATAGATGACCCTGACGAGTTGTTAGTCAGATATGTGAGCAAGCTCACCATCCCAATCAGCTGAAGGTATTTTGGGTTCCGGTGGATCAGCGATGTAAGACGGAGTCATTATTTGAGTTTCGTTTTCATTAAAAACATCGACAATGTTCTCGCGAAGATCCGACAAGATTTTTGGCAAACTCGATCCACGAGAAGTGTACGCGTTGATTTCATAGTTGATCGCGTAATCTGCCAACTGGGTCCAAAGCACAAATGGCTCCGGGCTCTTTCTCAACCCTTGCGTTCGGTGTGCCGCCTCAATCAGCATCGCTTTGATTTTCTTGGGAGGCTCCTCGTAGCCAATCCCCACCGTCGTGTGCACCAAAAGCCCCCGACCATCCACTTTTCGTGAGTAGTTCACAACTTCGGAATTGAGCAGCTGGGCATTTGGAATACATATCATCTCGTTTTTGATCGATTTGATGAGTGTTTCCATCAGTTTGATCTCTGTTACGTCGCCGATCTTGTCACCGACCTTAAGCCACAGGAGCTGGTTTGTTCGATGGGTTCTCTGTGGCACGCAAACTTATGGGCAAATCGTGCAAAGTTATGCATAAACAAAGCGCAGAGTTATGGGCAATCTTCCAAGATTTTCTTCAATGAAATAAATGTTGGGAATGCAGCGTAATAAGCGGATTTACACATGCGTAGGTGCGCGCATAGCACTGCGGATACCCCATAGTTTTGCGGTATCCGCCCATAGTTCTGCGGGTTAGTTGGTTGGTTTTGAACGGGTGGCTTGGCGTTGGCGTGTCTTCATCGAATCGGCCATACTGTCATGCAGGCGGGCCTGCTCAAATCGAAAAGTGGCTACAGGGAAGCCACCCGATATCTACCTGATGGTACATCGCCCGCCGTTCTTCATGGGAAGCAAGCTCGGTGTGAAGCTGGAATGGCGCTTGAGGAAAACAAAGAACTCGCCCAAGGGCGAGGCACTGGCCAGGCATCTTCTGGCAGAGTGGGATCTGGAACTTGGTCGGTTGATCGTCTTGATGAAAGCCGGGTTCCATTGGATCGTGGGCTCTACTTCTCCTGCCGCCCCGGCGATCAAGACAGGGTCACGGTGAGAATTTTCATGAAATGGCTCAAATCGTTTTAAGCTCTGGTTCCGGCCCAAGCCTCGGGAATGCCGTTATTGGTCAATGCCTTGCGAAGGCCCGTCTGGTTTGCATATCGGAAATTGCAAGCCTGCTTGCGGGGCCTCTATGGGCTGCAATCGGTCACTGTGTCAAAACAGGCAGCTTAATCCTTTGGATCTTTCCAGATGGACCCTTTGGCAAGTCTTGCAACAAGTGCACCTTATCAGGTGATTTGAAGGCACCCAGCCGTTGGACGCATATCGCGATGAGTTGGTCGGATGAAACGCTTGACCCGGTTCGCAATTTGACGGCGGCCTCAACGCGTTCACCGTAGGTTTTGCAAGGGCGTGCAAATGCGGCAGCCTCGATCACGTCAGGGTGCGAATATAGAGCTTCGTCGATTTCACGAGGGGCGATGTTTTCTCCGCCCTTTATGATCAGCTCTTTCAAACGGCCGGTCACGAAGAAGTACCCGTCTTCGTCCATATGCCCTAGGTCTCCGGTGCGCAGCCAGCCATCGGGCGTGAATGTCGCGCGCGTGGCATCCGGGTTCTTCAGATATTCTCTCATCAAATTGGGGCCGCGTACGGCGATTTCGCCCTTGGTGTTTGGCGGCAGGGGGGTCAGATCTGCCGACAGGATACATGCCTCGTTGCCGTAAGCTTTGCCCGGCGACCCAATCTTGCGGACGCCCGGCGGCAGCGGGTTGGACAAGATCTGTGCGGCTGTTTCCGTCAGGCCCATTGTTTCGACGATGGGGACTTCAAAACGGGTTTCGAACGCGGTTTGTACATCTGGTGCAAGCGGCGAGGATGCCGAGCGGCCGAAACGAAGGCGTGCTCTGGTTTCCTGCGCGGGTGTCAATTCGGAATGCAGCAAGTGCGAAATGATGGTCGGCACCACCGAAAACCACGTGGTTTTGGCGCTCTGGCACTGGTCCCAGAATTTGCGCGTTGAAAACTTTTCGGCCACGGCCAGGGAACCGCCGGAAACAAGCGCGCTCAGCACGGTCACGCAGAGCCCGTTGATGTGATAGATCGGAAGCACGCAAAGACCACGATCCGCCGGTGTCAGCTTGTGCGCAACGGTAGGGGTCCATCCGCCTGCCAGCAGGCTGAAGTGACTGTGCACGACCCCCTTCGGGCGACCGGTTGTCCCTGAGGTATACATGAGCAGCGCGTCGTCATCGGGACCAAGCGCATGGAGATCAGGGGCCTTATCGAAACGAGAGGCTGAATACCGCGTCATCTCTTTGGGGCGAACTCTGTCGAACAGATCGGCCTGCGCGTCGCCGACAAACGCAATTCGTGCGTCGCAATGGCCCAGCGCATATCCAATGGCCTCGTCCCCGGCGACAAGGTTGATGACCGTTGCGCGGAACCCGCCATAGAGCACGCCGTAAAGGCATTCTATCGCCTCGCGCCCATTTGGTTGAAGGATGGCAACGCTGGCCCCCTTGTCCAATCCCTGCGCGGTCAGATTTTCGGCCAGTTTTCGTGCCCGATCCCTCAGGGATGACCAGGTTAGCGCAGCTTCTCCGTCGAAAAACAGATAAGCATCACGATCACCGATGGTGCTTGCGCGTTCGTCCAGCCAGCTGCGGATTGTCCCGCCTGGGGGCGTCTGATCGTCCATACTCATGTCCCCGCATCAGCCCAATAATCCGCGAAGATATCTTCGACGGAAGGTTCGATTGCCGGGATTTCACGGATGACTTTGGTGCTTTGGACAAAGTGTTTCCAATGCAGGTTCTCATCAATCGCATTGCCACCCCAGCTGCCACACCCCATCGAAAGCGAGAAAGGCATGCCGTTGTTGAATGACCCTCCGGTCGCAAAGGTGTGAGCCTGATTGACGATTACGCGGCAGGTGGGCATCGAGGCACCCAACGCCACCGCACGGGCATCATCGGCGGTGTGTATCCCGATGGAATGCCCCGCGCCCTGATACCGCAAGATTTGAGCGGCTATGGCTTGGGCGTCCTCGAAATCGTGTGCACGATAGAGCGCAGCCACGCGGCTTAGTTTCTCACCCGAAAGCGGATGATCCGGACCTATCCCCTTGGTTTCAACTGCAAGGAACCTTGTGTTTTCAGGCACCTGACCAACCATGCCCAGTGCCTTGATCATCTTGTCGGCGTCCTGTGCGATCACTTCGCGGCTCAGATGCCCATCCGGCCAAAGCTTTGAGACGATCTGGTTTTCGTCCTTCACCAATGCGCCTCCTTCATCGGCAAGGGCTGCGACGAAATCATCATAGATTGCGTCGACGGCGATGATTGCGTTCTCGGACGAACAGGAGGTCGCATTGTCGAAAGTCTTGGAGGCCGTGATCTTCCGGGCAGCGGCCTTCAGGTCAGCTGTCTCATCGACGATCACGGTGACATTGCCCGCACCGACGGCCACCGCAGGGGTGCCGCATGTCTGTGCGCGGTGCACATTGTTTTGACTGCCGGTGCAGATCACCCGGTCGCAGAGCTCCATCATCGCCTGAGTCTTGGCCTTGGAACCCGGCGGGGGAATCATCTGGACCAGATCGTGATCCAGCCCCAGTTTGTCGAACTCGGCATGAATGTAACGCAAAAGCAGCTCGCAGCTTGCAACGCCTTTGGGTGACGGGGCGACAACAACCGAGTTGCCGCATTTCAACGCGTTGATGATGTTGTTGGCGGGTGTGGCTGCCGGGTTCGTCGACGGCACCACGGCGCCAATCACCCCGATTGGGCGCGCAATCTCGGTGATGCCGGTACTTGCATCCTCATGGATGATCCCATGGGTTCTGACGTCTTTTATGTCGCGCATCAGGCCAAGGGTCTTGCGATGGTTCTTGATCACCTTGTCCGGCACGTTGCCCAGTCCTGTCGTCTTGACCGAAAGTTCGGCCAAAGCCCTGTTGCGTGAAGGCTCCATGATCGCCCAGGCGGCGGCAGCTGCTGCGCGGTCATAGCGCGTCTGGGTGGCGCCGGTTTCGTATTCTTTCTGAGCGGTGCGCGCACGGGTCATGATCAAACTGACTTGGGCGATGTCATCATGTGCATTCATCATTGAATTCCTATTGGTGGGGACAGGGCGGAAACCGCCCCATCCTGTGCCACTGCTCAAATCGTTACAGACCCGCCAGAAGCTCTTGCAGGGTTTCCTGACGTGCGGCCCACATCTGTTGAACCTCTTCGCGGGTCATGACGTGCATGGGTGATCCACCGGCTTTCATTTTTCCTGCCACCCGCGCGTTTTTGAACATTTCCGGGACTGTAGCGGCCAGTTTGTCGATGACCTCTGGCGGGGTGCCCTTGGGGACCATGACGCCGCGGAAATTCACGCTGGCATTGTCGATGTCAAAGCCTTGCTCTTTCAGTGTGGGGACGTCCGGCAGGAACGCGCTGCGTTCCAGATCGAACACGCCAAGGATTTTGACATTTCCGGCTTCCTGTGCGCGGAACGCATCGGACAGGTTGTTCACGCCGCCCATGACGTCGCCTGCAATCACGGCTTTCATGGCCGCCGCACCGCCGCCCTTGGTCGGGATGTACGCCATTTTGACCCCGGCTTCCTTCTCAAGCTGCAAAGCGGCGATGTGGTGCCCGACGAACAGGCCCGCACCCGAAAAGGTCAGCTTCCCCGGGTTTTCCTTGGCATAGTTCACCACCTCCTGCATGGAATTGAAGGGGCTGTCCTTGGCCACGACGAATACCGCAGGATCCGCCCCCCAGTTGGCGATGGGCTCAAAGCTGTCTGCCGAGTATTCAACGCCGCCCTTGATCGACTGGGCGATGAAATGCGGGATGTTGTAAGCCGCCAGCGTATAGCCATCAGCTTCGGCCTGTGTCGCAAACCAGTTCCAGCCGACACGGCCACCGGCCCCCGGCTTGTTGATGATCGCGATGGGCATTCCAAGCGCGTCTTCATTGCCCGCAGTCATGGTGACGATACGCGCCTGAAAGTCGGTGGCGCCACCCGCACCATAACTGACCATCATCATGATCGGGCGTTCGGGGTAGTCCTGCGCGACGGCCGCGCCACCGGTCAGGGACATCAGCGCCAGTGCAGCGCCTGCCAGTAGATGTTTCATTTCAGATCCTCCCTTGGATTTGCGTAAGCCGCTTTTCGCGCGGTCTTTTTCAGAAAAATACTTCTCGTGGCGTGTAAACTTTGAGGAGCATGGCGAAGAGCCCATACATTACGGCCAAATACCCGATCGTGATGATCACACGCCTGGTCCAGGTTTTGATTTCGCCATGCGGTGCAGGGTCATAGAAGCTGAGCAGCAAGAAGAATGTGATCGTTCCGGCGGTGTAAAACCCAAGCGCCTTAGCGGCCCAAAAGATGTAGATGAGCGCGATAATCAGTCCTGGCAGAAGCCAAATGAAATCCTTGCGCGAGACGCCGTTGCCCACCTTGGTCCAGCCCAGAAGCGCCTTGGCAAACGTCCACAGGGCCAGAACGACAAACACAGTCGAAATCAGGCGTGGGAACAAGAAAGCTTCGGCCGGTTGCTGGGTATAGCTGACCCATGCCACCCAGATCCCGACGGCAGCAATGACGCCGGACGCCACAATATGTTGCGCGCGTGGAAGACTGACGGAACTCATGCCATGATCTCCTCTTTTGATGTGTAGCGACGATTGCGAAGCTCCATCCAGACCGAATAGGCGATCGAAGCGATGACGATTGCGATCAGAACGATATTCAGCGTTCCGGTCAGGAAATAGCTGGCCATCCCTTCGCTGGCCCCTGCAATCATCGAACCTTGAATGAAGTTCGCCTCGGCAATCGGGCCAAGGATCAGGCCAAGCACCAGTGGCGCAGCTGAAAAGCCAAAACGCTCAAGAAAGTACATCATGATGCCAAGTGCCGCCATGACATAGACGTCGCCCATGCTGGACTGTACCGAATAGCTTCCGAAGACAGCCAGGCCCAGAACAACTGCGGCCATGACGCTCTGCGGTACCTGCGCCACCCGGGCGGCAAGGCCCGCGACATAAAGACCGAAGATGCACATCAACACCTGCCCGATCAGCATCGAATTTATGAAGGTCCAGGCAACATCCGGGTGGTTGTCGAAAAGGTCCGTGCCGGGAAAAATCCCGTGGATCAACAGGCCGCCCAGCAGCACCGCCGCAGTCGGCGACCCCGGGATCGAGAGCGTCAAAAGCGGAACAAGGCTGGGGCCGACCATGGCGTTGTTCGCGCTTTCCGCTGCGATCACGCCTTCGCTGTGGCCCTTTCCGAATTTCTCGCGCTCGGGACTGAACTTCTTGGTCTGGTCATAGGCGACCAAACCCGCGATCTGTCCACCGACGCCCGGGATCAGCCCGATGACCGAGCCGGTAATGGTGCCGATGCTCAGCGCCCTCGGGCGGCGCAGAAGCTCACGCACCGCATCCATGATCGAGTGCTTTTCGACTTCGATCACTTCGGCATTTGCCGTGTTGCGGCCCTTGGCGAACATGGTCAGGACCTGAGGAATTGCAAAAAGCCCGATGAGCGCGGCGATGATGTTGATGCCGCCACCAAGCGCCGGGTGGAAGATGAACCGTTGCGCGCCCATGATGTCATCGAACCCAATGGTCGCAAGCCAAAGACCGATGCATCCCGACAGCAACCCTTTGACAACGGATGCACTATCCAGCGATCCAATGACGGTTACGCCCAGGATGGCGAGCCAGAACAGGTGGCTTGGTCCAAAGGCCAACGCCCATTGCGCAAGAACCGGTGTCAGGAAGATGAGCAGAAGCACTCCGATCACCCCCCCAACGGCAGACGCCAGAAAGCTCAGCTGCAACGCCTGTGCGCCCTTGCCCTGCTTGGCCATCGTATGCCCATCCAACGTCGTGGCGATGTTTGCGGGCGCTCCGGGAATTTTCAGAAGGATGGCGCTGACCGCGCCGCCGGCGACCGTCGAGGTATAGGCCGCGCCAAGAAGGATCAGCCCCTGAACGGGTGCCAGATGAAACGTGAATGGGATCAGCAGGGCCACGGCCATGGTGGGTGACAGTCCGGGGGTTGCCCCCAAAATCAGCCCGCCAATCGTTCCCAGGAGCAACAGCCCGAACGAGACCGGTGTGAAGACATCTCCGAAGTAATACAGAAATTCCACGTTGCATCCCTGTGTTTGTTTGCGCGTTGACATTTTAGGCTAAGAGATGAAAATAGTTTTGCAAATGTTTTCATAAATAGCCTCGATCGAATGAAAGTTGTGAATAAAAAACATATGGATAAGCCGGATATTGTCGCTGTCGCAAAGGCTGCCGGTGTTTCCATCTCGACGGTTTCGAGAAGCTTCAATCACCCGGAATTGCTCAAGCCGGCGACTCGGAAAAAGATTGACCGGGCGGTGCAGAAGCTTGGTTATATTCGCAACCGAGCCGCGCAAGTCATGCACGGCCGACGCAGCGGAACTGTCGGGCTGGTGGTTCCGACAATCGACAACGCCATCTTCGCTGAACTGATCCAATCCTTTTCGGATGGGCTGGACCAGCATGGTTTCACGATGTTGATTGCTTCGCACGGGTTCGATCTGGAGCGCGAATACAAGATGCTGCGCAAACTGATGGAGCATCGCGTTGACGGGCTTGCGCTTATCGGGCTTGAACACTCGGAATCGACGTATCAATTGATCGAACAACAGGGTGTTCCGACGATTGCAATCTGGAACTATGACGATGAAGCGCGATTGTCTTGCGTGGGTGTTCAGAATTCTGAAGCTGGCCGTTTGTCCGCACGCCACTTGCTGGATTTGGGACACCGCGACATAGGTTTGATCTTTCCCGACCCTGCCGGGAATGATCGCGCATATGACCGGTTGCACGGCGCCTTGGAAGAATTGGGATTGGAACGGATCGAGGTTCCCGAACAATGGCGCCTGGAAGCCCCCTATAGCATTTTGGAAGCCAAACGCGCCTGCATAAGCTTGTTGGATCATTCACCACGTCCTACCGCTATTTTATGCGGCAATGACATTATCGCTCAGGGCGTGCTGTACGCGGCAAAACACTGCGGTGTGCGTGTTCCTGAAGACCTGTCCGTCATGGGAATCGGAGATTTCAAAGGCTCAAGCGAAATCGAACCGTCCCTCTCGACCATTCGCATCCCAGCCAAGCGCATTGGCGCCCTGTCCGCAGAATTGATCACAAGCATTGTCGCAGAGCATTCCGAAAAGATCACGACGACCAAGTGCGACCTGAAAGTGCTGACTAGGGCATCGACGTCCACCCCATCAGGAGCGCCGTCCAGATAAATCTCGGGACTTCCTTAACCGAAACAAGTTCCGAGACCTGTATTTTGGACCGGGCGGTGTCGAAACATCAGCGCCGAAAGTCTGTTCTTCTGGTTTGTTGCCAATCAAATACCGATTTTGAGAAGGTCGGTATTCCGCGTCGACCGTGTTTTGCGCTTGTCGAAATACGCTCAAAGAAGTCCCTTGACCGAACATCTGGATCGCAGCATCGCCCATGACTCTTGAACGTTCGGCGCGGGGCTGTTCCGAGGCCACTTGATCTTTCTGAAGCGGCTAATCCATCAATCTTCGATCAGTGAAGAATCGTCGCCGTCGTTCGATGTTCTTTCGCGGCTTCCTGCCTTTCTGGATCGCCGTGGGCTCTTGGGAACATGGTCGTCGTTCAACGCTTTTTCGACCAGCCAAGTCGCGTGGTGATCCGGGAAACCATATGGGTTTCAATGCGCCATTTCTGGATATGAAAAACCGTTGGCCGTCGTCCCACTTCTGACAAAAGTCTTCTTGGTCGTTGATCAGATATGAGGGGGCTGACCCAAAGGCTGACAAAGCTCGGATTACTTTGGCGTCGAACTTGAGATCAAGAAGAGTTTCGGCCGAAATCTCATAGTCGACAATCAAACTGTTGGTGGCGACAAGCAGCTTACCGTTGATCAGATGAACCCATTCCTCGACGAGATTCCCTTTTCGCTTCACAAAAAGGGAGCAAGAAGCTGAGGCCCTTGATCAAATCCGACGGCAAGGGAAACCTCTCTTCTCCCAGTCAAATCGACTGGACAGGCTGAGAGTACGGAATCGTGTTTTCCACCTACTGAGCAAAGATGCCCCCTGTACGGCGGAACGCTAAAGCCCTGATGTAGCGGGATTTTGGCGCACCCTGGAAATTTTTCACTGAGTCGCCGGCACGTTTAAACGACGGGGCAACGAAACCGCGAACGTTAGAAAAACGTTTGAAAATTCGAAACGCACATCGCCGGCGATGCGAAATTATTTGTTCATTTTCAATGATTTCAAATGGTGCCCCCACACGGACTCGAACCGCGGACCTACTGATTACAAATCAGTTGCTCTACCAGCTGAGCTATAGGGGCACTGGCTGTCGATTACTTCCTCTGGCAGTGGACTGCAAGCCTGAATTTTAGCCCAAACTTAGACATTGCCCGATTTCCTGAGAACGTGCAAAAAAACGCTGAATTCATCCGTTGCAAATATCTCGCGTGTGGTAACGGACGCGGCTATGCAGAAAAGCCAAGGGGTAAAGGAAAAAATGCAGGTTGCCATCCACGCCGGTGTTGCCTTTTCGGATGAAGGGCTGGTGATGTCCTCGCTTGGTGCGAACAGGAGCGTACTGGCCAAGTACCGAACTGCGGTTCTGGGGCCGCGTCGGTCCCGGCTATTCGTCAAAGTGATGTCTGAATCGATTCTGCAGGATGTATCTGATGCAGACGCACGGAACAGATTGTCCGAGCTTGTTGCCGGAAACCAGAATCTGGACCGCGTTGTTGTGTCGAGCGACAAGTTCTTTGGCCCCAGGCGCACCGCGCTGCAAGACGGCCAGATCTATCCGTTTGCGGGGAATAGAACGGCCCATGCGGACACTCTGCTGGACGGCGTGCAGGTTCAAGTGTTTGCAGGGCTGGTGAACCCCGGGGTTTTTATCCCAAAGATTCTGGCCTCGATCCATGAGGACCATCGGCGGGACATTCTGGCCAGCACCGATTTAAGCTGCCTCAGCTGGCTTGGCATGATCGAAGACCTGCGGGATCTTGCGCCTCAGGTTCAGCTCACCTTGTGGGAACACGAGAATTCGCCGCTTATCTGGGGCGATATCATCCGCGCCATAGCGGGATTGCCTGATGAGACTGTGCTTCATGAAGAGTTTGCATTCCTGTCCTCACTTTTGACAGAAGCCGGACAACGTCATGTATTGGACATCGTGAGAAAAGGGGACGCCATCGATCCCGGCCGCCGACGTGAAGAGATGGCAAATATTCTGGACGAATACGCCCGACCGGAGCAGATCGAAGAAGAGCTCGACTTGCCGGGCTGGAATTCCGATATAGTTGAAGCGTTCACAGAGCTTTACGAACAAGATCTGGCCACGATCCGGTCCATGCCGGACGTCCGTGTTTTGCAAATCTGATCGATTTGCGCAGTGCCGTTGGATTGGGTGCACAACTGCGCGAAGGAAACTTTTTCGACGATTCAAGCGTGAGGGCAGGAACGCATGCCAATTTGGGGCCCTGCCGAATATCAGGCCAGGAACTGGTGGTCTTGCGGCGACGCGTTGATATGTAAAATCCGGCCGATCAACGGATTAATCTGACGGACCATGGCGTTCGACCAAATCGATCATCCGGTTTGCCGCGGAATGGCAACATCTGACCGGTTCAATTGTTTGGCGCAATTCATCAGGCAGCAAAGTAGTCTCGCAATATCCCGTTGAACAGCTCGGCTTTTTCCAGATGCGCCGCATGTGCAGAGTTTGGTATCACCGCGAGGTTTGCATTCGGGATGGATTGCCACAACTGTTCCGTCTGACTCCATGGGTAGGTGCGATCACGATCCCCCCAGATAATCAGCGTCTTGGTCTTGATTGCCGGCAGGTTTTTAGCGCCGCTCCAGGAATGCATCGCATCCAAACCAGCGAGCATGGCCTTCAGGTTGCTTTTCTGGGCTATCGTGGCGCAAAGTTCATATTCCAAAGCATTTTCGCGTTCGAGAAACCAGGTTGCCGCAATCCGTCGCGCCGTCACTTTCGGCCCGTCTGCACAGGCACGGGTTTTCGAGGTGTCGATGGTCTCAAACCGCCCGGGCAGCACACCGACGGAGCCGGTGCCATAAAGAACCAAACGGTCAACACGCTCGGGCGCGCGCGCAACCATTTCCTGCGCGACCATTCCACCCATCGAGTGACCAACCAGGTGGAATGTCTCGATGTCGCGCATCGTCAGCTCATTCAGAGCCCAGTCCGCGAATCCCGAGATGCTGCAAAACGCGTCACGTTGCGCATTTTCGCCAAAACCCGGCAGATCCAGCGTGACGACATCGTAACCTTTCAGGGCCTCGACCTGCCGCTGCCATTGCCGACTGCCGCCCAGGAACCCATGAATAAACACGATGGGTGTCATTTCCGGCCGCCCTGTACAATCCGATCGAGGATCATGGCACAGAACAGGATTGAGAACCCCGCAAGAATACCCTGGCCCACATTCGCGTATTGCAACGCTTCAAGAACATCCTCGCCCAGCCCTTTGGCACCGATCAGAGACGCAACAACAACCATTGCCAGTGACAACATGATTGTCTGATTGATCCCCGCCCGGATCGACGGGCTTGCCAGCGGCAAGTCGACTTTGGTGAGCAAGTACCATTTGTTGGCGCCGAAACTGATCGCCGCCTCGCGCACGCTTTCGGGCACGCCACGCAAGCCGAGAACGGTCAGGCGCACCACGGGCGTACCACCGAAAATCATCGTGACCACAACCGCCGCCGGCTTGCCGACACCAAAAAACGCGATCACGGGGACCATGAAAACAAAGGCGGGCATGGTTTGCATGAAATCCATGATCGGCTGGATGAAAGCGTAGAACCGAGGGCGACGCGCCGCGAACATGCCCAGTGGAATTCCGATGACAATCGACAGGCATGCCGCTGTCCCCAACAAGGCCAGCGTGGTCATTGCGCCCTCCCAAAAGCCCAACAGCCCCATATAGGCCAGAAACGCGCCCGAATAGATTGCCGTGCTGACACCCGCAGTCAGCCATGTCAGCAGAATGATGAGACTGGCGATCACGATCCAAGGCGTCTGCACCAAGATGACCTCAAGCGCGTCCAGCAGGGTACGGATGCCGAATGTCAGCCCGTCAAAGAACGCTTCGCTGTTGCGCACGCACCAGGCGATGAAATCTTCCACCCAGGTGATGCTGGTCAGGCGGATATTGGGGTCTGTCGGGAAGTGGCTGAGCAACGAGAAACGCCCCGGAAAGCTGTAATGCATCATCGCCGCAGCAACGATCAGCGCCATGAAGATCGCGCTGAACACGATCTGCGATACCGGCATTGCAGATCGGATTGAACGATCTGACAGCCATTCCGAGAAACGCGACTCGAGCGCCCAATTTGCCACCTGAGACTGAACAAGCTTGACGATGATCAGAATGATCAGGCCGGTCAGAACAATGTAAGGACCTTCAGCGGCCATTGCTTCGGCTTCGGCGCGGATGCCGCCTATGTTTTCCTCGAGCGAGTCCACCGTTCGCTGATAGACATCGATCTTGTCCGAGTTGTTTTCGATGGCAGCGGCCAACTGCTGGCGGCGCAGCTCAAGCGTCCCTTCAATTGACGCGATGCGTTCCATTGCCTCGGCCGCCAGGTCGCCGAACAACCCGCGCGCGATCTGCACATAGGCTATTGTTTCCAGGATCAGAAATGGCAACGCCCATGACCACAAGCCCCGCGCACCGAACCAGACCGGGCCAAACAACCCGGCCATCAGATTGAAAGTCGGCGTAAAGCGGGACGACGCGCCGATCTTGTCGAAGTTGCGGATGTAATAGTCGGGGCTGGTGCGAACAAAGGCCCGGATGTTTTCGCGCCGCTCTTCGGCATATGCCTGGGCTGCTTCGCTCTCGGTATCTTCCAGCGGGTTCACATCTGAAGACCTCATGACACTTCGGTTCCTTCGATCACGGTGCGCAAGAGATCGGCACGGGTTATGACGCCAACATCCTCGCCGCCGTCCTCCACAAGGATCGCGCTGTCGGTGTCGATTGCCAGATTGATCAGCGTGCTCAGGTTTTCGCCTTCATTCACACGCGGGGCATCCGAGGGCAGCGGACCGTGGGTCGCGACATGTTCCGGTATGGGCCGCATGACGGCGTGGGCACGCACCACCTTGAGCCTTGAGATACCCGCCACGAAATCGGCGACATAGTCATCGGCGGGGTTCATGACGATGTCTTCGGCCGTCCCGATCTGCACCACCTTGCCGTCGCGCATGATTGCGATCCGGTTCCCGATGCGGACGGCTTCATCCAAATCATGGGTGATGAAGATCGTCGTCTTTTTCAGGATTTTGCTCAGTCGAATGAACTCATCCTGCAATTGCCGACGGATCAACGGGTCCAACGCCGAGAACGGTTCGTCCATCAACAACACATCCGGGTTCGCTGCCAGTGCCCGGGCAAGGCCCACACGTTGCTGCATACCCCCGGACAGCTCGTGTGCGAATTTCGATCCCCAGGCTCCGAGTTCGACGATATCCAGAATAGCAGCGGCCTGACGCATGCGTTCATTCTTGCTGACCTGCCGGATCTCCAGCGGCATTGCGACATTGTCCAGCACAGACCGATGCGGCATCAGCGCAAAGTTCTGAAACACCATGCCAATCTTGTTGTTGCGAAACTGCTGAAGCTCTTTCGGGCCCAGGGCCATCACGTCAGTGCCTTCGATTTCGATCTTGCCTGCGGTGGGTTCCAACAGCCGGTTGAAATGGCGAACCAGAGTGGACTTCCCGCTGCCTGACAGGCCCATGATGCAGAATATCTCGCCCCGGTTGACCGAAAGACTGACATCCGCGACGCCGACAACGCAGTTGTATTCCGCCAGCACCTGGGCCTTGTCCAATCCACGGTCGCGGATTGCCTGCAGCGCCACCTCGGGCCTGCCCCCGAAAATCTTCCAGACATTCGAGATTTCAATAACGGTGTCGTCGCTCATAAGTCCCCCAGAGGTGCGCATTTGGGTGGCGCCGTCCATTGCCGCCACCCTGTTTTGGGACGAAAGATCAGAGACCCAGCCAGGCGTCGACACGATCCGGGTTTGCTTCGACCCATTCACGGGCAACGTCCGCCGGGTCGCGGCCCTTGCCGCTGATCTCATAGGCGAACCCGCTGACATCATCCGCCGTCAATGCGAAATTCGCCAAGAAATCGGCAATCGCCGGAGAACGCTCTGGCAGCGTGTTGGACCACGCAATCTGCACGTTCTTGAGCGCGTCCTTGGTCGCAACATTGGATTTGTTGTACCAGTCCGGGTCATCAGACGGTTGGACCATCACGTATTTTGCCGGGTCGAATTGTGGCTCGGTCAACATCTGGACGTCGAACATGTACCAGACGGCATGCGGCTTGTAGCAATAAAAGGCGTAGCCTTCGCCCTTGGCGATGCTGTCCTTGATCCGCGCGGTTTTCACGCTTTCCTCGGCGCGTATCGGCTCAATGAAATCAAGCAGGCCGTAATCGCGGGTTTTGACTTCGTTCACGTTGGCCGAAGCCCAACCTGGCGCGCCAATCCACATTTCACCTTTGCCATTGCCGTCACTGTCCATCAATGCGGCCACATCCGGGCGGCCCAGATCGGCGATGTCGGTGATGTTGTTGGCTTCACCAAAGTCTTTGCTGACGCAGAAACCCTGATTACCCTCGTAGGGGTTCGATGACAGAGTGACGGTGCCCGCTTCGTCCACATATTTCTTGGTGAAGCTTTCCTGGTTGGGCAGCCAAACGTCGGGATGAACGTCGATATCGCCCTTGCCCTGATCCATCGCCTGAAAGATTGTGGCGTTGTTGCCGGGCACATATTCCACTTTGCCCCCGATGCGCATTTCCACGACCGCGCCCAGCACATGGGCAATCGCTTGTGCACCGGTCCAGGATGGCACGCCGATTTTCACCTCTTCGGCTGCGAATGCCGGTACAGCGCAGACGCTGACCACAGCAGCCATCCCCAGCTTTTTCAGATTGGTTCTCATGGTCTTCTCCTCTGTTGAAATGCGCCGTGGTTCGGCGTCGTTCTTTCCGTCGTTCGATTTTCCCGTCGCGCAATAGGGGCGCGCCAACATGTCTTTGGCGACACATTCGGACGGAAGGCTGAAACAAGACCAACCGCCAGACCCTGCCCGGAAGTCTAGAACAGGAGCTTTTCCGAGAGCCAATTCGAACATTTCATCAAACTATTCTTTTTCTGCATAGTTTTCTGTATCCTTGCTGAAGATGCTCTTTTACAAGCGGGGATACGCATTGGATCTGAATTGGTTACGCGATTTTGAATGCCTCGCCCGGACCTTGAACTTCACCCGTGCGTCTGATGAACGTAACATCACGCAATCCGCATTCAGTCGCAGAATCAAAGCGTTGGAAAGCTGGGTGGGGCTGCCTTTGGTCAATCGGGCAACCTATCCGGTGCAATTGACCGAGGCCGGCAAACAATTCCTGCCTGTTGCCCAGGCGGCAATTTCACAGCTGTCTGAATCCCGCCAATCCCTGCGGGACGCCGACCGGGGCGACAGTCGGTTCATCCGGTTTTCGGTTCTGCACACCATTGCGGTTAATTTTTTGGCGACCCGCATAGAAGAGTTGCAGAAGCAGATCCCGGAATTGCGCACGCGCGTCCTGTCCGATTCTCTGAGCACCTGCTGTGATCTTTTGGTCGAAGGCGCGGTGGATATCCTGCTGTGCTACTATCACCATACTGTCTCGCCCATGATCGACGAAACCGCGTTCGAGCGTAAGGATCTGTTGAAGGACCGTCTGATACCGGTGGCTGCCGCACAGCCGGTTCGGACACTGGGTTGGGATTTGTCCCGGCAGGATGGCCCGCCGATCCCTTATCTGGCCTATGACCGATCGTCCTTCTTGGGCATGGTCGTTGAAAACACCGTTGACCGGAAACCCCAGAATACCGAAACGATATATGTCGATAGCCTCGTCGAAACGATCAAGCGAAGATTGATGACTGGCAGCGGATTTGCCTGGATGCCCGAAACGTCGATCTCGGCGGAGCTGGATCAGGGGTTGCTGGTGCCGATCGGTGACGATGCATGGTGTGCAACGTTGACGATTTCAGCCTTTTCCAATCCGGCCAGTTTGGATCAGATCGCGCACCAGCTTTGGCAGCGTTTGTGACCGGACGGATTCGTTTTAGCGCACCGACCGGCCATTGAACGGAAAATGCGCCTTTACCTCGTATGCCGGCCCGTCTGAGAAAAATTGACGATCGCGCGGACCAGCAAATCGATCGTATCCACTGCATTGGCGTCATCCGCGACGCTGTCGGAAATGAGAGAGAACTCTGAGCAAGCGACAAACTGCAAGCCCGCCCCCGCCTTGACCAAGGCTCTTGAGGATGCTCGCAGCGTTTCGCGCGCCTTGTCGCTTTGGCCGTTGACCTTGATCGCGCGGATCGCCGCCAGCATCGCGTTGTCATCCGTTGGCCAAACGGTTGACAGCCCGCGCGCGTGCAGGGCTGTTTCGAAAAGACAAGTACGGCGCACCGCCGGAGAAGCGAGCACACCAACGCGCCCACCCTTCCCGAGTGTCCCGACGGCGTGATCCGCAGCCAGCTCAACCATGTTCAACAGCGGAACGGTCACGGCTTCGGTGATCGCCTTGGCATAGTGATGCGCCGTGTTGCAGGGCATTGCCAGCGCCATGGCGCCGGCATCCTGAAGACGTCGCGCCATCGCCGCCAGTGTCGGCCCCGGATCTTCGCCCGCCCCTTCGATCAAATGCGCGATCCGTGACGGGACCTGAGTGTTCATGTCGATCAAAAGCGGAATGTGGTCCCGGTCGTCGCTCACCGGCACAGCCTCGACCAGCTTGCGCTGGAGGAGGATCGTTGCCTCAGGGCCCATGCCGCCAAGAATGCCGATGGGGCGCAGTGTCATTGCTCAGATATTCACCCAGCGGTATTTGTGATCGAAGGCAAAGTCATACCCCGCCAAGGCCGCCGCGCCACCCGTGTGAAGGAAAACGACCCGCTGGTCTTTGAATTCGCCTTTGCGCGCCAGATCGATCAGGCCCGCCGCACCCTTGGCCGAGTAGCAGGGATCCAGAAGGATACCTTCCAATTCGGCAAACATCTGGATCGCTTCGATGCCGCTTTCAGTGGGCAGGCCATAGCCTTCGCCGACATAGTCGGTATCGGCCATGACATCTTCACGCTTTACCACGCCCGCGCACCCCAGCTTTTCGGCGGTCTTGCAGGCGAGGTCGTACACCATCTGTTCCTGCTTTGGCCGAGGTGCCCTTGTCCCGATGCCAAGCACCGGCACCTGCGCATTCATGGCGCACATTCCCGTCACCAAACCTGCCTGCGTACCGGACGACCCGGTTGCATGTACCAGCCGGTCAATCCGCAATCCGCTGTCATTGGCCTGACCCAACAGTTCAAAGGCCGCGTTTACATAGCCCAGCGCCCCGGTCGGGTTCGAGCCGCCGCCGGGAATGACATAGACATTGCGGCCTTCTGCCCGTTTCTTCGCGGCAGCCTTTTCCATTTCGCCCGGCATATCGTGACCCCCGGGAAACTTCTGGGTGGTCGCGCCGTGCAAGTGGTCCAGCAGGACATTGCCGTTTGTATTGTAGTTGCCATCTTGATAGCCGGTGCGATCTTCCAGAAGAATATGGCAATCAAGGCCCAGCTTGGCGGCAAACGCTGCGGTTTGTCGACCGTGGTTGGTTTGAGTGGCACCTTGCGTCATCACCATGTCGGCGCCCTGCGCTTCCGCTTCGGCCATCAGAAATTCCAGCTTGCGGGTCTTGTTGCCGCCGGTTGACATGCCGGTGCAATCGTCGCGCTTGATCCAGATTTCCACCCCCAGTTCTTTGGAAAGCCGCTTCATCGGTTCAAGCGGTGTCGGAAGATGGGCGAGGTGAAGGCGGGGAAAGCGCGCAAGATGCATGTCACAATTCCTAATATTGATTTTCGTCAATTTACGCTGTGTGTTGCCGCTCTTCCAATTCGAAATTCAGTGAGTATGTTGCAAAAATTGCATATTAGTGAGGTCTGGGCTATCTGATTCACATGCGTTTGGAATGGATCGATGACATATTGGCCGTGCTGGACAGCGGATCGCTGACGCGCGCCGCGGAAAAACGGCTGCTGACCCAATCTGCCTTTACCCGTCGGGTGCGGCTCATCGAAGGCAGTATCGGAGCGACCCTGTTTGATCGTCGCCGCAAACCCGTATCCCTAATGCCGGGCGTTCAGGCGTTGGAACCTGAACTGCGCGAGCTGAGCGCGCGTCTGCACAAACTGCGTCACAGTTTGAAAACAGAAAGCGATCAGGCCAGCCAGTCTTTGTCGCTCGTGTGCCAGCATGCGTTGACGACAACCGTCTCGCCGAAAGTGGTCCGGATGTTGACCGAAAACAGCGATATCTCGGTTCAGGTGCGATCGGGGAATCAGGACGAATGCCTGTTGCAACTGATCTCGAAAGAAGTCGATTTCGCGATCATGTACGCGGCATCGGACGGTGGGGTGCAGAACCTCGAAAGTGCGTTCGAGGCGAGGACGCTTGGTGCCGACACATTGATCCCGGTATGCGCACCGGCAATGCGCGGGGAATTGGATGGCAAGACCATTCCTGCGATTGTCTACCCGCCTGATGTTTTTCTTGGGCAAGTGTTTTCCCGATTGATTGCACCGCGTTTGCCCGACGAAACCAGACTCGTGGCCAAGGCCGAGACGGCCCTGACGCTGGCGATGCTGCAATATGCCGTGAATGAAATCGGCGTTGCATGGCTACCCCACTCTTTGGTCGCCACGCTGCTTGCTCAGGGGCAGCTTGTAAGCGTTGAAGAGGCCCTGCCTGCACAGGCGCTGACAATAAGAATGGTTCGTTTGGCCGAAGCGAAGCCAGAGTTCAGTGAACAGATTTGGCAACGTCTTGCCGGGCAATCGCAAAGCTTTTGGTTGTCGCCGGATCAAAGCGACGAGACGACTTAAGCAGTTCACCGAGAAAGGCGCCGAGTTTGCGATCAGCATCGGAAGAATACGCAACGGAATAGTGGCAAAACCGAGCTGGATGTATCTAACCTGTGCTGAAAAGACAGCAAAAGGGCAGGTCAGCGGATGTTCAGTAAGGTATTGAAAGCGGGTCTAGGTGTCGTGGTTCTGGGCATCGTGGGGCTGCTTGGTTATCTGCTGATCGCCCCGCCCGATTTGTTGAAAGTGGGCACGAATTACTCGGCCAAGATTGTCTGTTCAAACGTTTTCATTGCCGGACGTGATCCGGAAGAGGTCCTTGCGGTGGATGTGCAGGCCCCGGGGCATCCGCTGCTCAAACATGTTTCGATTGAGGTCGATCGAGAGGCGCAGACTGTTCATGCGCGGCTCTTTCGGTTCTTCGCGCCCGCCAGGTCGCAGTTCCGGCAGGGGCTTGGCTGCACCAACGTGCATGCTACATCCCTGAGTGCGCAAGGGCTTGAGGCTGCCAAGCCCGCGCCGACAGGGCTTTGGCCAAGCGGAAACGACGTTGCGCAGTCTCATGATTCCAAATTTCAGGCCGTCTTGTCGGATGATACGCTGCTTGGCGAAGGATACCGCGCCGTAGTGGTGGTTCAAGGTGGGCGTATCGTGGCCGAACGCTATGCGGAAGGGTTTGACGCCGACACACCGTTGCTGGGCTGGTCCATGACCAAGACGGTGACGGCCGGGCTGATCGGAACGTTGATCAAAGCGGGTCAGATGAATGTATCGGACACCCTCGTCGACAGTTTTCCCGAATGGGCAGAAGACGCAAGGCGAGACATTACTGTTGCGGACATGCTGGCAATGACAAGCGGTCTGCAATGGAATGAAGAATACGGAGACGTGTCAGACGTGACCAGGATGCTGTATCTCAGCAATGACATGGCCGGTTTCGCTGCCGACCGTGCACTGGAAGCCGGCATTGGAACCGACTTCAACTATTCTTCCGGCACGTCCACCGTGTTGTCCCGGGTGTGGCAGGACAAGCTGCCCGATGGCGGTTTGAGCTATCCTCGGGATGCGCTTTTTGAACCGCTTGGCATGGCTTCGGCGATCATCGAGACAGATGTCGCCGATACATTCATCGGATCCAGCTGCATGTACGCCACGGCCCGAGACTGGGCGAGGTATGGCCAGTTTCTGCTGCAAAAAGGGGTTTGGGACGGCGCACAGATTTTGCCCACAGGTTTTGTGGACTGGATGTTCGGACCCGTTGCGGCGTCTGGCGGTGAATATGCCAAGGGTCATCTCTGGTTGAAATCGCCGGGCGACCTGCCACCGTTTGAAGACGCGGTTTGGTTGCAAGGGCATGACGGTCAGTCCATCGGAATTTTCCCGTCGCGTGACATGGTCGTCGTGCGGATGGGGCTTACACCTTCACGGGTGGGCTATTCTTCTTTGCCCTTGGCGAAAGCGCTTATTGCGGCTTTCGGGGGGTAGGGGATCGAACATTCCCATCGACGCACCGCCCGACATTGTGGCGGGTATCGCCCGTAGGGCAGGACACTGGGTCGCAGATCTGTATCTTGCACGTCGGTACGCTTTGGTATACCGCCGCATACAAATTCAAGGTGCCGGGCTTTCACGTGGCCCGGTGCATCAGCTAAATGGTCGGAACCGTCATGAGCCTTTACACAGAATACCTGAACGAAATCGAGACGCGCAAAGAACAGGGTCTGCACCCCAAACCCATCGAAGACGGTGCCCTTTTGCAGGAAATCATCGGGCAGATCAAAGATACGGGTCACGCTCATCGCGCCGATTCACTGAACTACTTCATCTACAACACGCTTCCGGGCACAACCAGCGCCGCAGGTGAAAAGGCGCGCTTTCTGAAAGAGATCATCCTGGGTGAAGCGACGGTTGAAGAAATCTCGCAGGATTTCGCGTTTGAATTGCTGTCGCATATGAAGGGCGGCCCATCGGTAGAGGTTCTGCTTGATCTGGCGCTGGGCGATGACGCAGAGATTGCGCAGAAAGCGGCGGCAGTTCTGAAAACCCAGGTGTTCCTGTACGAAGCAGATACCAACCGTCTGAAAACAGCCTTTGAGGCCGGGAACGCCGTTGCCAGGGACATTCTGGAAAGCTATGCCAAGGCCGAGTTCTTTACCCGGCTTCCCGACATCGAAGAAGAAATCAAGGTTGTGACCTATGTGGCGGCCGAAGGGGATATTTCGACCGATCTTCTGTCGCCCGGCAATCAGGCGCATTCGCGGTCGGACCGTGAATTGCACGGCAAGTGCATGATCTCACCCGAAGCACAGGCCGAGATTCAGGACTTGCAAAAACAGCACCCGGACAAGCGCGTCATGCTGGTTGCTGAAAAAGGGACGATGGGTGTTGGATCGTCGCGCATGTCCGGTGTCAACAACGTTGCATTGTGGACAGGAAAGCAAGCCAGCCCCTATGTTCCATTCGTGAACATCGCGCCGGTTGTTGCCGGTACAAACGGGATTTCACCGATCTTTCTGACCACCGTCGGCGTCACCGGCGGGATCGGCATCGATCTCAAGAACTGGGTCAAGAAAGTGGATGCCGACGGCAATCCTATCCTGAACAATGACGGCAATCCTATCCTCGAGCAGAAATATTCCGTCGAGACCGGAACGGTACTGACCATCAACACCAAGGACAAAAAGCTGTACAATGACGCAGGCGACAAAGAGCTGGTCGATCTGTCATCATCCTTCACGCCGCAAAAGACCGAGTTCATAAAGGCCGGAGGATCTTATGCCATTGTCTTTGGCAAAAAGCTTCAGACATTCGCGGCCGAGACGCTCGGTCTCGAGGTGAAATCCGCTTTCGCGCCGTCCAAGGAGATTTCGCATGAAGGGCAGGGCCTGACGGCGGTTGAAAAGATATTCAACAAAAACGCGGTTGGCGTGGCCGAAAGCAAAGTTCTGCATGCGGGCTCGGACGTTCGGGTGAAGGTCAACATCGTCGGTTCGCAAGACACCACCGGCCTGATGACGGCGCAGGAACTGGAAGCCATGGCGGCGACAGTGATATCGCCCACGGTTGACGGTGCCTATCAGTCTGGCTGTCATACTGCTTCGGTTTGGGATTCCAAGGCGCAGGCAAATATCCCAAAACTGATGAAATTCATGAACAACTTTGGCCTGATCACCGCGCGTGACCCCAAAGGTGTTTATCACTCGATGACAGACGTCATCCACAAGGTTCTGAACGACATCACCGTGGATGACTGGGCGATCATCATCGGTGGCGACTCGCATACACGTATGTCCAAAGGCGTCGCGTTTGGTGCTGACTCGGGTACTGTTGCACTGGCGCTGGCCACTGGCGAAGCCACCATGCCGATCCCGGAATCCGTCAAGGTGACGTTCAAGGGCCAGATGGCGGATCACATGGATTTCCGCGATGTGGTTCACGCCACCCAGGCGCAGATGCTGAAGAAATTCGGCGACAACGTGTTCCAGGGGCGTATCATCGAAGTTCACATCGGCACATTGCTGGCGGATCAGGCATTCACCTTTACTGACTGGACGGCCGAGATGAAGGCCAAGGCGTCGATCTGCATCTCAGCGGATGACACGTTGATCGAATCTCTGGAAATCGCGAAAAGCCGTATTCAGATCATGATCGACAAGGGAATGGATAACGAGGCCCGGACACTGCAAGGTCTGATCGACAAGGCCAACGCTCGGATCGCGGACATCAAGTCGGGTGAAAAGCCGGCCCTGAAACCGGATGAAAACGCCAAGTATTTTGCCGAGTTGGTGGTTGACCTGGATGAAATCAGCGAACCCATGATCGCCGACCCGGATGTCAATAACGCCGATGTATCAAAACGTTACACCCACGATACGATCCGGCCGGTTTCCCACTACAAAGGGGAAAAGAAGGTCGATCTGGGATTTGTTGGATCGTGCATGGTGCACAAGGGCGATCTGGTCATCGTCTCGCAGATGCTGAAAAACATCGAGCAGGAGAAGGGCACAGTAGAATTCAAGGCCCCGCTGGTCGTTGCTGCGCCCACCTACAACATCATCGATGAGCTGAAAGAAGAAGGCGAGTGGAGCATTCTTCAGAAGTATTCAGGCTTTGAATTCGACGATCTGTTCCCAAAAAGCAAAGCGCGGACGGAATACGAGAACATCCTGTATCTGGAGCGTCCGGGATGTAACCTCTGCATGGGCAACCAGGAGAAAGCGGCAAAGGGTGACACTGTGCTGGCCACGTCCACACGACTGTTCCAAGGCCGTGTTGTTGAGGACGCGGCGGACAAGAAAGGCGAATCCCTGCTGGCATCGACCCCGGTGGTCGTGCTGTCGGCTGTTTTGGGCCGAATGCCGACCGCCGAGGAATACAAATCGGCCGTGAAAGGTATCGACCTGACCAAATTTGCGCCTCCGATGGAAAAGCCCGCAGGCACGAAGTCAGCGCATTTCTAAACGCAAGGCACAAAGTTGATTGCCCGGGCATCCCTTCAGGTGGCCGGGCGATTGAGTTCCGCTGTGTTCAGGCCTGGTTGCAGCGCACGCCGCGAAAAAGCGCGGCATGGGAATGCCCCGGACCTTTCGCACGACTTCGCGTGGACTGCTGGGGAAAATCCATGATCCACGGTCATGCGGTCGCTGTTTGGCGTCAGGCTGACAGCTCTTTATACATGTAAGTCGTGGGTTCCAGTCTGGTTTCGAACGGGTTCCGGCAATAGTTCGGAATTTCCCCGGCGATCTGAAACCCCAGGTCCAGATAAAGCAATCGAGAAGGATCGGTGCTGCGGGTATCAAGAACCAGCATCGTGCGCTCCAACTCTGTCGCTCGTTGAAAGAGGGCTTCCATCAAGGCGCGGCCAAAACCGCGCCGTCTGGCGTTCGGGTGCACCAGAAGTTTCGCAACATCAGCGCGGTGCGGTTGATTGGGCATGGTCGCGGGGATCAGTTGCACCGTGCCCTGAATGCGCCCGTTGTCGTGGAGGGCAAACAGCTCCAACGCACCGGATTTCAGCCCGGGACGAACATTTTGCAGCCAGTAATTTCGTGCGTCACTCTCGGTAAACGGAAGGACAAAGCCTATGCTGGCCCCGTCATGCACACAGGCGTGGAGGATTTCCGCCAGATCATCCACTGCCGCGCTGAAATCGAGATCGGTCAGACGCGAGATCATATCAGCACCAAAAGATAACGCGCACCGCGAGATGCCCCGGTTTCGAACCGGGTTGGGCCCGACAGGTGATAGCGCAGGCAATCTCCGGCGCTCAGCGCATGGGGGGTTCCGTCAACTGTCAGTGTCAGGGCGCCGTCGATCAGGATCAGATGGTGTTCCTGCCCGGATTTGGGCGGCGCCTCGTAAGTGATGACCGTATCGCGCGGCAGGTGGCATTCCACGACCTCGGCGTTCAAGCCGTTTGCAGGCGGTGAAACTGCACGGCGGGTAAAGCCGGTTTCGGGATCACGCCATTCGGTCTGGCGTTCAAACGCCACCTTGGGGTCAAAGCTGTCTTCGACCATCATCAAAAGCCGGGACATCGGCAGGTCATAAGCGGCACAGAGGCGGCCAAGATTCTCAGCGGTGGGGCTGACCTCTCCTTTCTCCATGCGGGACAGCGTGGCGCGGCTGATTCCGCTGTGGGCGGCCAGTTGATCCAGGGACCACCCGCGCCCGTGGCGGAGATCGTTCAAACGGACGGCAAGGCGGTTTGAGAGGTTGTCGAGCATGGGTCACAAATGAGAAAAATTTTCAATTTCGGGAAAAGTTAAATACAAAATTCGATTTTGTAAATGAAAAAGGCGCAGAAACTCCGCGCCCTTCGCAAGCTCTTGATGAGGTGGTGGATTATTTCCAGCCGACTTCGTTAAAGATTTTCTGTGCTTCCGGGATGTTCTTTGCGACCTCCGACAGGTTCACGTCGTCAGCTTTGAACTCACCCAGGGCCTTTACCGATTCCGCCAGCTCAACACTCTGTACTGCCGGGAATTCGTCATTGCCCGCCGAGAAGTACTTCTGCGCCTGATCGCTTGCCAGATACTCGAGGAACAGGATTGCGTTTTCCTTGTTCGGCGCGTGTGCCGCGACGCCACCGCCCGACAGGTTCATATGCGCACCATAGCTGTCCTGATTGGGGAAGACCCAGCCGATCTTGTCGAGGTCAGAGGACAGGCCTTTGACGTCTTTGCGGATAGCCCGTGCATAGTAATAGGTGTTCGATACAGCGATGTCGCATTCACCCGAAACGATGCCACGCAGCTGGTCGGTGTCACCTCCCTGCGGGTCTCGGGCCATGTTGGCGACAACGCCTTCCGCCCAGGATTTTGCAGCTTCGGTACCTTCATGTGTGATGATCGAGGCGAGCAGGGTCTGGTTGTAGGTGTTGGTCGAGGACCGGATGCAGATCAGGCCCTTGTATTCCGGCTTGGCGAGGTCTGCGTAAGTGGCCGGCGGATTGGCAACGTTTTCTTTGTTGTAAAAGATGATCCGACCGCGCTGTGAGAAGCCGAACCACTGGTTGTCTTCGTCCTGAAGGTTGGCGGGGATGCGCTCCTCCAGGGTTTCGCTGTCGATGGCTTGCAGAATGCCCGCATCTTTGGCACGCGCCAGGCGAGACGTGTCGACCGTCAGCATGACATCTGCCGGAGAGTTCGCGCCTTCGGCTTCCATGCGCGCGATCAATTCATCCGCCTTGCCTTCGATCCGGTTGATCTTGATGCCGGTGGCCTCTTCGAAATCGGTGTAAAGACGTTCGTCAGTGTCATAGTGGCGCGACGAATAAAGGTTCAGCTCGCCTTCAGCTGCGGCTGATGTTGCGATCAATGCCGACAGAGCGGCGGCCAGGCAGGTTGTGGATTTCAGCATAGTTTGCCCCAACAATTGAATTTCGCGTCGGTTGATAACCCGACTGATTTGCTCAATTATACGATTCTCAGCAAGATGCAAGAAAATCCGACAGATTTACTTGGTCAAATGAGCGCAGGCACCCTTGCGAGGCTTGTTGGGGGCGGGCGCGAGTTGTGCTGAACGGAAAGATCCGCGTCACACGGCAGTGTCTGGATCACTCACGATCAAGCACCTCAACTGCAAGGATCGTGGGTAAATGGCGCGCGACTTCCGTCCATGTGTCCCCTTCATCAACACTGGCAAAAACCGAGCCGCTGTTGGTCCCGAAATAGATACCGGCGGGGTCTCGGCGGTCTCCGGCCATGGCCTGTCGCAGAACAGTGAAAAAACAGCTTTCTTGCGGCAAGCCACGTCGCTGGTCTTGCCATGTTGCGCCTCCGTTTGAGGATTTCCAAACTGCCGCGGCGGCATCCGGTGGATAGCGCCCGATGCTGTCTCCGTTCAAAGGCAATGTCCAGATCGTGTCCGGATCACGTGGGTGCACATGAATCGGAAATCCAAAGGTGGATGGCAGGCCTTCGGTGATGTCATCCCAACTGCGCCCTCCGTCGGCCGAGCGCCAAACACCGTGATGGTTTTGCTGGTACAGCAAATCCGCGGTTCCCGGAGCTTGAACCATGTTGTGGACGCAATGACCCGTTTCACCATCCCTGGGGGCAGCGGGATGATCATGATGCGTGCAAGATTCGGCGTTGGACAATCTGTTTCGCCGCTCCCAGCTTGCGCCACCATCCTCGGTTGCAAACACACCCGCAGCGGAAATGCCGACCCAGAGCTTTTTCGAATCATTTGGGTCAGTCACGATTGTATGCAGGACCAGCCCCGCACCGCCGGGATTCCAATCGGGTGCCGAGGGGTGGTTTGTCAGGCCCTCAAGCGTGTCCCATGTCCGACCATTGTCGTGGCTGGCTAGCAGGCGGGCCGGTTTTGTGCCTGCGTACAACGTTCCATGTTGATAACGCAAAGACCAGACCTGCGAAAACTCATCGGCGAATGGTGCGGGTTCTCCGGTCCAGCCGATCATCTGGGCAAAATCCTGGTCGTTGGCGGCCCACTCGTCCATTTGGCCCTTGGTGAGTTTTGCGACCTGCCAAGTCACACCGCCGTCTTCGGAACACCAGACTCCGGCGCCATGCCAGTCACCACCGCCCCCGGCCCAAATCGTGCCCGTTTCCTTGTCGCCGATGACGTGGTTGATCGGCCATCCTTCACAATGCGGGCCCGTCACTTTCCAATCTGACCTGTTCTGATCACCAGAGATAATGAACGTTCCCTTGGTCGTTCCCACCAGTACGTCGATGCCGTGTTCGCGCATGGGTTTCACACTCCGCAATGTCGAAGCAAGGGTAGCACGTCAGGCCCACAGGTGCAGAAAACAAAAAAACCGCGCTCAAGGGCGCGGTTTTCTAAAACGGTGTTTTGCTGTTCTCAGCCCTGGCGAGCTTTGAACTTGCGCTGCGTCTTGTTGATAACGTAGACGCGGCCTTTGCGACGCACAACACGGCAGTCGCGGTGCCGATTCTTGAGCGAGCGGAGCGAGTTCTTGACCTTCATGGTCTGTCTCCAATCTGCGGCGCCTTCTTCAAGGACGTGGCCAGCGCCTGGGTTACTCGGGTGTCCCGGATCTCCGGAACAGTGAAATCATGGTGGGCGGTACAAGGATCGAACTTGTGACCCCTTCGATGTCAACGAAGTGCTCTACCGCTGAGCTAACCGCCCACTTTCCCTTTGCGTGCCCAGCCCCATAACGAAATGGGGCGCGGAACCCCGCGCCGGTAGCGGGGTCTATAAAAGGAGTCGCAAAGGGGTTCAAGGGGTTTGGTAGAACTATTTTCCGGTCTATGTTGATTGCGAACATGGAGGGATCATGCAGAACGCAGCCTTTGTATTGGATATGCCGGAAAACCGCAGTTCATGCGTGGTTTTTTCATCTCCTCATAGCGGGCGGAATTATCCCGAAGCGTTTTTGAAGCGGTCCGTTCTGAATCAAAGCGTGATTCGATCCTCGGAAGACGCCTTCGTGGATCAATTGTTTGCTGCCGCGGCCGAGAATGGCGCGCCTTTGATCAAAGCGACCATGCCACGCGCCTATCTGGACCTGAATCGCAGTCTGGACGAACTGGACCCGGCGCTGATCAGCGGTGCCCGCAGGCATGGGCACAACCCCAGGGTCGCATCAGGGTTGGGTGTGATTCCCCGCGTTGTGGCCAATGGACGGGCAATCTACAGCGGCAAGCTGACCATGGACGAGGCGCGGCTGCGCATCGACACCTATTGGCGCCCCTATCATGCACGTTTGAAATCCCTGCTGGCCGAATCACACGAGAAATTCGGCCAGGCCATACTGGTGGATTGCCACTCCATGCCGCATGAGGCGGTGGCCATGGCTGGTACGACCCGAAACAAACGGCCCGAGATCGTGCTGGGTGATCGGTTCGGTGCGTCGGCCTCGTCTGAAATCGTGGACCTCGTCGAATCGGCGTTTGCTGCGGTAGGTCTGAATGTGGTGCGCAACGCCCCGTTTGCCGGGGCCTACGTGACACAGACTTACGGCCGCCCCACCCGCCAGCAACACGCGATCCAGATTGAAATCGACCGGGCCTTGTATATGGACGAAGAAAAAATTGCGCCGAACGCCAATTTCATGACGTTTTCGAAACTCCTCCGGCAGGTGGTGCGCGACATATCCAGAATCGGTTCAAAACCTCTCCGTCTGGCGGCGGAATGAAACTAGCGCAAAGCGCGGCCCTTCACGATTGCTTCCGGGCCGAATCTCTGGCGGATCTGGTCGGTGGCCCGCTCGGCCTGTGATCTGCGGACGGCGCCGGGATCAAGCAGGTCGCCGGAGATGTCAGCCTGATCCGCCGGGCACAGGTCAGACAGGCCACACCCCAACAGGCGGTATGGCCCCTGATCCCCCACCTGATCGAAAAGCCCTTTTGCGGTGCGATAGATTTTGTCCGCGATCTGCGTTGCGTCCCGCAATGACACGCGCCGTGTCAGAATCTTGTGATTGGCTTTCTTCAGCTTCAGCGTAACGACCCGGCCAGCCAGATCCTTGGCCTTGGCCCGGTCCGAGACCTTCAGGGCCATGCGCCACAAATGTCCGTCCAGAATATCAATATTGGCGGTGTCCTCGAAAAACGTGGTCTCATTGCTGATGGATTTCATCGGTTCATGGGCTGAAACGCGTCGTTTGTCCTGACCCCGTGCCAAATGCCACAGGCGATACCCCATCGAGCCGAAACGCACAGTCAAAGCCTCCTGATCCCAACGCAGTAGGTCGTTGAAGGTTCGAATCCCTGCCCGGTCCAGTGATTCCTGCGCAGCGGGGCCAATACCCCAGATCAACCTTACGGGTTTGTCATTCAGAAACTCAGCCGTCTCGGCCTTGCCGATCACCGAAAACCCACGGGGCTTGTCGAGGTCCGAGGCAAACTTGGCCAGAAACTTATTGTGACTCAGCCCGATGGATCCTGTCACACCCAGTTCATCCTTCATGCGTTTGACCAGGCGCGCCAGCATGACGGCTGGGGGGGCTCCGTGCAGGCGTTCGGTGCCGGACAGGTCCATGAAAGCTTCGTCCAGGGACAGGGGTTCGACCACTGGTGTCAGTTCGTCCATCATGGCGCGGATGTCCCGTGACACCTGGGCATACACGGACATGCGTGGTTTGATCACGACGGCATCGGGGCACAGTTGCAGCGCTTTGAACATGGGCATGGCGGATCGCACACCGCGAATTCGGGCCACGTAGCATGCCGTGGATACAACACCGCGTTTGCCGCCGCCGATGATGACAGGCTTGTCTGCCAGTTCCGGATTGTCCCGCTTTTCCACCGAAGCATAGAAGGCATCGCAATCCATATGTGCGATGGACAGATCAAACAGTTCGGGATGAGACTTTACCCTGGGGCTGCCGCAGGCCGTGCAGCGCCGTTCGTTCGTCAAAGGGGTCAGGCAATCTCGGCAAAGACCGGGCATCTGCGTCCTCATGTGTTCCGCAGTTGTCTTGGGGGTTCCTTATATCATCCCGTGATATCGATCAAAGATCATTCAGAGAAAAGAAACCCCCCGCGCTTCGCGGGGGGAAGTAACGAACCTCAGGAAGAGTAGGTTCGTTGGGGAGTAAATCCCCTTGAGAATCGCTAAGATTTTCCGGTTGAGATAGGGTTTGGCGCGCTTTTCAGAAACTCGCTTTTTGAATGTGTGTTTTCTGGCACAGGGACGATTTGGCGCGGATTCGCGAAAAACTGACGTAAGGTCAACCTGTTGCGGCGGTTTTTTCAGCGTGAATCCCTGTTGAAACGATGATCCTGCTCATCACGTTTTCAGAGAATTTAACTCGGTCAAAACGGCCGCGGCCGCGGATTTTGGATCTTCGGCCTGATAAATGGGGCGGCCAACTACGATATGATCCGCCCCGTCCTGGATGGCGCTGGCAGGTGTGGCCACACGTTTTTGATCGCCCAGTGCCGCGCCTGCCGGACGCACGCCGGGGGTTACGATCAGCCGGCCCGTCGCCTGGGGCAGGGCGCGGATCAGGGCGGCCTCCTGCGGGCTGGCGATCACGCCGTCGGCCCCGGCCTCGAAGGCGTGGGCGGCGCGTTCCACCACCATGTCCTGAACGTCACCGGCCTTCATCATGCCGGCATCCAGATCGTCGCGGTTCAGCGAGGTCAGGATGGTCACCGCCAGGATCTTCAGATCCTTGCCCGCCGCCCCTTCCTTGGCGGCGCGCACCACATGCGGGTCGCCATGCACGGTCAGGAAATCCAGATCGAACTGCGCCAGCCCCCGCACCGCGTTTTCCACCGTGTTGCCGATGTCGAACAGCTTCATGTCCAGGAAGATGCGCTTGCCGTGTTCCTGCTTGAGCTCATTGGCCAGTGCCAGCCCGCCGCCTGTCAGCATGCCCAGGCCGATCTTGTAGAACGAAACGGCGTCGCCTAGCGTCTCGGCCAGCTTCAGCCCTTCCAGCGCGTTGGGGACGTCGAGGGCGACGATCAGGCGGTCATCGGCGGTTCGGAGCATTGTATCGACCTTTCAAGCTTGACGGGATCGGCGCTTCTGTAGAGCGTGTGACGCATTGAGACAAGAAAAGACGCAGGAAAATACGGGATGATACGGTTGGGTGTGGTGGCCTCGGCGGCTGTTTTGGTCGGGGCGGGCGCAGTCTGGGCCGATGAAACGGATTGCGGCGAGGCCCGACTGGTCTGGGCGGACGTCAAGGACAGCGGGTCGGCGACGGCGATCGAGAGTTTTTCACGGATCTACGCCGATTGCCCGATCTATTCGCAGCTGGCGCGCGATCTGCTGGTCGGGCTGACCGGCGAGGCCTCTGCGCCGGCAAAGGCCGACGACCCCAAGGAACCGCAACGGCGCCTGCGGGTTTCCGACCTGCGCCCCCGGCCGGAACCCAACCCCGACGATCCACCGCAGGACCCCGACTATTCGGACGGAGAGTATGACTGCCTGATGGCCGCTGCCGCTCCGGGGCAGTCGCCCTATTTCGACGGGGTGAAATGGGCCGACATGGACGCCGAGAATGCGATGGCGATCTGCGCCGATCTGCTGTTGAAAGATCAGGATGTCGATGCCGAGGTCGTGGCCGCCTTTGGCCGGGCGCTCATGAAGGGCGGCAAGCTGGAAATGGCGCTCGAGTTTTCGGAACTGGCCGCGATGGAGGGCAGCGGGCTGGCGATGAACACGCTCGCTTCGCTCTATAGTGATGGCGAGATCGTTCCCGAGGACCACGAGACCGCGTTTGCCTGGTACATGGCGGCTGCCGAAAGCGCTCTGCCGATGGGCATGCACAACGTCGCGTATGGCTTCGAGAACGGGAAAGGTGTTGCGCCCGACATCGACAAGGCGCTGTACTATTATGAAAGGGCTGCGTTCTTCGGATATGAGCCGTCTCAGCTGCACCTCGGCGTAATCTATCGCGAAGGAACGCATGTCCCGCGCGATATGCAGCGCGCGGTCGACTATCTGAAGATGGCGGCCCGAAACGGCAGCGCCGATGCCGCGGCGCGATTGGGCTACATCTACGAGATCGGCGAGAACGGCTACTCCAAAGACATCGAACAGGCGCTGGATTATTATTTCCAGGCCGCCAAGCAGGACAATGTCGTGGCACTGCACAATCTCGGTTCTTTGACCTATCACGGGCGGGACGGTGTGCCTCAGGACACGGAAGCGACCCTGTTGTTCTGGGGCAGGGCCGCAAAGCTTGGCGATGTGAAATCGCAGCGCAAATTCGGCCGGTTGCTCTATGAAATCGGCGATGTCGAAGAGGCGCTGAGGTTTCTTCGCCTCGCGGCCGAGCAGGGCGATGACGAGGCGCAAAAGCTGATCCGGCAGATCGAAGGCGGTTGACGCCCACAGCTGACAAAGGAGCCAGCGGTGTCCTCGCTTTGTCCCAACTGTGCTATGGTGCTGCCACTCTGAAACGAAAATTGCATCAAAGGGACAGACCATGAAGCACCTTGTTCCGCTGGCCGTCGTCGCCACGCTGGCCGCCTGCGACGACACGCCGCCACAGACCGAAACCGGCGCCGCGCCGCCCCCGACCAATGATGATTTGTATCTTGTTCGGGGCTATCGGTCCGAAGATGACTGGTGCCAGTTGACCGGAGAAACCACCTTTACCGGCAATTTCCTCGACCACACCGCCGATCTTGTATCCTGCCCCACGGGCAGCGCCGCCGCGCAGTCGCTGGTCGAGACGAACGATGCCCAGCAGGTGGCCGAAACCGGGGGCTACACTGTCTATACGATTCCGCGTGGTTGAGGCGTTTTTTCACTCTCTAGCCTCTTGAACCGGCAAAGGTATTTCCCAGATTGAATGTGAGGCTTCGACCGACGCGTGCCGCCAGGCGGGCGCATCAAAACGGGGCGCTTGGAAAAGGAGAATATCATGGACTTGAACAAGTTCACTGAACGGGCACGGGGGTTCGTGCAGGCGGCGCAGACCATTGCGCTGCGCGAGGGGCACCAGAGGCTGGAGCCCACACATATACTCAAAGCATTGATGGATGACGATCAGGGGCTGGCAAGCAATCTGATCACACGCGCGGGCGGCGCGCCGAACCGCGTGGTCGAGGCGCTTGACGCTGCCATGGGCAAGATCCCGAAAGTCAGCGGTGATGCCGGCCAGATTTACATGGACGGTCAGACGGCCAAGGTTCTGGACGAGGCCGAAAAGATAGCCACCAAGGCGGGCGACAGCTTTGTGCCCGTTGAACGCGTTTTGATGGCGCTGTGCATGGTGAAATCCAAAGCCAAGGAGGCTTTGGAGGCCGGTGCGGTATCTGCCCAGAAGCTGAATGAAGCGATCAATGACATCCGCAAGGGTCGCACTGCTGACACAGCGTCGGCGGAAGAGGGCTATGACGCGCTCAAGAAATATGCGCGCGATCTGACTGAAGCTGCGGCTGAAGGCAAGATTGACCCGATCATCGGGCGGGATGAGGAAATCCGCCGCTCAATGCAGGTTCTGTCGCGCCGCACCAAGAACAACCCGGTTCTGATAGGGGAACCTGGCGTCGGTAAAACCGCGATTGCCGAGGGCATGGCGTTGCGCATCGTCAACGGCGACGTACCGGAATCGCTGAGGGACAAGAAGCTGCTTGCGCTCGACATGGGTGCGCTGATTGCCGGTGCGAAATACCGTGGTGAATTCGAAGAACGCCTCAAGGCTGTTCTGACCGAGGTGACCGAGGCCGCGGGTGAGATCATCCTGTTCATCGACGAGATGCACACGCTGGTTGGCGCGGGCAAATCGGATGGTGCGATGGATGCCGCCAACCTGATCAAGCCCGCGCTCGCCCGGGGTGAGCTGCATTGTATCGGTGCGACCACACTGGACGAGTATCGCAAATACGTCGAAAAAGACGCGGCCCTTGCGCGCCGGTTCCAGCCGGTGATGGTTCAGGAACCGACGGTCGAAGACACGATCAGCATTCTGCGCGGCATCAAGGAAAAGTACGAGCTGCACCACGGCGTGCGCATCTCGGATTCGGCGTTGGTGTCGGCGGCGACCCTGTCGCATCGCTATATCACCGACCGGTTCCTGCCCGACAAAGCCATCGACTTGGTCGATGAAGCCGCGTCGCGGTTGCGGATGGAGGTGGATTCCAAGCCTGAGGAACTCGATCAGCTGGATCGCCAGATTCTGCAAATGCAGATCGAGGAAGAGGCGCTGAAGCTGGAAGACGATGCGGCATCGAAGGATCGCCTGGAAACCTTGCAGAAGGATCTAGCAGAACTTCAGGAAAAATCCGCCGAGATGACTGCGCAGTGGCAGGCCGAACGCGACAAGCTGGCTGGCGCGCGGGATTTGAAGGAACAGCTCGACAAGGCGCGGGCCGATCTGGAAATCGCCAAGCGCGAAGGCAACCTCGCCAAGGCGGGTGAGCTGTCCTATGGCATCATCCCCGAGCTTGAGAAAAAGCTGTCCGAGGCCGAGAATGCCGAAAGCAACGCCATGATGGCCGAGGAAACGGTGCGTCCGGAACAGATAGCCAGCGTTGTCGAACGCTGGACGGGCATCCCGACCGCCAAAATGCTGGAAGGCGAACGCGAGAAACTGCTGCGGATGGAAGAAGAACTGCATTCGCGCGTGATCGGTCAGGATGCGGCTGTCACCGCTGTAGCCAATGCAGTACGCCGTGCTCGTGCGGGTCTGAATGACGAAAACCGCCCGCTGGGCTCGTTCCTGTTCCTTGGGCCGACTGGCGTGGGTAAGACCGAGCTGACCAAAGCCGTGGCGAATTTCCTGTTCGATGACGACAACGCGATGGTGCGCATCGACATGTCCGAGTTCATGGAGAAACACGCGGTCGCCCGTCTGATCGGTGCCCCTCCGGGCTATGTCGGTTATGACGAAGGCGGTGTGCTGACCGAAGCCGTGCGGCGCAGGCCCTATCAGGTCGTGCTGTTCGACGAGGTCGAAAAGGCGCACCCGGATGTTTTCAACGTGCTGTTGCAGGTTCTGGACGATGGCGTTCTGACCGATGGTCAGGGCCGCACCGTGGACTTCAAACAGACGCTGATCATCCTGACGTCGAACCTTGGGTCTCAGGCGCTCAGCCAGCTGCCCGAAGGTGCGGACAGTTCACAGGCCAAGCGCGACGTGATGGATGCGGTCCGGGCACATTTCCGGCCCGAATTCCTGAACCGTCTGGACGAAACGATCATCTTTGACCGCCTCAAGCGGGCCGATATGGATGGCATCGTCGATATTCAGATGGCACGTCTGCAAAAACGTCTGGCCGCCCGCAAGATCGAGCTGGCCCTGGATGACAGCGCCAAGGAATGGCTGGCCAATGAAGGCTATGACCCGGTCTTCGGTGCCCGCCCGCTGAAACGCGTCATCCAGCGCGCGTTGCAGAACCCGTTGGCCGAAGCTCTGCTGGCCGGGGAAATCAAGGATGGTGACATCGTTCCGGTCACCGCCGGGCAAGATGGTTTGATCATCGGTGATCGTTTGGGAACTTCCGAGCGACCGCGCCCGGACGATGCCGTGGTGCATTGATCTGACACCGTGAACTGAAAGGCCCGCTTTTTTGGCGGGCCTTTTTCATGTCGGCTTTCCATAGCCTTTGTTCAGATAATCACTGAGGACCTTCATCCAGACCTGCGCTTTCTCCATTGGAAACTGGGCCGTGAACCTCAGCTTCACAATACAATTGTCCACGACGCCGACTGCCAGAAGTTCGGACAGGCCATCTGATGCTTTGGCCTCGGCCCGATACGGCAACACCTGCGACGGATCACGCAACTGATAGGCGTTGATTTCACCAAGCTCGGCACCGCGCCGCGCAGCTATTGCAGCGATATCGCGTGCAGCTTGTTTAAAGCTTTCAAGGGCCATTTCAGATGAGACGTCCCTTTGTTGATGGTCATAGAAGAAAACCGTGATCTTGGAAGATGGGTCTGCAAAAGTGGCGGAATAGCCGAGGCCCGGATGGCTGTCTTCATAAACTTCAGACCCGATCTGATTCAGATCGCTCAGGACCTGCGGCGCGCGCTCAAACAGCTTTTTGCACGATTGCACATCAGCCAATGCCGATCCGCACAGCAAAGACAAAAAAACAACAAGGGGTCTAAGCAACATGAAGGCAGGTGTCCCGAACAGATCAAGAATGCACGACGTCTTGGTCTGCAACTGTGGCAGAAGTTTGGCCCTACCGGAAAGATGGCCGGGCGGGCGCTGGTCGGCCGCCCGGGCATTTGTCAGATCAATGCAAAGATCCGCGCCGGCCCGCCGGTGCCGCCTTGGTGCTTGGGTGCGCCGATCACCAGCGTTGCACCCGACGCAGGCACGCGATCCAGCCCAGCCAGACATTCGATCCCGAACCGGCCTGACGGCAACCACGCGTAATGTGTCGCGAAATCTGCGGACATGCCGTGATCCAAGGACAGGGTATCAACGGCAATTGATCGTGCTCCGGTCTCCTCCATCAGCATCTCCGCGGCTTCAACGTGGAAGCCCGGGTAATGCTGCGCTTCGCCGTCGAAATTGCGGAACTCATCCGTGGCGGTTTTGCCTGCCCATCCGGAATGCATCGCCACGCAGGCACCATCAGGAATATCACCATTGGCCGCAATCCAGGCTTTCAGATCGTCCGGGGTGACGCGCGTGTCAGCGTCCTCGGCCGCTCGGGCGGCGATGTCCACGACGCATAAGGGGGCGACCAGATCCGTGACGGGGATTTCATCAACCGACGTCCCATCCGCCGAAAAGTGAAGCGGCGCATCGATATGCGTGCCCGTATGTTCGTTGATTGACAGGTTGAACAGATTGAAGCCGTGATCAGCAAAGTTGAAAGCCTGCTCGGCCGAAATGCCGGGTTCGCCGCCCCATGTCGGGAAATCCGGGCTCAGCGTATGGGTCATATCTTCGACACCGCCATGCCCGGCCGCCAGTGCTTGCGGCGCGACGGCTCCGGTTGCGGCTGCTGCAACACCCGAAGCTGCGGCAGCTTTGAAGAACCCGCGACGAGACAGCATCTTGTCTTTGACGGCATTCATTACGCAGATATCACACATTTTTCTTCCTCCCATTGCGGCCAAAAGGCTGCACTCGCAGCCTTGCCTCGCGTTCGGCTTGGCGTGGCGCCCACCTGACAGAGTGCAGCCTTGCGCCCGCAGTTGTAAAGTTTTGTGCCCGTGTTCTGACGGTAATCCACGAAAACCGCAGTTTTCCGCCGGGCTCCAAAAGTTCTCGAGTCTATGGTTTTCGGTGCTGAAAACGTTACTCGAATGCCCTGTTACAATGGAACGTTACAATCACTTCGCTCAATCGTTACGCCTGTTTCCATGGCTCTGTGCTATCAGCACACTACGTCAATAGCGACCACTGAAGATGACGGAGACCCATATGGCGCATCGCTGGACCAATACTTTGACACATGCAGACGTCACCCCCCGGGCGGCGTTCCTCAACCGGCGGCAGGTTATGGCCGGGCTGGCTGGTGTCGGCCTGACTGCGATGGCCAAACCGGCGGCAGCACAAGATGGGTTGGAGCCGAACACGTGGGAAGAGATCACCACCTACAACAACTACTATGAGTTCGGGACCGGGAAAGATGACCCGGCGAAATATGCTCATACGCTGGTGACCGAACCCTGGAGCGTCACGATTGATGGTCTGGTCGACCACCCCGGCGACTATGATTTTCAGGCCATCCTGTCCGAGATGACGATAGAGGAGCGGATCTACCGCTTTCGCTGTGTGGAAGCCTGGTCGATGGTAATTCCGTGGAACGGATTTGAGCTGGCCGACCTTCTCAATATGGCGGGCGTGCAAGACGGCGCGAAATATGTGGCTTTTGAGACGGCCTATCGCCCGGATGAAATGCCGGGAACGCGGTTTCCCGTTCTCGATTGGCCGTACCGAGAGGGATTGCGCCTGGATGAGGCGATGCACCCCCTGACAATCATGGCAACCGGAATTTACGACCGCCCGATTCCCAACCAGAACGGTGCGCCCTTGCGTCTGGTCGTTCCTTGGAAATACGGCTTCAAATCGATCAAGTCGATTGTTCGGATCACGCTCACAAAGGATGAACCGCCCACCAGCTGGAACATGTCCAATCCACGCGAATACGGGTTCTACAGTAATGTGAACCCCAACGTGGACCATCCACGCTGGTCTCAGGCTTCAGAGCGCGAGATCGGGGGCGGGCTTTTCGCGTCACGTAAGCCGACCCTGATGTTCAACGGCTATGAACAAGAGGTCGCCAGCCTTTATGAAGGCATGGATCTGGCCAAGAATTATTAAAACCATGTCGGCGATGAACCAGACACTCCGCCGTATTCCGGTATGGGCCGTTTATCTGCTGGGGGCGTTGCCCGCCCCCTGGCTGTTTTATCTTGGCCTGACCGGTGGTTTGGGGGTCGAACCGATTGAGGCGTTGGAGCACAGATATGGGGAACTGGCCCTTCAGTTGCTGATTGCCGGTCTGGCGGTCACACCCCTGCGCCGGCATGTCGGCCTCAACCTGATGAAGTTTCGGCGCGCGATCGGGGTGCTCACGTTTGTATACGTCGCGTTGCATCTTCTTGTGTGGCTGGTTCTGGATGTGCAGCTTCCCAGCCAGATCTGGGCGGATATCCTCAAACGCCCGTACATAACAGTCGGCATGGCGGGGTTTCTTCTTCTGCTTCCGCTGGCGTTGACCTCCAACAACTGGTCTGTGCGCCGACTGGGACCGCGCTGGCGCAAGCTGCACCACCTCGTTTACGCGGCCGCATTGTTGGGGGCGATGCATTACCTCTTGCTGGCAAAAGGATTTCAGATCGAGCCGCTTGCTTACCTGGCTGCCATTATCGCCCTGCTTGTCCTGCGCCTGCCGATTCCCAACCTGTCTTTCCGGTCCAACAGGGCCGATTCCGCCTGACTCGGACGTGAGGCTGTGGGTAATCATGTGCATAACGCGCTGAACCGGGAATTCTGACCTGCCTTTACATAGTTATCGGCGGCAGTGCGCTTGATTGATCCGGTTTAAGTATCTGTAATTGCTTGATAAATGAACTTTTCAAGAATTTCTTCTGTTTTTGTGTATTTTCCGCTTGCGGGATTTGTTTGTTATACTTAGAACCCCCTTCACCGGCGCTGCTGAGGCGCTGGGACGCGGCGGAAGCGGCGGTTACGCT
>NZ_JAEDOU010000020.1:0-4477 GCF_017872515.1 Ruegeria sp. HKCCE3926 | reverse complement strand
ATGACCACACCGAAGCGCACGCCCTTGTATGACCTTCACGTCGAACTTGGTGGCAAGATGGTTGATTTTGCGGGTTGGGAGATGCCTGTTCAGTATCCTTTGGGGATCATGGGAGAGCATAAGCAGTGCCGTGAGAAGGCGGCGTTGTTTGATGTGTCTCACATGGGTCAGGTGATCCTGCGCGGTGAGAATGTGGGTGAGAAGCTGGAAGCTCTGTGCCCGCAGGCCTATGCGACGCTGAAGGAAGGCAAGGCGCGGTACGGGTTCTTCACCAATGCCGAAGGCGGGATCATGGACGATTTGATCGTGTCGAATGCGGGGGATCACTACTTTGTGGTGGTGAACGCGGCGCTGCGCCATCAGGACATTCCGCATATGCGCGACAATCTGGACGGGGTTGAGGTGACCGAGATCTTCGACCGCGCGCTGGTGGCCGTGCAAGGCCCCAAGGCCGAAGATGTAGTCGGGGAACTCTGCCCCGCTGCCCGCGATCTGAAGTTCATGGAAACCACCGTGGCCGATATCAACGGCGTTGAATGCCGTATCTCGCGCCTGGGCTATACCGGCGAGGACGGGTACGAGATCTCGATCCCCGAGGATAAGGCGATCGAGATCACACGGGCCTTCCTGGCGCATGAGGAGTGCGAACCGGCGGGTCTGGGCGCGCGCGACAGCCTGCGGCTTGAGGCCGGGCTGTGCCTCTATGGCAATGACATCGACCAGAGCACCTCGCCGGTCGAGGCCAGCCTCGGCTGGGCGATGCAGAAGCGTCGCAAGGAAGAAGGTGGTTTTCCGGGGGCGGAGCGTATCCAGCGCGAACTGGCCGAGGGCGCAGCCCGCAAGCTGGTGGGCATCAAGCCCGACGGCCGTGCGCCGGCGCGTCAGGGCGTGGAAGTGCAATGCCTAGAGGGTAACACCATCGGTCAGATCACCTCGGGCAGCTTTGGCCCCACGGTCGGCGGCCCGGTTGCGATGGGTTATGTGAGCAAAGGCCATGGCGCGCCGGGCGAGAAGGTGAACCTGATCATCCGGGGCAAGGCGCAACCGGCGCAGATCGTGGCGCTGCCCTTCGTCAAACAGAATTACAAGCGTTGAAGTCAGGAGAGAGAAGCATGGCAACCTATTATTCCGAAGAACATGAATGGCTGAGCGTCGAAGGCGACACCGCCACGCTGGGCATCACCAAACACGCGGCTGAACAGCTGGGTGAGGTGGTGTTTGTCGAGCAGCAGGAAGTGGGCGACGAGTTCGAGAAAGACGGCGAGATCGGTGTGATCGAATCCGTCAAAGCGGCCTCGGAACTCTATGCTCCGGTCGATGGTGAGATCGTCGAGGTGAACGAGGCGCTGGCCGACAATCCCGGCGCGCTGAACGACGACCCCGAGGGCGAGGCCTGGATCTACAAGATCAAGATCAGTGACGCGTCGCAGCTCGAGGATCTGATGGACGAAGCCGGCTACAAGGCCTTCATCGGGTAAACCCGAACGGAGTCCCGGCATGGGGCTCCATCGAATTAATTGATGCCGCCGAATTTGGGCCCCGCCCTTCATCTGGCAAGAAATATCCCCGCCGGAGGCTCCCGCAGTCTCCGCCGGCCCTGACCTATCCATGGGAGCGCTGCAATGGCCTTCAAACTGACCGACTACGAAGCCTATGATTTTGCCAACCGTCGCCATATCGGTCCCAGCCCGACCGAGATGCGCGATATGCTGCAGGTGATCGGCTTCAAGACGCTGGACGAGCTGATCGACGCCACCGTCCCCCCGGCGATCCGGCAGAAACAGCCGCTGGACTGGGGTCCGGCGATGACGGAACGCGATGCGCTTTTCCACATGAAACAGGTGGCGGGGAAGAACAAGGTTCTGACCTCGCTGATCGGTCAGGGCTATTACGGCACCACCACGCCTGCGCCGATCCTGCGCAACATCCTGGAAAACCCGGCCTGGTACACCGCCTACACGCCGTACCAGCCCGAGATCAGCCAGGGCCGGCTCGAGGCGCTCTTGAACTTCCAGACCATGGTCAGCGACCTGACCGGGCTCGATGTGGCCAACGCCTCGCTGCTGGACGAGGCGACAGCGGCGGCCGAAGCCATGGCGATGGCCAAGCGCGGCGGCCGGTCCAAGGCCAACAACGCGGCCTTCTTCGTTGACAAGAACTGCCACCCGCAGACCATCGCGGTGATCAAGACCCGGGCCGAGCCTCTGGGCATCGACGTGCAGGTCGCCGACCCGGATCAGCTGGACGCGGGCGCGGTATTCGGCGCGATCTTCCAGTATCCGGGCACCTATGGCCATGTGCGCGACTTCACCGCCGAGATCGCGGCGCTGCATGAACACAAGGCCATCGCCATCGTCGCCGCCGACATCCTGTCGCTGGCGCTGCTGAAGTCACCGGGCGAGATGGGCGCGGACATTGCCATCGGCTCGACCCAGCGCTTTGGTGTGCCGATGGGCTATGGCGGCCCGCACGCCGCCTACATGGCCACCACCGACAAGCTGAAGCGATCCATGCCGGGCCGGATCATCGGTGTGTCCATCGACAGCCGCGGCAACAAGGCCTACCGCCTGTCGTTGCAGACCCGCGAGCAGCACATCCGCCGCGAGAAGGCGAACTCGAACGTCTGCACCGCGCAGGCGCTGCTGGCGGTGATTGCTTCGATGTATGCGGTCTATCACGGCCCCGACGGCATCAAGGCGATTGCCCAGTCGGTGCACCGCAAGACCTCGCGCCTGGCCGCCGGCCTGGAAGAGGCGGGCTTCTCGGTCGAACCCGAGGTGTTCTTCGACACGATCACGGTCGAGGTTGGCCATCTGCAGAAGACGGTGATGGAGGCCGCCGTGGCGCGCGGCGTCAACCTGCGCAAGGTGGGCGACACCAAGGTTGGCATCAGCCTGGACGAACAGACCCGCCCCGAGACGATCGAGGCGGTCTGGGGGGCCTTCGGCATCGACCGCAAGGATGACAGCTCGAACAAGCAATACCGCCTGCCGGATTATGCGCTGCGTGAAAGCGCCTATCTGACCCACCCGATCTTCCACCAGAACCGGGCCGAGGCCGAGATCACCCGCTATATGCGCCGTCTGGCCGACCGCGACCTGGCGCTGGACCGGGCGATGATCCCGCTGGGGTCCTGCACCATGAAGCTGAACGCCACGATCGAGATGATCCCGGTCACCTGGCCCGAGTTCGGCAATCTGCACCCGTTCTGCCCCGAAGATCAGGCGCAGGGCTATCACGAGATGATTGCGGATCTGAACGACAAGCTGTGCCAGATCACCGGCTATGACGCGATCTCCCAGCAGCCCAACTCGGGCGCGCAGGGCGAATATGCGGGCCTGCTGACGATCCGCAACTATCACTTTGCGCGCGGCGAAGGGCACCGCAATGTCTGCCTGATCCCGACCTCGGCCCATGGCACCAACCCGGCCTCGGCGCAGATGGTGGGCTGGCAGGTCGTGCCGGTGCAGGCGGATGACAAGGGCAATATCGATGTCGCCGACTTCCGCGCCAAGGCGGAAAAGCACTCGGATCATCTGGCCGCCTGCATGATCACCTACCCGTCCACTCATGGTGTGTTCGAGACCACCGTGCAGGAGGTCTGCCAGATCACCCATGACCACGGCGGTCAGGTCTATATCGACGGCGCCAACATGAACGCCATGGTGGGCCTGTCGCGCCCCGGCGACATTGGCGGCGACGTCAGCCACCTGAACCTGCACAAGACCTTCTGCATCCCGCATGGCGGCGGCGGCCCCGGCATGGGTCCGATCGGCGTCAAGGCGCATCTGGCCGAGCACCTGCCCGGGCACCCGGAATACGGCACCGCCGTGGGCCCGGTCTCGGCGGCGCCCTTCGGGTCTCCGTCCATTCTGCCGGTCAGCTGGGCCTATGTGCTGCTGATGGGCGGCGCGGGTCTGACGCAGGCGACCAAGGTGGCGATCCTGAACGCCAACTACATCGCGGCGCGGCTCAAGGATGCCTATCCGATCCTCTATACCTCGGAAACGGGGCGTGTGGCGCATGAATGCATCCTCGACACCCGGCCCCTGGACGCCGAGGCGCATGTCACCGTCGATGACGTGGCCAAACGCCTGATCGATTCAGGCTTCCACGCGCCAACGATGAGCTGGCCGGTGGCCGGCACCCTGATGGTGGAACCCACGGAGTCGGAACCCATGGCCGAACTGGACCGTTTCTGCGATGCCATGCTGTCGATCCGCTCGGAAGCGCAGGACATCATCGACGGCAAGATCGACGCGGAAAACAACCCGCTGAAAAACGCCCCCCACACGGTGCGCGATCTGGTCGGCGACTGGGACCGCCCCTACACCCGCGAACAGGCCTGCTTCCCGCCGGGTTCCATGGGCGTCGACAAATACTGGTCCCCCGTCAACCGCGTCGACAACGCATACGGTGACAGAAACCTCGTCTGCACATGCCCCCCAATGGACGCATACGCAGACGCCGCGGAATA
>NZ_JAEDOU010000002.1:0-382059 GCF_017872515.1 Ruegeria sp. HKCCE3926 | reverse complement strand
TGCCACCAAGTTCGACGTGAAGGTCATACAAGGGCGTGCGCTTCGGTGTGGTCATTTCTTCAACCTTTCAATCAGCGGGACTGGTCGCGGACGACCATGACGGTGCAATGCGCATTGCGCACGACACGGGCCAGGTTCGGGCCAATCTCGTAGTTCGGGAAATCGCCCTTGGTCGATGCCATGACGATCAGATCAAAGCCTTCCTTGTAGGCAAGCTTCAGGATTTCGCGGTAAACACTGCCTTCTTCGACATGGACCGGCACGTCGGAAGCCTTGGCATGATCCAGAATCGCCTGAACCGCACCCCGCACGTGGTCCTTTGCGCCGGCACCATAGTTGGCGGGAAGGTTCGGCAGCTGGATGATCTCGGGGATGACGGCAACCGCATGCAGTTCGGCACCGTAGAATTTTGCCTGTTCCAAGGCGGTCGACAGGGCCAGTTTCCACGAGCGGTCGTCGGTGTGATCAATGGGCAGCAGGATTTTAGTGGCCATCACGTCTCTCCTCGAGATATTGAATTCGGTTTCAAAGGCGGGGGGCCGGGATGGCCCCCCGTTTTGGTCGGGCCGATCTTATTCGGCAGGTGTGCCGCCCGGCTCTTCGGACTTGCCGCCCGAGGCGAAGAACTCTTTGGTCAGTTTGAAGACGATCGGGCTCAGCAGCGCCAGGGCGATCAGGTTCGGGATGGCCATCATGGCGTTCAGCGTATCGGCCAGCAGCCAGATGAAGCCCAGATCCGCAGTTGCGCCGAAGTAGATCATCACGATCCACAGAACGCGGTAGGGCATCAGGGATTTCACGCCCAGCAGGAACTCGACACATTTCTCGCCGTAGAACGACCAGCCGAGGATGGTGGTGAAGGCAAAGATCGACAGCGCGATGGCGATCAGATACCCGCCGATACCCGGCAGCGACAATTCGAACGCGTGGCTCGTCAGCGCCGCACCGGATTCACCCGATGTCCATGCCCCCGACGCGATGATGGCCAGACCGGTGATCGAGCAGACGATGATGGTATCGATGAACGTACCCAGCATCGCGATCAGGCCCTGGTTGACCGGACCCTTGGTTTCGGCAGCGGCATGCGCGATCGGGGCCGAACCCAGACCGGCCTCGTTCGAAAACACACCACGTGCCACACCGAAGCGGATGGCGGCCCAGACGGCTGCACCCGCGAAACCACCTTCTGCGGCGGACGGGCTGAACGCATAGGTAAAGACCAGCGACAGCGCATGTCCGATGTTGCCGATGTTGATCAGCAGAACCAGCAGGCCCGCGATGATATAGGCAACGGCCATGAAGGGGACCAGCTTACCGGCAACCGCACCGATGCGGGTGATACCACCCAGGATAACGGCTGCAGTCAGAACCATCAGAACAACGCCGGTGACCGAGGTGTTCAGGCCAAAATTGGCTTCCAGCACCTGAGCAACACCGTTGGCCTGCACACCGTTGCCGATGCCAAAGGCGGCAACCGCGCCGAACAGGGCGAAAGCCACACCCAGCCAGGCCCATTTCGCGCCCAGACCGTTTTTGATGTAGTACATCGGGCCGCCGACATAGTTGCCCAGCTCGTCTTTCTCGCGATATTTCACCGCGCAGACGGCTTCGGCATATTTGGTGGCCATGCCCACCAGGGCGGTCATCCACATCCAGAACAAGGCGCCTGGACCGCCCAGGAAGACAGCAGTGGCCACACCGGCGATGTTACCTGTACCGATGGTCGCCGACAGCGAAGTCATCAGTGCGTTGAACGGGCTGATCTGCCCTTCGCCCTGACCTTCACGGCCTTTGAACAACAGGCTGAAGCCTGTGCCGATGCGCAGGATCGGCATGAATTTCAGCCCGACCTGCAGGAAGAAGCCAACGCCGAGGATGAGGACCAGCATCATCGGCCCCCATACGACGCCATTGATGGCCCCAACGATTGAATTTAACGCTTCCATGGTTTCCCTCCCATTTGCGTTTGGTTATGCCCCGGTGGCGATGGCCCGCTGACGGGCCTGCTTGAGGGCGGCAAAGTCTTCGTCCGCATGGAACGACGAACGGGTCAGCGGCGTGGCTGACACGTGCAAAAAGCCCTTGGAACGAGCGATTTGTTCCAGTTGGGCGAACTCCTCGGGCGACCAGAACCGGTCAATCGGATGATGTTTCGGCGTCGGTTGCAGATACTGCCCGACAGTCAGAAAATCGACATTGGCCGCGCGCAGATCATCCATCACCTGACGCACGTCGTTGAGGCTTTCGCCCAAGCCGACCATCAGACCCGACTTGGTGAAAATCTCGGGGTTCGAGCGTTTGGCATCGTCCAACAGCCGCAGCGAGGCATAATAGCGCGCGCCGGGGCGAACCGTCGGATACAGGTGCGGGACGGTTTCCAGGTTGTGGTTGAACACGTCCGGCGTTGCGTCAAAGACGATTTTTGCGGCGTCGCCCTTGCCCAGGAAGTCGGGGGTCAGAACCTCGACAGTGGTGCCGGGGTTCTGATGGCGTACGGCGCGGATTGTCTGGGCGATATGCTCGGCCCCGCCATCGGCCAGATCATCGCGATCAACAGACGTAATCACCACGTGGCGCAGGCCCAGTTTCTTGACCGCCGCCGCAACCCGGCCGGGTTCGAACGCGTCCAGCGCATCGGGGCGGCCGGTGGCCACATTGCAGAACGAACAGCCCCGTGTGCAGATCTCGCCCATGATCATCATGGTTGCATGGCGCTTGGACCAGCATTCGCCGATATTGGGGCAGGCCGCTTCTTCGCAGACCGTTGCCAGATCGTGATCCCGCATCAGACGTCGGGTTTCGTAATACGCGGCGCTGTCCCCTTTTTTCTTGCGAATCCACTTGGGCTTACGCGGGATCACGCTGTCGGCCTTTTTGGCCTTTTCCGGGTGGCGTGGTCTAAGCTGGATTGTCATCTGGCAAACCTCGTTAAGCGTGAATCGCACGCCCCATGGCGTCGAGACAGGCTTCCTTGACCGCCTCACCCATGGCAGGATGCGCATGGCACGAGGCTGCAACATCGGCGACCGCGGCACCTTTGGACATGGCCAGAACCAACTCGGCGATCAGATCGCCACCATGGGCACCACAGATATGAGCCCCGAGGATCTTGCCGTCGGAACCGGCCAGAACCTTGACCGCGCCATCTGTTTCACCTGTCGAGCGTGCCCGCGAATTGGCCATGAAAGCAAACTTGCCGACAACATATTCGACGCCCGCGTCTTTCAGAGCCTCTTCGGTCTGACCAACCGAGGCCACTTCGGGATCGGTGTAGACCACACCCGGCACGGTGTTGTAATCGACATGACCGGCTTCGCCGGCCAGCATCTCGACACAGGCAACACCGTCCTCTTCGGCCTTGTGGGCCAGCATCGGGCCGGGAACACAGTCACCAATGGCATAGATACCGGGCACCGACGTCTGGAACGAGCTGTCGACTTCGATGAAGCCACGCGGGTTCACGGCCACGCCCAGCTCTTCCAGCCCAAGCCCGCGCGTCACCGGGCGACGGCCCACAGCGATCAGAACCTTGTCGGCCTCGATCACTTCTTCCTTGTCCTTGCCAACACGATCCACCGTCAGCGACAAACCCGTATCGGTTTTATCGACAGACTTCAAAGCACGGCCCAGTTGGAATTTCAAACCGCGTTTTGACAGGGCCCGCTGCGCCAGCTTGGCGATCTCGCCATCGATGCCGGGCAAAACGCGATCCAGATATTCGACCACAGTAACCTTGGCGCCCAGACGTGCCCAGACCTGCCCAAGTTCCAGGCCGATCACACCTGCACCGATCACAACCAGATGATCCGGCACGCGTTCCAACGCGATTGCACCGGTCGAACTGAGCACATCCTGCTCATCAATCTCGATCCCCGGCAGTGAGGTCGGCTCGGATCCTGTCGCAATCAGGATGTTCTTTGCTTCGTATGTGCTGTCGCGGACCTTGACCTGACCAGTGGCCGGGATGCTGGCCCATCCTTCGATCAGATCGACGCCGTTCTTCTTGAACAGGAATGCGATGCCCTTGGTCAGATCACCGACGATCTTGTCCTTGCGCCCCATCATCGCACTGACGTCGATGCTGGCCCCCTCGACCGCAATGCCATGGGAGGAGAGAAGTGCAAGCTCGGCATATTTGGCCGAGGAGGTCAGCAACGCTTTGGAGGGGATGCACCCCACGTTCAGACAGGTACCGCCCAGTGCGCCGCGCCCTTCGACACAGGCCACTTTCAGCCCCAGCTGAGCCGCGCGGATCGCGGCAACATAGCCACCCGGTCCGCCCCCGATAACGATGAGGTCATAGGTATTCATTTCGCGTACTTTCAGTAGATCGGGTAGCTTGCGCAAAGAGCGCGAACCTGTTTGCGGGTTTCCTGTTCGACGGCTTCGTCACCTTCCGGTGACTGCGCGAGCGCGTCCAGAACATCACCGATCAGATGGCCGATCCTCCTGAATTCTTCCGGGCCAAAGCCACGGCTGCACCCGGCGGCGGTGCCCAGACGGATGCCGCTGGTGATGGTTGGTTTCTCTGGATCTCCGGGAACGCTGTTTTTGTTGCAGGTAAACCCGGCGCGCTCCAGCGCGGCTTCGGCGTCCTTACCGGTGACGCCCAAAGGTCTCAGGTCGACCAGCATCAGGTGGTTCTGGGTGCCGCCGGAAACGATATCACATCCGCGCGCCATCATGACGCTTGCCAAGGCCGATGCGCTGTCAACGACGCGCTGCATGTATTCCTTGAATTCGGGTTTCAGCGCCTCGCCAAAAGCCACCGCCTTGCCTGCGATGACGTGCATCAGCGGGCCCCCCTGTAGGCCGGGGAAGACGGCAGAATTTATCTTTTTCGCCAGCGCCTCGTCATTGGTCAGGATGATGCCACCACGAGGCCCGCGCAGCGTTTTGTGCGTGGTCGAGGTCACGACATGTGCGTGCCCTACAGGCGAGGGGTGCAGGCCGGTCGCCACCAATCCGGCAATATGAGCCATATCAGCCAGCAGCCATGCGCCAACCTCGTCCGCGATTTTACGGAATCTGGCAAAGTCGATCTTTTGCGAGTAGGCGGATGCGCCTGCGATGATCAGCCTGGGCTTTTCCGCCCGCGCCAATTCGGCAACCTGATCATAATCGATCAGCCCTGCATCGGTCAGGCCGTACTGCACGGGCCGGAACCATTTGCCGGACTGCGCCGGTTTCGCACCGTGGGTCAGATGGCCACCTGCGTCCAGCGACATGCCAAGAATGGTATCGCCCGGGTTCAACAACGCCAACTTGACGGCCCCGTTGGCCTGTGCGCCGGAATGGGGCTGAACGTTGGCATATTCACAGCCAAACAGCTTCTTGAGGCGTTCGATCGCCTCGACTTCGACCTCATCGACATATTCGCAGCCGCCATAATAGCGGCGGCCCGGATAGCCTTCGGCGTATTTGTTGGTCAAGACCGAACCCTGAGCTTCGATCACGGCCTTCGAGACAATGTTCTCCGAGGCGATCAACTCGATCTGTTCCGCTTGGCGTTCACCCTCGCGCGAAATGGACGCGGCAATGACGGGATCTGCCTCAATCAGCGACGTTTTGAACATGGTCTCCTCCTTTTGCCCCGAATCCTTAGTACGAAACTTTGTTTCCTATAGGGGAAATAATGTGCTTTAGGCAACAAAAATCTCTTATTCAAGAAGTTGCGTATTAATCGGGAGGCATGTAACCTTTGATAAAACAGGGGGAATTCAATGGGCGACGAAAGCAGAAATGATGTTTCCGGACAGGAAGATCTGGATGAAGGAGAGGCTCTGGGCCGGTCCATCCGCGATGCGCGGCGCGCGAAAGGGTGGACTCTGGAAGAAGCCGGCCGCGCTGCGGGTATCGGGCGGTCGACGCTGTCCAAGATCGAAAACAACCAGACAAAGCCAAGCTTTGACATCGTACGGCGTCTGACTCAGGCCCTGGATATGAGCACCCCGCAGTTGTTTCTTCAGTCGGGTCAATCCGGCATTTCAGGCCGCCGTGATTTCACTCCGAAAGGCGAGGGGGAAATCAAGAATACGCCCACTTACCTGCATGAACTGCTTTGCCCCGAACTGACCAGCAAGCGGATGCTGCCCTATATCGCGACAATCAAGGCGCGTGACCTGTCGGAATTCGAGACGTGGATCCGACATTCCGGAGAAGAATTCATGTATGTGCTCAGCGGTGAACTCATCTTCGTGTCTGAACACTACCGCCCCTTGCCAATGAAGGCTGGTGACTCGCTTTATTATGACAGCGGAATGGGGCATGGGTGTATTTCGACCAGCGAAGAAAACGCCAAGGTGCTGTGGGTTTCGCTGGAATAGCCCCCAGGGTTCTTTGGTTTTCCAGGAAAGCGGGCATCGCCATGCGCACCCCATTCAGCCGTCAGACAAGCTTCGGTGGCGAAACGCCGTCGGTGTCTGGCCGAATTCTGCCTTGAACGCTCGCGTCATGGCGCTGGCGTTTTCATATCCGCAACGACCGGCGATTTCGGCGATGGACTGCTCGGTATCTTCTGCCAGATTGCGTGCAAGGTTAAGCCTCAGCCGACGATACAGCGCCTGCGGCGTGGTTTTGAGCTCTGCCTGAACGCGCATTTCGATCCGCTTTTGTGAACACCCGATCTTGCGGGCCAGTTCCCTGATCGAAAGAGGTGTTTCAAGGTTCGCCTGCATGACAGCCAGTGCGCGATTGACCAAAGTGTCTTCGGACTTCAGAGGCAAAGGGTAATGATCCTGCCCATTTCGGCTCATCAGAAGATGCCCGACTTCCATGGACAAAAGGGGGCCGTGATCCTTGCGGATCAGGGCCGAGGCCAGATCGAACGCGGCCATCGCCCCAGAACAGGTCAGCCTGTTGCCATCGATGACAAAACGTTCCTGCACCGCATCCACGGCCGGAAAACTTTCTTCGAACCGGGAAAGCTCGTCCCAGTGAATGGTCGCCCGGTGCTCATCCAGCAAACCGGCGCGGGCCAGCAGCCAACTGCCGGTATCCAATCCGGCCACTTGCCGGTGTTTTCGGGCCGCAGCCAGCACGGTGCGCGTGGTCGATCGCGTGTCCAACTTGCGATACCCATAAGACGGCATGACCACCAGAACGTCGCCTTGCTGATCCAAGATTGAACCATTCGGTGTAACGACAAGGCCGCTGGAACTTTGAACGGGGTCTCCGTCAATGGAGCAGAAACACCACGAATACAAAACCTGCCTCGACAGGTTGTTCGCAGCCCTGAGCGGTTCGACCATGTTTGCAAGGCAATGGTTCGAAAACCCGTTGAAGAGCAGGATGTTGTATTGTCGCGTCAAAATTTTCGAATTTGGCATGATTTGATATCAACTCTGCATGCCGTGACCTTGAGCGATGGCGTTTGGTTGGTCAACCACCGATCCAGGGAACACGCGCCATGCAGTTTGGTCTGACAGAAGAACAGGACATGATCGTCTCGACGGTCCGAAGCTTTGTTGAAAACGAAATCTACCCGCATGAAGACGCGGTCGAGCGTTCGGGAACCGTGCCTCCTGAGCTGGGTGAGCAGATCAAGCAGAAATGTATCGATCTGGGCTTTTATGCCTGCAACTTCCCCGAGGAGGTCGGCGGCGCAGGTCTGTCTCATCTGGATTTCACCTTGGTCGAGCGCGAGCTTGGCCGCGGGTCAATGGCACTGACGCATTTCTTTGGGCGCCCGCAGAACATCCTGATGGCCTGCAACGACGAGCAGCGCGAACGGTATCTTCTGCCTGCCGTACGTGGTGACAAGATGGACGCCTTGGCGATGACCGAACCGGATGCGGGTTCGGATGTGCGTGGTATGAAATGCCAGGCGGTGCGCGATGGCGGCGACTGGGTTGTCAACGGATCGAAACATTTCATCTCGGGCGCGGAACATGCGGATTTCTTCATCGTCTTCATCGCGACCGGCGTGGACGAAACCCCCAAGGGCCCGAAGAAACGCATCACCACTTTCCTGGTGGATCGCGGTACGCCGGGGTTTGAAGTGCGCGAGGGCTACAACTCGGTCAGCCACAAGGGCTACAAGAACTATATCCTGTATTTCGACAACTGCCGTCTGCCCGATGCACAGGTCTTGGGCGAGGTTGATGGCGGCTTTGCCGTGATGAACGAATGGCTTTACGCAACCCGCCTGACGGTTGCGGCGTTCTCGGTCGGTCGCGCGCGGCGCTGCTTTGACTATGCGCTGAACTATGCGGCCGAGCGCAAGCAGTTCGGCCAGCCTATTGGTAAGTTTCAGGGCGTCGGATTCCAGATCGCCGACATGATTACCGAGATCGATGCCGCCGATTGGCTGACACTCGCGGCCGCGTGGCGTCTGGACCAAAATCTGCCATCAAACCGCGAGATTGCCTCGGCCAAGCTCTATGCCTCGGAAACGCTGGCGCGGGTGACGGATACCACGCTGCAAATCTTCGGGGGTATGGGTTTGATGGACGATTTCCCGATCGAACGGTTCTGGCGCGATGCCCGGGTCGAGCGCATCTGGGACGGCACCAGCGAAATTCAGCGCCACATCATCAGCCGCGATCTTCTGCGTCCCTTGGGCGCCTGACCATGAACAAAGACCTGACCCGGCTGCTGCGCCCGAAATCCATCGCCGTCATCGGTGGCGGCGCGTGGTGTCAGCAGGTTGTTCTGCAATCCGAACGCATGGGCTATGCCGGTCAAATCTGGCCGGTGCATCCCAAAGCGTCTGAAATTGCAGGACACAAGGTTTATGCCCACATCGAAGACCTGCCCGAAGCCCCGGATGCGGTTTTCATCGGGATCAACCGCCACGCCACCATCGAGGCCGCTCGTGTCCTGTCCAGTATGGGCGCAGGTGGGGCGGTGTGCTTTGCATCGGGCTTTTCCGAGGCCGTTGCCGAAGATGACACCGGCGGGGACTTGCAGGATCAACTGATTGCCGCAGCCGGTGACATGCCCATTCTTGGCCCGAACTGCTATGGCTTCATCAACGCGCTGGATGGGGCGCTGTTGTGGCCGGACCAGCACGGGGCCACCCCTGTGGACAAGGGCGTGGCGATCCTGACGCAAAGTTCGAACATCTCGATCAACCTGACCATGCAGAAACGTGGGTTGCCGATTGCCTACATGATGGCATGCGGAAACATGGCCCAAACCAGCCAGGCCGAAATCGCCTCGGCCTTGATCGATGATCCGCGCGTAACCGCCGTGGGTCTGCATATCGAAGGGTTCAAGGACATCCGGGAATGGGAGGCGCTGGCCGCGAAGGCCCACGAAAAGGGCATCCCGCTGGTCGCCCTCAAAGTCGGTGCATCCGAACAGGCACAGGCCGCAACCGTCTCTCATACCGCGTCTCTCGCGGGCAGCGATGCAGGCGCGCAGGCGCTGCTGGACCGATTGGGCATCCCGCGTCTTTCGACGTTGCCGGATTTCCTAGAAACGTTGAAACTGCTGCACTGCTACGGGCCGCTCCCCGGGGGTAACATCGCGTCGATCAGCTGTTCGGGGGGTGAGGCGAGCCTGATCGCAGACATGGCCGTCGGCACCGGCCTGAGTTTTCCACAGTTGAGCGATGACAAAAGGGCGCGCTTGCGTGACGCGCTTGGCCCTATGGTCGCGTTGAACAATCCGCTGGATTATCACACGTATATCTGGCGCGATGAAGAGGCGATGGCACAGGCCTGGTCGGGCATGACGGGTGACGACATCGACCTGACGTTCTCGATCGTAGACTATCCAACGACGGATCCGACCGACTGGAGTTGCGCGACCCGAGCTGCGTTGAGAGTGCGTGCCGAAACCGGCGCACGGTTTGCGATTGTTGCGACGCTGCCTGAACTTCTGCCTGAAGACGTCGCGCAAGACCTGATGGCCGGTGGTGTCGTTCCATTCATGGGATTGCGCGAAGCACTGGCGGCCACGCGCGCTGCGGGTCAGATTTCGCCCCCGTCCGCGCATCCTGTCTGGTTGCCTGGAACGGCTGAGGCGACCCAAACCCTGACCGAAGGCGAATCGAAACGGGCGCTGGCCGAATGCGGCCTGCACGTTCCGAAAAGCCGTACGGTTTGCGGCCCGGCAGAGGCCCATTCGACCGCGCAGGACATGGAAGCCCCCTTTGTCGTGAAAGGTGTTGGGCTTGCGCATAAATCCGAACACGGCGCTGTTCAGCTGGGCATCAAGGCCGAGGATGTGGCCGATGTCGCAGCCGAAATTGGCACAGATAGCATCCTGATCGAAGAGATGATCACCGGAACCATTGCCGAATTGCTGGTCGGTGTCGTCCGTGACCCGGCGCATGGGTTTGTCCTGACATTGGGGGCGGGGGGCGTACTGACCGAAATCCTGCGCGATACGGCGTCGGTGCTGGTGCCAAGCACGCACGAGGACATCCGTGCCGCGCTTGGCAAATTGAAAATTGCCCCGCTTTTGGCGGGCTATCGCGGCCAACGGGCGGCTGATATGGATGCAATCATCGCCGCAGTCGAGGCCGTTCAGGCCTATGTCATGCAAAATGCCGACACGCTTGGCGAGGTCGAGATTAACCCGCTCCTGTGCACGCCGTACAAGGCCGTTGCCGTGGATGCTCTGATAAGAAAGGCCTGAGATATGGACCCGATCAAAACCCGCCGCGACGGAGCGATCCTTGAGGTGACGCTGGACCGGCCCAAGGCCAACGCCATCGATCTTGTCACCAGCCGCAGGATGGGTGAGGTATTCGCCGCGTTTCGCGACGATCCAGAGCTGCGCGTGGCCATTCTGACGGGCGGCGGAGAAAAGTTCTTTTGCCCGGGCTGGGACCTGAAAGCAGCGGCCGACGGGGATGCGGTAGACGGGGATTATGGCGCCGGAGGGTTCGGCGGCTTGCAAGAGCTGCGCGACCTGAACAAACCCGTGATCGCGGCCGTCAACGGCATCGCCTGTGGCGGCGGGCTGGAGCTGGCCTTGTCAGCCGACATGATCCTTGCCGCCGACCACGCCACGTTCGCCCTGCCGGAAATCCGCTCGGGGACTGTCGCGGATGCGGCCAGCGTCAAACTGCCCAAGCGCATCCCTTACCACATCGCGATGGAGTTGCTGCTTACCGGCCGGTGGTTCGACGCAAAGGAAGCCAATCGCTGGGGTCTGGTGAACGAGATCGTCGCCGCGGATCAACTGATGGATCGCGCCTGGGAACTGGCCCGGTTGTTGGCCTCAGGACCGCCCCTGGTTTATGCCGCGATCAAGGAAATCGTACGCGATGCCGAAGATGCCAAGTTTCAGGATGCCATGAACCGCATCACCAAGCGTCAGCTCAGAACCGTGGACGTTCTCTATGCCAGCGAAGATCAGCTGGAAGGCGCGCGCGCCTTTGCCGAGAAAAGAGACCCGGTCTGGAAAGGAAAATAGGCAGACGTTTACCATGATAGCAGAGCGTGAATTTACCATTTACTGATCCGCACGGCACGTGCACAGTTAGGCATGCCGTATTTCGAACGAAAACCATATGTTAGTGCATCTCGGGCGGTCAGCCCGATTGCGCCGCAGCCCGACAATCAACCGATTTCCGATATAGCGCGCCGCGTGCTCGAAACAGAGCGGGGCCCGCGGCAACATCTGGACGGTCCGTTCAGGTGTCGCAAATCCTGTCACCCCGGCAGCACCGCCACCATTCTGCTGTCCTTTGAAGCACCCGAAGGCGCGGCACCTGTTCAGATGCAGTTCGAACCGGGTGATCTGACCAATCCGAACGGCGACATTCTGCCGGCCAACCGCATCAGTGTGATCCCGCCACAAATCCAGCTTGAACCGGGGGAAGCAACGGATGTTGCTGTTGCGGTGACCATACCCGACCTCTCCAAACCCGGAGAATATCACGGTCGGATCGCCTGTACAGGAACGGACCAAACCTCGGTTGTGGTGATTTTCGAGGTGGCGGGCGCTCAGACCTGACGGGTCACCAGATAGTCCATGAACTGTCCCAGAAATGCGCGCGGCGCGTCTTCTGTGCCCGCGAACACCCGCGCGAACTCATTCCGGGCCGCTGCCAGCAGATCATTCGCTGCGTCCTGCGCATAGCGGATGCTGCCGTAATGGTTCATGCGCTCCAGCACCCAGGCGACATCTTGCGACGACCGGGCATCACGCGGGTTTGACAACATCTCGGCCAACCGTGCCTGTTCAGGCTCTTCCGCTTTCAGGCCAAGCTGGCCCAGCATCAGCGTGCGTTTGCCTTCATAGATGTCGCCGCCGATTTCCTTGCCGTAACTGTCCTGTGAGCCGACGAGATTCAAGACGTCGTCCTGAATCTGAAACGCCGCACCCAGGAAAAAGCCGAAGGCGTTGAAATCATCCAGATTCAGCGCACCGGACGCGACATCATGTGGCCGCGCAATCAGGGCCCCGATGCGCATCGGGTGAATGAAACTGTACCAGCAGGTCTTTTTCAGACACATCCTCAGATAATCTGATGCATCGACGTTCAAACGATTGTCGCGGATCCAGCCAAGCTCCAGCGCCTGACCTTCGATGGATTGCTGCAACAGATGGTCGAACTCATCCACCACGCGCATACCGGTTTCCGGGCCCAACGGCCCCAGGTTCTGACGCAGCAGACGCAGGGCAAGCGATTGCATCCCATCGCCGGTATTGATCGCCAGGGGAACCCCAAGCCGCTTGTGCATACATTCGCGCCCGCGCCGGAAATCGCTTTGATCTTCGATGTCGTCGTGGATCAGAAAAGCGTTGTGCAGCAGCTCTAGAACCGCGGCCGAGGCCCTAGCATTTTCGCTGTTTCCTCCGAAGGCTTCGCATGTCGCTAACAGCAGGGCGGGCCTCAGGCCCTTGCCCGAGGTTTCGATGTAGTCGCGCATCGGGCCATACAGATAGGCCTGAGGCTCACCCGTCGGCAACAGGCCCAAAAGCGTTTCGCGCGCCTGATCCCCGTAGAAGGTCAGGGTTTTTAGAAAATCCTGTTTCGCCGCAGGATCCAAATGCGCGGTTCCGGATTTCACAGGCTCAGCCCTTCTGGGTGATGATCACGCGGCTTTTGTTTTCCCGGGCGCCGGATCGTTCCGGACCGCCGCCAAACGCAGAAAGCGGTTCGTCAGAAATTGGCAACGCCCTGGACAAGGCACCTGATTGACCACTGTCCCGACCCAGATCATACGCGACATCTTCCGCCAGCTCATCCCCCGGGATCGGCAGATCCGCGGTGGGCTCGTAGTTCGCGATGAGGTCGAACAGCTCTTTCGGGGGGCAGATCATTCGAAGCGCTTCGGCAATGGCTGGCTCCTCGGTGATGCCGCCGGGTTTTGAATATTCCGCCGCCGGTTCCCCTATGGCTGCAAGAGGGCCATCACCGCCACGATCAACTCCTGCCGTGTCCTGACCCATTTTCAGCGCGGCTTCGACCGCAACCGCGAACCGGTTGTCCCACGGAAGGCCAGCCTGATAGCGGGCGTAATCATAAGCGCGCAGCGGTTTCAGGATGTCGGGCTCGTGCAGGTCCCAGATCTGGCAGGGCTCGGCATCCGATCCACTGCGTTGAAGAATGGCGTTGACGGCCCGACGCGCGGCCTCGTTCGCCCCTTCCATCGTGGCAAGGTCGGTAAAAGTGCGGACGTAATCCGATGCCAGGAAGAAATTCGGGATCAATGTGGCCGCATCCGGGCGCAAGCGCCAGCTGTTGATACGGTTGACCAACAAGGGTTCGACATTGCTTTGACGCTTGGGGTCGTTCGGGTCTTGAACGATATCAGGATCGAGGAACCAGTAGTGCATATCCTCGTCCCGCAGAATGGTTTGGCCATCCACGTTGATGCTGCGCTTGAGCTGTTCCCAAACCTCTTTTGCGATCTCTTCCCGGGTGCAATCGCGCGCGGTTTTTCCGTTCAGCCCCGGCTTGTCCCATTCGGAGATATCGATTGACAGCAGGCCTTTGGTCTTTCCTTCGGCCCAGTTTTCGAAATTGATCCCCGGCCAGAACTGTTTTTGCGACACAGCCGTCAAAGCCCATGGGCTGTCGATGAAAATGACGTGGCCATGGGTCAGCTCGACATCCTTGGTCAGATAGAACTGAATGCCGTTCATCCATTGCACGTCATCGGCCAGCAAAGGCAGTTTGGCAAGTGCAGGGTCAACCGCCATCATTTCCGGGGTCACAAGCGGTGCCATGCGTTCAATCGGCATGGCGCTGATGAACCAATCCCCCGTGACCTGCTTTTCTTCACCATCCTGTTCGACCGTTGCGCCAATGATCTTACCGTTCCGGCACTCGATTCCGGTGACTTTGGAGTCAAAATTGTACACGACCCCCTTGCTTGTCAGGTAATCCAGCCACGGTTGAATCCAGACAAGATTGGTGGGCCCGTTCAGCAGCCTGTTGCAGTGGGGTTCGGGCGTGGCAATGCCCAGCTGAAGCTGAACCGCAATGTCCCCCACTGTCTTCGTGCTTGCCGTCGTGGCCTTGGCGGCCACCAACGAACGGGTCAGGCCGATGGCAAGGAACTTCTGATAGGCTTCCGAGCGGTCCTGCGCACCGATGAAATCCCACCAACCGATCCGTTCATATTCGTCGAACCGGCGTTCCTTGCAAGAGCTCGCGATCCGCCACATGCAGGCGACAAAATGCTCGACATCCTCATACGCAATCTGGTCCCTCGGCGAAAGCGCGAAGGCAATGGTCTTGAAGGCATCCGCAACATCCTTGAGCGTGCGGGGGAACCGTTCCGGGACAATGATGCCGGGCTTGTCAAACTGGCTGACCAGAACTTGCGTGGTCGGGACAAGATTGTCAAAGCATGTGCCCTTGTCGTAATACGGCGTTCGGGCCATCGTGTCGGTGATATGCCGATAAAAGTTCGGAAAGAACCTGAACCCATGTTCACCGGGCAGCCAGGGCCGTTTCACGCCGGGCGGATAATTGGCTCCATCCATCTCGGCCCATTTTTCCAGTGCCTTGATGTGTTTCGCTTTCGAGCCATGATCCCCTTCACCCTTCATCACGGGGATGCTTCGGGCCTTGCCGCCGGGGATCAGCTGGCGTTCGTGGATTTCTACCTCGAAGCCGCGTTCAATCAGTTCGTGCGCGGCGCTCATGCCAGCCACGCCTCCCCCAAGAATGACAACCTTGTCAGGCATCGGAAATTCCTTTCGCGGAATAGACGTCAAAGCGCAGGGTGATGTCTGACAGGCTGGCTTCGCCAATGCCAAAACCCTGCACCCGATTCATCCAGCTGTAATGCGGATTCGAGGTCAGGTAACGCGGTGCAAGCCGTACCGGAGCCGAAGCGGGCAGATTGCCCTTGGACAATGCCGCATATCCGTCCGGGCCGAAGTCACACACACCCGTATCTTCGAATAGGATCGGGGCTTGTCCGATGGACGGTCTGATAAGCGCCTTTGCATGAAGCAGTCCCACACCATCGGGCCGCACGCGCATCCAGTCTCCTCCGATCGGCTCGATCGTCCCCTTTAGATGTGGGCCTTCGACGGTGCCCCCTTCTTTGATGGCGAAATGCAGCCAAACCCCATCCGGCGTCTCGCCCGAGGGATGAAAGCTGCTATCGAACGGCACCAGAAATTTGGCAACATGTTCCAATACCGGCGACGTCACCGTGGTTTTTGCCGGTTCCGGCGCGGCAGGTTCAATTTCTTTTTCGGGCCCGGGGTCAAACTCGCGCCCTCCCGACGTCAGCACCGGACGCCAGGACAAGGTTTTTTCCTGTTTGACCGACGGCAGAATGGCTGCGAATTGTTGAAACCCGGTTTGCGGGTCCCGCAACAAGGGCCACCCGCGAATGGCACGCTCGGCGCCGCCATCTTCCGAACAGATCAGACGTAGCGTGTCATGCGACGACACGGATGGACCGGCTTCCACCAACACCCGACTGAGACCGTCTGCGTTGATCGCCTCGGACCAACGCAGCGTCACGCCCCGATCTGAAAACTCGCGCACGACCCGATCTCCGGTCAACAGGTTATGGTGCGGACGGCCTTAGCTTCCTTGATCCTGAGATGGAACTTCTGCTGCACGCGGAAGACGTGCTCGCCCTCGGCAGAGGTTTGCAGATACTTCACGGCGATATCCGAGGGCACGACGATTTCAACCGGTGCACCCAGCAGGGACACAAGCACTGCCTTGTCCTGGGGCAGGGTGCTGGAACGCAGCAACGGCCCGTCCAGGAACGGGAGAATGCTGTCACGTGGCAGTACCATCGAATTCGGCAGCGGGGTCGTGACCGCACGGAACAGACCGTTGCCCATCACACAGGCATAGGGGCCCAGATAGCCATGCGTTTCTAGCGTGCTGATGCCCTCGACGACGGCCTCGAAAACATCGGTTCCGCTGTAGTTCTTTTTGGTCGTGGATTTGGTTTTGCCTTCGCCCGCTTCAAGCAATCCCGGATATTTGCCACCGCCGCTGATCGTATAGATCTGCGGCAATGAGGCGTGCGCGCCGCCGGCGTGTTTGGGGGCCTGTCCGGTGCCGGGTTGACCGTTGAAAATGATGTCATCTTCTACCCGTGCCACAACGGCGGCCGCTCGGCGGAACATGATCTGAGCCGCCGTCAGTTCCGGATCAGCCACCTGTGCGCCTTTCAGGTACACGTTCACCGATACGGTGGTAAGTCGCAGCGTGTCATAGTCGTTCACGTCAAGACGTTCTTTGGATGCACCAGATGAGTTCTCGACCAGATCCAGCTTGTTCAGCGGGACGGACTGCGTGTCAGCGGGCAGCGGTCCGTACAGGGGCAGGAAACTGGCGGCCACTCGGGCGCGAAGCGCCTCATCATGGACGGCCTTTTTCACGGCGCTCCACTGATCTTCATTCCAATCCAATGCATCGGTCATTGCAAATCCCTCTCGGTGCTGCTGCCCAATTTGGCGGGGCAGTCAATCTTGTTCATTTTTCTTCTTTCAATCTGCCCAGCAGATCGCGGGCCCGCTGCTCCTGAACAACTCCACGGCAATCCCGCGCAAGCGAAAGCGCTTTTTCCGCCTCGCTGATTGCAGCGTCCAAGTCCCCCTTTGCGGCCAAAGCCTTTGCTCGCACACGGTGATATTCAGGTTTGTTCAACGTCTCGCCGCGCTCCCAGCCGGGAATGCAAACGGTTTCCAGCCGGTCCAAAGCCTGATCAACGTCTCCGTGATCAATCATCAACTCAGACAGAACAATCTGATTCTGAGGAAAAGTAAAGTTTCCACCAGATTTGGAAATCAGGTTCATGCATGTCTCGATGCGTTCCGGAACACCTGCGATGTCGCCCTTTCCGGCCTGCGCGAGGCCCATATAGATGTCCTGCATCGCGTGAAGGTAAAGAAACCCTTCCTCATCCGCGACTTTTCTGGCTTCTTTCATCGTTACGTCAAGCCGGTCCCATTCCCCCGCATAGGGCAGGAACATGCTGCAAGCGCCCATCACGTAGACAAGGTTGGGTGCGTGGTTCAGCGCTCTGCTGACCTCGATGGATTCCAGACGCGCGGCCTCGGCTTTTTCGAACTTTCCTTGTTGCCACAGCAGGCATCCCTGAATGGCCAGCAATGACGCGGCAGTGGAAGACTGGGTCATGGGCATCATGGCCATATCCAGCTCGGGTGTGATCAGGGCGAATGCGCGTTCCAGCTGTTGTTCGCATTCCGAAAATTCCCCGCGGAAGTAATGAGTAAAGCTCAGCGCCCGTGCCGCCAGCACATTGGCGACGGGGTCGTCGGACATGCCGGCCATCATATCCAGCGCTTGTCCCATTTCCATCGCTCGGTTCATCTGACCGGCAACAAAGAAATGGGTCCAACGGCAGAAGGTTGCGGCAAAAAGCGTCTCGCCGTCGCCCAAAGACTGGGCCAGTTCCATCGCCCGGGCGGCAGTCTCGCCGACCTGATCGGACGACCATCCGTAAATCGCCATATAGGCGGGCAGAATGTTCATCTGAACCCGAAGTTCGAAGCCATCGCGATCCGCGTTGACCTTCATAGTTCCGATGTTGCGCAGGGCGGCCCGGAAAGCGGAAATCGCGGGCAGGTTTGCCAGTCGGGACAACGCCAGTTCACCTGCCGTGACCCAATTCGTGACAGCCTCATCCTTCAATCCGCCAAGATCGCAATGATGCGCGACGGTATCAGGAGCCGGGCTGCCGAATGCTTTGTGACCGTCCAGCAATGCTTGGGCGATTTTCAGATGCACCTTCTGCCGGTCTTCCCGCAGTAACGAATTATAGGCCGTATCCTGAACCAGCGCGTGGTTGAACGTGTATGTGGCCGACCCTGAATCGCTGGTGATCAGCACGACGCCAGCCGCCATAAGCTGCATGAGGGCGCTTTCCACATCCATGTCTTCATGCGCCACCGCGTGGATCATCTGAGCGGTGAAACTGCGCCCGATGACCGATCCGAGCTGGGCGACTGGTTTAGCATGTTCCATACGGTCAAGACGCGACATCAGCGAGTCCTGAAGGGTGGCCGGGACGCTCAGCGCATCCAGAACCTCGGCGTTGATCGGGGCATCCTGGGGCAGCTGGTCCAGAACCGCCTTTGTCATTTCTTCGATATACAGCGGCACGCCATCCGCCTTTTCGATGATCTGCCTGATCAGGATGACAGGCAGGCTGTACGGCTCGGCCACGCGCCGGACCAGTTCGGATGCCTCGGTATTGCCAAGCGGAGACAGATCAATGCGCGCGGCTCTGCTTTCGAAATGTTCCGGAGGTTCGTATTCAGGTCGGTGCGACAGAACCACCAGTACTGGAAAGTTGCTCAAGGCGGATGCAAGCGCATCCAGTACATCCAACGTGGTCGCATCGGCCCAATGAACGTCTTCGACCACCAACAACAACGTGCCGCGCCTGTCACACAGGCTGCCCAGACTGCGCAGCATCACGTCAAGGGATTTGCGCGCCTTCTTCAACGGGTCGGATTCTGACGGGGCGCCGGTCTCGATACCTGCCAGATCCAGAAGAACGGGCAAGTCTGCGTCACTCAGCCGTGAGGCCGATTGCACGAAGTCCGAAATCGCCGCCCGGATACTGTCATTTGATTTGTCGCCGGAAACGCGCCTCAATTCTCCGACAATGGGGTGCAGCGGAAGACTGGTCAGGTGCGGGATGCACTGCAATGTAAAGGGTTTGACCCCGATTGTTTCAGACAGTGACTTGATCAGCCTCGACTTGCCGATTCCCGCAGCCCCCCCGACAAGCGCCAGCCGGCCCGAGCCTTCCTGCGCTTCGCTCCAAAGCCGGGTCAGGGTTGAAAGATCATCATGCCGGGCGACAAGATCGACCGCGGATTGACCCACCCGCGCGTCGAACCGGCTGGTGGACATGATTTCCGACACCACGCGATACACTTTGCGCTGATTGTCAAAGCCTTTCAGCTCGTGGCTGCCGCGTGGCTCGAATTCAAAGGCACCCTGGGTCAGCCTCCGGGTCTCTGATGAAATGATCACTTCACCCGGTTCGGCCAGCCCTTGCAAGCGGGATGCAAGATTCGCCGTTTCACCCACCAGAAAGTCCTGAGATCCCAAGCTTTTCGAAGAAACAACGCCCACGACAACCATTCCGGTCGCAATGCCTGCCCGCAGGTCAAGCTTTTCTCCAAACTCGTTTTCAAGGTTCTGAACGGCCTCGATAGTCTCCAAAACGGCTCGTACGGCCCGTTCGGCATCATCTTCCATGGCCTTCGGGTATCCGAAATACACCATTATGCCATCGCCCTGCCGATAGGCCAGATGGCAGCCGTGCTGTTTCAAGGTGCCGATCGCCGTATCCAGATACAGGTTCATGATCTGCATCAGGTCTTCCGGATCATATCGCTGAGCCAGCCGTGTCGACCCCACAAGATCGCAGAAAACCAAAGTCAGTTGCCGACGCTCGGCCTTGGACTGGACTTCGGGCCGCTTCGACGCTTCCTGCGATTTCAGCCTGGCCTGCGCCTTTCGAAAGCGCTTCCTTTCACCAACCGTCAACCCGAGATCACGCAGTTCCGGATCAGTCAATTCGTCCAGAATGTCGTCGTCCACGCCCTCTCTCTGAAACAGAGTGGCATAGTCATTCAGATCTGCCAGATGAAGGACTTTTGAAATGCGTGGTGATGCCTCAAGGACTCGCGTCATTGGCTTGCGACTCCTTCCATAACTGTCCCCCTGTTTTCCCCTTAGTACATAAACATAATGTATATGTATAATCCAAAAATAGAGAGGAATTCATGCTGAATCCATAGCAGGAACAGATGGCACTGTTAACTTGTTACATTGATTGACCGATTTACTTCATAATTACCACACCGTCACGCGCTTTTCCTTGAATATCATAAGGTTCAAGTCTCAAGTTGACTTCACTGGCAAGGTTTTAGGGGACCGGATATGCCGGTCTGGCCCTGACGCCACGTCACGGCTGAATGAGGTTCAAAAGTGCCGTGGCCGACATGAGATACCGGGCAGAATAGCAGACTCGACCCCGGCACCAGCAAGAAGCCGAAGCGCGCTACGAGCAGATACACTTACGCTCCGGCGCATCCCGTATTTTACCCGCCCGTTCTTCATTGGGATACAGGTATTAGGGAAAGCGGCTCAAAGATCTGAGATAAGCTAGGAAACATCCGGTATCCAGGGCGGATCTGGCTGTGGATGAAACCCTATTCCTCGGCCACGGCTTTTACATGGGCCGCAAAGGACGGGGCCAGCATCAGGGACTTGCACCGCTCGAACCGGTTCGTGGCATAGGCCCAGAAATCTTCGGCGGGGTTTTCATCCGCATGCTGAATCAATCCCCATAGCGTCCACAGCAGGTCGCACATGGCTTTGTATATCACCATGCGCCCGATCTGAGCCTCGTTCGGCGGGCCGTCGAAATAGGCGGTTAGCATTTCCAGTTCCTGTTCGTGGTTCAGCCCGGCTTCGACCGACAGATCACCCAGATCCCAAAGGGCATCGTTCATGCCTGAATACTCGTAATCCACGATCCACATGCGCTGGCCGTCATCCAGAAAATTCTCGCACAGCGGGTCGCAATGGCTCGGGACCAATGTCCCGGGTTTGTCCCGCAGCACCTCGCGGATCGGGGCCGCCTCGGCCACGACGTCCGCGTACCCGTCCGGCAGGGTCGCGTTTTTGTCCGCAACCACCTTCATGTAGTCGTTGATCATCGAAAACAGCTCGAACCGAAACTTGAACGGCTCGGGGGCATCGTGCAACTGCCTCAGCGCCTTTCCCGCGCGGGCGGCAGACCCGGGGCGCGTCGCAAACATCTCGGGTGTCATCGTCACGATGTCGGGCACGCAATCACTGATCATCACGCCGGATGATGCGTCTGCCCACAGAACTTCGGGGCCGACCCCGGCTTTTGCGGCCACCTGCGCGTTGTGGATTTCAACCGCGCGGTCGATATAGGCTTCGGTGCCCTCGCCGGGGATGCGCACGATCACCGGCCTTGGCCCGCCTTCGACGCGGTAGACCAGATTGGTCAACCCGCCCAGCCGGTTGGTGCGAAGGTCCGACTCGGCAAGGGTGTCAAACCCCGCCACATTGCGAAGGGCCTGCATGATCTCAAGTTTCGGCTCGGTTTGCATCGCTCTCTCCCTTAGGCTTTCAAACGGCTGTTTGCCGGGTCGTAAAGCGGTCCGTCCACATGCTGGATAGGGTGACGCTCTCCGAACACTTCCACTTCGAATTCTGACCCACCAGCCAATCCCGCAGGCATATAACCGTAGAGGACGGTCTTGCCGACGGTAAACCCATAGCCACCACTGCACGCCAGCGAGACTGTTTTGCCGGAATGCAGTATGGTCTCTCCTCCGGTGATCGGCAGCCGCTCGTCGGTGATGAACGTGCAGAGCTGCCGCTCGGGGCCGGTCGCTTTCTGCGCCTCCAGCACCGGTCGCCCTATGAAGCCCTGTTTGGATTTCAGATGGACCCGCGCGCCAAGGCCCGCTTCGATTGGCGAATAGTCGGGGGTGATGTCAGCGCTCCAGTAGAGATAGCCTTTTTCCAGCCGCAAGGACTCGATGGTGCGGTAGCCGATGTCGCGGATGCCATGGCTTTGGCCGGCTTGCCAAAGCAGGTCATAAACATGCAGGGCGAACTCGGTCGGGATATGCAGCTCCCATCCCAGCTCTCCGACGTAACCTATGCGGATCGCGCGGACCTTTGCCGTTCCCAGGGTGATCTCTCTGGCCGTTGCAAAGGGAAACGCATGGTTCGAGACGTCTTCTTCCGCGACGGCCAGCATCACATCCCGCGCTTTGGGGCCGCAGATATTGATGACGGCGCGTGCCGACGTCATTTCGATCAGCTGCGCGCGCCCGTCGCGGGGCAGGTGACGTCGGATCCAATCCGCGTCATGCACGCCGAATCCGGACCCGGTGACGATGTAAAAATGGTCCCGCCCCAATCGGGTGACGGTGATATCGGCTTCAACCCCGCCGCGATTATTGCACAATTGGGTGTAGATCACCGTGCCATCCGGCTTGTCCATATTTGAAACGGCAAGGTTTTGAAGGGCCTCCAGTGCGCCGGGGCCGATCAGTTCGAACTTTGAGAAGCTGGTTTGATCGATCAGAACGACCCCGTCGCGCGCGGCCTTATGTTCCTGTTCGGCATAGGTTTTCCAACCCGGCGACAGGAAATCCAACTGATCCACCGGCTCTACACCGGCCGGAGCGAACCAGAGCGGCCGCTCCCAGCCATTTTTGGACCCGAACACCGCGCCATGTTGTTTCAGCCGCTCATGCAGGGGCGACAGGCGTAGGTCTCTGGCCGTTTCCGCCTCCTGCCCCGGATATCGCATCTTGTAGTGATGCGCGTAATGCTCGATCGCGCGAGGATACATGAAGGCGCGCGTGGCGTGATGAGGACTGAACCGGCGCACGTCCAGAGGCCACAGATCAAGGCTCGGGCGGCCTTCGACAATCCACTCCGCGATCATCTCTCCTGCGCCACCACCTGCCGCGATGCCGTACAGAAATCCGGTCGCCAGCATCAGGTTTCGCAGTTCAGGAGCCCATCCCATGACAAAATCGCCATCCGCGGAATAAGGGATGGGGCCGTTGATCACCTGCCGGATTCCAACCGTGTTGACGACCGGCGTAACCTGACCTGCCAGTTCGGCAAGGGGGGCAAACCGCTCCAGGTTGTCCGGCAAAAGCTGCCGGACAAACGCGCCCGGAATACCCCTGTCGCCGAATGGCAGCGTGTTGTCCTCATACCCGCCGATCACAAGCCTCCCGCCTGCATCCGGTTTGTAATAAACCAGCCGCTCGGGATCCCGTAGGGTTGGCAGGCGTTTTACAAGATCGGCGTCGGGCAGGGGTTCAGTTACGATGTATTGATGCTCGACGGCACAGGCCGGAACAACGACACCGAGTTTCGCGGCCAGCTCGCGGCTCCACATTCCGGCGGCCAGAACGACAATGTCCGCTTCATAGTCCCCTTCCGATGTCATCACTTTGGTGATGCGATCGTTATGGATCTCAAAATCGGTGACCTCTACGGATTGGCGGATCCGGGCACCGTGCATCCGGGCACCGGACGCAATTGCCTGACACAAGCCTGCGGGATCGACATGACCGTCCGACGGGATGAAGGCCGCGCCTTCCAGACCTTGCGCGTCGACATAGGGGAAAAGCGCCTTGGCCTCGGCGGCCGAGATTATTTCCATCTCCAGATCAAAGCTGCGGGCCATTGTCGCCAGGCGCTTTGCTTCCAGAAGCCGTTCCTTGGTTGCCGCCAGGCGCAGGCTTCCGACTTTCTTCCAGTCGAATTCCATCCCGGTTTCTTCGGCCAGACGATCATACAGCGCCACGGACCGTTTCAGCATCCGCGTCGTGTTGCGAGATGACCGCAACTGCCCGACAAGCCCCGCCGCATGCCAGGTGGCCCCCTCGGTCAGGGATGCCCTTTCCAGAAGAACAACATCCGTTTCACCGGACCGTGCGAGGTGATACGCGATAGAGCATCCGATGATGCCCCCGCCAATGATGAGATGTCTGACCGAATGCGTTGTCATGCGCCCACCCACTTCAAATGATATGTTGTCATCAAAAGTCGCAAAACAACAAAAAGCAACAAATATGTTTGAAAAATGTTGAAGTGGGTCGCTTGAACAGCGTCAACCTTGCAAGTAACCTGATGAAATCAAAAAATATCGCGGCGCTTCATGTCGAAATACGAGCAAGACATCCTTAGCACGGTAAACCTGCATGGGCGAATTTCGGTCATGGAGCTGGCGCGCATTCTCAAAGTGTCGGACCAGACCGTAAGGCGAATCGTGAAGCCGATGGTCGCCAAGGGCAGCCTGTCCAAGGTGCATGGTGCATTGGTCAGCACTCAAAATGTGCTGGATCCTCCGTTTCTGGCCCGCATGGCGCAGAACCGTGCCGCCAAAGTCGCGATTGCCGACGCCGTTGCGGCGCGGATACCGGACGGTTCGGCCATTGCCATCGACACGGGGTCGACCTCGGGCTTCATCGCTCAGGCACTTCGCGCGCGCAAAAACCTCACTGTGGTGACAAACTCGGCCTTCATCGCCGCCACGTTGTCGATGGAAGAGGGCAACAGGGTCTTCATGGCGGGAACGCAGTTGCGCAACCACGACGGCGCCGCTTTCGACCGGGTCGCCTATGACGTAATTGCAGGGTTCTCGGCCCGGACTGCCATATTGTCGGCGTCACTGGTGCATCCCAGCAAGGGCTTCATGGTCTATGATCAATGCGAAGCTGATATGGCCCGCGCGATGTCTGATATTGCGGACCAAACCTTTATGGCGGTTGATTCCACAAAATTCAACGAGGCCCAGACCAGCCCGGCTTTGCGCCTGCCCGGGTTGACAGAAAAAGACGTGCTCATCACCGATCGCACATTGCCCGCATCCTTCCAGTCCTTGCCCGGAGATGCGGAATTGGTGATAGCGGGCGTGAAATCACAAGAAGACAGTCATTGACTTGGTGACGACACTGCCCGGCCCGACGTAACTAGCCGGTTCCACCGAAACGGTGAAACCGGCTGTGTTTCAGGCTGTTGCGCCCTTGATGCGAATGGCAGTGCCGAGGCTGCCTGCACAGACGCCGACCACAATAGCGATGATCAGTTCCAGTGGCTCTACATGCGCAAACCGGAAGCCTGCGAAAACCAGCGTTTCGAATACGCCGACTGCGCCGCCCAATGCCGCACCCAGCCACAGCTTGCGGGTCATCATGCCTAGCGCCAGACCGAGTATGCCGGGCAAGCTCAGGACGTTGCCACCGATGGTTCCAAGTAACTCTAACATCTCTGCCCCCACATCAATTCGAGCTGTTGTTCAGGAAATCGCGGATGTCGTCACCCGCGGCAGCGTGCTCCTGCACAACTTCATCTTCCAATCCAGCAGTCACCTTTTCGTATGTTTCCAGATAGTTGGGTGGCAGGCTGTGGGCGATACCCTGGTGGCAATCAATACAGGTCATACCGTTGTCGATGGCGCGTTGGTGTTCCGAGGCAGCGCGGGTTTCCTGAATGGTGAAGTCCATGTAGTCAAAGTTGTGACAGTTGCGGCACTCGCGGCTGTCAGACGCTTTCATTTTCTTCCAGACGGCCGAGGCCATCGCCAGGCGGTGATCCTCGTATTTCTCGGGTGTGCTGATGGTGCCCACCAGTTCATGATAGACGTCCTTCACGGCCATGATCTTGGCTTTGATCTTGTGGTTCCACTCATCCGGAACGTGGCAGTCTGAGCAGATCGCACGCACGCCGGAGTGGTTGTTGTAGTGGATCGTCTCGCGATACTCACCCAGGTTCGTTTCCATCGTGTGACACGAGACGCAGAACTCTTCGGTGTTGGTCAGTTCCAGGGTCCAGTGAAATCCGCCCCAGAACAGGATACCGGCCAGAAATCCGGCAAGGATCAGAAAGCCCGAGCTGAACATTACCGCCGGCGTCCAGATCGCGTTCCAAAGGCGACCCAGAAAGCCGCGTTTTTCGGGGGAGTCTGCCATGTCGGTGCTCCTTTCAATCTTGTGTTGAATCAGTTGCCGGTCGAGGGCTGGAACACGTTTTCAACAAGCGGCGGCGCGTCCGCCTGCGGAACGTGACATTGGTTGCAGAAATAACGGGTCCCGGCGACGCGATCCAATTCGCGGCCTTCGCGATCCAGATAGTGTGTCATTGAAAGGGTAGGCGCGTTACGCTCACCTGCCTTGGACCAGTCATGGCAGGACAAGCACTGATTGGTGCGCACATCAATCTGATATTGCTCGATCGAATGCGGAATCAGCGGTGGCTGCTGGCGATAATTACGTTGCATCCGTCCTTCGACATTTTTGTGAATCTGATCCAAAGGGATCGGCTCGTCTACGTCCGCGCCCCGCAGCGTTTCGACTTGAGCGGACTGGGCAAAGGCCCATCCGCTCAGCAAAACTACGGGTAGAAGGGCAATTCCGCCTGTAACGATTGATCTTTTCATCTTGGCACTCCCCTAGATAGGTCTGGCAGCGCGCGGCTCAGGCGCGGCAACTGGATCGGAAGGTTGAACGACAAGGTCGTCGAACCGGTGAGTAAAGTTGAAGACGTCGACTGCGCAGACATCGATGCAGCGTCCGCAGTTTGTGCAGTCGGGTGACAGGATCAGGGGCGAGCTTCCCGGCTTGCCTTTCAGCGCGGGTGAGATCACCTGATTTTCAGGACAGACCGCATAGCAATCCATACAGTCATCACAGGCCGTGCGATTGGCGGCACTGACCCGCAGCAGGCTTTTCGACCCGATCAACCCGTAGAACGCGCCCACCGGGCACAGATGGCCGCACCAGCCATGGCGTGAGACGAAGACGTCAAACACGAAGATGGCCGCGATCATGGCCCAGACAAAGCCCATGCCGAATACCAGCCCGCGATGCAGCATGGTGATCGGGTTGACCAGCTCCCACGCGATCACACCACTCAGGCCCGAGACCAGCAGCACGGTTGCCAGAATCCACAGCCGGGTGCCGCGCTTGGGTTGCCAGCCTTTCGGCAGGTCCAGTTTGCGGTGCACCCAGTTGGCCGCGTCTGTCACCGGGTTTATGGGGCAAACCCAGGAACAATAGACACGGCCACCAATCAGGGCATAGACCACCAGAACGATCAGCCCGCCGATCAGCGCAGTCACTTCGGGCCAATGACCTGCAACCAAGCTTTGCATCAGGATGAACGGATCGGTCAAAGGCAGCACGCCCAGCGTCAGTGATCCTGCCAAATTGCCCTCGACAATCCAGATGCCAAACCACGGGCCCAGCAGAAACAGAACCAGAAAGAACAGCTGGCTTGCGCGGCGCATCAGCAAAAAGCGATGCGCCCCGATCCACCCTTTGCTTTCAACGGCCTCCTGACCGACGGGCATGTGCGTGCGAGTACTCATTGCCCCACCCCCGGCAGATCATATTGAGGCGCAAAACCGCCGGGCGCGGCAAGATTGTCGGTTCCCGGTCCGGGCAAACGGTCCGGCAGATCGATGATCCCCTCGACCACCGGCGCGCCTTTGGCGGCTTTTTCCTCCCAACCCTTGCGGTAATGCTCGGCCGAACTGCCGCGCGCCAGCCGGGCCGGCAGAACCTTGATGGCGGCCTCGGGCAGAACACAGCTTTTCTCGCACATGCCGCAGCCGGTGCAGCGGTCGGCATGAACGGTTGGAATGAACAAAGCATGATGACCCGACCGGGTATTATGCGCCGTCTCCAACGTGATCGCCTCGTCAATGACGGGGCAGACGCGATAGCAGACGTCGCAGCGCAGACCGAGGAAATTCAGGCAGTTTTCCTGATCGACCAGAACGGCAACACCCATCTCGGCATCGTCGATATTCTCCAGCCCGGGGTCCAGCGCCCCTGTTGGACATGCGGCGACACACGGAATGTCGTCGCACATTTCGCAGGGAACATCCCGGGCGATGAAGAATGGTGTTCCCGTCGCCACCGCATCCGAGCCAAGCTCGGCCAGTTTCAGGGTATCGTACGGGCAGTCCCGCACGCATAAACCGCAACGGATGCAGGCCGACAGGAACTCCTTCTCGGGCAATGCGCCGGGCGGGCGCAATGCATCGGCGGGCAGGGCGCGGGCGTCGCGGGCCAGATAGGCCAGCAACGATCCGGCGACCACGCAGCCGCCCGCCGCCCGCGCCGAGTCCTGCAGGAACCGGCGCCGCTGCGGCGAAAGGGGTTTATCGACAAGAGACATGGGAACGACCCGTATGATCCTTGCTGGTTACGCGCGCTCAACCTTGCAGGCGCACTTCTTGAAGTCGGTCTCTTTCGACAGCGGGCAGGTTGCGTCCAGCGTCAGCTTGTTGGTCAGCTGGTGCTCATCGAACCACGGCATAAAGACCAGACCGCGCGGCACCTTGTTCCGACCCCGTGTTTCAACACGGCTGGTGACCTCGCCGCGGCGGGTCGACAGAACAATCTCCTGACCCCGGCGCAGACCCCGATCCTTGGCGTCCTGCGGGTGCATGTAGACGACAGCGTTTGGATAGGCGCGGTGCAGTTCCGGTACCCGGCGTGTCATCGACCCTGAATGCCAGTGTTCCAGCACGCGACCGGTGCACAGCCAAAGATCGAATTCCGCATCCGGCTCTTCTGCGGCAGGTTCATAGGGCGCAAAGATGATTTTGGCCTTGCCATCCTTGTGGCCATAGAATTCCACGCCGGCACCCTCGGACACGTAGGGGTCATAGCCTTCGCGGAAACGATAAAGCGTTTCCTTGCCATCCACGACCGGCCAGCGCAGACCGCGGGCCTGGTGGTAGGTTTCGAATGGTGCCAGATCATGCGCATGGCCGCGCCCGAAGTTGGCGTACTCTTCGAACAGACCTTTCTGCACGTAAAAGCCGAAATGCTCGGATTCGTCATTGTCAAAGCCCTCGGCAGTTTCCGACAGCGGAAACTTGTCGACGCTGCCATTGGCAAACAGGACGTCATACATGGTCTTGCCACGATGCTCGGGCATGGCGGCCAGCAATTCTTCGCCCCAGACCTCTTCGACGGTGAAGCGTTTCGAGAACTCCATCACCTGCCACAGGTCCGATTTGGCCTCGCCCGGTGCCTTGACCTGCTGCCGCCAGAACTGGGTGCGGCGTTCGGCGTTGCCATAGGCGCCTTCCTTCTCGACCCACATGGCGGTGGGCAGGATCAGGTCGGCGGAAACCGCAGTGACCGTCGGGTAGGGGTCTGAAACAGTGATGAAGTTTTCCGGGTTGCGATAGCCGGGATAGCCTTCCTCATTAATGTTTGGCGCAGCCTGCATGTTGTTGGTGCACTGAACCCAATAGGCGTTCAGATCACCATCCTTCAGCTTGCGGTGTTGCAGCACGGCGTGGAAACCGGGCTTGTCAGGAATGGTGCCAGCGGGCACGTTCCATGCGGTTTCGCAGATCTCGCGGTGCTTGTCGTTCATCACCACCATGTCGGCGGGCAGGCGGTGGGCAAAGGTACCAACCTCGCGCGCCGTACCGCAGGCCGACGGCTGACCGGTCAGCGAGAAGGGCGAGTTGCCGGGTTCCGAAATCTTGCCCACCAGCAGGTGCACGTTATACATCAGCGAGTTCACCCACGACCCGCGGGTATGCTGGTTGAAGCCCATGGTCCACAGGCTCATCACCTTGCGGTTCGGATCGGCATATTGCTGGGCCAGACGCTCCAGCTTGTCCGCCGGAACACCGGACAGTTCCGAGGTGTATTCCAGCGTGTATTTCGAAACGGCTTCGGCATATTCCTCGAAGCTGATCGGCTCCAACTTGCCCGAGTTCGGGTTTTCAGCCTCTTGTTGCAGGGGGTTGTTGTCCCGCAGGCCGTAACCGATATCGGTGGCGGTCTTGGTGATGTTGACGTGGTTCTTGACGAACTCTTCGTTCACCGCGCCATTCTGGATGATGTAGTTCGCAATGTAGTTCAGGATCGCCAGATCGGTTTGCGGTGCAAAGACCATGCCATTATCGGCCAGCTCGAACGAGCGGTGCTCGAAAGTCGAAAGCACATGCACTTCGCAACCCGGTTTCGTTAGGCGGGTGTCGGTCAGGCGCGACCACAGGATCGGGTGCATCTCAGCCATGTTCGATCCCCACAGCACGAAGGTATCGGCGTGCTCAAGGTCGTCATAGCACCCCATCGGCTCATCAATGCCGAAAGTGCGCATGAAACCAACCACGGCCGAGGCCATGCAGTGACGCGCATTGGGATCAATGTTGTTCGACCGGAACCCGGCCTTCATCATCTTCGCGGCGGCATAGCCTTCCCAGACCGTCCACTGCCCCGAACCAAACATCCCCACGCTGGTCGGGCCCTTCTTGGCAAGGGCCTCTTTCCATTTGGCGGCCATCACATCAAAGGCTTCATCCCAGCTGACCGGTTCATACTCGCCATTCTTGTCATACTGGCCGTTGGTCTTGCGCAAAAGCGGTGTGGTCAGGCGGTCTTTGCCGTACATGATCTTGGACAGGAAATAGCCCTTGATACAGTTCAGGCCCCTGTTCACCGGTGCGTCGGGGTCACCTTGCGTGGCGACCACGCGGCCGTCCTTGGTGCCCACCAGAACCGAACAGCCTGTGCCACAGAACCGGCAGGCAGCCTTGTCCCAGCGAATATCGGGCGCGCCGACCTGAGCGTTGGCCTGACCTGCGGCCATGGGAATGCCCGCAGCCGAGGCAGTGGCTGCCGCTGCGGACGCTTTCAGAAATGTACGACGGGATTCAGAGATGGTCATTGCATGGGCCTCCTGCTGGACGGTTGGCTTGGAGCATCAGGACGCGGAGCCGTCTCCGCGAGATCTTCGAAATGGTGATAAGTCAGTGACAGTGAGATCACTCCGGGGATCTGGTGCAGATCCATGATGGTGTCCGAGGCCAGCCTGTCGGCCGTATCCTCGACAACAACTACAAAACGGCCGTCCTCGGCTTCGGCATGAAGCTCGACGCCCTGAGTTTCGGCCATCGCCGCGCGTGCGGCATCGGTGTAATCGGGGGCGATGTGGACCAGACAGCCACAGATGTTCATTGGGTCACCTCCGGGTGGTGTGGGACGGGGCGGTGCATCACGATCGCCCCGGCGGGGCAGGCGGCGGAACAACTACCGCAACCGATGCAGGTTTCTGTTTCAAGCGCCGGTTCCGCGCGTCCGCCCAGTTGCAGGCGAAAGCGGATGGCATCCTGTTCACAATTGTCCTGACACAGGCGGCAGCTTACGCCGTTGGTCGACAGGCAGCTTGTGTCATCGATTCGTGCGCGCCATGGCCATTCGGCAACACGTTCGGTCAGCAACGCCGGGGTCGGACAAACGTCGGCGCAGTCACCACACAAGGTGCAACCGCCTGCGGACAGGTCCAGAACGGGGAAACCGGCATCGTCGAATGTGATGATGTCTTCAGGACAAGCCGCGGCGCAGTCTTCGCAACGTGTGCATAGATCGCTGAAGCCAGTTGCTACTGCCCCCGGCGGACGGATCGCATCTGGGTCCTCCCGCAGGACACGCGCGCTTAGAAAAGCGCGTCTGCTGGTCATCTGGCTCATAGCTGGCGACTCGAAATTGGATTGATAGGTTCGCGTCCTTACTTCCTAGCTGCTTTCAGCAGCGCACGAATTGACCTATATCATACTTTTTCGAATTTTTTTGTTCAGTCTGAGATTTGTAATTCTTCATTAAACGTTTAATTCGATACGGGCGTCGGGGAAGAACGCTAGGATCTCTTTGGCTCTGTCGGCGGATGCCGCGCAAAGCGCAGTGGACAACCCATCCGCAATTGCCGCTTTCGGGGAAGAAACCGAAACGGTCCTGTCGTGGTTTGAAGGCCCATCCAAGGTAATGATGTGCCCGACGTCTTGGCCGAGCTGAGTCGCCAGCGTTGAAGATGTCGCCACTGCCCGATCGCTCAATTCAATCCGCTTCAGAACCGTTTGGTCCGGCGCCGCCAATCCAACTTTCCATGGCGCACCGTCACCACGTGCACCCAGGGCGGCAACCTCTCCCATATTGACCAGAACATCACGCAGACCATAAGCACGCAGCAGGTCGGCGATCCGGTCGGTGATCGCGCCCTGCGCTATACCGTTCAACGTCAGCGCCGATTTTCCGGGCACCGGAAGGCGAATGGCCGAGGCGTCGAAAATTACCTTTTCCCAGCTTATTGCCTGTTGAACTTCAATCAGATCGTCCGGGCGCGCGCCCGCAGCCAATGCCGCCCACACGGGTTGAATGCTTGGATCAAATGCGCCACCCGATGCCTGATGCAGCGCTGTGCTGAGGCTTAGCACCTTCAACAATTCAGGAGCGGGCGCCGTCAGCACGCCATCGCGGTTCAACCGGCTGAGCTGCGATTGCGGACGATACAGGCTGAAGATGTCTTCCAGCCGGGCAATCTCGGTCTCCATGGCGGCCATGATGGGTGCAGCTTCGGCGTCCGTCAGACCCACAAGGCGCAGGCTGGCGGTGGCACCCAGCGCGGTCCCGTGCCAGCGCGCGTCCGAGGCCGCAAGTGGTGTGGCCGCAGCACAAGCGGCTGAGATGATCAGAAATCGGCGGCGCGACAAGGCGGTCATACGGGGGTCTCCAACGACAGTTCAAGATCGACAGGGCCAAGCACTTCGGTGTCCGGAATGTCCGGCAGGCCCAGTGCCGTTCCGCCGTAAATCTCAATGAATGCCTGTGCATCGGCAGGATCGGCAAAAGGCACCACTTCGCGCGCACCCATGCCACCTGCCACATTGGCGCCGACAACAAAGGTCGCGCCATCCGCGGCGATCCAGTTCGAGATACCCGGCTGCCGCCAGCTTGGCGCAATACCCATGTCGCTGACATAGACGGCTGTGATGTCGGCATCACGTTCAGGGCTTTTGAGGTATGCCACCATGTCGCGCACCTGCGCAAAAAACAACGGTGCGGGATATCCTTCCAGATGGATCTGCCCCTTGGGGCCGCCATGTTCGGCGATGTTCATCTGGCAGAAATAGCTCAGCGCGTCCGGGGTCAGATCCACCGGATCGGGGGCCTCGGCCAGGTCTTCCTTGCAGGCTGCCAACGCGACCAGCGCGATCAAGGCGAGACGCTTCATGGCTCGACCCTCCGGAATGCGAGGCGGGCGAGGGCGAAGCTCAGCACTGGCCAGATCAGCAGGGAGACGGGTGCAGCCCAGACCGGCAGGGCCTGCGCCGCTCCGGTCATGCCGGATGCCATGGCAACGCCTTCAGTCGCCGCGATGTTCCACAGACGGAACGCGTCGGCCGGGTTGGCGACCATCACCCAGGGAAAGACGGATTGGGTGAAGCTGCCGCCCTTGTCCATGACGACGGCCCCCAACAGGCCCAGATCATAGAGGACGACAAAAACCAGCCAGAGCCCGGCCGACATCCCCGCCGCCGCCGTGGCGCCCCTCGCCAAAGCGGACAGCAGGTATCCAAGCGCCAGAAACACGGCGCCCAGAAGGATGGATGTGAGGATGAGGCGGACCAACGCCATCAGGCTTTCCGGTCCGGCACCGCCAAAGAAGGCCGCCACCGCGCCAGCGGTACCGAAACCGACCGTCATGGCAAAGGCCAGCGCGGCCAGATGGGCGCAGAACTTGCCCAACAGGATTTCTCCGCGCCCCGCAGGGTAGGACAACAGCAGCGACAGGCTGCCCCGGTCCACGTCTCCGGCGATGGCATCGAACGAGATCATCAGCGCCAGAAGGGGCGCGAGGTAAACCGAAAGCGTGGTCATCGACGCAACCGAAACGGTCAGCATGTCAACGCCCAGCGTTCCGGTTGGCGCACTGCCCGCAAAGGTCAGCGCCAAGGCGAACAGCACCATGATCAGCGTTGCGACCAGCAGCCAGCGGTTGCGGCGCAAGATCAGCATTTCTGTGCGGGTGATGGCGAGGAAGCGGGTCATTGCAAATCCTCCTGTGCGTAGTGGCGATAGAGGTCTTCCAGCTTGGGCGGGGTCATTTCCACATCCGCTACCGCATCGCCCAACCCGGCGATCCGGCGCAGGGCCTCCATTTTGTCTTCGGGTGAGCAGAGCAATTCAACAGATGCCCCATTGATCCGGCTGCCGCCCAGTTCAGCGGCCAGCACATCTGGATTGGCGCTGGCGCGTACCTTCAGGCGGATCGGTAGACCGGCCAGAGCCGACAGATTGTTCAGGGTGTCGTCGGCGACCATCCGACCCTTGCGCATGATGGCGATCCGGTCGGTGCGGGCCTCGACCTCGGTCAGCGCGTGTGAGGCAATCAGAACGGCGGTGCCTTGGGCAGCCAGTTCGTCGATGATGGCGTACAGGTCCTGCCGAGAAATCGGGTCCAATCCGCTCGTCGGCTCATCCAGCAAGGCTACTTTCGGTTGGCCCAGCAACACCTGCGCCAGTCCCAGACGTTGCCGCATGCCTTTGGAATAGGTTCCGATCCGACGGTCCAAAGCGTCACTCAGGCCGACACGATCCAGCAAACCGGGCACATCGGCTTTTGCGCCTGAAAGCTGCGCAAACAGGGTCAACTGCTCACGCCCGGTTAGCGCGGGATGAAACGACACCGCTTCGGGCAGATACGCTGTTTCGCGCCGGGCCTGAGCACTACCGGGGGTGGCGTCTCCGATCCGAATGGCTCCGCCATGGATCGGCGTCAGGCCGAGGATGGATTTGATCAGGGTCGACTTGCCCGCGCCATTATGGCCCAGCAGCGCAACGCGCTGGCCGGGGGCAAGGGACAGGGTGATATCGTCAAGAACGCGGGTTTTTCCTCGGTCCTTGAGAACATGGTCGATTGACAGGGCCTTATCCGTCATGAGGCACCTTTTTCATAGCTGGGGGTTCAGGGGCTTGCATCAATGGGTTGCTGTCCATCACGCCGCCCGGCAACAGGGCCGGGAAGGCGGATTGCGACCAGCGCACCAGTTGCACGGCGGGGGAGCCGAGCAGTAATTTGGCTGCGGGTTGGGTCCACAGCACATGGTCCATCGAGTCGTTTGGCCGATACGGGGCATCGGCGATGCCGTTGCCATCCACGTCATAGGCGGCAAAATCGGACCAGTAGTTGCCGCGCCCGTCTTCGGACCACTCGACCCATTTGGTCGAGACGTATTTCACCTGTGTCCGGTTCCCGATGAAGGAATTGCCAACGATGCGGTTGCGTTCGCTGCCGGCGGTAAAGTGGATGCCGATGCCGCATCCCTGGAACCAGTTGTCGGTGAATTCGTTCTTGTTCGAGTTATAAAGGAAGGTGCACTTTTCCTTGGCACCGATCACCACGTTTCCGGTGATCTGACTCTTGTTGGCATAATTCAGCATCACGCCATGTTCACGGTCACCGATCGAGACGTTGTCTGCGACCTTCACATTGGTCGTGAACATCACCGCATAGCCCAGATCGTTGCCGATCGAGACATTGTCGCTGACCACCGAATTGTCGGCATACATGTAATGCACGGCAAAGCGCAGATCGCGGAACAGGTTGCCGGTAAAGGTGTTCTTCTTGGACGAGTTCACGAAGATCCCGTCGCGCCCATAGCGGATGTGATTGTCCTCAACCCGCGCACCGGGCGCATTCCAGACATAGACGCCATTGCCACGGTCATTCATCCGCTGGTCCTGACGCCCTTCGATCCGGTTGCCACGCACAATGCTGTCCTTGGCACCATGAATGTCGATACCGTAAAGATTGCCCAGCAGTTCATTGTCTTCGATCACCGGCGCGCGGGCCGTCTTGGTCAGCTGGATGCCACTGTCGATCCCGTCATGGCTTGAACCCGAGCCGATCACTGTCAGGCCGCGCACGGTCACGCCCGGGCCGGTTACGGTGATGACGCTGCCGGTGCCTTGCCCGTCAATGGTGGCCTGTCCCAGCCCGTCGATCGTGACGGGCCGGTCCAGAATCAGATGTTCGGCATAAACACCGGGGCTCAGGCGGAGGGTATCTCCGTCCGCCGCCTGAGCCAGTATTTCATTGATGGCCCCCGCCCGGTTGGGCACATCCCAGTCCGCCGCCCAAAGGGGCGAGCCGAGCAGGAGCGGTATGAGCAGGGGCCAGCGCATGGGTCAGGCTCCTTGCGGTTCGACCAGCATCCGGCCGCGCATTTCCATGTGCAGCGCATGGCAGAACCACTGGCAATAGAACCAGTGCACGCCCGGACGGTCGGCGGTGAAGGTGACCGAGGCGGTTGCCATCGGTGCGACTTCCATCGCGATTCCGTAATTGCCCAGGCAGAAGCCGTGGGTCACGTCGTCCACATCATCCAGGTTGGTGATGTAAACCGTGACCTCGTCGCCCTGTTTGACGGTGAACTTCTCAAGGCTGAAGGTCGGCGCCTGCGAGGTCATGTAGACCCGCACCTTGTTGCCGTCCCGGATCGGTTCTTCCGCACCTTCTTCCAGATCGATACCATCGGCTTCGGCCTGTTTGCGGGCGTCTTCCCAGGTAACGTCGTTGCGATCCCAGACGTTGACCGGGTTCACGATGTCGCTGCGAACGATGATCGAGTCGTGCGGCTCGGCAAAGGTCGGGCCGTCGTGCACCACTTTCATCTCATCCGACGAAATGTCGATCAGCTGTTCGTTCTCGGGTTTAAGAGGACCCACGTTCAGGAAGCGGTCTTTCGAGAACTTGTTCATCGAAATCAGCCACTTGCCGTCGGCATCCTTGGTCTCACCCATGGAAGTCGAGTTGTGACCCGGCTGATAATGCACGTCAACCTTCGAGATGATCGGGTCCACGTCCTCGCCATTGTAGGCGCGGATGGCCTTGTCGATGTTCCACTTCACGATCTGGCTGTCCAGGAACAGCGTGGTGAAGGCGTTGCCCTGACCATCATAGGCGGTGTGAAGCGGGCCAAGGCCCAACTGCGGTTCACCTACGATGCAGGACCGCGGGTCGGCGTCGCTTTCGAACAGGGCGTCCAGCTTGGTGACGTCCATGATCGAGACGGTTGGCGACAGCTTCCCGTTGATGCAGACGTGCTTGCCGTCTGGCGCGGTGTTGATGCCGTGCGGAGAGTTCGGGATCGGGATGTAACGGGTGTATTTCTTGTTCTGCCCTTTGCGCCCGTCCAGAACCTTGACGCCTTTCAACTCCTGATAATCGCCGGCTTCGATACCTTTTTCGATCTCGGCGATGTTGAAGACGACGACGTGGTCCAGCTCGTTCTCGGTCATCTCGGCCAGGTTCATTCCCATTTCCGAGTTGTACGAGGTCGAGAAGGCGTATTTGCCCTGATAGTCGCAGTCGGTGTTGTCGAGGTTGCCCGACACGATCACCTGCCACGCCACTTCCATGGTATCGCCGTCCAGCGCGGTGAAGATGTTCACGTATTGCGACGGATCGTCCAGCACGCTGCCATCGTTGACCAGCGGTGTTTCATCTTCACCATTGGCAAAGACATAGCCGGTGCGCGGGAATTTCTGCGGACGCAGACCGTGGATCGCCTTGGCGTTCGGGATCTCGGTGATCTTGTCGCATTTCATCACGTCACAGCGGACACGCGCGACGCGGGTGTTGGCCTTGTCGTTCATGAACAGATAGCGGCCGTCATAGGTGCCGTCGGTGAACGACATGTGCGGGTGGTGAAGGTCGCCGTTGTCATAGGTTTTCATGCCGCGCTTGGCGAGAAACTCCTTGGTTTCAGGCAGCAACCCTTCGGTCATGATCTTCAGTGACTCGTTGGTCTGACCCCAGCCCGTGGCCGAGCAGCGGTTGAACACCGGCACCCGCATCAGCTCGCGCATGGATGGGAAGCCCAGAATGCGCAGCTCGCCGGTCTGACCCGAGGACCAGAAACCGTAATACTCGTCCAGTTCGCCCGGTTCGAGATTGGCATTGGCCGCGGCGCTCGCCTGCTTCGCGGTCATCAGGGTCGAGCCCAGACCGGTCCCGGCCAGCACGGCACCGGTTGCTGTTGCACCCAGCATCCCACGGCGTGTGACGGTTAGTTTGTTGTCATGTTCCGACATGTTCGTTCCTCCTTTTAGGAAACGGATTGCGGTTTGGCGTTCGGATGGTTCGCCGGTGGTTGTCCGAGTGGGGTCTTCATCTGGACCGACCCTGTCTTGGCCCGCCGTTTCAGCTGGCGGATAACGACAGGACATTTGTCCTCGGACTGGTAGAGCACCTGACAATGCAGGCAGGTGACGCACTCGTTCGGATTTATCTCACCGGTGGGGTGGATCGCCTGAACGGGGCATTCATTGGCGCAGGTCTGACAGGGCGTGCCGCAATCCTTGTAGCGGCGCAGCCAGTCGAACATGCGAATTCGGGCAGGGATCGCCAGTGCGCCGCCCAGCGGGCAGAGATAGCGGCAATAGAACCGTTCAATGAACAGCCCGATCCCCAGCAGGGCCAGCGCAAAGACCACGAAAGGCCAATCGCGCATGAATTTCAGAATGATCGCCGTTTTGAACGGCTCGACCTCGGCATATTTCTCGGCCAGCGGGATCGATACGAAACTCAGGCCAAAAAGACCCAGAAAGATCATGTATTTCGCGGGCCACAGGCGTTCGTTCAGACCCCAGGGCAAAGTCCATTGCGGCACTTTGAACGCCCGCGCGATCTTGTTGGTCAATTCCTGCAACGCGCCGAACGGACACAGCCATCCGCAATAGGCCCCGCGACCCCAGAACAACAGCGCGGCGGCGACGGCGAACCATTGAATGAACACCAGCGGGTCCAGCAGGAACGCATCCCACGAGAATCCTGTGCGCAGGCTGCCTGCCAGTGCCATCAGGTTCACCACGCTCAGCTGCGCGTTGGCGTACCAGCCGATGAAGAACAGGGTCATTGTCAGGTAACCGATGCGGAACCAGTAGAAGACCCGCGCATTCATTGTCGCGTGGAACTGGAAGAAGAACGTCGCGGTCAGGACCAGCAGCATGACGCCAAGAACGGCGATTTCAACAGTGCGATCCTTCCAGATGCGCTGCCACAGGGCAGCCTTGGCGGCGGCTTCGCCGGTCGCATCCTCGACAACCTTAGAGGCTGCGACGGGCAGCAGGTAACGGTCGGGCAGTTTGTAACCCAGATCGAATGTCAGAAAGGTTTTCTCAACGGCACCCACGGCACGCTGTACCAGCAGTTGCAGGCGGAACGGCTCGGTCGGGTCGAACTCGGCATCGGCGGGGATCTTGAAGATGTCCAGCTCTGTGAAACTGGGCGCATCCGGGGCTGCAACCTTGCCAAGGCGTACTTGCTGTTTGTCGAAGAACCGGACCGAGTTGTCGCCCTGGATCAACTGGATCCGATCGAAAATTCCGCCGCGTACATAGCCTGACCCCTTGAAACTGTAGGCACCGCGCCCCAGCACCAGAATGGCCTGTTCGCCCTCGTCCAACCAGTTCACAAGGTTCTGGTACTCGGCGTCGCCCAGCAGTGACTTGCCGATCGACGGAACCGAGACAAGCGCCATATGCATGTCGATGAACGTGTCATCCGGTTCACCCGGTTCGGGCCGCTTGATCGCGCGCTGGTCTCCGGTGGCCTCGAAGGCGGCATTGACCTGCCCGACATCCAGCGTCAGCCGACGGATCGAGCCGTCGCCCGAAAGGGTTGACCAGTCATGGACCGCATTCTGCGCCATATCGACTTCGCGCTTTGGCCCGTCGGCCTGCAACGGTGACAGGCCGCCCAGACCCAATGCACGCGCCACCTTGATACCGCCACGCACAAGGCTGTCGTCGATCACCATGATCGTGACCGTCGCGCCCGAGATGATGTCAAGGTCGTGCCCCTCACCCCCTGTTTCGGCTTCAACCTTCAGGTCAAGGCCCGCATAGCCTTCGGTCAATTCAACCATGCGGGAATTGGGGATGCCGATCAGCACGATGGGTTCCGAGTGCTTGACCAGTTGCACTCCGGTCAACACCGCGTCGTTGTCGATGGCGGCAACGACGTGGATCGGTTTGCCGGAATAACCCGTCGTGCCAACAAAGTCCGAGGTCAGGAATGCCCAGGCAATGATCTCGCCGCCCTTCAGGACGGGGGCGACCTTGACGTCATCGCGCACCGGGCCAAAGGCATCGGCGCCGGGGGCCAGATCGGCAGGTTCGATGTCGGGCAGGAAACTGGCCAGGCTGTCGGCATGGGCGCTGATCGCCATCAGGCAGGACAGAGTGAAAGCCAGCAGGAAATGGATTGCGCGACTTACGACCACGGCGCACCTCCGGTTGCTAGGGTGGACGCCACGGACGCGCGCAGGGCGCGTTCAGATTCTTCTTGGGTCGCGAACGGGGGGCCTCGGGTTTCGGGCCACAGTCGCCTTGAGTTGTACAAAATGCACAGATCCCCGATTGCAGCGGGTACTGTCCGTACATTTTCGGATTGCATCAGCAGCGGCAGATCCGGCAGCGGGGCTGCCGTTGTCACCGCGCACAGCGCGCAATCGGCGCATTTCGGGCAAGGCGCGGTCGGGTCATCAGTGCCTTCCTCAAGGTCCACTTCAACCCAGACCGCCCCTGCCTCCGAGCAGATCTCGATCCACATGCTGTCCCCGGGACTCGCCAGCACCGGGCCAAGCATCTGCAAAAGCAACAGGAATATACCCACCAAACCGCACACCGCGCGGGACACGCGATCAAACAGGCTATGCGGGGGGCGGACGGTAGGCATTGAGAATCCAGCTCGGCGTTCTTTTCTGAAACTTAGGGGATTCTTTCAGGCGGAAACTTGACTTAGGTCAGGTGCCTGAAAATTTGCACCTACCCGTCGGCCTCATCCATCAATCCACGCAGCCACCGACCGGCCAGCCATGCCGCAGGAATACCCAGTGGAATCGACCAGAGGATTGCAGGCACCGGTTCGATTGCGCCGAACCCGACGCTGTGCAGGATAAGCCCGAGCAAAAACAGGTTGATGGCCACGGTCAACGCCGTGGCCGGATACAGCAGAATGGCCAGTTTCCAAACTGGCCATTTCCCCTCAGTGGCTGGTTCCTTCCGAGAAGGTGATCTTGTTCCAGACATTGTATTTCCCCGAAGGTTTGCGCATCGGCAGGCGGCGGATTTCCTCCAGCGTCTGCGCGTCATAGACGATCACCGCGCCGTCATCTTCCCAGATTGAAACCAGCGCGTGGCTGCCATCTCTGGTGAACTCGACATGGGCCACGGTCTTGCCAGGTGCAGGGCGCAGGGTCTTTACGATTTCAAGGCTTTGCTTGTCGATGACGTGCATCGCGTCCTTGTTGGGGCCAAAGAAAACATCGGCCCAGACATAAGGCGAATTCTCATGGCTGCGCATGAAGAACCCGGGCCCTTCGGTCTTGATCCGTTTGACGGTTTCCCAGCTTTCCATGTCGATCACCGACACGGCGCCGTCTGTCAGGTGCGGCGTAGCCATCACGGTCGTATCGCCGTGTTTCCATGTGATCCCCGAGCCCAGATGCGGCATTCCGGGCAAATCCAGATCGGCCACCTTGTGCCCGATCACCAGATCAATCACTTGCCCGCCCTTGCCATCGCGGGACGCCCCCATGACATATTCATAACTCTGGTCGAAAAAGAAATCGTCCAGATAGTCAGCTGTGGTGATCTTGCGCACAGGGAATGGATCAGGGTTCTTGAACTGGCCTTCGATGCGGAAATCATGACCAAGCCCGGATTGCGGGGGATTGGCGCCGTAGAACACTTCCCAAATCTCGGGCACATCCTTCAGCGCCAGAACAAAGCTTTCCCGCGGAGGGGCCTGGTAGACTGCAGAGACGCGGCTGGGCAGGCCCTTCTTGCTTTTGACCTCGATGACCTTTGCGACGGAAAGGTCTTCGGTGGACAACACCGTCAGGCTGTTGGGCAGGTAGTTCGCCACGGCCACCCATTTGCCATCGCCCGACATGGCGATGTTGCGGCTGTTCAGGCCGGCACGCACGCGGCCCACCTGTTTCAGCGCCCAAATGTCGTACTTCTGGACCCAGCCATCGCGCGACATGATGAAAACATACCGCCCATCCGGGCTGAACTTGGGGCCGCCATGCACGGCGAAGGGGGTTTCGAACCGGTCCAAAACCTCGAACGTGTCGCCGTCCAGAACGCTGACATGGTGATCGCCGGTTTCCACAACCAAGGTGATGTTCATCGGGTCGCTGTCCCAGACGGGCGCATCCACCGGCACATATTCCTCGTCCAGCGTCCGGCTGGCCAATATCTGGGCCTCGCCCCATTCGGGGTCGGATTCCAACGGCGACTTCAACCAACCGGCCAGCTCTTCGATTTGCAGAGCATCCAGCTCGTGCGAGAAGGCCGGCATTTGTGTCGCCGCGCGCCCTTCCGCGATTACCGCAGCGACCCGGGGACCCCGCATGCGTTTGAGCGTTTCAGGGATCAGCGCGGGGCCAACCCCGCCCAGACGGTTCTCGCCGTGGCATGAGGCGCAATGTTCGGCGTAATCCGATTGGGCATCCGCCCAGGCGGTGCCCGCCAGCAACACCGAGCACAACGTACCGAATGTGAGTGTCTTAAAAGAACTGATGCGCCGGATCATGGCTTTTCCCCCGAAACGGTGTGACCTGAAGGCGTTCCCCTGCGTCATCCACACCGATTTCCTGGTTGGACAGGTAACAGGCCGGATCCTCGGCCCACGGATCACCGGTCAATTGCAGGGCGCGGATGCGGGTATTGCCGCCGCAGACGTCCTTGAGTTCGCAGGCTCCGCAGCGCCCCTTCAGCGGGCGTGGGCGGGTGCGGAGCATGGCAAGCATCGGATCATCGCCGGTCCAGAGTTCGGAAAACGATTTGGTCTTTACGTTGCCCACCGTGTAATCAGACCAGTAAGTGTCCGGGTGGACCCGGCCGAGATTGTCGATATTGGCAACGCCCAAGCCACTTGAGTTTCCACCCCACGCAGCCAGGTGCGCGCGCACATGTGCAGCCTTTTCGGCGTCGAAATGCGTGCGAATCCAGTTCAGGAAATATCCGGCATCAGCGTCGTTGTTCCCGGTCACGATATCCAGCGGACGGCCGCCCGATGCGGCTTCCCAGGCGCGTTCCAGCAACAGATCCAGGCCTTTGCGCGTGCGCTGATGCGCGGCATCTTCGCCCCGGTTCTTGTCGCCGCGCCCCGCATAGACAAGATGCGACAGGTAGAATTTGTCGACACCTTCATCATCACAAAGGCTCAGCAAGTCAGGCAAGTGATGTTGCGTGCCTTCGGTCAGGCAGAACCGCAGGCCAACCTTGATGCCGCGCTTTTTACACTCTCGCACGCCGCGCAGGGCGTCCGCAAAAGCGCCCTCGACGCCGCGAAACCAGTCATTCGTCGCTCCGATCCCGTCCAGCGAAATGCCGACATAGTTGAAGCCCACATCCGCGATCATATCGGCGGTTTCGTCGTAAATCCGGGTCCCGTTGGTCGACAAGGCCAGCATTGGCACCAGATCACGGGCGCGTTTTGCGATGTCGAAGAAATCGAACCGGTCCAGCGGTTCCCCACCCGAGAGGATCAGGGCCGGGACGCGAAACTGGCCCAGATCCTTAAGGGTTACCATGGCTTGCTCATGGCTGAGCTCACCTGGGAACGCGACATCCGCCGAGACGGTGTAGCAATGGCGGCACCTCAGGTTGCAGCGCCGCGTCAGGTTCCAGATCACAACCGGCTTTACCGGACCGGGGCGCCGTTTGCGCACCGGAGTCGGCTTGACCAGCTGATGCATGTATTCGGTCAGGCGGAACATGTTTCAGCCTTTCTGTTTCAGGCGCAGCCCGGTCTTTTTCAGGATGCGCGTGGAATAGAGGATGTCGCTGCCGCAGCAGGCCGATCCCAGTATCGCGGCAATCTGGCCGCGTTTGTCTTCGACCTCATCGCGCGAGCTGCCGTGGACCATGGCGAACAGGTTGTAGGGCCAGTCGGGCAGGGCGCGGGGCCGTTCATAGCAATGGGTGACGAAAGGCAGTGCCCCGATATGAGCGCCCAGTTCGGTGATCAGGTCATCTTGCACGTCCCAGACGGTCATGCCGTTCGACGTCATGCCCAGCTTGTAATGGTTGGGGGCTGCCGCGATCCGTCGGATCACCCCGCGCGCCTTCAGCGCGGCCAGCCGGTCCAGCAGGGTGGCCTCGCTCAGGCCCAGATCGGCAGCGACCTGCGCATAGGGCGCGGCCACCAAGGGCAGTCCTCCCTGGAGCAATTCGATAATCTGTCTGTCTGTTGCGTCGATCATGCCGCCACCCGGAAGCCGATGAAAAATTCCTGAAGTTTGGGGAAACGGAGAACACGGATCCCCGTTTCCCGTTCGATGGCATCGGCGGTGGCCTCGATCCCCTCGGGCGTTTCGGTGGCCAGCACGAACCACATGTTCAGCCGATGCGTGCGTTCATAATTATGTGCCACCTCGGGATGTGCATTGACTTTGGTCAGGACGGTTTCGAATTCTTCGTCTGGAACGGCCATTGCGCAAAGGCAGAAAGCCCCACCCATGGCCGCGGCGTCGAAAAATGGACCGAAGCGCGTGATGACGCGGTCATTTTTCATGCGGCTCAGACGCGACAGCAATTCCGCCTCGAACAGGCCAAGCTCTGTGGCGACGGTTGCGTAAGGGCGCGAAGTAAGCGGCAGATCCTCTTGCATACGATTCAGGATCGCTCGATCCGTTTGGTCCAGCGTCATGCGGCGACCTCCTTTGCCTGAATCAGCGCGCCGGTCTGTTTGAAACAGCGGGTTGAGAACAGGACCTTGTTCCGTGCTCCGGCCAATTCGGGCAATGCAATCGCACCCGCCAGAACATCCAAAGCCTCATTGCGTGTACGGGCGTGGATCATGGAATACAGGCGATATGGCCAGACATCGGGAACCGGATTACGCTCATAACACAGGGTCACCCCCGGGAAGGCGGCCAAAGCCGGACCGGCGGTTTCAATCTGTTCTGCCGGCAGGTCCCAGACCACCATCGCATTGGCCGACCAGCCAAGCGCCCGGTGACGCACAATGACGCCGAGTCGCGAGATTATTCCGGCGGCATGCAGGGCTTCGACCCGCTCCATCACGTCGGTCACATCCCGTTTCAGCGAACGAGCCAGAGCGGCATAGGGTTCTGAGACCAAAGACAGCCCGGAACTCAGAGACTGTAGCAGGCAGCGATCGCCCTCGCGCATGACGGATGCATCGACCTTTCGTGCCGTGGGTACGTTTTTGACTCCGCCAGTCATGCGAAAACCAAGATCCACGTTGAAAGGGCGTACCAGCCGCAGGTCCAGCACCTGCAATCCGGTGGATCGACTGATCCGCGCAAGGGTATCGTCGACATGCGTGCGGTCCGGTCCGGTCGCAACAAACCACAGGTTCCACGCGTCTTCGCGTTGATAATTGTGATTCACGCCGGGTTCGGCATCGATCAGGGCGGCAACCTCCTCCAACCGATCTTCCGGAGCCGCCACGGCAGCCAGAGTGCTGGCCGTCACCGCGCCGGGTGTGATGGTGGCGCCAACCCGTGTAATACGGCCCGTGGCGCGCATCCGGGACAAGCGATGAATGACTTCTGCTTCGTCCAGCCCGAGTGCGTTACCCAGCATCTGGAACGGTCTCTCGGTGATCGGGAAGTCGCGCTGAAATTCGTCCAGCAGGCGACGGTCGATCGGGTCCGTGATATGTCGCATCGTTTACAGCCCCGTTCTGTGCGCACGGGCGGTGAAGAAGATGCCAGACGGGCTGTCGGCGTCGATCTCGCGCAGTTTTTCAAAACTGTGCGTGTCGTAGACCATGACCTTGTTGGCGTCGCGCACGCTGATCCAGACTTCATGCCCGCGCGGCGTGAACTCCATGTGCAAGACTGCGGGGCCGGGCTTGAATTCGTGGATGATCTGTTTGCTGACACTGTCGATCACCTGAATAGTGTCATTCAGCGGGTGGGCGAAATTCACCCAGACCTGCCGTCCATCGGGGCGGGCCATGGCAAAGACCGGTTGCCCGTGGGTTTTGGTCCGTCCCGTTTCGGTCAGAGTGTCGGCGTCGATCCACAGAACCTCGTGATGGCCGACAGCGGGCAAAACGAACTCTCGGCCCGTCAGCGCCCAGCCTTCCAGATGAGGCATCTTGTAGACCGGCATTTCTTCCTGACCACGCCCGTAATCGGGAAGAACCCGGATCGGTTCGGGTGTTTCGGCCCACAGATCCAGCGCGGTCAGGCCGTCCTCGCCAAACAGACCGGTGATATAGGTGCGGCCATTGGCAGTGATCAGCGCGTCATAGGGGTTCTTGCCCATGTCTGGGATCTTGGTGATCTCTGGTGTGCCTTTTGCGAAATCGGCAATCCAGGTTTCCCCAGTGTCCCACATCGTGAAAACGAACCGCCGACCCGGCGCATCGACCAGGCCGATGGTTTTGCTGTCGGTCGGGATGTCAGCGACCATCTCAAGCGTGTCCGCATTAAATACACGTACGCCGCCGGGTTCGTAATTCGACACGGCCACAAGCTTGCCATCGTCCGAAATCGCCCCGCCGATGGCGTTGCCGGCCTGTACGACGCGGTTCACGATCTGGCGGGTCACGATGTCGATCTTGGTCAGCCCGCCGTCGCGGCCAAACACATAGGCAAACCGTTCATCAGGCGAATAGACCAAAGACGCATGCGACAGATCACCCAATCCCTCGATCCGGGCCAGAGCTGCACGGTCGGATTGATCCACAAGAAGCACCGAGCCCTTGGCGCGTTCGATGACCAGACCAAGGTCGCCTGTCGCGGTCGGTTCAGCCTGCGCTGTGGTGATCATCAATGTGGCTGCAAGGCCAAGAATGAAATGTTTCATTGTGCCTCCTGTTCCAGCAGGTAACGGGCGATCCATTCGGCCTCTTCTTCACTGATCAGGGGCCGCCATGGGGGCATCGCGGTGTCGGGGATGCCGTCAAGGATGACGCTGGTCAAAACATCCGCGTCGTAATGTTCAAGTGTCTCACTGCGCAGATCGGGACCAAGACCGCCTTTCAGGGACAGGCCGTGACAGGAACCGCAATCCTGATGCACAAGTCTTTTCAGGGTATCGGGATCGATGACATCCGCCGCGAAAGCAGAGGTCGCGGCCAGAACGGCAATGGTCAGACAGGTTCGCGCCGCCCACCCCGAGCGCCCCGGCGATCTGTCGGTGCATGTTTGGACAATCCCCTGATCTCGTCTTCCCAGCTTAGCCATGGGCCTGTTCCAGAAGCTCGGCCACAGGCCGTTCGGCATAAAGCGAAACCACCTTGCCAATGATAAACAGCGTCGGCGCCTTCAGGTCGGCCGCGCGAACATCCGTGGCCAGCTGGTCAAGCCGTGACACAAGACGACGCTCATCAGGTGTCGTGGCCTTGCCCACCGCCAGAACCGGCGTCGAGCCCGGCAGGTTTTCGGTCATCAACCCCATGGCGATCTGACCGATATTGGCGACGCCCATGTAGACCACCAGTGTCGAGTCCGGATCGGCAAGACGTTTCCAGTCCAGATCCAGTACTTTGTCGGCCTGCCGATGCCCGGTGACATATTGAACCGAAGTCGCCAGCCCGCGATGGGTCAGCGGCACACCCGTCGAACAAGACGCCCCCTGGGCTGCCGTGATGCCCGGTGCGTATTCGACAGCGACACCGCGGGCCATCAGATAGGCAGCCTCTTCCGAGCCGCGACCAAAGATCATGGGGTCGCCGCCTTTCAGCCGGGCAACCGTGTGACCTGCGCTGGCTTCTTCAAGCAGTATTTCGTTGATGCGGTCCTGCGGAACGGTGTGGCATTTGGGGGCCTTGCCGACAGGGATCAGCCGGGCGCCTTCCGCGTGCAAGTTCAGAATGTCGGCGGACACCAGCCGGTCATAAACCACGACATCCGCTTCTTGCAGCATCCGCAGTGCGCGCAGGGTCATCAGCTCGGGGTCGCCGGGGCCTGCGCCAATCAGAAAAACCTTACCGCTCATGTGCAAACTCGCTTGGTCTGAAAGTCTTCGAGACCCGGTATTCCATGCAGATCCGCTGCGTTTGCAAGACGTTGCTGGGTGGGCCGGGCGTGTCATGGGGGAAGATTGGCCCAATCGAAAACCAACCTCCTTGACATAAGTTAAGGAGCGCGGGATTTGCGCCCGCGCTCCTTCATCTTGCCTGTATTGTGCCTGGTTTCAGGGTTCGACGGTGATCATTCCGATCATGTTCTGTGTCTCCCAATGCGGGCCGCACAGATAGTCCTGTGGGCCGGGCGTGAGAAAGGTCAGTTCAACCGATTCCTCGGGGAACAGGCGATCACTTTCAGGTTGGCTGCCATCCTTCAACAGAACGGAATGGCTGGTGCGTTTGTCGACATTCACCCATCGGACAGTTGTGCCTGCCTTCACGGTCAATTCGGATGGGCAAAAATTGTATTTGTACATCAGCACCACTTCGGCGTCTTCGACGGCCGACGAAGGCTGACCGAACAACTCGACATAGCGCTCTTCGGCCTCGGCACAGATTTCGGCGGTTTCGTCCGCCCAGGCGGGCGCGGCCAGAAGCAGCAGCGCGGGAAGAAGGCGTAGGGGTTTCATGGTCCATGTCTCCTTTCCAAAAGTGGCCGGGGCCGGTTTACCCGGCCCCGATCCGTCATTGTTTGACTACGTTGATGAACGCGCTGTCATCATCCAGCGCCAGGCTGGTATTCAGCGTCACGTGGTGGAACCGTGCGGCGGTAAAATCGTCGTGGATGGCAAAGCCAACGGTATAGGTTTTGCCCGCCTCCAATGGCACATCACCGGGCGCGCCCGAATTCAGGGGGCGTGTAAACACCACGGTCCACATGCCACCGGACAGTTCGGCCGATGCAGCGATTTCACCATCATTGACCACGCGCTGCTCCAACAGATAGCCATTGGTGGCGCTTCCGTCGGCGTAGACACGCATCAGGTCAAGATAGGTGCCGTCGGCCAGATACTGCTCGATCTGTTCCTCGGCCTTCAGCTTGTCCCAGCCCCCCAGGGCCTTGCCGCGGCGACCTTTGATCTCAACATCCGTGCGGCTTTCGCTGATGTACTTAGTAACGGTGTCCGTGGCATTGAGGCGACCGGCAACATCCGCATTGGCGGCGATCGCATCCGCTTCGGGCGCAAAAGGCATATAGGTGTTGTCGGCGTGGCACGAAGCCCAGCATCCCACCTGATCGCCAAGCTCGATACCAGTGCCGGTAATCATCATGGCAACCTTGATCTGGTTGTCCGGGTCCATCTTGCCGCCATCGACGAACGGGGCAGGGTTGTGACCCGCGTCCGGCCATTGCAGGCGAATGTACAGGTTTTCGTCGTCATGCGCCGCCTGAACGGTTGCGTCGATGACACCGCGTTTGCCCGGAATCGGGGTTGGCTCAAGATCTCCACCCGCAACGATCTTGTTGCCGATGGTGTCCAGTTCCTTGGCGTGACAGGTGGTGCACTGATCCCCGCCTTTGGTCAGGGGGCGCGCGCCACCATGGAACTTGCCATTCTGGACCCATTCAAACGAGGCCTGACCAGGGTAGAAGAGTTTCAGATCCGCCGCGGCCACAGCGTTCCAGTCGATGTTGGACCCAACGTCGCTTGCTCCGCCAGAGGGCGCCGCGGCGTCTTCACCGGAGGTTTTTGCGCGTTCTTCCTCTAAAGCAGCGTCAACAGCCGCTGCGATCTGGGCTTGAACGGCCTCTTGCTGAGCCTTTTTGGCGGTTTTTTCTGCTTCTGCTTCAGCGGCCTCTTTTGCTTCGATCTTTTCGAGACTGGCCAGATATTCCGGGGGGATGGGCCGGATGAAGTCCGGGTTCGGTGCTTCAAGCTTTTCCAGATACTCTTCGTCCGCCCGGTCGCGTGCATCCGAGTGTGCAATCCCCTTGTGGCAGTCGATACAGGTCTGTCCGACAGTCATCGCATTGAGGTGCTGCTGACGGGCGCGTGGTTTCTGGAATTCGGGCATCATCGATTCGAAATCGTGACAGTTGCGGCATTCGCGCGAGTCTGTGGCCTTCATCCGCTCCCATTCGTTCATGGCCAGATGTACACGTTTGGCCTCGAACTTTTCACGGGTGTTGATGGTACCGACCATCTTGCCATACAGCTCTTTGGACGCCTTGATCTTACGGATCATCTTATGGGTCCAGTCTTTGGGCACGTGGCAGTCGGAACAGACAGCCCCCACGCCCGACCGGTTCACGTCATGGATCGTGCCGGTGTATTCTTCGTAAACAAAATCTCGCATCTCGTGACATGAGATACAGAATTCCTTGGTGTTTGTGGCTTCCATTGCGGTGTTGAACCCGCCCCAGAAGATGATGCCGGCGGCAAAGGCCCCGGCGATACCGGCCACAGGCATTCCCCATAGGAAATACCGGCGCCAGATCGGTTTTTTCTTTTCCGGTTCGGAGGTCATATCCGGGCTCCGTTTTGGCTGTATTGTCTGGCCCTTGGTGGCAGGCCGGTGAGTTTGGCTGATGACTCAAACAAGGAAAGGGCGGGCGAGGGGCCCGCCCTTTCCTGTAGTCGTCCTGACCTCGTCAGGTGACGTGGTTCGACCGGTTGTAGACGTTGAACTTGCCGGTCGGGGCGTAAAGCCCCTCAATCCGACCGATTTCTTCCAGCGTCTTCGCGTCGAAGATCACGATCTGACCGTTGGGTTCCTTCGAGTCCGACAGGTTCCACTTAGAGACCCAGACCTCGGTGCCATCCGCGTTGAATTCGAAGTGAACAGCGGCGCTGCCTTCGTCTTCGGTGATCTGGATGGTTTTCACGATCTCACCGGTCTCTTTCGAGATGACCTGCACAGATTGCTGAATCTCAGGCTCCGGGTGCTTGGTCTGGTCAGCCCAGATGTAGTCCGAATTCGGGTGGGTGCGGACAAACAGGCCGGGGCCGTCGGTTTCCACTTCGTAGCAGATCTTCCAGGCATCATCCGGACGGTTTTCAGGATCGTTCCCCCAGACAGTCACGGTGCCAACGCCAAGGTGGGTTGTACCAGCGACAGGGCCACAGTTCGGGTCGACCCAGTTGGCGCCGGGACCGGGGTGCGGCAACGCGGCTGTGTCGATCATCGCCTCAAGCTTGTGGGTTTCGGTATCGACCACCACCATCTTGTTCGACGCGTTTGCGGCGATCTGGAAGTAACGGCCTGTCGGGTCAAAGAACCCGTCATGCAGGAACTTGGCGCTGTCGATCTTGTCGATCCGCAGGTTGTCCAGATCGGTATAATCGACCTGCCACAGCTGTCCCAGTTCTTTCACTGCAACGATCCAGGTGGGTTCGTTCGGAGTGGTGTAGATGGCAGCCACCCGGGCTTCTTCCACATACTCGCCGTCAACGTTCACGCCGCGGGTCGATACGACCTTGACCGGTTCCATGGTCTGGGCATCAACGATTGCAAAGTGCGGCGGCCAGTAGCCACCACCGATGACGTATTTACCATCGCCGGAAACGGCGACGTCACGGGCGTCATATGCAATCTTGACTTCGGATACCAACATCTTGTCCGGCGTCTGCCAAAGGTCGATCTTGGTCATCTTGCCGTCGCGACCCATGGTGTACCAGAACCGGCCAGGCTGTTCAGGCTCTTCCAGCGAGTGGTGCTCGGATGCTTTCAGAACGTGCACTGCATAACCGGTGGGGATGTGCGTCAGCACTTCTTTGGTGTCGCCGTCGATCACGGCCACCTTGCCGACGTCACGTTCGATGACGACAAAGAAGTTTTCCCAGTTGCGGCCGTGCAGCGGCTCGGTCGGATAGTCCTCTTCTTCGACATAGACCTTACGCGTCGCCATCATCTGTTCCAGCGACATTTCAGGTGGTTTTGGCGGCTCCATCATGATGTAGGTCGCCATATCCTTGATTTCCTGCTCGGTCATGATGTCCGAGAAGTTGTTCATGCCGCCTTCGGTACCCCAGGCGATAATCTTTTCAAGACGTTCCTGCCCCAGTTGGAGGGTGCCGCCTTCTGTTACTGTGCCGTCGGCGGCGGTCTTTTTCCAATGCGGTTCCAGGTTTTTACCCGTGGCACCTTTGCGCAAGACGCCGTGGCAGCCTGCGCATTGTTCGAAATAGAGCTGTTTAGACGATTCAAAGGCTTCTTCGCTCAAAGTTGGCTCTTCGGCGAAAGTCGGAGCAGCGACGCTGCCCAACAACATTGCCAATCCGACCCCGAAGGCGCGGCCGGGTTTGTTGTAGCTGATTCCAAGTGACATGATCACTCTCCATATGCGTGGTGAGGCGGTGTCGAGAGTGAAACATCACGTGGATGTCATCCTTGACCAAAGTCAACGGCAAGGGTGCAGACCAAGCACTTTGGACAGAAAACACAGATCAAAAACCCCAATAAATCTTGTGTTTTTCACACATGTTTAAGCCCGGTCTTGATTTTGGTTAAGGGCGCCGGGTCTTGTGGGCACTACACATTGTTCAACGGCGGGAAAAGCTATGGAGAGCAGGCATGACAGCTGTAATCGCGCGTGTTTTCAGTGAAGGGTTTCGGGTCTTTTTTCTTTCGGCGGGTCTTTACGGTATGTTTGCAGGGGTCGCGTGGGGCGTATGGTTGGCGTCGCTCGACGGGCTGATGCCCTACATGGAACAGAGTTACGCGATGCCCCCGGTGATGTGGCACGCGCATGAGATGATTTTCGGGTATGCAACGGCCGCCTTGGGGGGATTTTTTCTGACCGCCGTGCCGAACTGGACCGGTGCGCCCGAGGCGCGGGCCCGTTTTATCACGCTTGTCGCATTGATCTGGATGGCCGGGCGTCTGGCGGTCTGGTTTTCCGGAGTGTTGCCACCCTTGTTCGTCGCTGTTGTGGACCTGAGCTTTGTCCCCATTCTGGCGCTGAAGATTGCCAGCCAACTGGTTCGTCGGCCAAAGCCCCAGAATATGGTGTTTCTGTATCTTCTGGTTCTGATGTTGGCCTCGAACGTTATGGTTCATTTGGAATGGATGGGGGTCACGGTGGATACGCTGAACACCGGCATTCGGGCCGGGCTTTTGACCTTGTGTTCGATGATCGCGATACTGGGTGGCCGGATTACGCCGGCTTTTACACGCAATGCCATGAAAAGAGCGGGTCAACCCGAAGCATCGTGGCCGGTATCCGTGGCCAGGCTGGACAGGGCGACGATGATTCTGGCGCTGTTGCTGCCCCTGCTTGTGCTTGCACTTGATGTCGGGCCTGTTGCGGGGGCCGTTGCTTTGGTGATGGGCAGTGTTCAACTGATGCGCATGGCGCGTTGGAGAACAGGCTGGGCCTTGCGTCAACCGATCCTGATCGCGCTGCATCTGGGTCTCGGGATGCTGGCGCTGGGTCTGATTCTCTGGGGGTTGGCTGCCATCGGGATGGGAAATGAGATCGGCGCGCTCCACGTTCTGGGCATTGGTTGCGTTGGCGGCATGACCCTTGCCGTAATGAGCCGCGCCGCCTTGGGCCACAGCGGCCGCCCCCTTGTCGCGCCAAAGCCCATGGCGATTGCCTATGGCTTGATGGCGGTTGCAGCGCTTGTGCGTTGGCTGGGATCCGACATGACAGGAGGGTACATGACGGCGATGCTGACTGCGGATGGATTTTGGATCGCGGCAATGGGGCTGTATCTGTTTGCCATGTGGCCTGCCCTGACCGGCCCCCGCGCCGTGCAACAGTCCTGAAGTCTGTTCGGGCGGCGCTTATCGTTCAGCGATCAGCGGCCGCGCGTTCTTGATATGACGATGGACCAAGGCACGAGCGCGTTTCCCTTTTTCCGGTATCCGTCGTGCGGCCAGCGGAACGTAATTGCACTGATCCAATTCAGGGAACAATTCAAGAATTTCCGCCCGTGCGTCCGGGTGAACACTGGACAAGGCCTGCGCGCCGGTAAGCAGGCTTTCGGAGGGTGCGCCTTCCGCATAGATGATTTCGTGACGGTCGAACAAAAGATGGACATAGGTCACAGCACGGGTGTCATCAGCGATTGAAATGCCGGGCACGCCGACAAGAATGTGAGCAGGAACAAGAACCTCTTCGGCGTCGAACATTCTGACGGCAATCGGCGACCGGACCAGCATACGGTGTTGCGGTGACACGAAAAGATCACGCTGGGGCAAGTGATCACCCAGTGAACCGGCTTGGATCCGGATGGGCTTCAGCCTGGGACGGGCGCGAAGCGCTGCTTGGTCCAGATGCCGCGTGCCGATCCAGCGTATGTGTTGCAGTCCGTTGTCCGCGGTGACGACCGCGTTACCCACCTTCAAATCCTCGATAGTCCTCGGACCTTTTGGAGTCATTATCAATGTTCCGGCTACGAAGCACGGCACGTCAATGATAGTAGTCGGATCTGTTGTGTCAGGAGCATTGGTCGGCGTAACATTCACGATGTTCATCGAGTATGTCGTGCCGGGCACAAGGGGTTCAGAGGTTATGTAACCACCCAAAGTTCCGGCAACTTCCACACGATAAACTGTAATCGTACCCCCGCCTGGTTTGGACAGAATATAGGATTCTTCCAGGTAAATTGGGCCACTAAGAAAGGTGGTCGAGCCATCAAGGGTGGTGATGGTGCCGGTCTGCGTCAGATCATCGCCGTCTTCGTTGTCGAAGCGGTCACCGTTGAAAACATCGCCAGTATCGACAATGGGTGGTCCGCCGCCGTTTTGAATAAATCCACCGGCTGCGTCTGTCACGTTGAACAAACGACGATCCGTGTCAGGATCAAAATTGACATCCAATGTAACCGTATCCGGCCCAATCGTATTCACCGTGATTACGCCGGGCGTATAACCGATATAGGAATAGTTTGCCATTTTAACCCATCACTCTTTGACGCGGAATTTACACTTGTTCTCTCAAGCGCTTGGATAGCTCTGCCATACTAAAATGTCGACGCGACATTCCTCACGATTGGTTCAGATATCAAGGCGAACCCCAGGCATTTTCGTGGTTCTTGCTGTTTTTCAGGCATCTGACCTCGTTCCAGAGCATACTTGAGAAGTCTTGACTTTCGTTAAGGCACTGCCGCGTCCCGCCCGTCATGTTGCTGACACTAGCTAATCTGCGCAAAGGAGAGCGCAATGCGAGACGTCATGACAAAGAGCATGGCCCGCAATATTTTTTATGGCGGGTCACTGTTCTTCATTCTTATCTTTCTGGCCCTTTCGGCCCATTCCCACTGGTATATCGTCAATTCCGAAAATGCCGCAAAGCTGGATGACAGTGTGGTCCGGGGCAAGCATGTCTGGGAAAAACACGCGTGTGTAAACTGTCATTCGATTCTGGGTGAAGGGGCTTACTTTGCTCCGGAAGTCGGCAACGTGATGACCCGCTGGGGCGTGCTGGACGACCCGGAATCAGCCTTTGAATCCCTCAAGGGCTGGATGGAAGCACAACCGACCGGCATTCCCGGTCGTCGGCAAATGCCCAATTTCAACCTCAGCGACGAAGAACTCCGTGACCTGACCAACTTCCTGATCTGGACGGACAACATCGACGCGCAGGGCTGGCCGCCCAACGAGGCAGGCTGAGAAAGGGAACGAAACAATGAAATACGAATCCCAAAAAATCGCCTATGCCTACTTTGCGGTAGCCATGGCGTTGTTCGCGATACAGGTGATCGGCGGCCTTCTGGCCGGTTTCATCTATGTATTCCCCAATTTCCTGAGTGAGCTTCTGCCGTTCAACATCGTGCGGATGCTGCACACCAACTCTCTGATCGTCTGGCTGATCCTGGGTTTCTTTGGCGCGGCCTACTTCCTGATCCCGGAAGAAGCCGAGCGCGAGATCCACTCGCCCAAGCTGGCCTATCTGCAACTGATCATCCTTGTTGTCGGCACATTGGGCGTGGTCGTCACCTATGTCTTCAACCTGTTCGAAGGCAACTGGCTGCTGGGCAAAGAAGGGCGTGAGTTCCTGGAACAGCCCAAATGGGTCAAGGCCGGTATCGTCGTGGCTGCATTGATCTTCCTTTACAACGTGTCGATGACCGTTCTGAAAGGCAAGAAGACAGCCATTACCAACATCCTGCTTCTGGGCCTTTGGGGTCTGGCGCTGCTGTTCCTGTTCGCCTTCTACAACCCAGGCAACCTGTCGCTGGACAAGCAATACTGGTGGTATGTCGTCCACCTGTGGGTCGAAGGTGTGTGGGAACTGATCATGGCCTCGATCCTGGCCTATCTGATGCTCAAGCTGACCGGTGTGGACCGTGAGGTAGTCGAAAAATGGCTATACGTCATCGTCGCCGCCGCGCTGTTCTCGGGCATCCTTGGCACAGGTCACCACTATTACTGGATCGGTACGCCTGCATACTGGCAGTGGATCGGTTCGATCTTCTCGAGCCTCGAGGTGATCCCGTTCTTTGCGATGATGGCCTTTGCCTTCGTCATGGTCTGGAAAGGCCGTCGTGACCACCCCAACAAGGCCGCGCTGCTGTGGTCGCTGGGCTGTGCTACGCTTGCGTTCTTCGGTGCCGGTGTCTGGGGCTTCCTGCACACGCTGCACGGGGTGAACTACTATACCCACGGCACGCAGATCACCGCAGCCCACGGTCACCTGGCCTTCTACGGCGCCTATGTCTGCCTCAACCTGGCGATCTTCAGCTATGCGATGCCGATCCTGAAGAACCGTGATCCCTACAATCAGGTTCTGAACATGGGCTCGTTCTGGCTGATGACCAGCGGCATGGTCTTCATGACCTTCGTGTTGACCTTCGGCGGCACCGTGCAGACACATATGCAGCGCGTGGTCGGAGACTACTTCATGGACGTACAGGACCAGATCGCGATCTTCTACTGGATGCGTCTTGGCTCTGGTCTGGTCGTTGTCCTCGGGGCGCTGCTGTTCATCTATTCGATCTGGGTTCCCCGCAAAGAGGTCATCGAACCCGGCGCGGCTGAAACCCCTGCGGAGTGATGGATATGGATGGCTCCATGAACCTGAAAGAGGGGGCGGCAAACGCCCCCTTCTACCTGCCCCAGGGCGATGAGTGCGACGTCTTCAACGCCGCTTACAAAAACGACCTGCCGGTTCTGCTGAAAGGCCCGACGGGTTGCGGCAAGACCCGGTTTGTCGCCCATATGGCCGCGAAGCTTGGCCGCCCGCTTTACACAGTGGCCTGCCACGACGATCTCGCTGCCGCCGACCTGATCGGGCGCTATCTGCTGAAGGGCGGCGAAACCGTCTGGGTCGATGGCCCCCTGACCCGCGCGGTGCGCGAAGGTGCGATCTGCTATCTCGACGAGGTGGTCGAGGCCCGCAAGGACGTGACCGTGGTGCTGCACCCGCTGACCGACGATCGGCGCATCCTGCCGATCGACCGCACCGGGGAAGAGCTTGAGGCCGCGCCCGGTTTCATGCTGGTGGCGTCCTACAACCCCGGCTATCAGAACATCTTGAAAACCCTGAAACCTTCGACCCGCCAACGGTTCATCTCGTTGGAGTTCGACTTTCCCTCGCCTCAGATGGAAGCCGAAGTGGTCGCGCAGGAAAGCGGCCTGCCGCTGGAACGCTGTAAGCCGCTGGTGCGGTTGGCGGGCAAGCTGCGCGGGCTCAAGGGTCAGGACCTCGAGGAAGGCGTGTCCACCCGGCTGGTCGTCTATGCTGCGACGCTGATCGCGCAGGGCATGTCCACCGACCGCGCCATCCTTGCCGCCATGATCGAACCTCTGACCGATGACGAGGATATCAAACGCGGGCTCCTCGATCTTGTCACCGCCGTCTTTGGGTGAGGCCGGCGATGGTCAGGATCGACTTTGAGCCATGGGAACCCGAAGAAACCATCGGGAAACTGTGGCACACCCTTGCCAGCCGCCTCGATGCACCCCAGGTGCATGTTGGAGCCGCGGTCGACCTTTCCGAGGTCGCGGGGCGGCTGGCAGTCCTCTTTCGGGGGCTTGGGGGTAGTCCGGGCGTTGAATTGCGCCCGGTCTCACCCGAGGTTTCGCGCCACCGCCTGAGTTGGCGCCGCAAACTTGCAACCGAAGTGGAATTGATGCCGCGCGCCTCGTTCGACGGAGAGATTTTGCGTCTGCCCGACCGTCTGGCAGTATTCCCCGCGCGCGAGGCAAACGGCGCGCTCTATGTCTGGTTGGCCGCCGCCGCGGCCCATGCCGGAACCCGAATTGACGAAGAAGATCCTCTGCGTGCCGACCTGCGTGCCTTGATCGCCGCCCGGCATATGGTCGAGGCGACTCTGGACGATGCGCCAGGCTTGCGTCCGCTGTATACCGAGCTGTGCAAGGGTGTGCTGTATCAGCGCGACATCCCCAGCCTGCCGCCTGCCGAGGCCGCGGTCGAAGAACTGATCCGTCATATGCTGGGCGATCCCAAGCCCCTGTCGGATCAGGCCGAGCACCTTCTGGCACTTGACGACGACCTGATCGCCCCGCGCGGCTATCAGCCGTTGCGCCCGGTTCCCCTGTGGCCGGAGTTGCGCGCAGTTGGGTTCTCGGAACACAACGAGGTTGAAAACCCCGATACCGAAGGCCCGCCAGAGGAATCCGGCGAAAAGACACACCGTGCCCGGCGCCGCAAATCGGATCAGGCCGATCGCAGCGACAGTTTCATTCTGCACAAGTTCGAAGCCATCCTCAGTTGGGCCGAGTTTCTGAATATCAACCGTCGCATCGATGACGACGATCCCGACAACGCCAAGAAGGCGGCTGACGATCAGGAAGAGATCGGTCTTGGTCAGATCTCAAAGGCGCCGCCTACTAGGTTGAAGCTTCACCTTGATCTGGCGCCCGAAGACGTCAACCGCGAACGCCTGTCAGGCCGTATTCTATATCCCGAATGGGACGTGCGGACGGGTCAATACCTGCCGGATCATGTGAACGTTCTGCTTTCGGATGCCGATATCCGCCACGATGCTGCCGAGTTCGGCAAGGATCCGGCCACTGCGCGGCGCATTCGTGCCGTCAAGCGCCAATTCGAGGCACTGCGCCCGGGGCGCGTGATGACCCGGGGCCATCTGGACGGGGACCAGCTGGATATGGAAGCCGCCGTTCGGGCGCAGGTTGACCGCTGCGCAAATGGTGAAGGGACGGAACGCGTCTGGATGCAATCCCGCCCCGAGGCCCGCGATCTGGCGGTGTCGATCCTTCTGGATGTCAGCCGATCCACCGAAAGCGCGGTCACAGGCCGCGCCGTGATCGATATCGAACGCGAGGCGCTGGCGGCCTTGGCCTGGGGCCTGAATGCTTGCGGTGACGATTTCGCCATTCATGCGTTCAGCTCCCTCAAGCGTCAGCGAGTCTATGTGCAGCGTTGCAAACGGTTTGACGAACCGATGGGCACCAAAGTTGAACAGCGCATCGCGTCGCTGCGCCCCGGACATTATACAAGGTTGGGCGCGGCAATCCGACACTGTTCAGCAGATCTGGCTAGCCAGTCCCGCAAGCGCCGATTGCTGCTGGTCATTACCGACGGAAAGCCAAACGACCTGGATCACTACGAGGGGCGCCACGGCATCGAAGATACCTGCATGGCCATACGCGAGGCGCGCCGGGCCGGACAGTCGGTGTTCGGCGTTACCATCGATAAAACCGGCAAAAGCTGGTTTCCGCGCATGTTCGGGCAGGGCGGTTTCGCCGTCATTCCAGATCCGCATCGCCTGACCATGGCCCTGCCGCAGATCTATCGCCAGTTGGTCGGCGGATGAGTGATGCCCCTCTGATCGACGAACTGCCGGGCGAGTTCCTGATGTGGGTTCTGATCATTTCGGAACTGCTGGTCTTTGGCGCGGGGATGATCGCCTTCATGGGGGTACGTCTGACCGATCCGGCGGGCTTTGCCGAGGCGCAGTCGCATCTGCATCGCACGGGTGCGGCCTTGAACACGGCGGTATTGGTGACATCCGGCTATCTGGCCGCACAGGCGTTGCATTGGCGGCGGAGCATGCAACGTTTGCGGGCCCGTTTGGCGTTGATCTTTGCCGCGTTTCTGGGTGTCGTGTTCCTGATCATCAAGGGTACGGAATACGCCGACAAGGCGTCTCAGGGGATAGGATACGAAACGCATCCATTCTTTCTGTTCTACTATATGCTGACCGGCTTTCATGCCGCGCATGTCCTCGCCGGGGTTGGAATTCTGTTGCTGGTGGCCTGGCGCGACGACCCCAGTAACGTCGAAGCGGGCGCGCAGTTCTGGCACATGGTGGACCTGGTCTGGATCATGCTGTTTCCAGTGATCTATCTGCTGGGATAGTCGGATGGCCCAACCTTCATCTTTGACGAACAGTTCACGTCAGAGGTCGCCGAACTCTCTGACCCAGGCGTGGCTTGGGCTCTTGGCACTCAGCGTGGGATCCGCGCTGCTGACCTTGATTGGGGCACCGACCGCGATCATTGCTGGCGGTATCCTGTTGTTGGCGCTGATCAAGGCCCGCGTGATCCTGAAACACTATCTGGATTTGGAGAACAGCCAAAGCTGGCTGCGTGGGTTCACCATGGTGTTGACGGGATTTTCCGTTGTAATTTTTGCGCTCTATCTGGTCTGAGGCAAAAAAATGCCGCCCCGAAAGGCGGCATAAGTCAAGCAAAGGGGGGTCTGATTACTGAGCGGCCAGTGGGATCCGCGCGATCTGACAACGCTGCCAGAGCGCCGACAAAGCACCGACCAGATGATCGATATCCTCATCTGTGTGGACCGGGGACGGCGTGATCCGCAAACGTTCGGTGCCTTTGGGGACAGTGGGATAGTTGATCGGCTGGATATAGATGCCGAATTCTTCAAGAAGCGTATCCGAGATGAACTTGCACTTCACCGGGTCGCCCACCATCACCGGGATGATATGGCTGGGGTTCGGCAGATGCGGTATCCCTTCCGCATCCAGACGGGCGCGCACCTGATCCACACGGGCTTTTTGCAGATCACGCTCGGCGCTTGACTGCTTCAGATGCCGGATAGATGCGGCAGCACCGGCCGCGATCGAAGGCGGCAGGGCCGTGGTGAAGATGAAGCCGCTAGCAAAACTGCGAACGAAATCGCACAGCGCTGCGGAGGCTGCGATGTAGCCGCCAACCACGCCGAAGGCCTTGCCCAGCGTGCCTTCGATCACGGTCAGGCGATCCATCAGGCCCTCACGCTCGGCAATGCCACCACCGCGCGGGCCATAGAGGCCGACGGCGTGAACTTCGTCCAGATAGGTCATCGCGCCGTATTTCTCGGCCAGGTCGCAGATTTCCTTGATCGGCGCGATATCACCATCCATGGAATAGACGGATTCAAAGGCGATCATCTTGGGCGCGTCGGGGTCGGCGGCGGCCAGTTTGGCCTCCAGATCCGCAAGGTCGTTATGTTTCCATATCACCTTCTGCGCCCGTGAGTGGCGGATGCCTTCGATCATCGAGGCATGGTTCAGCGCATCAGAGAAAACGATCAGACCGGGGATCTTCGCAGCCAGCGTTCCCAGAGCGGCCCAGTTTGATACATAGCCCGAGGTGAACAGCAAAGCGGCCTCTTTGCCATGGAGATCTGCCAATTCTGCCTCAAGCAGAACGTGGTCATGCGTCGTGCCCGAAATGTTGCGCGTTCCGCCCGCACCGGCGCCACAACGCTCCAGCGCATCGTGCATGGCGTTGATGACCGCAGGGTGTTGCCCCATTCCAAGGTAGTCATTCGAGCACCAGATACGCACATCCCGCTGGATCGAACCATCGGTCTGGCGAGCGTTCGGGAAGGCTCCGCAACGTCGCTGCAAGTCGATGAAAACCCGATAGTTCCCTTCATCTTTCAAAGCGTCGAGGCTCTGGCTGAAAAATCGCTCGAAATCCATCTGACATGCTCCCCGGATAACTGGCTGTGAACCGAACCTAGGACAGCGACGGGCCCCGTGACATGACAATTGTCAAGTTGATCATCAAGAAAAAGGCTGGCACTGCCACGCCGGCTTTGGCATAGCAGGGCATTGGGGATGATATCCCGGGCCATCGCCCGGACTGGATGAAGAAGGGAGTGCCTTCATGTCACACGAGGCACAAAAGGCGATTGCGCGGCAGTCTCTGCTTCTGCGCAGCTTGCCGGATCAGCATGTGGATACATTGCTGCGGCAAGCGATTTGGCGGCAATATGACCGTGGCGAGACGATCTTTCTGCAAGAGGAAGAAGCCAAGGCCGTGCACGTCGTGCTGGCGGGTTGGGTCAAGCTGTTCCGTATCTCTCCGACCGGGGCAGAAGCGGTGGTGAGCGTTTTCACCCGCGGAGAAAGCTTTGGTGAGGCCGTTGCGCTGCGCAACGTGCCGTATCCCGTGTCCGCCGAAGCCGTCTCAGCCTGTGAAGTGATGCATATTCCCAGCCCGGTGTTGCTGTCCCTCATGAAAGAAGACCCGGAAATCGGCGTTTCAATTCTGGCTGCGACGTTCACGCATCTGCATGCTCTGGTGGCGCAGCTGGAGCAATTGAAGGCGCAAACCGGGGCGCAACGCGTTGCAGAGTTTCTGTTGAACCTGTGCGATCGCGAGTCCGGTCGCTGCGAGGTGGAACTGCCTTACGACAAGATGCTGATCGCCGGACGTCTTGGGATGAAGCCCGAAAGCCTGAGCCGCGCGTTTTCGCGGTTGAAACCCGTTGGCGTCAAGATCAACAGGAACCACGCGGATATCGCCGACATGGACGATTTGCGCAACTACGCCGAAAGCGACACCAGCGAGAGGTGATTGATCACCGTCGACCGGACCCTTTGACGTTGCAAATTCACGGAAAGCCCGTGATCCGAAACTGGCCCGCTTCAACGGGGGCTCCAGTCGGACGCTTCTGCGCGTGACCGGCTGTCTTCCACGCTTTCCAAAACCTCATTATCCTGATCAGCAGTGCCATCCATCGGCACGAGTCTTTTGCATGAAAATGAAGGGCACCTGGTCCATGATAGACGCAGCGCTTTCAAACTATCCCCGCGCAAGGTTGATGACATCGGTCACACCGGTCGAACGGCTTGAGCGTCTTTCTGACCAACTGGGGCTGGACCTGTGGATCAAGCGCGACGACCTGACCGGGCTCAGCTTCGGCGGAAACAAGACCCGCCAGCTGGAATTTTATATGGGCGAGGCGCTGAGGCAGCGGGCGGACACCATCCTGATCACAGGTGCCGTGCAATCCAATTTCGTGCGCACTGCGGCAGCTGCGGCGGCAAAGCTGGGAATGTCATCCGTTCTTCAATTGGAGGACCGCGTGACGAATATGGGCGAATACTACCATCGATCCGGAAATGTTCTTCTGGCACAGCTTCTGGGGGCGGAACATATTGGCTATCCCAGGGGTGAGGACGAGGCGGGCGCTGACGGCGCTCTTCACGAACGTGCCGAGGATCTGGTTGCTATGGGTCGAAAACCATACGTGATCCATCTGGGCATCGATCACCCTCCGCTGGGGGCATTGGGCTATGTGGCGGGGGCGGCCGAGTTGCATACTCAGATCAGCGATTTCGACGCCGCAGTGGTGCCGTCTGGAAGCGGGGCAACCCATGGCGGGTTCCTGGCCGGATTGCGTTTGGTCGGACGGACTGCGCCTGTTTACGGCATATGCGTGCGTCGCGATCAGAACCAGCAGCACGCGCGTCTGCAAAAGGTCCTGAGGCGATTGGCGACCATGATGGGTTTCGACCCTGCTTTGGTCATAGAAGACATCTATACTTGGGACGGCGCCTTGGCACCCGGATATGGGCGGATCGGTCGAGCAACCCGCGAGGCGTTGACCCTGATGGCGCGCTCCGAAGGCATCTTTCTTGACCCTGTTTATTCTGCCAAAACCTTTGCGGGGCTTCTTGGACTGCTTGAACAAGGCATCATCAAAAAAGGTCAGAAAGTTGTTCTGCTGCACACGGGTGGTCAACCTGCGTTGTTCGGATACCAGGACGAGTTGCAACCGAGTTGAAACAGCGCAGCATTTTGCCTTTGGTCCTGCGGGGCGACAGGATGAACGGAAAGGTGTTGCCCGCAGAACTGGCCGGGTAAGTACTCTACGACACTTTCGATTGATTGAGCAAAGACATGGCCCGCGCGACATCGCGGGTCTGCGCGCCGCCAACGATCATAGCCAGAATCTTTCCAAGATCCGGCGGCGAGGCCGGCGTGCAGCCAAAGCGGTCGCAGGTTTGCACGTAATCCACCGCTGTGCGCAGTTCGAACATTCTTGCCTGTTGTTTGCGTGCGGTTTCCAGAGCCTCCGTGAACAGATCGTCTGCGGCAGTGCCCATGGAGCGCACCAACGCCTGTATCCGATCCGTCTCGGGCTGAGCCCAGGCTTCATTGGTCAGAACCTGCTGTTCACGGGCTTCATCCAGCAGGCGCTGAGCCGCCTTCGGGTCGTTCGCCTTCAATGAAGCTTCGGCAAGGGCCGTCAGGAACACCGGTTTGTAGTTTCCGGCCCCGCTGGCCCACCAGGCTTCGGACGCGTCGCGCATTGCTCGGATCGTTTCCGGGCCTGGCTTGATCTGCGCGTCCGCCCAACACCGCCAGACATTCGCCGTCAGTGTCATGAAGGGGAAGGTGTGTTTGGTTGCCAGTTCCTCAAGGCGCGCGGCAACGTCGTAAACCTGTTCAGGTTCACGCCGCAACAGGTGCAACATACACAGATATGTCAGCGTCTGTGCCAGGCTATGAGCGTGATTGAGTTTCTGCGCCGCCGAGATCGCCTGATGCTGGATCTCGAGCGCGCGGTCGGGTTCTCCGCGCAACCAGACCGTCATGCTCAGGAAGCAGGATGTAATGGCAGCATGATCCGTGCCGTAGACATAGGCAAGACGGCTGTGCTGCTGAGGATCATACAAGTGCAACGCTTGTCGCAGATGTGCATAGGCGGCGTCCTGCTGCCCGATATGCAACAAGACGGCACCCATGGCCCGATGGGCAATCATTATGTGATGCGTTTCGTCGGTCAGCTTGGACAGGTCCAGCAACTGCGCCGCGACGTCCTTGGCAAGGTCGTATTCGCCGCGGACCAGATGATACGCATAGAGACCATTGAGCACAGGGAACAATTGTTCGGTTTCGCCCAGCCGATTGCACAGGTCGCGGATCCGGGCATACACCGCCCCCGTTTCATCGGCCGCGATGCCAGCGGTCGAGCGCAGAACGCCGGCCCGCAAGGTCTGGATCTTGGTTTCCATGCGGTCGCGGTCAACCGAGTCTTCCTGCTGTTCAAGCAACGCCAACGCACGCCCCAGCTGAGTGGCTGCTTCAATCCCGGCCGAGCGTTCAACGGCACGTTGCCCGGCCAGATACCAGTGTTCTATCGCTTCGTCCGGCATATCTGCCATCGTGTAGTGATGAGCCAGAATTTCCGGACCGGCAGAATTTTCGTGCAACGAGGCAGAGTTCAGTGCTTGGACCACACGCGCATGCAGCGTTCGCCTCTCGCGTTTCAGCAGGCTGTTGTAAGCGGTGTCGCGAATGAGAGCGTGACGATAACTGAACGTTTCCTCGGGCTCTGAGTCTGAAACGAACACGATCCCGGCATCCACCAGCAAATCCAGACCGGAACGCAACGCCCGTTCATCAAAACGGGACACGCTTGCAATCATCGGATAAGAGAATTGCGGGCCAATGACAGCGCCGATCTGTGCCACTTCCTTGGCCGAGCTCAGTCGATCAAGACGAGCCATCAAGGCATCATGCAGTGTCTTCGGCACAGTGGCTGATGGCGTGGACCGGTCGATCGTATAGGCGTCGGCGCGTTCGGTCAGAAGATCGGATTCCAGCAGATCCTTCGTCACCTCTTCTACGAACAGCGGGACACCGTTGGATCTGGCGGCAATCAGATGGTGAACTTCGTCCGGGACGGTCTTGCCCTTGGCAACATCGTTCACGATCTCTTTGACCTGCGCGAAATCCAGTTGTTGAAGCGCGACGTGCATCAGGTTGCGTGATTGTGGCCAACCCGGATCAAAGCCTGTCCGATAGCTCATGACCATCAGCAGGCGCGCGTCCTCTATCCGGGTTACAAGCTGATCAAGTAGAGTCTTTGTCGTTGGATCGATCCAATGTGCATCTTCAAACAGCAACAGGGTCGGGGTTTCCTGCGCCATGCCGATCACATGGTTGACCAGCATGTCCAGCGTCTGCTTCATGATCTGCTCAGGGGTCAGATCCAGCGGGCCAAGCCTGTCTTCAAACGGGACCGACAACAGTGCCGCAGCCAGTTTCAGTGACCCTTCAGAAGGATCGCCCAGAACGCCGTGGATCTTGTTCAATTTTTTGTCCGCACTGTCACCGGCCCGAAGTTCGGCCGCGTTTTCAAGCTGGCGTATGATCGGATACAACGCGCTTGCGTCATGAAAGGGCGAACACTGAAATCGAAGCTGTCGGTGTTTTGCATCCGGGATCGTGCGGCGAAGCTCTTCGATCAGCCTGGACTTTCCTATGCCCGCCTCGCCCGAGACCAGCACCACCTGACCTTGACCCTGGCGGGCCAGCTTCCACTTGCTTTGAAGGGTTTCATGCTCCTGCGCGCGCCCGACCAATGAACTCATCCGGGCGTCGTCTGCCGCAAGAAAACGGCTGAGAGTCTGGCGCGTGCCGGTGACTTGCCAGGCTTCGACCTCTTTGGCAAAGCCTTTCAATTGAAACGTGCCCCGGCGCACATATTCGAACGCATCACCCGCCAGTTCCCGCGTCGTCGGCGCGACGATCATTGTCCCCGGATCAGCCATCGATTGAAGCCGTGCGGCCAGGTTCGGGGTCTCGCCCATGGCGGTGCCATCCTCGAACATCTTCTCTCCACGCAGGTCACCGACGACAACCAGGCCGGTCGCGATCCCTATGCGGACTTCAAGATGTGCATGCGTGCGGAGTTCCGGAATTTCGCGAACGATCCGAAGACCTGCATGAATGGCGCGTTCCGGGTCGTCTTCATGCGCATGCGGAAAGCCAAAAAACACCATGATACCGTCGCCATAGTAACTGGCGATATGCCCGTCAAAAGCGGCGACAGCAGCGGCGCAGGTCTCTTTGAACAGCCTCAGAACCTCGGCCAGATCTTCAGGATCCAGCTTTTGCGATATCGCCGTCGATCCAACAAGATCAATGAACATGACCGTCAGCTGTCTGCGCTCTGCAATGATGTTGGGTTCTTGATGCGCGCGATGTGATCCCGCAGGCTGCCCGGTTTCATCCCGTATTGCTTTCAGAAAGCGGCGTCTGGGTCCTAGGGGCAGGCCGATCGTGACAAGGTCATCGTCGCTCAGTTCCGGCAGATCACCCAGTTCGACCTCGTGCCGGGAGAAGGCATCGACATATTTGGACAAGCCGTTTCGGATCAGCCATTCATCAATGTCAGCCATTTGACCACCATGCATGACCGCAACCAAGCGGATCCAAGCATTCCCCATTTCCCTATGGTTAAAAGGACCAGCCCCGGGCATAGTCCGGGAAAACACAGTTCTATCAAGGACGACCCGCGAATTCCGGTCAAGTGTTCAATTTGAGGGTCAGGAAATTTCCATGCACGAAACTGTATCGGAGCCTGCCATCTCTATTCGTCGGTCCGAAAATCGATGTGAATGTGATTGCCGTCCGGATCCCAGACGTTCAACTGAACGGTGTCGATCGCCGTCAGTTCTACACGGCGATAGGAGACGCCATTTGTTTTAAGATGCGCTTCGAACCGATCCAACCCTGTCGCCGAAAAAGCGAAATGCTCAAGCTTCAGGTCTGCGTCCGAACCCGTGGCCTCGGCCTCGACACCGACCAGATGCACGAAAGCGTTTTCTTCGACATAAAGCCAGGCTCCGGGAAAAGGGAAGGGCGGGCGTGGCCCGACCCGCATCCCCAGCAAGTTGCAGTACCAATCGATCATCTCGTCCAAACGCGTGGTGCGGAGGTTGACATGATCCAGTGACGTGATCTCCATGGCCTAGCCTCGGGTCCATTTGATCGAACATCCCATTGATGGAATCTGGTCCTGGGGGCCTTGCCCGGTCTCGGCAATTTGCAGCATCGCATTGACCAGTTCTGGTTCGCGCTTGCCTGTCTGGCCGCGGCCCAGATTGTCCAGACGGCCCCGGTACTGCAACTTTCCATCCGCATTCAATCCGAAGAAATCCGGAGTGCAGACAGCACCATAAGCCGTTCCTACGGATTGATCCTCGTCCACGAGATATGGAAAGTTGAAGCCGTTCTGCCGTGCGAATTCCAACATGTTTGGCGGCGAATCTTCGGCGTAATCGCGATAGTCGTTCGACATGACCGCCAACACGCCGATCCCCTTGGACATCAGCAGGTCCGTGTCCTGGGCAAGCCGGTCCGTGATCGTTTTGACATAGGGGCAATGATTGCAGATGAAGGCGATTAGCAACCCGTTTTGCAGGTGATCGGACATCTTGAAGGCCTGACCGTTCGGGTCCTTGAGCGTGAAGTCCGGGGCTTCCCAACCGAAATCGCAGATCGGAGTGTCGAGCAGCATGATTGTCCTTTTTGTGACCAGTTGGCATGTTCAGGCCAGCTTAGCTTACGGGCGCAAACAAGTAGAGCGTGATTTCCGGCACCATGTTTGCGACGGAATGCGCCTGCAAACGTATCTGGTTCAGATCAGCAGCGTTGACAGGCTTGGGTAATAGCTTAGCAGAAGCAACACCAAAGTTACTGCGATCAGGAAAGGCCAAAGCGATTTCAGGATTGAACCGGGCGATGTGCCGCTCATGGACGAGGCGATGTACAATCCGATCCCGACCGGGGGCGTCAGCAGCCCAAGCACAAGGTTCAGGCAGGCAACAATGCCGAACTGATAGGGGCTGATATCGTATGAACCGGTTGCAATCGGCAGCAGGATCGGAGTGATCAGGATGATCGCGGCGATGCCATCGATCACCATTCCAACCAGCAAAAGCGCAAGGTTAACGATCAGCAGGAACACGAACGGGTCCGAGGTGACCGAGGTGATTAACCCAGCCAGTTGCTGCGGTATTTCCTCATAGATGATGACCCAGCCGAACACGCTGGCGGCCGCGATCATGAACAGGATCATCGACGCATTGGCCGCCGTGCGTTTGAACATCTGCGCCAGGTTGCTCGGCTTCAGGTCCCCGTAAACCAACCAGCCCACCAGAAACGCGATCAGGGACGCGATTGCAGCGGATTCGGTCGGTGTGGCGATCCCGAACAGAATGCCGCCTATGATCGACATCGGAATCAGCAGGGCAGGGGCCGCGCTGATCAAGGCCTGGACGGCTTGGGCACGCGTCATCCAATGCCCTTTCGGAAAGCTCTGCCACCACCCGATCAGGGTGATGACCGATGCAAACGCCCCGGCAAGGATCAAACCGGGCAGGATTCCTGCAATGAACATGTCACCAATCGGGATCTGAGCCAGAACACCGAAGATGACAAACATCATCGACGGCGGGATGACCGGAGCCAGCAGCCCGCCCGCGGCCGTCGTGGCAGCGGCGAAACCCTTGTCATAGCCCTCCTCCTCCATCGCGGGGACCATGGCGCGCGACATCACCGCGATCTGCGCCGTCGCAGACCCGATGATGGCCGCCATGAACATGTTTGCCAGCAAGTTGATATAGGCCAGCCCGCCGCGAAACCCGCCGACAAACACCCGGGCCAGCGCGACAAGGCGCCGGGTCATGCCGCCTTCGTTCATCAATTCTCCGGTCAACATGAACAGAGGAATTGCCAGCAGGCCGTAATTCTCAAGACCGCCGAACATTTTCTGCGCGAAGCTGTCATAAAGAACCGTGTTGCCGCTTTCCCAGATGTACCAGATGGCCGTGATTGCCAGCACGATCGCCACGGGCACGGACAGTAGTAAAGTGGCCAGAAAGACGATGGGGCTCATGGCTGTGCCCCTTTGCCCGGGGCGCTCAGCAGATGCATGGTGGAATGCAGCGTCGCGCCCACTGCGAAAAGCCACATCACCAACCAGAACAGGTACTTTGGCAGGCCCAAGGTCAGCGTTGGCTCGGCGTAGATGAAATTGAATGTCTGACCTTGAAACGCCGCCACGTCAAATCCGCTGCTGGCGATGTCCAGCGGAAGGAACCAGCGCCAGCAGAACCACAGCATCGCAAGGGAAAAAGCAAACACGACCACGTCCACACCCTTGCGGATCAATGGTTTCGCGCGTTCGGGCACGTTGTCGGAAACGATGGAGATCGACACAGAACTGCGATGGTGCAATGCGGAAGACGCGCCCAGAAAGGTCATCCAGACCATCGCGTAGATCGCCAGCTCATCAACCCAGAACAGGGCGTTGCCCGCCGTTCGCGTTACGACATTCAACAAGATCAGAACCGTAATGCAGACTGCCAGAAAGGCAGCGCACCACAACTCGACCCGCGCCAAGCCTGCCGACAGCCGATACAACATCGCTGTTCTCCCGTGAAAAAGGGCGCAGGATCGAGCTGCGCCCCTTTCGTCATGCCGTTTTCGTTATTTTGTTTCTGCCGCAGTCTGCCGCAAAGCGTCAAGGGAAGAGGTCTTCTGGGACCAGATCCCGTTCCACTCTTCGATCGCGTCGCCAAAGAACGAGGCATCGACCTTTTTGTAGGCTTTGCCAGTGCCCTCGATCTGCTCCAGCCATTTGGCATCGTTTTCGACGTAGGCATCAATGGTGCTGTCCACATGCTTGGCCATGAGTTCCGCGATCATCGCGCGGTCTTCTTCGGACAAACCAGCCCAGACCTTGGCCGATACCAGCCCGACCATCGGGAACATCATGTGATCCGACTGCACGATCGTGTCGGCGTGTTCATAATATTTCAGAACCCAGATCAGCTCGGCGTCCATGTCGATGGCGTCAACCTGACCATTGGCCAGCGCATCATAGACGGCAGGCAAGGGCATGGGCGTGGGTGCTGCCCCCACCGCGTTGTAGAAATCCAGAATCGGTGTGAAGGGCGTGATACGCAGTTTCAGGCCTGATAGATCTTCGGCGGAGGAAACCTCGCCCCGGCTGACGATCTGGCGCAATCCTGCCATCCCATATCCCAGTCCAACGACACCAACCTGCCCCGGCAAGGGTTCCAGCATGGACTTGGCCGTATCGGATCGCAGGATGCGCCCCGCGTGCCCAATGTCATCTGCCAGATAGGGCGCATAGAACGCCCCCAACTCGGGCGCGCGGTTGGAAACCTCGGCCACCGTCATGAAAGCCATGTCCAACGCGCCGGTCTGCAATTGTTGCAGCATTTCTGCCTCGTTCCCCAACTGGCGGGCCGGGAAGACCGATACCGAATGCGCGCCACCACTGGCCTCATTCAACTCGGCCCCAAACGCTTCGGCGGCTTTGGTCCAGATATGCGGCGGCGGCGTGATCAGACCTAACCGAAACTCTTCGGCGTGAGCGGCAACAGACGCCAGTGCCAACGCAGCCGCAGAGGCGGCGATTTTTACGAAATGTCTCATTACTTCCCCTGTTTGATCTTGTTTTACAACGTGACCCAGCCCTCGGGCGGTTCCTTTCCCGGGTGCACAGCCTGACAATTGGGGCAGGTGCGGTCTTGTTCCGAGGCATAGAACTTCTGATAAACCGGAGGCAGGTCATCAACGATGGACTTTAGCTGCATTTCCGCTCGATGCACCAGTGATCCGCATTCAAAGCAATACCATTCGATGGCGTCCAGCTCTCCGGTCTGGCGCTTGGGTTCAATCACAAGCCCGATCGAGCCTTCCTGAGGGCGCTGTGGCGAATGGCGTACATGCGGAGGCAGCAGAAAAACCTCGCCCTCACGGATCGGAACATCATAGAACTCCTCTCCGTCATAGATTTTCAGCACCATGTCGCCTTCAAGCTGGTAGAAGAATTCTTCCACCGGGTCATCGTGGTAATCGGTTCGCTTGTTCGGGCCACCCACAACGGTGACCATCAGATCGGCGTCTTCCCAAACCTGACGATTCCCTACGGGCGGTTTGAGCAGATGGCGATGCTCGTCGATCCAGGCCTTAAAGTTGAACGCTTTCAGTTTTGACATGTCCCACTCCCTATCCCTGAAAGTTTGGCGCGTTTTTCCATGACCGCAAAGAAATTATCAGCATCTCGCTATCCGATTTCCTTATACTGCCCGGCCTCACCCTGCTCAGACGCGCAGCCCGCATTCGTCGAACGCTTTGCGAATGATCGCTTTTTCCGCTTCGGTCAGTTCCAGCATCGGCGGGCGTACACGGCCACCGACCTGACCCAGCAACTCTTGCCAGTACTTTCCGAATGCAGTGGGTTTGCCCGCAGGGCGCGCGCGTTTCATCGCGTCGCGGACCGGGTTCAGACTGTCAAAGACACGCCGCGCTTCATCGGCCTTTCCCGCAAAGGCCAGACGCGTGTATTCGTTCATCCGCTGATCAACCTTGCTTTGCAGCTGATAGGGCGGGGACGAGCAGAGATACAACTTCCAGTCCAGTTCCAATATGTTGTCCAGCCATTCATGTTCGGCCGAGGTCGAGACATGGATCCTGTCGCCCACCATGTGGGTCAGCTTCACGTACATCTCACGCGGGACCGAGTATTTTATCGCAACGATATTGGGTAAGTCCGCAATGCGGGCGCATTCTTCGGGCTGCATCAAATAGCCACTGTCTGGATGGCTCCACATGGCGATGCCGATATCCAGTTCGTCACAAAAACGCTTGTAGTACTGGTACAAAACCTCTCCGCGATCCTGCACAAAGCTCAGAACCGGCGCGTGCAGAACGATGTAATCCGCGCCGCAATTCTGTGCGTGATGCGCCAGGTCCAAGGCCGTATTCATGTTCTGGTCCGAGACCGAGACGATGACACCGGCTTTGCCTGCGCATTCGTCAACGGCAATTTCGAAGTTGCGCTTGCGCTCTTCGATGCTCATCGAAAAGAACTCGCCCTGTTTGCCGGCGACGAAAAGGCCCTGGATGTCCAGATCGTCGATCCAATGGCGGATGTTGGCGCGCAGTCCCGATTCATCCAGAGACAGGTCATCATTGAACGGGTTCAGTGCCGCTGCCCATATCCCAGTCATATGTTCGCGGGCGTAGGCCTTCGCGTCGTGTTTTGAGTATTTCATTTCCAACGTGGTCCCCGTGGCTTCAACAGGAACAAAACACACCAGGCGGGTCGGTCCAGTGCCATTTCAGGGAAATGGATATCTGAAAAAAATATACCACAAACTTACCAATTCAGATTTTTTCAATGCTGGTCTAGGGTCCAGACATGAAGATCGCAGTCATCGGAACCGGCGCAATCGCGCAGTTTGTGCAGCGCATGTTGCCAGAACATGGGCATGAGTTGGCAGCCATTCTGGTCAGACCACACCGCGTTGATCCAAAATCGCCCAAGTCAATTGGTTCGGTTGATGACCTGCCGGCCGGAATCGAAATTGTTCTGGATTGCGCGGGGCACGAGGCACTGGCCGGTTTGGGGCCGGACATTCTGGCACGAGGGCTGGATATCATCAGTGTCTCTGCCGGCGCACTTGCGGATCAGCAGGTCAGTGATCGGCTGGACAGGGCCGCGCGAAAGGGCGGGGCGCGGCTGCATCTGGCAAGCGGTGCCATAGGTGGGCTGGACTGTCTCAGCGCCGCAGCGGTCGGGCCGCTCAAATCCGTCACATATGTGGGGCGCAAGCCGCCGGCGGGGTGGAAGGGATCCCTTGCCGAACACAGTCTTGACCTCGGCAATATCACCGCGGCTGAAACCCATTTTCAAGGTTCCGCAAGAGAGGCGGCGCTGGCTTACCCAAAGAACGCAAATGTCGCCGCCGCCGTCGCCTTGGCGGGCGTGGGGTTCGATAACACACAGGTTCGTCTGATCGCCGATCCGACGATCCACAAGAACATTCACGAGGTCGAGGCCGAAGGCGATTTCGGCACGTTTCAGTTCCGGATCAGCGGTACCGCGCTGCCCGACAACCCGCGAAGCTCGGCGCTTGCGGCCATGAGTGTGCTGTCCAAGCTGGATCAGCTTTGCAAGCCGATTGTGCTGTAGCCATGGTTGGGCGTCACTCTCGCATCGTTGACCGCGCCTTGACCCGCCTGAAGCTGCGGCAGCTGCGTCTGCTGGTTGCAGTTGGCGCGCATGGAAACATTCAGAATGCTGCGCGTGAGCTGGGAATATCTCAGCCAGCGGCAACCAAGATGATTCAGGATCTTGAACTGGATTTCGAAGTCAAGCTGTTCACGCGCACCAACCGAGGCGTTGTGCCAACGGTTTTTGGCGAAACTCTCATACGTCACGGGAAACTGATATTTGCTCAGGTTTCCAATGCCGCGCAGGAACTGGACGACCTGAACGAAGGAAATTCCGGCCGTGTCGTGGTGGGAACACTGCTTGCGGCGTCAACCAGCCTGCTACCTGCCGCCATTGAACTGCTGCTGGAAGGCCGCCCGAACGTTGCGGTCAAGATCAGCGAAGGGACAAACGAGGTGCTCATGCCCCGGCTGCTGTCGGGTGAGATTGACATGGTTGTAGGACGCCTGCCGTCGCACCGGCATCGCGACAAGATTCGACAGGAAAAACTGTTCGAGGATCGGATATTGGCCATTGTCGGCCCTCAACACCCGCTTGCTGAGCGGGACGCCGTGACCTTTGCGCAAACCAAGCCGTTTGGCTGGATTCTTCCCCCGCAAGAGACCACGTTGCGACGTCAGGCGGATCATTTTTTCGTCGGCCAGCAGCAATACGTGCCACCGGTCGCCATTGAATCCGTGTCCTACCTGACGAACCGGGCGCTGCTGCAATCCCGCGACCTGATCGGCCTTATGCCGGCCGAAGTCGTCGTCCAGGATATCGAAAACAACCACCTTGCCCAGCTCACCTGGGAGGTTCCGTTCGGGCAGGGACCAATTGGAGTGTCTTTCCGCGCCGACGACGATCTGTCGCCCGCTGGGCGCGCTTTCAAAACGGCCCTGCATCGGGCGGCGCAGAGCAGACAGACCAGATATCCGCCAATTTGATATCCGTATTCGCGCAATGCGCTTGAACTCATGCGAGGCATCGCGCGATCAAAAATCAAGGCAAATGGAGGCGCCAGTTTCATGTATCCAGAGCTCAGGCTGTTCATTGGCGGCACGTGGCGAAAAACCGGGCGCGATATCCCGGTTGTCAACCCGGCAACCGAGGAAGAACTCGGTCGGTTGCCTTGCGCATCGGCGAAAGACCTGGACGACGCGCTGCAAGCGGCCGTCGAAGGCTTTCGACTGTGGCGCCGCACATCGCCGCGGGAACGCGCGGATACGATCCTGCGGGCGGCAGCCCTCATGCGTCAGCGGCAGGAAGAAATCGCGCATTCCATTACTCTGGAGCATGGCAAGCCTTTGAAGCAGGCCCGGCTGGAGGTCATTCGCGGCGCCGAGTTCTTTGAATGGGACGCGGGCGAGGCGATGCGGACCTATGGCAGGATCATTCCGGCGGCGCAGGGTCACAAATTTGCAGTTCATCACCAGCCTGTCGGCGTTGTCGCGGCATTTTCGCCGTGGAACTTCCCCATGAGCCAACCTGCCCGGAAAATCGCGGGTGCTTTGGCCTCGGGCTGTTCAGTGATCCTGAAAGCGGCAGAAGAAACGCCTGCCGGCGCTTTGCACATAGCAAAAGCGTTCGAAGATGCCGGTCTGCCGGCAGGGGTTCTGAATTTGGTGTTCGGTGAACCATCCGAGATATCCGGCCATCTGATCCCGCAGGACCCCGTTCGCTTGGTGGCCTTCACCGGATCGACAACCGTCGGGCGTCATTTAACCACTTTGGCGGCCCGGCACGACACCCGAGTGCTTATGGAGTTGGGTGGCCACGCGCCGGTCATCGTTTGCGAAGATACGGATGTGCAATCGGCGGCCGTTTCAGGCGCGGTCCGCAAAATGCGCAATGCCGGTCAGGTCTGCACATCCCCAACCCGTTTCTTCGCGCATGAGAGTATTTTTGACGCCTATGCGGCCGGATTTGTTGCGAGGGCCAAGGCCACAGTTGTCGGCAATGGGCTTGACGCAACCGTTGAAATGGGCCCAACGGCCAACGACCGGCGCGTGCCAGCCTTGTCAGAGCTGGTTGAAGACGCAGTGGCGCAGGGCGCAACGCTTGCCACAGGTGGATCGCGGCTGGGTGAGCGGGGATATTTCTTTGAACCCACGGTGTTATTGAACGTTCCTAAAGCGGCGCGGATCATGCGCGAAGAGCCGTTTGGACCGGTTGCGGTGATCAACCCGGTGGCTTCGCTGGATGAGGCGATCGCTCTGGCGAATTCAGTTCCCTACGGGCTGGCGGGGTACGCTTTCACCAATCGGGCGGATTACATCGACCGTCTGATCGACGAGGTCGAGGTCGGCAATCTCTCGATCAACACACTTGAAGCATCCATGCCGGAAACGCCCTTTGGGGGCGTGAAATCCAGTGGCTATGGTCGGGAAGGCGGAACCGAAGGCCTTGAGAATTACATGACGGTCAAGAACGTCTGGCATTCGGCCAGGATCTGCTGAAAAAGATCCCGACACCTGCACTTGTCGACTTTTCGCGACCAAGCCAGCCTTTTTCCTTTCGAAATCGACCAAAGGGCCAGCGCTGCGATTGTGATTTCATTACTTGCGGAACCGAAAAACGCGACAATGTGCCCTTTCTGATGGGACGCCCGAACGCGGATCATGACCTATGTCAATGACAGTAAACCCGCCTTGCTGTCCATTGGCCGGGAATTTCTGGCCGGACCGTGCGACAAAACCATCGCGTCCTTTTGCCGGTGATGATCAGCGTTTTGGCTGACCTGCGGGGGGTTTCCCGCCGGGTGGCCTGAGCTCCGGAGGGACGGATGAACACTTGGCTGACGCTATCTGCACCAATCCCTGCCAAGGATACCGAGGGCTTCGAGAGAATGGCTGGGCTGCCCACCGTAACGTCCACCTTTGGCATGAACTCTGACTGCGCGCGCGAGTCTGAGCTTTGCGGCCAACCCGAGCAGGATTTGTCGTCCGTGAAAGAAGGCGATGACGGCACAGGTCGCGCCGCACATGGTCGGCATAACGTGGGTACGCTGCCGGTCGTTGCTGATCCCAGCTCGGACTTGGAAAAATTCAACGACGGCCTGCCCAATCTGGATCCGGACGAACAGCCGGGATTTGCAGGACGCTTAATATTTTCGGAGATTCAAAATGGCTGATGGATGTGCCTGTGACCGCCACGCCCACATGTATCTGACTGTCGAGGACGCCCTTGAACGCGGTCTTTCCGTCGCCGATCCTGTTGCCGAAACCGAGATTTTGCCGCTGGAACAGGCTATAGGCCGGGTTCTGGCCGAGGATTGCGCCAGCAAGGTTGATATGCCTGCCTTCGACAACTCGGCCATGGATGGCTATGCCATCCGCACCGGTGATCTGGGTGACGGGCCGGTGTTCGAGCTGCCCATCGCCGGGCGCGTGGCTGCGGGTGACTGCGGCGACCATGATGCACCCGAAGGCAGCGCTTTGCGCATTTTCACGGGCGCTCCGGTGCCACCTGAATTCGATGCCGTGCTGATGCAGGAAGATTGCGATCTTTTGATCGACAGGATTCGATTCAGCCGCCGCCCGAAACCCGGCCAGCATATCCGACGCGCAGGGGAAGATCTTTGTGCCGGGGGTCCGATCCTGCGACGCGGCTGTGAAATTGGACCGCGCGAGATGGCCGCCCTGGCATCCGCCGGGTATGGTGAGGTCCTGGTGTTTCGAAAACTGAAGGTCACGATCTTTTCGACAGGCAGCGAACTGCGTCAACCGGGCGAACCCCTCGACCCCGGCCAAATCTACAACTCGAACCGTTATATGCTGCTGGCGCTGTTGCAAAAACCCTGGATCGAACTGATCGACCGGGGACCGGTCGTGGATGACCCGACCCGTCTGGAACAGGTTCTGCGCGAGGCATGCGTTGCCTCGGATCTCATCGTCACGACCGGGGGCGTGTCCGTCGGGGATGAAGATCACATGCCCCGGCTGTTCAGCGCGATTGGCGGCGAAACCGATGTCATGAAAGTGGCGATGAAGCCCGGTAAACCGGTCATGTTCGGGCGGCGCGAGCGTGCTCTTTACGTTGGCCTGCCCGGCAACCCGGTGTCAGCCTATGTGACATGGCAGATAATCGGGTCGCAGATGATGGCGCGGCGCGCAGGCTTGTGCCACAGACCTCAGGTCCCTGTTCAGGCCGTGCTGGCCGAACCGGTGCAGCGTCGCGCGGGTCGGCAGGAATATCGTCCGGTCCAGATTGACGGTACCTCGCCGCGTGGCCTTCCCAATGTACGTCTGATGGCGCCCTCCTACAGTGGCCGTGTTGCCTTGCTGGCGCAGGCAGACGGGTTGGCGATCATACCGGCCGAGATCGAAGACCTGCCCGCCGGGCATTCGATTAAATTGTTGAGGTTCTGATCTTCGCACCAGGTGCGTTGCTTTTTATCCTGCAACCTCAACGCTGCGGTCATGGTGGGCACCCGGAAAATTGCCCGGTCGCGCGCCAATCAATCCCAATACCGGCCTGAAAATTGTCGCAACCGATAAACTCCGTGACGGATTACGTCGTGACTGGGGCTTTCCCGGCGGCACATGATGCTTCGGCGCACTGAGGGTTAAGGACACAAATTCATGCGGTATTCGGCACTCGCGATCATGCGGCAGGTTTTGCAAGGGCACCGGGGCTGGACACCGGCTTGGCGTGATCCCGAGCCTCAATCAAGCTATGATTTCATCGTGATTGGCGGCGGCGGCCATGGCCTTGCGACGGCATATTATCTGGCCAAGGAACACAACGCCGCCAAGGTGGCCGTTTTGGAAAAAGGCTGGATCGGTGGCGGCAACGTCGGGCGCAATACAACGATCATTCGCGCCAATTACCTGTTGGATGGCAACCAGCCATTCTATGAGCTGTCGCTGAAACTGTGGGAAAATCTTGAACAGGACCTGAACTATAATGCGATGGTCAGTCAGCGCGGTATTCTGAACCTCTGTCATACGGACGCGCAGCGTGACGCGTATCGTCGTCGTGGCAACGCGATGATGTTCACCGGCTCTGGGGCCGAACTGCTGGATGCAGAGGGCGTTCGCGCGATGTATCCGTTCCTGAACTTTGACGATGCGCGCTTTCCGATCAAAGGCGGTCTGTTGCATCGCCGCGGTGGTACGGCGCGTCATGACGGTGTCGCTTGGGGCTATGCCCGTGCCGCGGATCAACGGGGGGTCGACATCATCCAGAATTGCGAAGTCACCGGGTTCCGCATCGAAAACGGAAAACTGCTGGGCGTTGAAACCACACGGGGTTACATCGGCGCCAAGAAGGTGGGCGTGGCGGTTGCCGGGTCTTCCGGGCGCGTGATGGCACAGGCGGGGATGCGCCTGCCGATCGAAAGCCACGTGCTACAGGCCTTTGTGACCGAAGGGCTGAAACCGGTGCTTGACGGGGTGATCACGTATGGCGCCGGACATTTCTATGTCAGCCAATCGGACAAGGGCGGTCTGGTCTTTGGCGGCGATATCGACGGCTACAACACCTATGCACAACGCGGCAACCTGCCTGTGGTCGAGGACGTGGCCGAAGGTGGCATGTCCCTGATGCCGATGATCGGTCGCGCGCGCCTGCTGCGGATGTGGGGCGGCGTGATGGATATGTCGATGGATGGTTCGCCGTTCATTGATCACACCGGAATTGAAGGGCTCTATTTCAATGGTGGCTGGTGCTACGGCGGGTTCAAGGCAACGCCAGCATCTGGTTTTTGTTTCGCGCATCTGATGGCCACCGACCGACCGCATGACGTTGCATCTGCCTATCGTCTGAACCGGTTCAGAACCGGGCAGATGATTGACGAAAAAGGCGTGGGCGCACAGCCCAACCTGCACTGAGGAGGCCCGGACATGATCATCAATCATCCACTGCTTGGCCCGCGTGACGCGTCCGAATTCACCTATCTGGGCGACGCAAGTCTGATCAATCGGCCCGACTGGCAATCCGACACGGCCGCCGCCGAGTTTCACGACTATGTCTACCTGCGCGACAACCCGGCAGGAACCCACCGAGAGCTGTGGTTTCACGAGCAGGGCGACCGCTCGTGGCTGGTTGTGACACGCGACACGCTGACCCATGAAATTCTGGCTACAGAACTGGCGCGGGATGTAGCCCGCAAGACGGGACGGGGAAAATGACCCAGAACAATCGTTTGCAGGGCGGTCTGATCGACCGGTCCAAAAAGCTGCGTTTTACCTTCGATGGCAAATCCTACGAAGGCTATCAGGGTGATACGCTGGCCTCGGCGCTGCTGGCCAATGACGTGCGCCTGGTTGGCCGTTCGTTCAAATACCACCGTCCACGCGGTGTGCTGGCCTCGGGTTCGGAAGAGCCCAACGCGCTGGTCGAGCTGCGCACAGGCAACAGGCAGGAGCCCAACACACGCGCGACCACGGTCGAACTGTTCGACGGGCTCGAGGCGACATCGCAGAACCGCTGGCCCTCGCTCGCCTTCGATGCGCTGTCGATCAATGATCGGCTCTCGCCCTTTTTGACGGCGGGTTTCTATTACAAGACCTTCATGTGGCCTAAGGCGTTCTGGGAAAAGTTATATGAGCCGATGATCCGCAAGGCGGCCGGTCTGGGCAGCCTGACGCAGGAGGCCGACCCGGATATCTACGACAAGGGCTATTTGCATTGCGATGTCCTGGTTATCGGCGCCGGTCCCTCCGGCCTGATCGCGGCGTTGACGGCGGCGCGGTCTGGCGCGCGGGTCATTCTGGCCGACGAAGACAGCCGGATGGGTGGGCGTTTGTTGTCTGACTGTGACCGGTTCGAGGGCATTTCGAATGCCGATTGGGTCGCGCAGACACTGGGAGAGCTGGCATCGATGGACAACGTGCGCCTTCTGACGCGCACCACCGTGTTCGGCGCCTATGATCACGGCATTCACGGCGCGCTTGAGCGGGTCTCGGATCACCTTGCGGTGCCCGAGGCGGGGAAACCACGCCAGATTTTGTGGCGCATCTACGCGAAGCACACGGTGCTTTGTGCCGGCTCTGCCGAACGACCGATTGCTTTCGAAAACAACGACCGACCGGGCATAATGCTGGCGGGCGCGATGCGGGCCTATGCAAACCGCTGGGCCGTGACACCGGGCCAGCGCGTGGCGATCTTCACCAACAATGACGAAGGACACCGCGCCGTACAGGATTTGATCAAAGCCGGGATCAATGTTGTTGCCGTGATCGACCCGCGCCACGATGCACCGCGCATTGCCGAATGTGAATTGCTGGCCGGGGCGCAGGTCACGAATACGCAGGGCCGTTTGGGGCTGAAATCGATCACCGTGCAGATGGCCGATGGTCAAACCCGCCCCATCGAAGTAAGCGGTCTGGGCGTTTCGGGTGGGTGGAATCCGAATGTGCAACTGACATGCCATCAGCGCGGCCGCCCGCAATGGTTCGAACCGCTTGCAGCCTTCATCCCACCTGCCGAACTGCCCAAGGGTATGAGTGTCGCCGGTGCCGCCGCTGGCAACCTGACCAGCCACGGGGCGATCGCCTCGGGCACCAATGCGGCACTTGCGGCGCTTGACGGGCTGGGGATCAGGGCCTGCCCGGTCGACCTGCCGAAAGCCGAGGATGATGAGATCCGCATCACCCCGTTGTGGCATGTGCCCGGCAAAGGCCGCGCCTGGCTGGATTTCCAGAATGACGTGACCGTCAAGGATGTCAAACTGGCCGAACAGGAAGGCTTCCGCAGTGTCGAGCATCTGAAACGCTATACCACCCTTGGCATGGCGACCGATCAGGGCAAAACCGCGAATGTCGGCGCGCTGGCCGTGATGGCCGAGATCACCGGCAAGAGCATTCCAGAAACCGGCACGACCATCTTCCGGCCACCCTACACGCCCGTGGCGATGGGGGCCTGGGCCGGGCGCTCGGTCGGAAAAGAATTCAAACCCACGCGACTGACGCCCAGCCATCAATGGGCCGAAGAACAGGGCGCGGTATTCGTCGAGGTGGGCCTATGGCTGCGTGTGCAATGGTTCCCCAAGGCTGGTGAGACCCATTGGCGCGAATCCGTGGATCGCGAAGTTCTGGCCGTACGCAGCGGTGTCGGCGTCTGCGACGTGACCACGCTGGGCAAAGTCGACGTGCAGGGCGCGGATGCCGCGGAATTCCTCAACAAGATCTATTGCAACGGCTTTGCCAAACTGCCGGTGGGCAAAACCCGTTATGGCTTGATGCTGCGCGAAGACGGCATAGCCATGGATGACGGCACTGCCGCCCGCTTGGCCGAAGATCACTTTGTGGTCACCACCACAACCGCAAACGCGGTTGGTGTCTATCGCCACATGGAGTTCGTGCATCAATGCCTGTTTCCGGACATGGATGTGCAGATGATCTCGACCACCGACGCCTGGGCACAATATGCCATAGCGGGCCCGAAATCCCGTGAGTTGCTGCAAAGGGTCGTTGATGACGGCCATGACATCAGCAACGAAGGTTTTCCCTTTATGGCGTGTGGCGAGGTGACCATTGCCGGGGGGGTCCCGGCGCGGCTGTTCCGCATCTCGTTCTCGGGTGAGTTGGCCTATGAGCTGGCTGTTCCTACCCGGTACGGTGACGCGCTGATCCGACATCTGATGGCGCTTGGAGAGCCCTTTGGCGTAACGCCGTATGGCACCGAAGCGCTTGGCGTTCTGCGGATTGAAAAGGGCCATGCCACCGGAAACGAACTGAACGGAACCACCAGCGCCCACAATTTGGGCATGGGGCGCATGGTCTCAACCCAGAAAGACAGTATCGGTGCGACGCTCAGCGCACGCGAAGCTCTGACCGATCCGGATGGTCTGGCTTTGGTCGGCATTCAGCCGGTCAACAACGCCGATGCCGTGCTGGCCGGAGGCCATGTGTTCGACGAGGATGCGCCACACCTGCCGGAAAACGATCTGGGCTATGTCACATCGGCTGCCTATTCGCCGCACCTGTCCAGCAGCATCGGACTGGCCTTTGTAAAACGCGGGGCGCAGCGATTGGGCGACACCGTGCAGATTGTCAGCCCGGTGGATGACACCAACATCAAAGCGACGCTTGTCAGCGCGCATTTCGTTGACCCCGAAGGAGAACGGCTCCGTGCGTGATTTTGTTGCCAAGACCGCCATTGGCGGCAGTGAACCCAAACGGGACGTGGTCGGAACTCTGACCTTTCAGGAACGAGAGGATGTGGCACTGGCATCCGTCTCAGCCAGGCTGGGACACGAGGAAACCGTCAAAGCCAAACTTCAAACCGTTTGCGGAATCCCGGTGCCTGAGGCGGGGCGGTGGGAAAAGGGCGAAACCAGCAGCCTGCACTGGCTGGGCCCGGATCAGTACCTGTGCGAAGAAGCTTTTGCAGGCCCGTTGGAGTTGGCCAGGCGTATGGAAACCGAGCTGGTCGGCATGGCGTCGGTGACCGATCAGTCGGACGCGTTCACACGCATCGACATGACCGGGCAGGGTGCCACAGTCTTGCTGCAACGCCTGACCGTTCTGGATGTCGAGCAGATGCAGGCCGGAGCCTTCAACCGCACCGCAATCCATCATGTGGGGTGCCTGCTGCGCTGCAATGAGGCGAGAACGGATTTTTCGATCTACGCGCCACGCAGCTATGCGATTTCAGTTCACCACATGCTGATCGAGGTGGCCAGGGCCCTGTGAAGGACGGTGTCCTAAGGACAAAGCCGCGTGTCTGGCGCCGCGGCTTCGTTCCTTGCGTTCCTGAGCTGGCGGCAGACCGAATGCGCGCCGATAGTTGCTTGAAAACGAACTGGCGCTGTCATACCCGACCGAAAGCGCGATTTCCTGCAAAGGCTGATCGGTGTAAAGCAGCTTCTGCCGCGCCGCATCCAGTCGCAGTCTGCGATAGTACCCTCCGGGGCTGATCCCGGTTTCCTTCTTGAAATGCCGCTCCAATTGCCGGATGGACATGCCAACGCGTTTCGAAACCTGCTCGATCGAGATCTTGTTTTCGATGTTGTTTGCAAACAACTCGATGGCCCGCCGCACTGGGCGCGGCAGGGCATTGCGGGTCTGATTTTTGCTGTAGCCCGGCAAAACCTGCAACGTGTCCGCATCACGCAAAGTCGCGTATTGGAACCAGCAGGCCGTTTCGACGGCAACCGCATCGGACACCTCATCCGAAATCACGCCCAGCATGAATTCAAAAACCGCTGAAGTCCCGGCAAAGGACATTCGGTTGCGATCTATCGTATAGAGCGTGTCGCACAGGTTCACCCTGTCGAATTGTTCCTTCAAAGCAGCGGTATAGCAGAAATGCGCGCTACAGCTGTAACCATCGAAGAACTTTTCTTCCGCCAGCGCAAAAAGTGAACCGCTGACCGAACCGATCCGCGCGCCACGGGACAAAAGCCGTCGCAGCGCTCCGCCCGAAGCCTTGCGATCCTTCAACCGGGCTGAGGCCCCGGCAAAGACCAGCACGACGTCGGTTTCCTCCACCTCGGACAATGCCTTGTCAGGGTTGATGCTGAGGCGTGAGCTGGACATGATCTGTTGTCCATCTTCTGAAACGACAGTCCAGCCAAGACCATCGCTGCGGCTGATCTCATTGGCCACGCGCAGCGGGTCGATGGCCATGGACAGGGCAGCAAGCGGGAAATCTTCGAGGCACAGAAAGGTAAAATGGGTCATGCTTTGTCTCTTTGCCAGCACGATACCCCAACTACACCGATTTCGTCAGAACACCAAACGATGGGCGCGGCCGCGCTCGTATAGTTTTCGGTTCAACTCATCCGCTTCGGGCGCGCCGTATTCCAGCGCGAACACAAACGCATGTGTAAGATAAAAACAAGCAGCGTCGAGATCCTGATTTTGCTCGGCCCGGTCGGCTGCCTCGTGGTACAGCCGGATCAGCGCAGGCACATCATTATCCGCGTGAGCCTGCAACAGGTGCTTGTCGAGTTCTTGCAGATCCAAGGTCAGCCTCTTACCGGAAACGCTAAGTGTGTTGGCCTGTACGTAATCATCATACGCTTTCTACCTTTTTGCGCCTGAATCCTGATTTCCCAGCGCCGTCAACGATGCGGACCGGCCCTTGATGAACCCATCACACGCATCCGCACGCGTCTTTGCGCAATCTTGGAACATCGCCTGCATCTGCGATGTTCCTGATTGCAAATGACCGCGCAGGATACATCCGTGGCGCCCTCAGCCCATGATCCGGCCGGAAAGCCGCCTATGCCTCGGCACGGGCTTTTTCGATCTGAGTGGCCACCCAGTGGTGGAAACAATGCGTTGGGCCATCCATCGCGGGCGAGAAACGGCCGCCGTCGAATTTGACACCGTGACGGCCTTTCTGCATGCCCTCGACCACGAACACATCCTCTTCGAAAACGGTTTTCCAAAGCTGCGCGTTCTTTGCGCGCAACGCTTCGTGCTCGGGTGCGTCTTCCGGTTTTTTGGCGTAGTACAGCTCGATCCTTTCGTTTGACCGTTCATGCGTGATCGGATCGATGATGAAGGCAAATCCATGGTCGCGTTGAACACCCAGCAAGGTGTTCGGGTACACGACGATATATTCCGCCCCTTCGTTCCACTTTTCGCTCAGATTCTGGAAGTCATCCAGTTTTTCGCCGTTCTGACCTTCGAACTGGCGATAGACATAGGTGCCCTGACCCGAATACTTGCCCAGTTCATTGATGTTGTAGTGGTCTTCCAGGCGCGAATAGCTGTTGAGACCCGGGTGAACCCAGGGCAGGTGATAGCTTTCGCAGAAATTCTCGACCGCCAGTTTCCAGTTCGACTTCAGCTCAAGCCGGACAGACGCGCCGGCACCGCCATGATACATGGGCTGTTCAAAATCTTTCCAGCGTTCCATCAGCTCGCCATGAACCTCTTCGAACTCCGGGGCGTTTCCATCCACATTCACGAAGACAACATCGCGCCAGACATAGGAACGTATGCGGATCAGGCCCAGTTCAGCAAAGTCCAGATCTTCATGCGTGTTCTGTCCGGGGCCTCCGACATGCGGCGCCGTGCGCAGCTCGCCATTCAGGCCGTAACACCAGCTGTGATAGGGGCAACGGATCGCGCCGCGGATTTTCTGCGGCTTGTCGACCAAGATCATTCCGCGATGGCGGCAGGTGTTCTGGAAAACGCCGATCTGTCCGTCACGGTCGCGCACCATCAGAAGCGGCACGCCGAGAAAGTCGATCGGAAAGGCATCACCCGCTTCGGGAATGTCCTTGCCAAAACCGATGCCCGACCAGTTCGCGAACAGGACCGCCTCCCGTTCCTCGGCGAAGATATCGGGATCGATATAATGCTCGTTCGGCAGGCCCTTGGCGGTGTTTACCGGGGTCAGAACAGACGAAAGCGCTGAATGCTTGTTCATCGGTTGCTCCTGAGTAATTCGGAATGTGTTGAACGTTACCCCCATTGGCCGGTCGAGCCGGCTTCATTCAATATCAAAAAACCTCATGGCCGATTGAGGCAGACTAAACCGAACCGCCGGACAATTCATCCAGCAACCAGTTTTTCAGCGCCAGGGCACCTTCTGTCAGCTGGTCGTCCGGGCGACCGACGAGGTAAAAATTGTTCGGGGCAGGGATGCTGAATTCTTCTAGCACAACAAGTTTTCCTGATGCCAGCATGGGCTGGATCAAGCGTTTCCACCCCAATGCAAGCCCGGCCCCTTTGCGGGCCAACTGCAACGCCAGAGCATAGCTGTTTACGCGCGACTGTACCGGTACAACTCCGGTATATCCGAGGTCGTGAAACCAAGATGGCCAGGTGGTCCAGGTGTTGTCCTGCGTTTCAAGGTGGATCAGGCGACGTTCGACCAGGTCTTCCAGGCTTGCCCCCTTCAGTTCCAGGGCCATCTCGGGGCTACAGACCGGCGTCAGAGTATCGCGGTACAGTTTAGTATGGTTCAGCTGCGAGTTCACGTCACGACCGTAGCGGATGAAAAAGTCGATATCCGGCCTGTCCGAGAATGGCTTGTCCTGTGCCATCTGGTTCACTTTCACGTGCGGGTAGTCCTGCCAGAACCGGATGACCGACGGAGAAAGCCACAACGCCGCCACAGCGGTAGTGGACCCGACCGTCACTGGATTTTCTGAATCGCCGCTGCGAATCTTTTCGAGCACCTTCGATATCTGCCGGAACGACGAACCGAGCACCTCGAACAGGTCCTGGCCATCCTCGGTCAGTTCCACGCCCCTGTGCTTTCTGACGAACAGCGCCGAACCCAGTTCACTTTCCAGCGCCTTTATCTGGTGGCTGACAGCGCCCGGCGTAACCGACAGTTCGCTGGCCGCTTCTTTGAAGCTGAGATGCCGCGCGGCGGCCTCGAAGGCCGACAAGGTCGTGAGTGGTGGAAGATTATAGTGGCGTCGTGACATGGTTGCTGCGTTGCTCAAAAGGTAGAGGTGAGTTACATTCATCCGAATGTGAGAAATTTTGCAATTGAAATCTATGTTTTTTCCTGCTGTTTGCGATCGGGTACAGGACCAAAGTCGACCGAGAACGAACAGGATGTGTGATGGATACACAAGTTGCCCGCCTCGTGCGCAAAACACGGCTAAGCCCGGACACGTCCGATTTTTGCTTTGAAATCGAAAACGGCCGCTTCACAAGCCTTCAACCCGGCGCACATGTCGATATCCATCTGGCCGACGATCTGGTGCGGCAGTATTCACTGTGGAGCTGGAGTCAGGACGGCCGCGCAATCAATGTCGCCGTCAAACGCGAAGATGAAGGGCGTGGCGGCTCGGTGGCCATGCACGCGCTTCAAGAAGGGGCGATGGTCGAAATCGGCGGGCCGCGGAATCACTTCAAACTCGAAAACCACGATCGGCATGTCACGTTGATCGCAGGCGGCATCGGGGCAACTCCGCTGGTTGCAATGGCGCGGGAATTGATGAACCGCGGGCAGGATTTTCGGGTCTACTACCTTGTAAGGTCAAGAGAATTTGCAGCGATGGACGCGCAGTTCAGGGCCCTTGGGCTGGATGAATGGTATCATTTGCATTGCGATGACACAGACGGCTGGTTTGATCTGGCATCGGTCATGCAATCGATGCCCGTCGGTGCGGATGTGTATACCTGCGGACCTGAACCGATGCTGAACGCTGTTCTGGAAGCAGGTGCATCCTTGCGTGGCGGGGCAATCCATTTTGAACGATTTGCACCCGCTTCTGACATCGACCACGATCCAAATGCGGAATTTCAGATCGAAATTCAGTCAACCGGCGCGGTCTACCCGGTCGGAAAAGAGGAAACTATTCTCGGAGTATTGCAAAACAACGGCGTGCAGGTCGATTTCGGCTGCTCTGAAGGGTTGTGCGGGTCATGCATTGTTGACGTAGTGTCAGGGCAGGTCGATCACCGCGACGGAATACTCACACCGCAAGAGCAGGAAAGCCACGAATTCCTGTGCACCTGCGTTTCGCGGGCCAAGTCCGATAAACTGGTCCTGAAGCTGTGAAGGACGCAGTGGTCACAACAAATCATGTCGTCGCATTGTTCTCGCTAACATCGCAATCGAGTGAATTCGGTGGTCGCTTCATGTGATCGAAGTGTCGGATTCTCAGGTTAGAACATCTCACCCTTGCTATAGGTTTTTCGAAACTGGAAACCCAATAACCACTTAAGATGCTGCGACGACATTCAACCACAGGCTGACTTATCACCGGGATTGGTGGTGACAGCAGGCAGCGAGCAATCGGGAGGAAATTTGCAGTAAGAGACGTAATGGGAGCACGCGTTGTTACTGCAAGCCCAAGTTTGGGCTGAACACAACTCAACATCGGTTCGTGCATCGTGCATGATTGTCCACGTCGTGCAACGCGATGTTTTCCAGCATTTTTTCAGAAGAACAAAGAACGACACACTCGAGGAGGAACGTGCGATATGTCGATACCCGAACCTTTCACGGACGTTGAAATAGAAACGGCTGATTCCGGATTCTATGAAAACTACAGCGTCCCAATTGCCCTGATCAGCAAAGCCATCATGGTCGGGCTGGTGCTGTGGGCCCTGGTTTTCCCAGCGAATGCAAACAGCACATTGGGCAGCCTGAACAGCCAGTTGCTGGAAGTCTTCAACAGCTTCTACATCGTCATTGTCGGTTTTTTCTTCTTTTTCCTTGCCGTTGTTGCGATCATTCCGTCCACGGGTCGTAGGATCATGGGAACGCCGGGGGAAAAGCCCGAGTTTTCGAACTTCTCATGGTTCTCCATGATGTTTGGTGCCGGTCTTGGTGTGGGGCTCATGGTTTTCGCCACAGCAGAACCGCTGGGCCTTTGGGGGTCTAACCCTGTGGTTTTGTCGGGTGAAGTTGCAGGAAATGACCCTGAATCCGTTCAATCGGCTTATCGTTTCACTTTCCTGCACTACGGCTTTCACGCCTGGGCGATCTATGTGGTAACCGGCCTGTCCCTGGCCTACTACGCCTATACACGCGACATGCCTCTGACGATCCGCTCTGCGCTGACACCGTTGTTTGGCCGTTTCGTCAACGGCTTTTTCGGCCACGTGGTTGACGTTTTGGGCGTTGTCGCAACGATCCTCGGCGTGTCCGTAACCATCGGCTATGGCGTCAGCCAGTTCATCGACGGCCTTTATGCCATCACCGGCATGCAGTGGATCATGGATCTGGGCGGCGAGGTGCCGACCCCCAGCAAGGTCGGTCTGATTTCAGGCTTGGTCGTTATCATGGGCCTGTCGATCATTTCGGCGGTTTCCGGTGTCGGCCGGGGTGTCAAGTACCTGTCCAACCTGAACCTGGTGCTGTCGATCATCCTGCTGGGCACTTTCGTGGTCTTCGGTTCGTTTGTCTTTGCCATGACCACTTATGGCACTGCGATGATCGACTACATCCTGCACTTCCTGTCGCTCAGCTTCAATGCCTATGGCCCGCTGTCGGCCGAAGCATTCGCAGCGGCTCTGCCGGCCGAGGCGCAAGCACATGCCGCAGATCTGATGGGTGGGGCGACCAATGCCTGGGGTAGCTTCGACGGCTTCAAAAGCGGTCTGGAAGGTGCAGCGGCCGAGTTGGACGAAGCAACCTTGGCCGCGGCCTACGCTGCGGGTGAGCAAGGTCGTCAGTTTGGCTGGCAGGCAGGCTGGACCACCTTCTACTGGGCGTGGTGGATCGCATTCTCGCCCTTCGTGGGGCTTTTCCTGGCGCGCATCTCCAAGGGTCGGACCGTCCGCGAGTTCATCTTGGGCTGCGTGTTCGCGCCTGCGCTGGTGTGCTTTGCCTGGATGACCGTTCTGGGCGGCACAGCGATCGATCTGGAACTGGCAGGCGCGGCAGAAGGTGCGATCATCGGCGCATCGAACACCAACAAGCTGTTCACGACATTGTCCTTCATGATCGATGGTGGGCTGCTGTCCATGCTGAACGTCATGTGCGTGATCCTGATCATGACCTTCCTGGTAACCTCGGCGGACTCGGGTATTCTGGTGATGAATACCATCATGTCGGGTGGTAGCCAGGAAACCGGTATCAAGCACCGCATCATCTGGGGTGTGATCCTGACGGCAGTGATCGGCGCGCTGATCCTGGCGGCGGGTGAAAACAACCCTATGGATGCGCTGCGCAATGCCATGATCATCGGTGCGCTTCCGTTCACCATGGTGATGGGCCTGATGTGCGTATCGCTGGCCAAGGCGCTGTTCCGCGACAGTCAGCGTGACAAGCACTCTGCCAACAGCGCGCAGGCAGCCGAGTAAGGCGTAGGCACAAGAAAAAACCTGGTCAGGCCGCCCTAACTGGGCGGCCTGTTCTTTTTCGGCAAAGCGTCGCCTTTGACGTGAAAAACCCCAATATCACCCCGGGGCTAATGCCGTAATGAACGGCGAACCAGGTCTGCCCCCTATCGACTGGCCGAATACCCCGTACTTCCGCCACCTCTGGCTGCTGAGGTGACAGTTTGCGCACCGGACCGGCGAGGGCCGCATCACCTGTCACGGTCGATTTCCTTGCGGCTGCAACTTTGGACGCAGGACTGCCTTAGGGCCGCGGGCAGGGACTTAGAACTATCGTCGAATGTCCCGGCGAAGGGTGGAAAGTTAGTCTTTCGATCATGCGCGTACTCACAGGCATTCTGATGCTGCTTTTCGGCGGCCTGGTGATTTTGGTTGAACCTGTGTCGCGCGATGATATCGAATCCTACATCCGCGCGCCGTTCGCATTGGGGGCGGCGTTGTACGAAAACGGCGTCTACAGTCTGCTGAACTCCGGCGGGGCCGATGCAGGCTATGTCTTTGAATCGAAACCCTTGGCGCCATTGCCCGGTTTTTCGGGCGCACCAATCAACATGTTGATCGTGCTGGATCTTGAAGGGCGTTTTATTGACGTGCAGTTGATTGAACATAACGAACCGATCTTTGTTTTAGGGCTCGGAGAGCCCCTTTCCACAAATTCTTCGAGCAATACAGGGGCCTTTCGATCTCGGATTCCATCGTTGTCGGAACCCCGTACGGCGATGCAGCAAGCGGGTCGTCATTGGTCTATCTGGACGGGGTTACAAAGGCGACGGCAAGTTGTGCGGATCGTGCATGAATCGGTCATGGGCGCTGCTTTGACAGTCGCGCGCGAGAAAATGCAGGGATTGGCAACCGCGCCGCCTGCATTTCCGGATCCCGATTATCAAGAAGAACTCAACTGGCAGGATTTGATCGATCAGGGCATCGCCACATGCAAGGTCTACACGAATGCGCAAGTTGACGCTCTGTTCAATGGCACCCTTTGGGAAGATGACGATCCCGAGCCGCAGTACAGTCCCGACGACCCTTATCTGGATCTGTGGGTCGTGGATGTGGGCCCAAAAGCCATCGCTCGCGCTGCCTTGACCACGGACAGTTATGAAGAGGTGCAGCGCTTCATGGAAATTTCGGACAATGACGAGCCGATCCTTGTGATCGAAACGGTGCGCCATGGTCCGGTCAGCGAAGACTTTGTACGCAATACCGCGCCGGACTGGATTTCGGCCGAGCAGAGCGGATTGCCGGTCGCTCTGCGTGATACCGATCTGCTGGTCGAGTTGGCGGATAACATGCCAGATGGCGTTGCCATGATCCTGCGCACCGACCGGCGCCTGGGGTTCGAACCTTCCCGAGAATGGGTGTTGAAGGTTCTTGCAGTTCGCGAACATGGCATGTTCCAGCCTGAAACAGGATCCGTCACTTTGGATGGTGCACATATCTCACCTGAAAGGTTCTTTGATCGACCAGAACAGATTGTTCCGGCACCGCCCTGGCTTGAAGCGCTGTGAAATCGCCAGTTGGATCTGGTTTTCCTGGGTGCGTTTCTGGCTGCACTGTTGGCCGTTTAGGCCCTGCGAATGAATGCCCTTGCGGCGCGACCATTGTTCACTCCCGTACGTCTGGGCGTTCTTGCCCTTGTCACAGTTTTCGTGGGTTGGTGGGGGCAAGGGCAGCTATGGATCGTCACGGTCTTGGGGGCATTGCGTACGGCATTGGACAGCGGCAGTTCTGCCTTCCTGTTCTATGATCCGTTCTCGTTGCTGATCTGGGCCGTGACCCTTGCGGGTTTGATTGCTTGGGGCAGGGGATTGTTCTGCGGATGGCTCTGCCCTTTCTGTGCCCTTCAGGAATTCGCACATCATCTGGGCAAAGCCCTTCGTATCCCTCGGATTGAACCGTCAAAAAAATGGGCAACCGTTTGAAATGGTTGAAATACGCGGTACTGACGGCCTTGCTTGCGTTGTCTTTGCCGCACCTGATCAGGTCGATAAAGCGGCAGAGGTTGAGCCCTTCAAAACAGCGATCACGACCTTCTTTTTTTGCGAATGGTATTATGTCGCCTACGCCATCTTCTGGCTGGTTCTGGGAATGGCGGTGTTCAAGGGCTTTTGCCGATATGCCTGCCCCTTGTGCGTGTTCCTTGCGATCGGTGGGTTGCTTCGGGGCCGCGACTGTATCGAACGCCGCGCCGAATGCGGGTCACCCTGTCAGCTACGCAAGGTCAAATGCAAATTTGGCGCGATCACGCAAGCCGGGCAAATTCAGTTTGATGAGTGTTTTCAGTATCTCGACTGCGTCGCCATATATAACGACCGCAACCGCTGCGTTCCCCTGATCGTCGCGGCCCGCCGCCGCACGAGAGAGGTTGCAGCCGAATGAACAACCGTCGCCGCTTTCTGGCCATATCTGCCGCAGCACTGGCATCTCCGTCTCATGCACAGCCTATCCGTCGGCGTGGCTACGCCATGGGGGCCGAAATCAGCCTGACACTGGATGCTGACCCTTTGGAGGCAGAACATGCCATTGCCGCTCTGCGATCCATTCTGGAGGAATGCGAGGCGCTCTTCAGCCTGTATCGCCCGAACTCTGCCCTGTCGGAGCTCAACCGGAAAGGGTATCTCAAAAGCCCCGATCCCGCTTTTGTGTCTCTTTTGACAGCGTGCAGCGCGGCTTACGACCTCACAAATGGTCGCTTTGATCCCACAGTTCAGCCAATTTGGCTTGCCGCGTCCGAGAATGAGGCTCAACACGCGCGAAGGCTGATCGGATGGAACCGCGTAGGTCTAACTAAGGAACTCGTGCAATTGGGCCCTGATCAAGCGCTTATCCTGAACGTCATCGCTCAAGGTTTCGCCACCGATCTGGTCGTTCGCGCCTTGCGCAAAGCCGGGTGGGAAAAGGTTCTGGTCAATATCGGAGAATATTATGCAAGTGGTCGTCAGCGGCTGCTGGGCGTCACGGATCCAGTGCACCGACTTGTCGAAGTCACGCATTTGAAGGACCGCGCCATTGCTACGTCCAGCGCTGACGTCATGCGCCTGCGGTCGGGCGGCGCTCACATCATCGACCCGATGGGCGGAAACGCACCGCTTTGGTCAACGGTCAGTGTCCAGGCACCGGATGCTACGACGGCAGACGCGCTTTCAACAGCATTCCGTCATGCTTCCGAGGCTGAAATAGCAGCGACCCTTGCGCAGGCAGCCGGCGAGCGCATCGCGATCCGTGTACGCCCCAATGGGAAAGTGGTGACGCTGCAAGGATAAAAAGCCCCGGATAACACCGGGACTTTTCGATTTTCCCGACCAATTCTTTACAAGCAGTCTTCAACCGTGCGTTTGGTCATGACCGAAACAAGATGCGCTCGATACTCCTTGCTCCCATGCAGATCCGCAATCATGTTCGCCGGGTTTACGCGCAGGTCCATAAGGGCATCAGGGCGAAATTCCTTGTTCAGCGCCTGTTCAGCCTCGGACCACCGGAAAACGCCGTCCTCGCTCGCGCCGGTTACCGCGACGCGCACCCCGTCCGCAAAGCGGGCCAGGTAGACCCCGACAAGCGCAAAACGCGAGGCTGGCTGAAGGAACTTCCGGTAGCTCGCCGCTTGCGGCACCGGGAAACGGACCGATGTGATGATTTCACCCTCATCCAGCGCCGTCGTGAACATTCCCTGGAAAAAGTCATCGGCGGCAATCTGGCGGGTATTGGTCACGATAGTCGCCCCTGATCCCAATACCCCTGCCGGATAACAGGCCGCAGGGTCATTGTTGGCAACCGAGCCGCCAATCGTCCCGCGGTTGCGAACTGCCGGATCGCCAATCTGACCGGCCAGCGCTGCAAGCGCTGGATACGAGCCCACGGCCTCGCGGGCGACGACAGCGTGGGGCGTCGCGCCACCGATCGACACCGATCCGTCATCCTCGATGCAAACGCCTTGCATCTCGGGAATTCCGCTCACCGACACCAACTTGGACGGGGCCGCCAACCGTTGCTTCAATGTTGGGATCAGCGTCTGTCCGCCTCCCAACGCCTGCGCATCCTCTGCTGCCAATGCTGCAACCGCGTCAGCAATGGTCGAGGGCTTCTCAAACTCGAAATTGTACATTTCGTTCTTCCTTTCCGAAAAGGCGCTGATCCGCCCTTCATCTGGCTATAAAAATCCCGGGGAGCGCGAGGGGCTGGCCCCTCGCACCTTAACCTCTCAACCATGCATCGCCGTCCAAACGCGTGACGGGCTCATCGGCATGTCGATATGATCAACAGCCCTTCCACCTGAGTTCAACGCATCCAGCACCGCGTTGACCACCGCAGGCGGTGAGCCGATCGCACCGGCCTCGCCGCAACCCTTCACACCAAGCGGATTGTGCGTACACGGCGTCTGGCTGGAATGATCTACGCCGTAGAATGGCACGTCATCCGCACGCGGCATCGCATAGTCCATGAAGGACGCACTCAGCAGCTGGCCGTTCTCGTCATAGGCACAGTTCTCCAGCAGGGCTTGACCGATGCCCTGACCAATACCGCCATGCACCTGGCCATCAACGATCATTGGATTGACGATATTGCCAAAGTCATCCGCAGCCGTGAACTTCTCAATCGTGACCTGACCTGTGTCTGGATCAACCTCGACCTCACAGGCATAAGCCCCTGCCGGGAAAGTAAAGTTGGCCGGGTCGTAAAACGCGGTTTCCTCCAGTCCCGGTTCAACTTCCAGCGGATAGTTGTGCGGTACATAAGCCGTAAGGGTCACATCCCCCCACGCCACCGACTTGTCGGTCCCCGCAACACTGAACTGACCGTCCTTAAGTTCGATATCTGCCTCGGACGCTTCCAGCAAATGGGCTGCAATCTTTTTGGCCTTGTCGATCACCTTCTCGGTGGCCTTGACCATAGCCGAGCCGCAGACCGCCAGCGAGCGTGAGCCATAGGTGCCCATGCCAAACGGGATCTTCGAGGTGTCCCCGTGCACGATCTCGACCATTGACTCGTCGATGCCGATCATGTCGGCCACGACCTGCGGGAATGCTGTTTCATGGCCTTGCCCGTGGCTGTGTGCGCCAACCATCACACTTATCGAACCGGTGGCGTTCACCCGAACTGTCGCCGCGTCGTAAAGTCCCGCACGGGCTCCCAACATGCCGACGATATTCGAAGGCGCGATACCACAAGCCTCGATATAGCAATTGACGCCGAGACCGCGCAGCTTGCCTTTGGCCTCACTCTGCGCGCGTCGTGCTGCAAAGCCCGCCAGATCAGCCGCAGCCTCAAGCTTGTCCATCGTCCCGTTGTAATCCCCGGTGTCATAGGTCAGCGCCACCGGCGTGTCATAGGGGAACTGGGTGACAAAGTTCTGTCGCCGCAGGGCGATCGGATCGACACCCAGTTCGCGCGCGGCTTTGTCGATCACACGTTCCAACTGGTATGTCGCTTCGGGGCGGCCCGCGCCGCGATAGGCGTCCACCGGCACCGTGTTGGTGAACATCGCCTTCACGTTCACCTGAATGACCGGCGTCTTGTAGTTGCCCGCCATCAGCGTGCCGTGCAGCCAGGTCGGGACCGAGCTGGAAAAGGTGGACAGATACGCGCCCAGATTGGCGTATGTGTTGGTACGCAGGCCGACGAAATTGTTGTCGGCATCCAGCGCCAGCTCGATCTTGCTGACATGGTCGCGGCCCTGTGCATCCGACATGAACGCCTCGGACCGGCTGGCCGTCCACTTGACCGGGCGGTTGCAGGCCTTGGCGGCAAAGGTGCAGAATGCCTCTTCCGCATAGTGGAAAATCTTGGTGCCGAAACCGCCGCCCACATCCGGCGCCACGACGCGGACCTTGTGTTCGGGCAGGCCGAGCACAAAGGCGCACATCAGCAGCCGGATCACATGCGGGTTCTGCGACGTGGTATAGAGCGTATACTCATCCGTGCCCCGGCTGTATTCCGCCACGGCCACGCGCGGTTCCATCGGGTTGGCGACCAGCCGGTTGTTCACCAGTTCCAGCGTGGTGACATGCGCGGCGTTGGCAAACACTTCGTTCACCTTGGCATCGTCCGCCTCACCCAACTGCCAGTCATAGCAGATGTTGTTCTTCAGATCGTCATGGACCAGCGTCGCGCCATCCTGCGCGGCTGCCTTCATGTCGATCACCGCGGGCAGTTCTTCGATATCCACATCGATTGCCTCAGCCGCGTCGCGCGCCTGTTCAAGGCTGTCGGCCACAACGGCAGCAATCGGATCGCCAACATGGCGCACTTTGCCTTGCGCCAGAATGGGGTGCGGCGGCTCTTGCATCGGCGCGCCGTGCTTGTCGGTGACTTCCCAGCCGCAGGGCATGCCGCCCACGCCTTCGAAATCCTTGCCGGTAAAAACCTTGATCACGCCCGGCATGCCTTCGGCCGCCGAAGTGTCCAGGGATTTTATCCGGCCATGCGCGATGTCGGACCGCAGAAAATGCACATAGGCCTGGCCATGTACGTTGATGTCGTCGGTATAATTGCCTGCTCCGGTCAGAAAGCGTACGTCCTCGCGCCGCTTGGAACTGGCTCCGATGCCACTGTCTTTGGGCATTGCTTATTCTCCTCCCATAAACGGATGCTGCTGCATCCCTCACTCATCCCACGGGCGTGTTTCCGACGCCCGCAGCGGCATCATTCCGCAGCGATGCTGCCCACGTCCTGGCCGGATGCGGCCATGATCGCTTTGACGATGTTGTGATACCCAGTACAGCGGCACAGGTTGCCCTCCAGATACTTCCGGATTTCGGCCTCGGTTGGGCGCGGGTTCTCTTTCAGCAGCGCGGCGGCGCTCATCACCATGCCCGGAGTGCAGAATCCGCATTGCAGACCGTGGTGATCCTGAAACGCCTGCTGTATCACGTTCAGTGAGCCATCCGCTGTTGCCTGGCCTTCGATCGTGCCGACATCGGCCCCATCTGCTTCGGCGGCCAGCATGTTGCACGATTTCACCGCTTCGCCATTCACATGCACCACGCAAGCACCGCATTGCGCTGTGTCGCACCCCACATGCGTGCCCGTCAAAGACAGATGATCGCGCAGAAAACCGGACAGCAATGTCCGGCCCTCGACGTCTCCGCTTACGGCTTTGCCGTTCACGGTCATGGAAATTTTCATGACTTTCTCCTCCCTGAATTCCAAAGGATCAACCGCCTAACACGCGCTTGATCCAACCTTTCTTTTCTTCCCCGGTCTCGCCTTCTTCCGAGGTTTCGGGCTCGGGCACATCCTGAGGTTCGACCGCATTCTGGAAGTTCTCAAAGAACTGGTCGGCCATTTTTCTGGCAACCCCATCGATCACGCGCCCCCCCAACTGAGCCAGTTTGCCACCGACGCGTGCATCGACCGCGTAGGTCAGTAGTGTGCCTTCGGGGGCATCCGACAAGGTGACGTCGGCCGCGCCTTTGGCAAATCCGGCGGCTCCTCCCTTACCTTCACCCGATAACTTCACGCTTTCAAGCTCCACGAGATCAGAAAGGGTCACAGAGCCTTTGAACGTCGCTTTGACCGGGCCTACTTTCTGCACGACGGTGGCCTCGAACCCGTCTTCGACCGAGCCTGTCATCTCCTGACATCCCGGCACGCATTCCTTCAGAACATCTGCCGACAAAAGCGCGGCCCAGACTTTGGAACGCGGCGCGGCGATGACGCGGCTGTCATTGAGTTCCATATCACTTCTCCAAGTATATTTTTGTTACGCTACGCGGTGTTCGCAGCCTTGCCTATAAGACCTTGGGTGTAGTCACCGCAGCATGGGCGGCGAATGTGTAAGGCCGTGACGTTTGAAGATTTCGGCGATGCGCCCATCCTGCAACGCCGCGTAAATGGCATCGTCCACAGCATAGCCGAGGCCGCGATAGGCGAAATGAACGGCCACGCCAGTGGTCCATGAACTGACGGCAAAACCGGGCAGGGGTGGGGTATGGATGTCAAGCTCTGGCGTCAGCCTGGCCTCAAGGTTTTCGCCGGCAGCCACCAGATTGAAACGCGCGTCGACACCCAGCTCTTCGGCGATCAATGTTCCGGTGTTGATATCCACGCCCTGTATCTTGCCGTCTTTCTCATAGGACCACGGGGCAAACTCGTCATGAGCCGCAAATTTGATATAGCCGCGCGCGACGATGGTATCGAGATCAGCGCCAACGATATCCCGGCTGGCGTTTTGTGGTTTGGGTTGAGGCACATGATCCTCGCATCGGGCCATCGCCATTCCGTTTGAAAGAGTGGCAGCCAACAGGGAGAGAAAAAATGTGCGTCCGATCATGTGTCTCAGTCTGCCGTCCTATTGCGCGGCAGACAATCCAATTGTCAGTTGCTCCGCCGCCTATGAGAAATCAGGGCTGTCGCCCGAGATTAGAACAGCGGCGCGAAAGGCCACGCTGTCAGCCGCAGGGCGCCCGATCCTGTTTCCACAGTGCCGGCAATCTGGCTGAGATCCGACGACTGAAGCGCTGCGGCATCACCTTCCCCGCCGTCGGCCATCGCGGCCAGCAGGTCGCGGGGCGACGTCTCCGTGCGAAAACGCCATGCCACCTGCGGTCAGGCCAGCCAGCGCTGTGTTGAAAAACACAAGACCCTTCGTCTCCTCCTTCTGATGCTGGCTCTGGTCTTAGCTCAGGGAAAACCATCGTGAAATTCGACCTTGTTTGCAGATGAGCCGCTGCGTGCGACTAAGGTCGAATGGCATGCCGTCCAAGGACTAATTTTAGTAGAGCAGCATCGGAGGAGGAGCAAACACGGCCATGTTTTTTGCGTCTTTGCAACTCTTGTTCTGTTGCCAATGGTTGCTGCAGCTGAGGTCTCTGTATCTGTTGTCTATCTTCATCAACAGGTCAGACGACCACCGGTTTTGTCGAACCTTGACCCATTGCCCGACGATCTGGGCACGGCAGGTGCAGAACTGGCTTTGTAAGACAACCTGACAACGGCCAAGTTTCTGGGCCACACGTATGAACTGACAGTTTTGACCGTCCCGGAAGACGGGAATTGGCTTGATACGGCGCGCCGGGCCTTGTCCCAGACAAGCTTCCTGATATTGGACGCTCCGGCGCAGGCGCAACTGGCGGTCGCTGATCTTCCCGAGGCCGCCGACGCCATCTTGCTCAACGCGTCTGCCCGCGACCGCGACTTAAGACATACCGCCTAGCCGTGCCAACCTGCTGCACACCATGCCGTCCGATGCGATGCGCGCGAACGCTCTGGCACAATTTCTGGTCAAAAGGCGCTGGGACGATCTGGTTCTGGTCGCCGGAGAACACCAGTCGGACATGGCCTTTGCTGACGCAATGAAACTGTCCCTGACCAAATTCGGACTGGAAATTCGGGCGGAAAAGACCTGGCGTTTCGATGCTTACATGAGGCACAATGCGGCGCAGGAAGTTCCTGTTTTCACGTAGGATTTCGTGGACTACGATGTCACGTTGGTCGCGGATGAGTTGGGCGACTTCGCAAGATATATACCGTTCAACACATGGGAACCCAGGCCGGTCGCAGGTTCGGAAGGGTTGCGACCGGTCACGTGGTCGCCTGTGGTCGAGCAATGGGGCGCGGTTCAGTTGCAGAGCCGGTTCGCCGGTTAAGCAGGCCGGTCGATGAGGCCAATCGACTATGCGGCATGGGTTGCGTTTCGGTCCTTGGGCGAGGCCGTGGCCCGAACGCAATCTGGCGATCCCGCGGTTCTGCGGGACTACATTCTGTTGGAAAAATTTGAACTGGCAGGCTTCAAGGGCCGGGCGATGAGTTTCCGCGCCTGGAACGGTCAGTTGCGCCATCCCTTCCCGCTGATGACGGATCGAGCGGTCGTGGCCCTCGCACCGCTCGCGGGTTTCCTGCACCACAGGACTGAACTGGACACTCTGGGAATTGACCAGGCCGAATGCCTGTGCACGGCCTTTAGCGAGGACTAAAGATAAAGTTTTCCGTCTTTTTGGCCGCTGCTGCATTTTGCACTCCGGCGGTTTCGGACGAGATTTGGATCAGCAATGAAAAAGACGACACGCTCAGCGTGATCAATATCGAAACGTTTGAAGTGATCCGCACCCTTAAAACCGGAGAACGACCACGCGGGATCACATTTTCCAAGGACTACTCGGTTCTCTACATCTGCGCGTCAGATAATGACTCGGTGCAGGTCATGGATCCTGAAACCGGAGAAGTCCTTTATGATCTGCCGTCGGGCGAAGACCCCGAACAGTTCGTTTTGCACCCGAATGATCGGCATCTGTACATCGCCAACGAAGATGACGCGATAACAACTGTTGTCGACACGGTATCGCGGACCGTAATTGCCCAGATAGACGTGAGTATCGAGCCGGAAGGGGTGGCGGTCTCACCAGACGGCACGATCGCTGTCACCACGTCCGAGACCATCAATATGGCTCATTGGATCGATACTGAAACACAGGAGTTGTTCGCCAACGCCCTGGTGGACTCGCGCCCGCGCCACGCGGAAGTCGTCAAGGGCGAAACCGAACCTTGGGTCAGCTCTGAAATCGACGCCGGAAACTGAATCAAGCTCCTGAATTTCAGCGGCAATGGTGGTCGGTAGATTTTTGGGCGGCCTGAAAGGTCAAGGAAACATATCCCTGCATTTTGGGCGGGACGTCGCGGGACAGACCCGTTCCGAACGACACGTGCAGGGCCAAATGGCGCAACCGTATCAAGATCATGTTCGTCCGGGAGAAGGATCGGCGCCGCGTCGCAAACCGTTGCGACAGATGCCCGAAAGTGGTCCGATAAGTCACCGCTGGTGCCGCCGAAACCATGAGTGTGGAGCCCGGATGAAATGCGCGAATTGCCCCCACGACCATTGTGCAATTTCGCCGACAGACCCGCCTGCGAATAGTTGCCGTGCCAACAGCTCTGACCTGTCGGCGATTCGGTGCGGAGGGAAGACACAAGCCTAGGGAGGACACTGATGAACCGGTTCACAATGGCGGCAGTTGCAAGCGTGATTGCAGTGGGCACGGCCCATGCAGAAGTTACCGAGGACGATCTGGCCAACGACCAGTCAATTGCGACCCAGGTCGTGACAAACGGGATGGGACGCCACTTGCAGCGCTACAGCCCGTTGGACATGCTGAACAAAGACAACGTCAAGAACCTGTTGCCGGCCTGGGCGTTCAGCCTTGGTGGCGAAAAACAGCGCGGGCAGGAAACCCAGCCGCTGATCTATGGCGGCATGATGTATATCACCGGATCGTATTCGCGCCTTTATGCAATTGATCTGGAAACCGGCAAAGAGGTCTGGCGATACGAGGCGTGCCTGCCCGAAGGCATTCTGCCTTGCTGTGACGTGGTGAACCGGCGTGCCGCCATCTACGGCGACAAGGTGATTTTCGGCACCCTTGATGCCCGGATTGTGGCCCTGAACAAAGACACCGGCGACGTCGTGCGGCGTGATAAAATCGCGGACTACAAGGCGGCGTATTCTTACAACGCAGCTCCGCTGATCGTTGACGGGCTGGTGATCACCGGAAATTCCGGTGGTGAGTTTGGCATCGTTGGCGCTGTGCAGGCACGGGACGTGAACACCGGTGATCCGGTATGGGAACGCCCGGTCATAGAAGGCCATATGGAGACGCTGAACGATGAAGAAAGCACCATGACGGGCGAGTTGAATGCGACGTGACCCGGCGACATGTGGAAGACCGGCGGTGGCGCAACCTGGCTGGGTGGTTCCTATGACGCGGACACGGATACGCTTGTTTTCGGGGTCGGAAACCCGGCGCCGTGGAACTCGTGGCTGCACAATGCGGGCACGCCGACGGAAGGTAACGCCGGAGACAACCTTTACGCGGCCAGCCGCATCGGAATCGATCCGAAAACCGGCGAAATCAAGTGGCATTTCCAGACCACGCCGCGCGAAGGTTGGGACTATGACGGTGTAAACGAGGTTGTTGCCTATACCGACCGTGAAGGAAACAAGCGTTACGCAACCGCCGATCGCAACGGGTATTTCTATTTTCTGAACCGCGAAGACGGTGCCTTTGTATCGGCTAATCCGTTTGTCAAAGACATAACATGGGCGTCCGGCGTGGATGAGACCGGCCGACCGGTCTTTGTCGAAGAAAACCGCCCCGGGGATCCGTCGTCAGCGGCTGATGACAAGAAGGGTGAAGTGATCTTTGCATCGCCTTCTTTCCTTGGCGGCAAGAACTGGATGCCGATGTCCTTTTCGCAACGTACCGGCAATTTTTATGTACGGTCGAACGAATGGGGCATGGATATCTGGAACCAGCCGATCTCGTACAAGAAGGGTGCCGCCTATCTGGGCGCAGGCTTTACGATCAAACCCAACTACGAAGATCACATTGGGTCTCTCAAGGCCATCGATCCGGATGCCGGCGAATGGGAATGGGGATACAAGAACAACGCGCTGCTGTGGTCAGGCGTGATGGCAACAGCCGGTGGCCTGGTGTTCTTTGGCGCGCCTGAAAGTGAGTTTATCGCGCTGGACGACGAGACCAGCGAGAAGCTGTGGTCGTTCCAGACCGGCTCGGGCAGTCTGTGACCTGGGAACAGGATGGTGAACAATATGTCGCGATCATTTCCGGCTGGGGCGGCACTGCACCGCTCTGGGGGGGTGAGGTGGCCAAGAAGGTCAACTATCTGAACCAGGGTGGTACCTTGTGGACCTTCCGCCCGCCAAAGGAACTGGCATCGGCGAACTGACACGGGATCCAGCAAAACCCTGATGCGTACCTCTGATCCGGGGTGCGCGTTACTATACGACCTTCCGCCAGTATGCGTGGTTTTCATTCATCGCTAGGATTGGTTAGGCTGGAGACCATTTGAATGCAAAAGGCTATACCAGATGCTTGCTGAATCCGCCGCGCGCAATAATTTCGAAAACGTGCTGATCGTTGATGACCATCCATTGTTTTGCGACGCCTTGTCGATGACCTTGCAAAGTGTGGCTCAGATCCGGAAAATCCATACGGCAGACCGGCTGGAGGACGCCTTGGATCTGCTGGCAAGTGGGCTGAAACCCGATGCGGTCATGCTGGACCTCAATTTGCCGGATGTGGACGGCCTGGAAGGTTTGATCCGCTTGAAGGCTGCCGCAAACGCACCGGTGATCGTGGTGTCGTCGCTGACGGACAACCGCGTTGTCAGCCAGGTGATACAGGCCGGCGCATCTGGCTATGTCCCCAAGCACAGTCAGCGCGACGTGTTCCGCACTGCATTCGAGACAGTGCACGCCGGTGACGTTTTCGTGCCAGAGGGCTGTGTTTTGATTGACACAGAGGAAGAGGACGAACACGACGAAGCGGTCAAACGACTGGCGACACTGACAAATCAACAGGCGCGCATCCTGCAACTGATCTGCGAAGGCAAACTGAACAAGCAAATCGCCTATGACTTGTCGATTGCGGAAACGACGGTCAAAGCGCACGTGACAGCAATAATGCGAAAACTGGGTGTTCAAAGTCGTACGCAGGCGGTTCTGATCGTCAAGAAAGCGTCCTTTGCCAGTGTCTTGCAAGACCAAGGCTAAGCGTCATACTCTCACGTCATCGTCGCGCTTTTAGGGAGGAGGCACGATGGACCAAGCAGTCGGGTGGGCAACAGCCCGGGCCCGCACGCCAGGCATCGTCAAAACGGCTTTTGCACGCCACGACACCGGGCAGTCGATCGAGACCCTCAGACGCCAGTTGGGTGATGACCCACTTGCGCTTGTCATTCTTTTTGTCAGCCCGAACGCCGATGCATCCGTGGTGATCGCGGATGCCGAGCGCGCCTTTGCGCCGACCCCGATTGTTGGTTGCACCACCGCCGGAGAGCTGGCGGATAGTGGGTATTGCGAAGATCAGATCGTCGCGATCGGCCTGCCGCAATCCCATTTCGACATACGCACGGTTCTTGTTCCGGATCTGAACGAATTCGAGTCCGACAGCATCATCAAAGAGATGATCCACAACAGAAATACGATGATGGCGAACGCACCCGACTGGAGCCATGAATTCACGTTCCTGATGATTGACGGGTTGTCGACAAAAGAAGATGAACTGACGTCGGAATTGGCTGTGGGGCTGGGGCCGGTGCCATTGTTCGGCGGTTCGGCCGGGGATGGAACCAAATTCGGGCGCACTTATGTTCTGTATCAGGGGCAGGCAAGAAGCAACGCAGCCGTACTCACGCAGGTTCGCACGCGGTGTCCGATCAAGGTGTTCAAGACCGATCACCTTCTGCCCACCGCCTATCGCATGGTCGTGACCAAGGCAGACCCGGCAAAACGCATCGTTCAGGAAATCAATGCCGAACCCGCTGCCCGCGAATACGCCCGTATTCTCGGCAAAGACCCGGAACAGCTCACCACATTCACATTCGCGGCCCATCCAGTCGTTGTGCAAATAGGCGGGCAACACCATGTCCGCGCGATCCAGCAGGTAGCGGGAAATGGCGATCTCGTCTTTTTTTCGGCGATTGACGAAGGCTTGGTCCTGACGCTGGCAGAACCTCGGGACATGGTTGAACATCTACAGGAAGAAATCAGCCTGTTGACCGAGAAGCAGCAACCCGACACCATTTTGGGTTGTGACTGCATCCTTCGCCGGCTGGAGGCCCAGCAAAAGCAGAAGACGCACGCGATCTCGGACATCCTGTCTCGCCATCACGTGGTCGGTTTCTCGACCTATGGAGAGCAATTCAATTCGATCCATGTGAACCAGACCCTGACCGGCGTGGCGATATACCCGCCCGAGAAAGAGTAAGGTATGATCGAGCATCTCACAGACCCCTCGGACTCCCTTGAACGTCAGAACGAAAAACTCAGGAAAATTGCCGAAGCCCTGATGCGGCGGGTCGAAGAATCCACCAATGCCTCTGGCGCGGCTTATGCTCAGTTCCAACGGGCGGCGGTGCTTGAACAAGAGGTTCGCGCCCGAACGGATGACCTTGAGCGCGCGCTTGAACTTCTGAATGACTCCAACGCCAGGTTGGCGCAGGCCAACAAGGAAACCGAAGCAGCGCGCGCAGATTTGGCAAATGCGATCGAAACGGTGCAGGAAGGCTTTGCCCTGTTCAATCGTGACGAAGAACTGGTGCTGTGCAACAGCAGGTTCGGGATGCATATGCCCGATATTCAGGAACAGCTGAACCCCGGCTTGTGTTTTGCCGACTACGTGGAACTGGTCAGCCGATCCAGGTTCCTGTCCTTGCCAGAGACAATGAGCCCAGAGGACTGGGCCAAAAGCCGTCTGGATCGTCACGCAGATGACCACGTGGTGTTCAATGTTCGTCTTTCGGGCAATCGGTGGACGCAAGTGTCAGAACACCGCACGCCAGACGGGGGCACCGTGATCCTGCAAACCGACGTGACAGATATCATGCGGATCGAACGGCAAGAAAGGGATCGCATTCTTGACGACAAGGCGCGGCTGATCCGCGCCACGCTTGAACATATCGATCAGGGCGTCTGTATCTTTGACAACAAGCACCGCATGATCGGGTGGAACACCCGCGCAAGCGAGCTTTTGGCCATACCGATCACTCAGTTTCAGATGGGCATGCGGTTTGAAACCCTGTCCAATCGCCTGGGCGACAACATCAGCTTTCAGAAAGGCATAACCGAGGCGGATCTGCTGGATTGGGTCAGCCGACCAACCTACCGCCGCCCTCTTCAGTTCCAGATGCATCAGGGGCGATCGAAAATCCTGTCGGTCTTTGCGCAGGAAATGCCAGACCGGGGCTTTGTGATTTCCTTTACCGATGTAACTGCGGAACGGAGGTCTGCGCAGGCCTTGTATGAAGCCAAGGAACTTTTGGAACAACGTGTGGCGTCACGCACAATGGAGCTTGCGGATGCGCTGAACGAGGCTGAACGGGCGAACGCGTCAAAATCGCGTTTTGTGGCCGCCGCCAGCCATGACCTGTTGCAGCCTCTGTCTGCTGCAAAGCTCTATGTTGCGTCACTGGGCAGCGGTTTGGACACTGACACCGCCCGGACCGTTGCAGCAAAAGCAGAAAGCGCCCTGAACAGTGTCGAACACATTCTCGAAGCCCTGCTGGACATCTCAAAGCTGGATTCCGGGCGGGCCAAGGCGCATCTGTCCACAGTGTCGGTGGGCGAGCTTTTCTTGCAGATGGAAGACGCATTCAAGCCCGTCGCCCAGGCCAAGGGTTTGAGTTTGCGTTTTGTTGACACAAAGGCTCTGGTCACAAGCGATGCCAGTTACCTTCGGCGTATATTGCAGAATCTGCTGTCAAACGCGATCCGGTACACCGAGACCGGCAAAGTTCTTGTTGGTGTCAGGCATCGCAAGAACGCAATTGCTTTGGAAGTCTGGGATACGGGCATTGGCATAGCATCAGATCAAAGAGATATCGTGTTTCAGGAATTTCAGCGTTTGCATTCAGATGCCAGCGCCGCCGAAGGAATGGGGTTGGGTCTTGCGATTGTCGAGCGGGCCTGCGGGTTGCTACAACACCCCATCCACCTGTTTTCCGAAGTTGGAAAGGGCACGGGGTTTTCGGTCGAAATACCTTTGGCCCGGGTGAAACCAGAGGTTTCTCTCTGCTCTTCAGTGGTACAAAAACCAAACTTGAATGTGCTGGGCAACACCGTCGCCCTGTTGATCGAAAACGATGAAAACCTGCGCGGCGCGTTGACCATGACCATCGAATCCTGGGGCGTCGAGGTTCTGGAATGCGAAAGCGAAAGCGAAGCGATTGGCCTTCTGCGCGAAATAGGCATCCTGCCAGACTTTGTTGTCGCCGACTATCAATTGAACAACGGAAAAACAGGGACGGACGCCATGCGTGCCCTGACGGATGAATTCGGGCATTTGCCCGGCTGTATTATCTCAGCCAATCGATCACAAGAGCTTGTTCAGCAGTGCAAACAAGCAAAGCTGCCGCTGTTTTACAAACCGATAGATCCGCAACTGCTAAAATCGACGCTGGAGGCCTCGGTCGCGCGCGTCATCTGAGTTTTTCCGGTTGTCGCACATTTCCAAGTTCGGCCGGGTGTCTTTCAGAAGTCTTCCGTCCGCGGGTTGGCGTTGGTCTGATCCAGCATCGACACAACTTCCGCCTTCCATCCCGCTTTTATTTTCAGCGCCAATTGCGAAGGGGGGCGGTGATCCGGCGACAGGATGGCGTATTCGTATCTGAGGGGGTCCTTGAAAGGCAGGAATACCACACGGCCATGCGAGATATTCAGCTTCCGTTCCGTCGCAACAGTCAACGGATCGACAATCGAGCAGCACTGCCCCGATCCAACAAACGGAATGAGCGGAAGAAAATACTGGCACGTCACACTAGGTTTGTAAGTGGCGGCAACCATCTGAAAAGCGCGCTGCACTTTCTTCTGAAAAGGGTGGGTGTCATACAGTCCACCCATTGGCACATCATCGAGATCCGAAATCGTCACAGCCTTTTTTTGCGCCAACGGATTGTCCCGATCCATTGCGCAAAAGCAGTCTCCGCTGATGATCTCTGCCGTAAATTGTGGCTTCTTTCCGACCGGGTGTTCGAAATCAGCAAACCCGAAATCAATGTTCTGAGTGCCTGCAAGTTCCATTATCTGTGGCGAGCTGCGGGTGGACAGCGTAACCCGGATGTCCGGATTCCCGCCAACTGAACGGCTTATGAAACTCGGGAAGGCAAAAATGGACGGTCCCGGCATGGCGGCAATGTTCAGGCTGCCTGAATTTCCTTTAAGAAGACCGTGCATCGTACTGGAAACCGTAGATAATCTGTCCAGTATTCCGGTGGTTTCTGCCAACAGGTAATGCGCCTCTGGCACTGGGATCAGACGCCGGCCTTTTCGTTCGAACAAGGTCAGTCCCAGACTCCTTTCCAGGTTCTTGATTGCCAGGCTGATCGCGGGTTGTGTCCGGTTCAGCTTCTTCGCGGTTTGAGAGATGGACCCGGTTTCCATCACCTCACGAAAAACTGTCAATTGAGCAAGGTTCATATCTAAAACATAAGCTAAACTTTCATTTTGTTAAATATAACAAATTTGTATTTATGCTAAAACTCCATAGGCTGAACGGATCAGAATTCGAACAAACCGAATCCAACGATCCACAACTGGGAGCTTACGATGAAATTGATGAAATGCCTGACGGGTTTGGCTTTGGCGGGTGCATTGGCTGCACCGGCGTTTGCGCAGGACCCAACCTTTTTTCGCATCGGCACCGGCGGTGCAGGCGGCACTTATTTCCCGATCGGCGGGACCATCGCCAACGGAATTTCGGCCCCTCCAGGCTCACGCCCCTGCGAAGAGGGCGGCCAATGCGGCGTGCCCGGGTTGATCGCGATTGCACAGTCGACAACTGCGTCAGTCTTCAACAATGCCGCCGTGCAAAACGGCGAGCTTGAGGCCGGCCTGGCCGCGGCAGATGTAACCCGTTCGATGTATCTGGGTGAGGGCAAGTTTGAAGGCAAACCCCACCCGAAACTGCGCATCGTCGCAAACCTGTTCCCGGAAGACCTGCACCTGGTGCTGCCAGCCGGTCAGACGATCAACGATCTGAGTGATCTCAAAGGCAAGCGCGTTGGTATTGCCCAGGCTGGTTCCGGCACGCAGGTGGCCGTTTTGCAGATGCTGGACGCCTGGGGCGTCAATCGCGACAATATGGACGAGGCCGAGCTGAACAACAGTCAGAGCGCCGAGCGTTTGGCCGACGGTCAGCTTGACGCCTATTTCTACGCAGCAGGCTGGCCGGTTGCCGCAATGGTGCAGCTGTCATCGACCAAGGGCATGAACCTGCATTCCTTCAGTGATGAAGATCTGGCAAAGATCAACGAGATCATTCCTGCCTATATCCCGTCCGCTATCCCGGGCGGTGTATATGAAGGCATCGATTCCGAAACCAAGACCCCTGCGGTCAGCGCGATGCTGGTTGTGTCATCGGATCTGTCCGAAGATCTGGTCTATCAGCTGACCAAGGCCCTGTGGAACGACAACACGCGCAAGCTGCTGGACAACGGCCACGCAAAGGGCAAGCAGATCACGCCTGATACTGCCCTCGACGGCGTCGAGGCGCTGGGTGTTCCGCTGCATCCGGGTGCTGAGAAGTTCTATAAAGAAGCCGGTCTTCTTCAATAACCACACCTGACTGAAACCTGTCGTCGGTGCCCCTTCTTGGGGCACCGCACTCTGGAATTTTGCGAAATCGGGGGGCCATCATGTCCGAGACCCAGAAACTTGATGACCACGAACTGACGGCCGAGGAGCTGGCGGCCATCGAAGAACAGTTCGACGAAGGCGCCGCTGTCCGGCAGGTCACGCCCACGGCAGGCAAGGTGTTGCGTGTCGTCGCCCTGATCTTTGCATTCTACGAATTCTTCACGGCTGGGTTCGGCTTGCCGGCCGACCACTGGCATATGGGCATCTATCTGGCTCTGCTGTTCATTCTGGTCTACGCCACGATCCCGATTGTCGGGGCCAAAAGCCTCTATGCTCTCAAAGTCAGTCGCTTCCGCATCGGCAACGTCCCTCTTTATGATCTGGTGTTCATGGCGCTTGGCATCGTCGCCGCGCTTTACGTTGGTTTCGCCTGGCGCGGCATCCCGTTCCTGGGGATCGAGGAACAAACCTTCCGCATGGGCAACCCAAACAGCTATGATGTGATCCTCGGCGTCATCATCATCCTTCTGGTACTGGACATTGCGCGCCGCACGCTGGGTTGGGTATTGCCGCTGATCATCTGCGTATTCATCTCATACGCGCTGATGGGTCCCTATTTTCCCGGGTTGCTGCAACATCCGGGCGTGAACTTCAAAACCTTCGTGTCGTCGATGTACTTCCCGCAGGAAGGAATCTATGGCGTGACGCTTTGGGTTGTTTCGACCATCGTGTTCCACTTTGTCCTGTTCGGCGTGATCGCTCAGCGAACGGGGCTTGGACAATTGTTCATTGATAACGCAACCATTTTGGCGGGTCGCTATACGGGCGGTCCGGCCAAAGTGTCGGTGGTATCCTCGGCCTTCTTCGGCACGATCTCGGGCTCTTCGGTGGCCAACACCGTTTCGACCGGCGCGCTGACAATTCCCAACATGAAGCGCCTTGGGTACCCCGGTCACTTTGCGGGCGGAGTCGAGGCCGCGTCTTCGGCCGGTGGTCAGATCACTCCGCCCATCATGGGCGCTGCGGCCTTCATCATGGCCGAGTTCCTCGAGGTGCCCTATACCACCATCGTGATCGCGGCAATCTTTCCAGCGATCCTGCACTATGTCGGCGTCTTTGCCGTGGTGCACCTGATGGCGCGTAAGCTGAACCTGCAAGGTCTGGCGAAAGAGCAATTGCCACAGCTCAAGGCCGTCTGGGCCGAGGGTTGGGCCAATATCGTTCCGTTGATCGGTTTGTTGGTCGTCCTGTTTACCGGCTACACGCCGTTCATGTCGGCCTTCTGCGGTATTTCGCTGGCGGTTATCGCGGGCATGTCGCGGATCAAGCAACCGCCAACACTGATCTACGCGGCGGCGTTTTTTGCGTTCGTGCTTTGGAAGTTCTCCGACGGTGGGTTTGACCTGTCCATGACAGCGATTCTGTGCGGATTGTCGGTGATTGCCACGCTCAACCCGCAGAAACGGATAGAAGTGCCCGAGATGTTGGCCGCGGTCGAACTTGGGGTAAAGTACTCGCTGGCCGTGGGGGCCGCTGCCGCCGCTGTTGGTATCGTGGTGGGTGTCATCAACACTACCGGCATCGGCTTTCGCATCGGCTTCATGGTCACGCAGGGCGCGGGCAATCTGGCATCCGATCTTTACAACATGATCTCGTTCGGCAGTTTCCAACTGTTTGCGATGGAAGACCTGCAATTGTTTATCTCGCTGGTCTTTATTGCCATCGTCTGCATTCTGATGGGTGCCGGCATCCCGACCACGGCGCTGTACATCATGCTCGTCTCGGTGGCGCAGCCTGCGCTGGCGCAGTTGGGGGTTCCACCCATCGCCAGCCATCTGTTCGTGTTGTATTATGGCGTGGTCTCCGAGATCACACCTCCGGTCTGTACGTCGGCCTATGCGGCGGCAGCGATTGCGAATTCCAACCCGTTCCGCACCGGGCTGTCCGCCTTTACGCTGGGACTGGGCAAGGTCATCGCGCCAATGGCGTTCGTCTATGCGCCGGTTTTGCTGTTCGTGTCTTCCACCGGGTTCGATCTTTGGGAATTCACCTATACCGCCGCCAGCTGTATCGCCGGTGTCATCGCCCTTTCGGCAGCGGTCGTGGGGTATTGGTTGCTGCCACTCAACCTCGTGTCGCGCATCCTGATGGCCATTGCCGGGATTATCTTCGTGGCACCTACGCTGACGGCTGACCTGATCGCATTGGCGGTGGCGTCTCCTGTCATCATCACACAGGTGATCGCCCGCAGCCGAATTCAAGCAACGGTCTGACATGCCTGAACAAGTGACCATCATCGGCGCCGGGATCGTCGGTCTGTGCTGTGCGCTCTCGTTGCAGGAGCGCGGTATTGCCGTGCGTCTGATCGACCGTGGAGAACCGGGGCAGGAGACATCGTTCGGCAATGCCGGTGTCGTCTCGCCCTGGTCGGTCATTCCACAGGCCACGCCGGGTATCTGGAAAACGATCCCCGGGATGCTGTTGGACCCGAAAAGCGCGTTGACCGTCAGACCTGCGTTCTGGCCCAGGATGATACCCTGGGGCCTGAGGTTCCTGAAGAATTCAAGCGTGAAATCCGTACGCAATATCTCGGACGCAATGGAGGTGCTGTGCCGCCCTTCGATAGATCTGTACCGAAGACATCTGCAAAATACCGGGCACGAAGACCTTATTGTTGATTCCAACTATGTCCACGCGTTTCGCAACCCGGATCAGGCTGACCTGAAAGAATTGGGATATCTGATCCGGCAGGAAAAAGGCGGACATCTAGAGCGGATCGACGGACCAGAATTGCGCCGGATCGAACCTGCGTTATCCAGAGATTTCAAGGCTGCGATCCTGATCAAGGGACAGGCGCGGGTCACGTCTCCTGGCCGGGTCGGTGCAGTTTTGGCCGACAAGGCCCGTCAACAAGGCGCCGAGTTCGTGCGGACAGAAGTCAAAGAACTAAAGCGCACGGAAGACGGCCAATGGCATTTGACCTCGTCGGCCGGCGCGCTTCACGCCGATACTGTCGTGCTGGCCGCCGGTGTTTGGTCTGCCGGGTTGCTGAAACCCTTGGGTTTGCCCGTGCCACTGGTGGCCGAGCGTGGATACCATGTCCAATTCCCGACCCCCTCTGCCAGCCTGGAAAACTCGGTGATGGACGTGGACGCCAAGGTGGTGGCCAGTTCGATGCAGGACGGTCTGCGCGTGGCGGGCACGGCCGAATTCGGCAGCATCGACGCGCCGCCAGATCCACGCAAACAGTCGCTTCTGACCGCACAGGCCCGCGCAATGATGCCGGATCTGAACACCTCGGATACACAGTTCTGGATGGGCCGACGCCCGTCTTTTCCCGACAGTTTGCCTGCGATCGGTCCGGTTGAGGGGCACAAGGGCCTGTTCACAGCCTTTGGTCATTCCCATTACGGTTTGATGATGGCCCCCAAAACCGGCGAGCTGGTGGCTGATCTGGTGTCAGGGCAGCGCCTCAACATCCCATTGGATTCAATCGCCTTGTCGCGATTTTGACGCGTAACAACCACCGTTTCTAAGAAGGATTACCCAATCATGCCGATCTATCAGGGTGGACAGAATATCTGCGGAGCCTCAATCGGGGTTTTGTGTCTGGAAAGCTATTTTCCCAAACCTCCCGGTCATATCAAGAACCCTTCCAGCCTGCCGTTCCCGGTGCTGTACGAGATGATAGATGGCGTCACGGTGCCAACGCTGCTGAACAATCCGACGCCTGATCTGCTGAACCCATTCATTAAAGGCGCGCAACGGCTTGAGGCTGAAGGCGTACGCGCCATTACCGGAAGTTGCGGGTTTCTCGCCCTGTTCCAAAAAGAGTTGGCCGCGGCCGTATCGGTGCCTGTCTTCGCTTCGAGCCTGATACAAGTGCCGTTGGCCTTTCACATGACCGGGGCCAGCGCACCGGTCGGGGTGATTACAGCGGATTCGTCAGCGCTGACGCAACGCCATTTCGAAGGCGTTGGAGCGGGGGGCGTTCCGGTGGCCGTACAGGGTCTGGAACACACCAGCGAGTTTGCCGAAGTCATCCTGCGCAACGCGCGCACCCGTATGGACACAGATCTGATCGAGGCCGAAGTCCTGGACGCTGCGCACAGGCTGAAGCGCGATACGCCCGAAATACGCTCCGTGGTATTGGAATGCACGGATCTTCCCCCTTATGCAAAACGCATTCAGGAAAACCTGAAACTGCCGGTCTTTGACCTGACGACGCTGGCGCAAATGGCGCATAATGTAAGCGCACGCACCGGGTATTGCGGGCTGATGCCGTGGGGCTAAGGCCTTTGCAGGCTGGTGTTTCCTTTCAATGGCTCAGAAGCGTCGAATAACCGCGAAAACAGTTGCTATCCGCTGATGCCTTTGGACGGACCGGTACAAGGGACTTTCCCTTGCTGAAACGGCTGGTTAAGAAGCCCTTCCACTGCCGTTTCAGGAGGCCCCCTTGGACCGTATCGCCCGCACCATAGCCACCGAGATCAATGCACGTCCCGATCAGGTCGGTGCTGCGATCAATCTATTGGACGACGGAGCGACGGTTCCTTTTGTCGCCCGCTATCGGAAAGAAGCAACCGGTGGGTTGGACGACACCCAATTGCGCCTTCTGTCCGAACGTTTGACCTATCTGCGTGAGCTTGAGGCACGGCGGGAAACCATCCTGAAGTCGATAAAAGAACAGGGGAAGCTGACCGAAGATCTGAGTAAATCGATAGCTCGGGCAGAAACCAAGGCCCAGCTGGAAGACATCTATCTGCCTTACAAGCCCAAGCGGCGCACCAAGGCGATGATCGCGCGTGAAAACGGGCTGGAACCCCTGGTCGAAGCCATTCTGGCCGATCGCGATGCGGACCCGGAAACACTGGCCGGGGCATACCTGAGCGAAGCTGTCGCCACCCCTCGAGACGCGCTAAACGGCGCGCGGGACATTCTGACCGAACGATTAACGGAAAATGCGACACTGCTGGGTGAGTTACGGGCCTTCATGCAGCGCGAGGCGCTGCTCAGTGCAAGAGTTGTCGACGGGAAAGAAAAGGAAGGCGCCAAGTTCAGTGATTATTTTGACCATTCCGAACGATGGACGGATGTTCCATCGCATAGGGCTTTGGCAATGCTGCGGGCGTCAAAAGAAGGCATTGTTTCACTTGATATCGCGCCGGAACCGGAGTTCGGGGCAGCCCGGGCCGAATCCATCGTGGCCGCGCATTTGCAGACCCGTGGCCAAGGGCCGGGTGATGCCTGGTTGCGCAAGGTGGCCGGGTGGACATGGCGGGTCAAGCTTTCGCTGTCGATGATGGTCGAACTGATGGCCGAACTGCGCAGTCGGGCACAGGACGAGGCAATTCAGGTCTTTTCACGCAACCTTAAGGACTTGCTGTATGCTGCTCCGGCGGGTGCCAAGGCCACTTTGGGCCTCGATCCCGGCATCCGCACCGGCGTGAAAGCGGCGGTGGTTGACGCAACGGGCAAGGTCGTGGCCACTGACACGCTGTATCCCTTCCAACCCAAAAACGATTTGCGCGGAGCGCAGGCTACCATCCTAAACCTGATCTCGGCCCACCAGATTGAACTGATCGCCATCGGAAACGGAACAGCGAGCCGCGAAACCGAACGGTTGGTTGCAGATTCTTTGGCTCTGCTCTCCAAGGCGGTAAAAGCACCGACCAAGGTAGTTGTGTCCGAAGCGGGGGCTTCGGTCTATTCCGCGTCGGAACTGGCAGCACGAGAGTTTCCCGGTCTAGACGTTTCGCTGCGTGGGGCGGTGTCCATCGCCCGGCGATTGCAGGACCCTTTGGCAGAACTGGTCAAAATCGAACCGAAATCCATCGGCGTGGGGCAATATCAGCATGACGTTGACCAGCACCGCCTGTCGCAATCCCTGGATTCCGCGATCGAGGATGTCGTGAACGCGGTCGGGGTTGACCTGAACACGGCCTCTGCACCTTTGCTTGCGCGTGTGTCGGGGCTGGGCCCCGCGCAAGCCGAAGCCGTCGTCGCCCATCGCGATCTGAACGGGCCGTTCCAATCGCGCAAGGACCTGTTGTCCGTTGCCGGGCTGGGTCCGCGTGCCTTTGAGCAATGCGCCGGGTTTCTTCGCATAAGGGACGGCGCCGAACCGCTTGATGCGTCGTCGGTGCATCCCGAAGCCTATGACGTCGCCCGCCGCGTCGTGTCGGCCTGCGGGCGGGATATCAGGCACATCATGGGCCATGAGGGGGCCTTGAAAGGGTTGCGGGCACAACAATTCGTAACCGAAGATTTCGGCCTGCCCACGGTTCTGGATATCTTTGCCGAGCTTGAGAAGCCCGGACGAGACCCCCGGCCCAGCTTTGTCACGGCCACTTTCGCGGATGGCATCGAAGAGATAACCGATCTGAAGCCCGGAATGGTTCTTGAGGGCACCGTGACAAACGTGGCAGCCTTTGGGGCATTCGTGGATGTGGGCGTTCATCAGGACGGTCTGGTTCACGTCAGCCAGTTGGCCGACCGCTTCGTCAAGGACCCGCATGAGGTCGTCAAGGCCGGGCAAGTCGTGAAAGTGCGCGTTGTCGAGGTGGATGTACCCAGAAAACGGATCGGGCTTTCGATGCGCAAACAGGGCGGCGGTGGAAATCGGCGCGCCTGATCTGCAATCCGCACATTATCCGGGCTTAACGACATAAAGGCGTTACCCGCCGGAAATAGCGTGCAGACCGATACGGGCAGCCGGCATGCGTTGTTTCCATTGCGCGCTGAACTGGGTATCAGCAAGAGAGTTCTCAGTGTCGCCAAACGGATCGAAATGGAAACGACAGTTCATGCAGTACCACAACACGCCTTACGACAAGCTTCAGGTCGGTGATACTGCCGAGTTGGCCCGCATGTGCTCGGTTGATGATTTCTATGTGTTCGCCAACAATTCCGGCAATCACAATCCGCTTCATCTATCCAGCGAAGACGGCGACGGCGACCACATCAACGAAGCGGTTGCCCCTGCCATGTTCGTGGGGGCCCTGATCTCGGCCGTTTTAGGGAACGTTCTGCCGGGGGCAGGGACGCTCTATAAATCGCAGCGATTTGATTTTGTGGAAAGGGCGCATGCCGGTGATGAGCTGGTATCCAAAGTCACCCTTCTGGAAAAGCGACCAAACCGGGAAGTTGTCTTTGAAACGGTCGTTACGCGCCCATCGGACGGTGCCGTGATCGTCAGCGGGCAGGCCGTCGTGATCGCGCCGGAGAAAGAGATGGTGTTCGCCGAGTTGGATCTGCCCGGGCTGGTGGTGAAACGTCATCGTCACTTTGATGCCATGCTGGAAAAGGTACGCCCGTTGCCGCCCATGCCGACCGCCGTTGTAGCCCCGGAAGAGCCCAACGCCTTGGGTGGGGCGCTGCTGGCCGCGCATGAGACGATCATCACACCCATTCTGATCGGTAACCCGGACAAAATCTCTCACGCGGCCGCCGAAATCGGAGCGTCGTTGGATGGGATTGAAATCATTGCGCAGAGCGATCACATCGGTGCGGCCCATGCGGCGGTCGATCTGGTTGCAGAAGGTCGTGCGAAAGCGCTGATGAAAGGGCATCTGCATACGGATGAATTGCTGAAGGCTGCGCTCAGGCGTGAAAACGGCCTGCGCACCGGCCGCCGCTTTACCCATGTCTTTGTCATGGACGTGCCCGGCCAACCCAGACCTTTGTTGGTGACGGATGCGGCGATCAATATCGAGCCGGACCTGGAAACCAAGATTGATATTGTCCAGAACGCAATCGACCTGGCCCTGTCGCTGGGGATCGAAAACCCCAGGGCGGGTGTTCTGTCTGCCATCGAAACCGTCAATCCGGCGATCCGATCCTCGGTTGATGCGGCTTTGCTGTCGAAAATGGCGGAACGCGGTCAGATCACGGGCGGGCTTGTTGACGGCCCCCTTGCCATGGACAATGCCGTCAGCCTTGCGGCTGCGCGTTCCAAAGGGATTGTGTCGGATGTCGCGGGCAAAACCGATATTCTGGTGGTGCCAAATCTGGATGCCGGGAACATGATGGCCAAGCAGCTGACCTATATCGCCAATGCAGAAGGGGCCGGTCTGGTCATGGGGGCCAAAGCTCCGATCATTTTGACCAGCCGCGCCGATGACGACAAAGCCCGGCTGGCATCCTGTGCCGTGGCGGCACTGCACGAAGCCTCTTCCTTACCGCGCACCGGAGCACCCGCATGACACATGTCGTGACACTGAACGCTGGATCGTCTTCCATGAAATTTGGTCTGTTCGAGCTGACCGATGACGATCCGATCATGGTGTGCACCGGCGCGGTCGAGCGGATTGGAGAACCAGAGCCGTTTGTCAAGGCGAAGTCTTCCGACGGAAGTGTCCTTGCCAGCGGCACCGCCGGAGAAATACGCGATCACGCCGCAGCGCTGGACTGGGTTTTGAACCTGCTTGCGCGCTCATTTCCAAACAGCGACGTGACTGCGGTCGGGCATCGTGTTGTCCACGGTGGACCTGACATCGACGCTCCGGTGCCATTGACCAAGGCGTCCATTCAAGAGTTGGACAAGCTGTCGCCGTTCGCGCCTTTGCATCAGCCGCACAATCTGGCCGGAGCCCGGGCCGCGATGGAACGTTTTCCGAATGCGGTTCAGATCGCCTGTTTCGACACCGCCTTTCACCGCAATCATCCGTGGGAGAATGACGTTTTTGCCTTGCCGCGCGAGTATTACGACAAAGGTGTTCGGCGTTATGGCTTTCACGGGCTCAGCTATGAATTCATTTCGGATCACATGGCAAAGACAGCGCCGCTTTTGCACGAAGGGCGCGTGGTCGTGGCCCATCTTGGCAATGGTGCATCGATGTGTGCGATGATCGGAGGGCGTTCCGTCGGATCGACCATGGGCTTTTCGGCACTGGACGGGCTGCCGATGGGGTCACGCTGTGGTCAACTTGATCCTGGCGTGGTCCTGTATCTGATGGACCAGGAAGGGCTGAGCGCTGACGAAATCTCAGACCTGTTGTTCCGGAAATCTGGGCTGTTGGGCCTGTCCGGGCTGTCCAACGATATGCGTACCCTGGAAAAGGCGGACACACGCGAAAGCCGACAGGCGATCAGCTATTTCACCTTCCGTATCCGGCGCGAGCTTGGCGCGATGGCGGCCATTCTCGGCGGTATCGACGCCTTGGTGTTTACCGGTGGGATCGGAGAAAACTCACGCCTCGTGCGTGACCGGGTGTGCTCTGGGATGGGATGGCTGGGCATCGAGCTCAATCCTGATGCAAATGCGGACAATGACCGGATCATTTCAACCGATCTGTCCCGCGTCGTGGTCATGGCAATCCCGACCAATGAAGAACTGGTCATTGCCCGTGCGGCGGCTGACCTGTTGGCCAAACGCCCACGGCTCAGAACTGCCTAGCGATCTAAGTTTCGACATAGGTCCAGCGATAGGCAGGCGGGGTCGGTCCCTTGTTCCGGCCGCCTTGCTGCATCTGTTCCCACGCATGGGCCAGAATGCCAACCGATCTGGATAGGCAAAACAGACCGCGTGCCAGTGGGGGCGCAAAGCCCAACTCGGCATAGATCACCGCGGTGGCGCCATCTATGTTCATAGGAACAGGCTTTCCTTTGCGGTGGGCCAACTCTGCCTCGATCGCCTGTCCGATCTGTAGGAACTGACCATCACAAGCCCCGTCCGTCACAGCATCACGGACCAACGCCATCAGACGTGGTGCGCGCGGATCCGTCGGCGTGTGGAAACGATGGCCAAAACCCGGCAATATCTTTCCTTCACGCTCGATCCACTCGTCCAGCGTTTGATCCAACCGGCCAGGATGTTGCGCCACGAAATGGTACAGCATAACCGCTTGCTCACCAGCCCCGCCGTGAATATCCCCCAACATGTTCACAGCGCTCGCCATCGCGTTGTTCAGCGGCAGCCCGCAGGTCACGGCCATGCGCGCCGTTGCGATGGAAGGGGCCTGAGGTCCGTGGTCCACGGCGGCAACCAGCGCGGCCTCGAACAACCGGACCTGCGCCCCAGATGGTCGGTCGCCACGAACCATGAACCAGATCATCTCGCTGAAACTGAGATGTCCGATCAGATTCTGGATCGGCTCTCCGCGCAGGTCGATCCGGCCCGGTTCCATATCGATGATGGAAGTCGTCCACCAATTGGACACATCGCTCATATGATGCCTTCCTTGCTCAAAGCGTCCATTTCCGCGCCGGTCAACCCAACTTCAGACCAGATCGCTTTATTGTCTGCTCCAAGTTCAGGCGGCGCGGTTTGGGGCATTTGCCGTTCGCCGTCCATGACAATGGGGCTGCCTGCAAGTTTCATGTCTTCGCCCTGCACTCGAAAAGATCCGATCAGGCCACGACCGGCAAGCTGTTCGTCATCAAGCGCCTCGGGCACGGTCAATACCTGCCCGGCCGGCACTCCGATTGCGTTGAGTTCGCTGACCCAGTCCGATGCCGCTTTGGTCCGCAAGGTCTCCTCCAGCGCCGCGCGCAGGGCGTGGCGATTGCGCTTGCGGTCTTCGCGCGTTTCATAATCCGGGTGGGCCAGCAGGTCTTGCCGGCCCAGATGCCTGGCCAGTGCCTGCCACTGTTCGTCGCGGTTGGCGGCAATGTTGATGGGCGCGTCAGAGGCTGCAAATGTTCCCGACGGTGCTGACGTCGTGTTTTCGTTGCCATGGGCCCCGGGAATGGCACCGGCGATCAGATAGTTCGACACGACCCAACCCATTGTCGAGATCACGGCTTCGGACATCGCCACATCCAGATAGGCCCCGCGAGAATCCGCGTTCAGGGCGGCGGACACTGCAAAAGCAGCCGTCATCCCACCGATCGTGTCCGCCAAAGGATAGCCAACGCGATAGGGTGCGGTGTCAGGACCGCCGGTGACAGACATCACGCCACTGATACCCTGCACGATCTGGTCATAGGCGGGATCGCCTCGGCGTGGACCGTCCTGACCGAATCCGCTTATGGCACAGTAAATCAGGCTGGGGTTCACATCGCGCAAGACGCCATACCCAAGTCCAAGCCGATCCATCACACCGGGGCGAAAGTTCTCTACCAACACGTCGGCTGTCTGGACAAGGCGTTTCAGGAGCGCCTTGCCCCGTTCTGATTTCATGTTGAGCGTGATGGATTTTTTTTCAGCATTCTGCGCCAGAAAGCTGACGCCCATACCGGCCTTGTTTCTGGCGGGATCAGCACCCAGGACGCGGGCAAGGTCGCCACCGTCAGGGCGTTCGACCTTGATCACTTCGGCACCCATGAGCGCCAGTTGATAGCAGCAATACGGACCCGCGAGGACATTCGTCAGATCGAGAACCCGTATTCCTGCCAGTGGCTCAGTCACCGTCCGCAACCCCTGCGGCCCGGGCACGCGCCCGGCGCGCGCGATAGCTGGGCAACAGCACCAGCAGCACCGCGACAACTAGCAGACCCAGCGTCATCGGACGTTCCCAGATGAAAGCAATACCGTCATAGAGCTGCATCGAGCGGGCAAAGTTGTCCTCCATCATCCCCCCGAGGATGAAACCAATCAGCAGCGGCGCAAGCGGGTAGTCGGCAAATTTCAACGCCGTGGCGCAAACACCGAAGCCAACAAGTATCAAAAGCTCGGTCGCGTTGTTCTGCCCGATATAGGCCCCCATCAGAGTGAAGAACAAAATGAAGGGGATCAGGTAATTGCGCGGAACCGAGAGAACCTTTGCGATATATGGGATCAGCGGCAGGTTCAGGATCAGCAGAACAAGGTTGCCAATGAACATTGACATGATGACGGCCCAGAATATCTGCGGCTCGTCCAGCATCAGCCGTGGGCCGGGTGTCACGTTCAGGGCAATCAGTGCGCCAAGCAGGATCGCGGTGGTGCCGGACCCGGGAATGCCCAGTGTCAGCAGCGGCACGAAAGAACCGGTGCATGCCGCGTTGTTCGCCGTTTCGGGCGCAGCCAGACCTTTTATTGACCCTTTGCCGAATTCGTCCTGTTCCTCTTTCGGGGCAATGTTGCGCTCGACCGCGTAGCCGAGGAAGCTGGCAATCGTTGCCCCCGCACCGGGCAGAACCCCGATGAAGAAGCCCTGTACAGATTGGCGGCCGATCACCGGTGCGATGGCCTTGGCTTCACTGCCTGTGATGCGCAGGTCCTTGATCTCGCCGTCATCCCCCTGAAGGTTTTTGGGTTTGAGCACCAGAAACAGCGCTTCGGGCAGGGCGAACATGGCCATGGCAAGCGTGATGAAGCCAAAGCCCGATTGCAGATCCATGATACCCATTGTGAAACGCGGCAGGTTGAACAATGCACCTTCACCGACCGTTGCCATGATCAACCCAAGTAGCGTCATGATGACGGCTTTGGCCACTTGACCGGTGCCTGCGAAGGCTGCGATTGCCGACAGGCCCACGACCATAAGCGCGAAATACTCGGCCGAGTGGAACAGCAGTGCCACCGACGACAGAGCAGGGGCAAAGACCATCAACAAAATGGCTCCGATCGTACCGCCGGCAAAACTTGCAATAGCTGCAACAGTCAACGCTTTGCCCGCTTTGCCCTGGCGGGCCATCGGATAGCCGTCGAAACTGGACGCAACAGTGCCCGCGACCCCCGGCGCGTTGAGAAGGATCGAAGATGTCGAACCGCCAAAGATGGCGCCGTAATACACTCCGGCCAGCAGGATCAGCGCTGCGGACGGGTCGCCCATGGAAATCGCGACCGGGATCATGATGGCGATGATCGACATCGGCCCAAGACCCGGAAGCATGCCGATGAACGTGCCGATCAGGCACCCTGCGATCACCATCAGCAGGTTTTGAATTGAAAACGCCGTTTGCAGACCGATCAGAAGTCCTTCGAGCATGTCAGCCTCCGAAAATGCCCGGCAATGGGCGCATGTAGATGCCAAGAACTTCCTGAACCAGATACCAGACCGCGCCTGTGGCGATCAGCGCGACGGGTAGCATGACGTGCCATTTGCGCTCACCCAGAATGAAAGACCCGAGGATCAGAAAGGCCGAGGTCGAGATCAGAAACCCAACAGGGCGCAGGCAAAGCGCGTAAATCACCATCAAGGCCAGCAACATAAGTGCTTGATCAAGGTGGTATTCCCCCAGCCGCCGGTAATCGATATCGGCTTCCTTTGGTTCCGCCTTTTCAAAGCCCAGCAAAATGATCGTGGTGGTGACGACACCCAGAACCGACAGCACTTTGGGGAATGTGCTGGGCCAGATCGGGTTTCTCTGCATGAAAGGGGGCAGGCTGCCGTCCATCGTGAACCAAGCGGCGTAGCCATATGTCAAACACACACCCAGAAGAATGAGCGCGATCCAGCGATCCAGCGCCATGAGAGCCCCTCCCTGTTCCTTTTCGTGGGAAGGCAGAGCGGCGGATCCGCTCTGCCGAAAATGGACTTAGAGGAAGCCCAGCTTTTTCATGAGATCGCCGATTTGCTGTTCCTGCTGCTCCAGGAACGTCTGGAAATCTGCGCCCGAGTTGTGGATGTTGACCCAACCATTGCGTGCACGAACCTCTTCCCATTCCGGGGTGTCGTACATCTTGGCAATCGCTTCCTGGTAGGCGGCCAATTTTTCTTCAGGTAGGCCGGGGGCCGCGAAGAAGCCGCGCCAGTTCACGAAGGTGGTATCAATACCCTGTTCCTTCATCGTCATCGCGTCAGGAGCCGCATCAACGCGCTCTTCGGATGTCACGCCGATAATCTTGACTTCACCCGCATTCGCCAGATCGACCGCTTCCGAAAAACCGGTGGACAAGGCGGCGATTTCACCCGACAGCAGGGCCGCCATGGCTTTGCCGCCCGCATCATAGGGGATGTATTTCACGCCAAGCGCATCCTTGCCCGCTGCTTCCATCACCATCGCGGCGACCAGATGGTCCATGCCGCCGGGAACCGAGCCGCCACCGATCGCTGTGCCGCCTGGGTCCGCATCAAACGCGGCAAGCAGATCCGCCATCGAGTTGATCGGGCTGTCTTTGCCAACAACGATCGCGGCATAGTCGCCGATAGTGCCCGAAACCAGCGTCAGATCGCGGAAGTTGTGAGGAAATACACCAGTCAATGAGCGGATCACGATCGGCGTCGAATTCACCATCAGAGTGCCATGATTGCTGTCGGCATTTTCAATCAGATATCCGATGGCTTTGCCACCACCGCCGCCCGACATGTTTTCGTATGACGCCGTGCCGACAAGGCCAGCTTTTGTCAGCGCTTCGCCCGTGCCGCGCGCGGTTCCGTCCCAGCCGCCACCGGCGCCACCGGGGATCAGAAAGTGAATGCTGTCCACGACCTGATCTTCAGCCATGGACGGCCCGGCCAGACCAAAGGCAGCCACAGCTGCAATCAGGGCGCGACGGCCCAGTGTGAATGTCGTCATGATGTCCTCCCATTTGACAACCAGCCGCATGGCGGCTCAGATTGGGTGGAACAAAAACACATCAACCTGACATCAACCTGTCACGCAGAAAAAATAGCAAAAATCCCATGAAATTCCTCCTTGTGGAAGACAATCTTGATCTGGCGAACGCCATCTGTTCGCGCATGAGGTTAGACGGCCATGTGGTTGATCATGCGTCTAAATTGGACGAGGCGACTGCCTTTACCGAAACTCAGGAATACGACCTTATTCTGTTGGATATCATGTTGCCGGATGGGGACGGGCGCGACTTTCTCAAACGGCATCGCGCAGGTCATCTGGACACCCCCGTGATCGTTTTGACCGCACGCAGCCAGGTTTCGGATCGAATCGGTTCGCTGGATCTGGGGGCCGACGACTATGTTACCAAACCGTTCGACCACGCCGAACTCGAGGCCCGCTGCCGGGCCGTTCTGCGTCGCAAATCCGGGAATTCACGGACAACGATTGAAGTGGGCGGAATAGTCTTTGATCCATTGGCAGGCCATCTGACCGTAGGGGATGAGACTGTTTCGTTGCGCAACCGGGAGCTGCGCCTACTGGAACTGTTCATCAGCGCGCCTGGTCAGGTTTTTTCGAAACAGAAGCTGACCGACCGGCTTTTTTCATATGATGACGATGTCTCGGACAATGCAATCGAGGTTTACGTTGGCCGCCTTCGTAAACATCTTGAAGCGTCGGACCTGAAGATCACCACGCTTCGCGGTCTTGGATACAGGCTGGATCATGCCTCCTGATCCTTATGTGTCAGGATCGCTTCGGAACAGGCTGGTCCTGACTTTGATCGGCGGTGCCGCTATATTGGCGTTTCTTCTGTTTATCGCGGTTCGCAACTATGCCGCACAGGTCGCGCAACAAGGGCAAGACAACATCCTGGGGGCGTCGGTCACCTCAATTCTGGACGCAGCCGCCTTGCGCGACGGTCAGTTGGAGGTTGATATTCCCTATGCAGCTTTCGCCATGCTCAGCACACCGTCCGACGACCGGGTTTTTTACGCGATTTTTCAGGATGGCGCGTTTTTGTCAGGTTATGAAGATCTGCCGCCGGCCACAGGGCAATTCGACGGCAAGTGGAGCTTTCAAACCAGTCGGATACGGGGTGAAACCATACGTCAGGTCAGTGCTCGGCGAACGCTGGTGGGCCTGAACAAACAAACCGTCATCGAGGTCGCGTTGGGCCAAACGCAGGACGCGCTTGCGGAAACTCTGGACCAGATTTCACGCAACGCGGCGATTTTGGGCATCGGGTTCTTTGCTCTTGCCGCTGCGCTGTCATTCTGGGCCACCTCGTCCACGATTGGCCAATTGAACAGGCTTACGACCTCTGTCACCCGGCGCGGTCCGCAGGACCTGAGCCCATTCAAAAAGCCCGTACCCCGCGAAATGGCGCCTTTGGTGGCGTCGTTGAACTCTTTGATGGGGCGACTCGATCAGTCACTGAGCCAATCGGAGGATTTCATCGCCGAAGCGGCCCACCGGGTGCGCACCCCTTTGGCAACCGTTCGATCTTATGCCGATGCCACGTTGCAGAGGGTTGAAAAGGAAGAAAATCGCGAAGCATTGCGCTCAATGGTGCGGGCGATTGATGAAAGCTCGCGCGCGGCGGGGCAATTGCTGGATCATGCGATGATCACGTTCCGCGCCGATCATCTGGAACGCGAAGACATTGATCTCAATGCTTTGGTCCGTGATCTGGTGCAGCGTCTCACGCCAATCGCCGAGATGAAGGACTTGTCGCTTTCCCTGAGTGGCGATCCAAAGGTTTCCTACTCGGGTGATCCGATTCTTATTCAAAACGCTGTGCGCAACATGATCGACAACGCTCTGAAATATGCCCCTGCCGACAGTGTCGTACGCATCGAGGTCGTTTCGGAGCCACGCATTCAGATAATTGTCAAAGACCGTGGGCCGGGGTTTCCTCCTGACGAGATCGGCACTTTGACGCGCCGTTTCGAGCGCGGGAAGAACGCAAGCGGAACCATCGGATCCGGATTGGGCCTTACAATCGTTCAGGACGTTGCATCTGCACATGGTGGCACACTGGAATTGACCAATCGACAGGGGGGCGGCGCGTGCGTTATCTTATCGCTTTGATTATCTTCAGTCTTCCTGTCGTTGCTGCCGCCCAAACCTGGGAGGACAGGCAGGTTTTCAACGCCTCGGCGGATGAGGCGCATCTACGCGTGATCTCAAGCACGGACACCTTTCTGTTCGAACCCTTGATTGCGGGCTTCATCGAAGAAAACCCCGGTATCTCTGTCGAATACCTGGTGACCGGCACCGCAGATATTGACCGAATAGTCCGCGCCGCACCGGAAGACTTCGATGTCGTCATATCCAGCGCGATGGACCTGCAACTGAAGCTGGCAAACGACGGTTTTGGGCGTATCATCGACGACATACCGCTGCCATCCTGGGCGCAATGGCATCAAAGTCTTTTCGCGTTTACATCGGAACCGGCGACAATCGTAATTAACCGCGCGGCCTTTGCTGGCGGCCCCATCCCCGAGACCCGGCAACAACTGATTGAAATCCTTCGTTTGCGTCCCGATGATTTCAGGGGCCGTGTGGGCACCTATGACATCCGTCACTCCGGTCTGGGATATTTGTTCGCAACGCAGGATGCCCGCGCGTCCGAGACGTATTGGCGGCTTATGGAGGTGATGGGTGGATTGGACGTGCGCCTTTACTGTTGTTCGGCGGATATGATCGATGACCTCGTCAAAGGTGAGATTGCAGTGGCTTACAACGTTCTGGGCAGCTATGCCGAAGCCCGCGCTGGAAGCAAGGACACGGTGGAAATCATTCTGCCGTCGGATTTCCAGACGACCATGATGCGCACGGCCATGGTTCTGAATGGCACCCCTCAACCGGACGCGGCCACGTCTTTTCTCAAACACCTGATTTCCAACCAAACCAAACGGGTAGGCGACCCCGCTACCTTGCCGCCCTTGGCCCCACACGAAACTGGCACCGATCGGGAAACGATTGGGCTGGACCCAGGGCTCATGACATTTCTGGACAGGCTGAAACGCCGCCGTTTTTTGGCTGAATGGGAAAACGCGGTCATCCAGCGATAACCGCGTCCGCATCATTCGCGAAACGCGCGGTTGAAGTAGTCTGCCATCGGTTTCACAAGATAGGACAACGGCGTGCGTTCGTCGGTCTTGATCAATGTCTCAACCGGCATACCCGGCAAAAGTTCCTGGCCATTGAGCCGGTCTATCTCACCGTCATTCAGCACCACTTCGGCGCGGTAAAAGGTGAAACCGGACTGTTCATCCGTGAACGTGTCCGCCGAGACGTTGTTGACCTGTCCTTCAAGTTCGGGCGTTTCGCGTTGATTGAACGCAGGAAAGCGCAGGGCAACGGATTGCCCGACATGCAACTGATCCACATGGATCGCATCCACCCGCGCTGCGACCAACAGCGGCGTGTCCTGCGGAACCACATACATCATGGGTTCACCCGGCTGAATGACCGATTGCAGGGCAAAGACCTGACTGCCGTAAACCGTTCCGCTGACAGGTGCGCGAATTTCAAGCCTGGCCAGACGTTCCGCCAGGGACAAACGTCGTTCCCACAGCTCTGCCACCTGCGCCTGAACGTCCCGCAAAGTGGTGATCGCTTCTTCCCGCCGGGTCGCGGTCAGTTCGACAATCTTGATCTCGGTTGATGCAATCTGTCCTTTAAGGCGCGCAACGGAGGCTTCCAGTTTGCCGATTTCGCCTGTCAGACTGGCTTCTTCGCGTTGCAGCGCCAGCACGCGGCTGTTTTGTGTCAGACCCCTGCTCAACAGGCTTTGCTGATCCTTCAACTCCGCCTCGATCAACTCTGTCTGGCGGCGCAACGAGACCAACTGAGCCTGCGTGCCTGCGATCTCGCTTTCTATCTGAACCAACTGTTTGCGCAGTTGTTCGTCCTGCTTGGACAGCGTTTCCAACCGGGCATCGAACAGGTTCTGTTGCCCTGCAATCAGGTCCGGATCGATATCGTATTCTTTTTGAACCTCAGCCAGGCGCGCCGCCAATTCTTCGGATGTCAGGCCATCCCGCTCGGCCTCCAGCCGGGCCCGGCGGGCCAAAAGATCAAAGAGTTGAGATTCTACGATCGTCTGTTCCGAAGACAGAAATGTGTCATCCAACCGCAAAAGCAAATCGCCCGAGGCAACCGTATCACCGTCGCGCACGAAAATCTCGCCAACCACGCCGCCGTCAGGATGTTCAACGACCTGACGGTTGCTTTGAACTTCGATGACACCCGAAGATACAATCGCCCCGGCCAGCCGCGTTTTCACGGCCCAAAGGCCCAACCCGCCGACCAGAATGCCAAGGGCAAGAAATCCCACCAACGCAGGTATTTTGATGCCCCAGACGGGGACGGGTGTCTTGGTTGATTTTTTCGCCATTATTCACCTACGGGGCTAAGCTTGCGCTTAATCGCGCCCGCATTCTGGACCATTGCGTTCAAAACCTCATCGCGACTGCCGAACCTCACCACCTGGCCTTTTTCCACAACAGCAAGATCGTCACATTCCGAAATAGCCTGCGGGCGGTGCGTCATGATGATGGCAGCCTTTCCCGTTTCCTTGAGGCCGCGCACGGCAGCATTCAAAGCTTCGGTGCCATCTGCGTCGAGGGCCGAGTTCGGCTCGTCCAAAATGAGAAGGACCGGGTCGCCATACAGCGCTCGGGCCAACGCGATACGCTGTTTCTGGCCGCCCGACAACTGACTGTCATTGCCTTCAAGAAAGGTGCCGTAACCCTTTTCCAATGACAGAATCAGTTCGTGTGCCTTGGCCTTCTTGGCCGCCGCCACCACCGCTTCTGAATCCGGGTTTTCCGACATCCGTGCAATATTCTCAGCAACGGTTCCGTTGAACAGGGTCACCTGCTGCGGCAAGTATCCTATGTGGCTGCCCAGATCGTTGGGATCGTATTGGTCCAACGTGGCGCCGCCCAACCGGATCTCGCCAGCTGCCGGTCTCCAAAGCCCAAGCAGAGCCTTGGCCAGGGTCGTTTTGCCCGACCCACTTTTGCCGATCACACCAAGCGCCTTTCCCGGCTCCAGTTTCAGGTTCACATTTCGCAAGGTTGGCGCAGAAGCACCCGGAGGGATTACCGTCAGGGATTTGGCTTCCAACTGGGATTTTGGGATCGGCAAACGAATCCGCTGTTCCTCTGGCGGTGTCTGGTCCAGAAACCGGTGCAGCGAATTCCAGGCCGTGCGGGCCCGTTCGACCAAACTCCATTGGCCGACAGCCTGTTCCACCGGGGCCAAAGCCCGTCCCAAGAGAATCGAGCCCGCAATCATCGCCCCGGGCGTCATTTCGTTTTGCAATACCAACCACGCGCCCAAAGCCAACATGGCAGATTGCAGAAAAAGCCGAAGCGATTTCGTCAGCGACGTGAAGCTACCAGTCCAGTCACTAGCGGAAATGCTTTGACGCAAAGCTTCGGAACGCTGGTTCAACCACCGCCGGGTCACGTCCGCCTGCATTCCCTGAGAGCGCACAACCTCTGCTGCTTGCCTTGCGTGTTCGGAAAAGGCATTCGCCCGCGCCGCCGCGGATTGTGCTTCGGCCACCTTGCGACTGGTCAGGGCCTGGTTGAGCAATGCGATCAGCACAAGCAACACGCCACTTGCAACGGCCAACCAGCCAAGCAGAGGATGAAAAATGAAAATAGCCCCCAGGAAGACAGGCGTCCACGGGATATCCATAATTGCAAGCAGCACGGGCGAAGAGCACAAGGTGCGAATGGTCTCGAGATCCCGCAATGCAGTCGCCGGAGCCGATCGCACCTGGGGCACCAGAGACCGGCGCATCGTGGCTTCGAAAACGCGCTCATCCAGCTGCGACTGGAACCGTGCACCAAAGCGGGCAACGATGCGACCGCGCGCATAATCCAGCATGGCCATCAGCGCATAAAGCAAAGCGACAAGCAAAAACAGTGCGGTCAGAGTTTCAACTGCCCGAGAACCAAGAACCCGATCATATACTTGCAGCATGAACAGCGGACCTGTCAGCATGAGCAGGTTGACGAAGATGCTGAACAAAAACGCCAAGGCCAGAAAGGCAATGCCCTGATTGCGCACGTTGCGCAATTCATGGCGAGGGGCCGCTGATAGGCGGTGTTGAGGTTTCACAGTTTACATTCCACATCATTCGGACAGGCATCGCCGCATTTAGAAAGTTAGTTCAGCATTGCCAAGTTTGCACATGTTTTTTTGAGCAAGAAACCGCAGACAGCGGGATGGAAGAAGCACTTTTTGGCCAATGCCACAAAGAATGTTTCAACCTTTGAACGCGGTGCTTCCGGCGCGCGGAAACTATGCGGTCGCGGCCCAAAACATCTGGCTAATTCCGAGGTCTGGAGCAGCGCAAGATCAGGTTAGCGGCGACGGGCGCGCCGATGATGACCAGCACGATCCGCGTTAGGTGATGGCTGATTACAAAGCCCAGATCAGCGCCCGAGACGATGGCCAGAACCGTCATTTCGGCCTGCCCCCCCGGTGCGAAAGCCAGAAAGGCTTCGACGGGCCGCCCCAAACCAAGAGACGTGACAATGGCAGTGAAACCTGCTGCCAGAACTGCAAGTACGAAAACATATGCAACGCCCGCAGCAACAACCCGGCGCAGCTCCCCCCAGGTTACGCCAACAAATTTTTCTCCAATCGCGCAACCGATGAAAAACTGCGCGACCAGCACGGCTTCGCGCGGCGGGCGAGAATGAATGAAATCCCCCAACGACAAAGCCGCCGTTAGGATCATCGGCCCAAGGATGGATGCGCCGAAAAGCCCTATTCTCTCTCCGCCTTTCCAGCCGATGAAAGCCGCCAGAACCATCAGCAGCAGTTCATGAACAGGAAGCTCACGCGCCGGCTGTCCTATGGGATTGGTGAGTTCCGCATCGTAGAAAAGCGTCAGGAACAACGGCGCCGAAGTGACGATGATCAACACGCGCGTACCGTGGATCAGGGAAAGGGTTCTTGGGTCGGCTCCGGCTTCGGCGCCGAAAATGATCATGTCCTGCAAACCGCCCGGCATCGCTGCGTAAAATGCGGTTTTTTCGTCAAATCCCCAGATTTTTCGAAAAAACGGCACACCAACAAAAGCAATCAGGATTATGAAGACGGGAACCAGCATGATCGATGTGACCATCTTGGGCAGTTCGACGAAAAGTGCCGGCGTGATCGAGGCACCGACTGCTACGCCCAGAATCGTTCTGGCGGCAACGGAAATCTGCCCAAACCCTTGCATTGGCGCCTGGGCAAGCGCGGCGATCAGGCAAGCTGCCATGGGGCCGAACAAGAACGGCAGCGGCAGGTCCAACACCCAAAAGACCGCTGTGCCAAGCACTGCAATTCCAAACGTCACCGACCTTTTCACAAGGGGGGAAGGGTGGTTCTTCAAGATGAGCAAAACCTGAATTCCATTGCCATTGACCCGCAATGTGTTCAACTGTATTCTTTTGGATACAAAGTGCAAGCAAGAACATGATGACCTTTCAGGACGACTCAATTCAGCCAGGCCCCCAAGGCAATTCCGTGTATCAACGGTTGCTGGACGAGATTCGCGAAGGGGCGCTTTTGCCCGGCGATCGCTTGAGAGAGATTGACCAGTCCAATCGGTTGGGCGTCAGCCGAACTCCTGTGCGCGAAGCGATCCGACAGCTCGAGACGGATGGGCTTGTCACGCATGTGCCAAGGCAGGGCGCAACGGTCCGAAGCCTGAGTTATGCCGAGGTAATGGAGCTTTATGAGATGCGTGCCGTGCTTGAAGGCACTGCGGCCCGTCTGGCGGCCCGAGCCGCGTCAGATATCGAATTGGACGAACTTGAGGTTCTGAACGACCAACTTGCCCAGGCAGGTACGGGGCCAGAGGCCGCCCGGATCAACAGGGTATTTCACGCCACCCTGTTGGATGTGGCCAAAAACCGGTTTCTGGCGAAATCCATGCTTTCATTGCAAAAAGCGCTGCTGATACTCGGACCGTCGCAACTGTTGGACAATGAACGGGCGGATGCCGCAGTCGCGGAACACAGGCGCATTATGGCAGCCCTCAAGTCGCGTGATAGCGCTGCCGCCGAGATGGAAATGCGAGCACATATTCAAGCCGGCCAGAGGATGCGCATTCGCGCCCTTCAGGAGCGCGACCGCACAGCCGATCAGGACCAATAGGACCAACGGATTATTCCTCCTAGAAACGTTGCCTAGAATATCACCGTGATCGATGGCGGCAGTTCGCGCGGCACCCTATGGGTTTTGGACGTTGCCAGACCCGCCTAGAAACTCCGGTGCTGCCTTGCTGGCGGCAGGGTGTGTTGCCGCGGCTCCGCTCTGGCAAAAGCCCGACCCAATTCCTGGCGACCCGTCAGCTTGGGCTGGCGTTTTTGCTTTCGTCCAGCTGTTAGGTTCGACAGAGCTGACAACGCGGGCCCGGAAGGCCGGGGTACTGATCGAAATCGCAAGCCTGAGCAGCGAACTACGCCAGAAACTGCACCGTCAGTTTGACAGAACGGGCCGCCTCCAGCGCCAATGCACATCTATATCCAAAAGCTGTCTTCTTCCAAAAGGGGCATCAGTGCCGGGCTGATCTCGTCACCCTCGACGTCCACATTGCCACTCGGAACGGCGGCCAATGCGTCTTCGGAAACGGAAAGCGCTGTGTCCTGAGCCTGATGCAAGCTCACCAGCGTGTAGACGTCTTCTGCGTCTTCGGGAGCCTCAAGATCAGGGGCGAACTTCAGATAATCGACCGTTTCATCCCAATCGGTCTCTCCCAATACTTCTTTCTGATCGCCTTCCGAAAGCCGAGCGAGCTTGGGCAATTGGAACCCCACAGTTCCACTGCCATCGATATCAAAGCCATAGAAGGATTCGACCGCCACCACGTCAGCGACGGTGTTGGAGCTGATAAACACACCATTGGAATCCGTGACCCATTCACCGTAGGACCCATCCGCATTCTTCCACAGCACCCGGTAGCCGCCACCTGAAGCCTCGGCGTGAATGGCCTGCCAGCCGGAGAAGCTGTTCGGTCCGACGGTGGCGTTGTTGAACGTCAAGTTGGTGGTGCCGCCAATCAGATATTCACCTTGGGTTGTCGCCCCCAGCGTTGTCGTGCCGCTGGATTCAATGCTGATCGTTCCATGCCCCGTCAGCCCGTCATTGTTCAGGTCAACACCATAAAAGACCTCTACATCCGCAACATTGCTGATTGTTGTGCTGCTCTGGAATTCACCGGCCGCATTCGTTGTCCATTCACCGTAGGACCCATCCAAGTTCTTCCACAACACCCGATAGCCGCCACCGGATGCCTCGGCCTGAATGGCCTGCCAGCCGGGGAAGCTGTTCGGTCCGACAGTGGCGTTGTTGAATGTCAACTTGGTGGTGCCGCCAATCAGATATTCACCTTGGGTTGTCGCCCCCAGTGTTGTCGCGCCGCTGGATTCAATACTGATCGTTCCATGCCCCGTCAGCCCATCATTGTTCAGGTCAGCGCCATAAAAGACCTCTACATCTGCAACATTGCTGATTGTTGTGCTGCTCTGGAATTCACCGGCCGAATTCGTCGTCCATTCACCGTAGGACCCATCCGAGTTCTTCCACAACACCCGATAGCCGCCACCGGATGCCTCGGCCTGAAGCGCCTGCCAGCCCGCGAAGCTGCCAGGACCGGCATTAACCTGGTTGAGTGTCAAGTCGATGCTGCCGCCGATTATATATGCGCCATTGGTTGACGATCCCAGCGTCGTGGAACCGTTGGATTCGATGCTGGTCGTGATATGACCGATTTGCCCATCATTGTTCAGATTTGCGCCATAGAAGACCTCGACATCCCTAACGTCGTCTATGGTGCGGCTGCTGACAAAACGACCACTGGCATCCGTCACCCATTCCCCAAACGTGCCATCCGCATTTTTCCACAGCACTTTGTAACCGCCGCCCGAAGCCTCGGCCTGAATGGCCCGCCAGCCGGGAAAACTGCCTGGGCCGGCTTTGGCACCGTTGAGGGTCAGTTCAATGGTGCCGTTAATCAAATACGAACCCAGGCTTGACGAAACGAGCGTCGTGGAGCCGTTGGTTTCAACCGTGACCGTACCATGCCCCGTCAGCCCATCATTGTTCAAATCAGCGCCATAGAAGGTCTCAACATCAGCCACATTGCTGATGCTGCTGCTGCTGAGGAACTGACCATTGGCATTGACGGTCCATTCCCCATACGTCCCATCGATGTTTTTCCACAGCACTTTGTAACCGCCGCCCGAAGCCTCGGCCTGAATGGCCTGCCAGCCGGCAAACGTGTTTTGACCAACCGCCTGACCATTATTTACCAGCGTCACGTTCGAGCTGCCTGCATCCAGAACGTAAATGCCCTGACTTGCGTGTTTCAGTGTGGTACCGGTCGTCTCGATATCCGAAAGCTGCATGGCAGCTTCGATATTCAAACGGCTATATACCTGTGACCCATTCAGGAACTGAATGGCCTCGACATCATCTTCCACCGTGAAGGTGATGCGCGACACGGCATCGATAAATTCGTATTTCGTACCGTTTTTAATGAACAGAAAGCTGCTGATGGCGCTGACAAATCGGACTGTGTCAGCACCGCTTCCTCCGGAAAACGAGCCGCCATTGTTGGTCACAATGGCCCAATCGTCGCCCTGGCCGCCGAAAACCTGGTCAGCACCGGAACCGTTCGCCAGATAAATGGTGTCATTCCCCCCGCCGCCATAAACGGTGTTGTTGTTGGTTCCGTCGGACACTGAATAGATTATGTCGTGACCATGATTGCCATTCAGAACGTTCTGAGCGGTATTCCCGACGATCACATCGTCACCGGTCCCACCGATCGCGTTTTCAATCACAACGCCATGCGCGATTGTAAAGCCGCCCTTTATACCCTCTGCGTAAGACACTACGCCGCCGCCGGTCTCGGAATAATCCAGTGTTGCGGCCCGCAAGTCGATCCGCGCCTTCGAACTGCCGACATGCTGGATGGTATCGTTTCCACCAGTATCCCAAATAGACTGATAGCCGGTACCCGCGACGTTTGCCCAAGGAAGCGTGTAGGTATTGTTGGCAGAGTTGTGGTTGGTATTGGCGCCATACATCGCCTGTAACGCAGCAATGTCCAGTGCGCCGAGCCCAGTTGAACCACCATAAGTCGCGTTGACAGAGAGAATTCCGTTCTTTTCGGTCCAGCCATCATTATACGACATCACCGTGTAGACACCCTGATTCAGGCTGCCGGCCCCGAAAGAGTCAAATGGCGATGTGACGCCATTCATCACGGTTGTACCCAAACCGGTGTCGTGGGGGTGACCCAACCCAAGCGCATGACCCAACTCATGAAGCAACGTAGTAAAGAAAAACCCGCCCGGATCGCCGTTTCCATTTGCTCCGGCAGTCCAGTAAGCGGTGTTGAAAGCGCCTACAGAGGGACCACTTGATGGCGTATAGTGGTAGCCAAGCGTTCTGGGATTTGAAAAAAAACTTGTGGGCGCAATAACTTCAACCAAGTCGGCGGAAGCGCTGCCGGATTCGACAAAAGTCACATTTGCGACGGCCTCGATGGCAGAAAGAGCCGCTCGGAATTCCGCCTTGTATTCCGCAGTCCACGCTTGTGTGCCCGCGTATTGTTCGAAGTGATAAGAAATTGTGGTGGTGTTCGAAGGATTGCCGTCACCGTAGGCAACATAACCTTGTATTGGACTGAGCGGCGAAGAAGCGGAAGGTCTTGGTATTATAGTCGTAGTTGCCATTGCTCAGCCCTGTACCTCGGAATACTTGATTGCACTCGGATGCACGCTTAAATTGTTCTTTTTATGACAAACTACTATGCACCGATCTTTTTGAAACAGCAGGTGACACCATGTTTCAAATGACACTTTCTTTCAACGGCAGAACCGTCTCATAAGTGCAACAGAAACCCGTGTTCCTTGGCTGAACCGGGCGTCTGCGGCCGTTTAGGGTTTAGGCATTCTGCCAAGTATTTTTTCATTTTTTTGGACCCGTTCTCGGAGCTTTTGATCCGGTGGCAAACTTTCGCTTATTCCATGGAATCTGTAGTGGGGATTTGCCCAAGGCGGTGAACCGGTCAGAACCGCCGAGGGTGACATCCATGCCATTTTCGGCAGATTGCAGGCCCTATTTGCGCCAACGTCAGACAAAGCTCCAAGGGCCAGATACCGCACCGCATAGGCACCGAGCGAACTGAGCCTCGTTAATGATCTGTTACGTTAACCGTTCGCGACATACTCAGCAATGGCGGCCCGGCTGCCACGCTGCCATATCAGGGTCAGCCAGCGGGCAAAGGCGCTGGAAAACTGTGTACTGATCCCAAAGTCACCGCTGTAGAACCCCTGTTCCAGCCAAAGCTCAGGATCAGTTTTGGACGCTTTTGCGGTGCTGTTCAGGCTTTCCCACTGGGGATCATTGGGAGTGATATCGGAGCCATCCTCACGAATACCCGCACACATTCGGCACCAGAACGCTTCGGCGAGAGCGAGCCCGTTTGCAGAAGACCCTGATGTAAATGCATCGCGGAGCGACGGTAGCAAAAATCCGGGATGTCTTGCCGATCCGTCGAATGCAACCCTGCGTGTGGTGTCGTGAATCGCCGTGTTTGCAAATCGGCTCTCGATCAACTCAAGGTACTCATTTGCAGTGGTCTCGGGAACCGCTTCGACATGCGGAAGGATTTCTTCGACCTGCACTTTTCGAAAAAACGCCACGATGTCCGGGTCCTTCATGCAGTCGGCAATCGTCGAAACATTCATTATTTCTCCGACATTTGCCAACAGTTGATGACCTCCGTTCAAAATGCGCAACTTCATGGTCTCGTAACCATGGACGTTGTTGGTCAGTATTGCTCCGACGTTTTCGAGGGGCGGACGCCCGGCGCAGAAGGCATCCTCGATGACCCATTGGCGAAAGTTCTCATGCGAGACGGGCGCTCTGTCATCGACGCCAAGGGCGCGGCATTGCGATACCAATTGGTCGGTGGTCGCTGGTACGATGCAATCCACCATCGAGTTGGGAAACGCGCCATGCCTGTCGATCCAGTCGGCCAGTTCCGAGTCGGACATGCGCGCCAATCCCACAACACAGTTTCGCAAAATCGTTCCGTTGCCCTGAAGATTGTCGCAGCTGAGCGCCGTGAACGGGGTCAACCCCTCGGCGCGCCGTCGTCTGAGTGCCGCAACCATCGCGCCGAAGGCCGTACGGGGCTGATTGAGGTTTTCGGCGTCATGACGGATATCTGCGTGATCGAAATCGAATGCGCCGCTGTTGGCATCCAGAAAATACCCCCCCTCGGTAACAGTCAGCGAAACGATCCGGGTGGCCGGATCTGCCATCGCGTGGATGAGGGCAGCGTTGTTTTCTTCGATCGGCAGGAAGTCGATCATCGGGCCAACCACCTCGGCGGACATTCCGTTTGGCCCTAACTCGATCAGCGTTGTGAGGCAATCCTGCGCCAGCAATCGTTCTCGCATGACAGCGTCATAGCTTCGCACACCCGCTCCGACGATTGCCCAGTCATGGGCCAGCCCCTGCTGCATGAGCTTGTGAACATACCAGGCCTGATGCGCGCGATGGAAATTACCCAATCCAATATGAACGATGCCCGGCGTCAGATCCGAACGTTCGTACATCGGGGTCTTCACGGTGGTTGGCAGCTTGGACAGACTCTCTTGCCGCAGCCGTGCAGGGGTTTTTGCGTTCGCCACAGGGTCCATCAGCTCATCCAATTTCCGCCGTCGACGTTGTAAGTCTGCGCGACGATGTACCTGGCCTCATCAGAGGCCAGAAAAACCGCCATGCCTGTCAGGTCTTCCGCGCGCCCCATGCGGCCATATGGAACAGCTGCCGCCACTTCACGCTTCTTCTGGCCAAGGGGCTTGCCTTCGTGTTTTGCAAAAAAGGCGTCCACACCATCCCAGTGTTCGCCATCGACGACACCAGGGGCAATCGCATTTACGTTGATCCCATGAGAAATCAGGTCCAGCCCCGCCGATTGGGTCAGGGATATGATCGCCGCCTTGCTGGCGCAGTAGACAGCGACCAAAGGTTCACCCCTTCGCCCGGCCTGCGAGGCCATATTGATAATTTGGCCTTTGGTTCCGTGCTCGATCATATGTTTGGCGACGGCCTGCATCGTAAACAGCGCGCCCGCGACGTTGATGTCAAAAACGCGATTGTAGTCGGCGCGCTCGATCTCGACGATTGGTGCGGCGGTGAAGATGGCCGCGTTGTTGATCAGAATGTCGATTGGGCCGAATTGCGTCGCGGTTTTGGCTATGGCCCTATCGATGCTTTGCTGGTCGGTCACGTCCATTTCGACAGCGAAAGCCGCCGCGCCAATTTCAGCGACCGCGTCCTGTGCCCGCTGGATGTCGATGTCGGCAACTGCGACCCGCGCGCCCTCTGCCACATAGGCCTTGGCAAATGCCAATCCAATGCCCCGCGCAGCCCCTGTGATCAGGGCGGTTTTGCCCGTCAGACGTTTCATTCGATCCGCAGACCGTCTGCGTCAAATCTGTGGATCACATCGGCGCGTGGGGTCAGATGAATGCGATCCCCATGGCGGAAACCAACCTCGCCATCGGCACGAACAGTGATTGTCTCGGCCAATCCGGTGTCGTGGACGTGGAAAAATGTGTCCGAACCAAGATGTTCAGAGACGCTGACGCGCCCGGACCATTCTCCTTCGGAGTCCGACACCGCGATGTGTTCCGGTCGAATGCCGATCGTTTGTGCGCCATGCTTTGCCGCTTCGGGCCCTTCGATAAAATTCATCTTGGGCGAACCAATGAATCCCGCAACAAACAGGTTGCGTGGCGTTCTGTACAGTTCCAGTGGGCTGCCAACCTGTTCGATCACGCCAGCCTGGAGCACAACGATCTTGTCCGCCATGGTCATGGCTTCGACCTGATCGTGGGTGACGTAGATCATCGTTGTCGCGAGGCGTTCATGCAGCTCGCTTATCTCCAACCGCATGCCCACCCGCAACGCTGCGTCGAGGTTTGAAAGGGGTTCATCGAACAGGAACGCGGCCGGTTCACGAACGATAGCCCTACCAATGGCGACGCGCTGTCGCTGACCGCCGGACAACTGACCCGGGCGGCGATCCAGGTAATCGGTCAGGTTCAGGACACTGGCCGCGCCCTCAACCCGCTTGTCGATTTCAGCCTGATCCAGTTTCGCCATGCGCAGCGGAAATGCGATGTTCTTGCGAACGGTCATATGCGGGTAAAGCGCATAAGACTGGAACACCATTGCCAGCCCTCGCTTGGCAGGTGGCACGTCTGTTGCGTCTGCTCCATCGATTTCTATGTGGCCACTGGTGATGTCTTCCAACCCTGCGATCAGGCGCAGCAGCGTGGATTTGCCACAGCCCGAAGGGCCGACGAAAACGGTGAACTCGCCATCTTCGATGGTCAGGTCCAGCGGAGGGATGACCTGAACGTCGCCGAAGCTTTTGGTCACGGACTTGAGTTGTATGCGTCCCATGAGGAATGCTCCTTATTTCACAGCGCCGAAGGTCAGGCCGCGGACAAGTTGTTTCTGGCTGAACCAGCCAAGGATCAGGATGGGTGCAATTGCCATGGTCGAGGCCGCGCTGAGCTTGGCAAAGAACAGGCCCTCGGGGCTGGAATAGCTGGCGATGAAGGCCGTGAGCGGTGCCGCGTCAACAGCGGTCAGATTGAGGGTCCAGAATGCCTCGTTCCACGCAAGGATAAAGTTCAGCAGGACGGTCGAAGCGATGCCGGGAATGGCCATGGGGGTTAGGACATAGAGGATTTCCTCTTTCAGCGTCGCCCCATCCATCCGTGCGGCTTCCAGAATTTCACCCGGAATTTCGCGGAAATAGGTGTAAAGCATCCAGACGATGATCGGCAGGTTGATCAGCATCAGCACCACGACCAACCCTCCGCGCGTATCCAGAAGGCCCAGTTGGATGAACAGCAAGTAGATCGGGTACAGCACACCTACGGCCGGCAACATCTTGGTGGACAGCATCCACAACAGGATGTCCTTGGTTCGTTTGGACGGAACAAACGCCATCGCCCAGGCGGCGGGCACGGCGATGATCACGCCCAGCATGGTCGACCCACCAGCGATGATCACCGAATTCCACAGAAACCGCATATAGTCCGAGCGTTCCTGCACGATGGCGTAGTTTTCCAGCGTCCAGTCAAAGTTCAGGAACAACGGAGGGCTGGCAATGGCCTGCGCTTCGGTTTTGAAGCTGGTCAGGATCGTCCAGAGGATCGGGAAGAAAATCAGCAGTCCCACGGCCCAGGCAAGGGCGGTGTTCAGCGATTTGCGTCGGGATGTGACAGCGCGGGCCATGGGTTTTCCTCCTCACGCGTCCAGGTTCTTGCCGACGATGCGCATCAGGAAGATCGCAACGATATTGGCAAGGATGATTGCGTAGACACCTCCGGCTGATCCAAGGCCGACATTCTGGCTTTCCAACACGCGCTGGAAGATCAGGTAGGTGAGTGTACGGGTGCCGAATGCGCCGCCGGTGGTCACGAAGATCTCGGCGAAGATCGACAGAAGGAAGATTGTCTGGATCAGGATCACGATTGTGATGGCACGGCTCAGGTGCGGCAGAATGATGTGGTAGAACCGCTTCAGGACCGGCGCGCCGTCCATCTCTGCCGCTTCCAACTGCTCGCTGTCCAGCGACTGGATCGCGGTCAACAGGATCAGCGTTGCAAAGGGCAGCCATTGCCACGAAACGATCATGATGATCGAGGTCATCGACGCTTCGGACAACCACGAGATCGGCTCGGCCCCGAAAAAACGCCACAGATGGGCCAGCAACCCGTTAACCGGGTCCATGAACATGTTTTTCCAGACCAGAGCCGAAACGGTGGGCATGACGAAGAACGGCGCGATGACAAGGATGCGGACAATGCCTTGCCCCCACATCGGCTGATCCAGCAGCATGGCGAGCAGAATTCCGAGAATGACGGTTATGATCAGAACACCGCCAACAATGACCAGTGTTGCCTGCACCGCGGGCCAGAATGTACTGGACGAGACAAAGCGGACATAGTTGTCGAACCCGACCCAGCCGAGATCACCCCCGCGCAGAGGCAGATATTTTTTGAAAGAAAAGTACAGCGTCATCGTCAATGGCACGAGCATCCAGCCAAGCAGCAGGACCACTGCGGGTGCCATCATCAGGCGAGCAACGGATCGGGAGTGTTGAGTAGCCATTACGCAAACCCTCTCTGTTCAGGCGTAACTCAGCCTGCGAGAAAAACGCGAGTTGTGGAAGTGGAGAGAGCAGGGGACAGATCACCTGTCCCCTACTGGGAGGGATGCCTCAGTACCCTGCGGCTTCCATTTCTTCAGCCGTAAAGGCCTGCGCCTTTTGAAGCGCTTCATCTACAGTCTGCTGTCCGGCATAAACCGCCGAGAATTCCTGACTGACCTGTGTGGCAATGCCCGCGAATTCCGGGATCGCAACGAACTGGATGCCAGTATAGGGTGTTGGCATGGCACAGCAGTTCTGCGGGTCGGCCAACAGGATCGACTCGAGCGTCATCTTGGCGAACGGAATATCCTTGTAGTTCGCGTTCTCATAAAGCGAGGTGCGCGCGCCCGGAGGGACATTGGCCCAACCTTCGTTTTCCGCCACCAGTTCGATGTAATCCTTTGAGGTCGCCCATTCGATGAACTGCTTGGCTGCATCCTCTTTCTGGGTTCCCGCCGGAATGGCCAGTGCCCAGGCCCACAGCCAGTTGGCGCGCTTGTCGACGCCTTCCGAATTTGGTGCCAGAGCAAACCCGACCTTGTCCGCGACAGTTGAATCATCCGGATTTGTCACAAAGGACGCCGCAACAGTGGCGTCGATCCACATTCCGCACTTGCCCTGCTGGAACAGCGAAAGGTTTTCGTTGAAGCCGTTGGTCGCGTAACCGGCAGGGCCGGATTCATTCATCATGTCGACAAAAAAGGTCAGCGCCTCTTTCCATTCGGGCTGATCAAACTGAGGTGTCCAATCTTCATCAAACCATCGTGCACCAAAGGAATTCGCGGTCACAGTGATAAAGGCACCGCCTTCACCCCAGCCCGCCTTGCCGCGCAGGCAGATGCCGTTGATGTCGTTGTCACGGTCCGTCATCGCAGCCGCCGCCTCGCGGATGAACTGCCATGTTGGCGCCTCAGGCATCTCCATCCCAGCCTTTTCCATCAGGTCGGTGCGATACATGATCATCGAGCTTTCGCCATAGAACGGTGCTGCATACAGCGTGCCGTCATGGCTCAGGCCACCCGCCATCGCAGGAAGCAGGTCGCCGACATCATATTCCTCAGACAGCCCATCCAAAGGAACCAACCAGCCATTTGCGCCCCAGATCGGCGTTTCGTACATGCCGATGGTCATGATATCGAACTGACCGCCCTTGGTGGTGATGTCGGTGGTAACACGCTGACGCAGGACGTTTTCCTCCAGCGTCACCCATTCCACGTCGATACCAGTCGCCTCGGTGAAGTTGTCGGTATAGCCCTGCATCCGGATCATGTCGCCATTATTGACGGTTGCGATCGTGATCGTTTCTGCATGGGCCGCGGCCGTTGCGACAAAGGTCAATGCCGTCGCCGCACGAAGTGCATTCTTCAAATACATCCTTGTCCTCCCTGAGCTTGGATGCCGTACTCGGAAAGTAGTGCGTAATTTGTCGCGGCGTCAATAAAAACTTTACGCGCGTTAAAAAATGAAGCTACGCAGAATCCCTCAAAACCAGTCGTGCGGGGAATAGCGTTTCCGATCGCGCCTGAAGTTTCCCGCCACTTTCAATGAGTTGGAACAGGGTTTCAACACTGCGCGCCGCTACATTATCATAGTCATGCGCTGCCGTTGTCAGGGATGGACATGTAAATTTTGCGAACGGGTGCCCATCATTCGAAGCTACACGCAACGTACAATCCTCTTTCCGACCGACCCGAATCCCCTGTTCGTAGCAAGCGGCAAGAAAGCCGATGGCAAGCCGGTCATTGCTACACAGAACCGAGTTCGTCCTCAATTGACCTTCCTCCAAGATCTTCATCGTGCCTCTGTGTCCAATTTCTTCAAACGCCCAACCTTTGCCATCAACCTTGAGAATATGCGGCTCATGTCCGAGGCGCTCCATGATTTCGACATACGCCTTGCGCCGTTTGTTGGCATTGGGGTTTGCGGGTGTTCGCATTTCGAAGAAGGACGGGGGTTCACCAGTGCGGGTCATGTATTCGACGGTTTGCGACACAAAGCTAAAGTTATCCGATCCGACAAAGGCTGCTCCCAGACCATCAAGATTGCTGTCGAACAGAACGGTCGGCACATTGGCACAGAATTTCTCGATCGCAGATCTGTCCGAAATTCGGCCCAAAGGGGCCAAAAGAACACCGGCGGGTTTCATCGATTGCAAGCCGTCCAGAATTTCGTTCTCCAGCTTCTGCTCGCCATGAGAGCTGAACAGGGACGGCCGATAACCTGCCGCAATGCAACTTTGTTCCAGATAGCGTGCAATCTCGACAAAGAACGGGTCCGCCAGATAGGGCACGACGATTCCGATATTCTTGGTAAGCTTCCGGTTCTGGTTCACCGCGTAAATGTTGGGGCGATAGTCGAACCGTTCCAGCGCCTCTTCGATTCGGGCCCGCGTCGTGGGGCGAACGCTGTCGGGATCGTGAAAGTACTTGGAAACCGTAGGGCGCGAGATGCCGCTGAGCGCTGCAAACTCTTCCATGTTCTTTATCTTGGTCATGCCGGTCTGCCTGCTGGTATTGTTCGTCGTGAACTTATCATAGATTTACATATTCTTTGCGCGCGCTAATAAATCAATAGCCAGAGCGGCCTCACGCAACCAGCCCGCGACAAGACGTTCAAAGGGATTTCGAGAGCGACGCCGCCCTTTTGGCAAGATTCATTCAAATTGATGACAAGGCTGGCGAAACGTATCCAGGAAGGTCTGTGTGTAGCTTGGCCGGCGCTTACGGCCGAGAACTGTGGACTGAACAGCAGGCTTGGACGGGGTAAGAAAAAGGCTAGAATATTATGATCGAACACTAAACCCAAATTCTTGACGATCTTATCTAAGCGATTGGTTTTAAACTATGGATGCTATTGCCCAACTGACCAATTGGATGATTGCCGAGGGGCGTCGTTCGGATGACCCGGAAAAAGTTGTGTCATATTTCTGTTCGTCTCTGATCGAGGCGGGTGTGCCGCTCTGGCGGGTCAATATCGGTCAGCGTTTCGCCAATCCGCTGCTCATCGCATGGGGGATCGTCTGGACACCGGATGGCACCGAAAGCTATGACGTGACACATGAGACCATGCTGACGGATGGGTATGTCGGCAGTTCATTCGAATACATTCTTGAACACCGTAAGCCACTTCACAAAAGTCTGCGGCAATTGGATCCCAAGACCGAGCACTCGTCATATCTTGAATTCGCTGAGCTGGGTGGCACCGATTACTATGCTACGCTGCTTTATTACGGAGACGGATCGCTGCACGGCTGCACTTTTGTCACCCGGTCGCCAGAAGGCTTCTCGCCCCGGCATCTGAAAATGATTGAGGGTGCATTGCCCGCTCTGTCCTCTGCTCTTGAACCTGTCACCATGCGCAAGTCGTCCAAAGGTCTTCTGAGAACCTATCTTGGCGATGGGCCCTCTGATGCTGTGTGGAACGGGCGGATCAAGCGAGGGGAACGCACAACCCTTGACGCAGTTGTCATGTTCTCTGACCTGCGCGGTTTCACCGCTCTTTCAGACAGGGCATCCGAAGAAGACGTTTTCGACATGTTGAGTGGATATTTTGATCTGGTCGTGCAGTCTGTCGAAGAGAATGGCGGCGACATTCTCAAGTTCATGGGCGACGGCATTCTGTCGATATTCACTGTCGAGACACAGGAAGGTTTGAACGCCCAATGCAAAAGGGCAGCACAGGCCGCTCAAAGTGTTTTGACCGGTTTGGCCGCACTCAACCATCGCCGCGATGAGGCTCAGAAGCCGCCGTTGGACATAGGCATCGGGATCAATGTCGGGCAGGTCAGCTATGGCAACATCGGCAGTCCCGGCAGGCTGGATTTCACTGTTCTGGGCAGAGCGGTCAACCTCGCAAGCCGTATTGAGGGGTTGACGAAATCCCTGGGCCACAGAGTTCTGGCGACGTCAGCCGTTGCCGCTGCTTCGCCTGAACTGTTCTCAGCTTGTGGGTTTCACGAAGTTCGAGGGCTTGCCGAATCCATCGAGTTGTACTCTCTCGTCGAAAAGGAGCCTCAAGCCAGCCCCATGCCGGATCGCCACATGGATCCAGACAACATGGATTGAGAATCGCAAGCTTCTACATTGTCCGCAATGCCGAACTCGATTTGGGCTGCGGGCGACGAGGCCGCGCACTGCGCTGATTAAGGTGCCGTCGCAGGACCCTTGGACGAAATGTATTCGCGCTCAAGGACCTGGGCGCATCCGAAGCTGATGCTGCGGACACACCTGGCCTTTTCGCGTCACAAAGCAATCCGGGCCGAGGTCATGGCTTTTCCGTAACCACCCGCCATGAGGCCCGTGATTGCGCCATTCTCGATATCCAGATCGACCTTTATCAGGCTCGGGCTTGCCGGGTTCATAAACACCCCCTGTTCGATTTCAAATGATCGCTGAGACGTGCCGCCGAAATCGTGCAACACGCATGCAAGTGGCCCGGCCGCCATCCCAGTGGCGGCTTCTTCATCTATCGCGTATCTGGGTGCGAACATACGGGTTGTGGCGTCCCGGCTGGTGATTGAAGGGTCATTCGTGAATACGTAATAGCCAATCAGATCCAGTTTCTCGCTGATTTGCTTGATTTTGGCCAAATCTGGTCTGATTTTGGCAAAGCCCGCCGCATCCGAAAGACCAACGACGATGAAGCTGTTGCCGGTGTTGACCAGAACCGGAGCAAACCTCTGATCTAGGTCAGTTTTGTCGACCCCGAGAGAGCTCAGCACATCGTCGAGTTTCACGCCATTTTCGATCCATTCCTGAGCACCCGAGTAGCGTGGGGCCAATTGTTCCATATAGGCGGCGCCGTCTTTCATGAGTATGCGCCTGGGGCCATCAACTGTTTCCTTCGACGTATCGGGTTTGGGGATCCGACCCAACGCATCAAGGTGAGAGAAGGCGGCGATTGTTGCATGACCGCAATGAGCGATGCGCCGGTTCGGTGTGAAGAAATCCAGCTTGAAGCCTTCCGTCTTGGACCGCGAGACAAACGCCGTCTCGGACAATCCAACTCTTGCCGCCACGGTTTGCATATCTTGCGCGCTCAGATCATCAGCGTCCAGAACGACGCCTGCGGGATTTCCTCCGGTGCCACCGTCGACAAACCCGTGCACGATTTCAACCGTGACATCCCTGGCAGTGTTTGTTTGCGTATTCATTGATCGTCTCCAAACATGAGGCCGCGCCCTTGATCGAGGCGCGGCCAGTTGCGCATCAGTTGCCGGCGGCGGTGATGCGGTTCAGGAATGCAGTCATCTGTTCCGCAATTTCAGGCCCATATTCTTCCAGCGCGAAGTGTCCGGTATCAAGCAGATGAAACTCAAGATCCTTCAGGTCGCGTTGATAGGGCAGGGCGCCTTCGGCCGGAAAGATGTGATCATTCTTACCCCACATCAGCAGCGCAGGTGGTTGATGCTCACGAAACAACGCCTGCCATTTCGGGTACTCGGCAACGTTGGTGCCGTAGTCCAGGAAAAGTTCAAGTTGCACCTCCTGATTACCTTCGCGATCAAGCAGGTATTGGACGTGCCAATAGTTATCCGGGCTGATCAGTTCCAGCCTCTGTACACCGTGGGTGAACTGCCACTTGGTCGCATCCAGAGTAAGAAACCCTCGAAGCTGGTCGCCATTCTCTTTCGAGGGGTCGGCCCAATAGGCTTTGATCGGGTCCCAGAATTCGCGCAGCCCTTCCTCATACGCATTGCCGTTCTGAATGACGAAGCCAGTGACCCGTTCGGGCTGTTCGGCAAACATCCGGAATCCAACCGGGGCACCATAGTCCATCAGATAGACCGCGTATTGATCGACACCCTTCCGATCCAGCAGAGACGTCATGATTTCGGCGATATTCGCAAAGGAATACTCGAAGTCTTCGGCTTGCGGCATGTCCGAGGCCCCAAATCCGGGGAAATCGGGCGCGATCACGTGATAGTTCTTGGCCAGTTCGGGGATAAGGTTGCGGAACATATGTGACGAGGTCGGAAACCCATGAAGCAACAGAACGGTTGGCCTGCTCGGGTCTCCGGCCTCACGATAGGCGATATTCACCTCGCCGATTTTTTCTGCGTGGAAATTGACCGCTTGGGTGGCTTCAATGCCGGTCTCGCTTGCGATTGCAGGGGCCGGAGTTAATGGCACCGCGATGGTAAGCGCGAGAAGACTTGCGCTCAGGATGGATTTCAGATTGCGCGACATGGGTATTTCCTTTCTTGGGGTTTTGGGGGCGCGTCTGAACGCGCGGGGTTCAGCATCGGTCAGCGTTTCTGGCCGGGCTTTTCTTTGTGCTCTGCGTTTTGAGCTTTCAGTTCCGCCAGTTCATCGCGAAGCGGCGCCATATGCTCTTCAAACTCTTCCAGGGTCAGGCGTTGGGGGATGTGCTGCGGGCAGTTCCAGTCCATCGCTTCAAGCTTGATCACAATGGCCCGCTCCGGGTGGCCCCTGTAATTCGGGTCACTCAAACGTTGCGTCAGGGCCGGATCATCCGCGCCATCAACAAGTTTCGCCCGGCCCCAGATCTTGAGGCGTCTCCGGTTGGGATAGTCCATCAGGATTAAAGAAATGCGGTCGTTGTTCAGCAGGTTACCTGCGCTCAGATATTGCCGGTTGCCGCGAAAATCTGCGTAGGCCAGCGTCCGTTGATCCAGCACTTTCAGAAAGCCTGCCGGTCCGCCGCGGAATTGAACATAAGGCCAGCCGGTTTCAGAGACGGTCGCCTGATAGAAGCCGTCCCTTTGTGCGATGAAGCTCGCCTCGACCGGGCTGATGAGGTCTTCCTGAACAGCGCCGGCCAGAAACTTTGCATAACCTTCAGCCGATTTGTTCTTGGCCTGTGTTGCACGTACGGAAGGCGTAAAAGTGATTTCTGCAAAAGGACGTGACATCGAATTCTCCATCTCAGCCGGGCAGAGCCCTGGGGTTGAGGTGAAGCTAGTCCAAGCCTTGGTGTTGCAGAATATCCCTAATTGGCAATATATTATTCCAAAATATGGAATAGTTGTTTGGATAGATTTCAGGCTCTGAGCGTTTTTGTGAAGGTGGCCGAGCTGAAAGGCTTCGCGGCCGCAGCGCGCCACCTCAATATGTCGCCACCAACGGTAACCCGACTGGTCTCCATGCTGGAGGACAGCCTGGGGCTTCGTCTTTTTGTGCGCACCACGCGATCAGTCATGCTGACGGACAGCGGGCGAAGGTTCTTTGAAGATGCCAGACGCATTCTGATGGATCTCGAGGAGGCAGAGCGTGCCGCCGTCGGATCCTATGCCGAACCGACCGGGGAACTCAGCGTGACCGCATCGGTGTTGTTCGGCCGCATGTTCGTCACTCCGATTCTGGGTGAATTTCTGGAACTGCATCCAAAGCTCTCTGCGCGCACTCTCTATGTGGACCGCGTGGTCAATCTGGTGGATGAAGGCCTCGACGTCGGGATCAGGATTGGAAACCTTGCAGATTCAAGCCTGATGGCGGTGAGATGTGGCGCGGTGAGGCAGGTCGTGTTTGCCGCTCCGGCATATCTTGATGCGCGCGGCGAACCAGACACACCCGACGACCTGGCCAATCACGCGATCATAAACTCAACCGCCCTGCACGCCTCGGCCCAATGGCATTTTCAAAAAAGCGAAACGGTCGTGACAAAGCGCGTGAACCCGCGCATCAGCATGAACACCAATGACGCGGTGATCGAGCTGGCGCTGCAAGGGCATGGCATCGGGCGGCTTTTATCCTATCAGGTTGCACCCTACGTTGCGGACGGGCGGCTCAGGACCGTTCTGAATTCGTATGAACCACCCGAGGTCCCCATCCATCTTGTGCATCAAGAGGGCCGCACCGTGTCTGCAAAAGTGCGCGCTTTTGTCGATTTTGCGGCCAAGCGTCTCAAATCCGACCCCTATTTGCATGGATTCCGGCACAGGCCTGAGAGTTAGGCCAAAAGATCCGCTGAACCACGCCATCCGGTCGCGGCCAGGGTCGCCAGGGCCCTGACCGACAGATCACTTTGGGCATGCGCTTTGAGGTGGTACAGCGCAAGGGCGAGCATGTGCAACAAAGCTTGCCACCAACTAGATTTGCCGGCACGAAACTGAAATCTCAGATCCCGGGTGCACACGCTTTTCGAAGCGATAGGGCCAGCATTGAGCATGCAATCACGTTTGACCCATGGTTTAGTCGGTCTTGCCCCAAGCATCGTGCGCGATCAGCGCGGCCTCGACCCGGTTTCGGGCGTGGAGCTTGGAGAGGATTGCCGTCATGTAGTGCTTTACGGTTTTTTCCTGAAGATCCAGTTGATCTGCGATCTCCCGATTGCTCATCCCCTTCGCCACACGTCGAAGTATTTCTTCCTCGCGATGTGTGAGATCATCCAGAACATCACTGTCTTTGGAAGCTTCTGCCTCTCTGTTGATCTGAAGCAGCACGCGCGAGGCCAACCCGGGTGACACGAATCCTTCACCTGCGGCGATGCTGCGCAGCGAGGCCGTCAATTCGCTAGCCGTCACACCTTTGACGATGTAGCCGATTGCCCCTGCTTCCAAAGCATCCGCAACGTCACTGTTGTTTTCCGAGACCGTCAATATCGCGATGAATGGCGGATTTGCCATGGCCGCGATTTTTCGCGTCGCATTTATGCCGCCTCCGGGCATCGAAAGATCGAGGATGGCGATGTCAGGTTGATGAATGCCGACAAGTGAAATTGCCTCATCCGCGCTCGAGCCGGCAGCGAGAACTTCGAACCCATCGGCTTCGTCCAATGTCCGGTGCAATCCGTCCCTGAAAATCGGGTGATCATCCGCTATTACGACAGATGTTGTCATGACGTGCTCATCTTTCTGGGAAATAGTGTCATTGTGACAGAGGTGCCTTTGCCAGGGCTTGACCTGACTTCGAACCTGCCGCCGATACTCTCAACCCGATCTCGCAAACCCAAGAGCCCCTGGCCTCCATCGTCACGCAGTACTTTTCCGTCCGAGGGGTCAAATCCGGGCCCGTCATCGTTGACATGAATGACGACCCGATCGTTATGCGCCTCGCAAATGACCGTGCATCGAGAATTCGGAGCATACCTTGCGGCGTTGGAAAGCGTTTCCTGAAGGAACCGGAAAACACACAGCTTGTCGGACACGGACAACTCGATCGTCTGGCTTCCCTGAAGTGAAACATCCGGCCGTAACGGGCTGTGTTCCGAGTGATCTTCTATCGCTCTTTTCACCACATCAATCAGCGCCAGATTGTCGATGTCCGGAGCGGACAACCCCCGCGACAACGCGCGAATTTCGGCCAGGGACTTCTGCAAAGACTGTTGAATCTCCTCGGCCTCAGCAGGCTTTTCAGGCCTGTCCGAGAACGCCGCCTCCAACCTGAGGGCCGCGAGGGACAGATATTGAGCGGGACCGTCGTGAAGCTCGGAACCAAGCTTCTTCAGAAACCGGTCTGTTTGCGTGGCATATCGTTCCGACGCTTCGACCACGCGCGACCGCAGCCTGGCGTTCTGCTCTGCCATCTGCTCACTCTCTTTCAGACGCCGCTCCAACAGGCGCCCCTGACGTCGAATGGTGTTGTCACCGATTGCCACGATGGAAAACAGCACGATTGTGCTTGCTGCAAATGCTGACCCGACGACCAGCCAGCTTGTCCGGCGGGCTTTGGCCATATCAACTTCCAGCTGTTCGGCTTTCTCGTAAAACTCTGCAACTGCAATGATATCGCCCGACCAGAGTTCGCGGATCGGGCTGTACACTTCAAGCAGCGGGATCCCAAGTGCTGCTTCTGCGGCGCTTTCGGCATGGTCGAGATCTTCGAAAGAACCCGAAATCTCTCCGCTCCAGGCTCGGCTCAGATCATCAGTCGGATCGAAACGGCTGCCAATGATGGTTGGATCCGACGCGTGCGCGATCACGCCTCCTTGTTTCCAAAACTTGAAAGACACAATGCGGTCCCGCATCGGCTGGGTCATGAATATTTCGTCCAGCGCCCGCCTTGCTTGATCGGAAAGACGATCCCCGTATGCAAGTTCCTGGCTGAGAGGGGATACGATGCTCTCCATATACAGCGCTGCGGAATTGGCAGAATTTTGGACAACTGCATTCTCGATCCGATTTGACACCCATGCGCCAACTATCGCGGTGGCCGTTCCCATAACGACAATGCAAGCCGCAAGAAAAACGCGCGACAATGACCAATTGCGAACTGACAGATCAGAAATCTCGGGTCTCATTTCGTGTTCAACTATGAACGACTATCCCTGACCGCGCCACCGACCTTGGTCTGAACTCACCAGCGTTCGGATTCGGAACTCGGATCATGTCAGAACCCTCGGTCGCGCAATCGCGCAGGCGGCAGACAGAAAGCGCGCGTGGCCTTGCAGGAAGTACACGGAGCTCGCTCAAAACTCCGTCCAGACGATCAGCGCATCGGCCCAAAGCCGTCCTCGGAGGAGCCATACCTACGGGCGAGATTTTTGATTTGTCACCCCGGCAGAACAATGGAAAGGCGTTCAACCAAAGCTCTTTGCACGATGGCAAATCTCGGAGTGCGCGCTATCTCGTCCAGAGCCGCCACCCACAGCGGGACATCTATTCTGGGATCAATTTCTGACGACCGATGAAGCCTAGGATCCGCGTTCCCAATAAACGAGGGCAGGATCGTTTTGCCCACCCCGGATGCTGCCATCTGTTGAAGCACCAAAAAGCTGTCTGCCCCGTTGGTCATTTCATCGGCGCTGACATGTTCGGCCAGCCATTTGGCGGGAAGCGAGCGGCTCAACGCTCCATCAAGCCTCATCCATTTTCGGTTTGGGGAACCGTCGTCAAAAACGCCGAATGACAATGTTCCCGCACGTTCGCTGACAAGCCCTTCTTCAAGTTTGATCGAGGGTCGCACTGCGATGTCCGCGGTCAACCTTGACAGATCATGATGGCTGTTGCCGCTTAACAAAGTCAGCTCCAAATCGGGATAAAGCCGCGATATCTCAGTCAGAATTTGGGGCAATACAAACTGACAAAGGCTGTCCGTAGACGCAATGCGGACCTGACCCGCAGGGGACCGGTTTGCCCCCACAATTGCCCGCTCTACGGAAAGTACGGCCTCTTCAACGCTTTCCATCGCCGAAAGAATAGCTCTGGCCTCGGGTAGGGCAGTGTACCCTGACGGGTGTTTTTGAAAGATCACGCATCCAAAACGGTCTTCAAGCGCGGCGACTCTGCGCAGCACCGTTGCATGAGTGACACCAAGCGCCCCGGCAGCCGCATTCAGTGATCCGTGTTTCCTTACGGCCAGCGCGTATCGAAGATCATCCCAGTTTTGGTTGTGCATAAATTAACAAGGAACAACAAATAACAAACAATTACAAGAAAAAATGTTCAGGCTAGTATTCGACGCATTGAACAGGGAGACGCACAATGATCAAGAAAATCCCGGCCGTTGCGGCAGGTTTGTTGTCGGTAGCCGTTATTGGATCAGCCATCGCCCATGAAAGCGAAAATCCTGCGGTGAAGGCTCGGACCTCAATCATGCAGCTCTATGCCTTCAATCTTGGCACGTTGGGCGGCATGGCCAAGGGAGAGATTGAATATGATGCCGAGGCAGCAACACGGGCCGCAAATAACCTGGTTGTTCTGACGCAGATCGATCAATCTGCGATGTGGCCTGCCGGATCCGACAATGCGTCCGACCCGTCCACCCGGGCCTTGCCAGCCATCTGGGAGAACTTTCCGGATGTAAGCGCAAAAGGTCAGGCCATGGCGGAAGCCGCCGTTGCGATGCAGGCGGCGGCAGGCCAGGATGTCGATGCCCTTAAGGCGGCGATGGGTGATCTGGGCGGATCATGCTCGGCATGTCATAAGGCTTACAGGGCACCGAAAGACTAAAGGAGCGCTGCCCATGCGGCGTTTGTTCATTTTCGCCGCAGGTATCGCTGTACTGGTCGGGCTGGTCGGTTTGGTGCTGACCCGTCCGAAAACAGTTGACCAGACACAACTGAACGGGATTGTCCCTGATCTCAGTCGAGGTGAGGCAGTGTTTTACGCGGCTGGATGCGCGTCCTGTCATTCTGCTCCGAACGCAACGGGTGAGGAAAAGCTGGTACTCGCTGGCGGTCGTCGGTTTGCGTCGGATTTCGGCACGTTCATAGCCCCCAACATATCCAGTGATCCGGTTGCCGGCATCGGATCGTGGTCCGCATCGGATCTGGCCAATGCCCTGCTCCACGGGACCGGGCCCGAAGGACAGCACTATTTCCCCGCATTTCCCTATACGTCCTACGCCAACATGTCAGCCGAGGACGTTGTTTCACTGCATGCCTTCCTCGGCACTCTGCCGGCGGTTCCAAGCCAAAGCGCAGCGCACGAGGTTGGCTTTCCTTTCAATATTCGACGCGGGCTGGGCGGGTGGAAGCTGTTGTATTTGAAACCGGGCTGGGTTGTGGAAGGCGATCTGACTGACCTGCAAATTCAAGGCCGATACCTGGTAGAGGCGTTGGGACATTGCGCAGAATGTCACACGCCGCGTAACGGGCTAGGGGGCCTGAAACGCGATCTCTGGCTGACAGGTGCACCAAACCCCAGCGGAAAGGGACGCATCCCCGGGCTGACTTCTGCCCAACTGGATTGGTCCGAGGCTGATATTGCCGAGTATCTGAAATCCGGTTTCACGCCGGATTATGATAGCGCGGGTGGTGAGATGGTCGAAGTCATCGAAAACACATCCCGCCTTACGGATGACGACCGTCTGGCGATTGCGGCCTATCTCAAGGCCGTGCCCGCGTCACCGACAGACTCGCCGTCAGAGTAACCCTCTTTGGCGCCATGCGGCCGATGCCAGATGTCCTTGCCAGCCGTCAGCACGAAGCCGCAAGGCCTATTCCCTTTTCGCGAAACTCCTGTTTTACGTTCTGGGCACCGGAACGCAGCACACGCCCGCGTTTCTGTTCAGGATTGATTGAGGGTCGTGGCCAAATGACACAAAAGATCGCGCTTTGGTCCATTCCGATATCCCTGGCGGTACTGGCCCTGAAGCTGTTGGCCTGGTGGCTGACAGGTTCGGTGGCGTTGTTGTCGGACGCGATGGAATCCACCGTCAACGTCGCAACGGCCCTGCTGGCTTATTTTGCGGTTCGGGTCGCAAACAAGCCCCCTGATGAAAACCACCCTTTTGGCCACAAGAAAGCCGAGTATCTTTCCGCTGTCGTCGAGGGCGCATTGATTGTGTTGGCGGCGTTCTTGATCATCAGAGAGGCCGTGCTGGCCCTTCCCAATCCACATCTTGAGGATGCGCCTTTTCTTGGAATCGCCGTCAATGTCATTGCAACGGGCGTGAATGGCGCATGGGCCTACCTGTTGCTTAAAGTCGGCAGGCGCGAAGGTTCACCTGCATTGGAGGCAAGCTCGCGGCACATTTTTACAGATGTCATGACGTCAGTTGGTGTCATCGCGGGGCTCACACTTGCACTTGTCACCGGCTGGCTTGTCCTTGACCCGATCCTTGCAATTCTGGTCGCGCTGAACATCCTGTGGGAAGGTTGGAAAGTCATTCGTGCGTCCGTTGACGGCCTGATGGATGTGAGCCTTTCTGAACATGACTTGCAGGTTGTTTCCAGCACCATTGAAAACAATCTGGGCGCTGCGCTGGAATATCACGACCTCAAGGGGCGCAGATCCGCGAATGTCATCTTCGTCGAGTTTCACCTTGTTGTGGACGGCGCAATGCCGGTCAGCGCAGCCCATGACATCTGCAATGAAATCGAACACGCATTGGAACGTCTTTATCCGGGTTCTGTTTTTGTCATTCATCTCGAACCCGATGACGAGCTGAAGGGTAACGGAGCACAACCGAACCAGGTTTCTTAAACCACTTGGTGCAATCGACTACGACCGAAGTCGTGGTTTTGGCGGGGACGTTCGGCCCGCAATTCATCAGACCTAAGCCCGATGTCGGGAAGCAAAGCCCCGGATAACCTGTCACCGACACCATGAGTTGGGTCGAACATAACCGGAGGCGAAAAAATGAAACTTCAAGGAAAACTGGGCCAGCTTCTCAGCACAGCAGCACTGGCTTCGTTGATTGCCGCGACGCCTTACGTGCCGAAGTTTGACACGGAAGGTCGCCTGCACCTTGAACCAGCCTATGCCTTTGCCAAAAGCGGCAGCGGAAAAGATGGAGATGGTGGCGATGATGACCGGGGGGATGATCGCGGCGGCGAACGGGACGACAACTCGGGGTCGGGCAACAGTGGTCGCGGTGGTGATCGCGACGACGACAGGGACGATGACCGCGACGACGATCGGGACGACAATTCCGGATCCGGCAAAGGTGGTCGCGACGACGATGACGATGACGATGACGACGATGATGACTCGAAGCGTTCAAATCGAGGCAGCGGCAAAAAGGATCAATCCCGGTCAGGCGGCGGGTCATCGCGCTCTGCCGGCATAACGAAGGTTGAGACGAACGCCAACGGCATCGAAGTGCGCTATGCCGATGGAACCAAGGAAGAAATCGAAAACGGTCGGTATGAAAGGAAGAATGCTCAGAACCGCACTGTGGAAGAACGGCTGGCGACAGGCGCCGATGTCTCAAGGCTCCGGTCATTGGCAGATGGTATCTCCATCGACAACGTGCGCTCGTCCGGCCAAGGAGGTACTACGGGAAGCCGCCCGACGAAAGTTGAACGTCAGGGCAACAATATCGAAGTGAACTATGCCAATGGCTGGAAAGAAGAGATCGAGTTTGGCCGTTATGAGTTGAAAGACCCATACAACCGGACTGTCGTTGAGAGAAATGCAACCGCCGCTGACCGTCGGAGATTGCAGTCGGCAGGCAACTAGGCAACTACGTCAGAACGAAAGACAAAAGGCGGCTTCTCATCGTCAGAAGCCGCCTTTTCTAATCGTCATTGCCAGCGGTTATTGGCGTACTGCATTGCGATCAATGGCTTCTTGCCCAAGGTGTTGACGCAACATTCCGCCCAACACGAAAGGCACGGGCACCAATGTCGCAACCCGCCATAAGCGACGTCTCATGTATGTCCTGCCCCTTTCGCGCTTGCAACGACCAGTCATCCACTGGTTGTGAACCCTGATCCTAACGTTCACCGCGCCGATAGGGTGCCATCAGCGCGGCAGGCACCTCGGCCCTGCGGGCCACAAGAACGAGCGCGACGATGGAAAGCACATAGGGCGCCATCAGGAAGAGTTGATATGGCACGCCTTCAATCGCCGTTTGCAGCCGCAACTGGTATGCATCGAAAAAAGCAAACAGCACGGCACCGATCAACGCCTTGCCAGGCCGCCAACTTGCGAACACAACCAGTGCGATGCAGATCCACCCGCGTCCTTGAACCATGCCCGGGAAAAAACTGTTGAACGCCGTTGTCGTCAGGAACGCGCCACCCACTGCCATCAACGCTGATCCGACAACCACTGCACCAATGCGAATGCGAATGGGGTTCAGCCCCTGCGCCTCAACCGCGTGCGGGTTTTCACCGGTCATGCGAATGGCCAGCCCCAGCGGTGTCCGGGCAAGGGCGTAGGCCATCACAGCCACCGCAAACAGAGCGAGGTAGGTCGGCAGAGCCTGGGAAAACAGGATCGGACCCAAAATGGGGATATCGGAAACACCCGGAACATCGAGTGGCTGGAAAGGTTCTATCGTCGGGGGCAGATCGCCCACTTCGACAAGCAACCGGTAAAGGTAGTAGGCCAGCGCGGATGCAAACAGCGTGATGCCAAGCCCCGAGACATGTTGCGACAATCCAAGCGGGACCGTTAGCATGGCGTGCAGCAATCCTAACATTGCGCCGCAAAGTGCCGCTATCATCAGGCCAACCAGCAAAGGCGCGCCCATGTAGACGGCAAGCCAACCGCTCATCGCGCCCATGGTCATGATCCCCTCGATCCCTAGATTGAGAACACCCGAACGTTCACAGAGCAACGCGCCGAGGACTCCGAAAATAAGCGGCGTTGCAATGCGCAGCACGGACGCCCAGAGGCTGGTATTCAGCAGCAGGTCAATTGCATCACTCATCGGCGCACCCGGTAAGTTGTGAAAAGAAGGGCCACGATCATGGTGAGCAGGCAGAGCGCCACGATCACGTCGGCAATGAAGCTGGGAACGCCGGTTGCGCGGCTCATGGCATCGGCCCCGACAAAAACGGTGGCGACGAAAACCGCGGCGGCGACCACACCCGCCGGATGCAAAGCGGCCAGCATTGCGACGACGATGCCGGCATAGCCGAATCCGGGGCTCATGGTTGTCGTGACCCCGGCTGTAACACCCATGACTTCGACGGAACCTGCCAGCCCTGCCAAAGCGCCTGACAGCAGGGCCACACCCATGATCGTTTTTGGAAGGGAAATTCCGGCAAAGGCGGCGGCACTGGCGTTCAAGCCTGCGGCGCGTGTTTCAGCACCAAAAACCGTGCGGGCCAGGATCAGCCAAACAACACCTGCTGCCGCGATGGCAAAAAGCAACCCGATATGAAGGCGCGTGCGGGGAATAAGATCCGGCAGGCGGTACTCTCCGCTCACGGGCACTGAGGAAGGCCAGCCAAAGGCCATCGGATCGCGCATCGGACCCTCGATCATGAGGCCGACGAAAAGGATCACAATGAAGTTGAGCAGTAGGGTCGTCACCACCTCATCCACCCCGAAACGCAGGCGCAAATAAGCGGGGCCCGCCAACAGGGCCGCACCCGCCGCCATGCCCGCCAGCATCAAAATCGGAATCCCGATCCATCCGGAAACCCCGAGAGAATGCCCGATCCACGCGGTAATCAGCGCGCCGACGAAGAACTGCCCCTCGCCGCCGATGTTCCAAAGACGCGCCCGAAAGGCGACGGCCGCGGCAAGCCCGGTAAATATCAGCGGCGTGGCGCGGGTCAGCATCTCGGTGATCGAAAGGCGCGAACCAAGCGCGCCGGTCAGCATTTCACCATAGGCAGTCAGCGGGTTCACACCTGCCGCTGCGATTAGACCCGCAGCCAATAACAACGCGGTAAAGATCGCGGCCAGCGGCGCAATGACCACAAGGTACAGCGGTACATATGTGCGTCGTTCAAGCCGCATCATCATCTTCCTTCCAGACACCTGCCATCATCAGGCCAAGGCGTTGCGGGTCAGCCTCATCAGCGGATATCGGTTTCGACAATCGACCCTTTACGATTGCCTGTATCCGGTCTGAAAGAGCTACGGCTTCTTCCAGTTCCTCCGAAATTAGCAGGATCGCAGCACCCTCGGCCCGTGCGGCCAGAAGCTCGGCATGAACTGCGGCAATTGCCCCTTCATCAAGGCCCCGCGTCGGCTGGTTGGCGAGCACGAAACGCGGTCCGTTGGTCAGGACTCGCCCCAGGATCAGCTTTTGCATGTTGCCGCCAGACAGCAGCCGTGTGCGCGTGTCGGGACTGGCCCCTCGGATATCAAATCGTTCGATAAGCCCTGCGGTGTATTCTCGGGCAGCGCGTTGTCGGACAAAGCCTCGGCGCGAAAACTCTAGTGTGCGCAGACGTTCAAGAACTGCATTTTCCCACAGGCTCAATTCACCCACGACACCTTCTGTATGGCGGTCTTCCGGTACCCTGCCTGCGCCAGCCTGGATCATGCCGCGCGGGCCCAGATGGCCGATATCCTTGTTCAGCAGTGTCAACTTCCCGGCGCCAGGGTGGATCAGTCCAGACAACAGCCCGCCAAGCGAGGCCTGACCATTGCCTGATACGCCGACGATACCAAGGATCTCGCCAGCGTGGACAGTGAAAGACACGTCATCCAGCCGCAATTCACCGTCTTTTTCCACGCGCACATCGTTTGCGACCAGAACCGGCGCGCCAATCTCGTGGTCTTGACGAACGGGCCGTTCCACTTTGCGGCCAACCATCAATTCCGCCAACTCTCCGGGGGTGGTTTCAGAGGTCCTGCGTTCCGCGACCAACCTACCGCCACGAAGAACGGCCACACGGTCAGAGGCCGCCATGACCTCATGCAGTTTGTGACTGATGAAAATAAGCGACAGACCCTCTTTCGTCATGTCGCGCAGCGTCTCGAACAGGCGCATTGCTTCGGGCCGGGCCAGAACGGCCGTGGGTTCATCCAGGATCAGTATGCGCGCGTCTCGGTACAGCGCTTTCAGAATTTCGACGCGTTGACGTTCACCCACGGAAAGGGACTTGATCCTGTCGTCGGGGTTCACGGGCAGACCAAACCGATCCGCGATCTGCAACAACTTTGCGCGCGCCTCGCCACGCGCGGACCGTGCGCGTGTCAGGGGTTCTGAACCAAGCATGACGTTTTCAAGAACCGTGAGGTTGCCCGCAAGCGTAAAGTGCTGGTGTACCATGCCCACACCCACCTCGATCGCTGCGCGGGGCAGACCCGGAGGCAACGCTTTGCCAAACACCCTGACAGAGCCTTCGTCGGCTGCGTAATGGCCGAACAGGATGTTCATCAGCGTCGTCTTACCCGCGCCATTTTCACCCAACAATGCAAGGATTTCACCCTGGGCCAATGACAGGGTCACATCATCATTGGCGGTAAGCGTTCCAAAACGCTTTGTAATGCCGTGAAGTTCCAGAACCTTGTTCATGTGGGCAGGCCTGCGATTGGAGACGGAAAGGTAAGTTCGGGCGCACGCGCCTCGATCAGAGCGCCAAGTTTCAGCAACGCAAGATCCGAGCCGGGTGGTCCCATCAGTTGCACACCGATTGGCAGGCCATTTGCCATGCCAAAGGGCAATGCCAAAGCCGGCAAGCCCGCGACATTGGCAAGTGCTGCGTTTGGGGCAAAGGCCTCCAACCGCGCCATGTGTTCATCCGCGGAGGCGCCAGAAAGGTCCAAAGTGCCGATAACAGGCGGCGCAAGCGATAGGACCGGCATCAGGACAGCATCCACAGAACTGAAAATCTTGCGAGCACGATATGCCAGGCGCGCAAGCTGTCTTGAGGTCGCAAAAAGCGCGGTGGCGGATGTGGCACGGCCCTCGGCAGCCATGGCGGCGGCAAGCGGTGGAACCTGGTCATCAGATATCCTGAGCGCAATGAGCCACTCGGCCAGCGAAACAGCCAGTATCGTTCGGGCAATTGCATGAGCCTCGGCCCCCATCTCGTCCGGGGTACAAATGTCATGCACCTCGCAGCCTGCATCGCGCAGAGCGTCAGCCGCATCCTTGGCGGCTTTGCACTGGTCAGTTCCGCAACGCTCGGGCAGTGCCAATGCAATGCGGGGGTGGTCCGCCGGATGTACCGGGGTCATGGGCTGGGCTACGGCTTGAAAGGCGGTTTCCACATCGCGTAGGGACCGCGCCAGAACCAGTTCTGACGCTATCCCCATCAGGTGATTGGCGAAATCAGGGCCCCCGGGCACCGCACCACGAGACGGCTTGAGCCCGGTCAAGCCGCAGCACGCGGCTGGGACTCTGATAGATCCGGCCGCATCCGTGGCATGAGCAATGGCGACGATGCCGCCTGCAACCGCAGCCGCGGCGCCGCCAGATGAGCCACCGGGCGTCAACGCGGGATTCCACGGGTTGCGGGCCGCAGCCATGCCATCTGGTTCGCATGTCAGGGAAAGGCCGAATGGCGGTGTTGCCGAGACGCCAAAAGGGATCAGGCCGGTCTGGCGCAAATCCTGCAACAGGCAGCTGTCACTTTCGGATTTTCGCCCTTGCGCGCGGATTGCCGCAGACCCGGCAGCAGCGGGCAGTCCCTGGGCGGAACCGCCGAGGTCTTTGACCAGGAACGGAACCCCGTGAAAGGGCCCCCGTCGATCAGATGGCGCTGCATCTGCCGCCCTCGCGCCGGCGCGGGCCATATCTTCGTCCAGGAACACCACGGCGCCCAGATCCGCCTGCGCGTGGCAGGCGGAAAGGCTTGCTTCCATCGCATCGGTGGCAGTGATCTGCCCCGCAGAAACGGCAGCAGCAAGAGCCGTGGCATCGGTCACGTCAAAGCCGCCGCGATCAGGAGGGCTCGCTTTCGTCGATCGGAACGTCCCATTCGCCGGATTGGATCGCGGCCTGTTTGGCCTCCATCGCAGGGACGGCGTCGGCAGGCACTTCGTCGGCGACATAGATCAGCTCATTGCCGCCATGAGCCATGAAGGAATATTCGGTATAATTGCGCCCGGTGGGATTGCCGGCCTGAACATCCGCCACGATGGCTTCGATGGTTGGCCCATAGTTCCATATCGCGTTGGCAAAGACCGTGCCGGGATAGCGCGGTGTATAATCTATCAGTGAACCGATGGCCTTCACGCCGCGCGCCTGAGCGGCGTCAGCGGTGCCAATGCGTTCACCAAACAGGATGTCCGCGCCCGCGTCGATCTGGGCAATCGCGGCTTCCTGCGCGCGAGCCGGATCAAACCATGCTCCGATGAAACCGTTAAGGAAAGTGGCGTCAGGGTTCACTTCACTGACGCCCATCCGGAAAGCATTGATCAGGAGGTTCACCTCGGGGATCGGATAACCGCCGACGGAACCAAAAACATTGCTTTCTGACATTTGGCCGGCAAGCATTCCGGCCAGATAGGCCGCCTCGTGGTTGCGGGTGCCGAAGACGCCAAAATTGTCGCCCTCCGGTCCGCCGGAGGACCCCATCAAAAACGCGGTATCGGGGTAATCACCCGCCACTTCGCGTGCTTCGCGTTCCACCGCGTAAGACTCGCCCCAAATGATTTGCGCGCCGCCTTCGGCGTATTCGCGCATCGCACGGGGATAGTCGGTCGGAGCCACACCCTCTGAAAACTCATATTCGATCAGGCCAGCCTCGGCGGCTTCCTGCATCGCCACGTGGATCCGGCTGTTCCATGCATTTTCGACCGGAGACATATGCACGCCAGCGACGCGGGTTGCAGATTGTGCATTGGCGCGGCGGATATAAGCCGGCAGGGCCAGCATGGCCGCGGCGCCGACCATCAGTTGACGACGTGTAGTGGTGAGTTTCATCGGAGTATCCTCTTCTGTTGGTGGCAACTATTCTTGTTCTTGGGCTTCCTAAATATTGGGCCTGGGCGCGTAATCCGCGGGATCCAGGGTCGAGGGGCGGCTGGGCAAGGAAAGCGCGGCCAGTCTTGGTTCGGTACGCGCCAGCACCTTGCCGTTTTTGATGACGGCAAGACGTGTGGCTTTCATACGAACAGCTTCAATCGGGTCACGCGCTTGCAGCACAACCATGTTGGCTGGGCCGCCTTTGCGAATTGTCGGGTCAGGCAGACCCATGGTCTTGGCACCGTTCTGGGTAACGGATGTGAAAGCCCATTCCATCGCTTCGCGGGATGTCATCGGCACCGCATGCACGCCCATATGGGCCACTTCCAGCATGTCGGCGGACCCAAGAGAATACCATGGATCCATAGTGCAATCCTGCCCGAAGGAAACGTTCACACCTGCTGCACGCAATTCTGGTACGCGGGTCAGGCCACGGCGGCGCGGATAAGTGTCCGAGCGGCCTTGCAGCGTGATATTGATAAGCGGGTTCGGTACGACGTTCATGCCGCTTTCCGCGATCAGCGGAACAAGCTTCGAGGCATAGTAATTGTCGTATGAATGCATCGCCGTGACGTGGCTTGCAGTCACACGACCCCCGAGCCCAAGGCGTGTGGTCTCATAGGCGAGGGTTTCCACATGGCGCGACATCGGATCGTCACTTTCATCACAGTGCAGGTCCAGCATCAGGTCGCGATCTGCGGCAATCTCGGCCAGCCTCGTGACCGATCGAGCGCCTTCCGACATCGTGCGTTCAAAATGCGGGATACCGCCCACCACATCGACCCCCAAATCGAGCGCCCGGATCAGGTTCTTTTCGGCATGTTCTGATCGATAGAGGCCATCTTGCGGGAATGCCACCAATTGCAGGTCAATATAGGGGGCAACAAGCTTGCGCACTTCCAGCAAAGCTTCGACACCCACCAACGGAGTTGACGAAACATCCACATGCGAACGGATGGCCAGCAATCCCTGCGACACGGCCAGATCGCAATATCGCATGGCCCGCTCGATCACCGCTTCGGGCGTCAGAAGGGGCTTCAGTTCTCCCCAAAGCGCGATGCCCTCCAAAAGCGTGCCCGAAACATTCATACGTGGCGACCCGAGGCTAAGGGTGGCGTCCATATGGAAGTGCGGGTCGACGAACGGAGGTGAAACCAGGCGGCCCGTTGCATCAATTTCTTCGCGCGCCTCACCCATGATGTCAGCGGCAATTTCTGCAACACGGTCGCCGTTGATCGCAATATCCACCGGTTCGCGGCCATCCGGCAAGCTGGCCTTTCTGATGATGATGTCAAACATTCATCTGCCCCCTAATTTGACCACATGGTAAAAGTATTCAAAAAAATTGCTATTTATTTTTGCGATGTTTTGGAATTGGTGCCTGTGACGGCTTCTCAGCTGCTCATTATCAAAGCCCGACTGATTAAACTTTGGCCGTCTAAAGCCCGGGATTTGGGGCAATGAACGCCCCGAGCCAAAAGAGCGCCCAATACATCCGCAAGATTGCTTGCCGATGCAAACAAAAGCTCTGCCCGCCACCGCACAGCAGTATTCGATGACCGGTGCCGCGAACAGGGGCGACAGCCCACTGAAATAAGCTCAACCGGAGCGTTGATTGGTGAAGACATTGCCAATCCGCAACCTACATTCGCCGTGTTTCATCTCGACCGGAATTGGTGATACCTCCTTGCACGTCATGACCAATGTCGCGCCAACGATCCTTTCCACGGTTTCCAGCCAGTTTATCGATGACTGGCTGACGGCATTGCGTACGCTATGTCCCGAGGTTCAGATGGCATCGCTTCTCGCCCGGTCGGGTTTGGTCGCGGATACGCGTCACCCTCATGGTCGCGTTACGCTGGATCAAATCGTGTGTCTCTATCAACTTGCCGCAGTTGAGACCGGTGATGAGATGATGGGGCTTTGGAGCCGCCCAATCCGGCCGAGAGCCCTGCAACATCTTTTGACGACAGTCCGGGAAGCCACGTCTCTTTCATCGGCACTTTATCGCTTTTCGACCTTCTGGAACTTGTTGCTGGATGACTACCAGTTTGATCTGGATGACGCCGATAACATGTTGGTGCTTACGCTGAAGCCACGGGGCGCGGCTCAAGTTCAGCGGTTCGGGCACATGCTGATACTTAAACTTGCCCACGGGCTCATGTCTTGGCTGGCGGGGCACGAAGTTCCGGTCAAGGCTGTCGATTTCGTGTTTGAGCGCCCGGACTTTGATCAGGATTACGCGGTCATCTTTCCGGCACCGCTACGGTTCGGCCAAGGTGCCACCGCGATTTCGTTCGATCCGAATGCGTTGGGTCCAGTGCAGGCGCTCAGCACAAATGACCTTGACAGATTTTTGCAAAACGCGCCCCGAGACTGGATCTTTACCAGTTCGCGAGAGCACACCCAATCGCTGCGGGTGCGCACCTATCTGGTCCAATCGGGATGGGACGCGGCAACCCTGACCCAGACGGCATCCGCGATGCACATGACCCCCCGCACCCTGATCCGCAGGCTGCATGCGGATGGTACATCGTTTCAGGCCATCAAGGATGCCCTGCGGCGTGATATCGCTATCCGTGATCTTCAGGCGGGGCGCAAAAGCGTTGAAGCCATCGCACATGATGTCGGATTTTCGTCGGCGGCCAATTTCCACCGGGCCTTTCAGCGCTGGACCGGAAGCACGCCAAGCTCATACCGCAGGGTGCAAATGTAGGGCGCCCGATTTGTCACTTTTGGACAATGATCTGTCATTGCACGAGATGGTCCCCAGCGGGCAGGATCGCTAGATCTTGCTGTAGAAAAACTTCTTTTCGGAAGTTTTGCCCTCAAAAACTCATCATTCCGCTCATCCATGGCTTCCCGGTTGTGGCGCCATCTGAGAATGACCGTCGTGAAAGGATCCGCCAATGTCAGACAAACTCGACACCATACTCCAAGCCGCACGCGACCACGCCGTGCAGGTGATCCTGCCCAATGTGGATGCCTGGAACGCCGCGAAGAAGTGGCCGCGCGATGCTTCGGACAAGGCCGGAGCCGCTGGCCTGGCAGGCCTCTACGCCCCCGAAGAGTTTGGCGGTCAGGGCTTGCCGCTGGCGCAAGGCATTCAGGTCTATGAACAACTGGGACGGGGCGATGGTGCCTATGCCTTTGCCCTGTCGATGCATAACATCTGCACCTTCGCGGGCTGCGGTTATGGCACAGATGCCTTCAAGGAAAAGTGGGCGCGGGACCTGACATCTGGTCGCAAGCTGGCGAACTTTGCACTGACCGAACCACAATCCGGATCGGACGCAACAAACATGTATTCACGCGCCGTGGTCAATGACGACGGCACATGGACGATCAGCGGCGCGAAGGCATGGGTCAGCCTCGCGACCGAGGCGGACATCTATTTCACTGTGGTCAAGACCAGCGACACACCCGGCCACAAGGACATGGCGATGATCGCCATTCCCGCCGACGCACCGGGCCTCAGCTTTGGGCCGCTTTACGATACCCCGTCCTACAACTTCCTGCCCCTGGCCGAAATGTACATGGACAAGGTCGTGGTCGATGAAACCAACATCATCCTACCCATTGGTCAGGGTCTTCAAGGCGCGCTCATGGCCATCGACATTGCCCGTGTTTCGATTGCCTCAGGATGCTGTGGATTGATGCAATCTGCGTTGGATACGGCGTTGTCCTATTCCAAGAACCGCAAGATGTTTGGCGGCAGGAACCTTGATCTGGACGGGATCCAGTGGATGCTGGGCGAGGTAGCAACCGACCTTGAAGCCTCAAAGCTTCTCTACCGAAAGGCGGCAGACTCCCTTGGCACGCCCGAAGGCCCCTTGATGGCCGCTCATGCCAAACGGTTTGTGCCAGATGCCGCCGTGAAGGCTGCGAACACCTGCACGCAGGTCCTGGGTGGTGCAGGGCTGTTGCAACCCTACGGCCTGGATCGCTTGTCCCGCCTCGCGCAAATGCTGCGGATCGTGGACGGGACGACAGAAATCAGCCGTGTGGTCATCGGGCGGGCCTTGCAAAAACGCGCGGCAACTCTGCGTGATCTGCCGGTACCGAAAGGTTTTGGCGAGACCGACTGAATGTCCCGCACCGGTTCGATGGGCGCAAATCTGAGATTCTGCGCAGACATCAGCAAGATCAAAAGGTACCGCATTATTGCGGCCGGTTGCCTGAATGGTTGACCGTGGTGCTAACTCGCCATGAACAAGGTCGCGCAAAGCGTATGAAGCTTTGCTTTCTGACGACACTGACATGTGGGACGGTGAAAGGTGGGGGCGGGGGAGTCGGGCGCATCAATAATCCCGACCTCTCCATCCAGCCCGAAACATGCCAATCGCGATTACGGAACATTGCAATCTGACGAACCGGAAGCCTTTCAAGGCAGACATGCTCCGTTAAGCCGACGACGGCCATGCGCTTAAAGCCGGCTTTGCACAGGTCGGAATGCGGCCCAAGCCGGACATGAGCTCAGAGCTCAGTTGTTGAGGATGGTTTTCCAAAGCCGCCGTTCACACGCGGCGCTTCATGCACTTCGGCGGCATGTTCGCAACGCAGATTCACCGGATGTTCGAGTTAACAGGAAAACGTATCTAAGCGGAACGCCCTGACATCAAGGCCGGTTTAAAACAAAGTTCGGTGCTATCCCTGCCTTCATGATCGCTGCTTCAACATCATGCCCTGCGAAGAAACCGTATCCCGAGATGAGTGCGGAAGCTATGCCTGCTTCTCGTGCGCCCAGTATGTCGGTGTGAAGGCTGTCGCCAACCATCAGAACCCGGGACTTGTCGATGTGTCCGAGACGTTGGAAAGCAATATCATAGATATTGGCGAAAGGCTTTCCAAAGAACTGAGGGGCGACGCCTGTCCGGTCTGCCAGCCGGTGCGCGTAAAGACCGGGTTCCTTGGAAAAACCGTACTCGCGCGGAGCGACAATGTCAGGGTTGCCGACCAATACCGGGCGGGGACGCTCTTGCAAAGTGGCCTCCAACATGGCTTGTCGCGCTTCATTCCAAACCGCTGACCCGATCAACAAGAACCCGTCGACGGTTTCGTAGGGCTTCGGGTCATCCTCCAGGTAGGACAGTTTCAGCCCCTCCAGATCGCGAAGGCCGGCACTGGGGGCCGCCATCAATCCCCAATGCAAATCACTTTGGCCGTTCAGTTCAGACAACAACGTGGCCCGGCTGGTGATCACGTCTTGTGGTGCAAAATCGTAACCAAGCCTGTTGTACTTCTCCATAAGAGTTGCGTGGGGAAACCCGGCGGCATTCGACACGACCAGAACACGTTTGCCGGCGGCTGTCAGCGACCTGACCCGATCTGGCGTATCCGGGATCGCCGTATCACCAATATTGAGAACCCCGAAAGCATCGAGGAGGAACACGTCAAACTCATGAGCTATGTCCTCCAGCGTGTCCGCCTGGCGATAGCTCAATTCGGTAGATCTGGTTTGCGGCAGGCGATGTCGCACAGCCTCGTAGGCGTCAAAAGCTTCTTGCATAGAGAAACCGGTCAAATGATGGCCCCTCGTACTTTCGCCGAAACCCATTCGCTGATCATAACCGCGACGAGAATGACAATCAGGATCAGGCTGACTTGTGGCCAAGCCAGAACGTTGAGCGAAGCCGACAATTGCAACCCGATACCTCCGGCTCCAACCAGCCCGAGCACCGTGGATTCGCGGATGTTGATATCCCATCGAAAAACGGCAATGCCTGCAAACGCGGGCAGGATTTGCGGTACGATCCCATAGGCCATGACCTGCCAGCGTGAAGCACCGGTTGCCGTGATTGCTTCGACCTGCGTGTGATCAATCTCCTCAATCGCTTCGTAAAGAAGCTTTGCGCAAAACCCGATTGAACGAATGGCGATTGCTATGACACCGGCGAAAACTCCGGGACCAATAATTGCGATCAGAAGAAGCGCCCAGATCAACGAGTTGATAGAGCGAGTCGAGACAATGACCAACAGGGCAATCGGCCGGATGAACAAGGCCGATGGCGTTGTGTTACGGGCCGCCAAAAAGGCGACGGGCACTGCCATGCACAGGGCAATGATTGTTCCCAATGTGGCGATATTTAGCGTGTCCCAAATCGGGCGGCCCAGTTGGGTGATGTACTCCCATTTAGGGGGCGTTGCCCGTGTCCAGATATCATTGGCGATGCGGGGCGCGTCCCAGACGAAAAACCAAGTGGTCGATTCCGAGATCAGCTGCCAGCAGTAAACAAAGATCGCCACGCCCAACAGCCAGCCGAACCAACGAACCAAGCTCTGACCGGTTGTCCGGCGACGCCAGATTTGCGCATCGTCGCGTTCAAGTATCGGCATTATTGAACCCTCGCTCGAATAATTCCCGAAAGGTATTCGAGAGCCATCACGATGCCGATAATCAGAATGAGAATGGCCGCCGCGGTGTCGTATTCATAGCGGTCGAATGCGGTGTTCAAAGTCGCACCAATTCCACCAGCCCCCACAAGCCCGAGGATCGCGCTTTCCCGGAAGTTGATGTCGATCCGATACATGGAAAGGCCCACAAGTCGCGGCATTACTTGCGGCTGAACTCCATAGTTGATCCATTGTGGCCAACGCGCTCCAGAGGCCTTGATCGCCTCGGCCTGAACCTTGTCCATGGCTTCGATATCTTCGGCCAGAAGTTTCGAAAGAAACCCTATGGTGGCGAAGGAAAGCGTCAGAAATCCGGCCAACGGGCCAAAGCCGAAGATCGCCACAAGCAATATGGCAACGATGATCTCTTGCAATGCCCGGCTTATCGCAACAATACCTCGGCAAATCATATAGATTGGCAATGGCGCGATGTTACGGGCAGCCCCCAGCCCGATCGGGATCGATATCAGGATACCCACGACCGACGCGGCCACGGTCATCACGATACTTTCCAGAAGGCCGCTCCAAATATCTGACCACCGTGAAATAAAGTCTGGGCTGGTGAATGCAAGCACAAACGCCCAACCGCGATCCAGCCCTTCATAGACACGACCCCAATCGACTTCGATGGTCATAAAGGCTGCGATCAGGTAGGCGAGAAATCCAAAGAGCAATGCCCAGCGGAGCACTGGGTTCTTGACAAAGGCAGGCTTACGCCAGCCTTTTCCCAGCATGTCGTCCAATTCTCGATGGCTCATTCTGCGGCCTCGACATCTTCATCTTCGTCCACTTTTTCGATGGTTGCCTCCCAGTCCTCTTCCCCATAGATCTCGGTCAGCTTCTCAGGGGTAAGGCCGGTGGGAAGCCCATCATACACAATTTCGCCAAATCGGAGTCCCACAACACGGGGAACAAACATCTGAGCGAGCGCCACATCATGGATATTGATGATGGCCGCCAATCCGCGTTCCTGACATAACTCGGTGATCAGCCGCATGATTTGACGGCTGGTCTTTGGGTCCAGCGACGCGGTTGGCTCATCAACCAGCAACAGTTTCGGGTTTTGAATCAATGCTCGACAAATGCCCACCCTTTGGCGTTGACCACCAGATAGCTCATCTGCCCGCTTGTCAGCCATGTGTAACAACCCGACCCGATCGAGCAAGCGGAAGGCTTCGTCCACATCCGACTGCGGATACCGCCGCAGGAAACTGCGCCAGAATCCCACGTATCCCAGCCTGCCGGACAATACGTTTTCCATCACCGTGAGGCGTTCGACCAACGCATATTCCTGAAAGATCATACCCATTTCGCGGCGCGCTTTCCGAAGCGCGCCCGATCCGAGCTTGGTCAGGTCAACCTCATCCAGAAGGACACCGCCGCTTGAAGGTTCAACCAAGCGGTTGATGCAACGGATCATGGTCGATTTGCCAGCGCCCGAGGGCCCGATCAACGCCAGAACCTGTCCTTTTGGAACCTCAAGATCGATGGCCTTCAGCGCCTGATCTCCGGTCTTGTATGTTTTCGTCAGCTTTTGAAGACGCAGCATGAAATGCCCCAGATTAGGGTGAACAGCGGGCCCTTTCAGGCCCGCCGGATGAGCCAAAAGTTACTGGCAGGCGTAAGAGACGCCATTTGCCGCGTCAATTTTACGAATGACGTCCCAGAATTCCTGATAGGTCATCTCGAGGAATTGGCCTTCGTTCGATTTTGAGAACTCCGCCTCCAGTGTCGTGCCTTCCCATTCGAAACTAAAAAACGCATTGCGGATTTTTTCCTGCAACTCGGGCGTCAGGTTGTAAACGGTGCCAAACCCTGTGGTCGGGAAGGTCTGCGACTTGTAGATCGTAACGACATCATCTTCCTTGATCACATCGCGCGAGATCATCCGGGATTTTACCGAATTCGCGATGGATGCCGCCAGGTAATCCTTGTTGGCGACACCCAGGATCGAGTTGTCGTGCTTGCCCGAGTAGACAGGTTCGAAATCGCGTTCGGGCAGAAGATCAAAATCGCTTTTCAGGATCGCCGAGGGCGCTTTGAATCCCGAGTTGGATGTAGGCGATGTGAAAGCCAGTTGTTTCCCCTTGATGTCTTCGACCTTTTCGATGCCCGAACCTGGATAGGTGATGATCTCCATCTCGTAACCAAAATTTCCGTCCTTCGAAGCCATGATCGTGAAGGGGCGGAACCCGGCGCAGTTTACCGCCAGTGGGTTGGAACCGGTGTTGAAGCCTGCAATGTGCAAACGCCCCGAACGCATCGCCTCGATCTGGGCCGCGTTGTTTTGAACAGGGAAAAAGACGACGTCCTTGCCAGTTTCCGCTTTCAAATGGTCAAGAAAATCTGACCACGCGGTTTTGTATACGGCGGGATCTTCAACCGGCGTATAGGCAAAAATCAAAGTGTCAGGATCTATCTGCTCGGAGGGATCTGTGGGGATATCCGCGATCAAATCCCCGTCGGCATCACAAAAACGCTCGTCCAAGTCACCGCGTGGACAATCCTGCGCCGACGCCGTTCCACTTATCGACATGAGCGCGATTGCAGATGCCCCAAGCAATAGTTTGATATCGATCTTCATGTTTTCCTCCCAGTCAAGTGCGGTGCTTTTTATCCGCCGTTAATCAGTCATTTCATATCTACCCGGCGACGAGAACGTCGACCCGGGCGCTTTCAATGGCGTTATGCAATTCTCCTGTTGGTTTTTTGTCGGTGATTATTGAATGCAGGTCGTCAAGGCCCCCCACTTGAGACAGGCCTTTCCGGCCGAATTTCCCGGAATCAACAAGAAGGTGACGTTTATCGGCGCGCGACAGCATTGCCTTCTTTATTGCCGCAAAGCCGCGCACTGTTTCTGAAGGTCCATCGGTCGAAAACCCCGAGGAACCAATCATGCACCTGTCGACGTTGAAACGGGACAGAAACTCCAGCGTCTCGGTTCCGATCGTTGCAGACTCAGTTGCCAAGTATTCCCCCGGGCATAACAGCACTTGTGCAGCCCCATGGCCAAGGGTCATGGCTACGGGAATGGAATTGGTGATTACGGTGCAAGATGTGCCAATATAAGCCAGTGCACGTGCCATTTCGATTGTGGTCGAGCCGGAATCGATCATGACCGTTTCACCGCTCTGGATCAGTTCTGCCGCTGTGGCACCTATGCGTTCGCGCTCCTCAACCTGTGCGTTTGTTCGTTCATCCAGACCCGGATAGTGCCCTTGCGCGGCGGCCGATGCCCCCCCGTGTGCCCGCGCTATCAAGCCATCATTCGACAGAGCATCGAAATCTCTGCGAACCGTCTCGGTGGAGACGTTGAAACGCTGCGCCAGTTCGTTGATGCGAACGTGCGGGCGCAGCTTCAGCTCCAGCAATATCTGCTGGCGCCGGTCGGATTTCTTTACCCGGCTGTGGTTCTTTTCAGACATTTTGCCGCGCGTTTTAGTTTTGGACATCCGACGACCCGACTAGGTTTCGAAACCCACTTTTGTGGGCTTTCGGTCATATTGCAATATTTTTTGTTGCATAACCCTCGGAAGGTTGTGAGAATTCTAGCGAACACAAGTATTTCGAAGCGCAAAGCAAAGATGCACAGGCTGATAAAATTCAGAATACGAGCCAAGGCAAAGCGTTGACCGGCCAACTTGCCAACAAAACAGCTTCCTTTTGGTTCTTGATCGTGTGGCATTGAGAGGCGGCATGAGCGACAGCGAAACGGCAGATCAGATTGCGGCGCTTCCGATGCGCTGGGACAAGACTGGCAAGTTGCGCGTTCTTATGGTCACTTCGCGGGACACCGGCCGGTGGGTTATCCCGAAGGGCTGGCTAATGGACGGCAAAAAACCATGGCAAGCTGCTGAAATCGAAGCGCAAGAAGAAGCTGGCGCCGTCGGCACCATATCGAAACGGCCAATCGGTCATTTTTTCTATGATAAACGATACGAGGGGCAAAGCAGCGTTCGCTGCCGCGTCACCCTTTATCCGATGGTCGTCGAAAAGCTGAAGCGACGCTGGAAGGAAAAAGGTGAACGTACGCGTCACTGGTTTTCACCGGCAAAGGCCGCAAAGTTGGTTCAAGAAAGCGACCTGTCAGATTTGCTGAACAATCTGACAGACAATCCAGAAGTCAAAATTGTCATAAAGAAACTTCGACAGGCTGCATGAGGAAGGGCATGAAAGAACCGGGAAACCCGGACGCATCAAGCTCAAAGGGAGGAAGAAAATGAGGAAATTGATATCCACCACGGTTGGATCGGTGATCGCCCTGGCTGCGTCACTGTCGGCGGCACAGGCCGACAAACTGACATTTTATTGTTCGGCGCAAGAAGACTGGTGCCAACTGATGGCGCGCAGCTTTGAAGATGCGACGGGCATCGACGTCAACATGACCCGGAAGTCGTCAGGGGAAACCTTTGCACAAATACGCGCCGAAAGCTCGAATCCGAAAGGGGACGTTTGGTGGGGCGGTACGGGTGATCCGCATTTGCAGGCCGCCGAAGAGGGCCTGACGATGGAATACATTTCGCCAATGCGCGATCAGCTTCATGATTGGGCGATATCCCAGGCAGAAAGTGCGGGTAACAGAACGATCGGCATCTATTCGGGCGCACTTGGCTACGGCTACAATGCCGATCTTATCGCTGCAAACAACCTGCCCGAACCGGCCTGTTGGAAAGACCTGCTGAAGCCCGAATACAAGGGCCACGTTCAGATGGCGAATCCGAACTCATCAGGTACGGCCTACACCACGCTGGCGTCGATGGTGCAGATCTTCGGCGAGGATGAAGGCTTTGAGTTCATGAAGGGCCTGCATTCGAACATCAATCAGTACACCAAATCCGGATCGGCGCCGATCAAGGCCGCCGGTCGTGGCGAGAACACAATTGGTATCGTCTTCATGCATGACGCCGTGAAACAGGCCGTTTCCGGGTTCCCGATCAAGGTCGTCGCGCCATGCGAAGGTACGGGATACGAGATTGGCTCGATGTCGATTATTGACGGAGCCCGCAACGAAGAAGAAGCGAAGAAGTTCTATGATTGGGCTCTTTCGCCCGAAGCTCAGAACCTTGCTTTGCAGGTCAACGCGTTCCAGGTGCCATCGAACAAGAACGCAAAAACTTCGGAGAGCGCGCCAGACATGAGTCAGATCAAGCTGATTGACTATGACTTCAAAAAGTATGGGTCCTCGGACGAACGGAAGCGTCTGTTGCAGAAATGGGACGAGGAAGTTTCCACTCTGCCGCAGTAAATGACTGACCGGACTTCAAAAACGACCCATCCGGTTCTGATCTTTTGGATCACGGCCGGGTGGGTCGGATTCTGCCTGTTGCCTTGGTATATGGTCGACGGTGGCCTTTGGTCGTTCGGGTGGCTTTTGGACGGCTATCCATTCGATGAGGATTACGCCCCCGCTGCGTTTCTGATTGGGCAGGGTGAAAAACTTTGGCTCGCGCCGCTTTTGATCGCACTGGCCCTGCCGCTTCTGGTGTTGAAGCGCACCAAATCTGATCCAGTTTACGCCCGCATACTGATCCTGTCAGGGGCGCTTGGCTTTGGCTGGCTGATCGCTCAGGGGTTCAGCATTGGCATCAGAGGTTTCAACTTTCATTGGTTGGAGGCGATGTTTGGCGAGCTTGGCGACCGTCAGTTCGGCATGGGCTATGGCGCGATGATATGCGCCTCGAGCTTTCTGTTCCTGCTTACTCAGGGGATTGCGGCAAGGGGTGCCATTAACGGTGACGTCTTTGTCGTAAGCGCCATCGGAGGCGTTATTACAATTGTCTCCGTGTTTGTCTTTTTTCCCATCGCGAAGATGCTTTTCGCTGCCTTCATCACCGAAGACGGCGCGTATTCCATCGCGGTCTTCTTCTCGAAGTTTTTCGATGATCGACTGTGGGGTCTGGGTTGTTTTCAGGGCGCGCGTTGTGGCGCCGCCTGGAATTCACTGTTCCTTGCCATCCTCGTTGGCGTCATCACCACGGTCCTGGGTCTTTGCTTTGCACTTGTCGTGACGCGCTCAGGCTTTCGCTACAAGCGCGCGCTGCGGGCTCTGACCGTTCTGCCAATAATCACCCCGCCATTCGTGATCGGCCTGGCGCTGATCCTGCTTTTTGGCCTGTCCGGCTCTGTCACCCGGTTCTTTGCCGAACTGTTCGGCACGCAACCGACACGCTGGCTGTATGGAATGCCGGGCATCCTGATTGCGCAGACACTCGCGTTTACACCAATTGCGTTTCTTGTTCTGATTGGTGTGGTTGAAGGCGTCTCTCCGTCGATGGAAGAAGCGGCGCAAACGCTCCGCGCCAGCAGATGGCAGACATTCAAGACGGTTTCCTTGCCCCTGATGCGGCCTGGTCTTGCGAACGCATTTCTTCTGGGCTTCATCGAAAGCATGGCCGATTTCGGAAACCCGCTTGTATTGGGCGGGAATTTCGACGTGCTTTCGACCGAGATATTCTTTGCCATCGTCGGCGCTCAGTACGATCAAGGCAGGGCTGCGGTTCTGGCCATGGTGCTGCTGTTCTTTACTCTTTCCGCCTTTTACGCGCAGCGTGTCTGGCTGGGGAAGAAAAGCTACACAACCGTCACCGGCAAAGGGGATGCCGGCGTCCATCCACTGATGCCCACTGGCCTTTCTGTTCCGGTACTGCTCGTCGCTCTGGGTTGGGCGCTGTTCACAATTGTTGTCTACGCGATGATCATTTACGGCAGTGTTGTCGAGCTGTGGGGCGTCGATAACTCGCTGACGATCAAACACTATATCACTGCATTCTCGGTCCGCTTCGAAGAAGAGGGTATTCGCTGGACCGGGGCAGCTTGGGACAGTTTCTGGACCACCATAACCATCGCGGCCATTGCTGCCCCGTTGACTGCCGCCGTTGGCCTGGTGACCGCCTATCTGCTGACAAGACAAAGTTTTGCAGGCAAGAACGCTTTCGAATTTGGAACAATGCTGTCCTTCGCCATCCCCGGGACAGTGATCGGCGTCAGCTACATCCTGGCCTTCAACGTTCCGCCGATTGAAATCACGGGTACGGGTGTCATTCTCGTGGTCAGCTTCATCTTCCGCAATATGCCGGTCGGCGTTCGTGCGGGGATCGCGAGCATGTCGCAGCTTGACCGCAGCCTTGATGAATCCTCGCTGACCCTTGGTGCGAACTCGTGGCAGACGTTCCGAAACATCATTCTGCCGCTGTTGCGCCCTGCGATACTTGCCGCGCTTGTATACAGCTTTGTGCGCGCCATGACGGCGATCTCGGCTGTCATCTTTCTGGTCAGTGCAGAATATGACATGGCGACCAGCTACATCATCGGTCGGGTCGAGAACAACGACTATGGCCTTGCGATCGCCTATTCGACGACGCTGATCTTCGTGATGCTCGCGGCGGTCGGCTTATTGCAACTTCTCGTCGGTCGGGTCCAAATTGGCCGACGCACGCAGCACGGAACGGAGACATCGCCATGACCGACACCAAAATCGGTTCCAAGGCTGCCCCAGTACGCTTTGAGAACGTGTCGAAAGTGTTCGGCAAGGATGTCGTCGCTGTCGACAACATCAACCTGAACGTTGAGGCGGGAAAGCTCGTCACACTGCTCGGCCCGTCAGGCTGTGGGAAAACAACGACTCTGCGCATGATTGCCGGGTTGGAAATGGCAAGCTCGGGCAAGATCCTGATCGGAGATCGGGACGTGACCAAATTGCCTGCCACCGACCGTGACGTATCCATGGTGTTCCAGTCATACGCGCTTTTCCCTCACATGAGCGTGCTGGAAAACGTGATGTATGGCCTCACCTTCTCGGGCTTTGCAAAGGATGAAGCCCGCAGCCGCGCTCTGAATGGATTGGAACTTGTTGGTCTTCAGGGGTTCGACAACCGTCTTCCCTCTGAACTGTCGGGGGGTCAACAACAGCGTGTTGCAGTCGCCCGCGCGCTGGTTCTTGAGCCGCAGGTTCTGCTGTTCGACGAGCCGTTGTCCAACCTCGATGCCAAGCTTCGCCGTCAGGTGCGAGAGGATATTCGGGCAATCCAGCAAGAACTTGGTTTGACAGTTGTCTACGTGACCCACGATCAGGAGGAAGCACTGGCGGTCTCGGATGAGATTGTCGTCATGCGCAACGCAGCAATCGCCCAAATGGGCACACCCCGCCAGCTTTACGATGCCCCGAACGACCGATTTGTTGCCGATTTCATAGGCGAGGCAAATCTTTTGGAGTGCCAAATCGTCGAAATCAACGGCGACGCGGCAACGATAGAAATAGAAGGTTACCGCCACACGCTACCACGTCGCGGATTGTCCGAAGGACCTGCAACCATCGCTGTGCGCCCCTCGCGTCTGGTCATCGGTTCAGACCAAGGCATCCCAGCCACGGTGGCCAAGGCGACCTATGTTGGCGTTCGGATGGAATATACGCTGACGGGTGAATTCGGTCAGGTTTTTGCTGTACACGATGACGTCGATACGCCGCTTGATCCCGGCACAAAAACCAAAATGGGCTTTGCTGACAAAGGCCCCGTTCTTTTGCCGGATTAAATGCCGAAACTCATTATCATCTCGCACCCCGAGGTCTCTGTCGATCCGGCCGTCCCGATAACTGAGTGGGGATTGAACGCTGTGGGCCGCAAACGCGCTACCGAATTTGCATCCAGTGAAGTCTTATCCAACGTGACGCAGATATGGACCAGTGGCGAGCGGAAGGCCCGCGAAACAGGTGAGATTCTTGCTGCACCACAAGCGTTACCCGTGAATTGCAACTGGGGTCTTGGTGAGAACGACCGCAGCGCAACCGGTTACTTGCCTCGGGACGATTTCGAGGCCGCCGCCGATGCTTTCTTTGCGCAGCCGGATACGAGCTATCGCGGTTGGGAAACAGCTGTCGAGGCGCAGAGACGCATTCATCGCGCAGTAACAGAGATAATCCAGACGCATGATGCCGGGGATCTTGCAATCACGACACACGGGGCAGTAGGCACATTGCTTTGGTGCGCACTTTCGGATTGTTTGATAGACCGCAAGTATGACCAGCCCTCACAAGGCCATTTCTGGCAGGCTGATCTAGCGACACTCAAACCTGATTCAGGTTGGGTCTCTTTGACTTAGACGTTAAGCGCTCCATGCGTTTTCTGCGATCTCACGCAACGTCTCGAACACATCTGGCGTGCCTGCGATCACGCGCCCACCGTCTCGGATCATCGCATCGGCGTTCTGATCCTCGACAACGCCGCCCGCTTCCGCGACCAGCAATTGCCCAGCCAGACAATCCCAAGCATTCATGTGTTCCTCGACGTAACCCAAAAGGCGTCCGGCAGCGACGTAGGCCAACGAAAGCGCTCCGCTGGCATTTCTGTGAAACATCGCCCCGTGCTCGATCAGATTCTCGATCACGGGTAAAACATGACGGCTTTCAATCCGGTTCGAGTATCCTACGGCCACGGTTCCGTCGCGCAAAGGCACTCCTGAAGCGACCCATATCGGTGATCCGTTAAGTGTTGCTGTTTCTCCGCGCGTTGCGACAAAAGTCTCATCCACGCTTGGATCATGGATCACGCCAATCTCCGTTTGGCCGTTGGTGACACCAGCCAGAACAATGGTCCACGCTGGAATACCGTTCACGAAATTCGTGGTTCCATCAATTGGGTCAATAACCCAGTCAAAGCCACTCTCTCCCGCTACCGCGCCATGTTCTTCACCGTAAATGCCATCTTTGGGCCAAGCCTCCGAGATCTTTTGACGAATGAAGGTTTCGACGCTCCTGTCCGCCTCGCTGACCCAGTCCTGAGCGCCTTTTTGATCAACGACAAGATTGACCCGATCTGCAAAGAACTTTTTGGCCATTACCCCAGCCTGCTCGCAGATTTCGGTGGCAAAGTCTCTGCGGTCTGAAAGTCGAGACATAGGAGCTCCTTTTTCGGTTGGAGAGTTGCCCAGCAACATTGCAGGCAAGCCAAGGCCAGGCAAGACAGATAGTCTTTTTGTTTATTTCAGGGGCATTGTTGACTCCGCAAACTTTCAGTTGCTGGTGTATTCCATCTCCCTCGCGCCCAGAGTGCCGGAGCAGGGGATTCTACCGATCAACTATGCTCAAGTAAGACACTCTGCGCCGGCTTCCAGGTTGCGAAGAGGTTTGCTGGCTTTCCGTTTGACGTGGACTTGAAGCGCTTGAACCGTCGAAACATTCAAAAAGCGCAAGAATCTTGAGGTGTTGAAATCAAGGTGAGACGAGACTCAGTCGCTCGATCTCACTCTTACGTACTCCGACATCCGAAGACTGTGAGCGATACCTGAACTGCGACTCCTATTGCCTTTGAGGGTAGGGGGCTCGGCCCATTTCTTCCATCATCTTTTCCCGGAACACCTCGGCGGGCGTCTTCCAGCCCAGGCATTTTCTGGGCGTCGCATTGAGGCGGTCACTGATCACCTTCAAGTCATGATCAGTGAGGGCCGTAATGTCCCGCTTCCTTGGCGGCCATCTTCGAACGCGGCGGTTGGTGTTTTCGTCCGTGCCTTTCTGCAAGGGTGAGGACGGCTTGCAAAACCAAGTCTGCGTTCCGATCTCGGCCTGCAAATGGGGCCACGAGACAAACTCGGCGCCGCGATCGAAGGTGATGGATTTCCGTGCCAGTTGGGGCAGGTTGCCCACCGCCTTCATGATCTTGCCCATCACGGGCCTCGTGCGCTTGTTCGGGTTCTTCAGCAGCACCGTAAACCGGCTGACGCGTTCGACCAGTGACGTGACATTTGACTAGCCAAGAGCCTGTTTGAACAGCATCAAATCTCCCTCCCAGTGACCGTACTGACGTCGATGCGCCACGTCATCCGGGCGAAACAGGATGCTGACATCACAGTCAAACTTGGGGGGCTGGCGCTTTCTGGCGCGGCGTGGCCGACGAAACATTCGATGCTCGTGCAGATACCACCAGAGCTCGTCGGCCATGCCTTCTCTGGAATTGATGTAGCGGTAGATCGTTTCCTGACAGACGCGTAGCTTTGCGCCTTCATAGATCATTCGGTTGCCGATCTGCTCAGGCGTCCAGCCATTCTTTAGCCGCTCGACGACACGCTTGCGCAACTCGGGATGGCGGATCAGTTTACGTTGCCGGACGCGCCGATCCGCAGCTTTCCGATGCGCAGACGCGCCGTAGTAGCTATCGCATTTCGGCAGACAAGGATCCGAGAAGAAGTTTCGCTTGATCTCTCGATGGATGGTGGCTTTCGAGCACTTCAACACACGTGCCATTTCTCGAACAGGAACTTCCGCCTGCCTCCAGCGCTCAATTCTACGGCGCTCTTCGATGCTGAGTTGCAAATACACTGTCCTCACGCCATGACCTCCTCATTAGATAACCCATTGGTTTCTAATAGGCGTCGCACTTGGAAGTAGCGCGCACCCGGGCGCAATTATAATTCGTATAATGATGATTATGGTAAATTCATATGGTGCGGGTGGAGGGACTTGAACCCCCACGCCTTGCGGCGCCAGAACCTAAATCTGGTGCGTCTACCAATTTCGCCACACCCGCAACCAAGCGCGTTTGCGCTGGAATGAAGCGGTCAATAACAAAGCTTGCATCGGAGTGCGAGAGGGAAAATTCGAGGAATAGAAAGTTTGTGACTTGCCGGGCTGCCTGGTTGAAAACTGCAACCTGTTTTCGGCCTGGTTGATACCGCAAGCAACGCAACGGTCGCGAAACCAGAGGCGTCTGAAACCCTACCTGCAACCGGTTTGCAAGCAGCTATATGACACTGCTTTTCGACTTTTGGTTCTCAGGTTGACGCCTGGCACAATCAAGCCATTAAAAACGCGCTAACGTTGAATAGACGCCAGAACTACAAGTCGGAACTTGTGCCGCCAGACTTGATGGAGAATCAAGGCACAACGGACCAGAGTTGATGCAGTCTGATCCGGAAAACTGTCGCAGACTGTGTTACTGGATCTGACACGGAACATGGTTACATCCTCCAGATCCGGTGTTTTCGGTAAAGCAACGAAACATAAATATCTGTTTTTATTCGAAAGTATAAAATCAAAAGGTTTTCGACCTCCAAATCTTTCGAATGCACCTGAAAAGACGTCACCTTCGCGTCATTTGGCTGCGCCGACTATGCATGCATACAAGCTTGCCGGACGTTTCTCGGTCTGATCTGCCTCATCGAGATACTCGCGTCGGTTGAGGCATTCTTATGAGAGATCGACCACATTGCCGCCACAATTCAACCGCTAAAAAATCTTATTCGCGCCAAAATAACACCGCCTTGAAGGTACTTGTTGTTTATCAGGAGTTAATGAGTCTTTTTGCCACTTTGGCGCCGGTACGAGTTTTTTTGCTCAACTCCAATACAAGGCTTTCTGCTGTGACCGATTTGAATCCCTCCGCTGCCGCCGAGCAAGAAGCCGTCTTCTTCGCTCGTGAGAGTTTCCTTGGTGAGCTCAAAACTCTGAATCGCGACCATCCGAATACAGGCTTTGGCATTTCGCTTCGAACGCATTCCGGTGAACATTACCTGCTTGCGAACGCACGCATGCCGTTGCCCGCCGCAAAATCCGAAGGTTTCCCGACCGGGCGCCGTGTTGCGTGCCTCAAGAACGGCGACCGCTTCAGCTCGATCGAAGTTCTGGCAGATTCCAAATCGTACGAGACCATTTCACCTCGGGCCGAAGCTGAAATTCTGGGCAATGCATTGGACCTGATCGCGCGGATCGACACTCTGACAAGCATTCCGGCGGGGCGTGTCGCTCACGAACCCGAAATTGCTGCAACGGGAACCGGAGGTTAAGTATGGCGCGCAACGATCACCTTTTGTCTGTGGGCAACGAAGCACTGGCACCGATGACGGCGACCATGGCTTCACTGACGGCTCAGATTGATCAACTGACTGAGGTGGCTGATGCGCGCTCCTCGGCACGGCTGGCGACCCTCAAGACCCGGATGGAGAACTTTACCGCTAGTGTCACGATGGTGGGCCAGGTCAAGGCCGGAAAATCCTCGATCGTCAATATTCTTGCCGGGCACCCCGGCCTGCTTCCGTCAGACGTCAACCCTTGGACGTCGGTGGTTACGACGTTGAACATCAACACGCGCCCGCCCGGTGACACAAAGGCCAAGTTCACGTTCTTCGAGCAGGAAGAATGGGACAACCTGATGGTCGGTGGCGGTCGTCTTGGCGAATTGGCCAATCGCGCCGGCGCAGATGACGAGATGGAAGACATCCGCCGCCAGATTGGTGAGATGAAGGCCAAGTCAGAGGAACGTCTTGGCAAACATTTCGACCTGATCCTGGGTCAAAGCCATCAGTATGATCATTTCGATGAGGAACTGATTCAGCGTTATGTCTGCCTGGGCGATGAAGACGATCCCGATATTGATCCCAAAACAGGCCGGTTTGCTGATGTCACCAAATCAGCCGAGCTGTATATGGACATTCCGCAATACCCCATCGCGCTGAAACTGTGCGACACACCGGGTGTGAACGATACGTTCATGGTGCGCGAACAAATCACTCTGCGCAGCCTGCGCGGATCCGAAGTCTGCGTTGTGGTATTGGCGGCAAGCCAGGCCCTGACGACAATGGACATGGCCCTGATGCGCATTATCGCGCAGTTCGAGAACCGGCAGATCATCCTGTTCGTCAACCGGATCGACGAGCTGTCCGATCCTGTGAGCCAGGTGCCAGAGATCCGTGACCGCATTCAGGACACGCTGAAACAGAACAATATCGACACAAATACCAGCGTCGTTTTTGGCAGTGCGCTGTGGGCCGAAGCGGCGTTGACCGGGAACCCGGATATTCTGACAGAAGAGTCGCGCCAGGCTTTGAATACGTTCTACCTGGCCGCCGGTTTCGGTGATCAGGCGGCCTCGCTCGATAAAATCTGGGCGCTGTCCGGTCTGCCCGATCTGCTACTGGCCATGAATGAGCGCATTGCAGAAGGTGCCGGAGCGCGACTGATGGACCGCGTCCGCCATCGGGCGCGAAACATTGCCAGTCAGATCCGCGCGACTGCGGTTGCCAGGAATCTTTCCGAAGGTGAAGGCGTTGCACGGGATCTTGACGGCGTATCGCCCGAAGAGGCGGTTAACACGGTGTCAGCCGAATACGAAAAGAAAGCCGCCGAGTTGACAAATGCGCTGCGCGACAAGGTGTTGGAGCGTCTGAAGTCAGCCGAGGACAATTTCGTCAAACGCGCGACGGACTCTCTGATCGCGCATCTTGAAAAAAATGGCGAACAAGGCACATGGCAATACGATCCAGCAGGTTTGCGGACGTTGCAAAAAGCTGCCTATTTCAGTTTCGCCCGCGCCATGCGAAAAGATGCCGGGGCGTTGTACGCAACCGCTGCTGCGGATGTTGAAGCGCTTTATCATAAGATACTCGGCAACCATCTGGGCGAATTCAGCATCGAAGCGCCCATTGTTCCCCGTGTTCCACCGCCTCTCGGCATCGGCCGGACGATCGCACTGGACTTGCAAAGCACCTGGTGGCGACGTTGGTGGCAACGCCGAAAGGGGTTTGAGGCATATGCGGCGGATTACACGCGGTTGATCGCGTCCGAGGCAAATTCGATCACCAAGGATATCGAGGAAAACCAGATCGCGGCGGTTCTGGAAAACGTTCGCGCGATCCTAACGGATTTCCTGCGCGAGCAGAAGGAAACTCTGCTGAGCATCTCGTCTTCTGCCGACAAGAACCCGGGTCAGACTGCGGCGGCGATGGCGGGTTTGCAGCCACAGAAATCCAAGGACGAGATTCTGGGTGACATACTGAAAGATCTAAGCAACGAAGCGGCATAAGTAGAAAAATGGCAAAAGATACACAAACACGCTTTGTTTCTCCGAAGGCATGGGAACGCATCGAGCAGTGGTCCCGTCGCAAACCGGTTTTCGCCCTGATGGGCGAGTTCAGCGCCGGCAAATCCACGTTGATGAACTTTTTGCTGCGAACGCAGACCTTGCCGACGCAGGTGACGGCAACCCAGTTGCCACCGGTCTGGTTTAGCTGGGGCAATCAGGCGCCCTATATAAAACGCCATGACGGAAGTACTGAACTGATCGAACTGGATCAGCTTGAAACCGTTGGCGTCAATGACGCACAGTTCATCCGCATCTTCCTTGAGGCCGATATTCTGGAAGCTGTCGACCTGATTGACACACCCGGCATTTCGGACCCCAAGATCTCGACGGATGTGTGGCAACGCGCGGTGGGTCAGGCAAACGGCGTTTTGTGGTGTACCCACGCGACACAAGCCTGGCGCGAAACCGAACGCGCGACATGGGTTTCCCTACCCGAGAGGTTGCAACACAACTCTTTGCTTTTGGTGACGCGGGCAGATGCCCTGAGCCTCAAAGACCGTCAAAAAGTACTGCGCCGCGTTAACCGCGAAGCTGGTCACCTGTTCAATCGGTCCATTTTGTTTTCGGCCCGCGACGCGATCACGGCCCGGGACAAGACAGGCGATGCCGAGATGTGGTCGCGCAGCGGCGGCGGCAAGATGATCGACAGTTTCCTGGAGATCACGGAACAGATTATGGACAACCGTGCCGATCAGCTGGCTCGATACCAGATCGACAAGAGCCAAGCCGACGCACCCAAAGTCAAACCTTTGCGCCCTGCCCGTTCATCAAACGAGCCGACAGCCAAAGACGAAGCCACACCCTTGAGGTTGGTGAACCCGTTGGAGGCCGCCGGGCAATCGAACGCTGTAGGCGAAACAGTTGTAACCAGCTTCCCGGTACGACCTGCCCGGGTCGAGCGGCGCTCGGATGAGGCCGAGCGGGTTCGGATCGATGCCGAAGAGGCTGAACGGCTGCGCGCAGAGATGACATCCGAGCCGGTTCCGCTGCCCGTTGAACCCGACACAAGCGATGATCTGCGTTCCTTTTTCAAAGACACCTCGAACGACCCGCTGGAATTGACGAATGTCGCGGGCCTTGAGGATGACGAAGACGAATTCGAGCTGTCCGTTGACGCCGATCTGGAGGACGCATTGGATGACGACACGGGCGCTCTGGATGTTGCGGAAATCAGCCCCGCACCTCTTGCGGCTGTTGACAATTCCGATGACGTGCTTGCCTCGCTGAACACTTCGATGCAAGAGACCCCGATCGTGCCGGATGGCGCAGAAGAGGAATCCGAGCAGGCCGATTTGGCTGAAGATCGCGGCATAGAAGTTTCTGTATCCTCGATTACGGCATTGATGGCCGCGCAAACCGGCAACACTGCGGATGACTATGAGCCGGAACCCGAAACCAGCGGTTTGATCAAAGCTGCCACCACCGAACAGGTTGACGCAGTCGAAAGAAGTGTTGCCACGCTGGGTGACCTGCCCGAAGTTGCGGTCGGATCGCCTCTCAGCGCGTCGGATATGTGGCACGAGGTTTCAAGAAATGAAGACTTGCCGCAGGATGCAGCAGGGCTGAAGAACGTATTCAAGGCCTTTCTGGCCGAGTTCGATCAGATCGCCATTGAACACAACGAAAGGCAAACCAAAGAGGCACTTCGATCCATTCCGAAAGCCAAAGAAAACAGCGGTGCTGAATGGCATGTGTTGTAAGGGTGTCCGAATCGAAGTAATGAGAAACTCATAAATGAAAACAATGGATTAGATGTCTATTCAAACCGCACTGAACTCCGCCATGGAAACGATACCCGACTGTATAGCAGCCGGGTATATCGACATGGAGACGGGGATGCTTTTGGGCAGCTCTGTTTCTGATTCCGATTGCGCGGATTCGTTGGATGTTTTGGCGGTGGCTGTGGCCAATCTGTTTCAGGGGCGCGGGGTTGCAGCCTTTGAAGCGCTCTTGCGTCAGGCCGGCAGTGCGGACGAAGAAAACGCTGGCTTCGGGGAAGTCGCCGTTTTTTCCAAGGACAGGCTGAACATCTTTCTGCGGACCAAGGAATATCCTGATCATGTGGTCTGCTATATCTGTCGCAACAGTGCGAATGTCGGACTGGCGCTTACCAAATCACATCTCAGTCTGGGGCCGGTCGCGGCTGCGGTTTGAACGGGACCAGAGGGGGTCACGGCATGATGGACACGGACATTCTCGACCTGCTTGAAGATATCAGGCGGACCTCGGTCGCACGGCTGTCTCCGACCGTGCGGATCGCTGGGGAAACAGCGGCCGCGCGCCGTTCTGCGGTATTGCGGGCAATCCGCGGCACAGTATTGCCGCGCCGGTTGGAATTTACCGCCGCAAACGGGGATTGTCTGGCAATCGAGGTGAACAGCTCCCGGATCACGGATGTTTTTAAGGTTCCGGCAGGTGAGGTTCCTGACTTTGAAACGGAATCACGCGCCGAACTGATCGAGAAACTGGCCGGATTGGTCTCCGGCATCTCCGGTTCGCCTGCTCCGCTTGAACTGACGTCGGGCAGACCGGACACAGCGCTTGAAGTGGATGACGTGGGTATCACCTTCAGTGAAATCGAGAAAGCCTGCGCTGCCATTGAGCTTCCGTCCGAGCCGATTGTTTCCGTCGTCCCGAGTGCTGAGAAACCTGTTGATGACTTTCCATCCGCCGAGGCAACACCCGATGCAGCGGAAACACTTGCCCAACGTTTTTTTGAAGTGTCGAGCCGCTTCGCCTCGGGTCGTGTGTTCGTGGACAATTCGGACGAAGCCGCACCTCTTTTGGAAGGCGTTTGCAAGCCATCTGAGCCGATGCATCCCGACCAGGACACGCTGGCCCGTTTTGTGGCTGATCTTGCCGGCTGGGATGGCGACTCTCAGCATGAGAGTGAAGACCCGCAACTGATTGTCATGCGGCCATCGGGCGGGAAAGGGGCTGGTCTGGCCGTCTTGAGTGACCAAGGTCAGATCGCGGTCGCCATCCACGAAGCCCGCAAACTGGGGGCGGTCGTCAACCTGTGGACCTCTTTGCAGGAGGTCGAGAAATGATTGCCTCCGTTGAATTCAAATTTTCGACTACTTCAATCTGTTTATTATTGTAATCAGGGTAATGAGTAATGAGTGAAGCACATCGCCGCGAACTTATTCGCATAGCAGAAGAAATGAACGGGGCAAGCAATGATGAAACGCGCCAATTCATTTCGCGCATCATTGGTGATCTTAGCAATCTGAAACCGTCAATTGCGTTTGTCGGGCAAATCAAGGCTGGAAAATCGCGTCTGATCAACGGCTTCACCGGTCAGGCAGAGTATTTGCCTTCGGATGTAAACCCCTGGACAACTGTTATAACCGACATGCATTTCGGGCACCCTTCCCGCAGAACCCAAGGTGCCGAATTCCACTTCTTCGACAATTACCAATGGCAATCTCTGATCGCCGAAGGTGAAGAACTGCGCAACATGTTTCCCGATGACGAGGACAGCTATAAGCGCGAAATGATCGAAGAACAGGTCGAGGCCATGAAGGTCCGGGCGCGTCGGCGTCTGGGTGACAGCTATGAACAGCTGCTGGGCCAACAGCACGATCTGGACGAACTGACGTCAGATGACCTCGCCAGATATGTCTGTGCCGGGGATGATCCGTCCGAGGACGGGGCTTTGGACCCCGGAAGCGATCGCGGCCTTTACAGCGACATCACTCGCAAGGCCGAGGTTTATTTTGACTTGGGCCATTTTCCGTTTCCACTGACGGTCACCGACACGCCCGGTGTAAATGACCCCCTGCTGATCCGTGAAGAAATTTCACGACAGTATCTGAAGGAATCCGATTTCTTTGTGGTGGTTCTGTCCGCGCATCAGGCATTGTCGCGCGCGGATCTGAAACTGTTCCGGTTGATGCAAGCGCTGGAACTTGGGCAGATCGTCGTCTTCATCAACCGTGTGGATGAACTGGGCGGCGGGGCCGAAGACGCGGCCAAGGTTCGTCTGGATGTTTTGGAGGGGTTGGAAAAGGCGCTCGGCAACTCGAACATCGATGTCCTGATGGGCAGCGCGCAATGGGCGCACTATGCTCTGACCGGTGATGAAACCGGAGTGAACCACGACCACGTTCTGGCATGGCTGCGCGCCCACCCGGAACAGATGCAGCAATATCTCAACGGTGTGGCCGAGATCAAACAAGGCCCGGGACCGATCAGCCGCGAAGCGGTTCTGCGCTTTGCCGCAATGATTGCGTCCGGCCTGCCCGATCTGCGCCGTCATGTCACTCAGGCTTTGACGGACGGACCGATCAACGAACAGTTGCGTATGGCCTGGCAACATCTCGACAGCTTCGCACGCGGGGAGCTTGAGCGCTCTCAGGTTCGTTTGCGGGCGCTGCAAGATGAAGACGGCTTGGATGTCCGAAATACCGATGAAAGCGACAAGACACTTGGCGACCTGCGGAAACTGATTGCTGAAAAAACGCAAGAGATCACGCGTGACATGGATGATGTCCTGTCGAATCTGCGCGGGGTCATGGATGACACTGTCTCGGAATCGGTGGCTATCGTTGTGCGCGGGCCGGACGGCCAGTCGCCTCTGCTGGCAAAAGGCGGAGAGACCGAGCTTAATTTTACGCCATTGCGCGAGCGTATGCGTGAACTGGTACAGGGGGCATCGCAAGTTGTTCGGCAGCGCATGCTCAGCGAGCTTTACGCGATCGACATGCATTGCAATGCCGCTTTGCGGGCACTGCCGGGATGGCAAGAGCCGGTCGACAATCGCATGAACACCAGTGCTGTACGTTGGTTCCGGCCGGACACCACCGCCCTGACCCGTGGCATTACCGTTGAATTGCGTGTAAACTGGCTGTCGCGTCTGATCTCGCGCAATAGCGTTGTGGCGCGTGCAGAACGGCTGATCGTGCAGGAGTTCGAGCTGATCGGGGATGACCTGATCGACACGACCCGCGACGATCTGTTGGAACGGCTGAATACGGTTCTGGACCACTATATGGCCCTTCTGGCCGGTCATCTTGAGCACCGTTCCAACTCAGGAGAACTGAACGCCCAGGCGGAAGCGCAAGGTGCCTTCGACAAAGCACGTCGCATTGCAGCTGAGCTGGAGACGGTTTTTGGAACACCCGATGCGGATGAAAGACAAGCAGAGGCTGCGGAATGATTGAATTTCCCGGAACTGAAAAGGAAGTACGCCAACTGGAGCGCTTCCTGACCGCAACTGAAAACCTGACGCCTGACGAGGCGTTGGAGGATATGCGTGCGCGGGCTCTGTCCCACGCTGAACGTCTGTCAAACGCGGTCAATATCGGTTTCGCCGGGGAATTCGGCGCAGGCAAGTCAAGTCTGGCGAACATGCTGGCTGGCGCGGACATTCTGCCAACCGGCCCGCAGCATCTGAAATTGCCGCTTGTGATCGTCGCCTACGCGGATGCGCCCGAAACGACTGTCGGTTGGTGGAACAGGGAACCAAAGACATACTCCGGCATAGTGCTGGAAAAAGCGGCCCAGGAAGAGCCCGATTTCATATCGGTCGGTATCAATACTCCGGCTCTCAAGGAAATATCGCTGTTTGATCTTCCGGGCTCGGGTGCTCTGGATGATACCTACAAGCCGACTTTGGATCTGCTGAAATTCGTCGATTGTGCCATCTGGTGCACAAATGGAACCAATGCCTGGCGCGAGACCGAGCGTCACTTGTGGTCTCAGGTGCCCCCGGAGCTTCGGGCCAACAGCCTGCTGGCCGTAACACATGCTGATCTGCCACCGGTGCAGGGTGCCCTGGACCGCGTCCTTGCGCGTCTGAACAAGGAAAAAGAAGGAATGTTCCGCGCCGTTGTCCCAATTGGCACACCGGTCGCCGTGCGTGCCATGGCGCAGGAGCCAGAGCCCGACTTTGCGCTTTGGGAAACCTGCGGCGGGCAGAACCTTGCGGAACACGTGCTGGAAGCGGCATCCGACCGGCGCCGTGGCGATCTCGAGGCTGCGCGGAAAGATTTGCAGCAGGACTTCCTGCCCTATCTTGAGGCGCTGAAGGGCGCAGAGCCAGAACCTGTTTCGAATGACACCACATCGATGCAGTCAACGCTTGGGTCTGCCCTGCCCCCGTTGAACAACCCCATTCTCGAGGACTGGCTGGCCGCAATAGCAAGCATCTATGAAGATCTACGTGAAACCTCTGATATCGAACCGGCCGCGTTTCTGAGCAGCTGTCAGGAGATCGTCGAAGATTTTGCGGAACGGCTGGAACAAGGTGGCGAAATCGACCCCGAAGCTGATTGGATTCCCGCTGAATTTGAAAAGGCGACAGATTTGCTTCTGTTGCTGCAATTCGAAAGCGGGGACGCACCATTGAAGGACGCAATCAGCATTCTGGCGCAGCTGGGCGACAACCTTGCATGGGCTGGCAGCACGGTCGCAGCGGCGCAGCCGAAAACCGGAACCTGACGCTTTCCCGTCAAGATTGAGCTGCATTGCAGCGATTCGAAGGGCCGAGGAATCGGCCCTTTATTGTTTCGAATTCGTGGACCAACACGCTTGATTTCGGGTTTAAGTTTTCAATCAGCCCATACTCATTGTCTATATATAGATCCGCATATACCATTAAGCACAACATATGCCATCACGCGAAAAACGATCCATAGTGAAGCCATCAGGCGGCCCCAATAAAGTCAAATTTGAAACGTCTAACCGTTCTCAAGTGTCCTGCGGTTGTTTTTGGTTGTGAGTTCGTGGGCTGTCGGCCCGGTTTTTCTAAGCCGCAAAATGAATAGAACGGGCGGATTGAAATGAGCCACAACCAGGCTGTCGGCGCGACGCACGACGAACCGAAAATTGAAGGATTGCAGCCAGGCGCAAAGCTGTTGCGCGGGCAGTATGAAATCCTCCGCTATCTCAGCAACGGCGGATTTGGGATCACTTACCTGGCGCGCGACAGCCTGGAGCGCGACGTCGTGATCAAAGAGTGCTTCCCCGGAGCGCTGTGCCGCCGCAACGGTGATCTGGTCGAACCAAACGACCCGTCCTTCAAGGACGACCTGCGCTCGATCATTGACCTCTTTATTCAGGAGGCACGCAATCATGCGCGTCTGGTACATCCCAATATCGTAGATGTGCATCAGGTGTTCGAAGACAATGACACCGCATATATCGCAATGGATCTCATCCGTGGGTGCGACCTGCTGGATTACGTGGAAAACCCGGAGAATGACGGCGGCCCTGATTTCATCGTTCAGGTCACCGAAAAAATGTTGTCCGCGGTGTCTTTCATTCACCAGAGCGGCATGTTGCATCGGGACATTTCGCCGGACAACATTCTGATTGATGAAAACGGAGACCCCGTCCTGATCGATTTTGGCGCCGCACGCGAGCAAGCGGCGAACAAATCGGCAGCATTGCTGACCCTGCGCGTGATCAAGGATGGATACTCTCCGCACGAATTCTATGTGCGGGGCGCGGATCAAGGGCCCAGCAGCGACCTTTATGTTCTGGCCGCCACGCTTTATCACGCCATCAGCGGTGAACGCCCCATCGACGGCCAGAGCCGCCTGAACGCGTTCAACAACGGGCAGGATGACCCCTACACGCCATTGACCGGTCGTTTCGAAGGATACCCAGACGGGTTCCTCGAGGCGATTGACAAGGCGATGGAAGTTCACGCCACGGATCGTCTTCAATCTGCATTGGATTGGTTGCGCATGTTCCGCGGCCCTGGTGTCATGTTTGACACATTCGCCTATCGTCCCGTGTCCGTGATTGTCGGCATGGATCGCAAAGACAAAGAGGAAGAAAAGGCCCGGATCAAGGCCGAAAGCGAGAACGCCGAAGCCGTAGTTACGGCCCTGCTGGCCGGAAACTCGGACATCGTTCTTGGCAACGAAGACAAAAAAGATGGCGATCTGGCCAAAATCTCAAAGAAAGAGGAAACCCCGGTCGCTGTCGATACAGTGGTTCAGAGCGGGTCCGGCGGCAGCGGCAAGCTGATTGCAGGCGCGGCTGTTGTTGCAGTTGCGTTGGCTGCAGGTGGTTTCTTTGTGATGTCCGGCGACAAGACAGAAGACCAGGCAGAAACACCGGTCGCGCAGCCCATGGCAGACATACAGTCCGCTGAGACAGAGGCGCCCGTTACCGATCCTTCTGTCACAGAGGCCACCGATCCCGAACCCGAAGTGGTCGTTGCACCCGAACCCAAACCGGAAGAGCCTGTCGAGCAGGCACAACCAGTACCTGCGGAGCCAGCTGCCACAGAAACAGCCTCCGTAGACACTGAACGTTCCGAAATTCCGGCACAGTCGGAAGAAGTGACTGATATTGCAGCAGTGTCTGAGATCGAGACACCTGCGACTGATGCAATCGCCAACGCCGGTGTTCCGGCGGAACAGCAGGTGGCGTTTGCGCATTGGGATGTCGATATCCCCTTCCAGACATCCCGCCGCCGCGGCTCTACCGGAGCCACCATTGCAGTTACGGGGGTGGACGCCAATCAGGACATGAGCGTGATCGGCGATTGGGTACAGCGTGGCGCTGTCATCTATACCCTGAATGGCAGCCCGGTCCGCCAGGATGTACCTTTTGCGGCGCAGGTTCTGGATAACCTGAAGGTTGATGCCGATGGGTACACAAGGGTTGCTGCCCGCTATCGCCCGCTGGGTCAGACCCGGGCGCAAAATGGTTTGTTGGCCCTTCCCGCCATACGATCCGTTGGTTTAGAAAATGGTTACACCTTTACCGTGAGCGCCGATGGCAATAGCGGATGGCAAACCACGGTGAACGCAGTTCCGGCTGACGCGGCAGTAAGCCTGCAAAAAGACGATGTCCTTCTGAATGAAAGCCATTCCGGCATCACATTTGACGGCTCGGAAAGCCTTGATGAGATGCTGGCCGCACTCGTTTCAAGCGAGCAGCCTGAGGCAAATCTGACAGTGTTGCGCAATGGGGCCGAGACGGCCGCAATCATGCAACTTGCACAGGAGTAATCTGACCGGTTCGATAGTGATCTGCCAGTGTGTGTTTGCTGAGGGTGGTATCAAGGTGTGCCACCCTGGCGGGAACCGGCCCGCCGCAGAATGTACCAGTTCCCATGGGTATCCATTGAGTGGCTCTGCGCTGACGTGCAGGGAACAGTAGCAGCTTACGACGCGGCTTATCTGCGTCACTAACTTGAAGGTGTCGACACCATGTTCAAATACAAAAGCCCTCTGAGCCGGCTTCTCGAAGGTGCCGGCAAATCCAAAGAAGAAGACGTTGCCGAGAAACCGGCCACAGTAGACGGTGCTGTAAGCGAAGAAGAAAAGCAGGAACCTATTGCGGATTTCAACGCTTTGCGCGCCGCATTGGCCGGTGGAAACATGACATCCGAATCCTATGAGGAAACGGATGAACTGATCCCCGAAGAAAAGATGCCCGAGTTTGACGAGGCCGAGCCGGAGGCAGTGGCCGAACCCGAGGAGTCGATCTTTGCCGAAGACAGTTCGGAAGAAGACAACTTGGAAGAGGGCGACGCTCTGAAAAACGTTCTGGTGGAAGAGAATGTCGAAGAACTGGTTGAGGTCGAGCAGGTTGTCACCCTGCATGTGACGGAAACACCCGCCGAGACTTCGCCAGAGGAAGCAACGGCCGAGGTCGTGTCCGAACCTACCGAGCCAGAAGTCGGCGAGGTTGAGGTTGCCGAAGCTCCGGCCCCAGAAGAGAAGCAGGTCGAAGACACGGTTGAGCCGGTGATTGAGCAGGTTGAAACAGCCCCTGCCCCGGTCGAGGATCGCCGTTCACGGGTCAAAACGACATTTCTGGGATTTGAGCGCGCCGACACGCATGTTCAGGACCTGATCGAATCCTCCGAACCCGTCGCAAAAGCAGAAGCGGCGCAAGAGACATTCCCGGTGGGCTGGCTGGTTGTAACAGCCGGTCCGGGACGAGGTTCAAGCATTACGCTGACCGAAGGCCTGATGCAAATCGGGCGCAACGATGACCAGGCCATTCAGTTGGATTTTGGCGATACCGGCATTTCGCGCTCGAACCATGCAGTCATCGCCTATGACCCCGAAGACCGGAAGTGTTACTTGGGCCATGGCGGCAAGGCCAATCTTGTACGTCTGAACGGCAAACCTGTTCTCAGCACCGTGGCCCTGTCCAACGGAGACCTGATCCGCATCAGCGAAACCTCGATCCGGTTCATGGCTTTCTGCGACGACGGTTTTGATTGGCGGGATTCCTGATAAATGCTGGCAACTCCGGCATATGATGTTGCGCTGATCCTGAACCAGGGTCAGCGGGAAACGCAGGAAGACGCGATTGCAGCCCGCATGTTTGACGCGTCGGACGCGGGCTATGTTGTGATTGCGGACGGTATGGGCGGCCATGAGGCGGGTGAAATAGCTTCGGAAATGGTAGTGGCTGCATGGCGCGACGCGCTGGACGCAGAACTTGAGGCAGAAACCCTGAACGAAGGATCCGCGATAGATGCGCTTCCTTTGGCCGCCATGCAAGCCAATGCCGCGATCGCCAACTACACCGAGGCCAGGGGTCATGGCTTCAACATGGGATCAACCATGTTGGGTGTCCTTCTTCTGGGGCGGCGTGTGTTCTGGATTTCGATCGGCGACAGCCCTCTTTACCTGTTTCGGGACGGAGCGTTGACGCAGGTCAACGAAGACCACTCGATGGCACCCGTGATTGCGTCGAAAGTGGCTTCGGGCGAGATCACCGAAGCGGTGGCCCGGGACATGGACAGCAATCAATTAACGTCCGTGGTTACAGGCGGGGCCATTCCCAAAGTGGATTGCCCGGAAGATCCATTGATCGTGTCGCCCGCCGATGTCCTGATCCTTGGAAGTGATGGGTTGCAGTACATCAGCGACACCGAAATTCAAGCCATTCTGCGGGATCATCAACAGGGGCTGGCTCAAGACATTGCCGAAGCATTGCTGACGGCTGTGCAGGCCAAGGGTGACCCGGATCAGGACAATCTTTCTATCGCAGTGGCGAAACTCACAAGAACCTAAACAGGCAAAGCAACAGGACCCATGATAAAGCACTTACTCATATCAAGCCTTGCCCTTGCTGCCGCCACGGGCGCGGCATCTGCGCAAGAGGCGTGTTCAAGTTATGAAATTCAACGCGGCGATAGCTTACGGGAATTGGCAATCGAAGTGTATGCGACCGAGGACTTTCGCATCATTTTCGACGCGAACCGGGATGTTATCGGTTCCAACCCCAATATCATCCGCGTCGGCGACGTTCTGGAACTGCCCTGTCTGGAAGATGTCGGGCGTGCTCCGGCGCTTGCTGACACCGAGGCAGAGCGGCTGGCCGCCGAAATGGCGGCAGAGCTGGTAAAAGCCGCAGAAGAACGTGCCGAGAAAGCCGTGGCCGAAGCGGAAGCCCGCGTTGCCGCAGCGGAAGCCGAGGCAAAGAACGCGAGTGAAGAGGCGGTCGTTGCAGCACGCGCTGCTGCCAAGGAAGAGATTGAAGCCGCCCGTGCCGAAGCTGCCGCTTTGATCCGAAATGCCGGAACGGGTGAACGGCCCGAAATCCGGGACCGTCAATTGCTGTTGATCACTGGCGGTAACTACGCTCCGTTCACCGATGAATCTCTGCCCAATCGGGGGCTCTATACCCATCTGGTTGAGACAGCGATGTTTCGAGCCGCTCCCGAACAGGCCTACAAGATTCAGTTCGTGAATGACTGGTCTTCGCATCTGGACCTGTTGATGCCGACACTCGCATTTGACGCCACCTTCCCCTGGTCGCGCCCCAATTGCGAAGAGGCCGTTGCGCTGTCGGAAGATGATCGCAATCGGTGCGAGACCTACAATTTCTCAAACCCGTTCTACGAGGTCGTGGATACGTTCTTCGCCCGCGAAGGTTCCGGCTATGAGGAGACATTGACCTATGCCGATTTTGCCGGTGCAACGATCTGCCGGCCAGAGGGTTGGTCTTTGTCTCACATGGACGCTGTAAGCCTGTACGAACCGGTCATCAAACTTCTGCGGCCAACGTCACCGGATGATTGCTTTCACGCTTTGATGGAAGGCACCGCAGATATCGTCGCCATCGAGGCACATCTGGCAGCCGAGGCAATTGAACGGCTTGGGTACAAGCACCGGATTATCGAAAACCCCAACCTTGCGGCCATCAAGTCGCTCAACGTCATGACCCACAAAGATAATCCTGATGGGGAAGCGATCCTTGAGACGCTGAATCAGGGTCTGGCAATCATGCAGCAATCGGGCGAATGGCGCGACATCGTGTCAACCGCCCTGCGTCATCAAATGGAAAATGGATAAGGCCCCGATCTGGCCTGACAAACTAAAGTCTGGAGGAAGTGGACATGTTTAACGAGAAGATGAAAAAGGTAGCGCTTTCAGCAACTGCTATTACCGCTCTGAGCGCAGGTGCCGCTGCAGCACAGGAAGCTTGCACCAACTATACCGTCCAAGACGGCGACACCATGGCGACCATTGCAATCGCAGCCTACGGCACGTCGAACTATCAGCCGATCTTCAACGCGAACCGGAACGAAATCACCAACCCCAACGCTCTGGAGCCAGGTCTGGTTCTGGCCCTTCCCTGTGAGGACGGTAGCCTGCCCAATGGTCAGAGCGCGCAGGAAATCATCGCAGCTGAAGAACAACGCGCGGCCAGCGTCAAACGTTCGAGCGTCTACCAGCCACCGATCAAGCTGGTGACCGGCAATGGCTGGGCACCTTTCGCCGATGAATCGCTGAACGGCGGCGGAGCAATCACCCGTCTGGGCACCACGGCTTTGCAGCGTGGCGGCAACGCGCGCGACTATTCCGTAAGCTTCGTGGATGATTGGAACTCGCACTTGGAAACTCTTCTGCCTCTTGGCGCCTTTGACGTGTCCATGGCGTGGAACATGCCGGATTGCACCAACCGCACCTACGAATGGTCCTGGGAAACCGAGGTGCGCTGCACCCAGTTCGATTCATCTGTTCCGGTCTACGACATTGTCGTCGGGTTCTACACCATTCCGGAAAGCCAGTATGCGAATGCGACAACCTTTGAAGAGCTGAAGGGCGCCACGATCTGCCGTATGGATGGCTGGTTCATCCATGATCTGGAACAGGAAGGTCTGCACAACGGTGAAACCATGACGCTGATGCAGCCGATCACCGCACGCGAATGCCTTGACGCGGTCCTGACCGGCACCGCAGATGTTGCAACCTTTGAAGTTCAGCTGTTCTCGGACACAATGGTTGAAATGGGCCTGAACCAAAACGACCTGGTTGAGAACCCGTACGTGACCTCGCTTTCCTCGCTGCGCTTTATCAGCCACCGCAGCAATCCGTTCGGCAAGCAATACCTGGCGATGCTGAACAAAGGCCTGAACGAGATGCGCGAAACCGGGGAATGGTATGCGATCGTCTCCGACACGCTGCGCGAGCACAACGAAAAACTGATGGCAGCGTCGAACTGATCCCTCGGTTCAGCTGAAACTTTGGGGCCGGTTCTTCAATCGGCCCCTTTTTTGTCAGCGTCAAACACGAGGTTTTTCAGAATGACAAATTTTGGCCTCTTATCTGCTTCATAACAGCCTCAAATACGCAGCACCTTCAACCCCAAGCACGATCATCATTCAATTGATGCCAATGAAAGAGCGTGATTTGCATATGATACAGGGCGCCTTCAATATTCAGAATAACTCACCGTCGTCCGCGACCAGATCGGATTTGGACGTTGCAGTGATCTTGCCCTGCTACAACGAGGCCGTTGCCATAGGTGAAACCGTTCGGCAATTCCGCGCGGCCCTGCCCGACGCAACGATTTACGTATATGACAACAATTCCACCGACGACTCCGTCAAGGTCGCGCTTGAGGCAGGCGCGCGGGTCTATTCCGAAACATACCAGGGCAAAGGCAACGTGGTCCGTCGAATGTTTGCCGACGTTGATGCGGATGTCTACGTTATGGCTGACGGGGATGCGACCTATGACAGCGCGGCGGCGCCGGAATTGATCGACATGCTCGTTTCGCAGAATCTGGATATGGTCAACGGCGCCCGTGTGAATGAAGAAACTGAAGCCTATCGGCGCGGCCACAAATTTGGCAACGCGTTGTTCAGTTGGCTTGTGAAATTCTTCTTCAACAGCAAAATCAACGACCTGCTTTCGGGTTACCGCGTTTTCAGCAGACGCTTTGTCAAAAGCTTCCCCGCAGTATCAAACGGGTTCGAGATTGAAACAGAGCTAACAGTTCATGCGATGCAGATGCGCATGCCAATCGGTGAGGTTCAAACAAGGTATTCGTCACGCCTGCCGGATTCGAACTCTAAGTTGGCGACGTTTTCCGACGGGTGGCGGATTCTCAAAATGATCGGCTTGTTGATCAAGGATGAAAAGCCCGTTGCGTTTTTCCTGTCATTGGCCGTGTTGATGTTTTTGCCTTCGCTCTTTGTGTTTGCATCCGTATTCCGGGAATTTTTGGAAACAGGGCTTGTCGATAGAATTCCGTCTGTCGTCGTCGCAGTATCCGGTTTTGTTGCGACAATGCTGTCCATCGTCTGCGCTTTGATTCTGGAATCTCTGGCTCTTGCCCGGAGGGAAGCACGTCGTCTGTCATATTTGCAGCACAAAGGTGTAGCTGCGTCAGGCGTTGACCAAATCAAGCCATCGCTTGTCGAGGCTCAAACCCGTCGATTTGGCTGATTAAAATCAACCCCCAGTTCAATGCTAGTCAAATGAACGGCCTGTTCGCGCGTAAGCGTCTGAACAGGCTGGTTTGTTCAAGGATTTGGTGAACCAGATACGCAAATGGCCAGCACCCCAAATGCTGGCCATTTTTCTGAGTGAGTGATATAGCCCTAAGGCCTCACCAGTGAAATTCTTTGTCCCCAAATATCTAACGCGGACTGAAAACCGGCGCTATTGGGGGAATCCCGTAAGTCTTAAATTTTTCCAAAAATCAGGATCTTTCGATCCTTGCTGACCGCCCTGTTCGCAGTTTCAGGAAAGCGATCGAAATTTGCGCCTGGTGTCCGGACGGCCCAAGCGCTGGAACCCAACGTGATGCGCAGATGTTTACCGGGCACACATTGCGCAAGTCGTTCATAGAACCTGACAAGGTTGGTTTTAACGGCGCAGCCACAGCAAGCTACAGATCGTCAGGCGTAAGGTTCGGGGCGGGTCTTTGGGCAATCCCGCGTTCCATGAAAAGGACCGCGCAAAGGCGGTCCCTTCGTGTCTTGATGTCGGACGAAACTCGCCCGCCTGTTCGACGGCGATCAGCCGATGATTGCGTTCAGCGTAGCGCTGGGGCGCATCACAGCGGCGGTTTTGACCGGGTCAGTGTGATAGTACCCGCCCAAATCCACCGACGGTCCTTGGACTGCGGCCAGTTCCGACAAGATCTGCTCTTCTTTCTCTGCCAGCGCTTTTGCAAGTGGTGCCATTTCAGCTGCCAGATCGGCATCGTCAGATTGGGCAGCCAAGGCTTGGGCCCAGTAGCGCGCGAACCAGTAGTGGCTGTCGCGGTTGTCCGGTTCGCCGACTTTTCGACTTGGCGACCGGTTGTTGTCCAAAATGCCCTGAGTTGCGGCCTCTGCCGCAGCGCCAAGAACACCTGCCTTCGCGTTTCCTTTGGCGTCGGCCAGGAAGTTCAGGGATTCCCCAAGCGCGCAGAATTCACCCATCGAATCCCAGCGCAGGTGATTTTCCTCGACCAATTGCTGCACGTGTTTCGGTGCCGAGCCCCCTGCCCCGGTTTCGAACAGGCCGCCGCCATTCATAAGCTTGACGATCGACAGCATCTTGGCCGAGGTGCCCAGTTCGAGAATCGGGAACAGGTCGGTCAGATAGTCACGCAGCACGTTGCCGGTGATGGCGATGCTGTCCTTTCCGGCGGTGATGGTTTCCAGCGTCTGGCGCGTTGCCTCGCGCGGGGCCATGATCTGGAACTTGTCAGCCACGCCCGCAGCCTCGAGCGCCGGTTCGACATATTTGATCAGCTCTGCGTCGTGGGCACGGTTCGCATCCAGCCAGAAGATCGCCTCGGATCCGGTCAGGCGCTGACGGTCCATCGCCAACTGTATCCAGTTCTCGATCGGCGCCTTCTTGACGGTGCAGGCCCGCCAGATGTCACCCTTTTCGACCTCGTGCGAAAGCAGGGCCTCGCCATTGGCCAGAACGATGCGCATTGAGCCGTCGGCGGGCGCCTCGAAGGTGGTCGGGTGGCTGCCGTATTCCTCGGCCTTCTGCGCCATAAGGCCAACATTTGCGACCGCACCGGCAGTGGCGGGATTCAATGCACCATTGGCTTTGAAGAACTTGATGCTTTCATCATAAACAGTTGCATAGCACCGGTCGGGGATGACGCAATTTGTATCACCCTTGGCACCGGTCTCATCCCAACCCTTGCCGCCCGCGCGGATCACCGCTGGCATCGAAGCATCAATGATCACATCGGAAGGAACATGCAGGTTGGTGATGCCCTTGTCGCTATCCACCATATACATGGATGGACGATCAGACTTGATCGCGTTTATTGCGGCGACGATCTCGGCATTGTATTGTACCCGCTCAAGCAAATCGCCAAGACCCGAGTTCGGATTCACACCCAGCGCATCCAGTTCCGCACCGAATTTGTCGAAAACCGGCGCCAACCAGGCCTTGACCGCATAGCCAAAGATGATCGGGTCCGAGACCTTCATCATCGTGGCTTTCAGGTGCAACGAGAACATTGTGCCGTCTTTCTTGGTGTCCTCGATGGCCTCTGCAAGAAAGGATGACAGTGCTTTGACCGACATGAAGGTCGCATCAGCCACGGTGCCTTCGTCCAGCGGCCACGCGTTCTTAAGGACAGTCACACTGCCGTCTTTGCTGACAAACTCGATCCTTGCATCGCCCGCTTGGGCAGCGGTGATGGTGGACGATTTCTCATTGGCGTAAAAATCGTTGCCCGACATGGACGAGACTTTGGTTTTGCTGTCCGAGGTCCATTCGCCCATGGAATGCGGGTTGTTGCGGGCATAGTTTTTGACAGCCCGCGCCGCACGGCGGTCACTGTTACCTTCACGCAGAACCGGGTTCACGGCCGAGCCTTTGATGGCATCATAACGCGCACGGATCGCCTTTTCTTCGTCGGTCGAAGGTTCTTCGGGATAGGCCGGGATATCATAGCCTTGCGACTGCAACTCTTCTATGGCGGCCACCAGTTGCGGAACCGATGCCGAGATGTTCGGCAGCTTGATCACATTGGCGTCCGGGGTTTTTACCAGCTCACCCAATGCTGCCAGATCGTCCGAGACACGCTGCTCATCCGTCAGGTTTTCGGGGAAGGCTGCCAGAATGCGCCCGGCCAGTGAAATGTCCTTGGTGCCCACGCTGACGCCAGCAGCCGAAGCGAACTTGCGAATGATGGGCAGGAACGAGGCGCTGGCCAGTTCGGGCGCTTCGTCTACAATGGTATACAATATGTCGAAGTTCGATTTATCTGCCATATTCTTTTACCTTTTTAAGCCTTTCGGGGCGTGCGATCCAAGAGTTGAAGCCACTTCAGCGTGGCGCGGGAGGGGCGCGATCACGATACCGCCCCTGGGTGACTCTGTTTTGACAGGGCCTCCCTTAAATCACGTTACGCTGGGAATCAATCATCTGTGCCCGCGCGTTTTGCCACGGGCTGGGCTTGGATGGCTTTTGATGTCATCAGCTCAACGTTTCACCCGGCTGTCTTTGGCGTTTCCCTTCAGGTCACGCCACATGTTTTCCATGAAGCTGCCCGGCTGGTCCCACGAATTTTTTCGGGTTGCGGCCAAGGATTACCGAAATCTCTGCCCTGTCTCGGGATCAAATACCATGGCACGGTCAGGTTGAATGGATATGCCAATCCGGTCACCGGTTTTGCTGCGCTGGTCATCCCGCTCTTCCACAACCAGTTTGTCCCCATTTGGCGTCAGCAAATACGAGTAGGATACACCCCCAAGCGCTTCGGTCAGGTCCACAGTGCAGGTGTCGGCAGACCGGTCGATGTGAATATGTTCAGGGCGCATCCCCAACGTCACCTTGCCCGTTCCGGCAGGAACAGTTGCCGAGACCGGCAATGGCTGGCCCAAAGCGGGATGGGTGACATGGCCGTCAGTATAATCGCAATCAAGAAAGTTCATCGCGGGCGAGCCGATGAAACCTGCAACAAACCGGTTGTCGGGATCACGGTACAGATCCATCGGGGCGCCGACCTGTTCGATCCGGCCATCGCGCAGCACCACAATCTTGTCGGCCATCGTCATGGCTTCGACCTGATCATGGGTCACATAGATCATGGTTGCACCGATTTCCTGATGCAGACGCGCGATTTCGACGCGCATCTCGACACGCAATTCAGCGTCCAAGTTGGACAGGGGTTCGTCAAACAGAAAAACCTCGGGCCCGCGTACAATCGCCCGCCCGATCGCAACCCTTTGCCGTTGCCCCCCGGACAGGGCCTTGGGTTTGCGCTTGAGGTAAGGATCAAGCTTCAGGATGCTCGAAGCCTCCTGCACCTTCTGGTCGATCTCGGCTTTTGGGACACCATTCATGCGCAGACCAAATCCCATGTTTTCCGCCACTGACATGTGCGGGTAGAGCGCATAAGTCTGAAACACCATCGCCACGCCGCGCTTGGCTGGATCCATATGTGTCACCTCGCGCGATCCGATGTGAATCTCACCTTCCGAGGTTTCTTCCAGCCCTGCAATCATCCGCAACAACGTGGATTTTCCGCACCCTGAAGGCCCTACAAAAACGCAGAACTCACCATCTTCGATTTGCAGGTCGATCCCATGAATGACCTGTGTCTGACCGTACCGTTTGATTGCCCGATTCAGAGTTACACCTGTCATGTCATCAGCATCCTGTCGTTTTTGGAACTAGGGCCTGTTTCGGGAAACCGCCAGGCTTGTGCCTCGGTTCCGATTTGTTCAGCCACGCGCCGCAGGCGCGGCACCCAGGCTTCGAGTTGATCGAAATCCATTCGTTCGGTGGACCCGGTTATCGAAATTGCCCCAAGCATCCGACCGTTCGACGTCAGAACTGGGCAGGCGATGCATATGATGCCAGGCTCGTGCTCTTCATCATCGATGGCAAATCCCCGGCTGCGAATTCTGTCAAGATCAGCCCGCAACATCTTTTCGGATGTCAGCGTTTTGTCGGTGAAGCGGTGATAGCTTTGCTGCGACGCCGCCCTGTTCAACGCATCTTCGTCCAAAAATGCCAGCATCGCCTTGCCGACCCCTGTGCAGTAGGCCGGGCCAACTTTACCAGCCTGAGAGTACATCTCGATTGGTTGTGCGGCGTTGCGTTTGTCGACGTAAAGAACCTGACTGGAATCAAGCTGCGCCAGATGCACGGTTTCACCGGTTTCTTGACTGAGGGCATCCAGAAAAGGCCGCGCTATCGGGGCCAATGAGCTTTGCGTCCATGCCGCATGGGCCAACCGGACCAGCCGCATTCCGGGCGCATAGGTCTGCCTGTCGCGGTTATAAGACAGCATTCCCTGGTTGGTGAGGGATTGCAGAAATCGATACAGGGTCGCCTTTGGAAAATCGCTGCTTTCCAAAAGTTCAGCGAATCGAACGGGGCGCTCGAACGATGCTACGTGATCCAGCACATCACATGCTTTGCCTATAGTTCCGTCACCTGACACGGGCCATCATTCTCCTCCGATTATCCCTCGCCATCCTCACGAGGGTCTTGACAACAGTAACCGAGTCGATGTGTAGTTTTCAATATATAAAACACGGTTTCACTATTTGGAACCTTGTGGGAGAGAAACAGGGAGGAAACTATGTATTCAACTTTCAAGCGCACGACGGCTGCGCTGGCGCTTGGTGTCGCGATGGCGGCACCAGCAGCTGCGGAACTCACCGGAGAGCTGCGGATCTTTCTGGACACATCGAACCCGGCGCCACGCGCGACGATGGAGGCGATGATCGAACGGTTCGGGGCACAGCATCCGGGGTTGGAAATCGAAACAACCGTCATCGACCGCGAAGCCTATAAAACGCAGATCCGGAACTTCCTGACGGCTGACACCCCGGACGTGGCCACGTGGTACGCGGCCAACCGTATGAAACCATATGTCGAGGCGGGTCTGTTCGAGGACGTTTCAGATTTGTGGGCCGAGCCCGAGATCGCCGACAATCTCGCTTCGACCAAGGGCGCTTTGACAATCGACGGCAAGCAATGGGGTGTGCCGTATACCTATTATCAGTGGGGTGTCTACTATCGCAAAGACATCTTTGACGAGCTGGGCCTGAGCGAGCCGACTACTTGGGAAGAAGAACTGTCCAACTGCCAGAAAATCGTCGATTCAGGACGCGCCTGCTACACGATCGGCACCAAGTTCCTTTGGACCGCTGGTGGCTGGTTTGACTACTTGAACATGCGCACAAACGGCTTTGATTTTCATCAGCAATTGGCCAATGGCGAAGTCAGCTGGGAAGACGACCGGGTCAAGCAGACCTTCGCCAACTGGAAACAGTTGATCGACATGGGCGCATTCATCGACAACCACCAGACCTACAGCTGGCAGGAAGCGCTGCCCTTCATGGTCAATGGTGAGGCAGCAGCCTATCTGATGGGCAACTTCGCAGTGGCACCGTTGCGCGATGCGGGCCTGACAGATGACCAGCTGGATTTCTACCAGTTCGTCGCGATCAATCCCGATGTTGAGCTGGCCGAAGACGCTCCGACAGACACGTTCCACATCCCGACCAATGCTTCGAACAAGGAAGCTGCGCGCGAATTCCTGCGTTTTGTGGTCTCTGCTGATGAACAGACCGAAATCAACAACGGCGCGAATCTCGGCCAATTGCCGGTCAACGCGCAATCCGCTGTGGATGACGACAAGTTCCTGCAACAGGGCTTTGAAATGCTTTCGTCCAACAGCCCCGGTGGGGTAGCCCAGTTCTGGGACCGCGACGCGCCTGCGGAAATGGCCAAAGTGTCCATGGAAGGTTTCCAGGAATTCATGGTCAAACCCGACAACTTGGACCGGATACTGGCCAAACTCGAACGCGCGCGCGAGCGTATTTACGATAACTGATCAGGCAAGGGTCGGGCCAAAGCCCGGCCCACGCTCCTTTGAATCGTAGGGCGGGTTCCGACCCGCCTTGCTCCAACAGACCCGAGTTTCCAATGACAGTTGCAGCCGACGCCTCAGAACAGGAAAGCTGGTTCCATCGCAATCAACAACGCATCGCACCCTGGCTGTTTCTGGCCCCCGGGATGCTGTTCTTCTTGGTCTATGTGATTATCCCGGTATTCCAGTCCTTCAACCTGTCGCTTTACGAGTGGGACGGCCTGGGCGCTGCGGAATACGTCGGCTTTCGCAACTACGAAGACCTCTACTGGGAATGGGTAGACCGGGATGCTTTCTACATCTCGATGAAGAACAATCTGATCTGGCTGATCCTGTACTTGGCCGCGATTCCGGCAGGTTTGTTCATCGCCCTGTTCCTGAATCAGACAGTTTGGGGCATCCGCCTGTATAAGTCCCTGTTTTTCTTTCCTTTCGTGATTTCTCAGGTCGTGGTGGGGCTGGTGTTCACCTGGTTCTACGATCCGACCTTCGGGTTGCTGAACGAATTCCTCGACCTCTTCGGCCTTGGTCCCCTGAACGTGCTTGGCGATGAGCGCTTTGTGACCTACGGCATCATCTTCGCCGGCCTCTGGCCACAAACCGCCTATTGCATGATCCTGTACCTCACCGGCCTGAACGCTGTGGACCCGGAACAGATCGAAGCGGGACGCCTGGACGGGGCCAAGGGTTGGAAGATGCTTTGGCACATCATCATCCCACAATTACGGCCCGCAACCTTTATCGCGTTTGTCGTGACCATCATCGGCGCATTACGGTCATTCGACCTGATCTCGATCATGACACAAGGCGGACCTTTCGGATCCTCCCGCGTGCTGGCCTATTACATGTTCGAGGTCGCCCTGTCCGAATATGGCTTCCGCATGGGTTATGGCGCGGCCATCGCCGTGATCCTTTTCCTGATCATGTTGTGCTTCATCGCCTACTTCCTGTGGTCGATGTACCGTGAAGAGAAGGGGCGCTGAGATGTTTCCCAAACCCATCGAAAAACAACCCCGCGCGGCGCAGATCACGTATCAAGCCATGCTTCCATTGGCCCTTCTGTTGTGGCTGGGTCCCCTGCTGGCGGTTGCTCTTTTCTCGGTAAAACCCGCTGCTGACTTCACCAACGCGAATTACTGGGGAATGCCGTCCAGCTTTGAAGGCGCCTTTAACTATGGTCAGGTGTTCTTTAATTCGGACATGCCGCGATACCTGCTGAATTCATTCATGATCACCGTCCCTACCGTGATCGGAGCGGTGGCGCTCAGCTGCATGACCGGCTTCGCGCTTGGCATTTACAAGTTCAAGTCGAACCTCTGGATCTTCTTCATGTTCGTGGCCGGGAATTTCGTGCCCTTTCAGATCTTGATGGTGCCGGTTCGGGATCTGACCCTGCAACTTGGGCTCTACAACACCAAGACCGGGCTGGTCCTGTTTCACATCGCCTTCCAGACCGGGTTCTGCACCCTGTTCATGCGCAACTTCATCCGCGCCCTGCCCTTTGAACTGATCGAGGCAGCACGGGTCGAAGGCATCAGCGAATGGCGCATCTTCTGGTACGTGGTCCTGCCGCTGATGAAGCCCGCGATCGCCGCGCTCAGCGTGCTGATCTTCACCTTCATCTGGAACGACTATTTCTGGGCCGTCGTCCTGACGCAAGGCGCGGAAAGCCAGCCTGTAACTGCCGGAATCACCAGTTTCAACGCACAATTCCGCGCCGCTTATCAATTGATGAGCGCGGGCTCCATTGTGGCAGCTCTGCCACCGGTGGCCATGTTCTTCCTGATGCAGAAACACTTCATTGCGGGTTTGACCCTCGGAGCTGTGAAATGACCAAAATTACCTTTATCGGTGCCGGGTCCACAATTTTCATGCAGAACATCATTGGAGATGCTCTGTTGACCCCTGCGCTGGCCGACAGTCACTTTGCGCTTATGGATATCGACCCCCAGCGCCTTGCGGAAAGCGAAGCTGTTGCGCGCTCCATGATCCGCTCGGTCGGGGCCGGGGCGACTGTCTCGACCCATACCGACCGCCGTGCGGCGCTGGACGGGGCCGATTTCGTCATCACCGCCTTTCAGGTCGGGGGGTACAAGCCCTGTACGATCACCGATTTCGAGATCCCCAAGCAGTATGGCTTGCGTCAAACCATCGCTGATACGCTGGGCGTCGGAGGAATCATGCGAGGCCTGCGCACGGTTCCGGTGCTTTGGGATGTCGCAGGGGACATGATGCAACTCTGTCCGAACGCGACATTGCTGCAATATGTAAATCCGATGGCCATCAACACCTGGGCACTGGCCGAACGCTTCCCTTCCCTGAAACATGTGGGCCTTTGCCACTCGGTTCAAAATACGGTCGAGGAACTGGCCCACGATCTGGATCTGCCAAAGGATGAGTTCCGCTACAAAGTCGCGGGCATCAATCACGTCGCATTCTTTCTGAAACTGGAACATCAGGGCCGCGACCTGTATCCGGCACTGCGACGGGGCTATCACGCGGGGAAATTCCCGAAGGCACCGCTGCTGATGCCGCGCTGCCCCAACAAGGTGCGGTACGAGGTGATGGATCATCTGGGCTATTTCTGCACGGAAAGCTCGGAACACCTGGCCGAATACGTGCCGTGGTTCATCAAGGACGGGCGACAGGACCTGATCGAGGAATTCTCGATCCCGCTGGACGAATACCCCACCCGCTGCGTCGAGCAGGTCGAGATGTGGAAGGAACAGGCCAAGACCCTGACCGACGGGCGCAATATCGATGTCACGCGCAGCCACGAATTCGCCGCCGACCTGATGAACGCGATCGCAACGAACACGCCCTACATGGCCTATGGCAACCTGCCCAATACCGGCCAGATCCCGCAACTGCCCATGGGCGCGGCGGTCGAAACCCCCTGCCTGGTCGACAGCAACGGCGTACAGCCTTCTGTCGTGACCGACATCCCGCCGCAGTTGATTGCCCTGATGCGCACCCAGATCAACGTACAGGAACTGACTGTTCGGGCCCTGACAGAACAGAACCCCGAATATATTTATCACGCCGCGATGATGGATCCGCACACCGCCGCCGAACTGGACCTGCGCCAGATCCGAAACCTTGTCACGGATCTGCTGACGGCCCATAACGATTGGCTGCCCGACTGGTGCCGACCGGCCCGCGCCGCCTGATCTTCATCATTTTGCAAATACTCAGTTCCAACTTCAGCCAAGAAAAACAAAGCCAGACATGATAAAACGCCGCTCACAGCATTGGTATGGAAAACTCGACAAGGATGGCTTCATCCACCGGTCGTGGATGAAAAACCAGGGCTTTCCCGACCACGCTTTTGACGGACGACCCATAATTGGCATCTGCAACACCTGGTCGGAACTGACCCCCTGCAACTCGGGCCTGCGCGACCTGGCCGAGGGCGTAAAACGCGGCGTATGGGAGGCGGGAGGCTTTCCGGTAGAATTCCCCGTCATGTCGCTGGGTGAAACCCAGATGAAACCCACCGCGATGCTGTTCCGCAACCTGCTGGCCATGGATGTCGAAGAATCGATCCGCGCCTATGGTATTGACGGAGTCGTTCTGTTGGGCGGCTGCGACAAGACCACGCCGGGGCAACTGATGGGGGCGGCGTCAGTCGATCTGCCTTCGATCGTCGTCAGTTCAGGCCCGATGCTGAACGGTAAATACCGTGGACAGGATATCGGATCCGGCACCGATGTCTGGAAATTTTCCGAGGCCGTTCGGGCCGGCGAAATGACCTTGCAGGATTTCATGAACGCTGAATCCGGCATGTCGCGCAGCGCTGGTGTCTGCATGACCATGGGCACGGCGTCCACCATGGCATCGCTGGTCGAGGCGATGGGCATGAGCCTGCCCACCAATGCCGCGCTTCCGGCGGTCGACGCCCGCCGCATGGCGCTGGCGCACATGACCGGCCGGCGCATCGTCGAGATGGTGGAAGAAGACCTCAAGCCCTCGGACATCCTGACCAAAGAGGCGTTTGAGAACGCCATCCTCGCCAATGCCGCCGTAGGAGGCTCGACCAACGCTGTGGTTCACCTGCTGGCGCTGGCGGGACGTGTCGGGGTTGACCTGACCCTGAAAGACTTTGAAATCGGATCCGAAATACCGCTGCTGGTCAACTGCATGCCGTCGGGCAAATACCTGATGGAAGACTTCTGCTACGCAGGCGGCATGCCGGTTGTACTGAATGAACTCAAATCGTTCCTGCGCCCGGCAAAGACGGTTCTGAACAAGGATATCTCAGCACATTACGAAGGGGCCGAGTGTTACAACTCGGACGTCATCCGTCCCTTCGATGATCCTGTAAAGCCCGCTGCGGGCCTGCGAGTTCTGCGCGGCAACCTTGCGCCGAATGGGGCAATCGTCAAGCCTTCGGCGGCCACTGACGCGCTTCTTGAAACCGAGGGCGAGGCTTTTGTGTTCGACAACATCGAAGACCTGAAGGCCAATATAGACCGTGAAGACCTGCCGGTCACGGCCAAGAGCATTCTGGTGCTCAAAGGGTGTGGCCCCAAGGGGTATCCGGGCATGCCCGAGGTCGGCAACATGCCAATTCCGGCGAAATTGGTGAAAGAGGGTGTGCGAGACATGATCCGGATCTCGGATGCCCGCATGTCGGGAACAGCTTATGGCACCGTCATTTTGCATGTCAGCCCCGAAGCACAGGCGGGTGGCACGCTGGCGCTGGTCAAAAGCGGAGACCGCATCCGTGTTTCAGCCAGCAGCGGCGAACTGGAACTGCTTGTGGACGAAAACGAACTGAACGCCCGCCGCGCCGCGTGGCAACCGGATGATCCGCACTACACACGCGGATATGCAAAACTTTACATCGACCACGTGCTGCAAGCGGATCAGGGGGCGGATCTGGATTTCCTTGTTGGCAAAGACACGCGCCTCGTGACCAGAGAGAGCCACTGATGACCCAACCAGCTACATTCCACGATCTCAACGGGGCCTCCGTCTATATCACCGGCGGCGGCTCGGGCGTCGGTGCGGCGCTGACAGATGGATTCATGGCACAGGGGGCCAATGTGGCCTTCATTGGTCGGTCGGATGCCAGCGGTTTTGTCGAAGAGATGCGCGACAAGCACGGCCGCGCGCCGCTGTTCCTGCAAGGCGACATGACGGATACCGAACTACTGCACGCGACGATGGCCAAGGCTGCCGAGGCTCATGGTCCTTTGAACGTCTTGGTGAACAATGCAGCCAACGACCAACGTCATACGCTTGAGGAAACCACGACGGAATTCTGGGACTGGATGATCGAGGTGAACCTGAAAGCCTATTATTTCGCGTGTCAGGAAGCCGCCCGGCAAATGAAAGATGGCGGGTCGATCATCAATTTCAGCTCGATCAGTTACATGATGGGCAATGCTGGCTATCCGATCTATACGACCTCGAATGCCGGGATCACGGGGATGACACGGTCATTGGCACGAGAACTGGGGCCGAGGAAAATCCGCGTCAACGCTCTGGCCCCCGGCTGGGTTCTGACGCAAAAACAGTTGGATAAATGGGCCACGCCCGAGGATCTGGCGGCGCATTTGGACCGGCAATGTCTGAAAGAGCACCTGAAGCCCGAGGATATGATAGCACCAACACTTTTTCTGGCGTCCAAGGCCAGCCATGCGATGACCGGGCAATGTATGGCTGTTGATGGCGGCGTTGTGGTTTCGGGGTAATGTTATGAACACTGAATGGATCGCCGTCGACTGGGGAACATCTCATTTACGGGCCTGGGCCATGCAGGGTTCGACTGCGCTGGACCATGCGCAATCCGACAAGGGCATGGCGCATGTCGGGCCTGACGGGTTTCAAGCCGCCCTGCTGGATTTGATCGAAAACTGGTTGCCCGGCGCGCCGGTGGATGTGGTCGCTTGCGGAATGGTCGGCGCACGACAGGGCTGGGTGGAAGCCCCTTATTCGACCGTGCCGTCGGACCCCTTGCCGGATGTCCCTATCCGCGTACCCGGATCAGACCCGCGCATTCGGGCCTTTGTCATACCCGGTCTGAAACAAACAACTCCGCCGGATGTGATGCGGGGTGAGGAAACCCAGATTGCCGGATTTCTGGGCGCGCGCCAGAGTTGGGACGGCGTTATCTGCCTGCCCGGAACCCACACGAAATGGGTTCAGGTAAGCGCTGGCGAGGTTGTAAGCTTTCGTACCTTCATGACGGGTGAGTTGTTCGACCTGCTATGTGGTCAGTCCGTGCTGCGGCACTCTGTAGGCCCGGGCTGGGACGAAGACGCTTTCGCCGAGGCGGTTGCGGATACGTTATCAAAGCCCGAACAATTGGCTGCGCGTCTTTTTAACTTGCGAGCGGCGGACTTGCTGCAAGGTCAGGCCAAAGCCACCGCACGCGCGCGCCTTTCCGGATTGTTGATCGGGGCCGAACTGGCCGCGACACGGCCCTATTGGCTAGGGCAGCAACTGGCCATTATCGGAGCAGAAGGCGTGTCGCAGACATATGCAACAGCCTTGCAACGGCAAGGCGCATTCGTGGAAACCGCAAACGCCACCGAGGCAACTCTGGCCGGGCTTGCGCTGGCCCGAAACCTGACAAGGCAAACCGCATGAGCCGTCCCATCATCGCCATATTGCGTGGCTTGCAACCGCACGAAGCCAAAGCCGTTGGCCGCGCCATTATCGATGCCGGCATCGACCGGATCGAAGTGCCGCTCAATTCTCCGGATCCGCTCGACAGTATCGGCACTTTGGTTGATGCGTTTGGAAACCAGGCCCTGATCGGCGCGGGCACTGTTTTGACAGTCGGTCAGGTGGACGCTGTGTCGGCCGCCGGAGGCAAGTTGATCGTATCGCCCAACTATGACGCCGAGGTCATCAAGCGTTCCGTCGCGTTGGGCCTGCAAAGCTGGCCGGGGGTTTACACCCCAACCGAAGCCTTTGCAGCCCTCAAGGCCGGGGCCACCGGTTTGAAGCTGTTCCCGGGGGTGATGGCTGGTCCGGCGGGTTTGGCCGCCTTACGTCCGGTTTTGCCCATAGGCTCGCTTGTTTTTGCCGTTGGCGGTGCCGGACCCGAGAATTTCGGGCAATGGATCAAAGCGGGCGCAGATGGCTTTGGGATAGGCTCTGCACTTTACAAACCCGGAATGGATGTCGCCGAAATCGCCGAGCGCGCCCGGCATATCGTCACGGCCTATGACGAGGCCGCCGGATGAGCACTATCTTTGACGACCGCCCCTGCGAGTTGGGCGAAGGCCCGTTGTGGCATCCTGAAAGACGTCAGCTTTTCTGGTTCGATATCATAGGCAAACGTCTGATGACCCGCGAGCGGGGAATGCCCAAAAGCTGGAGCTTCGATGAACATGTTTCGGCCGCGGGCTGGGTGGATCGCGATACGCTTCTTATGGCGTCGGAAACGGGGCTGTGGCGTCTCGATTTGCAATCCGGAAAGCGGAACTTGATCACGCCTCTGGAAGCCGACAACCCCGTGACCCGTTCAAACGATGGCCGCGCCGATCCGTGGGGTGGGTTTTGGATCGGCACAATGGGCAAGCAGGCGGAACCCGGGGCCGGATCAATCTATCGCTTCTGGAAAGGCGAGTTGAGACGAGTGGTTTCGGATGTGACAATCTCCAACGCGATCTGTTTTGCCCCCGATCGTTCGGTGGCCTATTTCTGCGACACCGCAACGAAACAAGTCAGGCGCTGGCGTCTGAACGCCGAAACCGGGTGGCCGGAAGGCGACAGCGCAGTTTTTCTGGATTTGCGCAAAGAAGGTCTGAACCCGGATGGCGCGGTCATCGATGCCCAGGGGAATATCTGGATTGCACAATGGGGTGCCAGCCGAATTGCGGTATACAAGGCCGACGGCATGTTTCTGAAGGCCGTTGCATTTGACGCATCCCATACGTCATGTCCCGCTTTCGGGGGCGATGAACTGAATACGCTTTTCTGCACAACGGCCCGTCAGGGATTGAACGCAGAAACAATAGACAGCCAACCGACCAACGGCATGACCTTTGCCGCGCGAAATGCAGGTCAGGGTCAGGCAGAACACAAGGTCATCTTATGAAGCCGGAACTGGGCGTTTGTTATTATCCTGAACATTGGCCAGAGGCGATGTGGGCAGACGATGCCGCGCAAATGGTCGAAACAGGCCTTACATGGGTGCGTATTGGCGAGTTCGCGTGGAGCCGCATCGAGCCGCAATCCGGCGTTTTTCAATTCGAATGGCTAGATCGCGCGATTGAGACACTCGGAGCAGCCGGATTGAAGGTCGTGCTGGGCACGCCAACCGCAACACCGCCGCGCTGGATGCTGGACAAACACCCGGATATGCTGGCCGCCGATGAAAACGGCAACCCGCGCAAGTTCGGATCACGGCGGCATTACTGCTTTAGCCATCAAGGCTATATCGACGAATCTACCCGCATCGCACGCATATTGGGTGAACGGTTCGGTAGGAACCCGCATGTCGTCGCGTGGCAGATTGACAATGAATACGGGTGTCACGACACCACTCTCAGCTACAGCGCAGCTGCTCAACAGGCATTTCGCCATTGGCTGGCCGAACGGTACGGAACAATTGAAACGCTGAACCAGGCGTGGGGCAATGTGTTCTGGTCGATGGAATATCGCAACTTCAGCGAAATCGACCTGCCCAATCAAACGGTGACCGAGCCGAACCCGGCTCATGTACTGGCATTCCGGCGCTTCAGTTCGGATCAGGTCGCGGCTTTCAACAAAGCACAGGTGGATGCGCTGCGCCCGTTGACTGATGCGCCGCTTTTGCACAATTACATGGGCCGTATTCTGGACTTCGACCATTTCAAGGTTGGCGCGGATCTGGATATCGCCACTTGGGACAGTTATCCGATCGGTTTTCTGTCGGACCGGCTGGATGCCGACGACGCGCACAAGACCGCCTTTTTGCAACAGGGTGATCCGGACATGCAGGCGTTTCACCATGATCTCTACCGGGCGGTTGGGCGCGGCCGTTGGTGGGTGATGGAACAACAACCCGGCCCGGTGAATTGGGCACCGTATAATCCGGCGCCCCTGCCCGGAATGGTGCGTCTTTGGTCCGTGGAAGCCGTGGCTCATGGTGCCGAGGTGGTGAGTTATTTCCGATGGCGGCAAGCCCCGTTTGCGCAAGAGCAAATGCATGCGGGCTTGCTGACATCGAACAATCACCCTGCTGCTGCACTGGCAGAGGCCCGCCAGACCGCAGATGACCTGAACACGTTGGGCGCGGTGCAACAGATACAGGCCAAAGTGGCCATTCTGTTTGATTACGCCTCGGACTGGGCGTGGACCACACAACCACAAGGCGCGGGATTTGATTATTTCCGATTGGTTTTTTCGGCTTACCGTGCGCTGCGACGGGCCGGTCTTTCGGTAGACTTTGTTTCGGCGAAGGACATTCCCGGTGATTACTCGGTGATCTTTGCCCCCGGTTTGGCCACAATGGATCCTGATTTGGAACAACGTTTGGCAGAGAGATGCGATCTTGCCATTCTGGGACCGCGCGGCGGCGCGATCACCCGCGATTTTCAAATTCCTGAAAAGGGCAGACCCGGTCTGAGAAGGATCGATTGCGATGTTGATCTGGTCGAAACTCTGCCGCCCACGGTTGAACGCGCGGTCAAGGGTGGCGGCGCGGCGCGGCATTGGATCGACCGATTGTCAGGAACGGCCAAAGACTTGCTGAGTTTCGAAGACGGAACACCTGCTCTCAAGGCAGGGGACGGAATCTGGTACTTGGCCGGCTTCCCCGATGCAGACCTTTGGGACCGCGTTATAGCCATGGCGGCGGAAGAAGCCGATTTGACATTGCGCAGGATGCCGCAAGGCCTGCGACTGCGCGAGACGGCCGATCATGCCTTCCTGATCAACTACAACGCAGGACCGGTGGATTGGAACGGGCTCACCGTCGAAGGTTGTGACGTCAAAATCCTGAAACGCAATCCGCCCGAACAAACCTGAGGTCAGTCCGGGCGGATGCCGAGGCTACGAACCTGCGCCGCTATTCGTCGTTTTGCAGGCTATTGGGGTCAAACACCCCGCCGAAACCACTGTTATTGGACGGAGCGTTTTCGGATTCAGGCCCACTATCAGCGCCTTCGCTTTCCTCGCCCCCTAAAGAGTTCGGAGCGAAAACATTGCCAAAGCCGCTGTTGTTCGTCGGTTTCGGGGTGGATTGCGCACCGCCCTGTTCCGCTTCTTCAGCTTCGCGTTGCTTGCGGCGTTCTTCACGCTGTTTACGCAACTCCTGAATACGCTGTTCCGCTTCCAGCTGCTTCTGCTCGCGAATATCGGCGATACACTGCGCCGGATTGTAGGTGGCCGCAGTGCCGACAACTGTGATCGTTGCGACGGCAAATACAACCAACAGAACCGCTGCCATGTTGCCGGAAAAGAAGCTGGGCAGTTTGATCTTGCCGGCCAGCTCCTCAACCGTCGCGTTCTTGCGCGCCGCTGCCACCAGTTCCTGACGTTTCAGCTTGGCTTCGTTCAGCAGAGCGAAGAACACTGTCAGCGCCACGATGATGAAGGCCAGCGCCGAGATTGCGGGTGTGATGCCATACCGGACTTTTTGGGCCAGCTCGATCGTCAACGTCGGGTATTCACCGAAGGTAAAGGTGGTGGTGTTGTAGTTTTCGAACGATGCGAGGAACGCCAACACCGCTGCCGATGCAATCGCCGGACGCATGAACGGCAACAGGATTTTGCGGAAGGCCTGGGCGTGGCTGGCCCCAAGGTCCAGTGCCGCCTCGGTCAGGGCCACGTCGTAGCGCTGCAAGCGTGCCACCAACACCAGCATGCAGTAGCTGGCGATAAAGGTGGATTGGCCGATCACCGTCAGAAAAATGCCATTTGACAGGAAGCTGTCCGCCCCCAGTCCCAGCATCCGGTTGATACGATCCCAGAACACCAGCGTCGAGATACCCAGAACAACACCCGGGATCAGGATCGGAGCGATAATGATCGTATAGTAAGTCGCCCGCAGCTTTGGCCAGATCTGGGTCAGCATCAATGCGCCCGCCAGACCCATGGCCACTGACAGGATGACCGTGCCGATCCCGATGATCAGTGAGTTCTTGATACCGTTCAGGATGCGCTGATCCTGAAACAACTCGCCAAACCACTGGAAGGTCAGGCATTCCCACGGGCTCATCCGCGGGAAGCCGGACGAGTTGAACGCGGTGATCGACATGATCACAAGCGGGCCAAGCAGATACAGGAAGAAGATCGCCAGATAGACCCAGATGCTTATGCGGAGAAAGGAATTGTTCATTTCCCGATATCCCCCATGTTCACTTTGAACAGGCGCATCATGGCCAGCACGAACAGGATACAGGTCACCAGCAGGACGATCGCATAAGCAGCCCCTTGCGGCCAGTCGTTGTTATCGTTGAACTGCTGATAGATCAGCTGTGTGAACCACAGCGACGACGGCCCGCCCAGGATTTGCGGTGCCGCCAGCGCGCCCGCAGACAGCATGAACACCATCGTACAGCCCGAACTGATCCCTGGCTTGGCATAAGGAATGACCACACGCCAATGTATCCGCCACCACGACGCGCCAAGGTCGCGCGCGGCTTCGATCTGATTTTTGTCCAGGCTTTCTATGACGTTATACATTGGGAAGATCATCAGCAGAATATAGGCATAGCCCAGCCCGGCATAGAGTGCGATATCGTTTCGGATGAAGTCGAACGGCGTATCCCAGACCCCCAGCCCCACGAACAACGTGTTCAGAACACCGGTTTCACCGAAGATAATACGCAACGCAAAGGCGCGCAGGATTTCGTTGATCCAGTAAGGGATGATCAGCATGATCGCGAAGATGCGGATATGGCTGCCTTCGGACTGCCCCAGATAATAGGCGATCGGATAGCAGATGATCAGGTTGAAAATCGTGACGCAAACGGCCGCCACGAGGGTGCGGAAGAACACCCGCAGGTCAACCGTGTTGTAATCCTGACTGCCACCTTCGGGGCCGTATATCAGGTACTTGTAGTTCTCCAGCGTATAGACGTCCTTCGGCCCGCCAATTTCTGGTGGGGGCAGGTTTGGACGGAACGAGAAATCCAGCATCGACAGCTGCGGCAGGATAATAAGGCCGATTGTCCAGAACAAAACCAGACCCAGGATCGCCAAGCCCATACCGGTGCCGTTGCGATTGAAGAATTCTTTCAGAAATCGGGGCATGAACTGTTCCCCTTATTCCGCAGCCAGCTCACCCGCGGGAACGACGACGGCATTATGCGTCTCGTATTCCAGCGTGATGTTCTGTCCGGTGTGGTCCTCGAAGGATTGCCCATGGTTGGGGATCGAGACCTTGATTTCCTTTCCGCCTTCGCCTTCGGTGAAGATGTTGAAGACGTTGCCTTCGAACTCTTCATGATTGACCCGGGCGGTGACGAAGTGATCGCCCGTTGCGCCATCGGGGGCAATTGCAAAGGCCTCGGGGCGGATGAACATCATCGCGTCATCACCTTCTTTCATCTTGCCCTGATTGGCCGTCGAAATCCTTGCCACCAGATCCCCCGAACGGTTGGTCGAGATCAAAGCTTCCTTGCCCATCACTTGCTTGATTTTACCGCGGAACACATTGTTTTCGCCAACGAATGAAGCCGCAAAAGCCGTGTTGGGATCGTTGTAAATCGTCTTCCCGTCGGCAATTTGATCAATCACACCGGCACGCATGACGGCGATATTGTCCGACATGGTCAGCGCTTCACCCTGATCGTGCGTGATGTAGATGAAAGTAATGCCGACACGCTGTTGAATTTCACGCAACTCGGTCCGCATGTGCTGGCGCAGCTTCAGGTCAAGTGCCGACAGAGGCTCATCCAGCAACAGCACGTCCGGTTCGGCGCACAGAGCACGGGCAATAGCAACACGCTGACGTTGACCACCTGACAGTTCACTTGGCAGTTTGTCCCCTTGCCCCGGTAACGCAATCATGTCCAGAAGCTCATCGGCGCGCCTGCGGCGTTCGGCAGCACTGGCCCCTTTGATTTCCATGGAAAACGTGATGTTTTCCCAGACCTTCATCAGCGGGAACAATGCGAGGTTCTGAAAGATCAGCGCCGTCGGGCGCTTGTTGGGCCCGATGCCACGCATATTGTTGCCACCAATCAGGACGTTGCCTTCGCTTGGTTCAAGAAAGCCGGACACTGCCCTCAGAATAGTTGTTTTTCCGCAGCCCGATGGCCCGAGGAAAGAAAAGAAATCTCCCCCGTTGATGTTGACGTTTGCATCGCGCACGGCGACGAAGTCACCGAAACGGATCCACAGGTTTTCCAGATCGACTCCGACCCCTGCACTCATTTTTGGTTTCTCCCTGAGGTGCGTGTTGTCACCACACAGTATTAGCGTCCGCCACGCCGGGACGGCGCGCAGATGGGTGCCCCCCGCAGGATGCGGAGGGCGAAGGTTCGGAACGCTTAAGCGCTTTTGAACTTGTTGACGAACTCGGTCCGGGTTTCAGCATACCACGGCGCTTCTGCAGGCCACGGATTGAGGTTGGCCAGCGAGTCGCCCGGATAGGCCTCGGCAAAGTTCTTCTTGTAGGTGTCGCCGGAATACTGGTCGGCCCCTAATACCGGCGAGTTGTAGCCATGACTGTCAATGGCGACACCGGCCGGCTTGGCCTGATAGGCAAAGTCGATAAAGGCGTAAACCTGATCGATATTCGCGGCACCAGTCGGCATGGACATACCATCCACCCAAGCCATCGCACCTTCGACGGGTGCCTGATAGTGCACCGGCTCACCTGCGGATTTCAGTGCAAGGGGTGGGCCGTCCCAGGTTTGGCCAACGACAACGCCTTCGTTCAGAAGACCGTTCTTCTGTGTATCGGCGTCGTTCCAGATCAGCTTGATGCGGTCCTTGCGTGCAATACACCAGTCGGTGATCTGGCCCCAAACCTTGCGCATGGTGTCTTCATCACCATATGCCGCCCAGACCGAACCCGGCTCCATCTCGCCAGCGCGTTCCATGTAAAGACCGGCGCCCAGCATCATGGAATGCGCGCGGCCCATGGTTTTGCCAGCGTTCGCTTCCGACCACACGTCGCCATAGGACGGCGCATCACCATCCGGCAGCCACAGGTCAGTACGATAAGCAATACCTTCTGTACCCCAGATATGCGGAAGCCAGTGCGCACCTGAATCGCCAAAGTTCCACGCATCAGTACCAATCTTTGCCATGGCCGGGTTCACCAGATCGATCGGAACCTTGTTCATGTCGAAGGGCTGGAGCAGCTCCAGCGGTTCCCACTGCAACGACCGGTTGTTGGTCGGTGAAACGATATCAAAACCCTGGCCCTTGGTGGCCTTCATCTTGTTGATGATCTCTTCGTTCGAGCCGATGCCGGTATAGTTCACCTTGATTCCGGTCAGAGTCTCAAACTCTTCGATGAAACTGGGCGGCAGGTAGTCCGACCACATCAGAATGTTGATTTCGCCCGACGACGCCAGAGCGCTCTTGCTGTAAAGGGGTGCCGCAAGTGCCGCAGCACCTGCGCCTTTCAACACAGAGCGTCTCGAAAGTGACGAATGTTTAGCCATAGGTGATCTCCCGTTGTTGGATGAGTTTATTTTTGTCTTTATATTCATAGGACATATTCATAGGACTTTCTGTGCCCGTTCGTCAGTCCAAAAGTGACAGTTTGCGGAAATCTTATATCCAGTTTTTGTTTTTGACACGTTTTGGTTGAATCTCAGGGCGTTAGTTTACCTGCCAGACTGTGAATTCGTGCGCGCCGACCGGATCAGAGCCGATCAAAATTCGTCGTGATCCACCACCAGGCAGGGGTTTGGACATGTCACCAAAATTGAAGGCAAAATGCAACGTACCGAAGCGGGTTACACGTAAGTCTGGATCGCAGTCCAGAGGCTTCAGCCCTGCCCATTCCAAGACATCGCGCATAATCTCGTGCAAGAGCGCACCGCAGGGCACCATGGCCAGATATGTCGCACGATCCGACCGGACAACCGCTGGGCTGGCGTCGCAATAGGCACTTTTGAAGCGCGCCAGGACATTTGCCTCGGTCTCGATGATTTCGCGCCAACCGGCAAAGTCAAAAAGCTGACCGTTCTGCAACAGCACGGATTCTCTTGCAATATCCGGCAGCGATTCGACACGGACGACACGGACGCCGGTCAGATCCGCCAACGCACCCGGCGCCAGATTTGAAGGCGTCTGCATTTGAGCCGTCTTGCTGCCGGACCGGGCACCAATCAAAAGCTTTGCCCCCGAAGCCTCAAGTCTTGCGGCCAGATCCGGGGTCACGATCATGCTTTGCGGCAGCACGATCAGGGCGTAACCTTCCAAACCATCCTGGGGACCCACAAAATCAATGTCCACCCCCAGACTGCGCAAGGCAGTGTACCATTCACGGAAGATATGGGAATTGGGGAAGTCATCATCATGCGGCAGAATATCGGCCGCCCAGATCGAAGCGTAATCCAGCATCATCGCCACCGAGGCTTTTCCGCGCGTCGTCGGCGGAAGGTTTTCACGATCCTTCACAATTTGAGCCAGTTCGAGCGCGGCTTGATCCACACTGCCATCCGAGCGCAGCAAGGCTGTATGGTATTGCTCCTGCGCGAACTTTGCCTGTCGCCATCGAAAGAACATCACAGCTTGCGCGCCGTGTGCATATGCGGCCCAGGTCCAAAGCCGAACCATCCCTTCGGCTGGGGAAGGGTTTTGTGCCGCCCAGTCCACCGGCCCCGGCTGCTGTTCCAACACCCATACCCGCCCCCGCCCCTGACTGCGATACAGGTCACAATGAAATCCCTGATAATCAGGCGCGCCGGTTCGCAGATAACGGCGCTTTTCCTTCTCTGACAGGGTTGAGCCCATCAGATTACCCAGCGGGTAGCTGTCAAAGCCGACGATATCCAGATCGGCGGCCACTGCGTGGTGATCGAATTCGAAACTGCCGGCCATGAAGTTGTGCGTGATATCTCGACCCGGCGCATGTTCGCGCAGCACGTCCACCTGTGTCTTGTTGAACAACCGCACCCGGTCCGAGGAATAGCGCCTGAAATCAAGGGCATGGGTGGGGTTGGGTGTAGCGACCAGACCATTGGGCAGTTCAATCTGGTCAAAGCCGGAATAAAGGCTCCCCCAGAACACAGTCCCCCAGGCCTCGTTCAATGCGTCAATTGTGCCGTATCGTTTTGCCAGCCAGCGCCGAAAGCCCGCCCGTGCGGCATCGGAATAGCTGAGAACGGTGTCGTGGTCATTGTATTCATTGTCGATCTGCCAGGCATGGACATGCGGGTTCTGGCCATACCTGGCGGCATATTCCGTGGCGATCCTTTGCGCCTCGGCCAGGTACACGTCACTGGAAAAACAATAATGTCTGCGGGAACCATAACCCCTGACCCGGCCGTCCGGGCCAACCGGCAGAATTTCGGGGTGCTCATCAATCAGCCATTTGGGAGGCGCAGCCGTTGGAGTCGACATCATGACCCGCAGGCCGGCCCGCCCCAGAAGCTCGATGACGTCATCCAACCAGTTCCAATGAAACCGGCCGCGTTCCGGTTCAATCAGACCCCAGGTGAACTCGGCGATTCGAACCCAATCCAAGCCCATCTCGACCATCCGCGCGGCGTCACTGCGCCACTGGGACGGGTCCCATTGTTCGGGGTAGTAGCAAACCCCAAGCTCCAGTTTGCTCATCGGTTGTCCTTTGCCGTGCGCCGTTCGATCCATTTCAGGAAGCTTGCGCAACAGAGGGTGAGTACCACATACAGAATTGCTGCCGTATTGAACGGCGCAAAGGGCAGAAAGCTTGCTGCCTGAAACTCTCGCATCCTTTGGGTCATGTCGCGGACGGACAGGATGGACAGCAACGAGGTATCCTTGATCATCGCGATGAATTCGTTGCCCAATGGCGGGGTGACGATCCGCAGGGCTTGCGGCAGAACGATCAGCCGCGCCGTCTGCCAGCGCGACAAGCCCAGCGAACTGCCTGCTTCCAGTTGCCCTTTCGGGATGGCCTCGATCCCAGATCGGAATATTTCCGCCATATAGGCCGAATACCCGACCGAAATCGCGATGATCCCGCGTGTCATGTTGGTCATATCAATGCCGCCCCCCGTGGCATCCTTGACCGCGCCCGCCAAGGGCAGGCCAATGTAAAGAATGATCACCAACATCGGAATGCCGCGTATCGTGTCCACGAAAAATTCGGCCCCGACCGCCAAGGGATGCAGCTTGTGCTGTGCGCCGCCAATGGTCAGCGTCAGCAGCAGAAAGCCGAAAACAGCAAAAGCCAGAGCGGGATTCCGGTATTTGTCAGGCAAGAAACTGGTCTGCCACAGAACTGGATAGCCTTGTGAATGAGCATCCACGGGAACAAACGCTCCGGAAACGCTGTCGACGGTTTCAATCTGCTCCAGGGCGGCCGCTGCATCAGTGGCGCTGCGTATGCGGTATTGTTGTTCGCCGGCACCGTCGAACTCTCCAAACCGGATGATGTCAGCCTGCGCCTGTGGTGTGCCGCGCACAATGGCAATGCGCCCTTCGGTGCTTCCGACCAGAACGTAACTGACCTGCGGCTGCATGAAGAAAAAGGCTGATATCGCAAGCAATGACAGGCTGATGGAACCATACAGAATCGTGGTGCGCGCCCGTGGTTTGAACGATTGCAGCCCCACCCAGATCAAGCCCAGAATGGCCGAGAAGATATAGGCGAAGATGGCTGCGCGAAACGTAATGGCAACGCCCGTCGCGAACTGCCAGTGGGCCATGAACATCAGATAGAACAAAACCGCACCTGTAAGGCATTCCAGCCCCAAAAGAACGCGCCCGCGCCAAGGGGGTTGCAACCGCACCGACAGCAGGCTCAAGGCGACAACAGCTGTGTATGCGGCCAGAAGAACTTGCAGTCCTGTTTGAATCTGGGTCACGACTTCGGGATACAACACCCACGTCTGACTGGACCGGTCGATCAGGGTTGATGTGTTCTCGCTGAGCGCATGAAAGAAAACGGATTCCGCGAAGGGCATCAAAAGCTGTGGAGATAAAAAGCTTATGACCAAAAGCGCAATTGACGCGGGCAGCGCCGCAAGGGCCGAAGCGCGCAACCAGCCGGGGGCGTGATTGGCAAAACGTGCATACCGGGCGCAGAGATATCCAAGGATTGCAACCGAGACGATCAGCAGAAAGCCGACGAAAATCGGCCCTGCATTGTTGCCGATCCCCAGAATTGCAATCAGAGATCGCAGATATTTCGAGGACGTGGCGAACAGATAGACGATGAAGGGAGCGGCTGCGAGCAATACAAGATTGCTCGGGCGGATCGTGCTGAGACGCGACATGGAACTTCTCCGCTGAAACATGGCCCGGCAACGACTGCCGCCGGGCCCAGAAGGGCTTGGAGGATCAGTTTGTGCCCCAGTATTTGGCCTTCAGCGCGTCCAGCGTGCCGTCTTCCTGAATAGCGGCAAGACCGGCATTGATTGCATCCACTGTCGGGTCACCTTCCTGAAACACGATACCCAACGGATCGGATTGCAGGCCTGTGATGCCTACGGTCAGTTCTCCGGCAAACTCCTGCTCGTAGGCCGCGGCAGAGGTGCCATCGATGATCACCCCTTGTACATCTGCGTTCTGAAGCGCCAGGATAGCCGCCGAGAAATTGTCGTAGAGGCTGACATTCTCGCGCCCTACAAGCTCTTCCGCCAGTTGGGCGTTGGTCGTCGCGGTTTGTGCCGCCAGTTTCTGGCCACCCGCTTTGAAATCCTCAAGCGTCAAATCCGCGTTGTCGACTTGCAGCAAAATGGCCTGACTGACAACGATGTACGGTTCGGAAAAGTCCATAGTTTCTTCACGTTCGGGCGTGATCGATACGCCCGAGATGACCAGGTCGAACTCACCCTGTTGAAGCGCCGCAAAGATGCCATCCCAGGCGGTGTTTACGAAATTCGGAACGCAATTGATCTTTTCACAGATTGCATTCATCACATCGACATCAAAGCCTACGATTTCGCCAGTTGTTTCGTCGACGGTTTCCATCGGGGGATAGGTCGCATCCGTTCCGATCTTGAGAACGCGACCTTCCAGATCGGCGGCAAAGGCCGCAGGCGCTGTCAGCATTGCAAGCGTTGCAACGGCAAATAGGTTTTTGAACATGTTCGGTTTCTCCTCTGTTGGCTCAGTTGGTCTGCGCCATACCCGGCGCCGGGGTGTCAGGTTGCCGCTCGATCAATGTGGCCCTGATCTTTTTTTGCGTTTCCGACGGTTCAACGCCGTCCAGTGTTTTTAGCATGAATTCACCCAGCAGGCGGCTGGTCTCGCCGATTGGCAAATAATAGGTGCTGGGCGGGGGGACGAAATACTGGCTGAGTTTCAGATCGTCGTTTGAAATGACGACGACATCCCTGCCGACCTGAACGCCAATATCGGCGGCGGCGGATAATGCGCCAAGGGTCAAAGCCTCGTTGGCGCAAATGATGGCGTTTGGCCGGTTGCGCATTCGCATAAGCGCCGCAAAGGCCCTTTGCCCGGTCTTCGCCGTGGTCGGGCCGGGAAGAACAAGGGCCGGGTCAAACTCCATGCCACCGGCCGACAAAGCATCAGAGTATCCCTGAAGTCGTTGACGGGCATAGATCAGGTCATCCGGCGGGTTGATAAGCGCTATCCGCCTGTGCCCCAATGCCAGCAGCCGAGACGTTGCATCAAAAGCAGCAGCCTGACTGTCGAGATCCACGTAAGGATGTGGTTGGGCACTGTCACTCATCCCGTATGTGACAAACGGAAATCCCTCATCTTGCAGATAGGCGATACGCGGGTCATTCACCCGAGTTCCCGAAAAGATTACGCCGTCTGCCAACCCTTCCTGTACAATGGAATGCAGGGTCTGCAATGCGGCTTCAACATCTCGTACACTGAAGACACTCAACTCATAGCGTGACCCTTGAACCGCGTCGGATATTCCGGCCAGGATCCGGGTGAACTCCACACCCTCCCACTCTTCAGCGGCACTGCCCGAAACGCTGACCAATACCGCAATCCTGTAGGATTTATTGGTGCGCAGCTTCAGGCCGTCCAGATTGACCCGATACCCAAGCTCGGACGCCGCCTTTTGGATCTCTTCCCGCGTTTCCCGTTTAACCGACGAAGCGCCGCGCAGGGCGTTTGAAACCGTGCCTACTGAATAGCCTGTCATACGGGCGATCGATTTGATCGTTGCCCGCGCCATCAGCCGATACCCCCAAGCCGTTCAGTCAAAAACAACCGCCCCATTTGCAAGGTGCGCCTGTGATCGGCGGTTTCATCATGCTCGACGAAAAGGTCGGTGCACTTGGTGCTTGAAAGGGCTCGTATCGTGGCGTCCCAATCGACAACACCCTCACCCGGATTGCGCCAGCGCCTGTCGCCTGATCCGCCCTGCGGATCCACGTCCTTTGCATGAACCGACAGGATGCGATCCGCATGGCGCACCAGCAGGTCAGCCACGTCCTGACCGGCCGCGACAATCCAACCGATATCGGGCTGCCAATAGATGTTTTCTTGCGCCAGAATCAGTTCAAGAGGTGTTTTTCCCGGCGCGCCGAACAGATCAAAGTCGTGGTTGTGATAGGCCAAACTGACGCCGTGATCTCCAAGTTGATCTGCCCAATCGGACAACTGGCCCGACACTGCCTTCCATCCCTCGACAGTGCCGGGCCGCGCCTGTGGCGCCAGCCAAGGCATGACCGCCACCTGGCATTCCAAAAGGTGCAGTACTTCAACGATCTCGTCGAAACGCTCGTGGAACTCCTCCCAATCAAAATGTGCAGAACGAAGGTTAAGACCTGATTGATGGACGATGCGTGCCATCTCTTGCGGTGTCATATCATGCAGACCGGTAGTTTCGATATCCGAAAACCCGCAAGCGGAAACCAACTTCAGTTGGTCCGAGAGGTCACCGTATTGCCGAACCGTGTAAAGCTGCGCCGATACCCGCATTTTTCACCATTGAAACGTTTCAATTATGGTGAAACACAAAACGCAATTCTGTCAAGAACTGCGTTTCGCTGCTATTTGCGCATGGACAATCCATTGTGGAACAGATGCACCTTGCCCGGTGAGGCCGTGACCGAGACCGTCTGGCCGCGCAGGTTCCGCTGAACCCCCGGAAGCTTTGCAATGACTGCATCCGCACCATCGGTTTTCTCAAAATACAGCAGCGTGACTTCGCCCAGGGCTTCGGTGAAATCCACCTTGCCGGACAGAATCGCGGAGTCTTCCGTCATCGCCAAATCTTCGGGGCGCACCCCGATATTGACCTTTTTCCCCAGGTCACTGTCTTCGGTTGGAACCGCGGATCTTGCAATCCCGCCTGATGACAGTTCAACGGTGGTCGTTTCGCCGGTTCCGGTGATTGTGCCGGACAGCAGGTTCATGGAAGGCGAACCGATGAACTGCGCAACAAACTCGTTGTCAGGCGCCTCATACAGTTCAAGCGGTGTCCCGACCTGCGCGATGCCCTTGTTGGCCAATACCACGATCCGACTGGCCAGTGTCATCGCCTCGACCTGATCGTGGGTCACGTAGATCATGGTGCTGTCAGGCATGGCCTCTTTCAGACGCGCGATCTCGATCCGCGTGGCCACCCGAAGTGCCGCGTCGAGGTTCGAGAGGGGTTCGTCGAACAGATACACCTTTGGGTCACGTACGATCGCGCGCCCGATGGCAACCCGTTGACGCTGCCCCCCGGAAAGAGCTTTTGGCAGGCGGTCCAGGAATGGTTCCAGCTGAAGGATTCGAGCGGCACGATCTACGGCAGCATCAATCTCGGCCGTGGGCATCTTCGCGATTTTCAGGGCAAAGGCCATGTTCTCGCGAACGGTCATGTGGGGATACAAGGCATAGCTTTGAAACACCATCGCGATGCCCCGCTGTGCAGGCGGAACATCGTTCATGACCTGCCCTTCGATTTCCAGCGTGCCGCCTGTAATCTTCTCCAACCCGGCGATCATCCGCAGCAGGGTGGACTTGCCGCATCCGGAAGGACCGACAAAAACGATCAGTTCGCCTTGTTCGATGTCGAGGTTGATGTTCTTCAAAACATCGACAGGGCCATAGGACTTGGCGACATCCGTTAGGTTGAGCTCAGACATGCTTTATCCCTTTTTTCTGTACATCAGGATGAACTGCGCCGCGTTCAGGACAACGTTGCCGCTTCCTTCGACACCGCCCAGGTCCTGACCCATGACCTGCCAACTGCCTTCGGGCAGCTTCAACGCGGCAGAATCCGTGCCCAGATTGAACGCGCAGAATATCTGCTCATGAGAATCCTCACGCACAAAAGACAGAATCGAACCCGTTTCCGTCATGCCGGTCTGCGCCCCCGTTGCCAAAGCAGGATGCGCATGCCGCAAGGCAATGGCGCGACGGTAGTGGTTCAACATCGAGCCTGGATCCGCCTCCAATCGGTCCACCGCCTGCCCGGCCTGCTGTGCGCTTACCGGCAGCCAGGGCTCTGCGGTGCTGAAACCCGATTGTTCATCTTGTGCTGCCCATACCATCGGTGTGCGGCAGCCGTCGCGGCCTTTGTATTCGGGCCAGAACTCGATGCCATAGGGGTCTTGCAGTTTCGCGAACGGCACATCCGCTTCGTGCAGGCCCAACTCCTCGCCCTGATAGAGGCAGGCAGAGCCGCGCAGGCACATCATGAGAACCGCGTGCTGGCGGGCTGCCGCGTCATCCAGATTCCAGCGCGAGACGTGACGCTGCACGTCGTGGTTGGAAAATGCCCAACATGGCCATGCGTCACCTGCCTTCGCTTCCAACTGGTCGAAAACGTGCTTGGTGTAAGTGGCCGTCAATGCACGTTTTTCCAGGAACTCGAAGGCATAGCACATGTGCATCCGCTTATCCCCGGATGTGTATTCGCCCATGATCTCGAGCCCACGCTGCGCATCTCCGACCTCGCCCAGACAAGCCCGGCCTTCATATTCGTCCGTCAAGGCCCGCAGTCTTTCGAGGAAGGCGATGTTCTCGGGCTGGCTTTTTGAAAACAGGTGGTCCTGATGGTTGTAGGGGTTCACGGCCGGTGCGATCGTGGCGTTGCGTTGATCCATCGGCAGCGCAGGATTGTCGCGCAGCGCCTTGTCGTGGAAATAGAAATTGATGGTATCCAGCCGAAAGCCATCCACTCCCAGATCAAGCCAGAACCGCGCCACGTCCAGCAACGCATCCTGAACATCCGGGCAGTGGAAATTCAGATCCGGCTGCGATGTCAGGAAGTTGTGCAGATAATATTGCAGCCGTCGGGCATCCCATTGCCAGGCCGAGCCGCCGAAGATCGAAAGCCAGTTGTTTGGTGGCGTGCCATCCGGCTTGGGGTCAGCCCACACATACCAATCGGATTTCGGGTTTTCACGGCTGCTGCGGCTTTCGCTGAACCAAGGGTGCTGGTCCGACGTGTGCGACAGAACCAGATCGATCATGATCTTCAACCCTTTGGCATGCGCCTGATCCAGAAGCTCTTTGAAGTCCTCAAGCGTTCCGAACATGGGGTCGACGTCGCGATAATCGCTGACGTCGTAACCAAAATCCTTCATCGGCGATTTGAAAAACGGCGAGATCCAGATTGCATCAACGCCCAGCGAGGCGATGTAATCCAGTCGCGCAGTGATGCCCTTCAAATCACCGATCCCATCCCCGTTGCTGTCCTGAAAACTGCGTGGGTAGATCTGATAGATCACACCACCGCGCCACCAGTCCGAAGACAGTTTCGTTGCTTCGCATTGTTCAGGGTTGTTCTGCACGTTCATCAGACGCCTCTATTTGACAGATCCGGCCAGCAGGCCCCGGACCAGGTATTTTTGCATTGCGAAGAAGACGACCAGCGGCACGAAGATCGAGACAAAGGCAGCGGTCGCAAGGATTTCCCAATTGCCGCCACGTGTACCCAGCAGTTCGACGATGCGGTTCGTCATCACGGTTGTCTGGCCGGTCGCGTCGATCAGGAAAACCTTGGCAACAAGCAGGTCATTCCATGTCCACAGGAACTGGAAAATCGCGAAAGACGCCAGCGCCGGGAAGCTGAGTGGCAGGATCAGTTTGGTAAAGATCTGAAACTCTGTGGCGCCATCGACGCGGGCGTTTTCGATCAGATCACGCGGCAATCCGGCCATGTAGTTGCGCAGCAGGTAAATCGCCAGGGGCATCCCAAACCCTGTATGCGCAAGCCAGACTCCCAGATAGCCTTTGCCGATCCCGATATTGAGGTGAAATTTCAGCAACGGGATCAAGGCCAATTGAAGCGGAACGACCAAAAGGCCAACAACGGCCGCAATCAGCAGGGCGCGCCCGGGAAACTCCATCCACGCCAGCGCATAAGCCGCAAAGGCGGCAACCAGAATCGGGATGATTGTTGCAGGGATGGTCACCGTCAGCGTGTTGAAGAACGCCTTGGCCATGCTGTCCGTACTGCTTTGATCTAGAAGAACCTTTCGGTAGTTTTCCAAAGTGAACTCGGGTGGCAGTTCCGCTGTTACGAAGATGCGCGCACCACGTTTCCCGGTGAATTCCTCGGTGTTTTCCATACGATAGTTGCCCGCCGCATCCACCGTGATCGTACCACCTCGGCGCAGCTCGGCTGTTTGGCCCGGTTCAAATGCATCAACCTCGCGCGAACTGATCCCCCATCTGGAAATCGTTGCTTGCTCATCTTCGCCGAACAACGCCCCCTGAATGACATACAGTCCGTTTTCCAGCACCTGCGTCTCGGGCGCGGCACTGCGAAGCGTCAGGTTTTGTTCAGAGGGAAACAGCGACCGCCACCAGCCGCTGGACGAAATCTGATCTGCCGTCCGAAAGGACGAAATCAACAAGCCAAGCGTAGGAATGACCCAAAGAGCCACCAGGAAGATGACTGACAGATGCACCACCCATCTGAGCGCTGGTTTGGTTCCGGCGATATCGCTCATGGCTTACTCCATCTCCTTGCGCGCGTTGCGCACGTTCCAGACGAGGATCGGCGTAACAAGCAACATGATCACCATGGCCGAGGCGGATCCGACGCCCCAGTCATTGGCCCGGAAAAGCTTGTCGTACATGTAGTTTGCCAGCACCTGCGTCTCCCACTGGCCGTTCGTCATGGCAAAGACGATGTCGAACACTTTGAGAACGGTGATCGTGATCGTCGTCCAAACAACAAGGATCGTGGTTTTGATCTGCGGTACCTTGATCTTGAAGAAGATCTGAAAGGGATTGGCCCCATCCAAAATGGCCGCCTCGATGGTTTCTTCGGGAATACCGCGCAAGGCCGCCGACAGGATGACCATCGCGAAACCCGTCTGTATCCAGATCAGGACAACCATCAGAAAGAAACTGTTCCAGAAGGGGATTGTTAACCAAGTGTTGGGTTCGGTTCCGCCGAAGAAGATGTACAGCGCGTTCAGGATGCCTATCTGGTCCTGTTCCGCTGGTCGCGCATCATAAACCAGTTTCCAGATCACCGATGCACCAACAAATGAAATGGCCATCGGCATGAAAATCAGGGATTTGGCAAAGTTGCCCCAGCGGATGCGGTCGGTCAGTTGCGCCACGAGAAGACCAAAAGCCGTTGACATGGCCGGCACGACGATCAGCCAGAACATGTTGTTGCGCATGGCTTCCCAAAACTTCGGCTCCGCCGCCATTTGGGTATAGTTGTCCAGGCCAACCCAACGGTATCCGCCACCGGGCACGCGTTCCGTAAGCGAAAGGCGCAAGGTTTCAACCACCGGATACGCCAGATACAGCCCCAATGCAGCAAGCGCCGGGAACAGAAACAACCACGGGCGGATCAAGTTCGCACGGTTGATGTTTCGGCCCGCCTTTGGCCCGCGCGGCGGAAACAGGACTTTGTCCAGAAACTGGTTGGAAAGATAGAAGTAGCCCACGCAACCCGACACGCCGATGGCGATCGTCAGCAGGCCTTGTAATGCGGGTGTCATGATACGCCCATCCGTTTGGCAAACGGGGCGGCCTCAGGACCGCCCCATGAGTTGGTCACTTGATTGCGTCCCAGGAGGCCTGGATTTCACGTGCCACGGTGGCTGCATCTTTTGCACCCGACGAGTAATCGACCATCCCGGTCCAGAACGTACCTGCCCCGACTGCACCGGGCATCAGGTCGGACCCGTCAAAGCGGAAGGTCGTTGCGTTGGTCAGAATTTCACCCTGTCCCCGCTGTGAATCATTCGAATAGTTCGCCGGGTCCGCACCCAGATGTGGCGTCAGGAAACCGTCCTGCGACATCATGATCTCATGGGCGAAAGGTGTCTTGAGGAACTCCAGAAAGGCTTCGGCAGCAGGGTTTGGGTTGGTGATTGTGAACAATGTCCCTGCCCCAAGTACCGGTGTCCCCAGGTCTTTTTCGGCATAAGCCGGGAAGTAGAAGAAATCAGCATCCACCCCCAATTCGGTGCCTTCCGGAAAATAGGCGGGAATAAACGAAGCCTGACGATGCATCATGCAAGCGGGCGGGCTATCGAAAAGACCTTTGGGGCTGTCACGGAAATCGATTGCCGCCGTGTCGTCTGCGTCACCTACGACATAGTCGTCATTCCGGGTAAAGCTGCCATATTCCTCAATCGCGGCTATGACGCGGGGATCATCGAACTTCATTTCGTTCGAAACCCATTGGTCATAGACTTCAGGTGGTTGCGTACGCAGCATAAGATCCTCGACCCAGTCCGTCGCAGGCCAACCCGTTGCGCCGCCCGAGGCCAGACCGACGCACAAAGGCGTCTCGCCGTCCTCGACCATCTGATCCATCAGAGCCTTGAATTCTTCCATGGTTTCGGGCACTTCATACCCAAAGTCTTCGAAGTTTTCGGGCACGTACCAAACCAGCGATTTGACGTTCACATTGAAGAAGAACCCGTAAAAATCGTCAGACCCTTCCGCGTCCTCAAACGTACCCAGATCGACCCAGGATTGTCCCGCGGCGAAGTTTTCCTTGATCCAGTCCGCAGTGCCTTCGGCCAATGGCGTCAGATAGCCCTGTTTTGCGAGGTTTGCCGCCAAACCAGGCTGCGGGAAAACAGTCAGATTCGGCGCCGAGCCTGCGGCCGCATCAATCAGGATCTGCTGTTCCAGAGAATCCGAACCCACATAGCTGGAATTCGCGCCTGTTGCCTCATCGAAATAGGCCACGAGGTTTTCGAAGGACTTGCCCTCGCCAGCCAGCCAGGGGCCGAAAATGGTCAGGCTTTCGCCGGACAGATCATTCGCTTCGGCAAAGGCCTGAAACCCATCCCAGTCAAAACTGCCCTCGCCGACGACGTGGATCATCTCACCCTCTGCCTGAACTGATCCGGCCATCAGGGCGAGTGCCGCCGCACCTGCGTAAAGCCCGTGTTTCATCAAATCCTCCTCCCAAGCTTTCATGTACTCAAAGACTCGCTTTCAAAGCGCTTTGGATGACGTGTGTTATCCGCTAACATCGGCACCCTGTCAATATTTTGCTTCCCAGCGCCAAAATAAATTATATTTTTTTGCTTTTAACGCAAAACAAGTTGACGGATGCCGTATTTGCTCACAAAACAAAAAAGAGCCACTCACTTTAAGGCGCTTTGAATCGTAAAATGAACCTGAAGCAGCTCTCGGAAGTTCTGGGCCTTTCGCAAACTACGGTCAGCCGGGCGCTGAACGGGTACCCCGAAGTGAGCGAGGACACACGTGCGCGCGTTCAAGCCGCGGCACGCAAACACGGGTACCGGCCGAACAGTCGCGCCAAAGGGCTTGCGACCGGACGATCGATGGTGATCGGCCACGTCATTCCCAGCTCGTCCCGGCATGAAATGGTCAACCCGATCTTCGGAGATTTCGTCGCCGGCGCCGCAAAGAAATACGCTGAACATGGCTATGACATGATGTTCACCAATGCCGACGACACTTCGATTGAAGAAGCGTATCGGAGTCTTTTTAAGCGCGGCGCGGTGGACGGAGTCGTGCTGCAAGGCCCTAAAGTAAACGAACCACGGATCGAAGTCCTGACCCGCATGGGCGTCCCATTCATCGTGCACGGACGCTCGACCGGCGTCGACGCTCAGTATGACTGGATCGACGTGAACAACAAAAGTTCGTTCATGCGCGCCACGCGCTTTCTGATTGACCTTGGCCATCGCCGTATCGCTCTGATCAACGGTCTGGAAGATATGGATTTTGCCCAACGCCGCCGCGACGGATATCTTGAGGCGCTTGGTCAGGCCGGGCTTGCGCCCGATGCAAATCTGATGCGCAGCGCTGAAATGACAGAGGTTTACGGCCATCACGAAACGCAGAACATGTTGCGCCTCGATTCCCCTCCGACCGCTATTTTGTGTTCATCGATGATCTCTGCCATCGGCGTACGGCGTGCGCTGTCCGAAAACGGGCTTGAGATGGGTACGGATGTGTCAGTGATCGCCCATGACGACGACCTGTCCTATTTGAAGAACGGGCAGGATGTTCCGATTTTCACGGCAACACGCTCATCCGTCCGTCAGGCGGGTGAAATGGCGGCTGACATGTTGATCCAGCGCATCAAATCCCCGAATGATCCCGTCAAAACCAGGCTGCTGGAGGCCGAGCTGGTCGTTGGTAGGTCAACCGGCCCTGCACCCAACAGGGTGCAACCATGAAATACGCACGCGCTGACTTTCCCAAAGATTTTCTCTTTGGTGTTGCCACTTCTGCGTACCAGATTGAAGGCCACGCACAGGGCGGGGCGGGGCGAACTCATTGGGATACCTTTGCGGCGTCGCCAGGCAACGTGGTGCGCGGGGAAAACGGAGACGTCGCATGCGATCACCTGAACCGGTTCGAGCAGGATTTCGATCTGGTGCGCGAGGCCGGGTTTGACTGTTATCGTTTTTCAACCAGCTGGGCACGCGTACTGCCCGACGGGCGTGGTCAGGTCAATCAGGCAGGGTTGGATTATTATGACCGATTGGCGGACGCCCTGCTGGAGCGCGGTATCCGCCCCTGTGTGACGCTTTATCATTGGGAATTGCCGTCAGCGCTTGCGGATCAGGGGGGATGGTGCAATCGCGACATCGCGGATTGGTTCGCGGATTATACACAGGTCATCATGGGTCGGATCGGAGACCGGATGTTCAGTGCCGCGCCGATCAACGAACCCTGGTGCGTCAGTTGGCTGAGCCATTTTGAAGGCCACCATGCGCCCGGTCTGCGCGATATCCGCGCCGCGGCCCGGGCGATGCATCACGTTTTGTTGGCCCACGGGCGGGCCATTCAGACCATGCGCAGTCTTGGGATGAGCAATCTGGGTGCCGTGTTCAACCTCGAATGGTCCGAGCCCGCGGATGACAGCGCAGATGCGCGGCTTGCGGCAGATCGCTACGATGCGATCTACAACCGGTTCTTCCTTGGCGGTGTTTTCAACAAGGAATATCCCCAAATAGCCCTGGAGGGGTTGGAGCCGCACTTGCCCAAGGGCTGGCAGAACGACTTTGAAACCATCGGCACACAAGTCGATTGGTGCGGGTTGAACTACTATACCCGAAAGTTGATAGCCCCGGCGGACACCGCTTGGCCCAGCCTGCAAGAGGTTACCGGACCGTTACCCAAAACGCAGATGGGATGGGAAATCGATCCCTCTGCCCTAACCCACTTTCTTGTCAGAGCAAGGAAAGACTATACGGGCGCCCTGCCAATCTATATCACCGAAAACGGTATGGCGAGTGAGGAGCGCGTGCAGGACGATGATCGTATCGATTATCTCGACAAGCACCTTGCGGCCGTACTGGACGCTTTGGCACAAGGTGTTCCGGTGGATGGCTATTTTGTCTGGTCGCTGCTGGACAATTATGAATGGGCCTTCGGGTACGAGAAGAGGTTTGGACTGGTGGACGTGGATTTCGAAACACTTGCGAGAACGCCCAAAGCGTCTTTCATGGCGCTGAAATCCGCCCTGTCCGGGGGTCAGAGTGTCTCTCAGCCGTTAGCGCAACCATTCGGTGCCGTGCATGAGCATTGGAACCTGGTTGCGGATATCGGCGGTACGAACACACGTCTGGGCGTTGTTACGAACGGAGAATTGGCAGATCTTCGGAAACACCCGACGGGGACATTGGAAGATCTGCTCGAGGCGTTCCATGACCTCAGGGACGAGATCGGAACCAACCCACAGGCCGTCGTAGCAGCCGGAGCCGGGCCGGTCAGGGACGGAACGATTCAGTTGACCAACGCGAACCTGGATCTTTCGGAAACCGAGCTGACGAAAGCAACAGGAGCAGAGCGCACTTTTGTCATAAATGATTTCACCGCTGCGGCGTGGTCAGTGGCCGAGGTGACTCGGTCGGATGTTGCGGTCTTGCAGGGTCAGGCGACGCCGCCCGCAGGCACACGGCTGGTTGTAGGGCCCGGAACCGGGCTTGGCGTTGGTGCTTTGCTTTTTTCCGAAGGCAGGTATCACACGGTCTCCGGCGAAGGCGGGCACGTGGGCCTGTACCCGCGCCATCGCGACGAAGTTGATATCTTTGAGGCGGCACGTCGCATCGCACCGGGCTGTTTCTTTGGCGACAGCCTGGCGCTTGAAGCAGAAATGTTCCTGAGCGGAACCGGCCTGCCGATCCTGTATCAGGCGGTTGAATTGGCAGCCGGTCAGGCGCGGACTCAGGCGCGCTCTGCAAAGGACATTCTGAACGATGCCCGCAACGGCACCGATCTGGTCGCCGAAAAAGCAGCGCAGATTTTTACCACCCATCTGGGTGCTTTGATGGGTGATCTGGCGGTCACCTTGATGCCAGAGGGAGGCGTTTTCCTCGTCGGCGGCGTTGCCGAGAAAAACCGCTGGCTATTCAGCGACAACTTCAAGGATGCGTTCAACGGCGGCGGCCGCTTCAGCGATTTGCGCCGTTCCCTGAACCTTTACGTGTCTGAACAGGCAGAGTTCGGGATCATCGGCGCAAACAACTTCTGCAAGAACGCGCTGAGACAGCAACCAGACTGACCGAATTCTCTGTACCAAGAAGGACCAAGACATGATCCTGTGCTGTGGTGAAGCGCTGATAGATATGATTTCAGAACCGACCGCATCGGGCGCAATTGGTTTTGTGCCACATACTGGTGGTGCAGTTCTGAACACAGCCGTCGCGATGGGACGTCTGGGTGTTCCGGTTGGGATGCTGACAGGTTTGTCATCGGACATGTTCGGCCAGCAACTGATCGATGCGCTGAAAGCGAGCCATGTGGACACGACACATGTCATCATCTCGGACCGCCCTACCACGCTTGCCTTTGTGCAGCTCTCGGATAAACACGCGTCTTACAGCTTTGTTGATGAAAACACCGCAGGCCGGATGTTGCTGCCCGAGGACATGCCAGATCAGCTTCCCGCTGTCTCTGCCCTGTATCTCGGCGGAATCAGCCTTGCGTGTGAACCTTGCGCAGATGCATATGCCGCCCTTCTGGACCGCCACGGTTCCGACCGTGCGGTGATGCTGGACCCGAATATTCGCCCGGATTTCATCAAGGATCAAACCCGGTTTCGGACGCGTTTGAACCGCATGATCTCGCGTGCGGATATCGTAAAGGTTTCAGACGAGGACCTGGATTGGATCATTCCGGGCGCTGAATCCGAAGCCGCAAAAGCGTCTGTGCTGTTGCAGGCGGGTCCTTCCGTTGTCATCGTCACGCGCGGCAGTGACGGGGCGCACGGTTACCTGGCGGATGGTTCCGAAGTTTCGGTTCCCGTGAAACCCGTTGAAGTGGTCGATACGATCGGCGCAGGTGACACGTTCAACGCCGGCGTTCTGACCGAGCTCAGCCGCGCAGGGCATCTGACCAAGTCAGGTCTGCGCGGATTGACGGTTGAAAGCCTGCAAGCAGCCATGGAACTGGGCGCTGACGTGGCGGCCGTGACCGTTTCCCGAGCCGGGGCAGAACCCCCCTGGGCGCACGAACTTTGATCTGTGGGACGGCATGATGAAACGATCCGAAATCAACCGTATCAAGACCCGGGCACAGGCGTTCATTCAGTCCTTCGGTGCCGTGTTGCCACCCTTTGCGGATTGGTCGCCCGAGAAAATGCGCAGCCCTCTGGCCGAAACGATCCGCAGCCGCGGGCTGGGATGGGACATTACCGATTACGCCCAGGGCCGTTTTGATGAACTTGGACTGTTTCTATTCACTTTGCGCAATGGTGAGGCGAAGGATCTGAAATCCGGGCGCGGGATGCTCTATGCGGAAAAACTGTTGATCTCGAGAGAAAATCAGCTTTCTCCGATGCACCGGCATATCATCAAGGCAGAAGACATCATCAACCGGGGCGGCGGCGATCTCGTTCTGGAAATCCATGCGTCAGATCCAAACGGTGGCGTCGACCGCGACAACCCGGTGACGGTCCCAAGCGATGCCTGCCCTGTAACCTTGCAACCCGAAGAGCACTTGCGGCTGAAGCCGGGGCAAAGCGTAACTCTGATGCCCGGCATCTGGCACGCTTTCTGGGCCGAGCGCGGCGATTGCCTTATTGGCGAGGTATCGACCGTGAATGACGACCGTACGGACAATGTGTTTGAAAAGCCAATCCCACGGTTTTCAAAGGTTGAGGAAGATACCGAACCGGATTTTCTTCTTGTATCAGACTATTGACACCGTTCGGTCCGGGCTGGCGCACCAGGATCGCTGGCTCAACCGTTGCAATTCCGTCCACCACCCTTTCGCCTGCCGCTTGACAAGTCAGGCGTAGCCGGACTAGCTGAGCGGGATGGTTCCGTAAGGGATGAAAATGGGAACACGGTGCGGCGCTGGAATGTGCCAAGTCCGTGACTGCCCCCGCAACTGTAAGCGGTGAGCGACGCCACTTCACCACTGACCCAAAAGGGTTGGGAAGGTCGGCCAAGCAACGACCCGCAAGTCAGGAGACCTGCCATCACACTATGAACCAACCCGAGGCGGGGCGTCTCGGAAGGAGGCTTGATGGCGCGTTTGCGTAATATCCGGGTATGTGCCCTCTGTCTGCATCTGGCAAACGACGGAGAAGGCAATGACCTGCTATTCTGATCACTACGTTCTGATCTGTTCAACATGTCAGGGGACGATGTCTGCCGAAGCCGCGCAAGACGCGCTGGATGCCCGGTTGCCTGACGGTTTTGAAACCCGAATGGTGGCCTGCATGGCAGGTTGTGAACGGGCCATGACCGTCGGATTTCAGGCCCCGGGCAAAGCGCAGTACCTGTTTGGCGATATCACGACATCCCGCGATCTGTCTGCCTTGGTCGAATTTGCGATCCAGTTCGGCGACAGCGACGACGGCTGGACCAGTGCCTCGGACCGCCCCCCTGCCCTTTTCGCAAAGACCTTATCGCGAATTCCCGCGTTGCCTTTCGGGGGGTCATCATGAGTTTTCTGATTGCAGAGAATTTGGAATACTACGCGCTCAATGGCGACATCCTGTTGCAGGATGTGTCCTTTCGTCTGGAAGAAGGATCAATTCTGGCAATCGCCGGGCCGAACGGCGCCGGCAAAACCACTCTGCTGAAACTGCTGTGCGGGATTGAACGGATTGCGTTGGGCGATGTTTGGATAGAAGGACAAAGCCTTCGGACCCTGTCCGCCCGCCAACGTGCCCGCTCCATTGCTGTGGTCGGGCAGCAGGAAATGCCCGACGGGCGGATGCGCCTGCAAGACTACGTTGCGCTGGGGCAAATCCCGATTCAGGGCGAACGTTCGGTGACTCAGCACAGGGCTGATCTTGAACGGGTGCTGACGACGACCGAGCTGTTGCATTTTGCCAACAAAACGATGGGTCAACTGTCCGGCGGAGAACGTCAGCGCGCGCACATCGCGCGCGCGCTGGCCCAGAACCCGTCCTTGCTGTTTCTGGACGAGCCAACCAACCATCTGGACCCCGATGCCAAGGGGCACATGCTGTCTCTGGTCGCTGATCTGGGGGTAACGGTCGTCATGATCGTCCATGATCTGGTCATGATCCCGGAATTCGCCACCCATGTGGCGTTGATGAAAGCCACGCGCCTGACGGGGTTCGGGCCTGTTGGCGAAGTTCTGACCCCAGACCGGGTAAGTGAGACATTCGGCGTGGATTATCTGTGCTTTCAGCACGAAGGCCGCATGATCCCCGCACTGGACATCCGAAAACGGAAATTGTCATAATAACAGGAGCTTACATATGATGCAGAAACTCTGGCCGGTGGTTGTCTTCGCTGGCTTCGCAGGTGGCGTGGCAGCGGAAGCCGTCACCGTGGACAATTGCGGCGAACCGCTGGTTTTTGACTCGGCGCCGGAACGTCTGGTCGTGCATGATATGAACATGGCGGATATGGCCTTTGCACTCGGCCTTCAGGACAAGATCGTGGGACTTACCGGGATTTCGGGCTGGTACAAAACCAGCCCTGACTTTGATGCTCAGCGCGGCGACATCCCAGAGCTTGCCCCCAAGTACCCGACGATTGAAAACCTTGTGGCCGTCGAACCTGATCTGTTTTTTGCCGGTTGGTACTATGGCATGAAACCCGGCGGAGATGTCACGCCCGACACGCTGGAACCCTTTGGTATCAAGACCATGATCCTGACCGAAAGCTGCGTGCATCTGGACGAGGATCGCCCCGAATCCAGCATGAACCTGTTGTTTGATGACGTTCTGCGCCTGGGCAAGGTCATGCAGGTCGAAGACAAGGCCGAGGCGCTGGTTGCCGGCTGGAAGGACAAGTTGTCCGCCATTCAAGCAAAAACAGCCGATCTGGAAAAGCCGCGGGTATTCCTGTTGGACGGACCGGCCGATGCTCCGTTTACCGCCGGCAAGTTCGCCATTCCCGATGCGATGATCGCAGCCGCTGGCGGTGAGAACGCAACTCATGATCTGGATACCAGCTGGGGCCGCACGTCGTGGGAAGCTGTGGCAGCGGCTAACCCGGAATTTCTGGTGCTGCTCGACTATCAGTCCGGCAACGGCGCAGAGGACACTTTCCAGTTCCTCAAGGATCACCCGGTGATGTCACAAACGGACGCGGTAAAGAACGAGCGCTGGATTGGCCTGCGTTACGAAGAGCTGACTCCCGGCCCGGCAAATATCGAGGCGATCGAGAAGATGGCACAGGCGATGCACCCGGAGACCAACTGATATGGTCCAATTGGGCCGTTTGATAGTGCTGGGGGCGGTTGTTCTGACCGCCCTTTTGCTGTTGTCGATCGTCTATGGGACCACCCCAATCCCCGTGCGCGAAGTCTTTTCGGCCATCGGCCTCGGAACCGGTATGGTGGAAGGAGACATGTCGCCCTTGCACCGGATCGTCTTCGACCTTCGCCTGCCCCGCGCCCTGTTTGCCGCCGTGATTGGTGCGGGGCTGGGCGTCGTTGGTGTCGTTCTGCAAACAACGACGCGAAACGATCTGGCAGATCCGTTTCTGTTCGGTCTGTCCTCGGGTGCTGCTGCCGGCGCCGTTCTGGTGATCACCGTCACAGGGGATGTCCTGGGAATCTGGACGTTGCCGCTGGCAGCATTTTGCGGTGGCCTGATCGCGTCCGGCATTGTTCTGGCGCTGGTTCAGGGCTTGCGTACGAGCGCACCCGAAAAACTGATCCTGGCTGGCCTGGCGGTGTCCTTTCTGTTTTCCGCAATCACCAACTACCTTATTTTCTCTGGCGACAATCGCGCGGCTCATTCGGTGATATTCTGGATGCTTGGCGGCCTGGGACTGGCAAGATGGGAAACATTCCCGCTTGTCCTGATCGGACTGGGCCTGATCCTGAGCTATTCACTTTATCGCAGTCGGTGGCTTGACGCGCTGCTGACCGGGGATTTCACAGCCTCGTCACTGGGTATTCCCGTTCAAGGTCTGCGGTTCAGCATGTTTTTCGTTGCCGCTTTGGCGACGGCCAGTTTCGTTTCAGTTGCCGGTGTCATCGGCTTTGTCGGGCTGATGGTGCCTCATATTGCACGCGGCATCGCCGGTACTCTGCACCGAAACCTGCTGATTGTCTCGGCGATCGTGGGCGCGATTCTGCTGACATTGTCCGATATCTTGTCACGCCTTCTTCTGGCCCCGCAGGAGTTGCCCGTCGGAATCGTCACAACGTCAATAGGATCACTTTTTGTCTTTTTGTATTTGTTCAAATCTGATCGCGGAAGCTAGTTTTCCAAGGTTGCGCAACACTGTCATTTCTCAGCATTGATGAGGTCAAGCAGTTCAGCATGCAGTTCAGGGGTTGCGGCGGAAACGACCGCGCCATCTGAATCGAGGGCCAACGCATGCCCGTGCCAATCGGTCATCACTCCGCCAGCAGCCGTGATCAGAGGTGAAAGCGCCAGATAGTCATAAGGTTGCAGATCGTAATCCACCACAGCATCGACATGGCCCGAAGCAAGCAAGGCATGGGGGTAACAATCATAGGCAAATCGGCGCGTCTGCCCTGCATTCATCAACCGGTTGAACAGGTCAGGATGGTCGCAAAAAATCTTGTCGCCTTCATTCACATACAAAACTGAATGATCCAGACGCGTGGTGTGCGACACCTCTATCGGCCGCCCGTTCAGGCTGGCCCCGTTACCAACCACACCCAAATAGGTCTCATGCAAGGCCGGCATTCCGACCAGCCCCAACCGAGGGCGCCCATCCACAAGGTGCGCCAAAAGGAACCCGAACAAAGGATGGCCGGACAGAAACGAACGGGTTCCGTCAATCGGGTCAATCACCCACATATGACGCCCGTCGCCTGCTTCTTGCCCGTGCTCTTCGCCAAAGATGCCGTGTCCGGGAAAATGCTGTTTCAGGTAGGTACGTACTTCTGCCTCAACTGCCTTGTCGGCCTGCGTCACCGGGCTTTCATCCTGTTTGAATTCAATGCCCAAAGACCCCCGAAAAAAATGCATCGCGGATTCCGAGGCAATATCAGCAATCTTCATCGCATGCTCAGTCAACGCATCTGGGGTTACCATTTCCGGTCCTTTCGGCTGAAGTCATCCAATCTCCGACGGATGAAAGGTTGTTTACCCTGAAAGCTGAATGAGAAGTCTTGCAGTTCAGTTTTCAGATGGGCATGAGGTGTGACAATACTGAAACTTTATCAATGGCTTATGGATCGAAACCCGTCAGATTCGACGAACTTTCGCACATTCGGGGCGGATTTGCCCTGTTTGCATGCTTTCCCCGTGTGTTCCGATCGCTGTGCGTGTGTCTGTTGATCAGCTCTTGCACCCTCGGGTCAGGTCTTCACCCGGCTCATCTGCGGGTCGTAAAGCGGTTGCAGCGTCACTTCGCAAGGAACCCTCTGAGTGGCGACATCCAATTCATATGTCCCTGATGTGACGTATTGTGCGTCGACACCGTTGGCGTTTCGGATGTAACCGTAGCCGATCGACTTTCCGACGGTGTAACCATAGCCGCCCGAAGTCAGCCATCCGACCCTTTCGCCATTCCGATAGATCGTTTCACGCCCCAAGAGTACAACCTCGGGGTCAACCGTGAAACATGCCAGCATCTTCTTTACGCCGCCGGTTTTTTGCGCCTCAGATGCGGCGCGCCCTTTGAAATCAATATTTTTCCGGAGTTTCACGGCCCAGCCCAAGCCGCTTTCGAACGGCGTATGATCTGGCCCGATATCCGAGCCCCAGGCGCGATAGCCTTTTTCAAGACGCAGCGATTCAATCGCCCTGTAGCCCGCATTGATCAAACCATGCGGGCGCCCTGCCTCCGTCAAGGCGTCATACACGGTCTGTGCATATTCCACCGGCAGGTGCAGTTCCCAGCCCAGCTCACCCACATAAGTCACGCGCAGCGCCTTGACCGGGCACCCCGCGATCCCGATGGTGCGGATCGTGCCAAACTTGAATCCGCTGTTCGAGACGTCATCGCGCGTCACCGTCGCCAGAATCTCACGCGATTTTGGCCCCATCAATGACAGAACCGCATTCGATGAGGTGATATCGAACAGCTGGCAATTCATGCCCTCGGAAATGCTGCGGTTGATCCAGTCGAAGTCATGCGTGGCATAGCCGGTGCCGGTGACAATATAGAACTCATCATGGGCTACGCGCCCAACAGTCAGGTCACACTCGATCCCGCCCTTGTCGTTCAGCATTTGGGTATAGACAAGCGCACCAACCGGCTTGTCCACATCATTGGCACAGATCCAGTTCATCGCCGCCAAAGCATCCGGGCCCTTGAGGGCGAATTTGGCGAAAGAGGTCTGATCGAACAACACAGCCGCTTCGCGTGCCGCTTTATGTTCGCGCCCGACAGCATCGAACCAATTCTGGCAGCCAAAGCTGTATTCATCCTTGGGCACCTCGCCCTTTGACGCGTCCGCGTACCAGTTGGGGCGTTCCCAGCCCAGTTTCTCGCCAAAACACGCGCCCTGCTTTTTCAGCGTGTCATAAAGCGGCGACTTTCGGCAGGGGCGGCCCGAGTCATGTTCCTCATGCGGCCAACCCATCGTGTAGTGTTTGCCATATGCCTCGACGGTACGTGTGCGAACCCAGTCGGTGTCGAAATGCGGGCGGCCAAAGCGGCGGATATCGGCAGACCACAAATCGAAGGGCGGCTCACCCTTGTGCACCCATTCCGCCAGCGCCATGCCCGCACCACCGCCAGCCGCGATGCCAAAGGCATTGAAGCCCGCACCGACGAAAAAATTCCTCAACTCGGGCGCTTCGCCGATGATGAAATTGCCGTCGGGCGTGAAGCTTTCCGGCCCGTTGGTCAGCGTCTTGACGCCAGCGTTCTCCAACGCGGGCACGCGCCCCAGCGCAAGTTCCATCAGCTGTTCGAAATGATCGAAGTTGCTGTCGAGAAGGGTATAGTGGAAACCTTGCGGAATACCCTTGGTGGCCCAGGGGATCGGGTTCGGCTCATAGCCGCCCATGACCAGACCTCCGACTTCTTCCTTGTAGTAAGTCAGCCGGTCGGGATCGCGCAAAGTGGGCAGATTGCCGGGCACGTCGAAAGGTTCTGTCACCATGTACTGGTGCTCCATCGGAACCAAAGGAACGTTGACGCCAAAGCGGCTGGCAAAGGTGCGGGACCATTGCCCGGCGCAGCAGATCACTTTTTCACACTCGATCCGACCGTGTTCGGTGATTACCGCACGAATTTTGCCATCTTCGATCTCGATATCGGTGACTTTGGTATCTTCGAATATCTTCGCCCCGGCCATGCGGGCGCCCTTGGCCAATGCCTGCGTGATATCTGACGGGTTCGCCTGACCGTCTGTCGGCAGGTAAGCCGCGCCGATCACGTCAGAGACATCCATCAAGGGCCACAGCTCCTGCGCCTCGGATGGGGTCAGAAGCTGCATGTCCAGACCAAAGGAATGCGCCGTAGTGGCCTGGCGTTTCACCTCGGTCCAGCGCTCTTCGTTGCAGGCCAGACGCAAGCCGCCGTTCATCTTCCAGCCAGTGCCAAGCCCTGTTTCCTCTTCGATCTTGTTGTACAGATCGACGGAATAGCCCAGCAATTGCGTGATATTGGCGTTCGAACGCAACTGTCCCACCAGCCCTGCGGCGTGGAAGGTGGTGCCCGAGGTCAGTTTCCTGCGCTCCAGCAGCACCGTGTCGGTCCAGCCCAGCTTGGCCAGGTGATAGGCGGTCGAGCAGCCGATGATCCCGCCACCGATAATGACGGCTTTGGCTGTATTCGGAAGGTCGGTCATGTCTGTCCTCAGGTGTTTTTGAAATCGGTTAGGGCTGCGCGGAACCGCGCCAGGTTTTCGGCCGTATAGGCTGCGTAGTCGAATTCGATATCCGAGGTGATCTCGGACACCATGCTCCACATGGTTTCCCGCAGCAGCGAGGCGCATTTCATCGCCGCATAGCGGTGGCGCAGATCGTCGGCGACCGGGGCTTCAAAATAGCTCTCCAACACCCAGTCTTCCTGTTCAGGCGACAGGCCATTGTTCGACGCCAGCCCGCCCAGATCGAACAGCGGAGAATTGAACCCGGCATAGTCGAAATCGATCAGCCAAAGGCGGTTGCCGTCGTTCAGAAAGTTGCCACAGAGCAGATCGTTATGGCCAAACACCATGTCATACGGGCCGGCCTCGCGTTCCAACGTAGCGCCTGCATCGATCAGGTCAGGGATCAGCGTTGTATGGACACTGCCGCGTTCAGTGAGTGTCGCGGCATAGTCGCGGATGACGTGGAACACCCAGAACACCAGCGATGGACCGCGCAGGTGCTTCGGTACCTCGGCATGGCACGCCTTAACCAATTCCAGCACGCGCGGCAGCATATCCGGGTTGCGGACATCTTCCTCGGTCAGTGTACGGCTTTCGATGAACTCTAGCACCGTCAGATCGCCTGACGAGTGTACAACCGCTGGCGACAAACCCGCCGCATGGGCGGCTTTGCTGGCGGCCAGCTCATTGAACCGCATCACCTGATGCAGGGGGATGTCGTCGCCTACACGCACCACATAAGACCCGCTGCCATCCGTGACCTTGTAGTTCACATTGGTTATGCCACCGGTCAACGGAGCGGCCTCGATCTCTCCCTGCCAGATCGGCAGAGCGCGGATGCGGGTCATCAGGTCGGGATGGCTCATATCAACTCTCCAGTCCAAAGCGGATGCGGGCCTGACGGGCACTGGCATTGATCAACCGATCGGCGATGATGGCGATGAAGGCAATCGACAGGCCGGCCACCAGACCACGGCCGGTATCGGCCTTGGTCAGGGCGATATAGACCTCCTGCCCCAGATCGCGGGTGCCGACGAGGGCGGTGATCACCAGCATCGACAGCGCCAGCATGATCGTCTGATTGATGCCCAGCAGGATTTCAGGCAACGCCATCGGCAGGCGGATATGGCGCAGCAGTTGTCTGCGGGTGCAGCCCGAAACCAGACCCGCCTCGATCAGTTCCTCACTGACCGAGCGCACACCATGGGCGGCATAACGGACCGCCGGGGCCAGCGCATATAGAACGATGGCAATCAGGGCGGTGAAATCGCCAACCCGGAACAGCATGACGACAGGGATCAGGTAAACAAAGCTGGGCAGGGTTTGTAGCGTGTCGATCAGCAGGTTGATGGCCGTCCCAGCGCGTTTGTTCAGTGCCGCCAGAACACCCAGAGGCACCCCGATCAGCGTCGCCAGAGTGACAGATGCGCCGCACAGATAGACCGTCACCATCGCCTTGGACCACAGGCCCGACACAAGGATCAGAGAGGCCATTCCTCCGCACAACAGTGCCAGACGCCAGCCGCCCGCGTGCCAGCCCAACAGGGTCAGCGTTGCAATGGCCCATGGCCACGGGATGCCCAGCAGAACCGTTTTGATCGGGATCATGAACCAGGTCAGGAAGAAAACCTTGATGGCCTCGAACGTGTCGAAATAGTTGACGTTCAGGTATTCGACCGTGTTGTCCCAGAACGCGCCGGTGGTGATGGTCTGATTTTCAGGATATTCCAGCAACAGAGGCGAGAACTGTCCCAGCACCCAGGTCAGCAGCATCAGGACCACAACCAGAACCGTCCGGCGATGACGTGCGATCCACGAGCCGGGGACCTCATGATGCACCTGCCCCATCCGTTCGGCAAAGGCCTGGCTCAGACGGTCGACGGCGATGGCCAGTACCACGATGGCGATGCCAGCTTCGAACCCTGCCCCAATGTCCAGACGGCGCAGCGCGGCGAGGACGTCAAAGCCCAGCCCCCCAGCCCCGATCATCGAGGCGATGATGACCATGTTCAGAGTCAGCATGATCACCTGATTGACGCCCACCATCAGGCTGTGGCTGGCCGAAGGCACCAGCACGCGCCACATCAACTGCCGCCGGGTCGTGCCCGCCATGCGTCCGAAATCCAGAATCTCAGGATCCACACCTTTCAGCGCCAGCGTTGTGATCCGCACCATCGGCGGGGTCGCATAGATGATCGTCGCAACCAAGGCAGAGATCGGGCCAAAGCCAAACATGAACAGGATCGGCACCAGATAGGCAAAGATCGGGATCGTCTGCATCAGGTCCAGGATTGGTGAGATGATCTTTTCAAAAAGCGGATGGCGATAGGCGAGAATGCCCAACAGCAACCCTCCGCCCGCGCCAATCGGCACCGCGATCAGGACCGAGGCCAGCGTCACCATGGCGCTGTCCCATTGTCCGAAAACTGCAAGATAGACGAAGCAGGCCCCGACCAGAGCGGCCAATCCCCAGTCACGGCAGTATTGCCCCAAGGCGACAACGGCGGTGATGACCACGATCCAGCTGATCGCAGGCAGGATGACCTGCGCGTCATTTCCCTGACCGCTGACAAAGCCGTCGGCCAGCAGAGCCAATACCAGATTATAGGGCTGCTCGATCAACCACGCGATGGCGCGGGTGACATCGGTGAAGGACACTGGCCCGATGGCGGCATCCTCGATCAGCCATGTCATCGCCGAGGAAATGTAGGTTTTGAACGGGATCACCCAGGCCGAAGGGAACTTGGTCAACCAGCGCGCATCCAGCGCCTTGCTCAAATCACGACCGAAATAGCCAAGCACGATGGTGACCAGAACAAGCAGCAGAATGGCCATCTGGCTGCGGGTCAGGCGGATCATGCCATGTCTCCGCCGCCGAACAGCACATGCGCAACGGCCTTGCGGTCAATCGCTCCGACGGGCTGGCCCTCTGCATCCACGACGGGGATCGGCGCATCTGCCGCGATAATCCGTTCCGCCACGTCCGAGATGCGCGTGGATTGAGAGATCGGATCGCCCTCGCCCACAGCGCCGCAGGTCATGACACCGCCGACGGTCAGGACCTTTGAACGGGGAATATGTTTCGTGAATTCAGCCACATAGTCGGTGGCCGGGTGCATCACCAGCTCTTCCGGCGTGGCGATCTGGATCACCTCTCCGTCCTTCATGATGGCGATGCGGTCGGCCAGGCGAACGGCCTCTTCGAAATCATGGGTGATGAAAACGATGGTCTTGTGTAACCGCTCCTGCAACCGCAGGAATTCATCCTGCATCTCGCGCCGGATCAGCGGATCGAGGGCCGAGAACGGCTCGTCCAGAAACCATAGATCAGGCTCGGTCACCAAGGAACGGGCAATGCCGACGCGCTGTTGCTGGCCGCCGGACAGCTCACGCGGGTAATAATCCTCGCGCCCCTTCAAACCGACCAGTTCCACCACCTCGCGGGCCTTGGCCTCGGCTTCGGGTCTGGGCGTGGCCTGAATCGTCAACGGAAACATCACATTCTGCAAAACGGTCAGATGCGGCAGCAACGCGAAATGCTGGAACACCATGCCCATCTTATGACGCCGGATTTCGATCAGCTCATTCTCGCTGGCGCGCAAGAGGTCAGCATCGTCGAACAGAACTTCTCCGGCGGTTGGTTCGATCAACCGGGACAAGCACCGTACCAGAGTGGATTTGCCGGACCCCGACAGGCCCATGATGACGAAAATCTCACCTTCCGAGATCTCGATATTGGCGTTGCGCACTGCGCCGATCACGCCTGCCTTGCGAATTTCTTCTGCCGTAGGTTCGGGGGTTGTCCGCAGCAACCGATCTGCGTTGGGGCCATAAAGCTTCCAGACGTTTCGGCACGACAGTTTGGTCTTGGGGGGCATCAGGGTGGTCCGGTTCGTTCGCGAAAAAGGCCAGAGCGGTCCGAGAGAGCGGCAGGCCCGCTCTGGCCAGTGGATTACTTCGAGATCCAGCCAGACCAGCGGTCTTTGTTGGTCTCCATCCACTCTGCAACAACGCTGTCGATTTCCACGCCGTCCAGATCGGCCTTGCCAACCATGGCGCTCATTTCATCATTGTTGATTTTGTAGGCTTCGATGATGTCATAAGCGCCCGGCCATTTTTCTTGCAGGCCAGACCAGGCTGCTTTCCAGATCGGGCCACGCGGCTTGCCGCAATCATAGGCCATGTTCGGGTTCACACCAACCGAAGGGTCGCTGTAACACTCTGGCGTAAATGGCGGAAACTCGACAAACTCGCCTTCGTATTTCGCCGGCGCCCAATGTGGGACATAGACCCACAGAACAATTGGATCCTGCCTTTGATAAGCGGATTCCAATTCTGCAAACAGGGCCGCGTCGGTGCCCGCATGGACGACTTCGAAATCCAGTTCAAGCGCTTCGACACGCTCGTCATCGAAGCCACCCCAGGTCACCGGGCCGCCGACATAACGCCCGTTCGGAGCAGTTTCCGCCGTCGCGAATTCCTCGGCGCAGTCTTTCAGTGCCTCCCAATTCGGCAATCCCGGGCACCGTTCCTTCATGTAGCTGGGATACCACCATTCTTCGATCGCCATCAGGCCGGTTTCGCCGACATTGACAACCTTGCCGGTGCCGGTTGCCTCGTCCAGCGCTTCGCGCCCGGTGGTTTCCCAGATTTCCATTGCCAGATGCAAGTCACCCGTTTTCAGACCGGCGAACTGAGCAATGTAATCCGCCTGAACATATTCAACGTTGTACCCGGCTTCTTCCAGGATCGAACCCATGATCTTGGTATTGATCAACTGCCCCGACCAGTCGTGCAGCGTCAGTTTGATTGGGTCCGTGGACTCAACAGCCCCAGCAGTTGTTGCGGCTCCGGCGGCCATGAGGGCCAGCGCGGAAATTCCCATTTTACAATTCATAACACCTTCTCCCTGTCGTGATTTTTTTGATGAATCGGTGGTATTGAGTATAGACGACCACATCGTGGGGTTTTGTGTCAATAAAAACCACGTAAAGCCACAGAAATTCCTGCTCGAGGCAAGTTTCAACGGCTTCTCTTTGGTAGAACGTTGCTTTATGTGGGTATTGTGGTATGACTTAACGTCCCTTATGACGATGCCATCAGAGCGCGAAACATGAACCTGCCGACCACAAACCAACGAGAAGAAGAAATCCTGCGCGCCCTTTTTCGCGCGGGCGGTTCGTGCCGCGTAAGTGTTCTGGCGAATGAACTTGGGGTCAGCCTGGAAACCATTCGGCGAAACGTCCGCAATCTGGAAGAGCGCGGCATCGTGCGCAAGGTCCATGGCGGGGTTCATCTTCTCGAAGACATTCTGGAACCGTCGCTGCAAAGCCGCCTGGACAAGAAGGTTGACGCGAAAGAGAAGCTGGCGAAGGCGGTTGCCGAGGTCATCAGTGACGGAGACTCCGTTTTCCTCGATATCGGCTCTACTACCGCTTATTTGGCGCAGGCACTTTGCAACCACAGTGACCTCTTTGTCGTGACGAACTCGGTTTTTGTTGCTCAGGCATTGGCTTCACGAAACAACAACCGGGTCTTCATGGCTGGTGGCGAGCTGCGGTCGCACGATGGGGGCGCATTTGGTATTGAAGCTCAGGACCTGATCAAACGTTTGAACGTCCGTTTCGCCGTTCTTTCAGTCGGGGCGGTCAATGCGGACCCGGGCTTTATGCTGCACGACCTGCAAGAAGCAAACCTGGCCCGCGTCGCCATTCGAAACGCACAGGTCCGCATTGTCGTGGCCGATGGCGAAAAGCTGGGAAAGCGCGCGCCGGTCACATTGGAACCTGCCGACAAGATCAATCTGTTCTTTACCGATGTGAACCCGCCCGAGGACATCTGCCAGATGCTGTCGGCAAATGAAATCGACCTTGTCGTCGCCGAATAAGCGCCTAACGCTTTTCGGCAATGACCCAAACCGGGTGGTAAGTCAGAGGAACCCTGCCGTCTTCTCCGAACTTTTGCACGTAGTCAGCTTCGAACCGGGCCAAGGTGGACCGGGTCCATGCACCCTGAGCCCGGCCATTTACCCCTGTACTGCGTAAATGTTTTAGCACATCTCTGGGTGTGTCAAAATAGGATGGCCGAACACTTTGGCCTACCGTCAGAATCTTGAACGGCCCATCTATGGCGGTTGCAAGGGCGTCAGGCAGGCATAGGCCCGGTGCACGGGCTGTCGATCCGATTTGCGCAAGCTCTTGATATTGCAATGGACCAAACCCGGAAATCGCCAGCCACCCTCCGGGTTCAAGCGCCTCGGCAACCTGTTGCAGCAAACCGGCCGGATCCTCCATCCATTGGATCATCGAGGCCGATGCGACCAAATCCAGCTTTGCGGGCCATTCGACCAGGCGGACGTCTCCGTCAACGAAAGCCGCATTTTCCGCATCTGCCGTCGCCCGAGCCTGCGGCGCGATATCGTTCAGGTGAAGATCGGGAAGATCAAAGTTCTGCCGCAGCAACCGGGTCAGATGGCCAGTGCCGCATCCCAGCTCGAACGCCACATCAAACCGGTTCGGCGCGCCAACCCGGCGCATCTCGGAAACCAGCTTGCGGGCAACCCAGGCCTGCTGGCTGGCTGTATCGTTGTAAGTCTGGAAGCTTCGGCTGAAGCTTCGCTGCACCTTGTCTGCCAATTGCGCGGTCATGACATCCACTCCGCCCAGCTTTGCCCCGGTTGGAAAGGTACATGCGGAGCAGCGACGCCCTTGACCACATCCGGGGTCGCGGCCCAGGCTATCCTTTGAGCATTGGACGGAATGATCCGGTCCCGCTCTGATATCCAAACCCGATCAAAGCCGGGATCAGGCGCCGAGCCGCGTTCGATTACCGCGTGAAGTTCCTTTCTTGCCTGCTCGATGTCCAGTTCAGGTATGTCAGCAGACAGTCCGGCGCGTCGGCAAAACTTGACGAAACTTGCCGAAGACAGCTGATCCGCCGTGGCCCGGACAATATCGGGCGCGATGCCCCGGCCTGCGCAGGCAGGATGCAACGTACCGCTGACGGCAACCAGCCGGTCAGGGCGAAACCCTGTGCTGGCCAACCAATGGGCCGCGGATGCGACGCCGAAAGAGAACGCAAGCATTTCGACTCGGTCATACCCGGCCAGATCGGGCAAGGGATCATCGAGCCGGGTATAGTCATCCACCAGCAGAACAGATCCGCCTCCGGTCAGCCCGCGGAACGGGGCAGAACCCAGCGCCCACCCCCCGAAGACCAGTGTCAGCTTGCTGTCATCCGATTGCGCCAGCCACTGGTGTCTCATTGCTTCCCCCCGGCCAAAGCGACCATCGCGCTGGTGATCCGGCCGAGCTCATCAGGTGAAACAATGTAAGGCGGCATACAATAGATGTTGCGCGCAAAGGGGCGCAGCCACACTCCGGTTTCAGGGGCCAGCCGATGAGCGACCGAAGGATCAACCGTTTCCTTCATTTCAATAACGCCAATGGCGCCAAGAACCCTGACATCTGCAACGCCCGGCAAACTGCGCGCTGGCTCCAGTTCGGTCCGCATCTGGCGTTCGATATCAGCCACCTGGCGTTGCCAGTTCCCCTCGGCCAGAAGTCTGAGGCTGGCCGAACCTGCGGAACAGGCCAGAGGGTTGGCCATATAGGTCGGGCCGTGCATGAACACTCCGGCCTCACTGTTGCCAATGCCATACGCCACCTGCCTGCTGGTCACGGTAGCAGCAAACGATATATGCCCCCCGGTCAATGCCTTACCCAGACAAATAATATCCGGGGTTATGCCCGCATGATCGGCGGCGAACAGCTTGCCGGTTCGGCCAAATCCGGTTGCGATCTCGTCAAAAATGATCAGCACGTCATGGGCATCGCACATGGCGCGTGCCGCGCGCAGCCATTTGGGATGATAGAAATACATGCCCCCGGCGCCTTGAACCACGGGTTCAAGGATCAGGGCCGCGAGGTGATCGCCCTTTTCGGCCAACAGTCGTTCCAGCGCCTCCAATCCGTTCAACGCGCTATCTTCGGGCCAGTCATCCCCCAACCGAACCTGGGGACGCGGCAGGAAGTGCTGGATCGACAAAGCCCCCCGGAACAGCCCGTGCATACCCGTCACAGGGTCACAGACGCTCATCGCTTTCCACGTGTCACCGTGATAGCCGCCCCGAATTGTCGCAAATTCGAATTTGCGGGTGCGGCCATGGGCCATTTGATACTGCACCGCCATCTTCATCGACACTTCGACCGAAACAGACCCACTGTCGCAATAGAAAATGCGGTCCAGCCCTTCGGGCAACATGTCGACCATCCTGCGCCCCAGATCAATGGCCGGATGGTGCGTCAGCCCTCCGAACATCACATGAGGCATCTTGTCCAGCTGGGACTGCATGGCGGACGTAATTTCGGGATGCTTGTGGCCGTGGATGGCGCACCACCATGACGACATGGCGTCTATCATCTTTGCGCCGTCCTCCCGATAGAGATACACGCCCTCGGCCCGGTCGATGAGATGCATCGCGCCGGGATCGGCCACGTTGGTATAGGGATGCCAAAGGTGGTTGGCGTCAAACTCCAGCGGGGTCACAGAAACCTCCGTATGGTCGCCACGTCTATGGACGAGAAGGCATCTGACAAGCTTTGCTGCGTCAGGTCTCCAAGATAAGGCAGGCGTCCGAGGTGTCGCACCTTGCTCATTTCGACGATGGTTTGTTCCACGTCGGGCTCCGGATCTCCGACAAAGGCAACGCCGACCACTTCGCACCCAGCGCCTCGGAGTGCCATCAGGGACAACGTAGTATGGTTGATCGTTCCCAACGCCGTGCGCGCGACCAGAACGACCGGGGCCTGCCATTGGGCAATCAGATCCAGATAGTAGGATTTGCGGTTCAGAGGCACCATCAGCCCCCCTGCCCCTTCCACAACCAGCGGCCCCTCAACCTGCGGCAGCGCTAGCCGGGACAGATCGATCTCTATACCCATATCTTCGGCAGAAAGATGGGGTGAGGCGGGCATGTTCAGGCGATACGCCTCGGGCAACACGCCCACGCCGGACAAGGTGCAGACGGTTTCCGTGTCCGTTGCATCCTCGAGCCCCGATTGAACCGGCTTCCAGTAAGTGGCGTTCAGGGCCGCCGTCAGGCCAGCCGAAAAAACTGTTTTTCCGACGCCCGTGTCGGTTCCGACAATGACCAGAGCGCTCATGCGGCCTCCGACTGATGGCTGGAGATGGTTGCAAACAGGGCCGAAATGTCCTCAGGACTGACATTCCCGGTGATCGAGACGCGTAGACGGGATGTGCCTTTCGGAACGGTTGGCGGGCGAATGCCGCGAATGTCAAACCCCTGATGTTGCAAAGCCTGTGCCATCGCCATCGTGCGGGCCTCGTCCCCAAGAACGACGGGAATGATCTGGCTGTTCAAGGCCGCGTTAGGCAACCCAGTTTCACGGGCTGCATCATGTGCATGGCGCAGACGTTTGAGTGCAGCAGTGACCAAATCGTCATTCCCGGCCAGTTCACGCAGGACGGCCCGTACCAGCGCAGCATTCAGAGGGGACGGCGCCGTTGCAAAGATAAAGGGCCGTGCGCGGTTGATGAGGGTATCGATCATCGCCCGCGGGCCACAGATCAGCCCGCCGGAAACTCCAAGCCCCTTGCCGCAGGTGTGCAGGGTCAAAAGGTCAGCGTTCAGATCATGCGCCAGACCTTTGCCATTTGCCCCGAAAACGCCGGTTGCGTGCGCCTCATCCACGATCAGAACAGCTTGGGCTTCACGCGCCAGACATGACAAATCTTCCAGCGGAGCCAGATCGCCCTCCATGGAATAGACGCTTTCAACGGCAATCCATACCTGACCCTGCCCACCAGCGGATCGCCATTCGGTCAGAACGTTGCGCGCATCCGCGACGTCGTTGTGACGGAAAGCGCGCAGATCCGCTCGGCTGGCGCGCATCCCCTCATGGGCGCTGGCGTGAACCAGTTCGTCATACAAAACCAGATCCCCGGCAGCCGGCAGGGTGGAAAAGATTGCCTGATTGGCCTGAAACCCCCCGCCCATGAACAATGCGGCCTCGGCCCCAAAGAACGCAGTTGCTTCGTGTTCCAGCGCCTCATGCTCGGGGTGATTTCCCCGCAGCAGCCGCGAGCCACCCGAGCCCACGGGCACGCCGCGCGCCAGCGCGGCCTGTGCGGCCTCTTGCAACAGGCTTGACCCGGCCAAGCCCAAATAGTCGTTGGACGCAAAATCCAGCCCGCGCGCCGGGATCAAAACCCGGCGGCGGTGCCGGGCTTCCAGCGCACCCAGCATGGATTCCAGTCGTTCGACTGCTTTCATTCGGCGGCTTCCGTGCGTTTATGGTCTTCAGCCGTTTCGGCCTGAAGGCCCAGTTTTGCAAACAGGATCGAGTCGGTGTCTTCTTCGGGGTTTTCCGCCGTCAAAAGAGTTTCACCGACAAAGATGGAATTTGCTCCGGCGAAGAAGCACATCGCCTGCATCTCGTCGCTCATGTCGCTGCGCCCGGCGGACAACCGAACATAGGCTTTGGGCATCAGGATGCGAGCGGTTGCGATGATCCGCACAAAGTCGATTGGATCAACCGGTTCCGCATCAGCCAGCGGGGTATCCGCCTGTGGCATCAGCATGTTGATCGGCACCGAATCCGGCGGCGGGGTCATGTTGGCCAAAGTCAGCAACATATCGATACGGTCGCCAGTGTGTTCACCCATCCCCAGAATACCACCCGAGCAGACCTTGATCCCGGCTTCTTGCACCCGGGTCATCGTGTCGATCCGGTCCGCGAAAGTACGGGTTGTGATCACTTCGGAATAATAGCGTTCGGACGTGTCGATATTGTGGTTGTAATAGTCCAACCCGGCATCGCGCAGCTGAACGACCTGGGTGTCATCCAGCATGCCCAGCGTCATGCAGGTTTCCATGCCCATCGCCTTGACGCCTTCCACCATGGCAACCAGGGCAGGCATATCGCGCGGCTTGGGCTCGCGCCAGGCGGCCCCCATGCAGAACCGGGTCGCGCCACCGTCGCGGGCCTTTTTGGCCTCGGCCAGTACACGCTGAACCTCGATCAGTTTCGATGCAGGCAGGGTGGATCCGTTGCGGGCCGATTGCGAGCAATAAGCGCAATCCTCGGCGCACCCGCCGGTTTTGATCGACAACAGCTTAGAGGTCTGGATCTTGTTCGGATCAAAGTTCTCGCGGTGCACGGTCTGTGCCCGGAACAGAAGGTCCATCAACGGGAGGTCATGAACAGCTTGCGCAGACTTTCGGGTCCAGCCGGAATGAGGGATGATCATTTTATCTATAAAACTTCCTGCAGCTTGCGTTGCCGAGGATTTATTATCGATAAAATCTGTAGGCGCAACCGTGTTGGCGCAAACGATCCCAAATCAAGCGGAAATGCCGCGCTTTTCAGAAATCAAGACCAAGATCAACGGTTCGGGCGGAATGCGTCAGCGCCCCGGACGAGATGTAATCGACCCCGGTCGCCGCAATTGATGCAACCCGGTCCAACGTCACATTACCGCTGGCTTCGGTCTTCATCCGCCCGTCCACCATGGCAACCGCTTCGCGCAGCATCTCGTCATCCATGTTGTCCAGCAATACGACGGACGCGCCGCCAACCTCGAGCACTTCCGCCAGCTGGTCCAGTCGATCGACTTCGATCTCGACGGCCATCATGTGGCTGGCTTGCGCTTTGGCGGCCTCAAGAACCTGACGCACACCCCCGGCAGCGGCAATGTGGTTGTCCTTGATCAGGATCGCGTCGGACAAAGAGTAGCGATGATTGAAACCGCCGCCATGCAGCACGGCCTGTTTTTCGACAATGCGAAGTCCGGGCGTGGTTTTGCGGGTACAGGTCATGCGGGCATTCGTGCCCTTTGTCTGCTGAACAAAGCTGGCAGTTTTTGTGGCAATACCGGTCAGACGACCGGCAAAATTCAGCGCGACCCGCTCACCCGAAAGGATCGAGGCGGCAGAACCTTTGATGGTCATCAGCGTGTCGCCGCGCCGACAGGGCTGGCCATCCTTGACATGCGCCTCAACCTCAAGCGTCGGGTCGACCAGCCGGAACGCAATCGTCGCCACCTGCATGCCCGAAACGACGGCATCCTCACGCGCATTCAGCCGGGCCGTATAGGTCGCGTTCGGCGGGATCACGGCGCGGGTGGTCACGTCACCGTATGCTCCCAGATCCTCCATCAACGCCGCGCGGATGACGGGTTCGAGGATCAGATCGGGCAGGGTCGCAAAACTCATGATATTTCCTTGCAGGCTTCGGCGCGAATGTGCAGCGCGTCGCTAAGATACATCCGGGATCGTTTGCCGGGGCCATCGGCAGTTTCCGGAAAGTCGGATCGCTCATGCGCGCCGCGGCTTTCTTCGCGCTGCAATGCCGCCGCGGCGATCAAGGTTGATGTGGCACACATGTTTCTGAAGGACGGGCATGTGCCATGCTGCTCTTCGAGCGTGGCAATCCTTCGCAATGCCCGGCATAACCCGGCGCGGTTCCGGACCACGCCAACATCGCGCGACATGGTCGTGCGCAACATACTGACCGCTTCAGACGTATCGGGGATGTCAGCTTGATCAAATTGAAGGGCCACAGGTTCCGACGCGGAAGTGTCCGGAATCGAACGCGCAATGTCCTCGGCACAGATGCGTGCAAACACCAACGCTTCGAGCAAACCGTTCGAGGCCAGCCGGTTGGCGCCGTGAAGGCCGGTCGAAGACGCCTCGCCGCACACCCACAACCGATCCAGCGTCGCGCGGCCATCAGTGCCTGTGGCAATCCCGCCCATGTGGTAATGCGCTGCCGGAGCAACCGGGATCGCGTCCCGGACCGGATCGATTCCGTTGCGCGCGCAATATGCGGCAACCGCCGGGAAAAGTTCGTTGATTTTCGCGCCCAAAGCCTTGCGGGTGTCCAGCATCGGGCAGTTGCCGGCCTGTACCTCGGCAAAAATCGCCCGGGCCACAACGTCGCGCGGGGCAAGCTCGGCATCAGGGTGAACGGCCTGCATGAAAAGCTCGCCGTACTTGTTTTTCAGTATTGCCCCTTCTCCGCGCAAGGCCTCGGTCGCCAGCGGGGCCGGGTCTTCACCCACGTCCATGGCCGTGGGGTGGAACTGCACGAATTCGGCATCGGCGATCAGCGCCCCCGCCCGTGCGGCCATTCCGATGACCTGCCCCCGGATGCGGGCCGGATTGGTCGTCAGGGCATAAAGCCCGCCAGAACCGCCACCCGCCAACAATACGGCAGGTGCGCGAAGCGTCACGGGCGCGGACCCGCTTTCCGAGGCATCCTGTAAAACCACGCCCGCCACGCGCCCTTCCGTCACTTCCAGCGCAACGGCAAGGACCCCCTCCAACACCTGCACCGACGGAGTTTCGCGCACTCGTTCGATCAGGGCGGCCATGATTTCACTGCCTGCCTGATCGCCCTTTACCCGCACGACGCGGGCAAAACTGTGCGCGGCTTCTCGGGACAGGACATACCCGCCACCCTCGGTGCGATCAAATGGTGTGCCCAAAGTGGTCAGGTCCAGAATATAGTCCCGCGCCTCTCGTGTCACCAAATCCGCAACGTCAGGTTCGACGGTGCCTGCCCCGGCATTGACGGTATCAACGGCGTGGCTTTCCGGGCTGTCGGCCAGGTCCATCGCCGCCGCCACGCCACCCTGCGCCCATGCCGAACTAGCACCTTCGCCCAAAGGTTCAGGCGAGATGATCACCACCGGTCGCGGCGCCAGTTTCAGCGCAGCATAAAGCGCGCCAATCCCGGCCCCGACAATAATGACGCGATCCGTGGTGATGTCGGTCATTGCCGATCAGATGCCGAGCTTGCGGGACAGATCAATCATCGCCTGTACAGATTTGCGGGCCTTCTCTGCCACGTCTTCGGCGACCTCGACCTGGCCTTCCATCGTGTGCAGAGCATAGAGGATCTTTTCCAGCGTGATCTTTTTCATGTACGGGCACATATTGCACGGCCCTACGAAATCGACCTCGGGCAGTTCATCCGCGATGTTCGACGCCATCGAACATTCGGTGATCAGCATCGCCTTTTCGGGTTTCTCATCATGCACATATTTGATGATCCCGCTGGTTGAACCGGAATAATCCGCCTCGGCCACCACATCCGGCGGGCATTCCGGGTGCGCAATCAGGCGCGTTCCGGGGTTCCATTCGCGGAAGTCGCGCAAGTCCTGTGCGGTGTATTGTTCATGCACGATGCAGGAACCGGGCCAATACACCACGTTCTTGTGGCTTTCATTGGCCACGTTTTGAGCCAGATATTGATCCGGCGTCATGATGACCGTGTCGCTTTCCATGGCATTCACGATCTGCAAGGCGTTCGACGAGGTGCAGCAGATATCCGAGGCCGCTTTGACCTCGGCAGTGGTGTTCACGTAAGACACAACCGGCGCACCGGGGTATTTGGCCCGCATTTCGTCGATTCCTTCGGCAGTAATCGATTCTGCCAAAGAACAGCCGGCATCCATGTCGGGCATCAGAACAGTTTTCCCGGGGCTCAGAATTTTCGATGTCTCGGCCATGAAATGAACCCCGGCCTGAACGATCACATCCTCTTCCACCTCGCTGGCCTTGATCGCCAGTTGCAGGCTGTCACCCACGAAATCGGACACACCATGATAGATTTCCGGTGTCATGTAGTTGTGCCCAAGGATCACGGCGTTACGCTCTTTCTTGAGCGCGTTGATCGCCCGCACATAGGGCGCATAGATCGCCCAATCCGGCGGGCTGATCACACGATCCATACGGGCAAACGTGTCTTTCATCTCATTGGCCAACGTGGCCGATGGGGCGAGGTCATAGACGTCCGAAAGAACAGTGCGGACTTGTGCAATATCGAGCAACGGGCGAGCCACCTTTGTCAGTTGTCGTTAGCCTGGCGGGCTGCTTAACGGCTTAGCCCTAGCGGAAACATCCCCGGTTCGAAACCGGAAAATGAGACGTTAGCGCTAAGCCATGCAGACAAATTCAAAGATGAATGGCAAATCAGCCCAGAATCCCCGGCAGTCGCAGCCCGTGCTCACGTGCGCATGCCTTGGCATCCTCATAACCCGCATCTGCGTGTCGCCAGACGCCAGAAGCCGGATCGTTCCACAGAACCCGTTCAAGGCGTTTAGCCGCTGCATCGGTGCCGTCGGCACAAATCACGACGCCCGCATGTTGGCTGAAACCCATGCCAACGCCGCCTCCGTGGTGCAGCGAGACCCATGTCGCGCCCGATGCGGTATTGACCAGCGCGTTCAGCAGCGGCCAATCCGACACCGCGTCCGAGCCGTCCTTCATCGCCTCGGTTTCGCGGTTCGGCGACGCGACCGAGCCGCTGTCGAGGTGGTCACGACCGATGACGACCGGCGCCTTCAACTCTCCGGTTTTGACCATCTCGTTAAATGCCAGCCCAGCCTTGTGGCGGTCACCCAGTCCGATCCAGCAGATGCGCGCGGGAAGGCCCTGAAAGGCGATGCGCTCCTGCGCCATGTCGAGCCAGTTGTGCAGATGGGTGTTTTCGGGGAACAGTTCCTTCATCTTTGCATCAGTTTTGTAGATATCCTCGGGATCACCCGACAGCGCGCACCAGCGGAACGGGCCAATGCCGCGGCAAAACAACGGGCGGATATAGGCGGGCACGAAACCGGGAAAGGCAAAGGCGTTTTCCAAGCCTTCGTCCTGCGCCACCTGCCGGATGTTGTTACCATAATCCAGGGTTGGCACACCCGCGTTCCAGAAATCGACCATGGCGGCCACGTGTTGCTTCATCGACGCGCGCGCTGCCTTTTCCACGGCCTTGGGGTCGCTTTCCCTCTTGTCTTTCCACTGCGCCATGCTCCAGCCCAATGGCAGATAACCGTTGACCGGATCATGGGCGCTGGTCTGGTCGGTCACGATATCGGGGCGCATCCCACCCGCCTGCATCCGCCGGTAGATCTCGGGGAAAATCTCGGCCGCATTGCCCAGCAATCCGACCGATTTCGCCTCGCCCGCCCTGGTCCAGCGGTCGATCATTTCCAGCGCTTCGTCCAGCGTCTCGGCCTTTTCGTCGAGATACTTGGTGCGCAGGCGGAAATCGATGCTGTCTGGATTGCACTCGACGGCTAGGCAACACGCCCCCGCAAAGACCGCCGCCAGGGGTTGCGCGCCACCCATGCCACCCAGACCGCCAGTCAGAATCCACTTGCCGGTCAGGTCCCCGTCATAGTGTTGGCGTCCCGCCTCGGCGAAGGTTTCGTAGGTGCCCTGAACGATGCCTTGCGTCCCGATATAGATCCACGAACCGGCCGTCATCTGGCCGTACATCATCAGGCCCTTCTTATCGAGCTCGTTGAAGTGGTCCCAGTTGGCCCAATGCGGCACGAGGTTTGAGTTCGCGATCAGCACCCGAGGTGCATCGGCATGCGTCCGAACGATGGCGACCGGTTTGCCGGATTGCACCACCAGCGTTTCATCTTCCTCCAGATCCTTGAGGCTGGCAACGATGGTATCAAAATCTTTCCACGTCCGCGCGGCACGGCCGATCCCGCCATAGACAACCAGCTCATGCGGGTTCTCGGCCACATCCGGGTGCAGATTGTTCATCAGCATCCGCATCGGGGCTTCGGTCATCCAGCTTTTGGCGTTCAGTTCGGGCCCTGTCGGGGGAAAGATGTCACGGGTATTTTTACGAGGATCGGTCATCGGGCAAGCTCCAATGCAGTGTCATGGATAGCGTCAAGAATGTCTTTGAGCCACCGGCGCAGGCGGTCGGCTTTGTCGGTGTCAAAAGCCCAGGGCGGCGCTTCAGTTTTCAGGTAGGTCGACTGAGCCAGCTCCATCTGGATCGCGTGAACCCCTTCGGAGGGGCGGCCATAATAGCGCGTTGTCCATCCGCCCTTGAACCGCCCATTCAGAACAGCCGTATAGGGCGAGGACGTCGCGAATTCATGCGCTATGGCTTCGATTTCCGGCGCGCAGGTCGCCCCATTGTTCGTGCCGATGCTCATATCGGGCAGAGTACCTTCGAACAGAAAAGGAATATGGCTGCGGATCGAGTGGCAATCATACAGCACCGCAACCCCATGGGCCGCCTTCACGCGTTCCAGCTCGGCCTTCAGGGCGGCATGATACGGTGCATGAAAAGCTTCCCGTCGTTCGAGGATATCCTTTTCGGAAGGCGGGATGTCCCAGATGCCTTGGCCGTCAAAATCCGTCAGCGGCACAAGAGAGGTCGTGTTCTGGCCGGGATAAAGCGACACGCCCGACGGATCCCGGTTGGCGTCGATCACATATCGGTGGAAGGTCGCCCGAACCGTGGTCGCACCGGGCAGAAGTCCTTCATACAAGGTATGAACATGCCAATCCGTATCCGCCAGAGCCTTGCCCCGCGCATTCAGCTTGGCCTCGATCGTGGCCGGCACATGGGTGCCGGTATGCGGCAGACCCAGCACGATCGGACTGTCACCGCGCGAAATCTCGACCGGGCCGCTCATGCGCCAAGTTCCGGCATGGCGATGCCCGTGCCACGGGCAATCTCGCCACTGGCAATCAGGGCCGAGGCTGCTTCGATCTCGGGTGCCATATAGCGATCGTCACCCAAGGCCGGCACCACGGCACGCAGCCGTGCCATCACGGCCTGCAACGTTTCGCTCGTAGGCAGCGGCGCGCGGAACTCGACCCCTTGTGTGGCACACAGTAGTTCGACCCCCAGAATGCGTTCCAGATTGGCAACCATCTGCCCCAATCGCCGCGCGCCATGGGCCGCCATCGAAACGTGATCTTCCTGATTGGCCGATGTGGGCGTCGAGTCCGTCACGCATGGATTGGCCAGATGCTTGTTTTCGCTCATCAGTGCGGCGGTCGTCACCTCAGCGATCATATAGCCCGAATTCAGGCCCGGATTGGGCGTCAGAAAAGGCGGCAGATCAAAGCTGAGTGCCGGATCGACGATCAACGCAATGCGGCGTTGCGCAATTGCCCCGATCTCGGCCACGGCGAGCGCAATCATGTCTGCGGCAAACCCAACGGGTTCGGCGTGAAAATTCCCGCCCGAAACGATCAGGCCGGTTTCCGAAAGAACCAGAGGATTGTCCGTCGCCGCGTTGGCCTCGATTTCCAGCGTTGTTGCAGCCTGCCTCAGCACATCCATCGCGGCCCCCACCACCTGAGGCTGGCAGCGGATACAATACGGGTCCTGAACCCGGGTATCGCCAACCCGATGGCTTTCACGAATGACCGACCCGGCCAGCAGCGCCCGCATGGTCACGCCGGCCTCGATCTGCCCGCGATGCCCGCGCAACGTGTGAATTTCCGGTTGCAACGGGGCGGTCGAACCCATGATCGCATCCGTCGTCAGCGCCGAGGTAACCAACGCGCTTTGCGCCGCCTGCCACGCGCCAAACAGCCCGGACAGCGCAAAGGCCGTCGAAAACTGGGTGCCATTGATCAGCGCCAGCCCTTCTTTAGGGCCCAGTTCGATCGGGTGCAGACCCGCTTTGGACAGCGCAGCGTCACCGGGCATCACATCGCCACTGAATTCGGCCTCACCAGCGCCCATCATGACGGCAGCCATGTGGGACAAGGGCGCAAGATCACCCGAAGCTCCAACTGAACCCTGCGCCGGGATCACCGGGGTCACACCTTGTGACAACATCCCTTCCAGCAGGGTGATCACTTCTGGCCGAACCCCCGACGCTCCGCGCCCCAGGCTCAGCAATTTCAGAACCATCATCAATCTGGCAAGGGCGCGCGGGATCGCAGGGCCAACACCGCAGCAATGGCTGAGGATCAGGTTGCGCTGCAAGGTTGCCGTGTCCTCGGCCGCGATTTTGACGCTGGCCAGTTTCCCGAACCCTGTGTTCACGCCATATACGGCGGCCTCTCCCGTCGCCGCATCGGCGATGCGCTTGTGCGCTTCTTCGACGGCCGGGCGGCAGGCGGGGTCCAACCGAACAGCGCACTCTTCGCGAAAGACCAGTTCCAGTTGCGACAGGGTAACGGTGCCCGGGGTAAGGGTGAGGGTCGTCAAAATATACCTCCGAATATGCGGGTATGAAGAGGGTTGAAGCCGATGCGATAGGCCAATTCCGCGGGGTGTTCGACATTCCAAACCGCCAGATCAGCGCACCGCCCGACTGAGATCTGACCGCAATCAGCCAACCCGAGAGCACGGGCCGCGTGAACCGTCACGCCTTGCAGGGCCTCTTCTGGCGTCATGCGAAACAGGGTGCATCCCATGTTCATCGCCAGCAACAGCGAGGTCATCGGCGCCGAACCGGGATTGCAATCCGTGGCAAGCGCCATGGGCACAGCATGCCGGCGCAACAAGTCAATCGGTGGCGCCTGTGTTTCGCGCAAGGTGTAGAAGGCCCCCGGCAGAATAACACCGACGGTACCGGCCTGCGCCATGTCCAGAACACCTGCTTCGTCAAGATATTCTATATGATCTGCCGAAAGCGCGCCGTATCCGGCAGCCAGTTTTGCGCCGCCCAAATTCGACAATTGTTCGGCGTGGATCTTGATCGGCAGGCCAAGCGCTGTCGCGGCATCAAAAAGCGGGATCAACTCTTCGGGTTGAAAGGCGATGCCTTCGCAGAAGGCATCGACCGCATCGACCAATCCCTCGGCATGAGCGGCGCGAAGCGTGGGAATGCAGACCTGATGAATGTAGTCCGACGCCCTGCCCTCATAGTCCCGAGGCACCGCATGAGCACCTAAAAAGCTGGTCAGAACACGGACGGGGCGATGATCGGGCAACGCCCGAGCCGCGCGCAACATGTTCAATTCAGTCTTGTCATCCAACCCGTAGCCGGACTTTACTTCGATGACCGATGCCCCTTCGGCCAGCATCGCATCCACACGCGGCAATGCCTGTGCGACCAACTCCTCCACTCCGGCTGCGCGCGTGGCCTTGACCGTCGAGATGATCCCGCCCCCGGCGCGCGCGACCTCTTCATAGCTCGCGCCGTTCAGGCGCATTTCGAACTCTGCGGCGCGATGGCCACCGTGAACCACATGGGTGTGGCAATCGATCAAGGCGGGCGTAACCAGGCGCCCACCCATTCGAGCCCTTGGCTGGTCGGCGAAACGAGGAGGAAGATCCGCGACAGGGCCGACCCATGCGATGCGCCCGTCCTGCAACGCGATCGCGGCATCCGGGACCAAACCGTATGGCGCGCCGCCTTCGGTCATCGTTGCGGCATCAAGATCCGTCAAAACCTGCGTTTGCGTCTGCATGTGACTCGCACCCTCCGTGCATTTCCTACTTTTCTAGTACATTTCTATCATTTATATGTCTATGCATAAAATGAGGTGAAAAATGGCTATCTTCGCTAATCGCGCATTACTGAGCACCGGTTGGGCTATGAACCTGCGGGTAGAAATCCGGCAAGGGCTGATGGTGTCGGTGCAACAGGGCGCGACGGCGCAAGAAGGCGATACTTGCGTCGACACTTTGCTGCCCGCATTGGCCAATCTGCACAGCCACGCATTTCAGCGCGCGATGGCGGGTATGACCGAATATCGAAAGGCCGGTCGCGACAGTTTCTGGACGTGGCGGGAACTGATGTATCGTTTCACTGCGCGCCTTACGCCTGAACAGGTGCAGGCGATTGCCGCTCTGGTCTATATGGAGATGCAGGAAGCCGGCTATGCCTCGGTTGGTGAATTCCATTATCTGCATCACCAGCCAGACGGCACACCTTATGACAATCTCGCAGAGCTGTCCCAGCGGATCATGGCTGCGTCGGCCGAGACGGGAATCGGACTGACGCATCTGCCTGTACTTTATTCTTACGCAGGGGTCGGCGAGCAACCGTTGGAAGCGGGACAGCAACGATTTGGCAATGATGTGGACCGCTATCTGGCGTTGGTCGAACAGGCGCAGGCGGCACTGGGCGATCTGCCGGATGACTGTCAGATAGGCATTGCCCCACATTCCTTGCGCGCGACATCACCGCAAGATCTTGCCCGGGTTCTGGACGCAAAAAAGACGGGACCTGTCCATATTCACATCGCGGAACAACCCATGGAAGTTGAACAGGTTCACGAGGGTCTGGGCGCCCGCCCGGTGGAATGGCTGCTGAATAATGCAACGGTAAACCATCGCTGGTGCCTCATCCACGCCACTCACATGACGGAAAAGGAAACCCGCGATATGGCCGCAACGGGCGCGGTCGCGGGGCTTTGCCCGATCACCGAGGCCAATTTGGGGGATGGCCCCTTCAATGGAGCCGTCTTTCTTGAAGCCGGTGGTCGTTTCGGGGTCGGGTCGGATTCAAACGTGTTGGTTTCGATGACAGAGGAACTGCGTACGCTGGAATATTCCCAACGCCTGCGAGATCTGTCGCGCAATGTCCTGGTCGAAGGGGAGGGTTCGGTTGGACAGACACTGTATTGCAATTCGGCTTTGGGCGGTGCGCAGGCCCTGCGGCGCACGGCGGGGCAGATCGCAGAAGGGATGCTGGCGGATCTTGTTGCTATTGACAGTCAGGATCCCGCGCTTTGTGCCCTGCGTCCTGAACAGTTGCTCGATGGGTTGGTCTTTGCCGCGAAGGACCACGTAGTGACCGATTTGTGGTCGGCTGGCCGCCATCAGGTACGCCGGGGCCGCCATATTGCTCGGGATCGGATTGTATCTGACTATCGACAGGCCATGGCTGATCTCATGCCGAGACTTTGAGCTTGCTGCGCCTTTACGGGCCGACAAAAATGGCCTCATAATAACAATATGTTTGTACGTAATTGGATGAACACCACGTGACCGATCAAAAACCTCTCGGCTTTCAGGACATTCGGGACGAAGTCGTGAACCGCATTCAAACCCGTGTCTGGCCACAGGGCAGCCTGCTGCCCACCGAGATGGAACTGGCAGCCGAATTCGGTGTTGCACGGGCGACGGTCAATCGGGCGCTGCGGGAACTTGCCGAACAGGGAATTGTCACCCGCAAACGCAAGGGTGGCACGCGTGTTGTGACCACACCGGTAAAGCAGGCGAAATTGCCGATCACTGTCGTTCGACAGGCCATCGAAGAAATGAACGCCGAATACCGCTATGCTCTGGTAAGCCGAACACTAATCGATTGCCCCGCGTGGTTGCAGGCAAAGCTGAGCATCCCGGAAGGTGCGCAGGTCGTCCATCTGCAATGCATGCACCACGCCGACAACCGTCCGTTTCAGTTCGAGGAACGCTGGATCAACGTCAGCACCGTGCCTCAGGTTCTCGACGAAGATTTCCTGACCACCGGGCCGAATGAATGGCTGCTGTCCGAAGTGCCGTTTTCAAACGCTGAAATTGCCTTCTCGGCCGTCCCGGCAACAGGGCATTTGCAGGAGTTTCTGGCGGTACCGCCCGGCACACCGTTGTTTCAGCTAGAACGCACGACATGGTTTCGCAGCGATCCTGTTACTTTCGTGCGCATGACCTTCCATCAGGGATACCAGATGCGCACCACGTATTGAGGCCAGAGCACCGAACAGGTTTTGACATAGGAGCAAAAACCTTATCACTTCGATCCCACCTTCCTGACTGTAGTGGCAGTCACCTTTGCCCGCGCAGGTTCCGAGGCGGCCGAGTTTTGGCTCTCGTTGTTCAGCGACCAAGGCAGAGACAATTGTGCAATCGTTGGAATGGCAAATATGGCGGCAGGTCGTCTCGAACCTCAGCGTGGTCAGGTCGAAACGTTTGCTGATACGGCTTGATCCATCTTGTTTGGGAAGCCTCCCCTCAAGTTCGTATCCGAAACAGTGTGTAAGCCGGATAAAATCAAACGGCGGGGCATCCTCTGGGGTGGTGGATGACAAGGAGCAAAGCGCGTGCCCTTTTCGAAGGGCCAGAAACAATGGTTCAGACCAGATTGAAGTGAAATCCAAAGCGGCGCTGCTGTTGATCTTCGCCGCAAGCGCCTTGTCCAGCAAGTGATCATCGACCATACGCAACATGTTTTCAGGCAGATCCTCGACCAGCGTGACCCGCATCCACGGAAACAGCGGGCTGAAGGGTTCAGAGATACCCGGTCAGATAAGGGGCCTAAGTCGGAGTCATTCCGACAGTCAAAGGAACTGCTTCGGGGTCGCGGAACTCGGTCGCGGTGTCACGGATTTTCCGCGCATCGTTCAGAAGGCGCCCAGCCTGTTCAACGACACGGGCACCGTACAGTGTCGGGGCACATCGTTGTTGAGGCGCAGGAACAGATCGGTTCCCAATTCCTGTTTAAGTTTTTTGATCTGGTTGGCCAAGGGTGACATTCGCACCGTCACCCTGAGCGGCAGCCTGAACGCAGAGCAAGAGCCCGGGCCGGCCTTGGACAGCAAGGTCACCGGCCACGCGACCGTAGTCATCACCCGGAATTCGGCGACCGGAGAAATCTCGTATTCCAGCGAACTGAGCGTTGTCGGTCGGAGCGAAGCTGACCTGAACACACCCATCCCCGGCGCGGTTTCGGCCATCCATCTGCACAATGTGCCGGTCGGCCGAAACGGCCCGGTTGTACAGGAATCGCTGGCGGAGGCAGGCGCCACGCTGAACGTGAACGCATAAGGGGGCTCGGTGTCATCGGTCAGGACGTGATCTCGAACCAGGTCGAAACCGATGGACTGTTTTCAACTAAGTACGTCATTGACTCGGCTGATGGCGACGTGATTGTCGGCAGCGATCTGACCAATGCGCTGAACGGCGCGGTCGGCGTTGATCCGCAGAACGGTGAAAGCGGCGACGACATCCTTATCGGTTGCAATTCGGCGATTTCGGGCCGGATTAGACTTGGTGACGTCAACAAGCTGAAAATCGGTCAGGCCACACGGATTCGTTTGTCGGCTTTTGCGCAGGCCGATGTGTCCGAGGCCCGAGGTTCAATCTTTAATATCTCAGCCGACGCATTGGAGGACGAACGCACTGGCGAGTGCAATTTCAAGACCCGGGTCAAACTGAACGATCGGCAATCCGACGAAGTGGCGGCTTTGGACTTGGCCCCCGGCATGCCCGCAGACCTGTTCGTCAACACAAGCGAACGCGCAGTGATTGCATATCTGGCACAGCCTGTCAGCGAGCGTCAGGCCAGAACTTTCTTCGAGTAAAGGGTTTTAAAAGACTTGCAGCTTTAAACTGTTGTGTATCGAGTGTTTTGGTGAGTGAGCGATGGCCTGCGCCCCTGTTCCGGGCGCGGGCCATCACTTTTGTGGGTCAGACCCCGTAACGGGCAAGAAACATGTCAACGGCCTGAGCAGCGACCTGATCTATTTCTTCCTGGGTGAACGTGTTCTGAATGCCAAAAGCCGCCCGGGTCCAGATCCGCACTTTGCACAGTTCGGAAAACTGCTCGGCAGCGATATGTACATCATCAATGGCCAATTCGCCCTTGGCCACGGCTTTTTCCAGATACTCGGCCATCTGTCGCTGGCCGTTTTGCGGCCCTGCCTCGTAAAACGCACGGCCAAGCTCGGGAAACCGGTCGCGCTCGGCAACGCAGATCCTGAAAACCTGCTGCGCGAAATCCGACACAAGGAAGGCCGTCAATTGCGTCGCCGTGATCTGAAGCACTTCGCGGGCGGGTTTGGTTTCGTCGATCATCGAGATGACCCGCTCGGCCATCAGGCAGCATTCTGTCTGGGCCACTTCCATGAACAAAAGGCGCTTGTCCGGGAAATAGCTGTACAGCGTTGCTTTTGACACGCCCGCCGCGCGGGCAATGTCATCCACACTTGCCCCTTCAAACCCATCCGCCATGAAAACCTCTCGAGCCCCGCGCAGAACCTGGTCGAATTTACGGCCGGTGCGCAGGATGGTGGCGGTCTGGGTCATGTCTTCTCCTCGATCGATAGCTGCGCCAGTTTATAAACCGCTCGGTTTAGATACAACGATTCTCAAATATTCCAGCGAAGCGGAGGTTGCATTTGCTTTGATGTCGGGTACTTGCAGCGCGTTCAAACCGTGCTAGGACTGGGCCCATGGTCGAAATCTTTCTGCGCACCCTTCCGTTTTTCGCGATTATCGGCCTGGGCTTTTGGGCGGGGCGCACGCGTTTTTTCACGGCTGAAGCAACGGCATATCTGACCAAGTTCGTCTTTTTCTTTGCGCTGTCGGCGATGCTGTTTCGCTTTGCCGCCACCCTTCCCTTTGCCGAGATTTTCAATGCCCGGCTCATCCTTGGATATCTGCTGGGAACCATGACCGTTTACGTTCTGGCGTCGGCCATCGCCTGGCTGCGCAAGCTCGACATTCCGACCGCTGCGGTCGAGGCTCAGTGCGCGGCCATCGGCAATGTCGGGTTCCTCGGGCTGCCCATGCTTTCCCTTTTGTTCTCCGAGGCTGCGATCGGGCCCGTGATGCTGGTTCTGACCGTCGATCTGGTCGTGTTCTCTTCCCTTATCGTGATCCTGATCAATGGCGGCCGTGACGGCAAACTGACCCCGACCACCTTCAAGTTGATCGGAATGGGTTTGGTCCGCAATCCCATGATCGTATCCATCTCGGCCGGTCTCATCTGGTCCTCGCTGAAATTGCCTGTTCCTGAACCTCTTGGCGATTTTCTGATCATTCTCGGTGGTGCAGCGACTCCGGGTGCATTGTTCGCCATTGGCGCGTCATTGGCAGACAAGTCGGCTGAACGTGTCCAGATCGCGGCATGGTTGAGCTTCTGCAAACTGGCGATCCATCCGGCCTGCGTTGCGGTCGCTCTGTTATGGCTGATACCGATTGATACTTTTCCCGCAACTGTTGCCATCTCTGCCGCTGCTTTGCCCGTTGCGGGCAATGTTTACATGCTGGCCGCGCATTACGGCATTGCCCCGCATCGCGCGTCGGCGGCAATCCTTCTATCCACAATCATCAGTATTCTCACCGTGCCGATGGTGATCGCCTGGGCGGGCACATTCTGACCTTCACCTTCTCGAAAAATACTCTCAACGAAGGCGCACAGACTTTACGCCGGGTCCGCGGATCGTTAGCCATGTTGCGACTCGAAAACAAGGACGGTGCCTGATGGAAACCCTTTCGGAAAATGCCTGTTTTGGCGGTGTGCAGGGCGTGTACCGCCACGCCTCTTCGTCGTGCAAGTGTGACATGACTTTTGGCCTGTTTCTTCCAGCCGAGGCCAAGGACGGGCCGGTCCCGGTTCTTTGGTATTTGTCGGGATTGACCTGCACCCATGAAAACGCGATGACCAAGGCCGGGGCTCAGGCGTGGGCCGCGGAACAAGGGATCGCCGTGGTGTTTCCGGATACCTCGCCGCGTGGTGACGGCGTCGCAGATCATGAAGATTATGATCTGGGTCAGGGCGCGGGGTTCTATGTGAACGCGACACAGGAACCCTGGGCACCGCATTTCCGGATGTGGGACTATGTCGCCGAAGAGCTGCCCGCCCTGCTGTTCGAAAACTTCGCCATCGACAGCGAACGCCAGGCCATAACGGGCCATTCCATGGGGGGGCACGGCGCCCTGACGCTTGCCATGAACCTGCCCGGACGCTTCCGTTCGGTGTCAGCCTTTGCGCCGATCTCGAACCCGACCGGAGCGGATTGGGGACGCAAACAGCTGAGCGCCTACCTTGGTGACGACGAAACGCTTTGGGCAAAACACGATGCGTCCTTGTTGATGAAGAAAACCGGCTTTGACGGTCCGATCCTGATCGACACAGGTGCAAACGATCAGTTCATGGACCTTTTGCGCCCCGAAGCGTTGGCGCAAGCCATCGCCGAACGCCGCCAGCAAGCGACGTATCGCTTCCAGCCGGGTTACGATCATTCGTACTTCTTTGTGTCCACGTTTATGGAAGATCACGTCATCTTCCATGCCGAGGCACTGTACGGAGACTGAGGGATGAGCAATTACGATTATGACCTGATCATCATAGGGTCGGGGCCTTCTGGGCGTTCTGCGGCGATTCAGGCAGGCAAACTGAAACGGCGTGTGCTGGTCATCGACCGCAAAGACCGTTTTGGTGGCGTCTCTGTCCACACCGGCACGATTCCGTCCAAGACCCTGCGCGAAACGGTTCTGAACCTGTCGGGCTGGCGCGAGCGCAGCTTTTACGGGCGTTCATACCGGGTAAAGGATCAGATCCGGGCAGAAGACTTGAAAGCCCGCCTGCATATGACCCTCGACCATGAAGTCGACGTGTTGGAACATCAGTTCAACAGGAACCATGTCGAAACCCTGGACGGTCTGGCCAGATTTGTCGGGCCGCACGAAGTAGAGGTCGCAACCGATGCCGGGGAAACAACGCGTGTGACGGCCGCGAAGTTCCTGATTGCGACAGGCACGAAAACCTATCGCCCGGATTATGTCCCGTTCAACGGCAAGACGGTGGTGGATGGTGACGAATTTCTGGAAATGGCAGAGATTCCGCGCTCGCTGGTCGTTATCGGTGCCGGGGTCATTGGCGTGGAATATGCCACGATGTTTTCAGCCCTGGACGTGCGTGTGACGCTGATTGAACCCCGCGACACGTTTCTGGATTTCATCGACAGCCGGTTGATCCACGACTTTACCCATCAGATCCGGGAAAACGGTGTCGACCTGCGTTTGGGCTCGGCTGTCGAGAAGATTGAAGACGCCGGTGAACATGTGGAAGTGACCCTTGAAAACGGTCGCCACGTTCGCGCTGAAATGCTTCTGTTTGCGGCCGGACGCATGGGGGCGACGTCCAAACTCAATCTGGATGCCGTCGGGCTGGAGACGGACCACCGCAACCGGATCAAGGTAGACCGCAAGACATATCAAACGGCGGTTCCGCATATCTATGCCACGGGCGATGTGATCGGACATCCGTCGCTGGCATCAACCTCTTTGCAGCAGGGGCGCGTGGCTGCCTGTCACGCCCTTGAAACGCCCACGCTGCCGGAAAGCCCGTGGTACCCCTATGGCATCTATTCAGTGCCCGAAATATCAACCTGCGGAATGTCGGAAGAAGAATTGCAGGAGCGCAACATCCCCTACGAGGTCGGTGTCGCGCGATTCCGCGAGACGTCACGCGGGCATATCATGGGGCTGGAACACGGCATGTTGAAAATGCTGTTCTCGCTCAAGACCCGCAGGGTGCTGGGTGTCCAGATCGTTGGTGAAGGCGCGACGGAGTTGATCCATATTGCGCAGGCCGTGCTGAACCTGAAAGGTACGGTGGACTACTTCGTTCAGAACACGTTCAACTACCCGACTCTTGCCGAAGCGTATAAAATCGCGGGCCTGGATGCGTTCAACCGCATGCCCATACCCGAGGAATTCAAGGTCAAAAAGAAACCGGTGGAGCCGGCAAAGAAAGAGGCAAAGAAGGCGTGACGACGCTGTATGTCGATGGCGATGCCTGTCCTGTAAAAGCCGAGGCCGAACGGGTCGCGACGCGGCACAAGGTGCCGATGGCGCTGGTGTCCAATGGCGGGCTTCGTCCATCGGCCAACCCGCTGGTGCAGGTCATTGTCGTTTCCGAAGGCGCGGATGAGGCCGACAAATGGATTGCCGAACGCTGTGGAGAAGGGGATGTCGTCATAACGTCCGACATCCCTTTGGCCGCAAAATGCGTTGAAGCAGGCGCACGCGTGCTGCGCCCCAATGGTGAAACCTTCACCGCGGCAAATATTGGCCAACAACTGGCAATGCGTGACTTGATGGCCGATCTGCGCGCGGCCAATCCGTTGGGAACCGGCGGCGGTGGGCGACCCTTCGGTAAAGCCGACCGCTCGCGGTTTCTGGACGCCTTGGAACGGGAAATACGTGCCGCCAGAAAGGGATGATCATTCCTTTTGCTAGATCAAATACTGACCCGAATTTCGAAACGCCCGTTTACAAGTACCTCATTAGAACGCACCCTGTGCTTGAATTCCGATCAGGCTTTTCGAATACGGAGACTGCGTTATGAAAGTACAAGGCACCCATTATCGGTCTATTTGGTGGGACAAACCGGCAGGCGTGGTTCGGATCATCGACCAAAGGTGGTTGCCGCATGATTTTCGGGTCGTAACCCTGAAAACGCTTGATGAATTTGCAGCTGCGATACGGGATATGTGGGTCAGGGGCGCACCTTTGATAGGCGCGACCGCTGCGTTTGGAATTGCCGAGCAGATGTCTCGGGACAGCTCAGAAGCCTCGTTTGACGCCGCGTATGACGTTTTACATGCAACCCGACCCACGGCAATCAACCTGCGCTGGGCATTGGACAGATGCCGAGAAGCGCTGATGCCGCTTGCTCCGGGTGACCGCGCCGAGCGCGCCTGGTCGCTGGCGCAGGAGATTGCAGACGAAGATGTCGAGATCAACGCCGCAATCGGCCGGCACGGGTTGGAACTGATCAAGGATATCGCGGCCCGAAAACCCGCCGGTGAGCCGGTTCGGTTGCTGACGCATTGCAATGCGGGATGGCTGGCGACTGTGGATTGGGGCACGGCCACAAGCCCGATGTATCACGCACATGACGCGGGCATCCCCTTGCACGTCTGGGTGGATGAAACCAGACCGCGCAACCAGGGCGCACTTACATCCTGGGAATTGGGCGAACATGGCATTCCCCACCGCTACATCGTGGATAATGCCGGCGGTCATTTGATGCAGCACGGCCTGGTTGATTTGGTGATTACGGGCACGGACCGAACCACGGCCCAAGGTGATGTTTGCAACAAGATCGGGACCTATCTGAAGGCTTTGGCTGCGCGGGACAACGGTGTGCCATTTTATGTCGCCCTTCCCTCTCCTACGATTGACTGGACCGTTCGCGACGGTGTGGCCGAAATCCCGATCGAAGAACGTGATTCCAGGGAAGTCTCCCATGTCATGGGGGTTGATGGGCAGGGGAACATCTCGGATGTACGCGTGACGCCAGACGGCACGGAAGGTGGCAATCCTGCCTTTGATGTCACCCCAAACCGGCTGGTGACAGGGCTTATCACCGAGCGCGGCGTCAGCGAGGCGTCTGCTGACGGGCTTGCCCGGTTGTTTCCCGAACGGGCTGGTTAACACTTTGTTTAGCACAGTCTTGAATTGTGCAATCGCCCACGCGGATCATGCACCCGCTTAACTTGCTGAGAATGAATGATGATTGAAAACTGGTACAGGGCCAACGAGGCACGGAAATGGCGTGACCGGGCCGGAACAGACCCCGCAGATCAGGAACTGGGCGAACGTGTCTATACCTCGCGGCTGATCGGTCAGAACCCGGACCTCCTGATGCACGGGGGAGGCAACACGTCGGTCAAACTGGAACGCCCTGATCTGTTTGGCGATCCACAGCGCGTTCTGCATGTCAAGGGATCTGGGTGGGATCTGGACAGCATCGAGGCACCGGGCTTGCCGGGCGTGTGGCTAGATCCTTTGATGAAACTGCGCGCATTGGACCATCTGTCAGATGCACAGATGGTCAATGTTCAGCGCGCCAATCTGTTGGATTCGAGTTCTCCGAACCCCTCTGTAGAAACTCTGTTGCATGCATTTTTACCGCACAAATATGTGGATCATACGCATGCGACACCCTTTCTGGTGCTCGCCAATCTGCCAAATGCCGAGGACGTCTGCCGCGAGATTTTTGGCGACCGACTGGGCATTGTGCCCTACATCATGCCTGGCTTCGGGCTGGCCAAAAAGGCGGCCGAGGTATTTGACGAAAACCCGAATGTCGAAGGGCTTCTGCTGCTTCAGCACGGGCATTTCACCTTCGGCGCGACGGCGCAGGAAAGCTATGACCGGATCGTGGCGCATACCAACGAGGTTGCTGCCTATTTCGGGATGAAGGACCTGACGACAATTGGCCGTCGCGATCCGGCTGAGAACCTTGAGGTATTGCCGATCCTGCGCGGGGTCATCGCCGAAGTGGCGGCCCAACGGGATGACCCGATGCCGGTTTTTGACCTCCGCAACGGGCCGGATGTCATGCAGTTTTTCGATCGTCCGGATATTGATTCATTGGCCCAGCGGGGCATGGCGTCGCCGGATCACGTATTACGGACAAAAGGCTGCCCGCTTGTATTGCGCGCGTCGGATTTGTCTGGGGGGCGGTCTCGGATTAAGGCAAAGGTCGAAGAGTTTGCCAAAGACTATCGGGCGTATTTTGAACGGCAGGCGCCGCAGGCCGACGAACGCAAGAAACTGCTGCCTCAAGACCCCAAGCATGCGTGGATCGAGGGCGTGGGGATCCTGGGAATGGGCCCGAACGCAAAGGCTGCCTCGGCCGCGGCAGATCTTGCGGAACAAAACCTGCGGGTGCGATCAGTGGGCGAAGACGCAGCCGGTTTTTTTCCCATCAATGAAAAAGATCGCTTTGATTGTGAATACTGGTCCTTGGAACAGGCGAAGCTGGGCAAAAGCTCACCACCTCCGCTTCAGGGCAAGATTGTGATGGTGACCGGTGGTGCAGGGGCGATAGGTCTGGCAACCGCCAAGGCCTTTGCTGATGCCGGTGCAAATGTCGTTCTGGTGGACCGGGATGAACGGGCGTTGGCCAAGGCCAAATCGACCCTTGGCACATGGCATTCGACATATGCCTGCGACGTAACCGAGAGAGGCGCCGCAGATGCCGCGATTGCGGCGGCGATACACCGGTTTGGTGGGATCGATGTAATGGTATCGAATGCCGGGTCGGCGACTTCGGGCGCTTTGCTGGATCTTGGTGACGACGAATTCCGCGCGGCTTTTGAACTGAATTTCTTCGCGCACAAGGCATTTGCGACACAGGCTGCCCGAGTGATGCAAGCTCAGGGCCGCGGCGGTCAGATCCTGTTCAATATCTCCAAACAGGCGATCAACCCGGGCCGGAACATGGGGGCCTATGGTACGCCAAAAGCCGCCACACTGTTCCTGTTGCGCCAGTTGACGCTTGAATTGGCCGAATACGGAATCCGTGTGAACGGGGTGAATGCAGATCGAATTCGGTCTGGCCTGCTGACGGATGGGTTCATTCAGGAACGCGCTGCCGCACGTGGCGTTTCCGAGGAGACCTATATGTCAGGCAACCTGCTGGGCCGCGAAGTCGAGGCGAAGCATGTCGCGAACGCCTTTGTTGCGCTGGCGCTGATGGAACGCACCACCGGTCATGTCGTGACGGTGGATGGCGGCAATACCGAGGCCGAACTTCGGTAACGCCTTTGCCCGATTGGTTCCCTGCCTGTGGCGTGTCGATGTGCCTCAGGCAGGAACTGCTGACCGGTTCTCGCGGATCGGCAGGTGGACTATGGCGCTGAAGGCACCGATCGCGACCCCGATCCACCAAACCATGTTGTAGTCGCCATACTGGTCATACATGCGTCCGCCAAGCCAGACGCCCAGGAAGCTGCCGATCTGGTGGCTCAAGAAGATAAAGCCATAGAGCGTTCCCATATAACGCAGACCGTATAGATGCGCGACGAGCCCCGAGGTCAGCGGCACGGTGGCCAGCCAAAGCGATCCCATCACCAGCGAGAACACGATGACCGTAATGGGTGTGATCGGGAACACGATGAACAAAGCCGCTGCAATCGTCCGGCCCGTATAAACCGCTGCCAGAAGGTATTTTTTCGGAAAGCGGTTGCCGGCCCAACCCGCCAGTAGCGTGCCGCCGATATTGGCCAGACCGATCAATGAAATCGACACCGCACCAAGTGCGGATGTAGAGGTGATCCCGATGGAATGCAGTACGCCTCCGGGCTGGATTGGTCCACACATCTCGGCCACGAAAGCCGGGAAATGCGCGGTGATGAAGCCCAGCTGGTATCCGCAGCTGAAAAAACCCAGAAATATCAGCGCATAGGAAGGGTCGCGGAACGCCTTTCCCAGAATCTCGCTCATGCTTTCTTGCATCTCTGCCTTCGAAACGGGCTGTGGTGCACGCATGAAGGGCAAGGTCAGCACAAGGGCAAGAATTGCCGCGGCAAACACGACAAAAACCTGCTGCCAGGGCAGGAAAGTCAGCAGCCATTCAGCGGTCGGCGCCCCCAGAACCTGCCCAAAGCTGCCCGCAGCAGTAACGATGGCCAGCGACATGGACCGGTTTTCATCGGTGGACGCGCGTCCGACAACCGCCAGAACCACGCCAAACCCGGTCCCGGCGATGCCGAAACCCACCAGCCACGCGTATATCTGATGCTCGAACGGTGTAACGGACCACGCCGTCAGCACCATGCCAGCCGCGTACGTGAGAGCGCCGAGGATGATGGCTCGGCGGTCGCCCACCTTTTCGGCAATCGCCGCAAAGATCGGCTGCCCGATGCCCCAGGCCAGGTTTTGAATTGCAATCGCCATCGAGAAATCGGTCCGCAGCCAGCCGAACTCATCGGCTATCGGAATCTGGAATACGCCGAACGACGCACGAACGGCGAAGCTGACCGTGATGATGATACATCCGACAATCAGAATCGGATTCAACAAGCGGGCGGATCGGGGCATGGAACCTCAGGCGTAACGTCCGAAGGACCGTATTACTTTTGGTGTCACCGTCAATTCAGCAGATTTGCGGTCACGGATAAACAAAATTGATGTGTCGCCAAAAATGGCTTCTTTTCAACGGCCGAGGCGACGGGTAAGGCTCGGATTCATGACGGATCTTATTTCGCTTTACGAGGCCCGCATCGCGGACGGAACGCTGACACGCGACGACGCGCAAGAGGCCGTTCTGCCCCAATTCGAACGCATCCGGGCGGCGCTGTCCAAGCCGGTCAAACGCGGGCTCTTCCGCAAGGCGCCTCCGCCACCCAAAGGGTTGTACCTGTGGGGCGGTGTCGGGCGTGGGAAATCCATGCTGATGGACATGTTCGTCGATACGCTGGGCAATATCCCGGCACGACGCGTGCATTTTCACGCTTTCATGCAGGAAATTCACGCCGGAATGCACAAGGCCCGGCAACAGAATGTCGAGGATGCCCTGGCACCGGTGGCGAAAGAGGTGGTCAATTCAGTTCGCTTGCTCGCGTTTGACGAAATGCAGATCACCGACATTACGGACGCAATGATTGTCGGGCGGCTGTTTGACTTGTTGCACGAAGGCGGCGTGGTCGTGGTTACCACGTCGAACAGGCATCCCGACGATCTGTACAAGGATGGGCTGAACCGGCAGCTGTTCCTGCCGTTCATCGCGCATATCAAAGAGCAGTTGCAGGTGTGGGAATTGGTGTCGCCGACGGACTATCGGCAGAACCGGTTGGAGGGTGCCCCGGTCTATTTCACTCCGATTGGCCCAGAAGCCCGGCAGAAGATCAGAGAGGTCTGGACAGATCTTGCCGGTGGACCCGCTGATCCGCTTGTGCTGCACGTCAAAGGCCGGGCCGTTGAATTGCCCGCCTTTCGCAACGGGGTCGCGCGGGCTTCATTCTATGATCTGTGTGGCCGCATGCTTGGGCCGGGTGATTATCTGGCGATCGCCGAAGAGGTAAAAGTGCTCGTGCTTGAGGACATCCCACGCCTGTCGCGCAACAATTTCAACGAGGCCAAACGTTTTGTCACCCTGATTGATGCGCTTTACGAAGCCAGGGTGCGTTTGATCTGCTCGGCTGCAGCGGAACCCGAGATGCTGTATGTCGAAGGCGAAGGAACCTTCGAATTTGAACGCACGGCATCACGCCTGCGTGAAATGCAGGATCAGGATTGGGGGCGACAGGGACACTGATCCGCCCGTATCGCCCGCGCCCCATCCAAGACAGTGTCAGCCAGATCATGAGGTTGGAACGCGCCTACGCGTTTTCTTGCAGAATTTTCCCAGCCAGATAGAGCGAGCCGCAGATCAGAACCCGCGCCTGCGGGTCATTGTCCGCAATCACTTTCAATGCGTCCGCCACGCTGTCGGCGGTGGATGCGGGAAGGTTGACCCTAGCCGCAGCCGCAGCGGTTTCTTCCGCGCTGAGCGTTGCGGTCTCACCCGGAATGGACACGGCTGTCAGACTTGTCGCTTTCTCTGCCAGAGGTGCAAGATACCCTGTCACATCCTTGGTGTTGAGCATGCCGCAGATCATGTGCGTGGGTTTTTGCGGCAGGTTCGTCAGTACATCCGCCAACGCGATTCCGGCGGCGGCGTTGTGACCACCATCCAGCCAAATCTCGGCATGCGGCGCCTGATCGACAAGCGGGCCGGATTTCAGACGCTGCATTCGCGCCGGCCATTCGGCCTTGGTCACGGCAGCTTCGTATGCGTCGTCGCCCATGTTCAGATGGCGCAGAACCGCCAACGCTGCGCCCGCATTCTGAATCTGATGTGCGCCCAGAAGGTTGGGCAGAGGCACATCCCGCAAACCGGTTTCGTCCTGATAGATCAGACGCCCGTTTTCTTCCTGCACGTGCCAGTGCTGACCATGAACCAACAAAGGCGCACCCAATCGGGCGGCCGTGTATTCGATGACCTCAAGCGCTTCGTCCTGTTGCGGGCCGACAATGCACGGAACGCCGGGCTTGATGATGCCCGCTTTTTCCGCCGCGATCTTGCCCAAAGTATCACCCAGGAACTGTTCATGGTCGATGGATACGGGGGTAATAACCGTGACGGCCGGGTTTTCGATCACGTTTGTGGCGTCCAGGCGCCCACCCAGCCCGACCTCGAGCAATGTGAAATCTGCCTTGGCGCGGGAAAAGGCCAACAGGGCGGCGCATGTTGTGATCTCGAAATAAGTGATGTTTTCGCCGCCATTCGCAGCGTAGCATTCATCCAGAACCGCCGTCAGTTCTGGCTCCGAGATCAGCTCTCCGGCCAATCGAATACGTTCATGAAAACGGGCCAGATGCGGCGAGGTATAGGCGTGTACCGAGCGTCCTGCCCTTTCCAGACCCGCTCTGATCATCGCCTGAGTCGAGCCTTTGCCGTTGGTCCCGGCAATATGAATGACCGGCGGCAATTTCAACTGCGGATTGTCCAGTGCCGCCAGCAGACGCCAGACACGGTCCAAGGTCAGATCAATGATCTTGGGGTGCAGCGCCATCATCCGGTCGAGGATGGCGTCGGACGTCCTGGCCGTCATTTCTGATCTGTCTCTTCGGCGGGGAGTTCTGTTGCGTCGGTTGGTTCCGGTGCCGGCAGATCGCCCATGATCGCCGGCGGCAGATTCATCAGCATCCGCGTGATGGTAATCAGTTCATCGCGCATTTCGGTACGTCTGGTGACACGGTCCAGCATCCCGTGATCCAGCAGGTATTCGGCGCGTTGAAAGCCTTCGGGCAGTTTTTCGCGGATCGTCTGCTCGATCACGCGAGGCCCGGCAAAGCAGATCAGCGCATTGGGTTCCGAGATATGGACATCGCCCAGCATCGCATAAGACGCAGTAACGCCACCGGTTGTCGGATGAGTCAGCACCACGATATATGGCAGGTTGGCTTCCTTCAGCATCTCGACTGCCACGGTGGTGCGCGGCATCTGCATCAGGCTGAGGATACCTTCCTGCATACGGGCGCCCCCGGCTGCCGAGAACAGGATCAGCGGCCGTTTGAGTTTTACCGCCTCCTGCGCGGCGGCGATGATCGCGTTGCCGACATACATGCCCATCGATCCGCCCATGAACGAAAAGTCCTGCGCGGCGGCCACAATGGGGGTGCGGCCAATTTCACCCAAGACAACCAGCATGGCTTCCTTTTCGCCGGTCTTCTTCTGCGCTGCTTTCATGCGGTCGGGGTATTTCTTCTGATCGCGGAATTGCAACGGGTCGTCTTTTGGCGCGGGCACTTCAAGTTCGGTAAAGATGCCGCCGTCAAACAAGTGCTTGAACCGCTCACGCGGTGTGATCGCCATGTGGTGGTCGCACTGTGTGCAGACATTCTGGTTTTCCGCCAGCTCGCGATGGAACAGCATCGTTCCGCATTCGTCGCATTTGTGCCAGAGGTTTTCAGGCACTTCGCGGCGTGAGAAGATCGAGTTGATCCGGGGGCGGACGTAGTTTGTGATCCAGTTCATGTCGGAACCTTGGCTTGTGCGGTGTTGACGTCAAATAGGACGCCACGGAAGGAATTGCAATCAACGCCTGAGCGCAAGTCGCGCGGCCAGCCAGCAAACGAACATCACGGCAAGGTCCACCAGAAGCCAGGGACGAAGCTGTTCGGCATCAGATGCATCAAACGGAAGGGTGTACAGCGCCAGTCCGTTCAGGTTGTCCGGCAACGAGATGAACAGCAACGCAATGATGTTGTTGAAAAAATGCAAGGCGATAGCTGGCCCCAATGTTCCCGCCCGTGCCGTTAGGTCCGATGTCAGCAGACCGAAAACGCAAGCCCACAGCGCAATCAGCAACGCGTTGTCGCCAGCCATGTCCGGTGTGTAATGTCCAATTGCAAACAGGATGGATGGTACCCCCATCCAGATGACAGGCGATTGGAATCTGGCTGCCAGGGTTTGCTGAATATAGCCTCTGAACAACAGCTCTTCGGCGCTGGTCTGCACCAGAACAACCAAGGCCGAAACCGGCAAAAGAAGAAGCCAAGTTGACAATGGCAGGTTCTGCGACAGAGATCCGCCAAAGCCATAAGGCGGCAGCAGGAACCCGACAACGCCCAAAATAAGAAGTGCTTTCAACACTTTAAGGAATTGGCCCGCAGCCAATCGGTACCCGCCCACGATGGACACCAAAGACCTGTGCTGAACCTGCCGCGCGGCGACGGCCACGCCCAGAATGATGAATCCGAAACTGGCCAACAGCAACAGCAGCGCGAGGGGTGAACCGCCCAACAGAAGCGTCTGCGCCCAGTTTTCCGGACCCATCCCGGCAACCACGGTAAAAAATACCATGTTCAGAACGCTGACCAGCACGGCAACCAGCAAGAGCCCCAGCAACAGGCGCCAGATTTCCGGTTTGCCGCGTGCGGTTTCGACCAGATGGTCATGAGCGGAATATGCTTTAGGCATTTTCACCCGTGCTTTCCTGAATCGCCTGATCCGTAATCGTCGGGAGCAGCTCCTCGGGGTTCTGCGCCGCATTGATTCTTGTGGACAACGTAGTCAGATATCCCGCAACAGTCTGTAGCAATTGCGTAGCAACCGAAGCGTCGCTTTCGACCACGGCACGCAGTTCCTCGGCGCCGATACGCAGGAACCTGCAATCTTCGGTGGCGACCAGATCCAGTTGTCTGGGCTCTCCTGTTATGATCGAGAGATCACCGATCAGCCGCCCGGGTTCAATGATCGAGATCGGGCGTTTTTTTCCATCATCCGTGGGCCAGTCCAGCCTGGCCTGCCCTGAGACGCACAGATACGCCGCGTCGGGCGCCTGACCACGCGAGAAAATGACTTGCCCCGCTGCTGCTTCGTACCATTGCGCTGAGAACGCCAACAACCGCTGGTTGCGGCCATCCACGCCGGAAAACAACTCGGTCGCCGAAATGATTTCGAGCTTGCGGCTCAGATCGTCCGACGTGCTGTCTTCTTGCGGGGATTTGGATCGTGACACACCATCGATACGGCCATCCTTGATTTCCACAAACAGATCATACGCTTCGGGATGTGCAAAGTGATCTTCCATAAAGATCATAATGGAATCCGGCAACAATTCCCGCAGTTTCAGGCGGGTGCGCAACCGGCTTTCGGAATCGTGACTTGCCAGGGCCCTGTCCAGAATCAGGACGTCAGGCCGTTTGATACCCGCGCGTGAGAATGCGGCACGCTCTTGAAAGACGGTCGGCAGATTGTTCCCGCCCAGGCCTGCTGCCAGATCGTAGATGATGGCAGCTGCACGGCGTCGCAGGCCGGCTTCGTTCATGGCTTCGGCCACAACGTCTTCTATTTCGTCCGCGTGTGCACCGGCCATCAACGAAACCCGGCCGTAGATCGCATTTTCCATCGCGGTCAGACGTGGCACATAGATGTCCGGCGCAACTGACATGAACATGCCGCCCATCGCGTCCAGCAGCCGCTTGGCCTGACTTTTGCGGATGGCAAGAATCTTTTCCTTGTATTCTTCCGGGAAGTTTGGGCCGATCTGCTCGGCCGTCAACAGGAACGGTACCGTCAATAGCAATGCGCGCTCCTGGTCGCTCACAGCCATATCACCCTTGGCTTTGCGCCGTTCTTCGATATCCAGCAATTTGTGATACATGTCCTTGGACATGCCGAGCCTCAGGAAAAGCGGGTGATCCGCCCCGTCCCGCCCGAAGGTCTTGCTGAGCGTGTCCATGACGGCCTGAGAAATGCTGATCACGTCGTCAACCAGATCATGGGCGCTGAGCATCTGAACGAACCGTTCGTCACCCGCCAGTATATCCGGAGAAATGTCCTTGGATGGCGCCGCGAACAACAAGTTTCCGCCCAGCGGAACTGCCGGGTTAAAGCGATCAGGGTCGAAACGGTACACATATCGATCAAGCCCCTTTTCTGCCAAGCGCTCGGCGATGGTCCCTCGTAAATTGACAACTTCCTGTGCCAGGACCGGGTGAATTTCCGGGTCGAACTGCGTACGCAAAGTGCGGCGGAACATGAACTCGTCGATGCCCATCGCTTCCACCAGCTGGAACCACCAGTCACGTATGTCGTCGATATCGTCAAGACCGGCGAGACCCGGGTCAATCCATTCATCGTCCAGAGAATCCGGTGAATTGCCTGCACGAACAGCTTCGATCTGCCACCGCGTCGGGGCCTTGAGCATATCTGCTTGATGTCGTGGATGCGTGCGCAAAGGCATCATGAGGTTGTCGCCCAATGTGCCGTCAAACAGGTAAGGGCGCGAATAGGCATAGCCGATCCGGGCCGCGATGACGGCCTGATGCAGACCCCGCAGATTATGCCCCGCTATTATCACCTCACCCTGAGCCGGCAACACCTCACGAGTCAAAAGCTGTCCCAACGCACTGCGTTCCGACGCCTGTCCAGACTGAATTGCGACGCGCGCGCCACGCGGAATGGTCAGATCAAGATCTTCGAGAACGGTTTTCCCATCGCTGTCGCGAACCGTCACATTTCGCAGCTCGATGTCGCCAGTCAGACGCGGGATGGTTTCAGGTTCTCCCTCGAACAGCTCTTCCGGTATCATGTTGTCAGGCGCAAATCTCTCGGTGACGATTTCCCATCGCAAAGACATGTCCTGCACCTGGTTGTAATAGGTCAGCAGATCCTTCCATGGGCCGCTCAGATCCTTGTAGGCGCCCAACGCGGCAACCAGCGCACCTACGGTCACCTCACCGGTAATCGCCAGATATCCTCCCACTGAATAAAACAGGAAGGGTGTCATCTGAGTTATCAGGTTGTTGAGGAACTTCATGAAGAATTTTTTGTTGTAGATCTTGAAACGGATCTCGAACAGTTTCCCTAGCCGATGGCTGAATTGCGCAAGGCGATAGCGCCACCCTCCGTTGGTACGCAGATCGCTGATACCTGCCGCAGTTTCGCCGATCTCCGAGCTCAGACGTCGGACTTCCTGAATGCGGTCCTTGTTTAGAAGGTTGATCTGCCGCTGAAGCTTGGGGATCAGCCAGGCCTGAAGCGGGATCAGCGCGATACTGGCAAGTCCGAACCAAACGCTTTGCATGAACAGGAAGGTGACGATCGTCATCATCTGGCCGAACTGGAAAACCGGCTGCGCGATGGCATCCCCCATCAGGCCACCCATCGGTTCGGCCTCGGACGTGATCATCGATACCAGCTCACCCTGGCTGGTGGTCGCAAAATAGGATTTCGGAAACCGCATCGACCGTTGAAACAACGTATAGCGCAGGCGCCGCAGCATGCGCTCGGCAAGGACGCCCTTCATCGTGTTGATGCGCATCTTCATGACACCGCTCACGATCACCGTCGCCAGGAACGCAACACACAGTATCATTAGATACTGAACCTGCGTCACGGTGAAGTTCCAGATGGTTACCGTGTCACCCGGCGCGCCGATTGCGTCGTTGATGATCTGTTTGGGAAGTTCCAGCGAGGCGTAAAGAAACGGGAACGACAGGACCGTCAGCAGAAGTAGAACAAGTTGCTGTTTCTTCGAATATTTCCAAATGAAGGCAAATAAAGTGGACTCCATAACCTGGCCTTGTCATGCGCTAAACTGTTGTGTGGCTGTTCTTGGGATGACCCACTTTGCAGGAGCCAAACGGTAAGCACTGACCCGGTACATTGCAAGAATAGACCGGTTCAGTTTCAGCATGTTGCGCCTATCCAAATTGTGGTCAGACCCCAACAGGAAAACACAAGGCTTCGATAGCAATTCCGTTATTACGGTTTTGTTCATGCCGTTGTCCTTGACTAAGGCCGGGCATTATCGGACGACGTGGCCATGGGCAGGATTCTGGATCGCTATATTCATCGCAAGACTCTGGGGCGCTGGCGTCGGGCCGCGCATCAGGCGCCGTATGCCAGCCAGGCAGATTTGCGCTTGCAACGGGATCAGGCCCGCAGTTTGCGCAGGCATCTTGATCATTTAATTCAGCAGGCAGACAGTCGCTTGATCCGGCCGACGATTGGGTCCACACAGTTTCCCAAACCCGTCGGAACAGACTGGAGCTGCCGTCCCGACCTATGGCGTGCGCCCCTCACGCAACCGGGTGTGGCTTCGGCACCGCGAAAGACCGTCCTGGACAGTCAGGTCAGCGTGTTCCACGATTGCCCGTTTTCTGAAATTGCCGTGCGGCAAGTCCGAAACAGAGAGGACAGAGATTTGGCTCCGTTCAGTCTCGTGATCGAGGCTTTCAGCTTTGGGGGGTCCTTCCTGTCCGTTTCGGTTGAATTGCCTGAGGACGCTGCAATTCACCTGACGCGCGAGCATCTTGTGAGGCTGGAAACCCTGATCGAGTGTGAAAAGCCATCGGGCGTTTTCGCGCGCCTCAACATTCAGCACGGGCCCAATATGGAACAGGTGTTGCGACGCCTTGATCCCGGCGAGGTATCAAAGGCCGTGGATTTTGATCTGGCGCATCTCCCCCTGAATGAGCGCAGGATCGAAAAAATCTGGCTGGATTTGATTTTTGAAACGCCCGAGATGAATCGCATGGTGGTGCGGGATCTTACGTTTTGCCGTTTTCATCGCGCCGATTTGTGAGAAGATCAGTCATGACGCAGACCAAGCTAACCTTCATACGGTTCGAAAACGGAATCTGGCAAGGCCACATTCAAGCCAGCAGTACGCCTAACCCCGAGGTAAGCTATCAGGGCGAAACCCTGAGCAATGTTGACCTGTCGCCCGCAGCAGACGGATGGGACTTGCGCATACAGGTGCCTGTTGCAGCCCTATCCGAAGGCGTGCACACGTTCGTCGTTGCAGATGCAGCCACGACCGAGAAACTGGGAAGCTTCACGGTGATTGCCGGTGAGCCCGCCGCAGATGACTTAAGGGCCGAAATTGATTTGCTGCGGGCTGAACTGGATATGCTGAAACGCGCTTTCCGCCGGATCTGCCGCGACGACCCCTGATCCGTTCCGGCTGGTTTTCCTGTCAATCTTTCAAAATTCGTGCATCATTGGCGTTTTCTGAACGGATCGCGCCTTATCATGGATCGCAGCAGCATAGTCAAAGTCATTGCTTTGATGGTTACCGGATTTGGTATCGGTATTGATTTTACCGGCGCCCTGATGCTGGTGCCTGCGATCGAAAGCAGCTTTGACGCCGATATCACCAGCACCCAATGGGTTCTGAACATCTATGCCTTGTTTTTTGCCATGACCATGGTCGCAGGCGGGCGACTTGGCGACATGTACGGCCACCGCAGGATGATGCTTTTTGGCCTGTCGATCTTTCTGTTTTCCTCGGTCATGTGCTTCGTTTCGCCCAGTCTTGATTTTCTTGTCATTGCGCGTGCGCTGCAAGGTATCGGCGCGGGTTGTGTATGGCCCTGCACGCTGGCCTTCGGGGCAACCAAAGTATCAAAGCCAGAACATCGAGCCTTGGTGATGGGGTTAATTCTGGCAGGTGTGACCACCGGAAACGTGTTTGGTCCGATGATCAGCGGATTGGCCGTGAACTTGGGAGAGTGGCGCTACTTTTTCCTCGCCAATGTGGTCTTTTCCTGCATTTCGATGGCCTCCGCGCTGATCCTGATGGAGCGCGAAACACAGCACAAACCGGATGAACACCTTGACCTCGCCGGGATGGGTGTGTTGTCTTTTGCCGTTTTGCTGCTGCTTTACGGTTTGGATGTGGGCGCGGACTGGGGGTGGACGTCCGTCCCGTTGTTGATGCTGTTTTTCACCAGCGCTGCGCTTTTCATTCTGTTCCCCAAAGTCGAGAAACGCGTGACAGAGCCACTGCTTTTGCCGCAGATGATGCAAAACCGCGAGTTTCGCATCACCCTTGGCCTGAACATGTTCAACGTGTCCGCGGCATTTGTGGGGCTGCTGTATTTTCCCCAATACATGCAAAAGGTGCTGGGCTGGTCGACGTTTGAATCGGCACTGGGCTTGGCGCCGCTGACCGTGTTGCTTGCCGTGGGATCAATTGTTTCGGGTACGCTTTACAATGATTTCGGCCCCAAGCGGCTGCTGTTTTGGGGATATCTGATCGCAACGATCGGCGCTGCGACCATTGTCGTGCTGCCCGGTGATCTGGGGTACTTTCGCATCCTGCCCGGCATGGCGATGATCGGGCTGGGCGCAACTTTGACGGTTGGGCCGTCAGGCACTGCTGCAATGTGCGCCGTAAAGCCGGAACGGGCTGGGCTGGTTGGCGGCCTGAGTTTCATGACCCACCTGGTTTACGGCGCAATCTCTGTCGCCTGTGCCACGGCCATCATGTACGTCGTCAGCCTGTCTGAGCTTCGCCAGTTTGTGGCCGCTTCGGGCATCAAGTTGACCGAAGCAGAGCTTCGCACGATCAATGGCGGAACACTTGATACGCCGTCCGCCCACGCGGTAATAAGCCGGTTGTCATCCAGCGAGGCAGAGACGGTTCAACGGGCATTGTCGGCGGCGTTTGACAGCGGGATGAGTATGGCTTTCGTCTTTTCGGCCTTGTCCGTCTCGGTCGGTCTCGTTCTGGCGCTGCTTCTCGACGAAAAGAAACTGCACCGGATCGAAAGCTGAAGTCGGGAGCCAAGGGCTGCGACACCCGCAGCCCTTACCGTTTTACTGTGACGGCCCGTTGGGGTTGAAGGCCGATAGTCCCTTCAGGATATCGATGGCATAGGCCAGCTGGTAATCCTCTTCCCTCAGCTCTGCGGTTGCCTCGGCCTTGGCGCGATCTTCTTCTATCTGGCGGATCTCATCTTCGCTCAGGCTGTCATTGTTAAGGCTGCCGCGCAGATCGGCCTCGGAGCGCGAACGGGCGTTGGTTTCTTCCTCTTCCGGTTCTGGCGCCGGACGGGGTTGTTCCACGATAATATCAGGGCTGACACCCAGAGCCTGAATCGACCGCCCCGATGGGGTATAATACCGGGACGTGGTCAGGCGCATCGCACCATCACCCCGCAGCGGCATCACCGTCTGAACCGACCCTTTGCCGAAGCTCTTGGTGCCGACGACGATGGCCCGGCGATGATCCTGTAGCGCGCCCGCGACGATTTCAGATGCCGAGGCCGAACCACCATTGATCAACACGACAATGGGTTTGCCTTCCGCCAGATCGCCGGGGGTGGCATTGAAACGCTCACCCTCTTCCGGGTCCCGTCCACGGGTCGAGACGATTTCCCCTTCGTTCAGGAACGCATCCGAAACTTTGATGGCCTGTGTCAACAGACCGCCCGGGTTGTTGCGCAGGTCCAGTACGACACCATTGACCTTGTCGATACCACCGGCTTCTTCGATCTGTTCCTTCAACCCTTCCTGTAGGTTGGGGAAAGTCTGATCATTGAAGGTCGTTACCCGCAGCACGACACTTGTGCCCTCGGTGCGGGCGCGAACGGCGGTCAGCTTGATCGTGTCACGGATAATGGTGACATCGAAGGGATCAGGTTCGCCTTCGCGCACGACGGTAATAACAATCTCGGAGCCGACCGGCCCCCGCATCAGATCCACCGCCTTGTCCAGCGTCAGGCCCAGAATGCTTTCGCCATCCACATGTGTGATGAAATCTCCGGCTTCGATCCCGGCCTCGTCAGCGGGCGTGTCGTCGATGGGAGACACGACTTTGACAAAACCGTCTTCCTGCGTGACCTCAATACCCAGTCCACCGAACTCGCCCCGGGTCTGCACGCGCATCTGTTCGGCATCATCGGGCGACAGATAACTGGAATGCGGATCAAGAGAGGTCAGCATACCATCGATTGCCGCCTCGATAAGTTCTTCAGGCTCGACCTCTTCGACATATTGCGCACGGATGCGTTCGAAAATGTCACCGAACAGGTCAAGCTGTTCATAGACGCTGGCCTTGTTCACAGCCTCTTGCGCCAGCAGTGGGCCTGCGATCTGCGTAGTCGCAAGAATGCCTGCCACAGTTCCGGCCAAACCGGCCATCACAAATTTCTTCATACTCGTTTATCCATCCTTGTCGGTCCGAAACCAAGTTTCCGGGTCCACCGGGGTGTTGTCTTCTCTTACCTCTATATAGAGCGTTTCTGGACGATCAGTTCCAGTGCCATCACCGCTTGTTGACAATATTGCGCCGATTTCCGGCGTTTCACCCGGCATCAAGCCGACCGGAGTGCCTTTGGGGATCACCTGCCCGGGTTGACCATAGACCTCTTGCAGGCCCGAAAACACGAACAACAGGCCCGGCTGCGGTTCCAGAATGACAAGGTTTCCCAAATCCAGCAATGGCCCGCGATAGCGGATCGTAGCCGCAGTGGGGGATGTTACAAGCGCACGGGAACGGGTGCCGATGACCAGACCAGCGCGGGCGACCCCTGCGGCGTCCGGTTCATCGGCCTTGTGCAGCAGGATGCCCTGCACCGGCAAGGGAATCTGTCCTTTCTGATCCAGGATGCTTGCGTCGGTTTCAATGATCTCGCCTTCTGAAATCTCTGACAGACCGCTTGCAAAACCATCCAGAGTCTCGGTCGAAGAAATCAGAATGGCCGTGCGCACCGGGTCTTCGACAAACCGACGCGGCAAATCAGTGCGGTCGGCAATCGCTTCGCTCAACCGCGTGCGGGCGTCCTGCACACCGCGCAGCCCTTCGGTCAAAGTTTCCGAGGCGCTTTGTTGCAGCAGACGCAGGGTCTGAACCTCTTGCAGGTCCTGTGCCAGCGCTTGCGCTTTTGCGTTAAGACCAGGCGTGACCTCGGACAGCATCATTCCGGCCCGCGCCGCGCCCAATGGGCCTGACGGGTGCAGCATCAGCACTGGCGGCGCGGTCGTTTCGATGGTCTGCAAGATGCCAAGCAACTGCCTGACGTCCTTTTCACGCGCGCTCAATTGCGCGCTCAGTTGCGCTTCGCGTGTTGCAGCCTTGCGCAGACCGGTCCGCATCGCGCTCAGCCCGGCCTCATAGGCTTGTATCGTTTTGGTCAGCGCCCGCACCCGATCCCTTGCGCCGTCTGCTTCGCTCAGCGAGATCGACGCCTGTTCCAGCATCCTTGCCGCATCCAGTGCTGCCCGAGAAGCGTCGGTCTGGGCAAAGGCCTGACAAGCTGAAAGCAGCACAATCGCTAGGGCGGCCAGCCTCATGACAGCAGGCTTTCTCCGGTCATTTCCGGCGGTTTGGGCAGGTTCATCAAATCAAGCAGGGTCGGCCCCAGATCAGATAACCGCCCCTGACGCACCTGCGCGCCCTCTGGCCCTCCGACCAAAGCTATGGGCACCGGGTTCAGCGTGTGTGCCGTATGCGGACCGCCGGATTCCGGATCAACCATCACTTCACAGTTACCGTGATCGGCGGTGACGATCATTGCTCCACCTGCTTTTTCCAAGGCAGCAACGACCTGAGTCAACCCCGCATCAACGGCCTCGCATGCCTTGATCGCAGCTTGAAGGTCGCCGGTATGCCCGACCATATCTGGGTTGGCGTAATTGGTTACGATCAGGTCGTAACCTTGTTCGATCGCCTCGACAAACTTGGCTGTGACCTCAGCTGAGGACATCTCGGGTTGCAAATCATAGGTCGCAACCTTGGGTGATTTGGGCATATAGCGATCTTCACCTTTTTCAGGGGTCTCCTTGCCCCCGTTCAGGAAAAAAGTGACATGGGGGTATTTTTCGGTTTCAGCTAGCCGGAACTGACGCAACCCCTGTTTGGCGACCCATTCCCCGAGCGTGTTCACAATCGCCCGTTTCGGAAAAACCGCGGTCATATATGCGTTGTGAGCGTCGGAATACTCAACCATGCCCAGCAGCGCCGACAGTTTCGGCCGCGGCCCGGTTTCGAACTCGGCAAAGCCCGGTTCACCAATCGCGCGCAGGATTTCACGAGCACGATCTGCGCGGAAATTTAGACAGAAAAAACCATCGCCGTCGGTGACGCCCTTGTAACCTTGCAACACGGTCGGCGTAATGAATTCGTCAGATTCAGACTGGTTGTAGGCATGGTCCACGGCGCCATGTGCGGTGTCGGCCGCCCTGCCCTTGCCGTTGATCATCGCGTCATAAGCTTCTGCGATCCGTTCCCAGCGATTGTCGCGATCCATGGCGAAATAGCGACCGCTTACCGTGACGACACGTGCCCCCTCGGGCAGCCGTTCTTCCAACTGGGAAAAATAGGTCAGCGCAGATTTGGGGGCCACGTCGCGCCCATCCGTGACCGCATGCAGGGCGACCGGAACACCGGCATCCGTAATGGCCTTGGTTGCAGCGATGATGTGGTTCAGGTGCCCGTGAACACCACCATCCGAGACCAACCCCATGAGATGAGCCGTCCCCCCTGAGGATTTGACCTTGGAAATGAATGCCTGCAATGCCTCATTTCCAAAGAACGAACCGTCTTCGATGGCCAAGTCGATCTGCCCCAAATCCATGGCAACAACACGGCCCGCACCTATATTAGTATGACCGACTTCGGAGTTACCCATCTGCCCACTGGGCAGACCTACGTCCGGGCCATGCGTTGTCAGCGTGGCGTGCGGGCATTTGGCCATGATCGCGTCAAAGGTCGGCGTGTTCGCCAGATAGGGCGCATTCGCCTGTGTGTCGTCTGACACGCCCCACCCATCAAGAATGCACAGAACAACGGGTTTGGGGGTTGGCATTGAAATTCTCCGATTACTGCTCTTGGGTCTTCTTCTAGCGTCTGGTCGGCAAGGGGTGAACCATCTTTGCGGCAAATTACGCAGAATTAATCAAACGGCCTGGCGGCTTCGGCCCATCGCTGGAGGACATTGAGCCGCTGCATTTTTTCGACCTAAAGCCATCATGGTTTTATCGGTGACAACCCGGACGAGACTAGTCTTTGAGGTAACGCGTGTATGGCTTCGCCTTGCGGTTGCGATACTTGACCGTCAGTTCCAGCGGCGTGTCGTTTTCGTCGTAGATGCCGATCATGATGCCTGTGCCCCCGCTTCGGGTTCGCATATCGATCAACTGCTGTTCGGACCGGGTGGTGCGCTGTGACGGGCGCCGCGCCCAGGCAAACAGGTAATCGTACATTTGCGCGATGACGTCCGAATGGTCCGCGCTGTCACCCAGATCCACCAGTTCATCGGGGTCGTTTTCCAGATCGAACAGGATCGGCCTGTACCCGCCTTCGCAATGGATGAGCTTCCACTTTTCATTCGCGACCATGAACATCACCGCGTCACGAACAGATGCGTTCAGCCGCTGCGCAATGGGAGAGGCGGAATAGTCATACTCGCAGATCGCGACCTGTCGGGGCGTTTTGTCGGAATGACCATGCAGGATCGGCAGCAGAGAATGCCCTTCGAGAATATGCCCGGCCTTTTCGCCGCCTGCCAGTTCCAGAAACGTTGGCACCAGATCGATCGACTCGACCAGCGCGTCGCAGGTGGTGCCGCGCGTGACGTCCGCGTCAGGTGATGGGTCATAAATGATCAGCGGCATTTTGGTTGAGGCATCGTGGAAAAAGGTCTTTTCACCCATCCAGTGGTCGCCCAGAAAATCACCGTGATCTGAGGTCAGCACGATCATCGTGTCGTCCATCCGCCCGGTTTTCTCCATCCAGTCAAACAGGCGACCCATCTGGTCATCCGCTTGTTTGATCAGCCCCATGTAAGCTGGGATCACCGCCTCGCGGACATCCTTTCGTGAAAATGCCTGCCCGACCTTGGTGTCCATGAAGGCCTTCAGGACGGGGTGGGCATTCTTTCGCTCAGTTTCCGAGCGGACCACGGGCACGACATGTTCAGGCCCGTACATCGAAGCGTAAGGTTCCGGCACGATGTAAGGCCAGTGAGGCTTGATGTAGCTGAGGTGACAGCACCATGGTCCGTCATGGCTGTTCATGAACTCGATTCCACGGGTGGTCAGATATGGTGTTTCACTGTCCTCTTCCGCGATATTTGCAGGTTCGGATGAATTCTTCAGGAACCACCCTGACAGCACGTTGCCATCGGCATCCAGACCGGAATTGGCAAAATCATGCCACGGATTGTCGCTCTCGTACCCCTTGTCTGCTAGGTAATGGTTGTATTTCTTTGCCCCGTCCGGGTCATAGAACCCGTCCGGACCCTCTGCGCGCAACCCGTCATCGCGTTCGAACACGTCAAACCCGCATTCCGCAACGCGGGCCCCGATGATGCTGTCGGGCTCCAACCCAAGACGGGCCATCCCCTCGGCATCGGCGGCCATATGTGTCTTGCCGACCAGCCAGCAGTCCATTCCCGCCTTGCGCAGGTGGTCGCCCAACGTGATCTCACCCACTTTGAGGGGAATGTTGTTCCATGAAGCCCCATGGGAATGCACATAGCGCCCGGTATAGGTCGACATACGGGAACTGCCGCAAATCGGCGATTGGATATAGGCCCGGTCAAAGCGGACACCGCGCGCGGCCAGACGATCGATATTCGGAGTATGCAGATGTGGGTGCCCGTAACAGCTCAGATAATCCCAGCGCAGCTGGTCGAACATGATGAACAGGATATTCTTTGCCTTGGCCAACGCGGCACCTCCCCGAAAGTCATGGGAACCTAGTTAGCCACTTCCGTTCGCAGAGCGAAGCAAAACTTGCTTCAGGCCTGATGTTCCATCTGTTCCAGCATCTTCCTGGCCCGTTTGCACTGCAACTGATCGCGCAGCGGGCTGTCCGGGTCGACATCCTTTTGGCACACAACGCATTTATCGGCGCCCGAGATCGCATTCAGGCCGCCGCAGCTGCCTTTGATGGTCTTCCCCATCAGCATGACACCCAATGACATACCGACCATGACAAGCGCCAAAAGAATAAAGGCCAGAATAAAAGTGCTCATCTCGGTTCCTGCCTGTCAGTTGGTTCCCAAAGCGTCTTTGAACGCGGTGCTGTGCGACGTAATATAGGCATCTTCGCCGCCTGTCACATCCCGCGAAATGAAGTACACGGCAAGTTTATACTTTTCCGCAATGTCCATTCCCTTCTCGTGACCCAAAGCCAGCATGGCCGTTGCCCAGGCATCCGCCAACATTGCGTTTTCCGCAAGAACCGTGACAGAAGTCGTGCGATGTGTAATCGGGCGTCCCGTTGTCGGATCGATGATATGCGAATACCGCACACCGTCCTGTTCGAAAAAATTCTTGTAGTCGCCCGAGCTGGCCATGCCGCGATCATCCAGAGAAACGATCAGTTGAATGCTCTGAGCGCCCGTTTCAGGCTTTTCGATGCCAATGCGCCAGGCTTCGCCCTGCTCATTCTTGCCTTTGGCAACAAGATCACCGCCGATCTCGACAAGGTAATCGTCGATACCAGCATCCTGCAAAGCGCCGGCAACCGCATCGATGCCATAGCCCTTTGCGATCGCCGACAGGTTGATGCCGACCTGCGGTTCAGCCTTCGACAGCGTGCCGGCTTCGGTGTCGAGCGTCAGCAAACGGGCCTGCCCGACGCCGCTTAACGCGGCCTCGATTTCGGGATCCGATGGCACTGGATCCTCGGGCTTGCGTGGGCCAAAGCCCCAAAGTTCGATCAGCGGGCCCAGAGTTACATCAAAAGTCCCACCGGTTTTTTCGTGCACGTCATTGGCGGCCGAAAGGACCAGTGCGAGTTCGTCCGAGACCGGAACGGGGGCTGTGCTAGTTGAAGCGGAAAAGACGGACACCTCGGATTCTGGATCCCAATTGGACATTTTGGCGTTCACCTCGGCCAGCGTCTCTTCGACAGCCGCGGCCAATGCGGCCTCATCAAGATCTTCGCCGATCGCGGTTATGTTGAAGGTCGTGCCCATTGTTTCGCCCGACAGACGAACCACCTCGGGTTCTTTGTCGAACAAACAGCCGGAAAGAAGAGTGGCAACGGCCAGTAAAGGCAAAAGACGCATCGGCGATCTCCGGGAAATTCTGTGCCCGGCATATGCCAGTGGCCCCCGCCAAAGTCAAACTGCGATCACATCTTCAGCGGCAGGAAACCCAGCACTAAAAGGCCGACCCCCGCCGGCACGCCGAACAACCACGCACGTTTTTGCCAACCCGGCGGCTGTTGCTTCCACGCCATGCGGAAATTGTGGCCACAAACAACAACGGCAAAGAAGATCAATGCCGCTATGGGTGGCGTAAGATAGAGTTCACTCAATGGCTTGAACGTCCTTTCCGGCCTGCGTTTTTGCCGATCGGCGCAATTGCACCCTATACAGGTCGTTTAGCTGCGCTAAGGTGAAAGGGAAAGACTTTGCAAGAACCACAAGGAGATTGCCCATGGCTCCAACCTCTTACCAGTCGCCTTCGCGTGGCGACAAGGCTGACAAGACGACGTACAGCCAGTCTGCGGAATCGAACCTGTCGCATTCGCAGACAACCGTGGCCAGGCTGCTTGAAGGTAAAGGGGACGCGGTGTTTTCGGTGCGGCCAAATGACACGATCCATTCCGTGGTTAACACGCTGAAGGAAAAACGAATCGGCGCTGTTCTCGTGACGGATCAGAACGGGGCATTGCAGGGGATTTTGTCAGAACGCGACATCGTTCGGCGCATGGCAGACACACCCGGCCAGACCCTTCCGCAATCGGTCGAAGACCTCATGACCAAGGATGTTAAGACCTGCACACCGGATGATCTGCTGAATGAAGTTCTGAAAACAATGACCGAGGGCCGTTTTCGCCATATGCCGGTGCTGCGCGACGGTCATTTGTGCGGCGTCATCACGATCGGAGACGTTGTCCACTTCCGTCTCAAAGAGTTGGAATATGAAGCGCTTCGCATGAAGCAAATGATCGTCGGTTAAAGGCCCACTGTTCATCCGGTCGAGGTGAACCGAACACTTCCGGCGTTGATCTCGGCGGCTGTCAAACGACCCGAAGCGAAAGCGCCCGTGTCGATCGATACCACCCGGTTCCTGATCCGGGGCAGGTCCACGATGGTGTGGCCATGCACCACCCATTGGCCATCGCTGCGGGCCAGCCTGGGAAACATGGGATGTCCCCAGAGGCAAATCTGGCGATCCTGGGCCTCAGTCGGATGTCGGGGGTCCAGCGCCGCATGAACGAATGTGACGTTGCCGGTAGTCCAGGTCAAAGGCCGGTCAGCTAGCCAGTTGATCAGGCTTTCCCCCATCTTCAGGCGAAGATCATCCGCCAGTTTTCGAACCTGCTGGTAGTTGTCGATATCCGCGGGCGGTTTCAGCCCGAAAGACGCCAACGTGTGCACACCCCCATTTTGAAACCAGAGCCGGGCGTTGCCTTCCGGCACCTCCAGGAATTGCAACAGAAACTCTTCGTGGTTTCCAAGAAGACACTGAACGCGTCCTCCTGACGTCTCGCTCAGGTGAAACAGGTGGCGCAGCACCTGCGCGCTGTATGGCCCTCGGTCGATGTAATCTCCGACAAAGACCAGCAAGCTCTGATCGTCCAGTCTGGGCAACAACGCCTGCAACAAGTCCAGACGACCGTGGATATCGCCCACGGCCGTCACTTTCTCGGCCGGAGCGATGTCGCAAGACACTGCATTCGTTGTCCGCCCCGCCGTGCGGTCGAACCACCGTCTGATCCAGTTCGTAATCATACACGTTGATCCCTATCCTTCTCGCCCATTGGCGGCAATGAGCATCTGATTGAATCAGCAAAGAGTTGACCAATGACGTCTGGATGTTCGATATGACCTTCGGCGCAGTTCAAAATGTTTGACCCGGCATCACGGGAAGAACCTTTTGTTCAGCGATGATCGTGCAGGGCGTTTTGAGGGTTCTATGAAACGGGTTTTGATTACGGGCTCTGCGGGGTTCATCGGGTTCCATCTGGCAAAGCGGCTGTTAGAGGAAGGGTTCCGCGTGCATGGATACGACGGGATGACGGATTACTATGATGTGGTCCTGAAACAGCGTCGGCATCAAATTCTGCTTCAGACACCCGGGTTCACGGCAACCGAGGATCGGTTGGAAAATTTTGATCGGTTGATGCAGGTCGCCGAAGAATTTCAGCCGGAAGTCATCGTTCATCTGGCGGCTCAGGCCGGTGTGAGACACAGTTTGGAACATCCCCGCAGCTATGTTGAATCGAATGTCGTTGGAACATTCAACGTGATGGAAATTGCACGGCAACATAAGGTGGATCATCTTTTGATGGCATCGACCTCTTCGATATACGGTGCCAACGAGGACATGCCCTTCACCGAGACGGAAAAAGCCGACACCCAGCTTACCATCTATTCCGCGACAAAAAAGGCGAATGAGGCGATGGGGCATTCCTATGCCCATTTGTGGGATTTGCCGACGACCATGTTCCGCTTCTTTACCGTCTACGGCACCTGGGGACGACCGGATCTGGCGTATTTCAAATTTGTCGCCGCCATCCTGGATGGTCGCCCGATCGACATTTACAATCACGGCGACATGTACCGGGATTTCACCCATGTCCAGGACCTTGTACGCGGCATCAGATTGCTGATCGATGTGCCTCCGGTGCGGCCAGCCAGCCGTGAGGATATCGAGGACGGAGACAGCCTGTCGCCCGTCGCGCCCTATCGCATCGTGAATATCGGCAACGGCGAAAAAGTGCGCCTGATGGATTTCATCGAAGCCATCGAACAGGCCGTGGGGCAGAAGGCGATCAAGAATTTCATGCCGATGCAGAAGGGTGATGTTCATGCCACTTGGGCGGACAATCGGCTGCTACAAAGACTGACGAACTATCGCCCCCAGACAGATCTGAAAGACGGTATCACACAATTCGTCGCGTGGTATCGAGAGTATTACGCAAAATAACGCAGGCTTACCGCCAAATGAAAGAACCGGCGTCTTCAACGCCGGTTCTTTTTGTTCCTTAGCCGCCGAAATCGTCGAGCATGATGTCTTCGCGGTCCACGCCCAGATCCAGCAGCATGTTGATGACCGACTGGTTCATGATTGGCGGACCACACATGTAGTATTCGCAATCCTCAGGCGCGGGATGGTTCTTGAGGTACTCTTCGAACAATACGTTGTGGATGAAGCCGGTATAGCCTTTCCAATTGTCCTCGGGCTGCGCGTCCGACAAGGCCACATGCCATTCGAAATTGTCGAATTCTTCAGCCAGACTGTCGAAATCTTCGACAAAGAACATCTCTTTCTTCGACCGCGCACCGTACCAGAAGCTGATCTTGCGGTTGCGGTTCTGAAGACGCTTGAGCTGATCAAAGATATGGCTGCGCATTGGGGCCATACCGGCGCCGCCGCCAATAAAGACCATCTCTTTGTCAGTTTCGCGGGCAAAGAACTCGCCGAATGGGCCTGAAATGGTGACCTTGTCACCCGGCTTCAGGTTGAAGATGTAAGACGACATCTGACCCGCCGGAATGCCTTCGGACCCCGGCGGCGGCGAGGCCACGCGGACGTTCAGCATGATCATGCCCTTTTCGTCCGGGTAGTTGGCCATCGAATAGGCGCGCTCGATGGGTTCGGTCACCACCGATTCATATTGCCACAGATTGAAGCGATCCCAATCCTCGCGATATTCCTCTTCAATGTCGAAATCCGTGTATTTCAACTGGTGTGCAGGTGCTTCGATCTGGATGTAGCCACCGGCGCGGAAGTTAACATCCTCACCCTCGGGCAGGTCCAGGATCAACGCCTTGATGAAGGTCGCTACGTTTTCGTTCGACCGAACGGTACATTCCCATTTCTTGACGCCGAAGACTTCTTCCGGAACTTCGATATCCATGTCCTGCTTGACCGCCACCTGGCAAGACAGGCGATCACCACATGACGCTTCACGTTTCGTGATATGGCTTTCTTCGGTCGGCAGGATCGATCCGCCCCCCGAATGCACCCGCACCCGACACTGCGCACAGGTGCCGCCGCCACCGCAGGCCGAAGGGACAAACAGCTTCTCGGCAGCCAGCGTCTGTAGCAGCTTCCCACCTGCCGGAACGGAAATGGTCTTTTCGCCGTTGATCGTAATGTTGACGTTTCCGGTCGATACCAGCTTGGATCGGGCGGCCATGATGATGGCCACCAATGCCAGAACGATTACGGTGAAAAGAGCTACGCCTAAGGTAAAGGTTTCCATCAACGCCCCCTTACAGTTTCACGCCCGAGAAGGACATGAAGGCCATAGCCATCAGACCTGCGGTAATGAAAGTGATGCCCAGACCTTGCAGACCATCGGGGATGTCTGAATATTTCAGCTTTTCCCGAACTCCGGCCATTGCGGTGATTGCCAGTGCCCAGCCAAAACCGGAAGACAAGCCATAAGTCGCCGCCTCGGCAAAGTTATAGTCACGCTCCACCATGAACAGCGACCCGCCAAGGATGGCGCAGTTCACCGTGATCAGTGGCAGAAAGATCCCCAACGCGTTGTAAAGCGGTGGGAAATACTTGTCCAAAACCATCTCGAGTATCTGAACCATCGCCGCGATCACGCCGATATAGGAAATCAGGCCAAGGAAGGTCAGGTCTACATCCGGGAACCCGGCCCAGGCCAGCGCGCCCGGTTTCAACAAGTAGTTCAGCAGTAGGTTGTTGGCAGGCACGGTGATGGCCTGCACGACCATGACCGAAATCCCCAGACCCAGCGCTGTCGAAATCTTCTTGGACACGGCGATGAAGGTACACATCCCCAGGAAGAAGCTAAGCGCAAGGTTTTCGACAAAGATGGCCTTTACGGCCAGTGAGATCAGACCTTCCATCAGTGGGCCTCTACCTGCTGAATTTTGTATTCACGCTCTTCCACCTGGTTCGGCTTCCAGGTGCGGAAGGCCCAGATGATCAGACCGATGATGAAGAACGCCGAGGGCGGCAGCAACAGCATGCCGTTGGGCACGTACCAGCCGCCATTGTTGACGGTTTCCAGAATGGTAACGCCGAACAGCGACCCCGCGCCAAACAGCTCGCGAATGAAGCCGACCAGCAGCAGGATAAGACCATAGCCCATGCCGTTGCCCATTCCGTCGATAAAGGACGCAACCGGCGGATTCTTCATCGCAAACGCCTCGGCGCGGCCCATCACGATGCAGTTGGTGATGATCAGGCCGACGAAAACCGACAGGGTTTTCGAAATCTCGAAAGCATAGGCTTTAAGGATCTGGTCCACCAAGATCACCAACGACGCGATGATCACCATCTGAACGATGATCCGGATCGAACCGGGGATCTGGTTGCGCAGGCACGAAATGAAGAACGACGAAAACGAGGTCACGAAGATCACCGCCAGCGCCATCACCATCGACACTTGCAACGATGATGTCACCGCAAGTGCTGAACAGATGCCCAGCACCTGCAATGTGATCGGATTGTTGTCGACAAGCGGGTCGACCAGCATCTCTTTCTTGGTCTGGGACATCAAATCTCTCCTGCTTGAAGTTTGGCCAGGAAGGGACCATAGCCCGCATCGCCCATCCAGAATTTCACAAGGTTATCGACGCCGACCGACGTCAGCGTGGCCCCCGCCAACGCATCCACATAGAAATCTGGCCCGGCTGCGGGCTGCGATTTGGCAACGGTGATTTGCAGATCACCTGCTTCGTCGCGCAGCTTTTTCCCGTTCCACAGGGCTTTCCAGCGTGGGTTGTCCACCTCGGCCCCAAGACCCGGAGTTTCACCATGCTGATAGAATTGCAGGCCGTAGATATCGTTGCCGTTGTTTTCAAGCGCGATAAATCCATAGAGCGTCGACCACAGGCCGTATCCGTGCAGAGGCAGGATCACCTTGTCCAGATCACCTGCATCATCGCGCAGCAGATAGATAACACGGTATTTGGATTTGCGGCCGATACCGGCGGGGTCATTGTCCAACGCGACGCTCAGCTCAGGATCGCTAGCGGCGGCGATGTCGTCAAATGTGGTCGGATCAAACTGATCATCGACGAAGGTGCCTGTGGACAGCTCCAGCACATGTGGTTCGAAGGCGGCAAAAGCCTCTGTCACGTCGATGCCCGGCTCGAACACGCCCGCAACTTGCAGAACGTTTACCTGTTTGTCCTTCAGCCGGTTGGCCTCTTGCACCGGGCGCAGGCTGACTGCGGCCGCGGACACAACCATCGAGGCGACCAGACAGACAGCAACGGCGATGAAGATCGTCTTGCCAACAGAATCCGGCGACGCCGCCAGGAATTTGGCTAATGCGCCCTTGGGTGCCTCGTTTTGATCTGGGGATTGCGTATCAGACATGGCGACGCGCCCTCCGTTTGATGTTGGCTTGCACGACGAAATAGTCGATCAGCGGTGCAAAGACGTTGCCGAACAGGATTGCCAGCATCATGCCTTCGGGGAAAGCCGGGTTGATCACGCGGATCATCACGACCATGACACCGATCAGAGCGCCATAAATATAACGCCCTATATTGGTGTGGCTGGCGGAAACCGGTTCCGTCACCATAAAGGCCAGCCCGAAAGCGTAACCGCCCAACACGATATGCCAGTACCATGGCATCGCGAACATCGGGTTGGTATCCGATCCGATCAGGTTCAGCAGCAGGGTAAAGCCGATGGTGCCCGCCAGACAGCCCACAATCAGGCGATAGTTGGCGATCCTGGTCATCAGAAGGAAAGCCAGACCGATCATGCAGGCCAGCGTCGATGTTTCGCCAAAGCTGCCCTGAATGGTGCCGAAAAACGCGCTCGACCAGGTGATGCCTTCAGCGGCCAGCGCCTGCACGCCTTCGGCCGCAGACACGCCCAATGCAGTTGCGCCCGAGAACCCGTCAACGGGTGTCCAGACCGCATCCCCCGACATCTGCGCCGGATAGGCGAAATACAAAAACGCCCGCCCCACAAGCGCGGGGTTGAGAAAGTTCTTGCCGGTGCCCCCGAACACTTCCTTACCGATCACAACGCCGAAGATGATGCCCAATGCCACCTGCCACAGGGGCGTCGTAGCAGGCATGATCAGCGTGTAAAGCATTGATGTAACTAGGAAGCCTTCGTTCACCTCATGGCCGCGCACGGTGGCAAAGATGACCTCGAAGATACCGCCCGCGACCAGCGTGACGATGTAGATCGGAAGGAAATACATCAGACCATGCATGACGTTGGCAAAAATGCTGGACGGGTCCAGCGAAATCCCGAACATCTGCAACAAAGCAATCCGCCAGCCGGTGGCCGATTCCGGACCCAGCAAAGCAATCGCCGAGTTTGCCTGATAGCCGGTGTTCCACATCCCCCACAGGATGCAGGGGATCGTCGCGATCACGACATAGGTCATGATCCGCTTCATATCCACATAGGACCGCGCGTGCGGCGCCACCGTGGTCACGGTTTTTGGAGTGTAGATGAAGCTTTCCACCATCTCGTAGATGGGGAAGTACTTTTCGTACTTGCCGCCCTTGGTAAAGTTCGGCTCGATCCTGTCAAAGAAGCTGCGCAAACCCATTCGGCTCAGCCCTCCTTTTCAATTTTGATCAGGCAGTCGCGCAGCGCCAGCCCGTATTCATATTTTGCCGGACAGGCAAAGCCCACAAGGCCAAGATCCTCTTCGTCCAGCTCCAGCGCACCCAGGGCTTGGGCAGTGTCCGTATCCATTACCAGCAGCGCCCGCAGCAACTGAGTGGGCAGATAGTCCTGCGGCATCAGATCTTCGAAAACACCTGTGGGCACCATGGCCCGACGCCCGCCGTTCAGATTGGACGTGAAGGCATACAGCTTCTTGGCGAATGCCGAACCCAATACAGGCTGGACCGCGTATTTCGACGGCATCGGACGAATCCAGCCCAACGGGATTTGATCGGGATCTTCACGGATGATGCTGATCTGACGCGCGAACCGGCCCAGATAGGCGGTCGGGCCCTCAGCGTGCCGGCCCGACAGGATCGAACCCGAAATGATGCGGGGCGTGCCGTCCACATCGACTTCGTCGCGGGTCAGATCGTCAGTTGATGCGCCCATCACGGTACGGATCAAACGTGGTTGACGCGCACCCGGCCCCGTCAGGGCAATCACGACATTCGGATCCAGATGGCCGGTCAGCATCAGGCGACCAATAGCGATGACATCCTGATACCCGATGGTCCAGACCTGCTTGTCGCCTGCAAGGGGTTCGAGGAAGTGAATATGCGTTCCGGCCAGCCCCGATGGGTGCGGGCCTGCGAAAGATGCAGCTTCGACACCGGCGACATCTGCGCCGGGTATCGTGTCACCCTCTTTTTGGCAAAGATAGGTTTTGCCCTCGGTCAATGTGCTGACTGCCGCCAAACCGGCGGTAAATTCTTCGGGCGCCTCGGCAATGATCGTGGCAGCGTCAGCGGCCAGCGGGTCACTGTCCATGGCGGTGACAAAGATCGCATCCGGTTTGACGCCGGGGTTCGGCATTTTTGAATAGGGGCGCGTGCGGAACGACGTCCACAGGCCGGCGGCGCACAGCTTGGCCGTCACGCCTTCGGCGCTGTCGGCATCCCCTATGCCCGAGAAATCAACACCGGTGTCATTGACATCTGTCACTTCAATCACGACGCTTTGCAGCACCCGACGGGCACCACGGTTGATCGCGACGACCCTGCCACTTACCGGTGCGACCATCATCGCGTCAGGCGCGTCCTTGTGACAGAACAGCGGCGCGCCACGTACGACGCTGTCGCCTTCCTGCACCAGCATCTTGGGTTTCAGGCCGATGTAGTCACCGCCCAGGACGCCAACGGTCGCGTATTCCGGGCCCGGGTGAATGGTCTGGTCAGGAGCGCCTTCCACCGGCAGATCCAGCCCCTTTTTCAGTTTGAAAGTTTGCATGTTGCTACGTTCTTCCAAGCCTCTTTTCTGCGCCAGCTCTGCTAACGCCCTTTCGGGGTCATGCAATAGCGCGGTTTTTTCGAGCCTCCGTCGCAAAAGCGTCGAAAACGGTCCAAAATCCGCAGGCGTATTTCCGATCAAGGACCCTTTACGCGGGGAAGGTCATAAACGCAAACCTGTTACCGCCAAAACTTGAGGATGAACCACACAATCCTGCGATTGATCGGTCATTTCTTCTGAATCCATGGCGTATAATTGCATATCGCGCCCACCAAGGTTCCAGTGTAAGCAACCGGAATGGAAAAAGACACAGATTTGGAAATCTTTCTGGTTGCCACGCCGGGCCTCGAGGCGCCTCTTGGTGACGAGGCGCAATTCAACGGATTCGCGCAGGTCAGAACTGTACCCGGCGGGGTAACATGCCGGGGTTCATGGCCCGAGGTCTGGCGTGCCAACCTGACACTGCGCGGCGCCAACAAGGTTCTGGTGCGACTGGGCAGCTTCCCCGCCGTGCACCTTGCCCAATTGGACAAACGTGCTCGGAAATTTCCTTGGGGCACCGTTTTGCGTCCTGACGTGCCGGTCAAGGTGGAAGCCATCAGCCGCAAATCCAGAATTTATCACGCCGGTGCAGCTCGTCAGAGGATCGAGCGGGCAATATCCGAGACATTGGGCACCTCGATTTCATCCGAGGCAAACCTTCGGGTGTTGCTTCGAATCGAAAAAGACATCTGCACGATCTCGGTCGACAGTTCCGGCGAGCTGTTGCACAAACGCGGTCACAAGGAAGCCATTGCCAAGGCCCCAATGCGCGAAACAATGGCCGCCATGTTCCTGAAAGAATGTGGCTACTCGGGCGATGAACCCGTACTGGACCCGATGTGCGGATCGGGTACCTTCGTGATCGAGGCCGCCGAGATCGCTCTGGGTCTGCGCCCTGGCCGCTCCCGCGGTTTTGCATTCGAGGACCTGGCGGGCTTTGACCCTGATCAGTGGCAGGAAATGCGACGGGAAACGAAGGCGGCGGAATGCGCGCTTACCTTCTACGGCTCGGATCGCAACTCGGGCGCGGTTGACGCGGCGACTGCCAATGCCGAAAGGGCCCAAGTCGGTGCCGTGACACGGTTTCAACAGCGTTCCGTCAGCGACATAAAACCCCCCGAAGGTCCTGCGGGGCTGGTCATTGTGAACCCGCCCTACGGGGCGCGAATTGGTGACGAAAGACGCTTGCGCTCGGTCTATGGCGCGATGGGCAAAACCCTGATGAACCGGTTCCAGGGATGGCGGGTCGGCGTGATCACCAGCGCTCCGGGGCTTGCCCGGGCCACACGCCTGCCTTTGCTGGCGCCAGGACCGGTCGTCGACCATGGTGGAACCAAAATTCGTCTGTACAAAACAGATCCCTTGCCGTGATTGCCTGGGACGCTTCACAACCAATTGATGACGATGGCTGCGCGGGCGAAAGCGGACAAAGAAACCACAGGGTTTCCACCGCAAAAGGTTGCGATTCCGTTGCCTTTCAACAAGCCTGTCATCCAGCCAACGTTTTAACACCGGTGCCATCGCGACCTGCCCGGCGGGGGGGGGTGAACAGTTTGGCGGACACTTTGCGCGCCGGTCAACAGCAGTACGCAAACATGTAAACGCTCGTTTTTGCGAACCGTAAACACGGCGACCTGCTTAGATCACCGGGTTCCGTGCCCATTGGTCCGCTGCCATATATTTTTGGGTGTTGAGATCGAAAGATTCGGGTAGTCGCATTACAGAATCCTCTTGCGCATCAGACCCGCCGCGTATAGATCACCCGCCACGGTCGGAGTGTAGCTCAGCCTGGTAGAGCACTGTCTTCGGGAGGCAGGGGTCGGAGGTTCGAATCCTCTCACTCCGACCAATAAAACAAGGCGCCCAAGGGCGCCTTTGTTGTTTTTAAGACAGTGATCCGAGGTTCGTTGAACCTAAGCGTTAGTCGAACTCCAACGCACTAGCAGCCTTACGCAAGTGCTCGGGGCTATAGCGTGCATAAACGGACGCGGTGATCCGAGAGTCTGAATGACCTAGAAACTGAGCAATCTCATCCATCGGAGTGCCTGCCTCCGCCATATGAACTGCAGCTGTGTGCCGCAGCACGTGTGGTGACACATCAAGCAGACCCGCCGCGACTGCGGCCGCCTTGAAGCCTTTCTTGATCGACTTCACAGGTCCGCCAGCCCATTCCACGACATACTCAGATAATGCGGCCTTCTGGGCATTCAAAAGCGCAGAATACAGGCTCTCGGTCATGGGGACGATGGCCCTGCCCTTCCTCTGTCCGTCGCCAGTGCGGAGATTGATCTGACGACGTTCAAAATCGACCCGATCCCATGTGAGTTCTAACACAGCCGTTACCCTAGCCGCCGTCGACAGCATCAGCCATGTAGCCAGCTTGATATGCGGTGCGCAGTCGACCGCCAGGAGCTGTGAAATCTCCTGGCGCGTTAGATACCTCTCCTTGGGAGCCGGTTTGCTGGGGCGCTCGATGTAGGGTGCCCTATCAATCAGCCCGGTCTTCTCAGCCCAATTCAAACAGGTCCTTAGCTTCCCAAGTTGTGTCCAGATCGTGCCGTCCTGAATACCTGCCTGCCGCCGATCGGTGGTGTAGGCTTTACAGTCTTGCACGCCTATCTGATCCGGGCGAAAGGCGCCAAACCAAGGTAGCACAGAACGGCCAGTGTATCGCATGCTATCGTGCGCCGGCCGACCCTCGACTGTCACACTATAAGCATTCCAGATCGCTGCCACGGTCAGTTCATCCTTTCCGGCTGTTTGGGCGAGCAGGACATCACGGGCTTCGGCTTCCGCGTTTTCGAGGGTGTCCGCGTCAAGACGATACCTACGTCTGCGTCCATCTTCCTCATACCAGACAACAACGAAGCGGTTGTTGAGTCGACCGATGCTGTATTCCTGCACTGCTCATATTCCTCTACTTTGTGTGCGGGGATGCGAAACTGACGGCGAACTCTGAAGTATTCGAGCTGGCCGGACTTGCAGAGCTGACGCACAGTTTCAGAACTGCAGCTCCAACGCTCTGCGAGTGTCTTAGGGGTATACGGCGGGGACAAAGTGCGCTCCTTCATTTTGGCAAAATCATTTACTCTATAGCGTTCGAGACGTGGGATGCATTTTGGATTTCCAAATATTTTTCAAATAATTGAAAACAAACAAAAGATTCTTTTTTATTCGAGCCCAAACTCCAATCCCGATTCAGGCGCGACCAATATGCGGAATGATCACTTCTGGCTGATCTTGGGACAATCCCTTGCGATTTTCTGCCAATGACAGGCGAACCACTTGTTTCTTCGAAGACTGCCTCAAGATAGCGGTTCAGGACCCGGTCGAAGCAGCAACTCTCATTTCGACCTACCATTCATTTTTGATCTCGCTATCCTGCACCCAACTGACAACAAAAAGACGATTTCAACATGCTCACAGGCCCCATCCGTTCCCAAGTCGATCAAATCTGGAATGCCTTCTGGTCCGGTGGTGTTTCCAACCCGCTCTCGGTGATCGAACAGATCACTTACCTACTATTCATCAAGCGGCTGGACGATCTGCACACCGTTGAGGAAAGCAAGGCCGAAATGCTCGACGTCGAGATGGAGCGTCGCATCTTTCCGGCCGGGAATGACCCCAAGGGTGAGCCATACAAGAACCTTCGCTGGTCGCGCTTCAAGAACTTCGAGTCGCGGGAGATGATGCGTATCGTCGATGAGCATGTGTTCCCATTCTTGCGTGAGCTAGGCGAGGAAGGCTCATCTTACGGCACACACATGAAAGACGCGCGGCTTGGCTTCTCGAACCCGAGTTTACTAGCCAAAGTGGTTCAGCAGCTCGATGACATCCCGATGGATGACCGCGACACCAAAGGCGATGTCTATGAATATATGCTCGGCAAGATCGCCAGCGCCGGGCAGAATGGCCAGTTCCGCACGCCACGCCACATCATCCAGCTTATGGTTAACCTGATGGCGCCCACGCCTAAGGACGTCATATGCGATCCGGCTGCAGGCACATGCGGTTTCCTTGTGGAGGCCGGAGAGTATGTGCGCAGCAACCACCCCAAGATGCTGATGGACAAAGACAGCCGCCAGCATTTTCATTCTGGTATGTTCCATGGGTTCGATTTCGACAGCACGATGTTGCGGATTGGCGCTATGAATATGACTTTGCACGGAGTCGAAAACCCGGATGTCTCCTATCGCGACAGCTTGGCCGAGGAGCACGGCGAGGATGAAGGCCGCTATTCCTTGATCCTTGCAAATCCGCCTTTTGCTGGGTCCCTCGACTACGACACCACCGCCAAGGATCTGCTGAAGGTGGTGAAGACCAAGAAAACCGAGCTGCTCTTCGTCGCCCTTTTCTTGCGCCTGTTGCGCACCGGTGGGCGGGCTGCGGTGATTGTGCCCGACGGAGTGCTTTTCGGTTCATCCAAGGCGCACAAGGATATCCGGCGGATGCTGGTGGAGGATCACAAGCTCGAAGCGATCATCAAGCTGCCTTCGGGCGTCTTCCGCCCCTATGCTGGCGTGTCCTGCGCCATAGTGGTCTTTACCAAGACTGGTGTAGGCGGAACCGAAGACGTTTGGTTTTATGACATGACAGCGGACGGCTATTCATTGGACGACAAGCGAACGCCGCTCCTAGACGCGGACAAGTTGGGTTCGTTGGCCAGGCTGAGCGAAGAAGAGCACGCTAAGAACAACCTGCCCGACATCCTAAGTCGTTGGGAGGCTTTGGAGGGTGAGGCCAACCGCCCTCGCACCTCGCAGAGCTTCACGGTTCGCGCCAGGGACATTACCGCCACTGGTAGCTGGGACCTGTCACTCAATCGCTACAAGGAGATCGAACACGAGGAGGTTGAGCATCAGGCTCCTTCTGAGATCATTGCCGAAATTAGGGAGATCGAGAAGGAAATTACCGTTGGGTTGGATAAGCTTGAGGGGATGCTGGGATGAGCTTTCCATCATCACCTTTGTCCGAAGTTTCAGAAATTCAAATTGGACCGTTCGGATCTCTGCTGCACAAGGCCGACTACGTGGAGGATGGTGTTCCAGTTATCAACCCGATGCACATCGCTGCAGACGGTATATCGGCCGATCCAAGTTTCTCAGTTTCAGAACTGAAGGCGAAAGATTTACAACGATACCTCTTAAAGACCGGAGAAGTAATTATGGGTCGCCGGGGTGAAATGGGGCGTTGTGCAGTGGTCGAATCCCAACATGAGGGAATGATCTGCGGAACCGGTTCGATGAAAATAATCCCATCTAAATCGGCACTTCACTCTCCATACCTCGTTCATATTCTTCGGACACCAAAAGCTCGGAGAGAACTGGCAGCAGCAGCCTCGGGCGTGACAATGCTGAACTTGAATGCCAAGTCTTTGGCTGCACTCAAAATCCCCCTACCGCCTCTGGAGGAGCAGAAGCGGATTGCGGGGATACTGGATCAGGCGGACGCCCTGCGCCGCCTCCGCTCCCGTGCGCGGGACAAACTCAACACCCTCGGCCAGGCGATCTTTCACGAGATGTTTGGGGATCCAACCACAAACCCGATGGGGTGGGAGAGTGTAAAACTAGGTGATCTTTGTAACGTGGGATCAAGTAAACGAGTTTTCGTAAGCGAGTTTGTTGAAAGTGGCGTGCCCTTTTTTCGTGGCACTGAAGTGGGAAAACTCGGCGACGGTAAAATAGTAGAGCCAGAGTTGTTTATTTCTGCGGAGCACTATGAAGGTTTGGTTAAACAATCCGGGAAACCAGAAATAGGAGACCTTCTCCTTCCATCCATTTGCCACGGCGGAAGGATATGGAAAGTGGACGACGACAAGCCGTTCTATTTTAAGGATGGAAGGGTCCTATGGATAAAGTGTCATTCGGCAGAGATCAACAGTGAGTATCTCAGAAACCATCTGAGGAACATTTTTCTATTCAACTATTCGTCTATCGCCTCGGGAACAACTTTCGCCGAGTTGAAAATTGTTAATTTGAAGAACCTGTCGTTGTTGAATCCACCGATCGAACTTCAAAACGAATTTGCTTCTCGCATTGCGTCGGTTGAAACGTCTTGCGCCCACATGCAGCGCTCTGCCTCTTACTATTCTTCGCTATTCAATTCGCTTCAGGACCGCGCGTTTCGAGGAGAGCTCTGAGGTGAGTGCCGCGCTACAAACTTTGCATCTTCCCGGCGCAATGCTGGAACGGGGTTTCTGGCTCTATGTCTGGCGGGTTGGCACGTTAGAAAGCGAAGTGCACTACGTCGGTCGCACAGGTGATAACTCCAGTCCTTACGCTACCGCGCCTTATACACGCATGGGGCAGCATCTGGGGTATATTTCGAACCAAAATGCGCTGCGCAAACACCTCGCGAAGCGTGGGATTGCACCGGAAGGCTGCGGCGGTTTTGACCTGATCGCACACGGACCAATCTATCCTGAGGTTCCAAAGGAAACGGGTGACCGCGACATCCGGATGAAACTTCACGAACCTTCGCGCGACCAAGTCGGTGCGATGGAAAAGCTCTTGTGTGATGGCCTGAAAGCAGCGGGATACGATGTTATGAACACTGTCAACTGTCGGTGGCAGTTGGACAATATCGGGGCCAAAAAGTGGGAATCCGCAAAGGCAGCCTTCCGCGAGGAGTTCCCACTGCTATGAGTTGTCACATGCCAGTCGTTGAGCGGGTGCCTGGACTATGAATATATTCTTTACCTACATCTACACTCCCGGGGGCCAAGACTACGAATACGGCTCTGAGGGAAACATTGGCTGGCCGCTGACGTTCAGTAACAAAGGCGCACGATCAACAGCTCAAAACCTACTCACCGAAGGTGATCTCGTCTTCGGCGTTGTGAGCCGCAACCCCGGACACGGTGCCACCATTCCAGAGGAATGGAAGGGGCGCGTTTTGCAAGTTTGGCAGATGACCAAACACAACGCTCTTCTCACGGATTACAAGGTAGAAGTTACCGACTGGGACCTACAATGGCCGTATGCGTTACAGCCGATCAGAACCTGGGAAATCCCTAACGCGCCTGAGTTCCGCGACTTGGAGGGATACGATGCGTCCACCCATACACTCCAATCTGTAAGTTCCATCGAGCGCGTCAGCGATACTCTCGCAGCTAGCCTTTTGAAGGTTCTTAAGGAAAATGCGCGGGAAGTGAAAATGGCAGAATTTGAGTTTGCCACTATGCAGCAGCGCAATGAGCAACTGCGTCAGCGGCACCCTATTCGTATTGATGGCTACGAAGTCGCCCCAATCCAATCGGATGAATTGAATTACGTCTACATCGCAACGCTCGGAAAAGGGTCAAAGGTTCTTAAAATCGGGCATTCAACGGATCCGGACGCGCGCGTGGAAAGCTTCAATAAATTTCGCCTCTCCAATGAACCTCAATGGGTCATCCACACGCGACAACCCATCGGAACAGTTCAACAGGCAGTTAAGGCTGAGGCTGCGCTAGGCGTGGCATTTGCACAGTTCAGAACCGAAGAGAACAACAACGAAATTTACATTGACCTTCCCGCTATTGACGTGTTGGCAAAACTTGCGACGATAAAGTAATGGAAAAAACCCAATTTGATTTCCTTTCCGAAGATTTTCCGGACCTTCTGAATCACGCCAAGATGGCGGAGGCGGCGGCTTTGTCTGATCCGCGCGGCGCTTGCTTCTATGCCCGACTGACGTTGGAAACGGCTTTGAAGTGGCTTTTTAGCCGTGATCCGGCATTGAAGGATCCATATTCGGACAAATTGAATGCATTGATCGCGGAGCCTTCATTAGCAAAGCTCACCGGCCCGGCAATTGTCGCCAAGGCTGACTTTATCCGCGTGCAAGGCAACCGGGCAGCGCATGAAGGTGGTAAAAAGATCAGTGCCAACCATGCCGCAGCAACCGTGCGCGAGCTGTTCCATGTCTGTTATTGGATCGCTCGCACTTATTCCAAAAATGGTAAGTTAGATCCTGCCCTAAAGTTCGACGCCGGAAAGCTGGAAAAGACGCTGACCATCACAGCAAGCACAGTCGAACAGATCAAAGCGCTAAGCGACAAACACGCGATCGCTCAGGAAGCGCTCAAGAAGGCCGAGGAAGAGCGCAAAACGTCTGAAGAAGGCAGGAAGGCGCTGGAAGAGGAGCTGGCTCGCCTGCGCGCTGAGGTGGCCGCCGCGCGCGCCGCCAACCAGTCCCGACCCGATGAGCATGACTACGACGAGGCGACCACTCGGGACGCCTTTATCGACTTGCTCTTGTCAGAAGCTGGTTGGCCTCTGGACTCGCCGCGAGACCGCGAGTTTCCGGTGGAGGGCATGCCGAACCAAACCGGAGAGGGGTTCGTCGACTATGTCTTGTGGGGGGACGACGGCAAACCTCTGGCCGTCGTGGAAGCAAAGAGGACCAAGAAGGACGCACGCATCGGCCAGCAGCAAGCGAAGTTGTATGCCGATTGTCTCGAAAAAATGTATGGCACCAGACCTGTAATTTTTTGCACGAACGGATACGAGCACTGGATATGGGATGACCAGACGTATCCACCCCGCCCGATTTCGGGGTTCCTGAAGAAAGACGAATTGGTTCTACTTCATCAACGTCGGTCTTCTCGGAAAGTGCTTGATGACGTGTCCGTGGATGAAGAAATCGCTGGGCGTTTTTATCAGCAGCGCGCTATTCGCCGTGTCGGGGAAGCCTTTGAACGAGACAAACAGCGCAAGGCACTATTGGTCATGGCGACTGGATCAGGAAAAACCAGAACTGTCGTCGCACTGATTGACCAGCTCATGCGTGCCAATTGGGTGCGTCGTGTTCTGTTCCTGGCGGATCGGGTTGCTCTTGTTAAACAGGCCCATGGCGCCTTCAAGACACATTTGTCCTCGGCGCCAAGTGCGAACCTATTGGAGCGCCATGACGCCACAAACAACGACCATTCCGGCGCGCGTGTTTTGCTGTCTACCTACCCAACGATGATGGGGATGATCGACGAGACCAAGGAGGGCGAAAAACGCTTTGGTCCCGGCCACTTCGATCTGATTGTCATCGACGAAGCCCACCGGTCTGTCTATCGAAAATACCGGGCGATTTTTGAATACTTCGACGCAATGTTGATTGGTTTGACCGCAACGCCGCGCGATGAGATTGACAGGGATACTTATTCGCTGTTCCAACTCGAAAAAGGTGTTCCTACAGACGCATACGATCTGGAAGACGCGGTTCGGGATGGGTTTCTCGTGCCGCCTAAAACCATTTCCGTTCCACTCAAATTCCAGCGAGATGGTATCTCCTATGACGACCTTTCCGAGGAAGAAAAGGAAGAGTGGGATGCGTTAGAATGGGATGAAGAAGGTTCCACGCCTGATCGGGTTGAGTCTGGCGACCTCAACAAGTGGCTGTTCAATAAGGATACTGTCGACAAGGTTCTAGAACACTTGATGGCTAACGGGATCAAGGTGGCGGGCGGCGACCGACTAGGAAAGACTATCATCTTCGCCAAGAACAGTCGGCACGCCCAGTTCATCACTGAGCGTTTTGATGCCAACTATCCTCATCTCAAAGGAGAGTTTGCTCGGCTTATCGACTATTCCGTCAGCTATGCTGGCTCGCTGATCGACGATTTCTCTGAAGCCGAAAAATCACCTCATATCGCTGTGTCGGTGGACATGCTGGACACTGGAATCGACGTTCCGGAGGTGGTGAACCTCGTCTTTTTCAAGGTGGTGCGGTCCAAAACTAAATTCTGGCAGATGGTGGGGCGTGGCACGCGACTATGTCCTGATCTTTTTGGTTCCGGAGAGGACAAACAAGAATTCCTGATCTTCGATTTCTGCCAAAATCTGGAGTTCTTCAAAGAAAATCCCGGAGCTTTAGATGGTGCCGTTGCAAAGCCCATCGGAGAACGACTGTTCTCGACCAGAGTGTCTCTCATCAGTGCATTGCAGGAACGGGAAGAGGATCATCAAAAACTGACCCAGGCAATCAAAACGCGATTGATCGACGAAGTTTCGGGTATGAACCTCGAAAACTTTTTGGTTAGGCAGAACCGTAGGCCCGTCGAGAAGTTTCAAAGGTCTGAGAACTGGGAACATCTTGATCTTGACGCGCAGCTTGATCTTACAGAGCGAGTTGCCGGGCTTCCAACATCCTTCAAGGATGACAATCTGCCAGCCAAGCAATTCGACCTCCTGTTATTGAATGCGCAACTCTGTCTTCTCAACGGTGAGGCTGCATTTTCCGCTCTGCAACAACGGATCCAAAAGGTAGCTTCATCACTTGAGACACTTTCGAATGTGCCCGTTGTAGCTAAGGAAATGGAGCTCATTCTTGAACTTCAAGATGAAGCATTTTGGGAAGATGTGACGTTGGAGATGCTTGAGAGCGTGCGTCTCAAATTACGAGGCTTGGTAGAACTGATCAAACCGACAGAACGCAAAGTTGTTGTGACAGATTTCGAGGACGAAATCGGACATGGCAGCGCGATCGACCTGCCAGATGTCGGCTCCAGTGTCGACAAAGGACGCTTTAACATGAAGGTCCGGAGGTTTTTAGAAGACCATTCTGACCACATCACTATCCTGAAACTAAAACGGGCAGAACAACTGACCGAACAGGATCTTCGTGAACTCGAACGGATGTTCCTTTCCGAAGGCGTCGCGGATGAGAAAACTTTGAATGAAGTAGCCCGGGAACACGGGTTTGGGATCTTTTTAAGATCGCTGATTGGAATGGAACGCACTGCTGCCAAAGCAGCCTTCAACGAGTTTATCGGCGAAGCAAACCCGACTGCGAACCAGATGGAGTTTCTCAATCTGATTATCGACAACCTGACTGAAGCCGGGTTCGTCGAGCCCAAACGGTTTTATGAAAGTCCATATACAGATTTCGACGATCAAGGAATATCCGGCGTATTTCCCGCCGAACAAACCAAGCGCATTATCCAGATAGTGATACGGCTAAATGCTTCGGCTGCGGCTTAACACTCTGTTTTCCCAGTCGCCACTGAAGCAAACAACTATTACCTTTGCTGTCCTACCTGCTCTAGCGACTTAAGCATGCGGTCGACATTCTGAGCCGTCCATTTGCCTCCCCTTGTGGTTCGAATACCTCGCGCATTGGCTTCGTCTGCAACATTTTGATTAACCGCTGGGACTTTTTTCCGGAGCAATTCGTCTTTTACGGCTTGGAGTTGTTTTGCAACCGCGATTGATTTGCCTTTCCGGGAAATTATCGATGCTGCTCGGGCGTTGGCTGTATCACCTGCCCGCTCTTGCTGAGCCGGCAAAATCGATTTCTCAGCGTGTAGGATAAGGTTGTGAACCTCACCAGCTGAGAAATCTGATAGGGTTTTCTTGTGCTTCATCGAGTATAGACTCGAGCCAAAAACCTGCAGTTCTTCGAGTAGCCGTTCTCGGTCTCCTTTTTTTGCAACACGAAACAACCGAGACAAATCATCGAGTCGCACTCTTACGCCATCAACGTCGTTCAAACTATCGAGGACATTTTCAAGTCGGGGTAGTGAACGAAGACCTTCAACGCTACGAGCATAGTCGAACACAACCTCGGCTTTGATGAGCGGATTTAGAGATACAATTCGATCGATAAGTGCCAACTGGGCTTTGGCAGCAGGGTGGCTTTTGATCGGCCCGGTGGGTCGATTTCCGTAAGTTAGCAGAACGTAGAATATCATAATGGTTCCTCATTTTCACGTTTGTGTGGGCCTACACAAACGTGAAAAGCGCGTTTTGGTGCCGGAACTGAATACACGCGACTTGATCTGGAAGAAACCTCTCCGCAGTCAATTGATATCCGGAAGCTCCGCTTTCCCTTAAGCTCCCAAAGCCGTCTCTCTACTAATATATAAATCTCTTACTTAGTATATACATCTAAAGAAGGGCAAAGCTCCTCTTTCCTGCTCAAGATCAAGGCTGTTCCGGACAAAAAGATTGCACCTGCTTTGGAGGTATGAACCCAAGCAAGCGATCCGGGCAACGTTTGTTAATTTGCCTTTAGGCATGATTGCTTTTCCAGGTCATTTCTACTGCTCTGGCACTGCTTTAACGTGAGTTTGCGCACGCTGAATGCTTAACGAGTGCTATGATTGGCACCAGACTGGCTGGGGCGCTCGCTGGCAGCACTTAACGCCGTTTTTGATAACCTGACAGCGCTCAAGTCAAAACGCGCGCCCTGAGCGCTCTCAGTGCTTGGTTATCCGACCAACATTCCACCATGGCTATAGGAGGTTTGGAACACCCGGACGCGGAGGCGCCAGAAAACATCCCCTTCATCATTTGGAGGGATACCTAGGACTTCGATGATGAAAGAATCCGACGAACAAGCTTAAACGAAACTTCTAGCCGTTCCTCACCCACTTGCGCGAATGGAAGATTGTCGACAGAAAACCACCTATCAGGCGGACTCGGCTGTTGCTGATCGCCGTTTATTTAAACCTGAATTGTCCATTCGGTTTACTCTTTGACCGCCAAAACAGAGCCAATAACTAAGGTTGATCCTTTCAACTGCGTGAGGCTCACGTGCTCACAGCTCCAGCGCGCGACACGTCAAGCACAAATACATCGATGCGTCCTCGCAGCTCATTTGGGAGGTGTTCGCAGATCGCGGCTTGGAGTTCGGAGGCGGAAGCATATTCGTGGCGCTCCAGCCCAGCGACAGGACATTCCGCCCCATACCAGATGACTAAGTAGATACCCTGTTCGTCGGCGTGTTGGTGCATGGAGTAGCGATCTGCGAGTTGAGAAGCAGCTGCGGACATGAGATCTCGGTGCCACTGTCCCTTGCCCTCGATTACGAGCATTCGTGCTTGCCCTCTCACCATTCGCGTCGCTGTGAGGTCACACCGATTACGAGCGCCCAGTTGATGCTCTACGACGTCGTGGATGTCGAAGGAATGCAGGCGCGGCTTTAGCCACGCAGAAACCCGAAACATCGCGCCCACTTCGTCGAGCCGGTTCGCCCCATTGAAGAATTGATCAATCACCCCACTGTCGCCGGCGCGGATGTCTTTCTGCAATTCCTCGAGCAGCTCTAACATCAGAGCACGCAGTTGCTCGACGCTGGCGGGAGGGCCACCGTCCAAAGAAGCTGCGATCTCGGCCGGTCCCGGACGGCGGGGGGTCAATGCGGCTTTGCGACGAAGATCCGCTCGAATGCTGCGAAGATCGTTGTGGGACGGCGCCGTGATCTCTTCAGCGAGCAATCTCTCAACAACAGGCAGAGCAACATTCGGCTCATCTCGGCCGATCTGCCAGACAAGGTCACGGAGATAGCGGTATGCTGTCTCGCCCCTGGGGCTTCCGGTGCCCCAACTCGACGGCAGAGGAACAACGGGCCAGTGAGGCAGATATGCCATGAGAATCCGCTCGACCTTAGGCGCCGACAATCGAGCCCATATCTCGTCACCTTGCCCACCGCGATCTCGGCGATCGGCAAGCCAGAAAATGAAGTCCGGGTTCCGTGCCATGTATGCCCAGACACTCGGGTTAATCTCTGTCGCGACCCAGAAATCGCGCGGGAACCAGAAAGGACGCTGTTCTTCCCATCGATGTGGGAGCATGCCCTCGTCGAGAGAGATGCATCTTTCACGGACCAATGAAATCAAGGCGTCGCGATCGCCGAAACGGGCCGCCATGTCGAACAGGGTTTCCAGGGTCTGGACAGGGAGTTCAGGGAAACGATGTAGCCACTCGAGCGGCAGCGATGCACGCAGGTCGTTTAGCGCAGGTTCACGGTTAAGAAGATGAAGGTTGGACCGTCCTGTTGATACCGCGAGAGACGGTTCGAGATACTCGCGAGCGAAGGTCGCGGCTTCATCGGCCGTGAGGAGAACCCACCGCCGAATCTCAGCAAGAAACTCATCCTCTTCCCCTTCGGCGAAAGTATTGTAGCCGCCGGTATCGGTAAAAATCACGCGTAGAATTTCTGGCTTCACCTCCGCCAAGGTCCTGGTAGCGCGGAACTCGGCAACTGCGCCGGCAAGAAATATCTGCACCCATTCCCTTTTTTGGCCTTCACTGACTTCCTCGATGGAAGGACAACGGTCCCCCAGCGCCTGAAGGCTTCTCCGCAGAACAACTTCCGGATCGAACAGGCCGTGGGTCACGTCGGGGAGCAAGTCCGGTTGAATTAGATACGCTCTTGCGACGCGCTGGGTCCACCCCACAATTTCTCCGCGCTCTACCGCTGAGCGATGGGCATGGAAGTAAGCGGTGTTGGCCTCAGTCACCCGTAGTTTTTGACGGCGGCGCCGCGCGTCGAACCGGGAGCGACGGATGCGGCCTTCCTCCCAGCCTGCCCTCCTGAGGCGGTTCATCCTGGTCCATTCTCGCATCAATGCAGGCTTTTTGCCTGCCTGTTCACGGCAATGCTTGCGCAATTCGTCCGGCCCTTTGAGCTGGCGATTGCCGAAATAGTCATGTGCCGGTGCGAGCTGAATCCAGAGCGCCGAGTTGTCCGTTTGGTAAGCGTGGTCGATTAGGTGGCGTGCGTCGCCATTGCAGAGATGCAGTCCGGAATGTCCGTGGTTCATGAAAGTTTCGTAGAAGGCGTTTTGTATTTCTTCTCGTGTCACTAACCCAGCGAAGGCACGCTCCTGCAACGCACGGCGCAATGTATCATCGGATTGGAGCACGGCTATTGACCGGCTTAGCTCCGACCCTAGAACCCCGTGGAAATGCAAATTTCGAACCCACTCCCAGACCCTGTCTGGATCGTGTGGGCCAGAGACGCGCTCGAAATAGTTGTCGAGAAGCAAGCCTACAATCTTGCTAATTCCGTCGCGACAATGGCAACGGTGCCTATCTTCCCGACAGGTGCAGTGTAAACCTTCAGTCAAACCGTCCAGCAGGCGGACTGTCTGGTCGTTGGGGATTTTCCGTATTAGGCGCTTCAGAAAGTAGCGTTCTTCAATGACACGTGAACGGTCAGTTCGGTCCGTAGGATAGAGCTCCGTGGCTGCCTCGAGAAACCTAAGTAGCCCGTCATAAGGAGCCGCGTCCATCATGTGCATCAGAAATTCAGATGCCAGACGGAGCGCGTTGTTCGTGCCCATGTCGACGAGTTGCTGAAGGGCTCCCGCCGGCTCGTATGTTTCGTCGCTGAGTAAACAGGACAATGCGTCCATACGTGGTCCGACATTCGCTTGTTCTTCAAGGAGGATCGCCTCAAGGTCCGGGCGCAGCTCCCTGACTGCAGGCGACCCGACAAGGAGCTCGAGTAACAACTGCCGAAGGTGCCCAACCCCTGGATCTGCAAGTATCGGCCGAACGGCTTGGATGACATCAGGTGTGAAGAACCCAGTTACACTGAAGGATCGCCAGCGATCGCTGCGTCGGAAATACGGGTCGTCTTCGTTTAAACGAGCCAAGGCATCGAGGAGCCGGTTCCGAGATGCTGAGGTCAGACGCGAAGGGTCGCCATTTGACAGAACGGCGTAGGGGTCAAGTTCGATCGCTGCATTCTGGAGGCTCTCGGAACCAAGGGCAGCCATCCAACCCGTTAAACCACGTAGGTCGTCCCGCACCACTCCGTTCGGCGCGATCAAGGCAAGACACTGGGAAACTGTCAGACGGCAAGTCGGATCATTGATGCGACTGACGATATACTGTGCGGCCCCATACTCGGCCACAATTCTATGCACAGGCTCATGATGATTAGCAGCCGTTCCCGGCCGGAACAGCCTCGTGCCGAGGACAGAGAGCGGCTCTTCACCCGTCAGCCCGATCGATTCCATCTGCGGGTGGAGATCATCCTCTGCGATATCCCCCAACGCTACTCCGTCTACGCCTGACAGCAGGAGCTTGGAGAAGATCTCGTTTGCCCATATTATTTTCTCTCGCCTCGTTGGTGCCCCCTTCGACAACACGTCCGGGTTGGATTCGCGAGCGAGGTTCTCAATAGCAAGTGTAAAAACATCGCCGCGGGAAGTGAGCCGCCCGTCGGCTTCATCATGGGCGCTAGCGAAAAGGCGCAGAAATTCAGGGTTACCCAGAATGTGGTGGAGCTCGAATCTGTGAATATCTGCATGGAACTCATCGAAAGATCTTCGGGGATGGAGGTGTTCGAACAGACGCCGTTGTTCGCAACCATCCAGCGGAACGAGATAAGCGACTTGCAGTTCTTTCCCGAAGAGATCGCTGATAAGCCGCGTTCGAGAGTCCTCCCATTCTCCTGAGCGGCTTGAAAGGAGGACACGATCCGGATTGGAATCTCGTATCCTGTGGAGGATGTCGTGAACCCGAGCATCGCCAACCCGGGCCACTTCATCGAAAGCGTCGACGATCAGAGTCGTGTCACGCGCTGATGGCCGGACGACACTGGCACGAACACGCGCGCCGCCAAGCCGATTGGCCACGCTGTCGAGCAAATCCGTTTTTCCCGCGCCTGGCTCGGCGAGAACGATCGCAATGCCCGGCTCCGTCAAAAGGGCCGTTTCCGGCAGCATCTTGTCTCCAATGCGGAGCCTGCGTGGTATGTGAAAGCGTTCCAAGATGACTTGTCCTCAATTCCGCGCTGTGCACGAAGGTGAGTCGGCGCAGGGATTTGAAAAATAGACCTATTCGCCCGGAAGAGACAGCCGAAAGTTGAGCGGGAGGATCCGTAAAGAGGACCCAAAGTGGGACGAGATTTGACATCGAGTTACGAGCATCAAGAACGCGTCCGTTCTTAGTTTGAGAACTTGCACCGGCCCGTAATCTACGCCCTCGACGAACGGCAGACATAACGAGTGCTTGTAGCCACATTATTGAGGTCGATCACAGTAAGCCAATTTCCCGTCGACGGTCAGGCAACGACCGAGGTGTGCCTCCGGTTTGATCTTTTTTCTTGCCGGAGTTGTGATCGGTTTGCTCTCTGTCCTGCCCAAACCGAGCCAAGGACGATCACTGCACCAATGAACTGGACTAAAGACAGGGATTGGCCTAGCCAGATCCAGCCCAGCACGACAGCTGTAATAGGACTCATCATGCCGAGCATCGAAACTGCACTGGGGTCCAGGCGCGCTATGCCACGAAACCAAAGAGCATAGGTTGCTGCAGCACCGATCAACCCAAGCCAAATCAGGCCGGCGACATTTGTTGCGCTGAGCGCAGGGAGAGGCGGCTCAAGAAACAGAGCGACTGGCAGTAGTATCAAACCACCGGCTGTTAATTGCCACGCAGTGAAACTCAGCGCCGAAACCGGAGGTTGCCATTTCCTGCTGAGAACAGTGCCAGCAGCCATTGACGCGGCTCCTCCCAAACCCGCTGCTATACCGATCCAATCAAGCTGTGCTTCTGGTCCGATCAGCAGCAGAGACACACCCATTACGCCAGTCGCTGCGGCGCCGAGCGCACCAAGTCGGATTGGGGTTCCCAACCATCCCCACGCCATCAAAATCACGATCATTGCTTGCAACGATCCCAGGGTGGCGGCCACACCACCGGGTAACCTATACGCAGCAACGAAGAGGAGCACCCAGAACAGAGCGAAATTGAGGCTGCCTAAGACGAAAGTTCGACCAAGCCATTCGCGTGGTGGAACGCAGCGTGTCACTGCGAGCAACAACAAGCCAGCAGGCAGAGCTCGTAAAGCAGCCAGGGTAATAGGATAGCCAGCCGGGAGCGCTTCCGTAGTTACCAGATAAGTGCTTCCCCATACCGCTGGGGCGAGGGAAGTGAGAAGAATATCGGTTGAGCGTGACATAGTATGTCTCCCGGCTGAGGCGTTTGAGAATTTGAGTGAGACGTCAGAGGCGCGCGGGTTACGCTGCTTCCGCATTGAGGTTTGATCCAACGAGGCACGCTGCAATCCTTGCAACATGAGCGCCCTGGAATCGCGCTCCGGCCAGGTCAAATTCGGTAGGTGTGCGGGAACCATCAGCACCGGCGATCGTTCCGGCACCATATGGCGCGCCGCCAATGATATCTTCTGATGTAGTCTGGCCAGCAAATGTGTAGGGCATTCCGGCAATCAGCATCCCAAAGTGTTGAAGAGGGACTTGCGTTGTCAGAAGGGTGGCCTCGTGCCCGCCATGTTGCGAACCTGTTGATGCAAAGACCGCTCCGACCTTACCAACCAGTGCATTCCTGGCCCAAAGCCCTCCGGCCTGGTCAAGGAAGGACTTCATTTGGCCAGCCATCATGCCAAATCGGGTCGGTGTTCCTAAAATTATTGCATCATAGTTTTCCAGATCTGTCGGCAAGGCGGCAGGAGTATCATCTACGACATAGCCAGCCTGCTGACGGACCTCCTCAGGGACGGTTTCGGGCACACGTCGAACGTCAACTTCAGTGCCGGGAACACTTCTGGCGCCTTCAGCTTCTGCATCGGCCAATGTGCGGACGTGGCCATAGCTTGAATAGTAGAGAACGAGAATACGTGACATAGGATACCTCTCAGGGCTGCGACTTGTTCCCTGAGAGAATGGAATTTGTTGCGCCGCCAATTAAGTCGCGCTCTTTGACATCACCCTTTACCTGTATTGAATAATGTCAGGACCTGAGAGCCAGACGCAGATGATCAAGAAAGGCTGTGACCTTTGCATCCATTCCTAAGCGAGATGCTGTAACGGCGAATACTTCCGGCGCAGGCAGTTCGTGGTCAGGAAGAACTCTCACCAGGGCCCCGCTGACTTCAGGAGCATCAGAAACGAACTCGGGCAGAGTTCCAATACCCTGCCCCGCTATCAGCAGATCGCGCAAAACGAGGCTGTTGCCAACCCTCACACGCGGATCAAGTTCCAATGATGTGACGCCGTCGGCGGCCGAGAGCTTCCAACTCGTCAAATGATCTGCAAGCAAAAAGCCGATGATCGCGTGGTTCTTCAGATCCGCAGGCTGGGCCGGTGTTCCATGTATCTCCAAATAGTCTGGCGACGCATATATCCGTTGTCGCATCACACCAATCCGTCGGGCGACAAGGGCCGAATCCGGCATCGCGGCTCGGATTCGTATCGATAGATCGAACCCGCCCTCGACCATGTCGACCACTTTATCGTCCATCGAAAGAGTAAATCGCAGATCAGGATAGGATTCCAAAAACTCTGGAAGCATTGGTGCTATAACGGTTTGGCCGAAGGAACTTGATGCATTTACCCGAAGGTGCCCACGCACCGCTTTTGAACCTTCCCTGATGGTCTGTTCCGTTTTTTCGACCGCGTCGAGAATTCCAATTGCATCTTGGTAATAGAGACTGCCGGTGTCAGTCAGTGACATAGATCGGGTCGTTCTGGTGAGGAGGACGGTTCCCAGACTTTCTTCCAGAAGCTTGATTTCTCTGCTGAGAAGCGCAGGAGAAACACCAAGGTCTTCCGCCGCGCGGGCAAAGCTGCCGCGTTCAACGATGCGGCGAAAAGCTTGCATGACTGACAGTTTGTCCAAGTTATGACCCTTCGAAAAAGCTGCTTTTGACGTGTTACGCGATAGATCGGCTCTATGACATGCCCAAACTCACATTCTTTCAGGTTGAACTGATCCAGTTCAATTCTGTTTGGGGAGCATCCATCCCACCTATGATCCAGAGCTCGGGAGTAGCTCTCGGTTTTCAGAGCTCCTCCTTACAATCTCCCCATCACCAGCCTCTCTATTAGACAACCAGCTTATAGGGCTGACCTAGCACTACTTTGCATACCTTGGCGCAGTCAGCCTCAATACGGCGCAGCTCACTATTCACGACTATTCCCACATTATTAGCAATCGTCGGTTTCTTCTCTCCGGAGTAGCTCAATACACTGCCTGGCATACACCTGCGCTTACGCTCTCAATGTGGTTCTCTCTCAGGAGCGTTGTGAGCAGGCCTGAGTTACGTCCGCTCTCATATGTGTGTCTGGATCGTCTGGCCTGTGTTTCGTCGCTGCGCGTGCTTTTCTGGCCTGTGTTGGGATGCGTTGTCTTCAGAAGGCCATGATTTGTTGGGTTTCTTTGGTTCAAAGGTTTACATTTTGGTCGTAAAAACCTGATTTCGGTCCGGATCTGTCAACTTAATGTAAACTTAGTGTAAACCTTTTGGCCCGAAATCGGCTGTTTTGAAGGGAGAAAGGTTTACATTTCGCCGATCCCGGCCGTCGCGACGTAAACCTTTGTCAACCTTATGCAACCATTGAGGAGTGCGGGGAATCCACATTGCGAAGAGCAATTTGAAACGCACCTTCTCTTTTGTCTGTAATCCGTTAGCTATCAAGAAGACACTAAAAGAGAAAATTTGGCGAGCAATGATAACGAACGGTCAGGTGGACATTTCGCGCTTTCTTGAGCGCTGTGTATCGATTGACCTGGAAGTGGATCCTAAATCCGCTCGGATATTCGCATTCGCTGCCACAACGAACGATAACTCCCGACCAGCTCTAGTTGAAAGAAGCAGCTCCACCTCAGCACTGTCGCAACTCGACACATATTTTAAAGGTTTCGACAGTGTCATCGGCCACAACATCTTGCACCACGACCTGCCCCACCTGGCCGCTGCTGCGCCCCGCTTTGCCGCCTTGTCAGAGGCACCAATCGACACACTCTGGCTCAATCCTTTGGCCTTCCCGCGCAACCCCTATCACCATTTAGTCAAACACTATCACGACGGACGGTTGCAATCGGGTCATGTCAACGATCCCGAAATGGATGCACGTCTGGTCTTCGAGGTTCTGCAAAACCAGATCGAGGCGTTCACCAAGCTAAACACCACGACCCCAGATGCGCTGACAGCCTATCATTTCCTTGCCACAAGCCCCCCACGCAGCGGAGGGTTTGACGCACTTTTTACTGCTGTGCGTGGCACTGGCAGACCCAATAAACAAGAAGCTTTTGACGCCGTTCGCCGCGTTTTGGCTGGACAAGTCTGCTTGCATCGACTCGAACAGACTCTTAGCCGGATGGAAAACCCGAACCTTGCCTGGCCTTTGGCCTATGCCTTGTCGTGGATTTCTGTTGCTGGCGGCGACAGCGTCATGCCTCCCTGGGTTCGAATGCAATTCCGTGAGGCTTCATTGATTGTGCGCCACTTGCGAGAGGCCGCTTGCAATGATGACTCTTGTCAATGGTGCGTCGAACACAACGATCCCAAACAGGCGCTAGACCGCTGGTTCGGCTTTCCGTCCTTCAGACCCGAACCCATGGACGAATTTGGTCGGTCCCTACAGGAACGCATTGTGGCCGAGGCAATGGCAGGCAAAAGCGTTCTGGGCATCCTGCCGACCGGAACCGGCAAGTCGGTCTGCTATCAGATTCCAGCCCTTTCACGGTTCGACAAGACCGGTGCGCTGACCGTCGTTATCTCACCGCTTGTCGCACTCATGGCCGATCAGGTGCAGGGCCTGGCGAGAGCCGGGATCTCCTCGGCTGTCACGATCAATGGTCTTCTGTCGCTGCCTGAACGTCACGACGCTCTGGCCAAAGTGCGCATGGGTGATGCTGCGATCTTGATGATTTCACCCGAACAGCTTCGCAACAAGTCAGTTCGCGGCGCTCTGACACAACGCGAAATTGGCCTTTGGGTGCTAGACGAAGCACATTGCATCTCAAAATGGGGCCATGATTTCAGGCCCGACTACCGCTACGTCAGCCGGTTCATCAAAGAAAACTCCGGCGATGCCCTCGCTCCGATACTTTGCCTTACTGCCACTGCCAAACCCGAGGTAGTGCGTGACATAAGAGAGCATTTCAAAACACGACTGGATCAGGATCTGATCTTGCTTGACGGTGGCGCCTCGCGCACAAACCTTTCCTTTTCGGTGCGTGAAACCCAGCGCGCGACGAAACTCGCAGATATTCTGAACGCGATCGAGCAGGGCTTGCCCGCCTCCGGCGTCTCCGGAGCCGTGGTTTATTGCGCGACTCGAGGCGCGACAGAACGCGTGGCCGAATTCCTAAAACAGCAGGGCGTGAGCGCCGAACGTTTCCACGCTGGCCTACCTCCCGAAGAAAAGCACGAGATCCAGGAGCAATTCCGGACGGGCGAATTGCGCGTAATTGCTGCGACCAACGCATTTGGCATGGGCATCGACAAACCTGACATCCGCCTCGTAGTCCACGGCGACGTGCCTGGCTCATTAGAGAACTACTTACAAGAGGCAGGACGCGCAGGACGCGACCGCGACCCCGCCAGCTGCGTGTTATTGTTCAACACTGAGGATGTGGAACGCCAATTCAGCCTTTCGGCCCGTTCCCGCCTTGCGAGGCATGAAATAGGTGCCATCCTTAAAGCACTACGTCGGTTGGATGTGCGCACTCGAGACGAAGGTAAGATCGTCGCCACTCCGGGCGAGATTGTGCGAGAAGAAAAAGACTTTGAATTCTTGCGTGATAACAACACTGAAGACACGCGCGTAAAGACCGCTATTTCTTGGCTGGAGGAAGCTAGCTTGTTGCGGCGCGAAGAAAACAGTGTGCAAGTCTTCCCTGCTTCCCTACTCGTGCGCGATGTGGATACCGCAGCCGCTTTGCTGGAAAAGGTAGAAATCTCGGGCACTCGGCGCAAACAACTGCTGGCAATCGTGCGCCATATCGTTAACACCCCGGTGGGAGAAGGAGTTTCTACCGACGAATTAGCCGGAGCTAGCGGGCTCTCCTCCGCCGAACTGCGCAAAGCGCTGACCGATCTGGAGGCGATCGGAATTGCCAGCGACGACACCAACATAACCATTTTTGTGCACTATGGCGTGACCGATGCATCGCAAGCCCGCCTGGATCGGGCCGCGCGACTAGAAGAAGACCTAATCGCCGTGATGCGCGAAATGGCCCCAGATGCCGATCAGGCTGAACCGATTCCGCTCAACCTCTCCATTGCCTGTCAGGAATTGCGACAGCGCGGCCATGGCGAGGTGCGTCCGGATCAGGTGGAGACCCTGCTGCGCGGGATGGCACAGGATGGACGTGACACGGAGGGAGGGCGTGGCAACCTTTCTCTGCGTAAATCAGTGCGCGGTAGCATCCTTGTGCGACTTCAACAGTCTTGGCGCTTTGTCGCTCAAACCGCAGATTTGCGCCATCAGGGCGCGCAACGCCTGCTGGCGCATCTTCTGACCCTGGTGCCGAAAAGCACACACGGCAAGGACATTCAGGTCGAGACCACTCTGGGAGCGATGCTGTCCACAATTACCGGCGACACGCTTTTGCGCACCAGCATCAAAGATCCAAACCGCTTAATGGACCGAGCACTTTTGTGGATGCATGAACAGCAGGTGGTTACGCTGGGACGCGGACTGTCCATCTTTCGCCCTGCCATGACGGTGCGTCTTGGCTCCAAAGGCGGTGGTTTCACCGTCCAGCATTTCGCTCCACTCGAGGAACACTATGACGAACAGACCATCCAAACCCATGTGATGGCAGCCTACGCGGAAAAAGGACTGGAAAACATTGAGACAGCGCAGCGCTTGGCCGACGACTATTTCGTGCTGGAGCAAGAAGCCTTCATGCGCCGATGGATGCCGGGGCGCGGGACCGAATTCCGGCGCCAGGCCACTGGCGCCACCTATAAGGCAATTGTCGACAACCTGGGCAATCCGGTGCAGCAAAAAATTGTGCGTGACAACCGGGAACAAACCAACGTCCTTGTGCTGGCAGGTCCAGGCTCGGGCAAAACGCGAGTCCTGGTTCATCGCATCGCTTATCTGCTGCGCATCAAACGCGAGGATCCCCGCGGCATCCTCGTGCTGACCTACAACCGTCACGCGGCCGCTGAAATACGTGAACGCCTGCGCCGGTTAGTTGGAGATGACTCAACCTTTGTAACCGTCTCAACGGTGCATTCACTGGCTATGCGCCTGGTCGGAGCTAGTTTCGCTGGCATTCAAACAACCGACGTCCCCGATTTCAAAGGTCTATTGCAAAAGGCTGCGGCACTGCTACGAGGTGACAGTCTAAGCAAGCAAGAGGCCGAGGCGCTGCGTGAATCACTGATACAGGGGTATCGCTGGATTTTAGTGGATGAATATCAGGATATCGGTCCAGATGAATACGCGCTGATCGCTGCTGTGGCAGGGAGAACTCTGGATGATCCCGATCTGCGGCTCAGTCTCTTTGCCGTGGGTGATGACGACCAGAATATTTATGCTTTCTCCGGTGCATCGATCCGCTACATCCGCCAGTTTGAACAGGACTACGCCGCAAAACCGGTTTTCTTAACCGAGAACTACCGCTCTACCGGTCATATCGTCGCCACCGCCAACGCCGTGATCGCAGGGGCCGCCGCGCGTATGAAACTTGGCCATGATATTACCGTAGATCAGGCCCGGACGAAGGCTGACGCCGGTGGATCTCTGGCCAAATTGGATCCAGTAGCTCAGGGCCGTGTGCAGATCCTTGAGTGCCCCGCTGGTAATGAAGAGCAGGCTATGGCCGCACTAGACGAGTTGATCCGCCTCTCTCATCTCGACCCCGATTGGACATGGTCACGCGCCGCGATTATCTCGCGCGATTGGCGAAAGCTGATACCGGTGCGCGATTTTGCTGAAAACCTCGGAATACCGGTTGAAATGGCTAACGAAAACATACCTAGCCTATGGCGGATGCGCGAGATGCAGGCATTTGTCAAAGCCCTACGCGAGACACCCGCAGAGCTTTACTCGATCAATCAGTTGACCGAAGTGCTGAACACACTTTCGCATTCGCGCTGGACCGATCGTATTGGTGAAGGACTGGGCCTACTGGCACGCGAGATTGGGTCGCGCAGCCTGCCCGTCCCAGACATTGTCGAATGGTTCGCGGAATGGTCCCGTGATAGCTGGGATGAACAAAGAGGGTTAAAGCTGCTGACGGCCCACCGCGCAAAAGGCCTGGAATTTGACGATGTAGTTATACTCGATGGCGGGTGGGAGCGGCCCTCGCGGTCCGAAGATCAGGACGCACCCCGTCGACTGTTCTATGTCGCTATGACACGTGCCCGCCGCAGCCTTGTAGTAATGAGCAACGACAACCATGAATACCTACCATCAGGAGCACCTTCAGTTATCACCCGTAGCGTGACGCCTGACATGAACGCGTTGCCTGGTCCCCGTCGCTTTTTTCAGGCTGCTGAGGCGCGGATGGTTGATCTTTCCTATGCTGGACGCCTGCATCCAGGCCATTCCTCTCTGAGTGCTGTTAATGCGGCACGCGTCGGCGATGCAGTGTTATTGGTAAAGGACGGCGACCGCTGGTTGCTACACGACGAAAAAGGGCAAGTGCTGAGCCGCATGTCCAAATCCTTCGCACCGCCGCCAAATACCCGGTTTGAGAGGGGGGAAATCGCCGCCATCCTTAAATGGAGAAAAGAGGACTCAGGTGAAGCTTTCCACCATACGCTCCGCCGCGATGCATGGGAGGTGGTTTTGCCAGAACTCGTGTTTGTGGCCGTTAACTAAAACATCACCCACAATTTTTATGTTTCCAGCGGGATCCAGCGAGGCATAGCACTTCAACCATTCCTCCCCGCCTGCCTACTACGCAATTCCATCAGGCTCTCCAAAGCTCGCATAGGCGCCGCAATAGCTGCGCCCGGCGCAGGGTAATGCCCGGGTCGCTGTCATTGCTAACATCGCGCAGGAAGTGCAGCCAGGCGCGTTCGTTAGGTGTCAGATCGTCATTCTTATCACACATGGATCTTATCTCCCGAAAATCGCGTTGATCGCGGCCTGTGACCTGCTGGTCAGCCTGGGGTCGGTGTTGCTGGAAGCCTTACGGATCGCCTGCAACCAACCAACTTCGTTTGCAGTGACGGGTTCACCGAACACCTCGACGACTGCCTCGGCAGCCGTCCGGCCAATCGCCTGCTCCAGGGCAAGCTGCATCACGAAAGCAGGATCCGCTTCCAGAGCAACAGCCAAAGCCGGGACGCGATCCAATGCTACCTTGGAACTACCCTGCTTGATCATCGTGATCATGTTCGGGTTGACGTATCCCACCTGCGTCGCGATCTCGGCTTGGCTCTTCGTAGGTTTCAGTTCGAGCACCCTCCGTTCGACATACTTCGCCATCCGGGTGTTTCCATACGGTTTATTTGTCATCGCTATCCTCTCAAAAGCCATACAACGTGTGCTGCATGTTTTCGTTATAGCGACGATCTGGATGGGGATTTGCAGCGGAATCTATGGTCGCGAATTGCCCGCGTGTTTCAAGTGCTCTTGGAACTGCAAAATCTATGAATAGCACTCAATTAAGTGGGGTTTTCAATTTCGCTTTAGTCTCTCCACCGCTATCAATACGTCCCTCATTTAACTAGACGCTCATTTTGCCGGAAGATTTGTATGAAACGGTCATTTTTCGCTGAACGAGCACCGGAAAGCTCAATAAACGAAAGGCCTACTGAGTAGATAAAATTGCTGCTGGGCGACGAGCAGTGAACCGCGCGCGCGAATTCTCATCGAGCTTCGCAAGACGATCAGAACGGTCGGCCATATACACACGAAGCTCTTCGCGCACCTTTTGGGCCTCCCCCCGCGCTTTCACACGCTTTTCGCTAGGTGAAGCAACAGCTACGCCCACCCCTCTAAGTTTCTGATTTTTAACCATAAAAAGATTGCCTCTCTCAGCCCGACATCTCAGCCGGTATTGTTTCAATAGCATAGTCGAGGATAGATTGCAAAACTGCGTTTCTCGTTTCGCTACTTGAAAAAGAATAGCTACCGTCAAAGCACAGAGCTATATCTATGTAGGGAAACGAAGGATTCAATATTCTCAGCGGTATGAATATCCACCATTTCAAGCTCGGAGGTATTTGAGAAACCATACGAACGTCTCGTGGGTCGTTAGAGATCACACCGTCTGGAAAACTCTCTCTTGAAACAAAATATCCTTGGGGCGCGGTGTCACTCGAACCAAATTTGTCAGTGCGACGCTCGTATTCTTCACGAAATGTTTCTCCAAGAAGTGAACGCTCGAAGGAAAGAGCCTGTCGATAGTCGGAGTCCGCATCGTATCCTTGGCAGAATCTTAGCTGAATCACATCATCGGCATACTCCAGAACATAGGGTTCGGCCCTAGAAGCAGTTGCAAGCGCTGCTCTTACGCGCCCATCTGAGAGCCCGTGGTTTTTGCAAACTTCATCCAGATAGGCTTGTAATGCCTCAAGCCATGAATCGATAGCTCGATCATCATTGAACACAATGGATGCTATGTTTTGAACATCATCCAATTCTTGCCCAAGAGCCGTCCAAGCCGGCTCAAAATCAAATATGTCTCGTTCGATAGGCAGAGACAAAGGCAAAGTTCTACCAATACTCCGGACATTCAATCGCGAGGCACCAAAGACTGATGTTCGAGCAATTGGAGCCAAAATGCTAAAGAAGTTCTTCTTTGGAGATTTCGCTGGAGCGTCTACGATCTCGGACAGAATTGTAATAGCCTCTCGATCGATCAGTCTCTCGTCGTCGAAAACCCAAGCGGGCAAATTAGAGACAATGCCCCCATCCACAAACAAACATTTCTCAGTTGTTCCCAACGCTCCCCGCGGAACTTCGATTTCAACCGGCGAAAACACCCCAGGTATAGCTATTGATGCAGAAACGGCTTCGGAGACAATTACATCTGGTGTCTCTTCCGCCGAAAACAGTTTTAGGCGTCGCGTAGAAATGTTCGCAGCCACAATTCGCAGCTCCTTTCCTGTAATCGACTTAAGTTCTTCAAATGTTGCGTGACCAAACCCAGGTAGCTTCGCTTCAATTGCAGCCTCAAGGGCGCTTTTCGCAGATTTCGTATTGGAGAGACCTGTTGCCTGAAACAAGCAGAAATAAAATACAAAGACTAAGAACCCTTTAACCCACAAAACATAACCCGAGACACGCCGTTCAACACAGTCTCTCGCCTTAGCCCAATAGGCACGAATGGTTCCCCATGAAGGACGAGCGGGCTCTCCAATCCAACTACCAATGACCGGAAGTATCGAAGTCAGCTTCAATATGCAGAAAAGGAAGACCCACAAAAGCAAAACCACAACCACCAGAGGCAAACTCATCCAATATAACAGGAAAGCAACAACGGCAGCTGTCCAGCTGCCACCAGCCAAAAGCCTAATCAACCAACCACCGGGGCCGAGTAATTTGAAAGGTCTAGAGCCCTCGCCGACGACCTGATGCAACAAATGCGACCGACTAGTTGGATCAACCAGTTCGGAGGAACTGTAGCCGACACAAGCGAGAGTTGCGACAATCGCTCCAGCCGAAGTTCCAGCATAACCCTTAATATCAAAGTCTTCCGCTTCAATTGCGCGAAGAACTCCGATATGGGCATATCCTTTGGCGCCGCCACCTTCGAAAACACAGTAAGTCCTCAAATCTCGAATTCCTTCAATCTTACGCAATAATGTTCGGGTTGAGTTCAATGAGCTCGCAACAACCAAGCTGATACGCGATTCAAGCTTAGCAGGAAACCAGAGTTTCACGTGACTCTTGACGTTGTGCCTCAACGGATGAAATTTTTAATTCTGGACTCCAAAGAAAAGAGCCACACTTTTCGGGTCCTCTGAGTATTCGAGTTTGTTCCTTGTGCATTCGGACAAATGTGATGAATTGATGTGAAAGCGTTACTCTCAACTCGAGCAGGATGTTTTTGGAGTGGTGCGGGTAGACAGTGCTCTTAGGTTCAATGAACCTGCCGGACCTGAACTTGGCTGGTTTAATTGGAGATGGCGCCCGAAAAACAGAGCTCTTTTGACCAAAAATCAATAGCTTGGCTCTCTACACCGATCTTCGGGAGGCAGGGGTCGGAGGTTCGAATCCTCTCACTCCGACCAACAAAATCAAGAACTTACGCGAAAATTGAAACTTGCAACTGGTGCAATCTTGCACGAGCTGCACAAAATCGCGAGGATGTTCTTATGAAGAACCCTGTCCCATATGTGCGCCAACGGTCTGATTCTTACTGGGAAATCGTCTATGACGATCCCACTACGGGCAAGAAGAAGCGCAAGGCTACAGGTACCAAAGATCAAACGGAGGCGGAGAAAAAGCTATCCGAGTTTGACCCGGTCGCAACCGCTGACGCGGTCGATCCTGATGCGCCACGTCTGCGCCGTCGCAAGGACGGATATTGGGAATCTGTATGGATGGAAGACGGCAAGACGCGCCGGAAATCCCACGGCACTAAGTTCCAAGTCGGGGCAGAGGCGGCGCACACCGTATTCATCCAAGAGCTAGCAAAACCGGAAATACCTACCCGACCGACAATCACGTGGGTGGTTGATCAGTATTACGACTACATCTGCCGGGAAAAAGCAGAGTCCACGTCAGGCCCAATGGCCGCAAACGTGGCACCACTGAAAGAACATCTCGGACATCTGTTCTGGGATGAAATCGTACAGGACACAGTGGATGAATACATTGAATGGCGCATGGAGAAACCACGGTGGACCGCACACCAAAAGTCGGAAGGTCAGTTCGGCAAGACGAGCCGTAACACTGCTTGCAAGGACCTGCGTGTGCTTCGTGCCGCGCTAACGCGCGCACGCAAGAACCGCTACACCAGCTATCCGCCGGACTTCTCCATCAAGGAAGGTGAGCCGGTCCGCGAAACCAAGGTATGGCTGACTGCGGAAGAGCTGGAACGGATGATTGCCGCATGCGAACCCAAGCCCATCTTCGTTAACGGAAAAGAAGTTGACCGGGAACGCGACCGGTCTCACTTGGAAGCGTTTCTGCTGATCGCATACGCTACGGGCGCAAGGAAAGAAGCAATCCTCTCTTTGACATGGGATCAGGTTTACATTCCTGAGCCGGTCTTAAAGAGGGCCAGCGAAATTCGCGGTAGCGTTGCCCATGACGCGGACGGCAATGCGGCAATACCTCGCAAGTCTGCGTTGTTGGAGTATGGGAATTCGCCTTTGAACTATGAAACGGGCGAAAACGTCAGTGGGGCCTATATCGACTTCGGTGCAGGCAGTGGAAACAAGCGACGCCCTGCGATCCCGATAGGCCAAAACTGGCGCTTGATGAATTACTTGCTCTTTGGCGGTGATCGGGAACAGCCGTACGTGATTTCCTACAATGGAAAACCCGTGAAGAGTTTGAAGAAAGGTCTGGCCGAAGTCGCCAAGGAAGCTGGCGTCAAAAAGCCTGTTTCCCACCACACGATGAAGCGCACAGCGATCACACACATGGTCCGCGCAGGCGTGCCGTTCAACATCATTGCCGAGGCGGTAAACACTACGGAAGATGTGTTGAAAAAGCACTACAGTATGCATCGACCTGATATTGAAGCCGCGTTAGGGGATGCTTTGTCGATCAGGTGAACTGGTTAGGGCGGGCGCTAGCCCGCCCTTGCGTTTTAGCAAGGCTGAATTACAGGCAGCGGTACATCTCTGCGTCAATGAGCATGTCACCTAAGAGGCTCGTCGCCCGTGTTTGAAGTAACACCAAGTTAGCGCCTCGTGATCCAGCTTGCCGTTTGATTTCGTTGATAGCTCTTGTCTGAGAATATTTATTCGACCCAACCTGCGGAATAAGACCTATTTCCTGCGCATTCTCACAGTTCGGCGTGTCGGCGAATGACACTTTGACCTGATCTGGCGCTACTGCCGAGTAGCTTGCACCAGTCTGAATTACTGGTTCAGTGCACGCTGTAACCGTCGAAGTCAGCAAAATTGCTGCGATAGCTTTTCTCACTTAAGCCTCCAAAATACTTAGCAATTTTGGTAACTATGAGCGCTTTGCGGCTCAACTTTGGCGTGATCGTGTCGTATACACGGAAAGCGCCTAGCGCTCAGATTCTTCCGCCTCTTCATCCGGTTCAGGTTTCCGCATTTCCGGAAAGCCCATTTCGTCCAGCTCGCGCTACTTGCGGATTTCTTCGAACTTGGAGCGATGCAATCCGAGCGGATGCGGCAGTGCAGCCTTAGGTGCCGCGACTGTCATTTTATTTCTACTGTTCTCAGTACCCATTGAGGATTGACGGCTTCGTTTAGAACAGCCATTGCTTTACTGGTGTCGCCGAGTAAGGAGCCATTGAAGGGTGCAGCGACTCGGCGTCCGCTATCGTAGTAGGTAAGCCCATCAGCAAACTGGCGTATGAGCGCAATTGGATTTTCACCGCGTCCTTCAACTCCCCATACAAACTGACAACCGATAGCTCTGATTTCATTTTCCGAAATTTGAAACATACCTTCATTGGTATCTGCCAGAACCAGTGAACCAAATTCTCCATCTGCGATGCGCCCAATGATGAAAAGCATGCGCGAAGCAGCCGCGACGGTCACACCGCTAGGGTACTCCAGAACATCTATCCAAAGCTCGCCGGGTTTAGCTTCAACTTTGAACTTTATCCCCTCTGCCGCCGGGAAAGTTGCCAAGAAAACATCCAAATCAGAAACGGCCACCGAGTTAGGTTCATGTTCTGGAAGTGTTCCCGGCCAATAATTCGAACCGCATTGATGAGCCAACGCACTGCTTGAAAAAAACATCGTTGCCAACGCGGATACACTCAAAAATGCCTTCATTTTGTCTTCCTTTAACTTTAACAGCACAGCAAGTTGATTCAATCAGAACGTGTTCTGTTTATGGGGAAAACTTGATTTGAGAAAGCACTTCTTTCTGGCGCTGACAAGCTCTGTTGTGATCTGTGGAGCCGCAGCTTTTGGACAAGAAAACGCGGGCGCTTGTACTGCGATTGACGAAGATTTAGCGCGGTTGGCTTGCTATGATCAGGCGCTTGGCCGCTCACCAACAGGTGACCCGACGCCGTCGTCAAACTGGAAAGTAAGATCAACAAAGTCTGATTTCACGGATCAAACTGACGTGTACGTTTCGACGCTGGCGGAGAACCCTTTGCAGTGCAGCTATCGCAATACACCAACGCTTTTCGTTCGCTGCCTTGAAGGCCAGACAAACGTCTTTGTCTCCCATGGATGCTATGCGCCTCCGGACAGAAAGACTGAGCAAATTGATGTGCAAATTCGCATAGATGGGGAAGACACCTACACACGACAACTATACACCTCAACAGATGACAAGGCATTTGGTTGGTGGGACGTAAGTAGTTCGAGAAGCGCAATCCACACCTTACTTGATCACGATTCAATCGTTTTCCGTTTTTTGCCGTATCGAGACCCTCCGCAAATCGTTCGCTTCGATATTTCTGATCTCAGAGACGTCCTCCAATCAACTGAATCATCTTGCTCATGGGGGCTTTAACGCGACCAAAGCAAAGAGACTGTTCGATGAATGCTATCTTGAAATACATGATTGCGCTGGCTGGTGCCTCTTTCCCAGCTAGTGCCAATGCCGATTTCATTGACACCCAATGGTCGGTTGTCGGCTTCACGGGTGAGGCTTGGTTCATCGACGCACAAGACGTTATCGGTCAGTCCCAGACCTTCAATCGTGGTTTTGCCGAAGGTGTGTTCTACAACTGCGACTATGCGGGGCAATCTTCGACATACACCCGATATGACAATGATGAATTTTTTGCTAACCCCGAGTTTGAGTTGTTTTTGCCCCTGCACGAGGAAATGACGCTCAGCAGCGACACTCTATTTGTTCACCGGATAACCTGCGAAGGCGAAGGCAACCCTGCTCAACGGCGTGTGATGTATCCGTTCGTTACCAACGAGGCACGAAAGTCCGCGTGGTACTTGTTCGAAGGCGGGGTGTTCTCGCTTTATAAACCCTGATTGGAAAGGTTCGCCGAAGTGAAAGCGTTTCTCAAAGGAGCGGGCATCGTTTTTGCCCTAGCAATTGCGGGCATGATTCTCGCAACAGTTGCGCCGCAGGTCGGTGTTTGGGTTGGCTTGGCATTTCTCGTGGTGCCGTTGGTCGCGATTTTCAAGCCACTGCCGCAATTACATTTAGGCAACCGAGCGTTCAGTGCATCCATCGCGTTTTTCGTTGGACTGGTGACAGCATTGGCGTCCCTTGGCCTCATGTCTGAAACACAGCGTTTAGACGATTTACGTGCGACGGACCCAATTGCTTATTTGGCAGAGCTTGAATTCCGTGATCAATCCAAGTGGCTTTCTGAATTGAAAGAATTGGCTCCCGAACGCTACGCACAGGAACAAGCAAAGACTGCTGAGGCCGAAGCAGCGGCGAAAGCCGAAGCAGAGGCAGCAGAGGCCGCGCGAAAGTCTGAGGCCGAAGCCGAAGCGGCGGAGCGAGCCGCGCAAGCCGCGCAAGCCGCGCAAGAACGACAAGCTGAACAAGAGTCTAAAGTCCGCACGCATATTGAACAATTAGACCGGGAAATTGTTTCAATTCCGACCGTGCAGGCTTCGAAATACACCAGCGACGTGTCCACCATCAATACGGGTCTATTGCTGATCGGGGCTTGGGCATTGCTGTACGAGGAAGGTGGGAAGCTGGAATTGAACGACGAGGCCCAACAGAAGCGCGAGAAGTTCCGTCAACTATTGGTTCGCAAACAGGCCCAAATGTTGCCCGCCATGCGAGACGCATACGGCCCTGCGATGCGTCAACAATTGTGGGAGGCGGATGGTAGCGCACGGACCATTGGCTCAGGGTATCGAACTGTCGAATTCGTCTCTGCCGCATTTGCGCGAAACGCCAACATCAAACAAATCCACTTGGAAATTCGGGAAAATCTCATGATGCTGAGATTTTCCCGCGCACAATACAAGTGGATCAAGCAGGCGTCCGAATACAGCTACTACGACATGGAAGTGCCCAAAGACACGGATATTGTTAAATGGGAAAGCGGTGGGCGGTATCAGGTAATAGAATGAGAGCAACATCGCCCTCAGAAAATTCTCAGCTTATCAAACTATCCCGTAATTTCGGCATATGTAACTTGCATCCGCGAGACTTGCTGCAAACGCATTACCGTATTCGTTGCAGAAAACGAAGTACGTTCGGTTCCCGATGTTGTGCAAAAAAGGGCGTCTCAGCGCGAAAAATGCAACCAAAGTGGGCAAATGTGAACCGATGACAACTCGGGGTAATTAACAACTATTTTTGGGAGGTTGCTCGGTTTCTGGCAGGAGGCATCTACGCGCCTTACCCACCCTGCCCGGTATACCGTCACGGGTCCCATTGTGCTTTATTATCAATTACTTATGCAATTATTTGACCATTAACGTCAATGTGATTTGCCTTTGTTTTCAAGCCGCTAACGCGGCCACGCACCGCGCTTCCGCGTTGTTAAGAAGTCTGAGCCAATCGATGCCGCAGACGCGCCACGGTGTTGGGGTGCCATTGCCCACCACGAGCGGTCTTGATGCCACGTTTATTCAGTTCGTCAGACTGTTCCCGCAGAGTGCTGAATCCGCCAATTGCAAGGTCCGCCAGCACGTCTGCCAGATCGTTGGCACGCGCGTTAGCGCGGTCCTTTTGAATGGCGCAGGCTGCGCTATTGCCCTTGCCAGCACGGCGCAGGGCGGCTGCGCCATTAGGATTGCCAAACTTCTGCCCGCGAGCCTTTGCAGCCTGCATGGCGGCACGTGTTCTGTCGCCTATCATCCGGGACTCAGCTTGGGCAATCACGCTCATAATCCCCACAGTCAGGGCGTTGGCATCGGGCATGTCACAGCACACGAAATCGACGCACGAATCCTGTAATTTAAGGAGAAACGCAGCATTGCGGCTCAGTCGGTCCAGCTTGGCGATTACGAGTTTGGCCCCCATCACACGCGCCATTTTGAGGGCCTTTTCAAGCTCTGGGCGGGCGTTGTTTCTGCCGGATTCCACCTCTTGAAATTCTGCCACTGTCGCCGCGTTTGCGGTCTTGGCGAAAGCTGCAATAGCTGCCTGCTGCGCTTCCAGCCCTAGGCCGCTTCGCCCCTGTTTATCTGTCGATACTCGGATATATGCGACGATCTTCACGGCAATGCCTCCATATTACATCTAGCCCAAGGCTCCCTACGCCAGTTGTAACGGCCGTGAGGCATGATTCTCGAGTCTTTTCAACACCTTACTTGATCGTTCTGTCGGTTAATTACGCGTCAACAATACTGCCCTACGTCAAGTTGCAGAATAGCTTCCCGAGGGCTACTGGGCGGACCGGTTGCCCTACTCCGGAGATGATGAGAAAGTCCCCACACGGATTGAGGGAAGAAGATGAAAACAAATGAGCAGTTAGAAAAATACGCAGAATTAAAAGCGGAGTTTCAGAAACTACTCAACTACCATGAATCTTCTTTCCGCGACATTGACGCAAAGGCAAAATACTGGCTGACGGTCACCTTACCGTCTTTCATAGCAATTTGCGGATACCTTACAAAGCAGGTTAACACCTTGCCCCTTGCCATGCTCGTGGGCGGCAGCGCGCTCGCGGCCTGTTTGCTAATTTCTACTTGGTGTTTCACGGCAGTGATGCTTTCGGTTCGCGTTGAAAGCGGGATACTTGCCCCGACTAGCCGTAAAGTAGAGGACATCGACTATTTCTTGAAAAGCCCCAAAAGTTGGTTGGAGCTTAGCCAAGATCAAGCGAACGAAATGCTGCATGCAGTTGCGATCAACGAGAACCAAAACGCACGCAAAAGCCGATGGCTACGCCGGGGCGAGGTCTCACTTTTCTTTGCCGCCCCCACCGCCGCGTGTATTGGTGGATGCGCCGCCTTTCTGTACACCGCTGCCTGTCCAAGCAGGTTTACTACCACCGGACTCGTTGCCGGTACGAGTGCCGGTGCTGCTATTGGAATTTCCACTACTGCTATTGTTATCTTTGGTCATTTCATCATCCGTAAATCAAAGAAACCGAAGGAAGCATGAAAGACGAACATCCGCCCCACGATGGAAGGTTGCAAGGTCGATAGCATGCCCCATATGTGCCAAGACTATCAATATTTAGGCGGGCAGCAACCCACTAGCGCGGGCAACAGAAAACAAGCTTTCGGGGTCGGTATAAAAGTTCATTTGTCCACGTTTGGCAGGGCGGACAAATGGTGGACAAATGAGAAACGACTTGAAACCCCTTATTTTCATGGTCCTTTCGTATTCATTTGTCCATTTGTCTATTTGTCCAAATATACTAAGCCGTCACACCTTCGCTAAACAGAAGGAGCGAAAAAACACACCCGCCCTAGGTGTTCTTTATCAGACCTTCTATGCTGATTTGGACGGACAAAACGGACAAATGGACAAACGGCACGCAAGGTATTGCAAAATAATAGTTTTCATTTGTCCGTTCGTTTGTCCAATACTTTGCCATTTGGACAAACGGGCGCTGACGCGCCCTTGAAGCATCCTAGCCGTGGACGAATTCCCCCGATACCCGAATGTTCTTACCCCGGCCCTCTCCGGGAACGTAGTCATGGAACCACTGCTTACGTTCACCCTTCTTTCTTTCGATCAGACCGCCCACATCGCGCAGTCGATTTGCAAGGGCTTTGGGATCAGTCGTGATGCCCAAAGGCCCCAACCGGTCAACAGGCAGAACATAGCTCCGAATACGCATTTCCGTTTCCGGGTCCTGCTGCTTCCGGGCGGCGCTGTCGTCTGGCTGACCGTTTTCCGATAGATGCCCATAATACCCGAAAACTTCCTGCCGATTGAACTCGCGATCTTCGTGCATACTTACAATACTACCCGTCTGGATACCCCTGCGGATAGCACTGCGCAAAGCTTCCAACTGCTGCCGGTCAGTGTCCAGATGCACCATGCGGGCATCCATGTTGTCTTCCAGAAGTTCACGCATGTAGTTGAGAACGGGAACATCCGCGCTAAATAGACTGGCGTCCTGTGCGATCTCGCCAGTTACAGCAAAAATCGCGGCGAACCTAACGACCCGGCGAGCAGAAGATCCAACCGCCAAATCGGCCCAGTCATCCATAATCGCGCTCACGCGCGCCTTAACCGTTTCCCTCCCCAACTTCGCAAGAGCTTCGGCAAACACCGGTGCAGTGACGCCATAAACGGCGGGGGCCTTGTCATCCCCGGACAGGGCCTTAATCGCTGCCAATTCATCACTGTGGGGGTCCAACTCAGCCGCGTTGGTGAAATTGACCGAGAACGTCCTGGCAATCGTGCCCGTCTTGGTATCGACGCCCGCCGCCTCAAACACCCGCAACATGTCGCGCTCAGCGGTAGTTACAAAACAAGTGCGCCACGTGCGCGTGCGGCGAGTTCCACCGTCCGCCGTCGCACGTCCCCTACCCATGCCCTCGGCCCACTGCATCAAGACGCGCTGCTTTTCGGCTGCATCCAGCTTTGATGCACCTTCTTCGTCCATCACCCGGACGGAACCATTCGACTGTTCAGCCTTGGTCTCCACAAACGCGGGCGTAGCGTCGGCCTTGTTGAACAGTCCGGTGCTATCGGGCGGGGCATGGTGGGCAGCACCGGCCTTACCTGCTGACGTCTTTCCCCGTCCGCCGTCCCCTTCGTGGGCGAGGATCGGGGATACATCGTTTTCGATGAAATCGACAACCATCCCCACCAGACCGGACAAATAACCGGGCATGAAATACTTGCCGTTGACGCCCGTCAGGGCGGTAGTGGCGTATCCAAAGTGATCCGCAAGCGTTCCCTTGGTCTCCCCGCTGACGCGGGCCTTGGGATCGAGAATGTACCGGGTCGCACCTGCATTCACCACGCGCCCCGTAGGCGAGACATAGGTGCCGCCATACCATCCGGCCTTCTGTACCAAGACCGCTTCGTTGTCGGTCTGTACCGACTTGAGCAACGCCACCAGAACCGGAATCTTGGCCATGGCGTCGATCTCGAGACCATCGTCTGCAAGGCGGGAAATCAGGCTACCCGAATCCCGGAAGGCGTCCCCGATGGAATAGACAGACTCGACGATACCCCGCTGCGCCGACCGGTGGCGGTAGCGAATGGTGATTTCATTGATCCGGCCTTCTTCGGTCTCGCCAAATGCCACGTGCGGGACTTCAAATGCGCGGCACAAACGCATGGGCTGCGCTTCCGGCTTCTCGAAGTCAGGCGCGTAGAACCAACCGCCCTTGTAGGTCACAAATGACGGCAACCACCCTGCGGTTTCTGCGGCACGTTCGACGGTTTCGGTCGTAGCATCTTCCAACGGGATATATGGCGCGGGGGTGGAATTGCGCCGTGCTTCGGCTAGCTGCTGGCGGGCGTCAGCCCGTGCAGCACGGTCAAGCTTCACCCACATATCCCTGACCTGTTGAATACGCAGAGGCGTGCTATTGGACAGGTTCTGCGAAATCCGCTCGCGCATGGCGGCATCTTCGATACCTGCGGCGTAAGCCTCGTCGATGAAGGATTCAACGTCCGTTTCGCTGGCGGTGTCGTAGTCGAATGCCGCTGCCTGCGCCTCAAAATCAGCGGCCTGTTCTGCTTCTTGTACCCGCTGTTCCGCGATTTCATCAGAGGTCAATTCTTCAAATCGTCCGGGCTGGTCAGGGGCATCAACCATGAATGCCGGGTCTTCCAGCCAATCAGGATCAATAACGTCATCTTCAATCCACTGGGCGATGTAATCGACGGTATGGTAACGATCTTTACACGAATGCAAGCAAAGCACTTTAGCGAAGCCTTGCTCAGTATCAGGAGCGTTCCATGCGGTGGTGGAACTAACCGCACTTTCGGTCGTGTGGCTGTCCGAAAAGGGGCATTCAACATGCAGGCCGTTGCTAGCCTGCTGCTTTGCCGCGTCCGTATTTTCCAACATATCTGCCAGCAACCATCGCTTACCGTAGCGCCGATAAAGCGCGGTCACATCGACTCCGGTGCTAGTGATCACATCAGGAATGGTTGAGCCGCTCTTGACGCCGCCCGCCTGCAAGAACGGGTTGTCCGCACCCTTCTGCATTTCGGGAATTTCTTCCCACTGGACCGGGCGACCGCGAAAGACTGCGCAATACCATTCCGTGTTGGGGCGGTGCTTGGCAAGGTAAAGAATTCGACTGGGGTCCGTTGCGACGGGGTCAATCCGCAGCCTCAGCATGTCAGCAAGACCACGGACCTTGCTCGCCCAGATTCCCTGCCCCTTCTTCGGACTGGTATCCAGTGCAGTGACGTCCACCGGCCTTTCAAACGGTACGATAACGCGCATCTTCTGCAAAGGCGGGCAAGACCACACACACTGAATCTTACCATCGACATCGTCGCGGGGGTTGGTCAACTCGCACTCTTCAATAAAGCTCTCTGAATAGGCGTTCTTGCTCCGCAGATAAGCTCGAATAGTGTCAGTAGTCACATCGTCGCCGTGCTTAAGAATAGTGTCTACGGGTGCAGTGTCCGAGGTCCTGTCGAAGTTGTGCGACGTGTATAGGACAATTGCCAAGCCCGACGCCTCACAAATGTCAATCACATCGTCCAGCGGCTGTTCTGGCTCCACGTCCAATCCGATGGCCACCATGCCACGCATGTTTTCGGCTTTACGCTCACCATTTGCGCTTGCGCCGAATACATAGCCCGCACCGCCCTTCCTGTCGCTTTCACGGTGATACGTTAGGCTGTCACCGAGCCATTCACCCCACGTCTTACTCTTTGCACGCCATCCCCGAGTCTTCGGATTGTCCTGCCCCCAATGCCGTTCAATCAACGGCGCAGGGCGATTCATAAGGTCGTCAAACTCGGTAGACGCCTCGCCGTAGATATAGGCGTGGTTCCACGTATCCCCTGCATTCCACGGGTGCGTGTTATCCACGACCTTCTTTATTGCCGTCATTATTTGCTCGTCTCCTATGTTGTTGTTGGTGGACCGCTAACGCGGTCCGTTCCAGTTCGTCACACGCCCCGCCCTCGCCGACGCCTCTGCCCATTGGACGGCGGGGCAAGCATTTCGCCTTCATCGTGATCCGGGGCATTGCTCACCGCTGCGCCTTCCAAGTAGGCGTCAATCTCGCTCTCGACATACGAGTCAAAAACACTTTCGGCGTACGTTTCCCAATCCAATTCTTCTTCGGCGTAGAGGTACGGCGACGTGTTCTCACACTGGTCGTCCGGTTCAGGCAGATGCTTGGCCATCATCACACGCGCCCCGCCTCAAAGTCCTTCAGGAATGCTGCGGTTTTCTCCAGCATGATCGCCACATCCCGATATGCATATCCTGCGTGGTTCAATGCATCGGACAGCACTAAAATCAGACCGCCAATGGGCTGAGGGTCATGACCATCCCAATGCATCGCGCCGAGGGCCGTATCAGCGGCTTCAATGATGGGGTCTTTCTCGACGTCCATTATCCGACCTTATCAATTTGAGAAATCAATTCCGCGCAGTACGCCCTCAATTCCGCCCTACTACTTGAAATACCCATGTCCAATTCTGAGGTGTTTTTTATCTTCTGCCCGATCACGCAAATAGCGCCGCCGTAGTCTTCCATTTATTATTCCCTTCCGTAGTTAACTTCTCGCTATGATTGCGGGACGCCTTTGAGCTAGACGCTTACTAATTGTTAAACAACATAATTTTTAACTTCGGTCACCGCCCGATTTTCCAAGTGTCAGAAAAAGTCACATTCGATTTCGCCACTTATTTAGGCAGATACCGGAAAACATTTACTTCAAGTAAAACTTGGTGAGGGATAATTGAGCACTAAAGCGATATTGTCAGAATAAATGACAATTACCTTGTCATTCTATGTGACTTTTCCATCTCGGAAAAATTTTGGGTTGTACTGATTTCAACCACTAATAGGCGCGAAATGACCCATTGCCGCGCCCAGCATTGCCCAAAATCGAGCAGTTTTCGGGTTCCAATCCCGAATCGATTCCCCAGCATGCTGGGTTCTGCCGCCCGTCCTCCAGATACCCGGTTTGCCATGCGAGCGGCCGGTAGCATCGCGGTAGAATCCCGCATCCTGCATGATGTCGCTGAAATCTTGTCCAACGATCTCCTCAAGCCGCTTCGCGACTTTGATCGGGATGCGGTAAGCGCCGCGCCCGTACTTCAGGTCGAGATTGGTCGTCATGGCCCGGATAAGGCGCGCGCATTCACGGCGCTGTTTCGTGCGCTCAATGTAGGTGCTGCTCATTTTTGCGTCTCATTTAATTGGGTTGGCGCACCCCGGCATGGCAACATAGTTGCCAAACCGGGGCACGATGCTGCGCTAGCTGGGAACGCCTAGCGCAAACTCAGGAAACTCGGCGTCCAATTGGGCAGCAATCGCGGCCTCAATTTTGGGAAGCCTCTGACGGAATTCTGTATAATCCCGACAAAGAAATTTATGTGCATGCCAAAGCTGGCAACGGCGATGATACCGTGCAAAGGCCCGTCGGCGGGCATTCATTGCGCCAGCCCATGGCGACGCGCCCAATTGATCTTTTCAGCGGGCGGCAGATCGTCCCAGTTTGCGGGCTGCTGAAGCTCATCACCCGGTTCTCTTGCCCAGTTCCCTGCGGCGTATGCCACAGCAGGAATCTTGTTACGTGCGCTGGTAATGATCGTGTCGCGTTCCACTGAACCGCCCCCGATTACTGCCGCCTTAACGCCGGGTAGCGTCAGAGCCTGATCCGGCGCAATCTCAACGCCGTATTCTCGGGCCACAATGGCCGTAACCTTCGCAACAATTGACGACAGCCGTGCACCGGCGCTGGCACTATTCAAATTTTCCAGTAGAGCCTCCGTCGCGCCGGTGGACTCTTCATGGAACTCGATCATCTCTTCCGTGATCGAAAATTCAGATTCATGCGACATTCCTATGTCCTTCCTGATAAGTGTGTGTCTTCGCCAAGTGCCAAATGCCCTTGATTGAGGTGTTCTTGAGAGTGAAGGCGATGCAAAAATCTTCCCAATCAGCGGGAAGGTCATCGCCAAAGACTGCGTGAATTACGGCGGGATGGATCAGCAAAACGTCAGAGAGAAAGGTGGCATCCAAATGCACAACTTTCTCCCAGAACACGCGTGCTATAGCCTCCCGAAAGCTGTTCTGAATTTCGGCGGCTCGTTCACGTTGAGCATCACTGAGAGAGGCCGACAGGCGCTTCGACCGGGCCTGAGGTGCTGGCCCCAGATCAATGTCGGCAGGTATATCGACACCCGCTTGACGCGAATAGTGCAACAAGGGAAATGGATCGGCTACGCGGGGAACCAAATCCGCTAGCGCATAGAATTGCTCAGTTCCCTCGCGATGGCGCGGCGCGGGATCGCGCTCATTTAGCCAGCGATGCGCAGTCCGTGAAGTTATACTGTAGGCATGGCACAGTTCAGCCGTGCCAATGCAATGGAGTCCGTGGCTCATAGCCCCTCCAAGTGTTTGTTTATGAAATGAGATTACAACGCCCCCGGCGTCGGTTGAGACACCCCCGGTGTCTCGTCCCTATGCTGTTATGTTTACCACAAATTAGAAAAAATGTCAAAAGCCAGACGGGTCACGGTCCGCTATTTGACGCCAAATTCGAGGGCGTTCTGATCCAATGCAATCGTCGGTCAATATGTCTCGGAAACTGCATACAGAATGCAGCTTTCCCTAATCTATAGTTGTGCTATCAATCTGAGAACCCACGAGGGGATGAAGACGATTGGCGAGAAATTTTGAGGACAAAAATGGACGATTTTGAGCAGCAGCCATTTAGCGATGCAGAGTTTGCTGAGAACCCAGAGCAGCGATGCCCTGTCGTATTGTTGTTGGATACCTCTTATTCGATGAACGGCGCGCCGATAGCGGAGCTAAACGAGGGGTTGGCCACATTACGCCAAGAATTGCTAAATGACCCGATGGCCTCCAAACGCGTCGAGTTGGCAATGGTAACTTTTGGGCCAGTCGAGAACCGATCTGACTTCGCTACGGTGGATTGCTTTTATCCAGAAACTCTTGAAGTTGGCGGGGCCACTCCAATGGGTGAAGCAGTCGTGACCGGTTTGGACATGCTACGTCAGCGTAAGGATCGGTATCGGGAAAATGGCGTAAAATACTATCGCCCGTGGGTTTTTCTAATCACGGACGGCGCACCGACTGACAATTGGGACGAGGCCAAACGCCGCGTTCACGAAGGGGAAGAGCGCAAAGAATTCATGTTCTATGGGGTCGGAGTCGAACAGGCGGACATGGGAGTTCTTTCTCAGCTTGCCACACGGCAACCTCTTAAGCTCAAAGGTCTTGCATTCAAAGAGCTATTTCTTTGGCTGTCCAGTTCGCTTAGCGCTGTTTCCCAATCTAATCCCGGTGACGCCGTTCCGCTTGCAAATCCTACTGCCCCAGACGGCTGGGCTGTAGCGGGGTAATCGAGTGACGTGGAAATGGGCGTCAGCGTCCGTTATCGGTACGTCCCACATACGATCCGGCAGCAGGCTGCAAGACGCCTATGCGGTCTCCCCACTCAGGGATGATTGCATTTTTGCTGTCGTTTCGGATGGAGCTGGTAGTGCACAGTTTGGGGCGCAAGGCGCTTGGCTTATCTGCCGAGCCTTGACCGTGTATTTTCGCGAATGGATGCGCAAAAATTCCACAGTGCCAGACGATGCAGTGCTAACCGACTGGATTGACGAACTAAGGGATCGCATTGCCGCAGCAGCCGTACGAAAAGAGAGTACGCCCCGGCAGTTTGCTGCAACATTGGCCGCTGTTTTAGTTACACCCGATGAAACCCTAACCATGCAGGTGGGTGACAGTGCCGTAGTGGGTAGGATGCCCGACGGTTGGGACGTTCTGTGTTGGCCTGAAAACGGAGAATACGCGTCGAGTACGTACTTCGTAACCGATGACCCAGAACCTCGTTTGACTATCACCCGGCGGCCAACTGAGCATGATGCATTTGCGTTGTTCTCAGATGGTGTTGGCGACTTGGCATTGGCGTATCAAGAAGAGGTCGCGCATCCTCAATTTTTTAATCCGATGCTGCGTCCAATTGACAATGCAATCGGACAAGGGCGCTTAACTGAGCTATCAGAAAGACTGGCGGCATACCTAGGTCAACCTTCGGTCTGCGAACGCACCGATGACGACAAAACGCTCATCCTCATTTCCGGAGGATAGGGTGCAAGAAATTATTGTCGGAAACGAGCGCTATTCAATCGCTGAATTGATTGGGAAAGGGGGCGAAGGCGAAGTCTACGCGATAAACGGGCGGTCAGGACAAGCTGCCAAAATCTACAACCCGGATTTGCGAACGAAACGGGAGAGCAAAGTACGCGCAATGGTCAGTGAAGGTCTCGCATCGAAGACCGACCTTGTCGCTTACCCCGGTGAAGTCATCACAGACAAACAAGGCGGATTCTTGGGTTTTGTGATGCGATTGGTTTCGGGCTACCGCCCGCTGCACGAGTTGTATAGTCCAAAGTCGCGGCAGCGTCATTTTCCGAAGGCTGATTATCGGTTCCTGATTCATACCGCCTCAAACGTTGCGCGGGCAGTCGGAAAAGTTCACCAAACTGGTTGCGTGATCGGCGATTTGAACCATTCCGGCATACTTGTCGGAAATGATGCCACTGTAGCGCTTATCGACGCCGATAGCTTCCAGTTTAATCTGAACGGACAAGCTTATCCTTGTGTTGTCGGTGTTCCTGAATTTACACCTCCAGAGCTCCACGGGAAGAACTTTGCGTCTGTGGATCGAACCGTAGGCCATGACAACTTCGGGTTAGCAGTCGCGATCTTCCACTTACTGTTCATGGGGCGGCATCCCTACGCGGGGCGGTACAATGGACCGGATATTTCCATGGGTGAAGCCATTGCCCAAAACCGCTTCGCTTTTTCGCTAACGCGGAGGGTGGAAACCCAGACGTCTCCGCCCCCCGGCACACTACCGCTCGACATCTTTCCTGAAGGCATAGTCCAAAACTTTGAAAAAGCATTCGGAACCCGTGCGCAGGATCGCCCCAGCGCGTCCTCTTGGATAGATGCACTAACCAAACTCGAAGGAAATTTGAGCAGGTGTAGTAGGGTATCGACGCACTACTACCCCACTGGTGCCAAAAAATGTATTTGGTGTTCGCTAGCCGGAACCAGCGGCTTCGACATGTTCCCAAATTTGTCTGTTGCCGCCCATAGTAACCCTACAGATACTCGCGCGACCCAACAGGCGATCCGGGAAATTCTAGCTTTCAAATTCCCTACACTCGACGACCTAATCCCTCAAAGTTCACCCAGTGCTGGAACAAGCTCAAAACTCAAAGAGGCCAAACGCTCAAAGCAAGGTAAGGCGCTGTTTGGAGCCTTGTTGATATGTGGCGCTCTTGCTGGCCTGATCTTTGCCTCCCCCGCTTGGTTCCTATGGTTGGGCCTAGGTGGATGGGGATGGTCAATGATAGGAGATAGGCAAGTTGACGCGCAGCCATTTAGAGACGCGTTTGCTCTGGCCGATGATAACATTCAGCACGAACTGAACAGCATTATTCAGAGAAGTGGTCTCGCAGAGATTCTAAAAGTACAAAGTGATACGAAAGCTGCAATCGCTTCGTACAATAGTTTTGATAGCGATTTGAATCGTGAATTACAAAAACTCAAATCTACCCGAAAGGAACGCCAGCTAATCTCCTTCCTCGACCGTCATCCAATTCGAGGCGCGCAGATTTCAGGTATCGGTCCGGCCAAGAAGGCAAAACTCATTTCATTCGGCATCGAAACTGCCGCTGATGTATCCTTTGCAGCCGTTAATGGCGTTCCCGGATTTGGAACGGTTATGTCCCGCAAACTGTTGGCTTGGAGGCGTGTGTTGGAGGCAGATTTTCGATACAATGCGGCACCAAATGCTCAGGATGCCACGGACGAAAATGCCCTCAAAGCAAAGTTTTCCGCCCACAAGGGTATGCTAGTAGCGCAAATACACAATGGCTTGAAAACACTCCGAGCTGCCCAAAGCCGAGTAGACGCCTTGGCTTCGACAGCCCAACGAGATCAAGGTCTTTTGGCTGCAGTTGCGCGTCGGGAAGAGGCTTCGCAAGACATTTTGCATCTCGGTGGTAGCGTCCCAAGCTCAAATGTATCCTTTTCGCTTCCGGCAATTGGGAGGTCAAATCCAGTAAAATCCCCTAGTTATCAACCTCGACCTTTCACCCGAACTAAACCAAGTTCGGCCACAATTCAGCACTCGCCGCCACCTCGAAAGACTGCTCCGTCTATGTCAAAACCGACTACTCCCAATTGCCCAGCGTGTGGTTCACGGATGGTCCGGCGTACTGCAAAAAAAGGACCGAATGCAGGCAATAAATTCTGGGGGTGTTCAAGATTCCCTAGATGCCGGGGGACAAGAAACTAATTTAAAGCGCTGTCGAAAGATCACAACAATGGCGAAGCGACCAACCAAACGCCAAATCCGAAAAACATTCAACTTTGTGCTTAGTGAACTGGTTCGCTATTCAGAGATTTCAACGAATATCACAAAGCTCAGGCAGCTCATTACAGAAGAGGGCTGGACCTACGACATTCCATTTCCTGACAACCGGCGTCGATTGATAGGTAAGGCTGCACACGACGAGCTAGCCGCCCTCTCGCGCGCAATTGTAGCAAGTGACGAGCGCTTGGTAGGAAAGGTCAAAATTAACCCCTTTTTTCAGCTACTTTCAGAAGAGCTTGGGCGTGTGATCTGGGAACGGAAAGAGATTGACGAACGAGACTTCGTTGAAGACTGTATAAGGAAAACGTTGTCGATCCATTTAAAGCCCAGAGAGTTCTATATTCCTTGCATAGCTCCAAGCATTAAGGGCGTAACAACATTCAAGATTGGCCCAGTCACGTTTATCAAAAAAGAGTACTTTCTAAAGAATGACGCAAAGAGAATTCGAACCGACAATTCACTAAAGGTCGATGAGCTGAAGTCATTTTATCAAGTACAGAACTGGGTCGCACATGTTCGTATTGATGGATTTGATGAAAAAAGCTCCGAAGATAGGGCTTTTTTGATAGTGCGCTTGGCCATTGCTTCTATCAAGTCTCGCCTTGAACGGGAGCATGCGCAATGGCTGGGCAACGAGAAGCAATCAATGCCGGGACTATTGCGCTACAGTCTTACATCCGAACCGAGCGGTGAAGACCCATCCAAGATTTGTTTAGGGTGGAGGCGTCAATTCATCGCCACCGGGACGGACGAAGAAGTAGTAGTGCGTCTGCTAGGTGAGAGCTCAAGATCATGGTTTCTCTTGTTCGGAGCCTTTCTGAACAAAGCAATGAATCTAGGGCAATGGAGTTATCTTGAGTCAAAGATTGTTACCGCAATGATTTGGCTCGACCTTGGCAATAGTCAGATCAGTGACGCCGAGAGAATAGTCGCCTTTTCAAACTGCCTCGAATCCATCTTCGTGACGAAAGAACAAGGTAAGAAACAACAACTCGCGAAACGTTCGCGCCTTCTTCTTGAGTACTCTGGCTGGCGTCCAGAATTGAATGGAAAGGTTGCGGAGTTCTATTCAAGGCGAAGTGAAATCGTTCATGGTGACAAAATGCCAGTGGACCCTGAGTTCCGAAATGCCGCTTTTATTGGTAAGTACCTTACAGACGTTTGTATTGAAGGGTTCATCCATTTCTCGAATTGGCTGCTCATCAAGCATCAACAAGCTGGAACGAGGGAGCACGATTTACCCTTTAACGGGCACGGTAGTTTTGACCGCGCGATGGAAGATGAACTTCCGTTGTTCATCGAAGAGATGAAAATGCGCACCAATTATAAACCCTAGTTCAGGGATTTTGACCTTGTAACGCAGAGGCTCGAAAACGCGATAGAACGGGTCACGATACAGGCAATGGAAAGTTCCCCAATAGAGGGCTCACACTCTTACTCAGCGCTACGGTTGACACTGCTGGCGACGCCGGAAAGATGGATCCTAACCTTATAGGTTACAAACACATAGTATTGGGGTTGCTGCATAAAATGAGCATCAAGAAACGAGACATTCAAGAAGCCTTGGAACGGTTGAAGTCTGGAAAACCCGGAAAACACCGGACTCGCTCAAGGTCCACTTATGTCCTCTGCCCTGTTGACCACGAATTGTGGGACCTGAAAGCGGTAATGTCGCTCGCCGCCGCGATTTCGAAAACCTCCAAAAGTAACGAGTTTCCCAGAAGTTTTAGCACTTCGCAATATGAACGTGACTTGGCCAAGATGGGCTTTCCCGTTGTAAAATTCGACACACAGACAAAAAGAACATTGGGCGTAGCAGGATGCGACCTGTCCGAACTACAGGCTCCACACACTGTCTTCTGGCCACCAGATAGAAGAGAACAGCGGAACGGTTTTCAAACACCCGACACGGGCAAGGATGATCTCAAGCAGCAGAAGCGACAAGCTGTCGTAAACCAGTTTGTTAGAAATTCTGAACTACGCAGGAAGGTCAAAGACGCAGCCAACGGTTTTTGTGATAGCTGTGGCGAACGGGGCTTTGAGACACTTGACGGTGATTGGTTCTTAGAAGTTCATCACAAGAAATGGCTGCGCGACGGTGGCCTAGATATCGAAGAGAATATGGTCGCTCTTTGCCCGAACTGCCATCGCCAAGAGCATCACGGTACAGACCGAAAATATTGGTAGCACGGCGCGTTACCAATACTCAATAGCATCCAATGCTTCCCGCACGCGCGCCATGCCGTGCGGGGTAAGCTCAGGTAGTTTTGTCAGACGTGTCGGGTCGCAGTTTGGCGACCGACCTACTGATGTCAGTCAACACGCCGACCAAGATACCGAAGACGATTGTGTAAAGGCCTTGGTCAATTGCCTGTCCAGTGGACTTTGAACCTAAGATCGATCCGGCGGCGCTCGCGGGGTCATCTGATGCCAGCACCACGATTGCAGTAGCAATCCGTAGTACGCCGAGCACTATTGCCAGAACAGCAAGAACTCGACCTAGATTTGTGAACGCCATTTATACCCCTTGGATGATTTTGAACTAAACAATGCACCCATGGGTAGTTCGGGGTTGACTGGATTTCAATGCTCCATGCGAAACGATTTCTATTGCACAAGAACGATACGTAGATCACATCCTTGCGGTGTTTGAGCAGGATAAGACTTAATGGCATACCTTCAGTACGAACCAAACAGTACCCCAACCTTGATTAGCGGCATTCCCGTGGTAAGGTTGAGTTTATTTGCAAGTAGAAAGTTGTTCTATGTCCAAGCAATTGATCAACGGAAAATACAAAGCAGTTCGACAAGGCAATACCATTACACTGTTTGCCAGCGCGCAAGTGCGTTGCGTAGATTGGCACGTAAAACTCGAACGGACAACTGATCTAGTCTCTCCACCAATTCATGAATTCTTTCTCTATACAAAAAAAGACTGCCTCGAAATCCCAGGTGTTCTGAATGACAGTATCAGCCTACAGTTTGAAGATAGTGATATATGGGAAAGCGTTATTGTGCGAGATGCTGGAGGCGAGCAGAAAGTTCCAGTAGTTAACTTCAAAACAATAATCGCGGATCAAAATGCTGCATGGGTGACGACGAGCGAAAATTACATCGTTATTGCAAATTCTATTGATGAATCAAAGGATTGCCGTGTAATTCCTGAGGACAACTTTTTTATTGCAACACATAAGAAGGTGTATGGGCCAGACACGTTGGAAAATTGCACAGTTTGGCAATTCAAGAACTGTGGAAAATAGCAAGAGGTGTAGTAGGGAAATTAACCCTCAATCACAATTTGGCGGCATATTCTTGGTAGTAGGAGGTTGAATTGACTTCATTTGGAACCAATCAAGATTATAACGATTTTATAAACAAGTATGGCAAAGACCCGCTTCTAAAGAAGCTTGGGATAGGTGGCTCAAAATCAAAGAACTATCTTGGTGTTGGAGTAATAACCGCTAAGTCACTTGCGGTGGCTCCGTTCCCGCTAGGCGGAGCGGGCAAGTGGTATGGAGGCGGTAGCTCTGGAGGTAGCGGGGCTCCCACAAAGGTTTTTAAGGACCTTGGGACAAAGACGCCCCCCGGTTCAACAACTCATCAGTCCGCTCAGTTAAACATCCATGCCTATACGCCTAGAGATATCGGAGACCCGGAAACTGTCGAAGCATGGATGGTGATGTGGGAGACATTCAAGGAGAGCCATCCAGAGTTTTTGGAAATGATCCAGAATGAAGCAGCAATCGAGTTTCTATCGTTCCTTGTGGAACAAGGAGTTGGGATGTCGGGCCAGACTCTGAGTTTCTTGACAATGGTTTTCGATACAACGAACGACACATCAAAAAAACAAGATTTATTGGCTACTTCACATACTAAAATTATCAACAGTAATGGCGACATTATTGGGTACTCAACAATCATGAAACTGGGCGATGGTTCCGAAAGTCACGTGATACTGCGCAGTGATGGGACAGTATTTTCCTTCGAAGACAACACAACACCGGAATCTCGTCAGATTAGTATTTGGGAATTTCGCGACTCCTTGAAAGACGAGGAGAGTACTCAGACTAAAACAGAGGACAGTGAAGAGTCCGACTCTTCTGGAGCAACTGAAACAGAAGAGGAAAATTCAAATGAAAATGAAAATGAAGATGAAGAAGAACAGGAGACCCCCGCCTTGAGACTTACCTATTCAGACAGCGAAGGCGAAGTGAGATTCACCGCCCAAGAGACCGAAGACGTGGTATTCATGATTGCTTAGTGGCAATGTCTCCAATGGCAGGTTGGTCGCATTGATATGAAGCGTCTTTTCTTGAACCTCAATACAATTAGTGCAAGATGGACGAGTGCAATTCATTCAAGATTGCACGAAATTGCGTAGGTTCTATATATGTTTACGGATCGTTCCGTGCAAGTTGGTCAATATTATTCATATTTTTAAGGAAAACCCCTGTCTTCGGGAGGCAGGGGTCGGAGGTTCGAATCCTCTCACTCCGACCAATGAAATCAACTTGTCAAATGCAGAGATATTTCGCCTTTTGACCAGTTAACTTACCTTTCCGCCAACAAAAGTTACTTCTCGCAGTCTGAATTACTGCTACTTCAAACGCTCTTTTTGAAGTAATCGGTCCTTACCGGATGAGGTGGATAGTTCCTCCTTCGTCGGCATCGAACGCGCCAAAGTGCAGTTGTTATCGACTGCAAAGAGAGGAGCCATCCAATTACGGAGAAGAAATGTAGGTCTGGATCTGGCTAAGGGCGTTTTTCAGGTACACTGCGTTTTAGCCACCGAGCGACGGATCCTTAATAAGGAAATCAAGCGCACCAAGTCACTCCCATTTATGATAGACGGTCCTACGCTGAGTGGCTGGCATTGGAGGTTTGCGGCTCAGCCCATCATTGGGGTCGTAAATTGCGAACGCTTGGCCACGGTCTTCAGCTTAATTAATCCGACGGCGCGCAGATACGCGCACTGTGCAAAGCCCGGCTTCCGGCGCGGATCACATTTCTGTCGTTGCTGTCAAATACACAACCCAAGTCAAGCTTACATCCAGAAAAACGAAAACCCACGCTTATGCGTGGGTCTCGGAAGGAGGGCAATACAAGTTTGCGTCTCAAAATCCTTGTGGAGTGAGGCAGATTAAGAGTCGAGTGTGAGGACACCCCAAGCGATACCAATCTGGCGAGGTCGTCATACCGGGACGGATAATGCCGTTGAGGATCGGCTCGAAACGGACCTAGGGTCAGGATTCATAACCAATAGATGACGGTTGCTGTGAGTGCGATTGCGGAGAGGAAGACTTTGGGACAGCGATCATAACGTGTCGCTACGCGCCTCCAGTCCTTGAGCCTACCAAACATGATCTCAATACGGTTGCGCCGTTTGTATCGGCGCTTGTCATACTTCACGGTTGTCTTGCGTTGCTTTCGACCTGGGATGCAGGCGCGTATCCCTTTGTCTTTTAACGCATCTCGGAACCAGTCTGCATCATAGCCACGATCCCCGAGCAGCCAGTCGACATCTGGAATACTGCTCAGTAGCGCTCGCGCACCGATGTAGTCACTGACTTGGCCAGCGGTGACAAAAAGGCTGATCGGTCGCCCTTGGCTGTCACAGATAGCATGCAGTTTGGTATTCATGCCGCCCTTGGTTCGGCCCCCTCTCGGCAGCATCCTTCGGATGCGCCTGCCGTGCAGTGAATCAGGCGACCACGCCCCCCTTCTTCGCGGCCATGCTGGTCGCGGTGCGATGTGCTTTCAGATAGGTCGCGTCGATCATCACGGTCTTTTCCTCGCCGTGTTCGGCTGCCAAGCCGACCATCATCCGAGCGAAGATACCTTTCTCACTCCAACGCTTCCACCGGCTATAAAGCGTCTTGTGCGGTCCGTATTCTTTGGGAGCGTCACGCCACCGCAACCCATTGCGATTGATGAAGATAATCCCGCTCAGCACCCTCTTGTCATCGACCCGTGGCTTGCCATGCGACCGCGGGAAGAAAGGGGAAAGTTTGGCCATCTGCTCGTCAGTCAGCCAGAAAAGGTCGCTCATATCACCGCTCCGTCTTTCGAACCGTGAATCATGCAGCGCTTTGAAAATCAATGCATCCTGACCCTAAGGAGTAAATCCTTTCGGCACACCGAATATCGGAGAGTCTACGCTGCGACCTGTCAACGAATGCAGAAAAGCAATCAGGTTTTCGATTTCCAATTCCGCAAGCTGGATCGGATCAATATCAATTTTCTTGCGTTGACGTGCCATTTCATATTGGTCCTGCCAAACCAGAAAATCCGTTTTTTGCAACCATGGCACCTTGGGTAAGGCAGCCATTAGAGGGGTCCATTTGTCCAGGCTGGCCTGCGGATCCAAATGATGGCGAATGACGCTTTCAAGATCGGGGAAAGCGCCATTGTGACCGTAAGGCGCGGTCAGGGCAACATTGCGTAGCATAGGGGTACGGAACCTGTAGGCATCCTCAAGGCGGTTGCTTTCACCCATGCGGCCGACATCCCGGACGAAGGGATCCCACTGCCGGGTGCGACCCGGCCCAAAGGGTGGCAAGCCCAGTGCATGGAACTTCTGATCTGACATGAGCGGTCCGCGGTGGCAGGCGGAGCAGCGGGCTTTTCCGTAGAACAGCCTCATCCCCTCGATTTGCGCAGGTGAAAGGGCATTCATGTCGCCCGCAAGATAGTGGTCAAACGGGCTGTCAGTGCTACGCCACTCGATCGCCATGAAAGCGGCCAGAGCGTTGGCGACTTGCGTGATCATGATGTCCTCGGTCGTCTCGACCTCATCAAAGGCGGCGACGATGGCCGGACCATAGCGCGGATCGGTGCGGACGCGTTTCGCCAGAATGGGCCAGCCGTTGTCGATACGATCATGCACCGCGCCTGTGACTTCATTTTCGGCCACATTGCCCGCCATCTCGAATTGTGAGGTCAGGGGGAACAGAGCCTGTGCCGCCAGCAGGGAGTTCAGGCCCTCGGGCAGCCACTCCTGCGCCGGGGAATTGAAGCCGTTGCCGTAGACGTCGGAAATGCTCAGCCTGCCGTCGTGAAAGACGGTGTGTATGTCCTTGGCCGCAAGATTCCACAGGCCCGGAGAGTTCCGAGGGATGCGCTTGCGTATTCTGTCGGCCCCGGTGCCGGGTGTGCGGTCCGGCCCCAACCCCTGCCCGCCTTCTCCTATGCCCAGCGACAACCCGTCCGAAGTGCCGAAATCCGGGTGGTGACAATGGGCGCAGGCGATGTTGCGGTTGCCTGACAGGATCGGGTCGTAAAACAGTTGATGACCGATGGCGGCCTGTTCCATATCAAAGGGGATAAAGTCATCATCGGTCAGCGGGCGCGGCAAATCCTGTGCCACAGCGGCCCCGACCCAAAAGAAGGCAACCATCCCATGCGCCAGCTTGTTTTTGCTCTTTGCGTATTTGCGTCTCCGGCTCTGGCTGAACTGGAACAAGCGCGCGATATGATGGAAGCCGGACAGTTTGCAGCTGCGCGCGAGGAACTTCTTCCAGCCGCGCGCTCGGGCAACGCCGAGGCTGAAGAGTTGATCGGCGTGATGTACGGGCTGGGTTTGGGAGTCGAGCAGGATTACGAACGGGCCTTTGAATGGTATCTGCGCGCCTCGATGAAGGGGCATCCGGGGGCGCAATCGGGCGTTGGCTGGTACTATGAATTGGGTCTGGGCATGCCCGCGCCCGATCTGGTGCGAGCGTATATGTGGTACACGCTCAGCGCCATTGGCGGCGACCCCGACGCGGCGATCAGCCTTGAGGAAGTGGTCAAGAAAATGTCGCCGGAGCAGATCGAAAAGGCGCATGTTCTGGTCAACGACTACAAAGGGTGGATGTACCCGTTTCGGTGAGGGCCAGGCCGCAAAGCCCGGCCCAACCGTTCACTTCAGATCCGCATCACGAGCGGCGTTGACGTCCGCCTCAGCCGCCGCGACCGCCTCGGTCAGTGCAGCAAAGATCTCGTCGCCACGCGCAACGTTGGACTGGAACCAATCATAGACTGGCGTTGCGGCCTCTTTGAACGCAGCCTTCTGATCGGGTGTCAGCACATAGAGGTCTCCGCCACCGGCGACGAAATCTTCATAGGCTTGGATCGACTTGCGCTTGGGGGAGGCGAAAGTGGCCTGTTGCAGGGCATAAAACCCGTCGACAACGACGCGGCGCAGATCCTCGGGCATCTCCTGGAACTTGGCGTTGTTCATCCACCACAATGCGCCCATATAGGCGTGGCCGTCCAGCGTTACGTATTGCAGGCCCGCATCCGGGAATTTCATGCCCATGATGTCGGTGATGCCGTTCTTGGATCCTTCAACGACACCGGTCTGGAAGCTGGTGAACAGTTCCGGCCACGGGATCGGGGTGGGCGACGCACCCAGCGCCTTGACCAGTTCCTGCGGCAGGTCGGCGACGACGGTGCGGATTTTCAGACCTTCCATATCCGCGGGCTCGGCAATGCGGCGCTGTGTGTTGGCGAAGTTGCGCCAGCCGCCGGTGTTGCCGATGGTCATCAGACGGATCGCGCCGCCAGAGTCCTCAAGCGCCATGTCGCGCATTGTGCGGGTGAAATCGCCCGACAGGACATGCTCGGCAACGCGGTCATCTGCCATCAGATAAGGCAGGTCCAGAACCTGCACGTAAGGAAAGATGCCTGAGGCACCGCCCGAGGTCGAGATGTAGATGTCGATGGTGCCGTCTGCCACGCCCTGCAAGCATTCGGCCCCGTTCGAGCAGAGCTGTGTGCCGATGAACAGTTCGACCTCGATCGCGCCGTTCGAGGCAGATTCGACATAGTTCTTGAAGACGATCAGACCGTCATAATCCTCATCGTTTTCGTTCGAATTTGCGGTTGCGCGCAGCGTATAATCGGCGGCTGTCGCAGCCATGGCGGACGCCGCCACCAGCGATGTGGCCACCGCTGCGGTTTTGATGAATTCTCTGAGCATGCGTTTCCTCCCTGTGGAACTCAGTTAGTTGGCAAATCCCGTTATCCTCGGGATCGTCATGGACAGTGCGGGTATGTAGGTGATCAGGAAAATCACGATGATTTCGACCGCCAGGAACGGCAGGATCGCCTTGGCGATGGTTTCAACCCGTTCGCGCGATACGGCGGCGGCCACGAACAGCACAAGGCCCATTGGCGGGGTGGCGAGGCCGACGGTCAGGTTGACGCTCATGATGATGGCGAAATGGATCGGGTCGACGCCGAGACTGGTGAAGATCGGTCCAAGGATTGGTCCAAGGATGATGATCGCGGGGCCTGCGTCCAGGAACATGCCGACGATGAACAGCAGCAGGTTGATCAGGAACAAAAGGATCAGCGGGTTTTCTGACAGGCTGAGGATCAGCGAGGCCAGTTGTTCCGGCGCATGGCTGAGGCTGACGACCGTCTTGAACGCCATCGCAGCACCAACCAGCAGCAGAACAACGGCTGAAGTCATGCCTGCATTGCTGAGCACCTCGGGGACCTCTTTCCATGTCAATGTCCGCAGGATGAAGAACCCGATGATGAAGGCATAGCCCACGGCGACTGCCGCAGCCTCGGTCGGTGTGAAGATACCACCCAGAATACCGCCCAGAATGATGACCGGTGTCATCAATGGGAAAAAGGCCTTCAAACTGGCCTGACGCCGCTCGGGCCATGTGTATTTGCGGCTGGCGACGGGGAAGTCATAGCGGTCGGCCATCAGTTTGATCATCAGCATCAGACCGACACCGACCATCACGCCCGGCACGATCCCCGCAAGGAACAACGCGGCCACGCTTTCGCCCATCACATAGGCGTAGATGATCATGATGCCCGAGGGCGGAATGATCGGCCCGATCACGGAACTTGCCGCCGTGATCGCGGCGGCGAATTTCCGGGTATAACCCTGTTTCTCCATCGCCGGGATCAGCATCGACCCTAGCGCCGAGGTGTCCGCCACGGCGGACCCCGAGAGGCCCGCAAACAGGATCGAACTCAGCACGTTCACATGCGCCAGACCACCGCGCAGATGACCCATCAGAGCCTGCGAAAACTCGACAAGGCGGATGGTGATGCCGCCTCGGTTCATGAGCTCTCCGGCCAGCATGAAGAAGGGGATCGCCATCAGAGGGAAGCTGTCCATGCCGTTATAGACATTGCGATACAGCAACGTGATGTCGTTCGTCTGGCCGTTCAGCCACAGCAGGATACCGGGCGCCGCCAGCAAAGCGAAAAAGACCGGCAGGCCGATCAGCAGGAAAATCAGGAAGGTGGGCAGGAACCAGATCAGCACTTATTCGGCCCCCACTGCCGCATCAGGAATTTCAGGCAACAGGTGGCCGCCGCCCAGCAAGGTGATGAAGGATCGCAGGATCAGCTCGATATTCACCGAGATCAGCAGGATGATCCCCACCAGCAGCGATGCCATCATCCAACTGCGCGGAATGCGATACCATTCATCGAACCCGAAAGAGGTGGGCAAATACAGCGCGGCAGTGGCGAATTTTCCGCCAAAGCCGGTAACCTCGGACCAGCCGATATTGACCGCGACCAGCAGGACGGCGAACGAGAGCAAAAGCAGGAACAGATTCAGCGTTTGACCGATGATACGGGGAAGGAAGCGTTCCAGCATGTCTATGGCCACAAAGCCGCCACGCCGAAAGGCGGTGGGCGCCATTAGACCGGTCATCCACAACATGCAGAACCGCGCTGCCTCATCCGGCCACGGCAGCGCATTGCCCAGAACGTATCGGAAAAACACCTGGATCAAGATTGCGATCACCATGAGCGCAATCGCAACAACACCAAACGCCCGGCCCAGACGCAGCACGGTTTCGTTCACGAATGCAATCGGTGCAAGCACCGATGCCAGTCCGCCCATGCGGATCCTCCCTTGGTCAGCCGTGGGTGTCCCCCACGGTCATCAAATCGCGCTTAGACTTTCGCGAATTGGCCGAGTTTCCCGGCATAAAATGTCAGCGCGTCTCCATCCGACATGCTGGCCTTGAGAACCTTTCCAACCACAATAACGTGATCGCCTGCATCGTGATACGCGTGCTGTTCGCATTCGAACCGCGCAAGGCAATCCGCCAACACCGGCGTCCCATTCTCACAGCGCTCGTGGCTGATGTCCCGCAGTGCAAATGCGTCTTTCGAGCAGCCGAAGCACAGCTCGGCCTGGTCCGACGACAGCACATGCACGCTGAAATGGCGGGCCTTGTGGAAATAGGGGAAGCGACGCGAGTTGCGGTCTCCGGCCCACATGATCAGCGGTGGGTCAAGCGACAAGGACGAAAAGCTGTTGGCGGTGATGCAGACCGGACCGTCCGCGCTGTTGCAGGTCACGATGGTGACACCGGTTGCAAAGCGGCCGAAGGCGTCGCGCAGAGTACGTGTGTCGTCCTTATGTGGAATGAAGGTGCGAGTCATGTCCTTTGAGATTGCGTTCATCATGGTACCTCGTGCCCCAGTGCCGCCTCGTACAGGCGGAACCAGCTTTCGCGATCCAGTTTGACTTTCAATGCGTCCGAGGCGCGTTTGATCCGGTCCAGATTGTTGGTGCCCAGAACCGGCAGGATGTTGGCCGGGTGGGCCAGCAGGAACGCCACAGCGACGGCGGCGCGATCTACGCCGAACCCGGCTGCGATTTCATCGGCAACGACCCCAACCGGCGGGTTTCCGGCCATCAACAAGCCTCCACCCAGCGGCGACCATGCCATCAACGGATGGCCATGCTGTTGGTGAAAGGCCAAATCACCGTTGGTGAATGGGCTGATCTGACCCAGAGAAATTTCGATCTGGTTGGTGACCAACGGCGTATTCATCGCCGATTGCAGCAACGACCAATCCCACGGGCGGAAGTTGGACACACCCACCGCGCCGACCTTGCCGCTGGCGACAACCTCATCCAGGGCGGCTCCGGTTTCATGGTGGTCCATCATGGGATCCGGGCGGTGGATTAACAGCAGATCGATGTGGTCAATCGCCATTTCCGACAGCGACGTGTCGACCGATTTCAGAATGTGGGCGCGCGAGGTGTCGTAGTATTTTACCTTCGCATCCGCGTAACGGCCAACCGGCGCGACGATGTCGCATTTGGTGACGATCTCCATCTTCTGACGCAGGTTTGGATTGGCGCGCAGGGCGGCACCCAGCACGGCCTCGGCCTGGTAGCCGCCATAGATGTCGGCCTGATCGAAGGTGGTGATACCCTGATCCAGACAGGTCTGAATCTTGGCCTCGACATGGCCCGCGGACGTGTCACTGTCATCGCCCAACCGCCACATGCCATAGACAAGGCGGCTCATCTCCAGCGAGTCAGATAGTTTCACACGTTGCATCAGCGGCGTTCTCCGTTGCCCAGCGGTGTGGCCGGGGTCGTTTTGGGAACCCTTCCGTAAGCTTCGGGAAGGGAACAGGTTTTCAGGTTCGGCAACACGCGGGCGCCGAAATGGCGGGCTTCGTCCAGATGCGGGTAGCCCGAGAAGATGAAAGCGCGGATGCCCATCTTCTGGTATTCCTCGATCTTCGACATAACCTGATCCGTCGATCCGACCAGAGCGGCACCGCAACCAGACCGTGCCCGGCCAACACCGGTCCAGAGACCGGGTTCGACATAGCCGTATTCATCCGCCAGATCGCGGTTTCTGGCCTGATGCGCCACCCCCAGCGAGGTCGAATCCAGCGCCCGTTCGCGGATGGCGCGACCATATTCGTCGTCCAGCTTCGAGACGATGTAATCCGCGTATTCCTGTGCTTCAGCCTCGGTATCGCGAACGATCATATGGACACGCAACCCGTAATCCAGCGTGCGGTCGTAGTTTTCAGCGACGGCGTGAACGGCCTTCATCCGTTCAGCCAGTTGATCCTTGGTTTCAGGCCACATCAGGTAGACGTCACAATGCTCACCGCACAGGTCCAGGGCAGAGGGAGAATAGCCGCCGAAATAAAGCAGCGGGCCGCCGGTCTGATATGGCTTGGCCGGGTCGGTGGTCAGGCCCGAGAAGTTGTAGACCTCGCCTGCATGATTGATCTCATCCTGCGTCCAGGCCTGTTTCAGAATCTCCACCACTTCGCGCGAGCGCTGATAGCGGAACGCGCTGTCGGCCTTCTCACCGGGAAAGTCGGATGAGATGATGTTGACCGTCAAACGCCCCTTCAGCATGTGGTCCAGCGTTGCGATGGTGCGGGCCAGCATGATCGGTTGCATCTCGCCACAGCGTACGGCGGCCAGCAGGTTGATCCGGTCGGTGATCGGAGCGCAGCCGGCGACAAAGCTCAGCGTGTCTTGACCGACCTGATAGGAGGACGGGCAGAGGATGTTGCGAAAACCCTGCGCTTCGGCCTCTTTCACAATGTTCGAGCAATGCTTCCAACTCGACCGCAGGTCACCGTCGGGAACGCCAAGGAACTGGTAATCATCGGAACACAGGGCAGCGAACCACGAAACTTCGGCCGCATCCAGATCGGGGGATGTGATGGGGACGATGCTCATTTGATTCACGCTCCGTACATCTTTGACTTTCCTCTTGCGTAGCAATCGCTTTGATGTAGATCAATAGTGTATCAATTTTTCCTGCGACCGAGTGAAGCGTCTGCCGTGCCTGCATCCAACCGAAACCCCAATGCTCTGCCGGTATATATTCAGATCGCGGAACTTCTGATCCGTGACATCGCGGCTGGTCGCCTTATTGACGGTGAACGATTGCCGCCCGAGCGCGAGATGGCCGCAGAGCTGAATGTCTCGGTTGGGACGCTGCGAAAATCGCTCTCAGAGCTAGAAAAAAAGGGGATGTTGGAGCGAATCCAAGGCTCGGGGAACTACATACGCGAGACCGGTACGCAAAGCAGCGTCTATGCAATGTTTAGGCTGGAACTGCCCGAAGGGGGTGGCCTGCCTCGTGCGGATATCCTGTCGGTTGACCATCTGAAAAAGCCGGTTGGTCTGCCAAAATTCGGTGCTTCTGACGCCGGTTCGCGTGTCCGGAGGATGCGCTACCTGAATGATACAATCATCGCTGTCGAAGAAATCTGGCTGGACGAATCAGCGGGCCTGATCGACCAGAGCCTGCTGTCCGACTCGCTCTATCGCTATTATCAGCGCCAGTTGGGCTTTTGGATCGCAAGAGCCGAAGACAGGGTTTCGGTCCGGCCTCTACCGGACTGGACACCTTCTGACTTCACCAAGCCAGCCGGCCAAGCAGTCGGTTACATCGAGCGGTTCAGCTGGTCGGAAAGCGCCGAACCCGTCGAATTCTCAAAAACCTGGTTCGACCCGGATCGGGCCAACTACGTTCAACGTCTGAAGTAGAAGGAAACGCACATGACCCGGACCATCAATTACGGGCTGATTGGATGCGGAATGATGGGGCAAGAGCACCTGCACAATATCGGATTGCTGGAAGGTACCAGTGTGGCTGCGATCTTTGAACCCGATCAGGAGATGGCAAAAGCCGCCAAGGCAATTGCGCCGACTGCAACCATGGCAGGTTCCGTGCAACAGCTTCTGGCGGTAGAGGAACTGGACTGCGTCGTCATTGTCAGCCCGAACCATCTTCATGTGGACCAGATCTGCGAAATCGCTGAAACACGTCCTCTGCCGCTTCTGGTAGAAAAACCATTGTTCACCGACCCGCAGGACGCGCCCCGGCTCGAGCAGTTGCAGCGCGACTACCCCTGCCCGATTTGGGTTGCGATGGAATACCGGTATATGCCCCCTATCGCTGCTTTGATCGACAAGGCCGAGGCGACAGGTGGGGTGAAAATGCTGTCGATCCGCGAGCATCGTTTTCCCTTCCTCGACAAGGTCGGCAACTGGAACCGGTTCAACCGAAATACTGGCGGTACTTTCGTCGAGAAATGCTGCCACTTCTTCGACTTGATGCGTCTGATATTGCGATCCGATCCGGTGCGCATCACGGCAAGTGGCGGGCAGGCGGTGAACCATCTGGACGAAAGTTACGACGGTCAAACCCCGGATATTCTGGATCACGGCTATGTTCTGGTCGACTTTGCTTCGGGCGCGCGCGCGATGTTGGAACTTTGCATGTTTGCCGAAGGCGCACGCTACCAAGAAGAAATATCGGCCGTCGGACCGGACGCCAAGATCGAGGCGTTTGTTCCCGGACCCGGACGATTCTGGCCCGACCATTTGGGTGCCCCGCCGCTGCCGCAGGTGATCCTGAGCCCGCGCAACCCCAAAGGTCCGGTATCAATGGACGTTCCGGTCGACTCCACCCTTTTGGCGGCAGGGGATCACAATGGGTCGACCTATTATCAGCACAAAGGGTTCCTGGCCGTGCTTCGTGGCGAAACAGCAAAACCGGATGTAAGTTTGAAGGACGGCCTCTGGGCTGTCAGGATGGGGCAAGCGGCACAACAGGCAATTGAAACCGGTGAAACGGTTTATCTGGCCTGACCCGCTCCCGCTGGTCCCTGCCCGGCCTGCTGGTCGGCTGGCCGGTCTGCCTTTCCCTGGCGCTCTTGAACAAGTGCTAGTAACCGACCGTGAACGCAGCACACTGGAAATTGGCTGATTGTGCCTCGTCTACCAGCGCAACGGCAAAGTCTTCCATCGATATCTCCGAATTGCCCAGTTCATCGACCAGCAGCGTGTCGGTGCCGGTTCTGAACGCGCCCAGGCGTGGGCCGGGCTGCAAAAGGGCTGGAGGGCTGGCATAAGTCCAATTTGCCGATGTTTCAGAGGCGCAGAGCTCCCATTGCGCCATCGATGCGCGGGCTGTTGGAACGATGTTGTCAGGCAAGAAATCCGGATCTGACAGAACCGTATGCGGACTGCCCTTTGGCAGATGCAGGCGCGCGGCGCCGCCAACGATGATCACCCGAAGACCCGTGCGTGAAGCAGCATTTAGGATCGAACGTGTCAGAGCCACGATCTCGCCTTCGCGCCCGGGCGCAGAGCGCAACGCGCTGATCGCAAGGTCCTGAGACTCCATGGCTGCGACGAGGGTTGCGGGATCTGTCGCATCCGCGATGACCGGTCTGACACCCTCGGGCAGCTTGGCAATCGCTGCCTCGTTTCGAATAGCTGCGGTTACGAGATGCCCGCGAGCAAGCGCTTCCGTTACGACGCGAGAACCGACATTGCCGGTGGCACCAAATACTATGAGTTTCATCGGAGTTCTCCTTTACAATGGGTGGCGGATGGAGATTTTCAAAAGCTCAGATGGGCGGGTACGCGCCGCTCTTTGACCAACCCAGATTGCTGCAAAGACAAGCGCGGCGCCGGCGATTTGCATCTGTGTCAGCGCCTGACCCAGCAATGCCCAACCGATCAGAACGGCGGCGAGCGGGCTGAGAAAACCAAGCGCCGAGACGGCCCCTGGCTCTATCCGTGAGATACCGCGAAACCACAGGATATAGGTGAGCGCAGCCCCGATGAGCGCTAGGTAGAGGATGCCTGAGAGGTTCCGTGCATCCAGTGTTGGAAGCGGCGGCTCGATGAAGACGGCCAGAAGCACCAGCAACAGACCGCCGGCGGTCAGTTGCCAGGCGGTGAAGGTAAGCAGCGGCACCGGAGGTTGCCATTTCCGAGTCAAGACCGTGCCTGCCGCCATCGAGGCCGCCCCGCAAACTCCGGCAATCAAACCGATGGGATCAAGCCTTATACCTGACCCTAGGACAAGCAGCCCGACACCAAAGATGCCGATCAAGGCAGCCATCACGGCCGACGCTCTGATCGCTGTCCCAAGCAGCAGCGCGGCCAGGAACACGACGATCAGAGGCTGTATCGCACCGACTGTCGCCGCGACCCCTCCAGGCAGCCTATAGGCTGCGATAAACAGAAAGGCCCAGAAAAGCGTGAAGTTGAGCGCGCCGAGAACGAAAATGCGCAGCCACCAAATTCCTTTCGGCAAGCGCGGCGCCATTACCAGCAGCAGAAGGCCGGCAGGCAGAGCGCGCAGGGCGGCCATCGTCACCGGATACCCTGAAGGAAGGAATTCCGTCGTCACAAAGTAGGTGCTGCCCCAAACCAGCGGCGCAATGGCTGTTAGTGCAATGTCGAGATGTCTCATCGCGGATCTCCATTATCTTGAGGTCAAGATATATCCATTTATCTTGACGTCAAGAGATAACTTCGCAATATAGTTTCATGGACCACGTAGACCGCATCATTGCCCAATGGAACAAGGCCCGGCCCGACCTTGATGTCGGACCGATGGAAATCATCGGTCGGCTGTCACGATTGACTTCCAAGCTTCGGGGCGAAATGGAAAGAACCTGGAAGGCTCATGGGTTGAACGCCGCCAGCTTTGATGTCCTGGCGACCCTGCGCAGATCCGGAAAACCCGATGGCTTATCCCCTGGAGCATTGCTGGATCTGACCATGGTGACCTCGGGAACAATGACCAATCGCATCGATCAACTCGTCAAACACGGCCTCGTCGAGAGGGTGCCAAACCCTGAAGACAAACGCGGGTTTCTGATCCGTTTGACAGAAGCCGGATTTGCGACGATCGAGAAAGCCGTCGTCGATCATGTCGACACACAGCATCGCCTTTTGCGCGGACTAACCTCGGCAGAAGCCAAAGACTTGAACAGGCTTCTGAAAACGCTGGATGAAAGGATGAACTCCGAAAGCGGGGCGAATTCAAGCGATTAATCGTCGTTCAAGATGCAACGCATGACCACGACCTTTTGGTTCTATGACGCATCGACATGGGCGGCCCAGACCGGTCATCGCTTCTGCGGCGCCCGCCAGACCGGACTTTGGCCGCAGGTGCAAAGTCCTGAACCTTTCGAAGGTGCATTTCGCGGTACGAAGCGGGCGTTCGCGATCACGCGTCAAACGTCTGCTTTGTAGTGCGCCAGAAACATCGCGACGCAATCGTCCAAAACATCTTTGGGCGTCGGGTTTTTACCGAGGAAGAACTCTGGCCAGAAAAAGAAGTTCTTTACCAGCGCCAATAGCTGGTTGGTTGCAAAAACCGGATCAGCCTTTCGGATAACGCCCACATCCACGGCTTCGCTGAACAGCCTGGTTATTGGGTAATCAAGTGTCGCGGTTTCAGTGAAGAATTGCCGGGGCCGGTCAAGGTCACGGATCAATTCTGAGATGACCATCCGATTCAGTCCGATGGCCGTCTCTTCCGTAATCACCCCAATGCAGCGCCGCAAGGCTTCCTTCAATTGCTCGACGAAGTCACGATCCGGGTCAAAGGGCCGAAGGCGGTTCCGACCTATACCAACATGCTCATCGGCGGTCGGGGCATGCAGTCTCTGTTTTCCATCGGAGAAGTCTAAGCCGACAAGATCGTGCAGCCATCCCTGACCATCTACAGCAGTACGGCCTTCACCGCCCCTAGCTCAACGCAATTTGTCGGAAAGCTAACGAATAAGCACGAGGAACTGGCATTTGATCAGTTCTCGCACGTGGACTTCTACTACAAACCCGAGGCGGTAAAAGCATCGTCGGATGCGGTGGTTGAGTTCTTTGGCAGATAAACTGACAAGGCAGAGTCAGTCCGCGACCTCTGCCATTTTGGTTGGTCAATTACAGGATCGCTTGACCGTTCCCGTATGAGCTTTGCCGTCATCTTATGTGCGGGTTGCAGAACTCGGTCTTCGTTTCGGGGTGCTCGCCAAAGAGGTTACAGCCGATGAAGCGTCACGTATCGCCGTCCTCGACCCAGTGTCGTTTCTTGTCGTCGCCCGGGATCAGATCATAGGTTGTCTGAACGTCTTTCCCAATGTTTTTGGCGTGGAACGCGACAAGAAACGAAGGCGGCACGGTTGCACCATGCATGGTCTTCGCAGCAGCCGGGCCGATATCGTCACCACCCATTGTTTGAAACCCACCCCACTATGCAATAAGTTGTCCTTTGCTCACTTGCTGTCTGTGCAGAACATGGCACTTGGGGCCGACCAGGTTTATAGCGCCGCCCGCCGTACCACGCGCAGAACGCGCCGGATGGCAATTTGCAACACGCCTCAGAAGTATTTTGCAACCTCCCAGACGCGATCACCAGGACCGGAGCAACAGGTCAAATGTCTCGGCTATCATCGGGTTGTCTTTGCGACGTTCCAATGCCGCGAAACTCAGACACGCAGGAACAGACACGGAATTGCAGACGGCAAGCCCGAAGGATTGCTTTTGATGCAGCGCGATGGACTCGCGGCAGAGGCTCAGGCCAATGCCGGACCTGACCATTTCAAGCATCGAAGCTTCTTGATCCACCAGCGCAACCACGTTCGGGCGGCAGGCGTGACGTTCGAAAACTTTGGCCAGAAGGCGATGGTGAACAGAGGCTTCGGGCGTGCCGATCCAAGGAAGGGCTGCAAGCGAAGACCAGTCGGACTCTTCCACCTGCTTCTGCCAGCCAGCCGGTCCGATCACGCGATACGTGAATTCGGCCAACTTGATGGCATGCACCGGATCGTCTCCGTCCGACCCGATGCTGGATAGGTCATCGGGCCCACACAAGTAAAACCCGGCATCAACCCGACCCCGCTTGAGCCATGTCAAAATATCTCCGCTGACCCCGTGCTTCAGTTCGGTTTCAACATCAGGATGCTCTGCGCGCAAATTCGCCAACAGACGCCCCAACCGGATGAACTCCGGATCGACGATCGTACCGATCGTCAGTTTTCCACTCAAGCGCCCAACGCGCAGGCGGGCGCTGCGTTGGAAATCACTGACTGCATCGAGGACGTGTTGAGCCTTCGCTAATACCGCAGTGCCGTCATGAGTGATCTGCAACCCGGTAGCGGTTCGGTTGAACAAGGTAAGCCCCGTATCTTCGGATAGACGCTTGATTTGATGGCTGATGGCCGGCTGTGTCAGGTTCAGCACCTCGGCTGCGCGTGAAACACTGCCTTCCCGGGCCACCGTCACGAAGGCCAGGATGGTGTTAATGCTCGAAAACCGGTCCATATAAAATTTACTAATATGGTATTGTGCAAATTGTCATTAGCTTTTTGCCTGCCGCTCCCGCAGAGATCGGTAAAACCAGCGTTCCGGGAGGGGGCGTGAACCACATCGTTGGCTTGTGGCGGAGAAAACGTGCCGCATAATCGTGCAGCCTGCAAGAGAACAGCATACCTTGTTCCCTCTGGCGCACAACTGGCAACGAAAAGACAGAACAGGTGGAAGACAAAGATGTCTGATGGCGCAAACAGGTACGACTATATTGTGATTGGCGGCGGTTCGGCCGGGTGCCTGATGGCCAACAGGCTGAGCACCGATCCAGGGAACCGGGTTTTGCTGCTTGAGGCGGGCAAGCCCGATACCTATCCTTGGATACACATTCCGGTTGGCTATCTCTATTGCATCGGCAACCCGCGCGCAGACTGGATGTACAAAACCGAACCCGCTAAGGGGCTGAACGGGCGCAGCCTGCTTTACCCGCGCGGGAAAGCGCTGGGCGGGTGTTCCTCAATCAACGGGATGATCTATATGCGGGGCCAGGCTCGTGACTATGACAACTGGGCCAAGCTCACCGGTGAAGAGGCATGGAACTGGGAAAACGCGCTGGCCGACTTCAAGGCTCATGAGAACCACTACCGGTTGGATGACGGCGCCGATCCGCGCACCGGCGACAACAGTCGGTTTTCCGATCTGCACGGGCATGGCGGCGAATGGCGGGTGGAAAAACAGCGACTGCGCTGGGATGTTCTGGACAGTTTTGCCGAAGCCGCGGTCGAATACGGCATCCCCAAGACCGATGATTTCAACACCGGCGACAATGCCGGGGTTGGCTATTTCGACGTCAACCAGCGTTCTGGCTGGCGTTGGAATACCTCCAAGGCATTTCTGCGTCCCGCCAAGTCGCGCCCGAACCTGACGATCTGGACTGAGGCGCAGGTTGAGAAACTGACTTTCGAAACAGGCGAGACCGGTCGGTTGCATTGTTCCGGGGCAGTTGTCTGCCACAAAGGACAGCCCGTTGCGGTCGAGGTCTCAAAGGAGGTGGTTTTGTCTGCGGGCGCCGTGAACTCGCCGCAAATCCTGCAACTGTCGGGGATCGGCCCGGCGGCGCTTCTGAAAAAGCACGGAATTGATGTCGTTATGGATGCGTCCTGTGTGGGCGAGAACCTACAGGATCACCTGCAAATTCGCGCGGTCTACAAGGTCAAGGGCACCAAGACGCTGAACACCCTGGCCAATTCGCTGATAGGCAAGGCCAAGATCGGACTGGAATATGTGCTGAAGCGCTCTGGCCCGATGAGCATGTCGCCCAGCCAGTTGGGGGCTTTCACCCGGTCTGATCCGGCAAGACCACACGCCAACCTCGAATACCACGTCCAGCCGCTGAGCCTTGAGGCGTTTGGCGAAGACCTGCATGATTTCCCCGCCATCACCGTCAGCGTCTGCAATCTGAATCCGACCAGCCGCGGGCATGTCCGCATCGCGTCTTCGGATTTCCGTCAGCCGCCCCAGATTACCCCCAATTATCTCGACACGGACGAAGATCGCAGGGTTGCCGCTCAAAGTTTGCGGCAGGTACGCGAAATCATGTCTCAGCCCGCGATGGAAGCTTACGAGCCGGAAGAGTTCAAGCCGGGCATTCAGTATCAAACCGACGAGGAACTGGCCCGTTTGGCAGGCGACATCGCCAGCACGATCTTTCACCCGGTTGGTACGATCAAGATGGGCCGAGAGGATGATGAAACCGCCGTTCTCGATTCGCATTTGCGCATGAAGGGGGTGATTGGGCTGCGCGTCGTTGATGCCTCGATCATGCCAGAGATCACCAGTGGAAACACCAATTCGCCCACGATCATGATTGCAGAAAAGGCCGCAGGCTGGATGCTGGCCGGTCAATAAATCCTGTAGGCATCCGGGTTCAACAACTTCCCAGAGGAACCACGCGCAAGCCGTTCTCCGATCTTCCGGTGACCGGCGTGAGAGTCGCCGACTTTGGCCGGTATATCACCGGTCCTGCTGTCGCAATGTTGCTGGGCGATCCGGGCGCGGCATCAACGATGTTCCGATCGCTCCGCAGCGACGCGACATCCACTTCCCGATGTCTTTGTCCAATCAACCGGCATTTGGCGCGGCACGCATGACCCTGCCGGGCGCGAATAAAATTCAAGCCCGGGGGAATAAACCCGATCGCCTGCGTGTAAGTGTCATGTCTGCGATGATGCAGACGCCCGACACGGAGGAACACCCGAATGACCCGCACTTCTTTTGCGCTGACCGCATCCACCCTGATGGCATGCGCCCTTGCAACCGCCGCCGCAGCTGGCGACGCCCCGGTCCTGACCGGGAAACTGGGCGATCAGACTATTTTGATGGATGCCAACAAGATGACTCTTTATACGTTCGACAAAGACGAAACGGGCAAGTCCTACTGCTATGATCAATGCGCAGTGAACTGGCCGCCGCTGACCGCAGCCGCGGGAACCGAACTGCCCAAGAACTATTCGTTGATCCAGCGCGACGATGGAACAATGCAGGTCGCCTACAAGGGCCAACCGCTGTATCTGTGGATCAAGGACAAGCAACCCGGAGAAATGACCGGCGACGGCGTTAAGGGCGTGTGGCATACCGCGCGGCCCTGATTGCGGCGCCAGGGGGCGGTCCGACCGGGCCGCCTTTGGCTTAGACGATGACACGGACATTCGACCAGCAACTCGAAGACGCCTTGCCCGATCTGTGGCGATTTGCGTTTTCACTGACCCGGAATCGCGACCTGGCCGACGATCTGGTGCAGGATGCGGTCTTGCGCGCGATCCGAAAAAAGGGGCTCAGATGGCCGGGCCACCCGGTCAAGCCCTGGGCGATGAAAATCCTGCTTAATTGTTTTCGCAATGACCGGCGGCGCGCTGCGATCCGTCCCGAAACCGATCCTCGGGCGTTGGATCAACTGGTCTCGCCCGGGGCGACCGCCGAAGAGCGATTGGAACTGCGCTGGCTGTGGCGTCGGATCGACGCCTTGCCGGAGGATCAGAAACTTGTTCTGCTGGCGGTCACCATCGCGGGGTTGACCTATGCCGAGACCGCCCGATTGCTGGGCGTCCCGCAGGGCACCGTCATGTCTCGGTTGTCCCGGGCCCGGACACGGCTGCAAGCCCCGGAAGAACAGGCGGGCAAATCACGATTGCGGAGCATGACATGACGACCGAACCGAACATGGACACTCTGATTCAGGCCGCAGTCGACGGCCAGTTGACGCCATCTCAGCAGGACCGTCTGGACCGGCACCTTGCCGCACATCCCGCCGACCGTACGCGGCTGGCGGCAATGATCCGGCAGGCGGGAATAATGCGCATCTCGGTGCCGCAGCCCGATCCCGCGCAACTGGACCGGCTGATGCACAGGGCGCGCGAGGGCACCAGTCACGGTGTGTTAGGGCGGCTGGCCGCAGCGGTGGCGATCTTTGCCTTGGGTCTGGGCAGTGGTCTGCTCCTGTCGCGGGATTCTGTCAAGCCCGAGAAATTGATGGCGCAGGCACCAATTCAGGCGGCAGCGGCACACGCCCTTTATTCACCCGAGGTTCTGCACCCGGTCGAGGTGTTCGCCGATGAGCGCGAGCATCTGCAAACCTGGCTCAGCAACCGGCTGGGCGCGCCGGTGATCGCGCCGGAACTGGGAGAGACCGGCTACCGGCTGATCGGAGGTCGGCTGCTGCCACTGGGCCAAGGCCCGGCGGCCTTCTTCCTGTACGAAAACGAATCCGGCGACCGCCTCAGCCTGTTTGCCAATCTGACCACGGACCCAGCTCGAACCTCGTTTCAATACCGGCGCGACGGGGATTTGGGCATCGTGTTCTGGCAGGATGGGCGGTGGGAATATTCCATGGTGGGCCGCTCCGGTCGCCAGGTCATCGAAACCATCGCGCGCAAGGCCCATGAAGAACTGATCTGACAGGGCTATTCCGCCGCGCGCACCGGTTCGCGGTCGGTCAGGGATTTCCACGCGTCATACTGTGACAGAAAGACCTTGCCGTTCAGGTCGTCGAGGAAGTGGGACTGTTTCAGCCTGTCCATGACCGGGCCTTTGACCTCGCTCAGATGCAGACCGACGCCCATGTCGCGCAGGCGGTCATTGATCGCCTCGAGGCTTTCCAGCGCCGAAAAGTCGACCTCGTTCACCGCCGAGAACATCAGAACCACGTTGCAGATCTCGCAGCCTTCGGTCACGCGCGACTGGATCAGATCCTCGAGGAAGCGGGCGTTCACAAAGTACAGGCTTTCATCCACCCTCAGCGTGACCAGCGTGGGGTCGGTCTCGACCTTGTGGCGCAGGATGTTGCGGAAGTGCTGGGTGCCCGGCACCAGCCCCAGCTCGGCCACATGCGGGCGCGAAGTCTTGTACAGATACAGCAGGATCGAGATCGCCACACCGCTGGCCACGCCGGTCTCGACCCCGGCCAGCAGGGTCAGCAGAATGGTGGCGGCCACGGCGGCAAAATCGGCCCGCGAATAGCCCCAGGTCTTTTTCAGGATCGAGAAATCCACCAGGCTGAGCACCGCCACGATGATCGTAGCGGCCAGCGTTGCCTTGGGCAGGAAGTAGACCAGCGGGGTCAGGAACAGCGCGGCTATCGCCAACCCGATGGCGGTGAAGGCACCGGCCGCAGGGGTTTCGGCGCCCGCATCGAAATTGACCACCGATCGTGCGAATCCCCCCGTAACGGGGTATCCCCCGGAGAACGCGGCGCCCAGATTGGCCGCCCCAAGGCCGATCAGTTCCTGATCCGGGTCAATACGCTGGCATTTCTTGGCGGCCAGCGTCTGCGCAACCGAAATACTTTCGACGAAGCCGATGATCGAGATCAGTATGGCGGGCACCAGCAGCGCGCCGATCAGGTCCGAAGACAGTCCCGGCAGGGTCAGCGGCGGCAGGCTCTGAGGCACCTCGCCGACGATCTTGACACCCCGCGCGTCCAGTCCGAAGGCCCAGACCGCAACGGTGGTTGCCACAACGGCCGCCACTGGCCCGGCCTTGGTCAGCACATCCGCCAGCAGCGGTGGCACCCCGATGCGTCGCAGCGCGGGTTTGAGGTTCTTGCGCACCCAGAACAGGAAGGCCGTTGCCAGCACGCCGATCACCAGGGCGATCCCGTTGGTCTGGCCGAGATTCTCAACGATCGATCCCAGCATCTCGGGCAGAGTATGCCCATGCGCGCTGACCCCCAGGATGTGCTTGAGCTGGCTGGTGGCGATCAGGATGCCCGATGCGGTGATGAAGCCCGCAATTACCGGATGCGACAGGAAGTTGGCCAGAAAGCCCAGCCGGAACACGCCCAGCAACACCAGGAACCCGCCTGACAGAAAGGCCAGTGTCAGCGCCGCCACCGCATATCCGGCGGTGCCCTGCTCGGCCACCTGCCCCACGGCGCTTGCCGTCAGCAGCGACACCACCGCCACCGGCCCCACCGCCAGCGCCCGACTGGTTCCAAAAACCGCATAGAGGATGATCGGCACGATAGAGGCATAGATCCCCGCCTCGGGCGGCAGCCCCGCCAGCAGCGCATAGGCCAGCGATTGCGGGATCAGCATGATCGTGACGATCACCGCGGCGATCAGGTCGTTCGACAGCGCCGCCCGATCATACCGGCGGCCCCAGTCGAGAATGGGAAGGTAACGATAAAGGCTCTGCATGGGGTTTCGTCCTGAAAAGGCGGCGGTCAGCACGAGATGGCTCTGACCGCCAGATCAAGGCCTGACTTGCGCGAAGACAGGACAGAACTTGCGTCGGTTTCGGGGGTGGGCGGCTTATTCAGCCGCGACTTTCAACGGTTCGGGCTTGGCCATCCATTCCTTGCCCTTCAGCATTGCCGACCAATAGACCGGTGGCAGCAGCTTTTCCTTGAGGAACCAGGCCGCGCGGCTGGGTCTGGTGCCGTCGATCAGGAATTTTGGGAAACTGGGTTTCAGAACACCGCCATACCCGAACTCGGCCAGCACGATCTTGCCGCGCTCCACCGTCAGCGGGCACGAGCCATAGCCGTCATAGGCCGCCACCGGCGAGCGCCCTTCGATATCGGCCAGGATGTTGTCGGCCAAGGTCGGCGCCTGCTTGCGCGCGGCGGCCGCGGTTTTGGCGTTTGGGGCGTTCATCACGTCGCCCAGAGACCAGATGTTGTCAAAGCTCTTGTGCCGCAGCGTCGCCTGATCGACATCGACCCAACCCGCCGCATCGGCCAGCGGCGAGACCCGGATGAAGTCCGGCGCCACCTGCGGCGGGCAGACATGCATCATGTCGAACTCGACCGTCACCTGCTCGGGCTGCTCATCGGGTTTGGCCACCGTGAACGTGGCCGTTTTCGCGGGACCGTCCACTGAAACCAGATTGTGAAAGAAATTCAGCGTGGCGTCGTATTTCCTGACGTACTCCATCAGCGCCGGGACATAGTCCTTTACCCCGAACAGCACCCCGCCCGCGTTCATGAACTGGATGTCGATATCCTTCAGAACCCCGCGCCGGACCCACGCATCGCCCGACAGATACATCGCCTTCTGCGGCGCGCCGGCACATTTGATCGGCATCGGCGGTTGGGTGAACAGCGCGCGGCCCGCCTTCAGCCCTTCGACCAACTGCCAGGTATAAGGCGCCAGGTCATAGCGATAATTCGAGGTCACCCCGTTACGGCCCAGCGTTTCCTCCAGCCCCTCAACCGCGCCCCAGTCCAGCTTGAGCCCCGGAGACACCACCAGACGGTCGTATTTGACGACCCGGCAACCATCCAGAATCACGGCGTTGTTCTGCGGCTCGAACGCGGCCACAGCGGCCTTGATCCATTTGACTCCCCTCGGGATCAGCGAACCCATCGTCTTGGCCGTCTGTTCGGGCGTGAATACGCCGCCGCCCACCAGTGTCCAACCGGGTTGATAATAATGCACGTCGGACGGGTCGATGATGGCGATCGACAAGTCGGATTTGCGCGCATGCAGGCTGGCGGCGGTGGCGATGCCCCCGGCGCCGCCGCCTACGATCACCACGTCAAAGGACGCATCCCCCGTGTCGGTCGGGGTCTTGCCGCCATTGGCGATTCGGCGGGCGACGCCGCTCAGGTCATAACCGGCGAACTTGGTGGCCGTCAGAATCTCGGAGACGGGCCGCTTGTGCGCTGCCTCGTGCAGCGACCACAACGTGGCCGAGCGCGTGCCCGTCCGGCAATAGGCCAGAACCGGGCCCGGCAACTCGGTCAGGGTACGGCCAAATGCCTGCGCGTCATCATCCTTGACCATCCCGCTCTGTACCGGGACATAGCGCGCCTCAAGGCCATGTTTCCGGGCCGCAGCCTCGATCTCGTCAAAGCTGGGCTGATCGGCACCTTCGCCATCGGGCCGGTTGCAGATGATCGCCCGAAACCCCGCCGCCTTGACGGTTGCCATGTCGCCCGGCGTGATCTGCGGCGAGACCGACAGTGCGTCTGATATTTTCCTGATATCCATGTTACCTCCGCAGATCAGAGTTTGTTGACGGGAACTTTGAGCATCTGATTCCCATCCTGATCGGTCGGGACGTCGCCCGCGCGGATGTTGACCTGGATCGACGGGATGATCAGTGTCGGCATGGCCAGCGTCGCGTCACGCTCGGTGCGCATCTTGATGAACTCGTCCCGACTCTTGCCGCCGCCCACATGGATGTTGTGCGCCTTCTCCTCGGCCACGGTGGTTTCCCAGCGGATGTCCCGCCCGTTGGGGCCATAGTCGTGACACATGAACAGGCGCGTCTCGTCCGGCAGGCTCAGCACCTTCTGGATCGAGTCATACAGCGTGCCGGCATCCCCGCCCGGGAAATCGGCCCGGGCCGAGCCGCCATCGGGCATGAACAGCGTGTCACCCACAAAAGCCACATCGCCCATGACATGCACCATGCAGGCCGGCGTGTGGCCCGGCGTGTGCATGGTAAAGGCGGTCATGTTGCCGATCTTGTAGGTCATGCCATCGGTAAACAGCGCATCGAACTGGCTGCCGTCGCGCTGGAACTCGGTGCCTTCGTTGAAGATCTTGCCGAACACCTCCTGCACGATCTTGATGTTCTCGCCGATGCCGATCATGCCGCCCAGCTTCTGCTGGATGTAGGGCGCCGCCGACAAATGATCCGCATGTGCATGCGTTTCGATGATCCATTCCAGCTTCAGACCCTGCTTTTCGATCTCGACGATCAGCAGGTCGGCATGGTCGAACGTGATCCTGCCGGCCGCATAGTCGATATCCATCACGCTGTCGATGATCGCGCAGGCGTTCGACGTCGGGTCCTTGACGATATAGCTGATCGTCGCCGTCGCCTCGTCATAGAACCCCTGAACCTCGGGTTTGACGCTTTGGTCAACAGGATAGGCGCCAATCGGCGTCGCGATCGCGTCCGTCATCCTTTGGTTGTGCGTGTCAATAGACTTCTGATCGTTCATATTCGTGCCTCCTCTTGGGCGCGAGTCGAGCCTTTGTCAGCCGCCCGTCATCATCATTTCGTGAACGGCCGCCATGACCCGGGTATCCGATGACCGGGTGACGGTACGGATGCCGTCCGGCAGGTTTTCGACATTTCGCGTGATGGTATCGAAGTTGCGGAACATCGCTGCCAGTTTGGCGATTTCCTCGGGCGTCGCATTTCGGCCGCGCAACCCCGGCGTGTTCACGTCGTCATGGCCTTGCTCTTCCGCTGTGTGGCGATGCCGCATCGGGCTGCCGGCCCTTCCAGCCTTGCGGCCGGGTGCATCGTGCCGCAGAAAACAGGTGCCGAGCGCACCGACCGCCGCAGCGGCAAGCGCCGCAAGGGCAATGCCGCCGAGCTTCGGGATGTTTTTGCGGTCATCCATTTCCGTCTCCTGGGTTTTGGTCCGCCCGCAACCGAGATTCTGTTCAGGGCCTCGACACCTTGGGCGCGAATCTAAAGTTGAAATGCAAATATAACTTTCAAAGCACCAGTTCAGTGACAAAGTCACGAAACCCGCAACCCTTTGGCAACTTTCAGACGCCCTGAGCCTGTCTTTCCAATGCGGGCTTGTCGGTCAAAGTGATCCGTCCGCGCGATTGGCTGATCATCTCGCGCTTTTGGAAATCCTGCAAAATCCGCGTGATGACTTCGCGCGCAGTGCCCAGCTCGCTGGCAAGCTGTTGATGGGTGGCCCGGATTTCATCGCCCCCCTCGGCCAAGACAAGAAGACGCTCGGCCAAGCGCACGTCCAGATGCCCGAAGGCCACATCATCCACCACCCGCAACAGATCGATCAATCGGCGCGAATAGGCCTCGAAGACAAACTGGCGAAAGGCATCCTCTTCCGAGGCCAGACGATCAAACGAGAGTTTCGGCAGAACCACGGCAACGACATCGGTCTCGGCAATACCTTCTGCATTATAAGCTTCTTCGGCCAACATGCAGGCTGTGGTCAGTACACAGCTTTCACCGGCCTCGACTCGATACAACACAATCTCGCGCCCGGAATCCGACCTTTGAGAGACCCGGACCCGGCCGTGATACAGAAAGAGCAGGCTGTCGGGCACATTGTCGGGCCCGAATACCTGGGCACCCTTCGGGAAACTCAGGATTCGGGCGGCTGTCCGCAACCTTTCCCGTACCGGTTTGGGAAGGCGGCTGGTGCCGTGGAAACGCTCGGTCCAGTCGGTGATCGTCATCTTGCCTTGCGCATGGGTGCCACGATGCCCTCCTCGATCGGCGCGATGCGGTTTAGCAACTCACCCCGGTTTGCGGCGATGTCGGCGAGGGTCAGATCATCGAGCACCGCCATGAACGCCCGGGTCGCTTTTTGAATCGCCTGTGACAGCTTGCATATTCCGATCAGCGGACAGGTATTTTTTTCAGGATTGAAACATTCGACCACGTCCAGTGGCCCTTCGGTCAGGCGAATGACATCGCCGATGACGATGTCCTCGGCCGGTTTGGCCAGCCGGAACCCACCACCCCGACCCCGCGTGGTTTCCAGATAACCGGCGCGGCCCAATTCGTGCACGATCTTCACGATATGCGGTCGGGCCAGCCCGTGCACGCGCACGACATCGTCTACGCGGATGCGGTTCGGCGCCTTGAGCGCCGCCAACTGCAACGAACGCAGAGCGAAATTGGAATAGGATGTGAGTTTCATGTACGTCTCTTTTCTAAACCTCTATTCTAAATATAATTTATTAGCAAGCTCGGCGATCTTGTCACTGACCGGGATGCGGCACGGAACTACCTGAACCGATGAAACAAAGCCCAAAAGACCGAAAGGAAGACCAATGACCTTGCTTCTTGGGGACGTTGTTCGCGATTTCCAGGCCGGCACCACGACCGGCCCGTTTTCCTTCCAACACTGGATCGGCGACGACTGGGCGTTTTTTTCAGCCATCCCGCCGACTTTACTCCGGTCTGCACCACTGAAATGGGCCGCACTGCGCAGCTGGCCGACGAATTTTCCGAGCGTGGCGTGAAACCCATCGGTCTGCGCACCGACACCGTCGCCGAACACCTGCGCTGGATCGAAGTCGTCAACGACACCCAGCATACGAACCTGACCTTTCTCATCGTGGCCGACCCTGATCTGAAGATCGCCAAACTGTATCAGATGATCCACCCGGCGCAGTCCGAAACCGCCGCGGTACGGTCGGTGTTCATCATCGACCCCGACGAGGTGCTACGCCTGACCATGACCTATCCCATCAGCGTTGGGCGCTACTTCGAAGAAATCCTGCGTGTGATCTATGCGCTGCAAACCAGCGACGCGAAATGCGTGGCCCTGCCCGCCGATTGGGTGCCTGGTGGTGCGGCGATCATTCCATCATCAATTCCGAATGAAAACGCCAAGGAACTGTTCCCGCAAGGTTGGGAAGAGATCCGGCCTTATTTGCGGAAGGTGAAACTGGCCGGCTGAAAGGTCGCCGGACTTGCGCGGGTTCTGTCGCAAATTTCTTTGAGAGTTGTATAGACGAAACTTGAGAGGCGAATACCCCACCAGCTGGATAAATTGCTGAAACGGACGAAGCCCGGGCGCAAATTGACCTTTGCGGATCATGTTTGCCAATTCTATGCCTGCCAGGACAGATGCGGCTGAAACGAGTGATTTGAACCCCAGCATGAGTCTGATCCTTCGTTTGATGAAGCGGTGGTCTTGTTCAATGATGTTGTTGAGGTATTTCAGCCTGACCGTCTCAATCAGGATCGGGCAACCAAAGCTTTTGAGCATCTTGTTGATTGCCGTGATGCCAACTGTATTGGCAGCACTTTTGTCGATGACGATCTTGCGCGGCAAACCGTTAACCTCACGTGCGCGGGCGAAGAACGAGCGGTGAACATGTCTGATCTGTTTTGGCTGACCGACGCCCAGGTAGCGGGTGTTGAGCGGAATAGTCTTCATTAGTCGCAATGGTTTGCGCTGGCGCGATGCGCCGAAGGAATACGGCCCGCACAGTTGAAGGGGACTGTGGCCCCAGTGGGGCCGCGTAAGCCCGGGAAACGCTCTACAACCACTGGAAACGGTGGAGCGGCAAGGGCATCTTCGCCCGGATGATGGCCGGATTGGCCGCTGAGCACGGAGAAGATAAGACCGTGATGATCCCCTCTCATCGAAACTGCGTTTCGACTGCCGGGCAGTGGACGCGACCTACCTGAAGGCGCACCGCACAGCGACCAGCATGAGCGTCAAAAAGGGGGCGTGGACACCTGATTCACTGCCTGGCAGGCGCATCCGAAGGATGCTGCCGAGAGGGGCCGAACCAAGGGCGGCATGAACACCAAACGGCGTGTCATCCGCGACAGCGAGGGGGCGCCCACTCAACATGTTTGTGACGCCTGGGCAGATGAGTGATTACATCGGCGCACGAGCATTGTTGAGCAGCCTGCCAGATGTCGAATGGCTGCTCGGAGATCGCGGATATGACGCTGATTGGTTCCGGGAAACGTTGAAAGACAAAGGGATACGCATGTGCATCCCAAGCCGGAAGCAGCCAAAAAAAGCGGTGAAGTACGACAAGCGTCGCTACATAGTCGCAACCCCCCTCTCGTGACATTGCTGTGCAATGCACTGTCGGGCAGTGATACGAGATCATGTTCGGAAGGTTGAAAGATTGGCGACGTGTGGCTACCCGATACGACAGGTGCCCAAAGGTCTTCCTCTCAGCCATCGCACAGGCGGCTACCGTCATCTTTTTGGCTATGAATTCTGACCCTA